>NZ_JACXIY010000017.1 GCF_014705655.1 Paenibacillus arenilitoris | reverse complement strand
AACGTATACCGCAGTGACAATTCAACTGGCGAGTGGACTTGGCATTTTTCGCAGCAAGTTTAAGCATTTTTCGCTTGCAAAAAACAATAGGTACACACACGCTCCGAAAGACATTTGGGTATCATGCTTTTCAACAAAGTGTGGATATTACGATAATACAAAGGTTGCTTAACCATTCGTCACCTCGTATCACGCTAGCTTACATCGGTATTACCCAAGATGATCTGGGAAGGGGATGCTTATGAAACGAAATTGGGAACTGGACGAATTGATTGTGCATTTTACGATATTACCGCACGAAATGAGATTGATCGAAAATAAAACCGGTGAAACCCGAATAAAGTCAATCTCGTCTGCTCCTCAATACTTTTTCACAAAACTCGTATTTTGTACATATGTATAATAATCGGTTTAAGCTCTTATGGACCACACAATAATCCCGCAAATCGTAAATTCGATTGCGGGATTATTGTGTCAAAGCCAAGTTCTTGATTCTTTAGTCAAGTCTTTGATATAGCCTGTCAGCAATACTACAGATTAAAAGATAGCGTTGCCCCAGCCTTTCAATTTAGCAGCGGCTTCCACATAATAATAGTCTCCGTAAATTAACGATACATCGATATTCTGGCCTTGAGGCAGATTTCCCGTACCATGGAGCAAAATGGCCTCATGCCCAGGCTGTTCCCACGTTGCGTAATGCTGCGTCAACGATTGCATGATGCGTTTCGCCGCCCCTAGATACAGACTGGAATCGGATTCCGGTACATGCTTGGAAAGATCGATCAAACCGGATGCAGCTATGGCCGCTGCCGAAGAATCCCGCGGCGCCTTGCCCCTGTCATCCACCCGGAAATCCCAAAGGGGAATCAGGTCCACTTCCACACTCGCCAGAAAGAAGTCGGCGACACGCTTGGAGGCATCCAGAAAACGTGCATGTCCGGTGAGTCGGTACATGGTCGAGAAACCGTAGAGAGCCCAAGCCGTTCCTCGGCTCCAGGCCGATCCCGGAGCAAAGCCCTGTCCGCCCAATTCATGCGAGAACTCCCCCGTTATCGGATTAAAGCAGCAAATATGCCGTACCGAGCCGTCCTCACGTATAAAGTTCGTAAGCGCCATCTCCGCATGGGCAAGGGCGATGTGACTGAATCTCGGATCGTCCAGCTCTTCCGAAGCCCACATCAATAAAGGAAGATTCATCATACAATCGATAATGGACCATCCTGTATTACCTTCATGCCACGCTCGGACGCCATTGTTCCAGGCGCGAATGAATTTGCCGGCCAGGTTAAAGCGGCCGGCCAGAAAGTTAGCGGCTTCCAATCCGATTCTGCGCGCATCAGCATCTCCCGTCAGTTTATATTTGATCACGGCTGTCGGTAAAAATTGGAACCCCACATCATGATGAAGATTGGATGCCCGGATGAAGTTTTCCTCTATCCTTCTGTCCCAATCCCATGCGGCGGTCTTATAATGCTCCTTGCCGGTCACATCGTGCATCAGCCACAAGATCCCCGGCCAAAATCCGGATGTCCAGGCATCGCTGCGGGTATGATCATAAACACCGTCGGCTTTGGCCACATGGGGAATCTTGTCCCCGATCTGTTCCATCATGCGGTTGACCTTATTTTCAATCTTCGTCCAGAGCCCTTCCAAATCGGTTGGCGTCAATTCCTGAATCTTCATAGGTATCGTTCCTCCAGAATTCAAGAAGTTATTCGGCAGTTAGGTAACTTCGCAATCAATCATGACATGAATCGTGTCGCCTTTATGCTCGTTCCTCAATTGGAACGCCCGGGCTACTTCCGCTAACGGAACAACGTGAGTAATCATTTCCTCCGTATTTACCAATCCGTCCAGCACAAGTCTGAGCCCTTCGTCGAAGTAACGCCGATTGTCGATATCCCGTTTCGGCTCCGTCGAAAAAATATCGAGCCTCTTCTTATGAACCTTGAAGAAGTCGACAGGCTTATGACAGGTTCCGATGCAGCCATACATGACGATGCGGCCGTTCTGGGCGGCGGCATGGATGGCGTCCACCATACCGGCTCCTTCCAATAGACAAGGAATGACCACGTCGAAGCCGTCCGGAAAATCCGCCCCTGCAATATCCATCGTATTGGCATGCTCGTGAGGCATCTTGTAAGTATGGGTGGCCCCGTATTTCCGGGCCAGTGCAAGCTTCTCGTCAAACAGATCCGTAACCGCTAAATTTCGCGGACTAAACAGATTAACCACTTGAGTCATGACCAGACCGCTGACCCCTTGTCCGGTAATTAGAACATTCTTATTAGGTGAGATGTCTGCAAGTTCTGCGGCATGAAGGATGCCCGGAAGCACTTCAATTAAAGAGCCTTCGATGAGCGGAAGATCTTTCGGCAGCACTTTTGCGGAAAAAGGACTGCAGCATACATATTCGGCAAATGCGCCCCAAACATATCTTAATGCGACATGATCCCCTACTTTAACGCCGATCACATTAGATCCGACTTTATCGATGACGCCGGCTACTTCATGTCCAAGCCGCGTAGGGTATGTAATAAACTCAGGTTCGCGCGCGCCGCGGAATACTTCAACGTCGCTGCCGCAAATCCCGACCCATTTGACCTTAACCCGCACTTCTCCATCTTTTGGCTCCGGAATCAAAGCCCGCTTGACGCTTATTTCGCCAATCGCGTCCATGACTGCGCACATTTGCGTTCCAGGACCGTCATCATCCACCAGTTCCATAGGCGGCACGGACATTTTCCTTACCATCTGCGTTCTCCTTTCGGCGCTATCAAAGGTTATATCGTTTATTGCTCCTAAGCCATAACTTCCCACATTCGCTCGTTTACTTCGTAAGCCGAATTTTCCTGATTTAAGCCTTGTATCATATCCTTTACCACTTCTTCCATCAACGAGAGATGACCTTGAACCGATGCTCCGGCGATATGCGGCGTAAGGAGCACATTCGGCAGGGAACGGATCGGACTGTCCGCTGCGAGCGGTTCCTTCTCAAATACATCGAGTGCGGCAAAAAAACGTCCGCTTTGAAGCTGCTCCATAAACGCTTGTTCATCCACAACCGAACCGCGCGAAGAGTTAATAAAGACTGCGCCGTCGGGAATAAGCGCCAATAATTCGCGGCTTAACATTCTTTCCGTTGCGGGCAGCTTCGGCGCGTGTACGGAAATAATCGGGCAGCTCATCACCTCTTCAAGCGATGCCCTTCTGGCGTTAAGGCCGGCCGCGGCTTCCTCCGTCAAGTACGGATCGTAAATAAGCACGTTCACTTGAAATGGCGCGAGCAATTTAATGAAAGCGCGGGCCGTGGAACTGGCTGAAATGATTCCGATCGTACTGCCGGTAAGCTCTCTTCCTTTCAGACCGAGCTCTCTCCATTGACCGGCCCGCAAGGATGCGTCCAGCACCGGCAAATAGCGCAAAGAGGCAAGCAGCGCGGCAAGGCAGTATTCCCCCACGCTTAAAGCAATGCGGGGAGCTGCGGAAAAGACCCTCACACCGCGGGAGAAAATTTGCTTCGGCACGAGATTCTTCACCGATCCGGCAGCATGCCCGACCGCGCGGAGCTTGTTCGCTTTCGACAAAACGTCATCCGTAAGAGACGGCGATCCCCAGCTCGTAATCATAACTTCGACGTCGCTTACCAGTTCCGCCAGCTCCTCCTTCGTGTAATCTCTACTCGTTTCATTCCAGGTAACATCGAAATGTTCATTCAACAGTGCCCGGCATTTGTCGGAGCAAACCTCTCTCAAACGCGATGCCGGAGACAGCACCAATGCTTTCATCTTCATATGATCCTCCCCTTATAAGGTGTTTTTACACCGGATCTATATCGTTACAACTTGATGCGTGCGGATCGATTCGAAACAGGCGTCTATCACTTTCATCACGCGAATGATTTCCTGTCCCGAAGCGAGAGGTTCCCGTCCTTCACGGATCGCGTCCGCGAATTCTTCCAGCTGACGAGTGAAGTTGGCGTTTGTTCTATCGCACTCATCCTGCTTTTCACCGTTAACCAGCAGTTCGTATTCATCCTTCAGCTGGATAATTCCGTTCGTCCCGATCACATATCGTTCGTAAATGCTGTTCTGCGTCGACCATATCCGTTTGCCTGTCAAACCTTCCGCATCCGCCGGCCGGGTGCCCGCATTAAACGACATAAGCACGTTAGCCATCTGACCTTCGCCGAAATTCAGCGAAATGGCGACCTCATCCTCCCCGCTCCAGTTCGGATTGTTGGAATGCCCTTGCGCATAAACCGAAAGCGGCAATTTATCGTAGGCCCATAGGATATAATCTAAAATATGGCTGCCCCAGAGCGGTATAATAAATCCGCCGATTTTCGAATCGTCCTTCCACCAGTCGGTTGCCGGCTTATCCATGTAAGCGAGCAGCAGCGCATTGATATTGATCAGATCGCCGATTTCTTTCGCTCTGACCCTTTTGATGGACTCGATGACAGGGCTGAAGAAACGACGGCTTTGACCGATCATCAGCGTTGCGCCCTTCTCCCCAGCTGCTGAAACCATTTGCTCCGCTTCCCGCACATTCATGGCCATAGGCTTTTCAACCAGGACATGCTTGCCGGCGCGAAGCGCATTAATCGAATATTCCGCGTGAAGATGATGAGGCAGCAGCAGCAGGAAAGCATCGATATCCGGATCATGGACCGCATCGTCATAGGAAGTATACGTTTTTACCCCTTCCCACTGTTCGGCTTCCTGCCTCAGCTTGCCTTCATCGCGCGTTACGAGCGCAACCAGCTCCATTTTATCGGCTAATTCTCGTACCGCCGGAAGATGGGACTTCGACACGCGCCCCAATCCGACAACGGCGAGTCGCAGTTTTTGCGGCATAGACCTCTCGACTCCTTTTCGCTATTCAGTTAGCTTGCGGCATTCTTTCTGTCCTGATAGGCTTGATTGAATTCTTCGATAATCTTCATATAGTTGGCGTCGGCCTTAAGCGTCTCCACAAGGGCATCCCACGATTCAATCGGTTCTTTGCCCATAATCACTTTAATTTTCATATCTTCAATCTTCTTATTAAAATCAGGCCCCATCAGCAAATCGGTTTCGGATAGCAATCCTATCGATACGTCGGATATTCCGTAATTGGCACGCTCGTCTACAATATTCTTGTTCCGTTCGAACATATCCTTCGGCATGCCTACGCGGTAAGCCCAGAGATATTGATCGTATCTCGTGAAAATTTTGCCGAACGAGCTTTGCGATACGCTTTCTTTAACCGCTTGCTCCGTAGCTGTTTTGAAGCCGTCCGCGACCGTGAAGTGGACGCCTTCCAGTCCGTAACAGGCCAATTCAAAGCCCTCCTCGGATGCGCCGTAGTCCATCAAAGCGAGAATTTTCTTCATCTTCTCTTCAGGGACTTTTTTCGGGATCAAGTATAGTCCGGCAAATCCGGAGCCTGTATGAACCATTTTGCCGGCCGCGCTTTCCAGATAAGTCATCGCCACGAAATCCGCTTTCGGGTCAAGCTTGCGCGCCCCTTCGGTTGAGCGGAAGACGCCTTCCGTCGTATCCATTTGAACGCCGGCTTTACCCGCTTTCGCCATGTTTTCAAAGTCCGTCGTCTTCATCACGGCAAAGTCTTCGGGGATTATTTTTTCCGTGTACATCTTATTCAGGTAAAGGAGACCTTCTCTTGTTCCCGGTTCCAGATCGGTATCCACCAGCTTGCCGTCGACCTCTTTCCATTTCCCGTTGCTATGATTGAAAATTCCGATTACTTTCCCCCAGTCCTTGCCGTTATATCCGTACGTGTCCGCCTGGCCGTTCTTGTCCGGGTCTTGCTCCACGAACGCTTTCGCAGCGGCATAAAACTCATCCATCGTACGCGGCATCTTGAGGCCCAGGTTATCCAGCCAATCTTGGCGGATATTAAAAAAGCTGCTTCCGTGAAGCGGACGTACCGACGGCAGTATATACTGTTTGCCATCCACCTTCACACGGTCCATAATTTCTTGCGGATATGCCGATAAATTCTCATAGTCTTTCAAATATGGACCCAAATCCCAAAAAGCGCCTTGCTTGATCATCGTAATCGCCTGCGTTTGCTTCATGTCCTTGATCTTCATCAGATCGGGCATGTCACCCGAAGCGAGCAATACATTCTGCTTCTCTTCCCAACCATTCGGTGATGCCCAGGTAATATTCAGCTTCGTATTCGTCCGTTTCTCGAATTCCTTCGTAACCGGATTGTCGGCGGCCGGCGGCTCAGACGTGCTGAATTCGGTGAAAATACTAATTTCCGTCGGCTTCTCCTGAGCTGAGGTACCGGTTGCTCCCGTGTTCGTGCTCGTGGACGTGCCTGGCGCCGAATTGCCCGAGCAGCCCGACAAGATGGATACCGCCAAGACAAATACGAAAGATGGGCGTACCGCTTTGCGTTTCATAAACCTCTCTTTTTCTTTCATGCTAACCCTCCTCGAATTATTCTATGATTATCCTTTCACCGAACCCAGCATGACGCCTTTGGCAAAATGCTTTTGCAGGAACGGATAAACACACAGGATCGGGAACGTCGCGATGACGACCGCAGCCATTTTTAAAGTTTCGGTAGGGATATTTTGTTCCGCCATCATTTCCGCTGCAGCCGTTCCTCCCGCCTGGGTGGAAGAGTCGATCAGCATATTGCGCAGCACAAGCTGAAGCGGCCACTTCGTATAATCGTTAATGTAAAGAACAGCGTTAAAAAAGGTGTTCCAGTAGCCCACCGCATAAAATAATCCAAATGCGGCCAGTGCGGGAAGCGATAACGGAAGGACGATCCGGAAGAAAACGCCGATGTCGGTCGAACCGTCGATAACGGCGGATTCCTCCAATTCAACCGGAATACTGTCGAAGAAGCTCTTCATCAGAATGACATACCACCCGCTTGTCAGCACCGGCAGAATCAGGGACCATACGCTGTTGATCAGTCCCAGATCGCGAACAAGCAGATAAGGCGGGATCAATCCTGGACCAAACAAAATCGTAATAAGAATGAGCAGCATCATGAATCTTCTGCCTTGCAATCGCTTGCGAGATAAACCGTAGGAGAATGCCGAGGTCACTACCAGGCTCAAAGCCGTTCCGACAATGGCCAGAAACGCGCTGATCAGCGTAGCGTTCTTAAAGGCCGACGTAGACAGCAAATAGTTATAGGAATCAAACGTCCAGCTTTGCGGAAACAAGACATAGCCTTGCTTCCTTATGTACTCCGCCGGATCAGTAAAAGATACGACGACGACGTAATACAGCGGGAAAAGCGTAAGGATCCCTACAAGCGCCAGTACCGTTATATTCGCCGCATCAAATAGGCGGCCGCTTATGCTCCGTTTCATTCTGTTCACCCCGTTTCTGATCGTTCGCGATTAATAGACGCCTTCTTCGCCAAAGCGTTTAGCCACTTTGTTGGCCAGAATAACCAGAATCAATCCAACAACGGATTTGAACAGTCCGACCGCGGTACTGAAGCTGAACTGGCCCTGCTGAATACCGACACGGTAAACGTAGGTTTCAAATACATCCGCAACATTGGACACCGCTCCGTTCATCATTAAAAACACTTGCTCGAATCCGACGTCCATAATATCGCCCAGCCTCAAGATGAACAGAATGACAATGACGCTTCGGATCGCGGGCAGCGTGATATGCCAAGCCTGGCGCAGCCGGTTAGCCCCGTCCATCTTAGCCGCTTCGTAGAGCTGCGGATCCACGCCGGCGATAGCGGCAAGGAAGATGATCGTCCCCCAGCCGGTCTCCTTCCAAATGTTTTGAATGACAAGCATGATCCAGAAATTGTTTTCGTTGGTTAAGAAGTCATACTTGGCATACCCTAAACTGACCAGCATTTTGTTAACAATCCCCGAAGACTGCGACAACAGCAAGAATGTGATACCCGCGATGATCACCCAGGAAAGAAAGTGCGGCATATAAACAATGGATTGGATCCATTTTTTGTAAACCGCACTGCGCAGTTCGTTCAGTAAAAGAGAAAGCAAAATCGGCAAAGGGAAAAAGAACAGCAGCTTGAGCAAGCTGATGGCCATCGTATTGCGAAACAGCAAGTAAAAATCCTGATTCGAAAAAAAACGGATAAAATGCTCAAAACCAACCCATGGACTTTCCGTTATGCCCATATATGGCGAATAATTTTGAAAGGCAATGACGATTCCCCACATTGGCACATATTTGAATAACAGAAAAAACAAAAGACCGGGAGCGATTAAAAGATACAGATATTTATCCCGTTTGAGCCCGTACATGACCTGCTTCCATCGGCTCCGTGCAGTTGGTTTTGCCAGACCGTCTATTTGCACTTCGCTTTGCATGGCCATGGCGCTTCACCTCCCTTTACTTAAAGAGCGATTTCGCATAAGCAAGATCTTCAGTGATGTACCGGTCTTTACCCGCCAAATCCGTATATTCGGCGGTCAGGCATACAACGCCGGAATAGCCGCGCTGCTTCACATAGTCGGCAATTCTGGGCCAGTGGGCCATACCGTGACGGCCGGTCGTATAATGGCGCTTCCATTCGGCGGTTTCCGCCTCGGGTCCGTTGCTGCGGGTAAAATAACCGTTTTTCAAATTGACCATGGCCAGATGGGACCAAACGATGTCCAACCCGTATTCGGGCTGCTGCCCCGCGAACGCATCATGCGCCGCATCCCATACAACGCCGATATGGTGTGGGCTGAAGTTATCCACGATCCGCATAATGCCGTTGGAGTCGACGATATAATTTCCGTAATGCTGCTGGAAGGCGATCTTTACGCCGTACTTTTCGCAGAGGGGGACAAGCTGATCCAGCTTCCGCCGGGTCCGTTCTTCCGTCGCTTTATAACCGTCCCGATCGATATTGACCATAATCCGGATGAGCGGCACCCCGGACTCGGCACATGCGGCGAAAACCGGTTCATCGGTCGAAGCTGCAACGCTGAATATGCTGAGTCCTTGCTCGCCGAGCTTCACGGCGAATGCCGGCAGCGATTTCCCGACGGTCTCAGGCTCAACCTGAAACCCCTCTCGAACGGGAAGCTCGATGCCGTCAAAGCCGAGACCGCTTAGGAAGAAGGCCAGCTCCTCAGCCGACTTTTCCTTCCAATGCTTTACAAATAACGAATAAGAAAATGGTTTTTCCGGTTTCTCCACAGTCCCGTCAACTCCCCCTAAATGTTTTTTAAACACTTACATCCGAGCTTTCCGTTATATTCAACAAATGCTGCACGTCGTTATAGCATTGCTGCGCCAGCTCGCCATGTACGGGAAGCTCGGAACCCGGCTTGCTTACGCTTTCAACGGTAAGATAGCCGCCGTATCCGATTTGCTTCAGCCCCCTGAACACTTCGTACCAATCGATGCCTCCCTGATTGATGAGCCGGTGGCAATAGTAACGTTCCTCGGTCTTGTTCTTCTTAGGTATCACCCGATGGTATCTCCCAATATGCGGCACATAATCGCCGTACTCGAAAGCCCATGGGTATCCGGCGCCTTTTAATCCCACAATATCTTTAATATGAACGTTGACCAGATACGGCTTCAGCCGTTTTATCGTTTCAACGCCGTAATCGGCCGGCACCTGATAGAGATTGACGGGATCCAGGATCAGCCCCGTATTGCTGCGTTCAACCGCTTCGACAAAGGCAACTGACGAATCCGCAGAATCGCATAAGGTCCCGTGATGCATCTCGATGACGGCTCGTATATTCCTATCGGCGGCAAGATCGGCGCATTGCCGGAACCACTTCACAGACTTCGCAAAATCATCCTCGGAAACCTCGTCGGCATGCTGAAAACCTGGATTCAGCCTCATCATTCCGCAGCCGATTGTCGACGCGAAATCAAGATAACGTTCCCATTTTTGCAGCTCGGCTTTATTTTCATCCTCTGTATTGCAAGCGAAATTCCCTGCAAACAACGAGAGATTGGTTGGCGCAAGGCGGTAGCCTTCAAGCAAGCCTTTTATTTGTTCCGCCCGTTCCCTGGATATCCGGCCGTCCTGCAATTCGCCGACGCCCCGAATTTCAACGCCTTCATAGCCAATGGCAGCCGCATCTTTTAAAAAATGCTCGATTGAGGAATCATCATACATATTTCCGCCTAAAACGATTGTCGCTTTCATCGTATCCCCCCGTAACCGCTTTCATATCTATAAGCAATCATACCTTCGATCCCGAACTTATGTCAAGATATAAATTAAGTTTCGAATGAGACGAAATTTCGCTATAGAAATAGTGCCGTTTTTATGACGCGATCCTTGAACTTTGTTCCGATTTTTAATATAATTGCAGTTGTTTATTCCTATTAATTTAACGATCAGCGACGGTGATGCTCTCCATGATTATGAATAAAAGCGACCAAAAGGGCAGTAAAACGAGCATTATCCAAGCACTGCGCATGCATGGAGCCATGCCCCGGGTTAACTTGACCAAAGTGACGGAACTTAGCAGAGCTACGATCTCCTCCACGATTTCCGAGTTGATTGCATGCAATCTTGTGAAGGAAACGGAAAAAACCCCCTCCACCGGAGGGCGGCCCGCCATTTCCCTCGAGCTTGTCCCCGGATCCCAAGCCGTCATAGGCGCCGATTTGGACAATCAGGTATGGACACTCGGTGTATTCGATCTGCTCGGCAATGTTTTGCAGGTAACCAAAATACCCGTCAGCTCTTCCCGTCCCGAGACGGCGGTTCATGAGCTGGTCGAGCAGACGAAAGCTTTTATTAAGACGTTTGACACTAACGTCATCCCCATGTTCGGTATTGGCGTGCCGGGGCTTGTCGATACAACACGGGGTACGATAAGGAGCGCGTCTGATTTGGGGTGGTCCAACGTGGTCATTGAGGAAATGGTCAGCAGTGCGCTTGGTTGGCCGACTGTGGCCATAAACAGGCACCGTGCGCGCGGGCTGGCGGAATGCCGGTTCGGCTCCGGAAGAGAATACAACCATATGATTTATGTCGGGGTTGGCTCAGGTATTGCAGCCGGTATATTTAACGACAGGAAACTAGTATCAGGCTCATTCGGAGGAGCGGGCGAGCTCGGACATATTACGGTTGAACCCGCTGGCCCTGTTTGTCCGTGCGGCAATAACGGATGTTTGCACCTCTACGCTACCGCTTCCGCAATCGAGCAGGAAACCCGCAGACTGCTTCGCGCCGGACAGGAGGAAAGTCTGTTGAGCAGCGGCTATCCCGGGAACGACCTCCAGCTTCTTCAAGCGGAATTTATTTGCCGGGCTGCCGATGAAGGCGATGAATTGGCAATACGCGTTGTAAATCATGCGGCTACTTACCTTGGTATCGCGCTGGCCAATCTCGTTAATTTACTGAATCCGGAGGCCGTCATTCTCGGAGGAGCAATACCTGGCTTGTGCAGAACTTATGTCCAAACCGCTACAAAAGTAATGTACCAACGGTCTATGACGTCTCTTTCTGCCGGAATAGCGGTCAACACTGCCGTGTTAGCTGAGACCGGCGGAGCTTTAGGCGCCATCAATTACGCGCTCGACCGGCATTTTTCATTCACCATGATACAATAATTCAACTTTCGCGCATGGTTTGATGCTTCAGAAGCTTATCCCGGACATAGCTTAGATGACGGTACATATGAGTAAATGCCTCATAAGGATCATGTTTTCTGAGCGCATGATAAATATCCGTATGGAATCGAACCGTCACATCGCGTTCACGGTATTTGATATGGCTGTTCATCTGGTCATGGCTCATCAACAGAGGATCAATCATACCCTCTATAATCGGATTGTTCGCGCTCATGGCAATGATAAGATGAAATTCCTTATCCACTTCCCCGTAATTATTATCGACGCTGGCCGCTATTTTATCGATCGTTTCCTTTAACCGCGCCAGCTGCTCATCCGTTATTTTTTCGGCGGCCATCGTCACGAGACCTAATTCTAGCGCCATTCTAGCTTCGATAATCGCCGGCAGGTTGCCGACCGACAACGCGAGCATCACCGAGAACGGCTTGCTGCCGATCTTGTTGTTGAAGTACGTACCGCCGCGGGTCTTGCGTGTAATAATCTCCAACGTTTCGAGCGAGCTTAACGCTTCGCGCAAAACCGGCCGGCTCACATCGAGCATTTCGATCAGCTCCATTTCGGACGGCAGCTTGTCTCCGGGCTTGAGCTGTCCGCTAAGCAGCAGCTGGACGATACTCTCCACTACCTGCTTCGACAATGTATTCCGTCTCACCGATCCCACTTCTAAGATTCCTTTATGTTCAACCATAAACACCCTCATCTCTTTGCGGCTGAAGCCATTTATCATATTGTAAGACAATTAAATTAAAATAACAACGTGGTCGAATCTAAAAAAGTCCACTGTTCCGTAGAAAGGAAGCAGTGGACTAAGAGCATAAAATGTCCAAATTTAACTATCGTACGAGGCATGGCCTTTTGTTGTCAAATTTCCAGTTGGGAATATAGTATTGCATCGCGATTGCGTCATCGCGCGATCCGAGGCCGTGCTCCTTATACAGCTGATGCGCCTTCTCGACTTGCTCCATATCGAGCTCGACGCCTAGCCCCGGCTTGTCCGGAACATCCACCATTCCTCCCGCAATCTGAAGCGGCTCTTTGGTCAACTGCTGCCCATCCTGCCAGATCCAATGCGTATCGATCGCCGTGATTTTGCCCGGTGCCGCGGCAGCAACATGGGTGAACATCGCGAGTGAAATATCAAAATGATTGTTCGAATGCGATCCCCATGTAAGCCCCCATTCATGGCACATCTGAGCTACCCGGACTGAGCCCTGCATCGTCCAGAAGTGAGGATCGGCGAGCGGAATATCCACCGAATTCAATTGTATGGCATGCCCCATTTGACGCCAATCGGTGGCAATCATGTTTGTAGCGGTCGGCAGACCCGTCGCGCGCCGGAATTCCGCCATCGCCTCACGGCCGGAGTAGCCGTTCTCCGCTCCGCACGGATCTTCCGCGTAAGCAAGTACATCGTGTCGGTCGCGACAAAGCCGAACTGCTTCCGCTAAAGACCAGGCCCCATTCGGGTCCAAAGTCATTCTTGCTTGCGGGAACCGTTCCGCAAGCGCGGTAACCGCTTCGATCTCCTCTTCCCCGCGAAGCACGCCTCCTTTCAATTTAAAGTCGTTGAATCCATAGCGCTTATGCGCGGCTTCGGCAAGCCTGACAATCGCGTCAGTCGTAACCGCTTCCTCATGACGGAGCCGAAGCCAATCATCTTCGGCATCCGGCGCAGTCAAGTACGGCATATCCGTTTTGCTGCTATCTCCAATATAGAATAAATAACCTAGCATCTCTACCTTGTCGCGCTGCTGTCCTTCCCCGAGCAGCGCCGCAACGGGAACGCCGAGGAATTGGCCGAGGAGATCGAGGAGCGCCGCCTCCAGAGCCGTAACGGCATGAATCGTAATGCGCAGATCGAACGTCTGCAGACCTCGTCCTCCAGCATCCAGATCCGCAAACTGCTTGCGCACCGAAGTAAGAATGTTGTTGTACTGACCTATAGATCGGCCGATTATGAGAGAGCTCGCATCCTCCAACGTTCGACGAATGTTCTCGCCGCCGGGCACCTCGCCCACGCCTGTATTTCCCGCGTTATCCTTTAGAATGACAATATTGCGAGTGAAGAATGGAGCATGCGCACCGCTAAGATTAAATAACATGCTGTCGTGTCCCGCTACAGGGATGACCTGCATTTCAATAATGACCGGCGTTCCATGAGCGTGATTTAATTGATTCTGAGTCTGTTCCTGAATCATACAATCCTCTCCTTGTATGGAATTCTCCGATTAAGCTTTGACGAATACGGTTTTAACGGATGTGAAAAACTCAATAGCCGCCCGCCCTTGCTCGCGCGAATGGGAACTCGATTGCTTCATTCCGCCGAACGGCGCCTGCAGCTCGACCCCTGCGCTCTCCGCATTAATGCGGACGAGTCCGGCATCCATTTCATTGATAAAGGTCAGCATATTGCCGATATTGGCTGTAAAGATCGATGCGCTTAAACCGAATACCACATCGTTAGCCAGCTGCAGCGCCTCTTCGATCGTCTCTACCTTCATGAGAGCAAGAACCGGCCCGAATATTTCCTCTTGCGCGATCGTCATATTGCCCGTTACATTATCGAAAACCGTCGGCTCGACAAAAAATCCGTTGCCCAAGCCTTGAGGCTGCCTGCCGCCGTAAAGCAGCGTGCCGCCTTCTTGAATTCCTTTTTCAATATAGGAGAGTACGGTTCTCAGCTGGCCTTCGTTTGCGCAAGGCCCCATCCAAATGCCGTCTTTCATTCCGTCTCCGACCGTAATCTCTTTTACCTTTTGAAGAAGCTTTTCCTTAAAAGCATCGTATACACCGCTTTGCACGATCACTCTGCTTGTTGCCGTACATTTCTGCCCGGTCGATCGCAAGCCGCCGCTTAACGTAGCCTCAACCGCAACATTAAGATCGGCGTCGTTCGCGACGATGACCGGGTTTTTCCCGCCCATTTCGAGCTGATACTTTGCGCCGCGGGCAAGAGCTGCTTGCCCGATTCGTTTGCCAACCTCGTTCGAGCCGGTAAAGGTGATGCCGTTTACATCCGGGTGATCGGCCAAGCCTTGCCCGATAACGGATCCGGCTCCCGTCACCAGGTTAACGACTCCGGCCGGCAATCCGGCTTCGGCCAGACATTCGATGATCTTGGCGCACGTGACTGCAGTCTCCGTTGCCGGTTTAATCACTACGGTATTCCCGTAAATCAAAGCCGGAGCCATTTTCCAAATCGGAATCGCGACAGGGAAGTTCCATGGCGTAATCACGCCGATGACGCCCAGAGGAACCCGCGTCGTAAACATGAGCGCCTCACTGTCCGTGGATGGAATGACATCGCCGATCGAGCGTAGCCCTTCACCCGCATAATACCGCAATATGGCGACGCCTCTTGCCGTTTCGCCTTTGGCTTCAGGGAGCGTTTTCCCCATTTCTCTCGTCATCGTTTCGGCGATTTCATCCAATCTGCTTTCCAGGATGGAAGCCGCTTTGAGCAAATAATTCCCGCGCTCGTTGCCAGACAGCTTTTTCCATTTCTTTTGCATTGCTTTCGCGCTGGATACGGCCTGATTCAAATCGGGCAGAGCCGATTTTTGCACATAACCAATGATCTCGTGTTTATTTGCAGGGTTGATGCTTGCCTCGACCTCGCCTGTCGACGAAGCTGTCCACTGCCCGTTTATATAATTCAAATAAGTACAGACTTCAGCCATAGCTCCTTGTTCCTCCTAACCGGTAACGGAATTTACTTGTTTTCCTTTCGGGAACCGTTCGAATGTATCGTTCAGAATGGCTTCGAGCATGTTGTAATGCTCTTTCTCCACTTCGATAACCGGCACGCGTGTCTTGGTGCCTACAGGAAGCCCGACAATCTCCATCCCCGCTTTAATCAATGCGACCGCATAGCCTTTTCTCTGTTTGCGAATCCGGTTGATCGGCAAGATGACATAACGATACAGCTCGCTTAGCAATTCTTTGTTCTGATTCAGCAGCGCATGATAGAAAAGCGCGGAAATATGCGGGATATAGTTGGAAATAGCCGAAGAATAGGCCTGAAAACCTAAGTTGACATAAGCCGGCATCGTCACTTCAGCCATCGGCATACCATTTAACCAGCTGAGCCGGTCTCCGATTGTTTGGGTCATCTCCATGTTCAGTTCCATATTGCCATGTCCGTCTTTGAGGCCTACAACCTGCGGAAATTCCACAAGGCGCTGAAGCGTTTCCACGGTTACAATGCAATTGTCTCGCTGATAAACGATAGCGTTCAGCTCCGTACTCGTAACAATGGTCTTTATGTATTCGTACAATCCTTCTTGCTCCGGTTCAATCAAATACGGGGGCAAAATCAAATATCCATCGACTCCGAGTTTCGCCGACAGCTCGGCAAGCTCCACCGCATGTCTGATGTTGCCTCCGACTCCGGTGTACACCGGCACTTTCCCTCCGGCAACGGTTACGGCCGTTTCAACCATCGCTTTGTATTCGCTATGGTCTAATGCGTGAAATTCTCCGGAACCGCATCCGATAAATATGGCGCTTAATCCTTCATCGATTAGAAACTGAACATTGGTTTGAAGCGCTTTCAAATCAAGGTTGCCTTGATGATTCATAGGTGCTACAGGAAAGCCTAAAATTCCATCAGGCGATTTTCTTAAAACGCTCATGATTAGCTGCCCCTTTCAAGTGAAATAGGTATCGTCGTTTCTCTTAAAGTTAATTGTAAGACAAATTAATTTATAAGTCAATTAGTGATTGAAGGCTTGCGAATCAATCAAACAAGAAAGAGACGACCGGCAGGCCGCCCCTAATCGCAAAATTTAATTAAGCAGCAGATCAACGGATACCAGCTTTAATCCGAGCTGCTGTTCATAATTCAGCTTAATAGCTTTCAACTTGAATGTGTATGTTCCGGGACGATCGATCGATACGCTGCCGCATTCGGTGTGAATGCGGTGGAAATAGGCCGATCTCGCGTTTTGCACCCGTGAATGCTCGACGATGTCGAACTCGAGCTGCTGGCCGGCGACCTCCGCCTGCAGACGATGTCCGCCCTCCCAGCGGCCGATCGTTTCACCCATCGCATCCCTGGCTTTTTCAGCTAATGATCGAATGCGGAGATGGAATGTCCCGGGGTTCGTCACCTTGAACTCCCAGCTCAACCATTCGTTCTCATCCGACCAGTCCGTGAGAACGCCAGCCTTCGACAAGCATGCTTTCGCTCCGGCTTCGCCGCCGTGAATGACAGACCGGTGCGCCTCCAGCATCACATGGCCGTCCGCCTGCTGGGCGAGCGTATTGTCCGCTTCGGCAGCGCCGTCAATATCCAGCGCCAAGACGGTTACCGCTGACACCGGTATCTGTTTGGGAAGCGAAACGCGCAACGCATGGGTATCCGTGCTCTCGTCATAGGTTTGCTCGAACTCCAGCTCGCTTTGCGGATCGGCCAGCATATGAGCCTTGCGAACACGGTTTTTGAGCCCGTGCAAGGCCAAGGTTTCCTTCGGCCGCTCGAACAGGTGAACGTACACTTTGCCGGGCCTGGTCGTTATCGTCCCCCAATCGAACTCCGTTGCGAACGGATTGGCCTGTGTGCCGTAAATCGCCTCTGCGTTAACCTTCAGCCATTCGCCCACCTCGCTCAGCACGTTTACGCTCGGCTGCGGAATAACGCCCTCCGCTGTCGGTCCGACATTAAGCAGATAGGTTCCGCCTTTCCCTACAATATCGCTCAGCAGCCTGATCAGGGTTTCGGGCGACTTCCACGATTGGTCGTCCGTTTTGTATCCCCAGGTATGATTCAACGTAGCGCATGTTTCCCAATCGGCCGCCAGCGCCGTTGCCGGCGTTTCATTATCGCCAAGGCAGAGGTAATCGCCTAAGCCATTACCAACTCTACCATTGACGATGCAGTCCGGCTGCAGCTTATGAACGAAATCGGCCAACTCCCTGCTTTGCGCCTCGGTAATCGACCTCGGAGTATCGAACCAGATCAGTCCTATCGGCCCGTACCCGGTCAGCAGCTCTTGCAGCTGCGGCTTCACCTTCCGGTCCAAATAGCTCTGAAAATCTTCATCGCTCGGTTCGGGAAAATCCCAGTCGTTGCCGACGGCGTCCTTCTCATACCAATCTTGGGTCTGCGAATAGTAGAAGCACAGCTTGAGCCCCGCTTTCGCACACTGCTCGGCAAGCTCCTTCATCGGATCGCGCCGGAACGGAGAAGCATGGGTGATATTGTAATCGGACGCTTTGGAGCGATACATCGCAAACCCGTCGTGATGCTTGGCCGTGATCACGATATATTTCATGCCGGCATTCACCGCAGCGTCCACCCATGCCTTGGCGTCAAACGCTACCGGATTGAATTCCCGCGCCAGCATAGCGTATTCACCGGCGGGAATTTGCGCACGCTTCATGATCCACTCGCCGATTCCCGGAATCGCCCGGCCCTTCCATTTTCCCGCCGGGATGGCGTATAATCCCCAATGGATGAACATCCCGAACTTCGCTTCCCTCCACCAGCCCATTCTTTGCTCCTTCAACTGCAGGGTATGCGTTTGATCCATTTCATCCTTCTCCCTTCGCTTATTCCTTATATTTGGCGTCATAGGCGCTCTGATAAATTTCCAAGTACCGCGGCAGATTCATGGACTCCAGGTTTTCCAGGTATGTCTCCCATTCCTTCTCCAGATTGGCATCGCCGATGATGAACCTGGCGGTCATTTCTTTTACGAAGTCGGTAATCGTTTTGTCCAGGTCCGCAAGCTCGGCCGCCTGCTCGTTTGTAAAGAACAACTCCGGAAGCACGGATTCCTGTTTTTGCCGAAACGGCTCATATTTGTTCTTTGTTTCATTATAAAGAATCACTTCCAACGGATTGTCCGGATCGGCCATCATCCCTAACCGGAAATCGTTCGTCCGAAGCGACGGTCCGACTTGCGACCATTTGACATTCTGCACCGTAGGCAGATCTGAATCGAGTTCCTTCCAAATGGCCTGCATTCCATTGATGCCGACTTCTCCCGATTCCGCCCAGTCCCATTCCATGCCAGGACGCCCAACGGTATTGCGAAGCGTCATTTCCTGATCGTACATCAGGTCAGCCAAACGGAAAGCGGCTTCCGGATACTTGTTGGCGCTTGTAATAATGTATTGCCCTTGAGTAACACTGGAACGGAATGGCGTGATCTGCAGCCCTTTCGGTCCTTTCAATGGCGGCACTGCGACAAAATCGAGCCATCTTCCGCTTTCACCGTTGAAATCGGTGAATGCCCCGTTATGCATGGCCGTTGCTACTCCGAGTATTGGAATGTCCGGATTTTCGCCCATTTGCTTAACCTGATTCCGGTCCTGCGTGAACGATTCCGGCGCGATTAACCCTTCCGCATACAGCTTGTGTAAATAAGCGAGACCATCCTTCCATTCGGGTTTATTGAACGATACATCTACTTTCCCGTCGTTCATATACAGCTTTTTATCGCCTGGATTAAGCGTAAAGGCATTCATCAGGAATGAATCGATATTAACCGAAGGGCCGACAGACGCTCCGGCCAATGGAATTTCGTCGGCTTTGCCGTTTCCGTTCGGATCTTGTGTTTTAAACGCTTTCAACACTTCATACATTTCATCCGTCGTTGTAGGCATCGCAAGACCAAGCTTATCCAGCCATGGCTTATAAATCCACGTTTTTTGCGCCATGGAGCAATGATAGCAATCGTTCACTTGCGGGAGCGCATAAATATTTCCGCCTGGAGCAGTAATTTCGTCCTTCACTTTAGGAAACTGCTCAAACAATTTTTTCGTCTCGGTCCCATACTCTTCGATCAGATCGTTCAGAGCAATGAAATTGCCCTGTCCTCCGTAAATCAGCTGCTGCGTCGGCGAAATGCTGAAGCCCATAATGACATCCGGTAAATCTCCGCTTCCCAGCACAAGATTCAGCTTTTCCACAGCGGACTTCTCAGGCGCCACATCCCATTCGATATGAATATTCGTCTTCTCTTCCAAAAACTTCGTGTATTCATTCGTTGCGAAATCCTCCACGAAAGCGCTGCCTTTAACCAACACTTTCAGTGTAATTTTTTCGTTCACGATCGGGAATTGTCCGGCCGGACTTACAGACAAGGAGTCTATCGTATCCGTCTCGGCCGGTTCTTGCTCCTGCTTGTTGCCGGAACAGCCCGCTAATACGGTAAGCGTGAGGAGAAACAAGCCTAAACATGCCATCAGTGCTTTGTTCATTTCCAGCCCCCATTTCAACTGTTTAATCATCCTTTCAGTGAGCCGATCATGACGCCTTGGATAAAATATTTCTGTACGAACGGGTAGACGGCCAGCATCGGCAATGAAGAAATAACGATCAAGGAATATTTCAGAAGCTCCCGCACCCCTTCGCGCTTGGCTTCTTCCTTCAAATCCGTCAGCATGCTTGAATCCACTTCGTTCTGAACGAGAATGTCCCGCAGTATAAGCTGAAGCGGAAATAGCTCCTGATCTTTCAAGTAAATAAGCGCGTTGAAATATTGATTCCAATATCCTACGGCGGAATAGAGCGCAATGACGGCGATAATAGGTCCTGACAGCGGAATGACGATTTTCAGCACAAAGCGGAAATCGTTGCAGCCGTCCAATTGCGCAGCCTCGAGCAATTCATCGGGAATCGTCGTCTTGAAATAGGTCCTGGCGATAATAACATGAAATACACCCATCGCTCCCGGAAGAATGATCGCCCATACGGTATTGAGCATCCCCAAACCCTTGACAAGCAGATAGGAAGGGATAAGGCCGCCCGAGAACATCGTTGTAAAGACGAATAAAAACATGACGACGTTTTTTCCGTACAAATCTTTTCGTGAAAGCGGATAAGCCGCCGCTACGGTCATGGCAACATTAAGAATCATTCCGGCCACTGTGTAAAATATGGAGTTGCGGAATGAGCTCCAGATGAGCTTATGCTGGAATACCGCCATATACCCTTCAAGCGTCGGATTCACCGGATACAGCCATACTTTCCCGGATAGGACTGCGCTTGGCTCGCTGAAGGAAGCGCTGACAATATAGACAAGCGGATATAGCACCAAAAGGAGAAATACGGTTAACACCAGATAATTCATCCCATTAAACCATCGATCGGCCGTCGTTTCTTTTATGGTTGAATGCTCCAAAGCCAGCTCCTCCTTCACCATAAACTCTCTTGCTTTGCTTTCTTGGCGAGCTGATTGACGGCGACCAGAAGAATAAGGCCGACTACCGATTTGAATAAATTGATTGCTGTCGAATAGGAATAGTTCATGGCCGCCGATGCCAAGCCGACTTTGTATACATAGGTGTCGATAACCTCCGATGTCCTCAAATTCAGCGGGTTTTGCATCAGGAGCACCTTTTCGAAGCCCAAGTCCAGAATGTTACCGGTATTAAGAATGAGCAGAATGACCATCACGGGGATAATGCTCGGCAGATCAATATGAAGCATCCTGCGAAATTTGGTCGCGCCATCCATAACGGCCGCCTCGTGCAAGGACGGGTCAACGCCAGACAGCGCCGCCAAATAAATGATGCAGGAAAATCCGACATTTTGCCAAATTCCCGACCATACGTAGATCGAGCTGAAATATTCCGGCTTCGCCATGAAATTTACCGTTTCAAGCCCAAGCCCGCGAATGATAACATTGATCAGCCCGTTCCTCGGATCTAGCATCTCGAGAATGATTCCGACCATAACGACAACGGAAATGAAGTGCGGCGCATACGTTATCATTTGCGTCGTTTTCTTAAATTTCTTGTTCTTAACGTAGTTGATAGACAGCGCAAGCATAATCGGAAACGGAATTCCCGCAAGCAAACTGTAGACGCTGATAAGCAGCGTATTTTTAATCAGCTTCCCGAATTCATAGGAATGATAAAACCGGATAAAATGTTTGAGACCTACCCATTCGCTGCCGGTAATGCCGTTCGAGGCCACATAATTTTTAAGAGCGATTTGCGCCCCGTACATCGGATAGTATTTGAACAACAGAATGTAAACGACCGGCAGCGCAAGCAGGACATAAAGCTGCCAGCATCTGCCCATTCTTCTCCCTATCGGTATTGCGCTTCGCTTCGATCCCGCCTCCGAACGAACGTCAGTTGCTGAAGCCGTTTCCAATTTTTTGCCCCTCCTTTCTGTTCATTTTTCCATTCGTTACGTTAGCTTTCGTCACCGCCGTTTGCTCCCCTTTCGAGAAGCATGATTCAAGGTTATAAAGAGATGAATGTTCTGTAAATTTGAAAGCGATTACAAGATGTGCAAAACTTAAGAAATACGATGTGCATTTCCAAAGCAAATGTGCCTGAATTAAGAATTGATGAACTGCAGCCCTTGCGACTGCTTGAAAGCGGTGGCACTGACCCCGTTAATCCGCTTGAACGCCCGGCAAAACGTGTTGGAGGAGCTGTATCCCACCCGATAGGCGATCTCACCGACAGCCAGATTCGTCTGGAGCAGAAGAGATTTGGCTCGCTCCATTCTCAAGTTTTCCAAATAATCGGAAAAGTTCACCCCCGTTTGTTCCTTGAAAAACTGCGACAAGTAGACCTTCGAGATGCGAAGCCGGTCAGCCGCCGCCTCCAGACACAGATCGTCATGCATATAGGATTCGTTCAGCAACGCAACGATCTTTTCCAGAAGCTTGCCATTCTGGCTCTTCTTATATTCGTTCACGGTGCCGCAAATCCACCTGTAAGCAAGTGTAATGGAACCATAGTTGCTTTCGAGCTCCTCGAACGATACAACATCCTCCCCGATCCGGTTCATGCTGCGAAGCACGCCGTCATGGCTGAGTTCAAGCTGCGGCAGAAGCTTCAAGACGCTCCCCCACATTTCGTACAAGAACAGCTGCGCAATGGCATAGGAAAGCTTCCGGTTCTCGAAATTTTCCTTCCGCATTTCTTCAAGCAGCCGCATCGCTTCGGCTTCGTCGCCGGCTTTGGCCAGGTTCATCAGACGTATCTCCATATCCAGCGGATAATAATAGCTGCCATTATCACCCGGGAGCTGGTCGAACCAGATAAACCCTTCGCGGTTTTGCCAGACAAGGTAGTTGAGCGCCTGTTTGGCCTGTTCGAAAGAACGGGATATTCCCGTCAAGCTTTCGGCAAGTCCGCCCAAGCCGTTGATGGGAGACCTATTCAACCGGTCGCGGAACAGCGCGGCGATCGTCTCGGTTTTCTTCTCCACCCTCTCTCGGAAATTGTTCTCAGAGCTGCGGCAAATGAACAAGATCGCGAAGTGGTCCTCGTTGGTATTGAAACAAAGCGCTTCGTCCAAAGCGGCATCCTCTACGATTTGTTTGGTCAGCACTCTCCAAATATCCAGTTCATCAAGCGAATGATCGTTATAATCGCTTACACTCGGTTTAACATATAATAGCGAGACAACAAACGACCGATCATCAAGCTTGATTCCTACGTGCTCAAGCATCGCTTTGGCCTCCTCTACGGACAAGAAGCCGCCGTTCAAAAGCCGTTGAAGGCTTGCCGCCCGAAGCAGAGGAATCTGCTTATCGATCTCCGCTTTCAGCTTCAGATTGTTGTCGATCAAGCCGGTGACGGTTTCTCCGATGAAACGATAGGCATCGCGGCGGTTATGTCCCGCACCCGACCTTTCCAGGATGAGATTCAAAATGTTTCTAATCGGCTTGCTGTTCTTGTAAGCCAGTATATATGCGGCCAGCGTCCCCAATAAAAGAAAAATAAACGTCGCCGTAAACGTTATTTTCTGGATATACAATACCTTTTTCAAAAAAATACGGGTCGGCTGCGTGACAAGATAAGTCCATCCATTATTAGACGATTTGATATAGGTGATCGTCATATCCGTTGAGCCTGCGGCCTGTTCGACGACCCCCCGTGCCCCTTCAAGCTTGCTTGCGTCAATCGGCAAAAAAGAAGAGTGCGGAGATAATGAACTGACGATTCGTCCTTGTTCATCAACGATGAATGCCTCCCCTTCCGAGCTGTCGAGCCCTTTGAACAGCTTTTCGATTTCTTTGCCGTCGATCAGTACGACGACCTCTCCTTGCGGATTTCCGGGATAACCGAGCGACTGCACGTAGGTTATCGCTTTCCGTGACATGCCTCTAACCTGAACGTCTTCGGCGGGGAGATAGTCTCGATTGTGAAATTTGCCGAGCATCATCCTGCGCCATTCGTCATAGCCGTAGCGGTCGTAAGAGAGGACATGGTCGTAAAACTCCTGAAATCGGTACGTTCCTCCCGGGGTCAATACCAGCTCGCTGTTTCGGAAGAAGACAAAGTAGTCGGTCATGAAGCTGTTGGACAAAGCATAATTGTACAGGTTTTTATGGGTGTCCAGTATTTGAAAAGTGTTCGTGCCCGCAAAAGGGTCCCGAACGGAAAGGAGCCGGGCGATCCGGGTATCCGAAGCGAGCTGCTGCACGATAACATTAATTTCCTCCATTCTGCTGTCGAGGATTTCTTTGCTCTGCTCCAGCATGCTCATGTTGCCTGCGGTCACTTCTTTTTCCAAAAGCGTTCTTGTCTCATGAAAAATAATCCAGCCTATAATCATCGGCAGGATTAGAAATAACATATAAGGTACAAGCAAACGCGCAAAAACCAGGTGTTTTCCCCGGACTGCGCCTGATAGCCATTGACGCACAGAGATCCCCCCACCGCTAACGAAGTACGTACGAGGAAGCTGGCACTAAAACAACCTTTTGCAAATTCATTAAACAAGCTTCGGGAATGGATACAGCCTTGACCGTTAGCGTAAACGGCCCTCCGGCGGGTATATCGACGGTTCCGATCTCAAAATCCCGGAAGGCGTGCATCCCACCCGTATTCGTTACTTTGGCCGACCGCTTCTGATCGCCGACTGCCACTTCAAATTCACCGCCCATGCAGGAAGCGTCCGCGCCATAAGCGACCCGTATTCGGAACGCAGTTGCGATAATCGTTCGAAATTTCCAGCGGATAAGATCACCTTCCGACCAATCGGTCACATTGTCGCGGCCCTGCTTGCCGGTATCGAACCTCAGCGTGCTCCCGACGATGTCGCACTCGAAAGCGCCGAACACATTCGGATAATCGTCTTCCACAAGCAGCTTCACCGGGTTCGAGTCTAAGTCGCCAAGGAACTCGGCTACGATTACGGCGGCAAGATGGTCTTGCGGAGCGCCTGATAGGTCTACGATCCAATCGATGTCCGACAGGCGCCGGCAAAGCAGCGGTTTTCGTTCCGGATCGGCTAGCGCATATACCGTTTTTAACTCATTGCGAATCCCAGGAATGACCAGCTGTCCGCTCAACGGACCGTCAAAGATGTGCAGAAACAGCCTTTGTCCTTTCATGGTGCAGCGGCCCCAAGGCGGTTTTCCGATCGGGCTCCGCACCGTGCCGTAGATGCTGTCTCCGTTCGTTTGGAGCCATGTGCCAAGCCGATGAAGGCGCGCGAGCGATTCGGAATCGAACTCGCCGTCGCCCGTTGGCCCTACGTTGATCACATAATTGCCGTTCATGCTCACGGTATCGATCAGCTGCCGTAAAATTTCGGACGGGGTTTTCCAATTATGGTCGTTTATCTTATAACCCCAGGAATCGTTCATCGTGGCGATCGACTCCCAGTCTTGCCTCGGGATTCGCACGTGCGGCTGATTGTCCGATGTGTTTCCATAATCGCCGAGCGGCTCCTTCCAAACTCGCCGGTTTACAAGGCAATCGGGCTGAATGGAACGCACAAGCTCGAGGAAGCGCCGGCCCTGCGCTTCGGTCAGTTTATGCCCGCAGTCGAACCACAGCACCCCGATAGGTCCGTATCGCGTTAGCAATTCCCGGATCTGCGGCATCGCTTTTTCCTCCAGATATTTCTCGAACCGCGAGCTTTTATCTTCATCGCGGATCCATTCCTCCGCCGGCTCGTAAGCGCCGATATTCCCCGGATAATCCCAGGTGTTTCCTTGCGAATCGGGGTGATGCCAATCCATGGCATGGGAGTAATAGATACACGGAACAATTCCGTGGCGGCGGCAAGCTTCGGCCAGCTCCGCAAGCGGATCGTGTCCGAACGGCGTTCTGCGGACAATATTGTAGTCGGATACCTCGGAGTCGTACATCGCGAATCCATCATGATGCTTGGCGGTGAACACCAGGTAGTTCAATCCCGCCGACTTTGCCGCTTGCACCCATTGTTCCGCATCGAACTTAAGGGGATTAAAGCGCCCGGCTATAGCTTCATAATCTTTCACCGGAATTTTCGCCCTGAGCATCAGATGCTCCCCGTAAGCTCCTTTCAATTCCTCGCCGTTCCATATGCCGGCAGGGAGTGAATATAGTCCCCAATGGATGAAGAGCCCCAGCCTTGCCTCTCTCCACCATCCGAGCCGACGGTCCGGCTCGGGCTTACACTCCAAATCATGAGCATGAACCGCTTGGGCATTCGCTTCCTGTTCCCCATCCAGCAGCCTATCTTTCTCGGTCATAGCCTTTTCCTCCTCACTTTACTATCTCGTCAACCAGAGAACCGGCATTGGCGCTTAGAGACAGACCGAACAGCCTCCATGGCTTGCGGCCCCCGAAATACCCGCATAGACGAGGTTCGGCGGGTACCGGACGGATTTGCAAAGAGAGATCGTCCGCGAGTTGCGCCCCGGAAGCGGCCGCTTCGGCATAAAGTATCGCTTCTCCCCCGCGAGCGATATCGAGCTCGAACCGGCCGCCGCCAAGCTCTCGAAGGACCGCCTTGCCCTCTGCCGCCCGTAGTCCGACACGGCCGTTCATATCCGTGATCAATCGGCAGGGTTCCCCGGCAAGGCTCTTCACGCGGATCCACTTCGTTTCCCCGTTTGATCTGATGGCGCTCACAAGGAACGCTCCCTCCGTCCGCAAATCGTGGAAGACCGTATCCCGCCATTCGCCGGGCACGGCCGGGAATATTCGTATCCACTCGCCCCAGCTTTGCAGCAGCATATCTTGAATCGATTCCGCGCCCGCGAGCGGCGATTCAATAACCGGTCCCGCTTCCTTATACATCGTGTTCGGTTTCAGAAGATGAACAAGCGATTTCAAATAAGTCAACGCTTCGTCGCCCAAGCCGAGGACTGCCGCGATCGACGCCGCTCCCGTAAACGTAAAGCCCCGCAAATCCCCTTCCCTGGATAACCAGTGGCGAAGCGAGCGCAATATCAGCCTCTTCTCTTCTTCCGCCTCTCCGCTTACCAGATGCAAGGGGAAAACGGCCATCAAATGGCTAAAATGGCGATGCCCGAATTCGAGTGGCTGCCCGCGTCCGATCATATAGCCGGTTTCGTCCGTGGGCAAAGGGGTAAGCCTTTCGAGTACTTCCGCCCACATCCTCCTCCCGGCTCCCCGCTCCGCCTTGTCCGCCTCAACCTGTTCCATCCGTTCGCTGATCCGCAGCAGAGTCTCGCAGCCCCATCTGAGCAGGGCCAAATCGTAATGGGCGTCCGGCACCGTCAGCTTGAGGAAAGAACCGTACTCCGGCGAGATGGTCGGCGGCAGATGAAGCTTGCCGTCGTCTCCTTCCTCAAGCAGGTGCACGTGATACTGAACGGCACGCTGAAGCAGAGGATATAGCAGCTCCTTCAGCAGCTTATCATCCATCGAGTGCCGATACTGACGCCATATATTATGGCAGACCCACAGCAGGTTTCCTTTCTCGTCGTCGACATTGGCGGCCAGGTCGTAGCTGCAGCTGCGGCCGAGACCGGCCGAATCCGCCCTGAATGTCTCGGGAACATTGAGGATCAGCTGATCGAAGCGCTCGCTGAACGCTTTCGTCAGCGACAGGCCGATATCCAGCCGGTTGGACGCGTAGACCGGGGAATAGGCCATCTGCACGTTCATATTGAACCAAACGCCAGGCCAAGGGGTCGATGTCATCCACGGCCCCTGATTATCCATGATCATGCCTTCTGCTCTAGTCGTCGACGCCAGCTTATACATTTGAATCCAATAAAATCCTTCCAGCATCGTATCTGGAATCGAAACAAAGCTCTGCGGGAAATAGGCATGCCACCAGCTTCGGTGCGATTTCACCCATTCGTCCCAAGGCTGCCCGCCCGCATGCTTCACGACTTCCACAGCCTTTTGTACGGCTGTTTCGTCCGAACCGTTCTGAATAGATAATAACAATACGCGCCGTTCGTCATACCCCGCCGACGCTGCCGCCAGCTTCCGCTCGATCCAAGCCGTCGTACAGCCGCCAGAGCCGGCAGGCTTGAACGTTTCCGTTCCGATATGGATTCCATTTCTTAAGGACCGGATCACTTCCGATTCAGGAATATATGGATTCAAATTATAGCCGTCCGCATTTTTCAGAATCGGATCGACTTCCGGGTAGGGGTACCATTGAAAGGCGGCGCTTTCTTCACTCCCGGACGTCTCAAGCTCCACCGCCATCGCCATTTCGCGGCCGTGGACGAACGCCCGCAGTTTCACCGATCCCGCCGTAGTCGCAATCTCCGCCCGAAGCTCCGCGTTCCATAAATCCAGCCGCATGCTATAGGGCTGATAAAGCCAGCCTGCCAGCTCCAGGTGGAGCTCGCCTATTGGAACCCGCGGAGGATATCCTCCTGCCGGCCGTTTCGCGGTTACATCCGTGCGACCAAGCACAAAGCGCAGCACATTTCGCTTTAATCTGTGCTCCTCGCTGTAGGCCATCGCCCCGATCCATCCGTTGCCGATGAACGCCCCTTCATCCCATGAGACCGGTTTCACCGACCACGTAAGATCGTGCCTTCCCAGGAAGGAAGCCCAATCCAGATTCGCATCGATCATTCGTAACTCCCTCCTTTTATCGGACTGCCGCTTTGCGCAACGACAACGTGCGATTCGGTCTTCCTTTGTCCGCTCTATTCCATCGTAGCAAAAAAAGAAGGCTCAAAGTTTGGCGCCCTTATGATAAAATGTTTTTAAAATACGATTCATGCAACAGGGGGCTCGCCGGTGAAAATCATGAACTATATGAATTTGAATCTTCATCCGGTGCGGCTTTCGTTCCTGAAAGACCGGACGCATGAATTCGTTGACGTCTATCATGCGCATCAGGGAATGGAGCTGCTTTACGTCCACGAAGGGCATGGTCAAGTCATTGTTAATCAACAAATTTTTGAGCTTTCTCCGGGGTGCCTCTTTTATTTCCGTCCGTTTCAACTGCATCGTATCCATATGAAGCTTGATCCGGAATCCCATTATATCCGTTCCCTGTTTGTATTCGAGCCAACCGAACTCGACCGGTACTTGGTTCCGTTTACTCTCTTGCGGACCTTTTTCCATCGGCTGTGGAGTGATCCGCTGGAGCAGCAAGTGTTTGACGGATTGCCGCAGCAGCAGATTCTCCGTCTATTCGAGAATTACCGGGAGCGAATTCCGCAGCCGGCCTCGGCGCTTCAGCTTGAGGGGCAATGGCTGTTTCTAATGGACTTCCTTCATATTGTTATGGCCCACGAACAGCCGGAACGGCAAAAAAACCCGTCCCATCTGCGGAAGTCGTCCGCAGCCGAGCGGGTGATGAAGTGGGTGGAAGAACATTATATGGAAGAGTTTAAACTGGAGGGTCTCGCCGAAGAGATTCATTTGTCGCCCAACCATTTATCGGCCGTCTTTCGCCAAACCGTCGGTACCACGATTACCGAATATTTGGCCGCCCGCCGCATCCGCCAGGCCTGTTGGCTGCTTAAAACAAGCGATTTGTCGGTACAGGAAGTCGGACAGGCGATCGGTTTAACGAACTTCTCTTACTTTTGCAACCTGTTTAAGAAACATGTCGGCTTAAGTCCGTACCGTTTCAAACGTTCCAACGGTTAACGTTTCAGCCGGTTTTATGCGCAACTTCATTCAGCCAAACTTGATATGAGGTAATAAATCTGTACACATAAGGAGATAAAACAATGGCAAAAAACAAATTACTAAGAATGGACAATGTCGGCATCGTTGTAGAATCCCTTGATAACGCAATCTCTTTCTTTGAGGAGATTGGCTTGAAGCTCGAAGGGCGAGCCGTTGTCGATGGTGAATGGGCTGGTCGCGTAACCGGTCTCGGTTCTCAGTGCGTAGAGATTGCGATGATGGTTACCCCAGATGGCCACAGCCGAATTGAACTTTCGCGATTTCTCACCCCGCCTGCTATATCAGACCACCGGACTGCTCCTGTTAACGCCCTCGGTTATCTACGCGTCATGTTCACCGTTGAAGACATTGACGAAATGGTATCCAGACTCATTAAGCATGGTGCTCAGCTCGTTGGCGAAGTGGTTCAGTACGAGGACTCGTATCGGCTCTGCTACATTCGTGGAACCGAAGGACTTCTAATCGGTTTGGCGGAACAACTCGGTAACAAATAAGCAACTGACGTTTTATAAAAAGCCTTTACAGAAAGATACATTGCTTCCCCTCGGTAAACATGTTCCACGACATCAGGCCTCCTCCATCCGATATGAAAAAAAATCGGTACAGCTGTACCGATTTTTTTACTAATCGCGTTATTTTCGTTTCCGGTCCTCCATCATTTTAGCTATAATTCTTCTAATATCTTTTGCGTTTATTTGCCCATCCCGGTTCACGTCCAGTTTGCGCAATTCGCCTACAGGTTCTTTTCCTATATGCCTGGCCACTAATCGGATATCGCGGTGATCGACGGTTCCGTTCCCGTCCACGTCTTCTGGAACCGTTGCTTTGGTACCGATATGAATTCGGGACAAGAACGTTCGATCCGAGCCATCCGAGAAATACAGATACCCGTCATCGCCTATCGTAAAGCTATAAGCGTTCGTTATGGTTCGATGATCCATGGTCACCGGGTCGATCGCGACGAGCTTCGAGCCGAACAGCGCGTACAGGACGCCGTCGGCATCCCATTTTAGCGGAACGGAAGACCACGCGCCGTAATTGAACGATCCCGTATGGACCTGCTTGCTCTTTATGATCTCCTTGCTATCCGGGTCCATCGCGAATATACTGCCGTTAACCGCCCCCCAGATCAGACCGTCATGGGGTCCTACCGTCAGACGTCCAATAAATTCAGGTTTATCGACGCCTTCGATTTGCGGTGACCATTCCATTAATTTCTCTCCGGTCAAGGCATCGATCGCGAACATTTTGGCTTCTTCCGCTGTCGGGTTGCTGCCAAGCCCGTTATGAATATTCGTAGAGCCGAACAGCACGCCGTCCTTATAGGCAAGGCCTACGACACTCTGATCTTGAACGACATTTCTAATGACGAGTACCCCCGTCCGGTCCTTTGCATAGGCTGCCGGGTCAATGATCGTTACGGCCCCCCCGTTAACGCCGTAGCCTGATACGCTGCCGAAATAGATCCGGTCCCCGCCGGAGGCGGCTTCAATCAGCCGGTCTTGATGGGCGCCTGGATCTACTTGCATGAACAATGACGGATTGCCGTTTCCCGGATTTCTATTTTGATCATATTTATAGATATTGGCTTTCGGGTACACGCCCATGTACATGGCATGATCATGATGTACCATGCTGTCGGCCTGCCCGAGGGAAATCGAAACCACTTTGTTTTGGTTCGCGTCAAAGACAGCCCCCGTACCCGCTCCCAATGTACTCATCATCAACTGGTTATTCGAGCCTTTCTCAATGACATGAATATTCAGCGGCGTCCCCTCTACGACCGGTTGTGTCGTTACCGTCTTGTTCTGCGTAATGTTGAAATAAACGATTCCCCCGCCGAATTGAACGGTTACCAGATTCATGCCGATTAGATCCGGATTCTCATGGCGATCGAATTCGACCCAATCGGCACCTCGAAGTCCGCTTCCGTATGCCATTCCGGTAGATCCGATCTCTCCCGTTGCCAAGTCGTAATAGTTTAAAGCGTTGTCCGCAATAAAATAAACTTTGTCTTCATAGGAGTCCGTGACATGCAGACCGGTTACGTTGGATAATACAACGTCCAGCCAGCGGGAAGACTCGAGATCGTAGACATACATATTTTTGGATTCGGAATATCTGGCGAAAATATAGCGTTTATCAACCAGATCCATATCGTACACAAAGCCGGTTTCCTGTTTGTCCATCAGCGGTTGCGCGATATTGGTTTTCTCCCCTGTCGTTAGATTCAGCTTAATGATTTGACCGTGGGCCGTACCGGCATAGATATGGCCTCCATCTTCGTCCAGCGCGATCGATCTTACGTATTCTTGAGGCTGATTGCCAAGCATTCTTCCATAATCTTCGGTGACGGTCCCGCTGGCAAGCTCGTATTTAAATACCTTTCCGCCGGGATAAGTGCCAATATAAGCGTTTCCAATACTATCGGTCACAAGCGACCACGGGCCTTCGTCAACAAAGTCATGGACAAGCTTCATTTCTTCGGTTTCCGTTGCATACAGCCAGAGCGTTCGGTGCGAGGTTACGTATACGAATTTTCCGTCCGGCGTTACTTCATGGTGCCAGGCATCTCCGCCCCCGCCTTGCAAAACCGTCGTATGGATCACCTCGTTCGTGGCCATATCCACCACATTGAATTGTGCGGGAGAGCCTTTCACCGTTGTAAACATAACCTTTCTGCCATCCTGTTCCCCGACCGCCCCGTCATAGATGCTGATCCCCTTAATGGGCTGGGCCAACCGCTGCGGCTCTCCGAACACTTTATCCGCCAACCGAACGGGACTCGACTGACCTGCATCCTGCCAATTTTGCGCATCCGTTGGTTTTGCCGGGAGGATGGTTGCCAGTACAGCGCATGAAAGTATAACCATCAAGCCCGTTTTCATTTTTGCGATTTTCAACTTTCCGCACCTTCCTTTCCGTTCTATTGGAAACCTTCAATCCATATGATCGTTACTCGGCAGCTGTTACCGGAGCGCCTCCGCATCCCGAATTAAATAGGCGGCTGCTTCCTTTGATATATGCTTCCCGGTTTGGGCACGGACTTGTTTTATAAAGGCTTCGATCTTCCCTTTTGCGACCTTAGCGGCAAGACTCTTTGCGATACCGTGATTGTCAATCCATCCTAGTTCGGCGAATCGATAGACAAGCTGTTTCAGACTGTCGAAGCTGGTGACGAGTTTAAAATTCGCCTCATGCACGGATTCGTTTCCCGCCAAGTCGGTTGCCCGTATCGTCAAGGTATGCTCGCCAAGAGGAAGATGAAATAACGGCAGGGCTGATCCATGATCGACTCGCTTCTCGTCCAAAGTGATTGCGATACTGTCCGAATCTGCCCCTGACCATTCGTCCTGAAGCTCGAACGCTAGCTTGAGCTCGTCCGCAGTGCCGATTTCTTCGGGAATTTCCGATTTCCATTTGATTGCCGGCCCCTCGCGATCCACATGCAGCCTGATCGTATGGGGAGCCTCCTCATTGCCGGCTTTGTCGATGGATCGATAAGTCAGCGCGTGACGGCCATTCTCAAGCACCTGTAACGGCGAACCGTCATAGGTGATCCAGTTTTCTCCTTCATCCCAGGAATATTGCGTGGTTTCAAGACCGGATCCTTCATCGTGGGCCGACAAAGTAAACGTTATCGGACTTACGTACCATTCGTTTTTTCCGTCCGGCTGTTCCGGCATGAGCGCGATCTCCGTCACCGGCGGCTCGGCATCCTCTTCTCCGGCATCCGAGACGGGAATCCTATACATTCGGGTTTCTTGCGCATAATAAATATTTCCGTCATCCCCCAACGTAAAGAGTGCGGTTTTGATGCCCAGCTCCTTATGCTCCATCGTTTCGGGATCCAATATCGTCAGCTGTCCGTGGAGGTCGGTATAGAGCAGGCCATCCTCTCCCCATCTCAGGTGGATCGGCCTCCACATCCCGTAATCGGTGACGCCCGGATAAATGATCTTGCTCTTAACGACCTGCTGCGTGTCGGGGTCCACCGCAAACAGGATGCCGTCTGCCGCCGCCCAGAGGAGTCCGTCTTTGTCGAAGGTCAGCCCGCTAATCATGATCGGAGATTTCGCCGCGCCCGGAATTTCGGGCGTGAACTCGCTAAGCTTTTCTCCGCTAACGGCATCCCACACGAACATCTTCGCTTCCGATTCGGTCGGATCGATCCCCAGACCGCCTCGTATGCTGGTCGAGCCGTAAATCTTGCCATCCCGGTAAGCCAGTCCTACAATGCTCTGGTTATGCACGACATGGCGGTGAACATCATACGCATTCGAAGCGGGATCGTACGCAACGAGCGCTCCGCCCAATTTCCCGTAGTACGGTATGGTCCCAAAGTAGATCTTGCCTCCGCCGGTCGTCTGGACATAGGGACGATCTTGATCCTCTTCCATGTAGAATAACGATACCGGGTTGGGATTCGGCTTATTCGGATCCGTCTGAACGGGGAGCGTCGTATCCAGTTTTCGAATCTCCGCTTTCGGATAAATACCGAAGTAGACGTCATTGCCGAACGCGCCGATGCTTTCGGCCTGGCCCATCGGATACGTCGAATGGGTGCGCGTAACGGGGTCGAACGCACCTCCCAATGCGGAAGTCATGCCGCTTGTATAGATTTTGCCGTCCGGCCCTTTCTCCAGCGCCTGGATCAAGGTAGGTTGGCCTTCGGCAACGGCGGGCAGCGTCTTATGAACGCCGGACTCGAAGTTGAACAATGCCGTTTTCCCGCCGAATTGAATCGTCACCAACGTCTCGCCGGGCAGCTCCGGATTATCCGGAAACCGGACCCAGCCGGTGGAGCGGAACCCCGTTCCATAGGCAATCCCCGTATCCGTGACCTGACGCATCGTCATGTCAAAGGCTTGAACTTTCCGATTTTGGACGAAATACACTTTCCCTTCCCGTTCGGGCGACACATCGAGGCCGCCGTATCCATGGTACACCTCGTCCAGCCAGACGCCTCTGGCTCTATCATAGATAAGCAATGCGGTTGTTCCGTTGCCGTTCAAGTAAGCAAAGAGGTAATCCCCCCTGACATCCAGTCCGTACACGAACGGAAGACTGCTTATGACCGGCACGTCCCGAATCGGCAGCTCCGACTTGTCCCCGGTAACCGGATCCAGCTTGACGATATGACCTACCGTGCCGATTCCCGCATATACGATACCGTCCGCATAGGCAATGGAGCGAACATACCCTTGTCCTTCCACCATGGTTCCGTAATCCGTGAATAATTTTGTCTGAGGATCGAATTTAAACACTTTGGCGTTCGGATACGTCCCGCCATACACGTTCCCATTCTCATCCGCGACCAGTCCCCAAATGGAGGTTTCGCCAGGAATCGCCTGCCCTAAATCATCAAGTTCTTTGGTTTGAGGCGAATACCGGTACATTTTGGATTGACCGGCTATATAGAGCGTTCCGTCTGCGGCTACGGTTTTCGCCCAGGAGCTGTCCGCGTCCGGAAGCGGGAACGTCCGGAGCAGTTTATTGTCCGCGAGGTCAATGACGTTCAACATGGCCGGCTTTCCGTTCACCGTGGTATACATAACATCCCGGCCATCCTCTTGACCATAAGCGCTTTCAAAAATGGCAATCTGCTGAATAGGCGCTCCCACGGAAACAGGTTCTCCGAAATGTTTGTCGATTGGCGATTTGGCTTCTGCGGACTGCAGCTGCAGCGAGGACAATCCGAATAGGGTTATCGTAAGAATGATCAATTGCTTTTTGAACGGCATCCATTTTAAATGCATCAAACTTCCCCTTTCAAATTTAATCGGTTTCTTTACGAATACTCTAACCAAGCGTTCAGGTAAAACGGTCGCCCCTCCCCTCCATTCATTGATCCGCGTACAGGACGAAATAAGGATTTGCTCCCTCCCGTACTTGCTGATCATTGTAATCATGGTCATTGGTTACGGTAAATGTCTCATTTTCATTGATTTGATTATTTTCCCAGTTGGATATGGATTTTTGTTAAAAATCTCTTGATCATTGAGGACTCGGAGCCGATAGAAAATACGAATGATGTGGAAAATGCAAAGAAGACCCAATAAACACGCCTTTATCCCAAAAACAAAAAAACCGCGATTTACGCGGCAATCAATGTGATTAACGAGTTTTATTTTTTAAGGAAAACTTATAGATCTCTACAAATCGAAGTTAATTACAATGGCCTATTGGCTCTAATAACCGAGGATGCAATGTAATTCTCTACATGAGATCCCGGCACCCAATCTTTAATAAATTCCTTCGAATCATCCTTCGGCTCCACTACTAGATTCATAAATCCGCTTTGGGTTAACATGGCTTTAACTTCATCGACCGATGAGGCTCCGGAAATACAGCCTGAATACATCAAATCCAGATCATTCTTCATCTCTGCCGGCAATGCCGCAGTCGTGACAATATCCGAAATGGCAAGACGGCCTCCTGGGCGCAGCACCCGGAACGCTTCGTTAAACACTTGCTGTTTGTCAGGGGAAAGATTGATGACGCAGTTCGAGATGATAACGTCAACCGATTGATCGGAAACAGGCAAATGCTCAATCTCTCCTAAACGAAAATCGGTGTTCGCAAATCCGCCATTCGCAGCATTCGCGCGTGCGCGGCTTACCATTTCCGGCGTCATGTCTACGCCAATTACACGACCCGTGTCACCGACTTGACGCGAGGCCAAGAAGCAGTCGAATCCGCCGCCGCTGCCTAGATCAAGTACCGCTTCCCCCGGCTTCAGTTCGGCAATCGCCTGCGGATTGCCGCAGCCGAGACCAAGGTTTGCGCCGTCCGGCACCGCGGTTAGCTCATCATTCGAATAACCAAGCTTGGCAGATGCATTTGCCGGCGAATCGCAGCAGCCCGCGCTTGTCGTTGACGGCGGGGCACAACATGAGCTGGCCTCTGCCGGTTGTAATGCAATCTCCTTATATCGGCTACGAACATTTTGACGAATTTGATCGTTGCTAACTTGATTCATGGAAAACACTCCTTAATCTATTTGTATTGAATTAACAGCAGCTAGTAGCGCAGCATTCTCTAGATGTCGTGAAGGCGATTTGGCGCTTCCATAAGAAAATTTTTGATTGCTTTTGCGTGGCATCTGTCCATTTCCAAGCATCCCTTGCGGATCGTTCGATTTCATCTTGCTTCTGTCTCACTAACATTTCAATAGCAAACCAATTATTGTTCAATGGAATCCAACCTTCGCACAATATTTTTACAAAACATAACGGCTACGTGACGACTGCTTAACGTTTAAGGTGACGCATCAGCTTCTTCACAACAAACTTCGCGTCCGGCCCCACCCCCCTTAAAGTGGCAGAAGCAAAGGATCGCTGCCCCTCGAGTCCCACATAATAAAGCCCAGGTACGTTACTTATACCTGCTTTTTGGATTGGCATTCCTTTCCCATCCAACGCGCCAACGGCTTGGAGGTAAGGCAGATGCGGCCTGTATCCGGTCGCGAATACCACCGTATCGACCATCTCTTTGGTCCCGTCCGGCCAAATAACGCCATCCTCATAAAAGGACGTAAACATCGTTCGTTGCTCCGGCTTTCCTGCAGCTACTTTCTCTTTGTATCGGCCTGAATCGTTCACACCGCCCGGACTTGGCGCCGTTTTCCCAAGTCGCCAAAACGGAAAAGCATCAAACCCAATCAGCTTCGTCCAAAAATGCAGATCTCTACCCAACACAATTGGATTGATAAATTGGATTGGCCGTAAAACCGCTAGAGACGTCTTGCTTACTTCGGCCAGCTCCACTCCGATCTGTACAGCAGAATTGCCGCGTCCGACGACTACTACCCGTTGATCGTTAAACGACTCTGGATTCCGATATTCCGAAGAATGAAGGATACGGCCCTGAAATCTCTCCTGTCCGATTAGCACTGGCGTATAAGGATTGTGGAACGAGCCGGTCGCATTAATGATGGTACGCGTCCTGAACGTATCACCTATCGTCGTGCGGACCGTAAATCCCGCTCCATCGCTTTCAACTGAATCTACGCGTTGATTCGTAATAACCGGCAATTGAAAGGTTGTCCGGTAATCTTGTAGATAACGAATGACTTCATCTCGCTTAGGATAGCCGTCCGGATCACCGGGGAATTTCATTCCCGGCATTGACGAAAAGCGTGCTGGTGAGAAGAGCTTTAAACTATCGTAATAACTCGGCCACGAACCGCCTGCTTCGTCGCTTGCCTCCAATATCAGAAATCGAAGTCCTTTCTTTTTTAAATGGTAGCTAGAAGCAAGCCCCGCTTGCCCCCCTCCAATAACGATCGTATCAAGAATCTCATTCATACCAATATCCTCCGAATTAATTGCAATATGCAAGTATAATAGAAAAAAGAAATCACCCGATGGGGGTGGTACAGCACAGGCTGGACTTTGCCATCGCTTCATTCAAAAGCTTAACGGAGCGAATGACCGTTTCTTTTTCAAAATCGTTCATGTGCGAAAACACTTCACCTAAGTAGGCGTTCATTTGCTGATCAATCGTTGCGGCCACGTACTTACCTTCCGTCGTAAGCGAAAGCACATGCACCCTACGGTCGTCCGGAACCGGCGTTTTCTTCACTAAATTCATTTTGATTAACGATTGGATTTGTCGGCTAAAGGTCGTAATATCGGTTCCCAATGCTTCGGCGACTTGCTGAACAGACGGTTTATGCTGATGATCGATTTCGTAAAGAATATGGCTTTGCACTAAAGAAATATCGCATCCGCCAGCAGAACAGCAATTTTTATTGAGAAAGCCAAAACGGCGTGTCATGATTTGAAAGAGTTCGCGAACGTTTTCCACGTGATATCACCTCATGACTTAGTTATACATGATATATTTGCATTTTGCAAGTAATATATCAAAAAAAAAGGAAACCACTTTGCTAAGTGGCTCCTGTGCTTCTTATTTATCGGGATACAATTTGTTCTAATGGGATTTGAATCCGTTCCGCATTCGCCGCCGGGAAGGCGCACTCCGTCGCTTCACCGCGCAGATCCACGATCACATCGATACCTTCATTTTTTTACCATCGATTCAACATCAGCTGCCGCGCAGCACAAGGACAAATCCCTGGCTTCTCCGGCTGATTCAAATTCGGAATCTTCTTTGGCGTAGAAAACTTCCCAAGCGTTACCGTCCGGATCATACACCATTCACTTGGAAACCCAAGTGATTCAGCACGCCTTTTCTCCAAAAAAAGCACGATAAAAATCTAGGGATTTATTCAGATCGGTACAGTTTAATGCGACATGCATTCGTATGATCAAGAAATCCACCTCAGTTCCCTTCTCTAACGAACTGCTCAATCCGGTTCTTGATCGAGTCGCGAACGATGCGGAATTGACTCAAGATTTCTTCCTCCGTCCCGTTCGCTTTTGCCGGATCCTCAAATCCCCAATGCCATTTCGTAACGTTCTTGTTGGAGATGACAGGACAATGTTCGTCCGCGTGGCCGCACAGCGTAATGACATAATCGGCACGGTTTAAAATATCGGGATCGATTACATCGGATGTATTTTTGCTAATGTCCACGCCGGATTCATGCATGATTTGAACCGCACGCGGATTAAGTCCATGCGCTTCTAGTCCCGCGCTTTTCACTTCGTATTTGTCGCTTCCCAAAGCTTTTAAAAAACCATCCGCAATCTGGCTCCTGCAGGAATTTCCGGTGCACAAAAAATAAACGAGCGGTTTTTTCTCCATGATTAAATATCTCCTTCTAATATCAATTATTTACGCTCCTCGATGACCTCTTTTAGCTTGTCGGCTGCCCAGAAACGACCTGATGATCATTGCAACCACTGCAAGTACTATCACAAACCCTGCAATACAGAGCCATACATTCACATGCAACGATTGAAGAATATACAGCCATAGGTAAAGTCCGACGAGCGTAATAAACAATGTAGGAATGGTTAACAAAATGCCGACTTTGAAATAATAGCCCCAGCCGATTTTCACTTTTTTCGTGGACAAAACATGTAGCCAAAGCAGGGTTGCCAGTGATCCGATGGGGGTGATTTTCGGACCTAAATCCGAACCGATCACATTGGCATAGATCAGCGCTTCGCGAATGAAACCATCGGTTTGAGTGCCTTGGATGGCGAGCGCATCAATCATGACGGTCGGCATGTTATTCATAATTGACGACAGAATCGCTGAAATAAAGCCCATGCCTACCGTAGCCGCGAACAACCCGTTGTCCGCGACCGCATGAATGACGCCGCCTAGCGCATCGGTTAGACCGGCATTTCGCAACCCGTAAACGACCACATACATCCCGATGGAGAAAATGACGACTGTCCATGGAGCGCCTTTGACGAGCTTCCAGGTTTGAATCGCAGGGCTCTTCCTCGCTGCGAACAAAAAGGCAATTGCCGCGACCCCGGCAATAATGGATACAGGGATCGAGAAAAATTCACTGACGAAATACGCGATAAGCAGCGCGGCCAGAATGGCCCAAGATAATTTGAACAGCCGCCTATCCTTGATGGCTTCCATCGGCTTTCTTAATTGGGTGAGATTATAGCCGGTTGGAATGCTTTTTCGGTAATACAGATAAAGCACAATCAAGCTTGCAAGAATGGAAAAGAAATTCGGAATAATCATGCGGCTCGCGTATTCCGCAAATCCGATGCTGAAATAATCGGCCGACACGATATTAACCAGATTGCTTACGACAAGCGGCAAAGAGGCCGTATCGGCAATGAATCCGCTCGCCATAATAAATGGCAGGATCATTTTGTCATCGAATTTAAGCGCCCGGACCATGGCAAGCACGATCGGCGTCATGATCAACGCCGCGCCGTCGTTGGCAAACAAGGCGGCGACCGCCGATCCAAGCAGGATGATAAATACGAACATGAGCACACCGTTTCCGCGTGCAAGCCGGGCCATATGCAGCGCTGCCCATTCGAAGAAGCCAATTTCATCCAATACAAGCGAAATCAGAATAATTGCCACAAAAGCCAGAGTGGCGTTCCAAACAATGCCGGTAACGGTTCCAACATCGCCGAAGCTGACCACGCCGAAAATTAACGCAAGGACGGCTCCGGCGCTTGCAGACCACCCGATGTTCAATCCCTTTGGCTGCCATATGACAAAGGTCAAGGTCACTAAGAAAATAAGAAATGCCGTGATAGCCATGTAATCCCCCACGCTAATCGCAATCATTTTTGATTTGATCGATTTTTTCTTTTAACGATGGAAGGTAGCCCATTATCGCCTGAATGTAGGACTTATCTTCAATGTTCAATGCGTAATAAATCCATTGACCCTTACGGGTTTCGCTTACAAGTCCGGCCGCTTTTAATTTTCGCAAATGCTGGCTGGCGTTGGGTTGCGAGGTTTCAAGCAGTTCTGCGATGTCGCAAACGCAGAGAGCCCGTTCCTTCAATAAGGCCATAATCGTGAGCCTCGTCTTGTCTCCTAGCAGTTTCAGTTCCTCGGCCGCTTCATTGATTTTCTCCATGTTCTCCCTCCCCCCTTCTAACTATTGTGATTCCCACATTTAAATATATACGCATTCACTTATATAATCAATTAATTATTTATTGCATGAGGAGGTCACGCTGAAGCTTCTCCGATCATTTGCAGCTCAATTTGCTTCATCTTATAAAAATAGCCTTTTTGCTCCATCAGCTCCGAATACGAGCCCGTCTCCACGACCCTGCCTTGCTCCATGACCACAATCCGATCCATTTCTTCCAAACCGGCAAGCCGATGACAAATCAGAAGAAGGGTATCTCCGGCCGCCTGTTCGTACAGCTGCTTCAAGACGCGTTGCTCTGTCACGCAGTCCAACGAAGACGTCGGTTCGTCCAGCAGCCATAGCCGTCCTTTGCGGAGCATGGCCCGCGCCAGAGCCAAGCGCTGCTTCTCGCCGTCCGATAAGTTCTCCCCTTTTTCGTACACGGCATCGGTTAACGACTTCGTCGGCAGCTGCACTTTAGAGAGAACATCCACTAGTTTTCCGTCCGCATATTCTTCTCCATTCAGCAGCAGATTGTCCCGGATCGTTCCCCGGAAAAAGTGACTTTGCTGCAGCACCACGTTAGCCGTCTCCCAAATGCCCGTCTCGTCCAGCTCTTTCGCCGAAATACCGTTTAATCGCACATCGCCTGCCGACGGTGTACGCAGTTTGAGCAGCAATTCGATCAGCGTCGACTTTCCTGACCCGCTCGGCCCGACAATCGCCGTTTTGGAGCCTGATGAAATTTGCAGCGAAATATCGTTCAACGCCGGCCTCCACTCCCCTTCATATTGAAACGTAACGCCGGATAGCTCGATCGAGACAGCCTGATCGGCCCACAGCTTGCAGCTTGAATGCAAGGACTGCGCGGGAGTAGCGAGTACCGTTTCCGTCAGCCGTTTGGCTGCATGTTCGCTATCTTGCTTATACGCGGGTAAGGTGGCCATTGCCGCCGCTTCTTCGAATACCGTTAGCGAGGCCATGACCAGCATGGCTAGAAATACGCCGGCAAGCGCTCCGTCCATAATCAAATAGGCGCCAAGCGCCAGCACCCCCCAGGAAACGAGAAGCGTAACAAAGGCGTGCATGGATTGTCCGCGCAGCAAATGTCCGGCTGCTCGCTGCTGCTCGGCTGCCAACGCAGCGGAAGCCTGCTGGAGCTGCCGTTCCCGCTCTGCCAATTGCCCGTATACTTTCAGATCGCGGAAACCATACAGCATCTCTGTTACATCCGTGGACAGCAGCGCCCGCTGTTCGCGGATACGTTCATGTTTTTTTCGCTGTCCAAGCATTACGATTCCCGGCACGACCCACGCAGTTCCCAGCATTCCCAGCACGAATATGCACGCAATCCAGAACGAGAAAAAAGCGGTAAACAGCATCGTCGCCAAAAAGACCATAACGACAATGACCGGCGGATAAGCGACGCGCAAAAAATAATGCTGCAACCCTTCCACATCCCCAACGATCCGCGCAAGCAGATCCCCGCTTCGATTTTTATTCCATATCCCGGGCGTCAAAGGGATAAGCTTGGCAAAAAAGGATGTACGCAAACGGCTAAGCATGGAGAACGTCGCCCGGTGGGAAAACAGGCGTTCTCCGTAACGGCTCGCCGCCCGAAGCAAGCCAAGCAGTTTGACCAGCGAGGCAAGTACAATCAAGGTGTAGAGCGGCGGCGCAAATACCGTTTGCGAGATGAGATACCCGCTCGCTGAGAATAGAGCAACGCCGGCTATGCCGGCAATAAATCCGCCTATTATCGAAAGGACGATGTCTTTGCGTTCCCGAATCATCGCTTTTGACAAAATAACCAGCTCGCTCATGCCAGCCCCCCTTTCCGTTGAACATCGACCATCTCGGCATATTGAGGCAAACTTTCCATAAGCTCGTCATGACGTCCCGAAGCCGCTAACGCTCCATGTTCCATAAACCAAATGTTGTCGGCATGTCTAATCGTATACAATCGGTGCGCTACCGTAATCATCGTTGCCGTTTTAGCCAAGGCGGCAATGGCCCGCTGCAGCACGCGCTCGGTGTGCAGGTCCAGTCCCACCGTAGGCTCATCGAACAAAATAACGGCAGGCCGCTTCAAAAAAGCCCGCGCTAACGCAAGCCGCTGCTTCTCCCCGCCGGACAGTCCCCTGCCTCCTTCACCGACGTAGGTATCAAACCCCTGCTCCAATTGAGCCGCAACCTCCGCAAGTCCTGCCTCCTCCGCCGCCTGCTCGATCTCAGCCCTGGTGACGTTCCGACGTGCGCCGATCGCGATATTTTCAGCGAATGTGCCTGCAAAAATATACGGATGCTGCGTAATGTAGCTAACACGTTCGAACCATAAAGATTCATACTGCTGCGAGAGCGGGGTTCCGTTCACCCTAATCGTTCCCGATGCCGGTTTCAGCAAACCGGCGATGAGATGGAGCAAGGTCGTTTTGCCGGATCCGCTTGCTCCGACAATGGCAATATGTTCTCCCGGCTTAACCGAGATCCGTCCGGCCTTAAGCTCAAACGAATCGGGCGCATACCGAAACGTGACATTATCCAGTTCAATGGATGGCGGCATAGGAAGCAGCTTCGTTTGGGACGCCATGAATTCGTCCGGCTGCGCCGCGCCGATCGTTTCCGCAAGCATGTTCTCGACCTTGCGAATCGCTCCCATACTCGTTCGCCCGCTATGAAACGCCGTTCCCGAATTTTTCAACAGGCTGTAAAACTCGGGGACGAGCAACAGAACGAGAAAGGCGGTGTGGAACGTCATCGATTTGAATACAAGCAGCTGAATGGCCAGTTCGAGAGCGACAATACCGATGCTCAGCATGACGATCGATTCCAGCATGAACGTATTCGTAAACGCGATTCTCAAAATAGCCATTGTGGCATCGCGGTAACCCAAACTGCTGCGTTCGATTTCTTGCTGCTGTCGGCGAGCCCGTCCAAATAGTTTCAAGGTAACCAGCCCTTGAAGTGAATCAAGAAACGTTCCGGAAAAATCGGCCAACTGCGCATACTTTTCTTCTGCTTTGTTTTTCGTTTTCAGCCCTGCCAAAATCATGAACAAAGGGATAAATGGAGCCGTAAACAGCATGATGAGGGCTGAGTTGGCATGTTGGACGAACGTAACGGCCAAAATCATTATCGGGATAACGGCCGCTTCCGCCATACGCGGCATGTACTGGCTGAAATAACCGTCAGCCTCATCCACGGCATCCAGCGCAATGCTCACCTTCCCCCCCGTCTGTCCGCAAAGGGCTGAAGGCATGGAGGCATGAGTCATGTTTTGCAGCACGGCTGCTCGCATATTCGTCTTGGCGGCGGCAGCCATATGCAAGCCGACTTTCCCGTTTCCATACGACAAAAGCGTGCGTACAGCCATAACGCACAGCAGGATGCCGAGCAGCATGGCAACCGACGAGAAGGAAGCACTCTCCACGAAGAGCCGCTGGACGGCTTCGGCCAGCAAGGCGGCCTGACTCACAATGGCCGCGCCAAGCGCGAGCGAAATGACCGCGAGGAAGACGAGACGTTTTCGTTGCGCAGACAATTGTTTAGCGATCAAGCTTGTTTTCCTCTTCATGCAAACTCTCCTCCTTAACGTAAATGACCTGCGAGGGTTCGTTCTTCGCATCCAATAAGGGGTCCGCCTATTTCATCCCCTTCACATAATCCGCGTCGAACAGGAAGAGCCTGAAGACCAGAATAAGGGAAGGGATCAACAGGCACATCCCGCCGATAAACACGACAACGAGCGCGAAGCCCATCGATGGCGAAGTGACGCTGCTCTGAATTGTGATGTACGGGTCAAGAATATAAGGATACTGGCCGATTCCGTATGCGAAAAAGGCGCAGAAAAATTGCAGCATGATGCAGATGAACGCCAATCCGTAACGGCGTCCGCCGTATAACAGCCACATAGCGGTCATGAAGAATCCAACGGAAAGCGCAAGCAGCCACCAAAGATCCATCATATTTTGAAAATGCCGCTCATTATGTTGGCCCAAATAAATAAAGGCAGTCAGCGCGATTATGATTGTCGGCGTACTCCAGAACAGCGCATAGCTCCGCATCAGCTTTAACGCGGAATGATCCTCTGCACGGGAAGCGTAGAAGGCCAGAAACGAGCCGCTAATGAACAAAACGGACACGATCGCCAGTCCGACGATGCTCCACGATAACGGATCGGTAAACAACCCCCAGTAATCAAGAGAAACCGTCTCGCCCTGCTCCGAGATAAAGCCTCCTTCAGACAATGTCAGCGCCACTGACAACGAAGCCGGAATAAGCAAGCCCGTAGCTCCGTACAAAAACAGATAGACGATGTTATTTTTGGAGCCATAGTTTTCAAAAGCATAGAACGAACCGCGAATAGCGAGCAAAATAACCGCAATGCTTCCCGGGACAAGCAGCCCCGAGCCATAGTAATAGGCGGTATCCGGAAAAAATCCGACCATGCCGATATAGAAAAAGACGAAAAATACATTCGTGATCTCCCATACGGGCGACAAATAACGGGAAATCAGGCGATTGATCAGATGGTCCCGCTTCGTCAAGCGGGCATAGAAGGCAAAGAAACCCGCTCCGAAATCGATGGAGGCTACAATTAAATAGCCGTACAAAAACAGCCAGAGCACCGAAATTCCAATCAACTCGTAACTCATCGCTCGTGCTCACCCTTTTCCGTTGTATTGTCGCCCGCATGCTGCATCCACTTCTCCATCTCGGCTTCCGCCGGATTATTGTTGAACAAGCGCCGAAGCACCAGAACGAATACGGCACCCAGTACGATATACAGAAGAAGGAAGAGAAAAAAAAGAATGCGCACGCTCGGCGATGTCGTTGCCGCTTCTTCTACACGCATATAGCCGCGTATAATCCACGGCTGCCGTCCGATCTCGGCATAAAACCAGCCTAGCTCGACCCCTAGAAAAGCGAGCGGCGCGCCTAAGGCAATAACGCGAAGCAGCCACTTGTTGAGCTCATTGCGCTTTTTCCAGAATACAAATAGGAAATACAGCAATGAAATGCCGAGCAGCGCGAATCCGATGCCGGCCATCAAGTCAAACAAATAATGCACCAGGAGAGGCGGCTGTTCATCCAGAGGATATTCATTCAGACCCGTTACTTCCGCATTGAAATCTCCGAAGGCCAGGAAGCTGAGAAATTTCGGCAGGTGAAGGGCTCCTATCACTTCATGCTCTGCATTAAGCCACCCTAGTAGAATCAGATCCGCGCCGCTTTCGGTCTCAAAATGCCATTCCGCGGCGGCCAATTTCTCCGGCTGGTGCTCGGCCAAAAATTTGGCGGACAAATCACCGGTTGACGTGTTTAGCAATCCGAACACCAGAACAACCCCCATCATAAGCTTCAGAGCTTTTTTATGGTATCCGGAGACGCCCTTCCTAAGCATCGTAAAGGCCGCGATTCCTGCCAACAGAGCAGCACTTGTCAAATAGGCCGAGCTTAAGACATGGAACACCTTGGAGAACGTCGCCGTATTCAGCATCGCTTGCACGGGGTCAACGGCTGTGAATTGTCCTCCTTCCATCGTAAATCCCCCAGGCTGATTCATGAATCCGTTGACCGTCGTAATAAAAACGGCGGACATCCCTGCCCCGGCGACAATTGGAATCGTAAGCAGCCAGTGAATGTAACGGTTTTTGAACCGATCCCACGTATACAGGTAAATCCCCAGGAAGATGGCCTCAAAAAAGAACGCGAACACTTCCATAAATAACGGAAGCGCAATAACATTCCCCGCCAGCTTCATAAAATTCGGCCACACCAAGGCCAGCTGCAGCGAAATCGCCGTTCCTGTCACAACGCCGACCGCAACGGAAATGACAAACCCTCGCGACCACCTCTTAGCCATCAGGGTGTAGTGATGGTCCTTCTTGCGGATGCCGATGAATTCGGCGATCGCGATCATAAGCGGGATACCGACGCCAAGCGTCGCAAAAATAACGTGGAACCCTAAGGTCATTCCCGTCACCAGCCTGCTCCACAGCACCGTATCAACGTCCATTCCTTTACGGCCTCCCTTCATTAGCGGTTTGAAGATTGTAATAAGTTATTGCCCATACCAAGGATAGTTTTCCCAGAATGGAATCAAAGTACTGCAAAACCTGATATTTAAAATTAGTATAGCTTTCGCTTTTGGCAATTCAATCGCGGTCACGACTTCGCCTTTAAACGTTCAAGGAAGGATCAATTCTTTCCGACAACTCGGTGAATTACGTATAAACCGCCCGTTCGAGCTATTGATTGATCCAGCTTAGCGTTTAACGCAATTCGATAAAAAACAAAACAGCCGCCTTATCAGCGACTGTTAATCAGACTCTATTCCATAATCGTACTCCCTTTAGTGTGAAAAAATCTGCGGATATGAAGTTTCTACTAGGTTTGTCTAAATAATTACATAACATTAAGTTGACGTTCGTATAACACTCTTAAAGTAGCATGAATCTCGTAATTCAATTCGATTTGAGAGAGGATGTTAATGATGTTTAAAAAATGGACCGACAAGCGTTGGGTTCGCACCACGCTTCTGCTGTCCGCTGCCGTTGTGGCCGTTCCGGCCGTCAATGTTCTGGCAGAGCAATTGGCGACGAAGATGCCGACTGCCGAGATCCACAAACCTTCCCTGCAACCCGACAGGATCGTCTTGACTTGGGAAGGCGATACGGCGACTACCCAAGCCGTAACCTGGCGTACGGACGTCAACGTCAACTCGCCGCAAGCCCAAATCGCAGTGGCAAGCGACAATTCCGATTTTGAGGATGACGCGGTGACAGTACCGGCCGAGAGCACTTCCGAAGTAGCTACATACTTGGGTTACTCGCAAAAATATCATTCGGTCAACTTCGAAAATCTCTCGCCGGAAACAACCTACCTGTATCGCGTAGGAGACGGGGTCAACTGGAGCGAATGGTTCGAGTTTACAACGGCATCCGACCAAGCAAAACCGTTCTCGTTCCTTTACGTTGGCGACGCCCAGAACGATATTTTAGAGCACTGGTCCCGCGTCATCCGCAACGCTTACTCCGACCTGCCGGACGCGAGCTTTATCGTCCATGCCGGCGATCTGATCAATCACGGCGACGCAGACGATCAATGGGGCGAGTGGTTCAAAGCAGGCGGTTGGCTGAACGGGATGGTGCCGAGCATCCCGACTCCCGGCAACCACGAGTATGCTAGAATTTCGAACGAAACGCCGGCCGGGCTCTCGCCTTATTGGCGCCCGACGTTTGCCCTTCCGGAGAACGGTCCGGATGAAGCCGTATTCAAAGAGAATGTCTATTACGTCGATTACCAAGGCATGCGCATTGTCTCGCTTGATACGAATCTCCGGGGCGAAAACCTCGACAAGCAAGTCGCGTGGCTGGATCAAACACTCAAGAGCAACCCGAATGAATGGACGGTTCTCACGTTCCACCATCCGATCTTCTCCAGCGCGGAGGGCCGCGACAACGCCGAAGTGCGGAACAAGCTCCTTCCGATCATTCAGAAATATAACGTTGATTTGGTGCTCCAAGGACACGATCACACGTATGCGCGCGGCCAAGTTCTGAACCAAAAATCAGGAAAAAAAGTAGTGGATCCCGACAGCACCACGGTATTCGTGAACTCGGTTTCCGGTCCGAAAATGTATGAATCCTCTTCGGAAGTCTGGGATAAGAACGGCGCTCAAGTGGACAAGGCAGTCGCGAATACCCAGCTGTACCAGCTTATTCATGTCGACGGAAACGTTCTCCGATACGATGCGAGGACGGCGACCGGAAAAGCGTTCGACGAGTTCGAGATTCGCAAGCTTCCTAACGGCAAAAAGCAGATGATCGAAAAGAAAAAGTAAGATTTATTCGACCAAGAAGTTCAAGCATAGGGATGGGGACGCACTCTCCGTCCCTATTGTTTTTCGCAAAGCATCAAGCAAGTTATACAAGAAAGGATCGAATATGAAACGGATCATTAGGTTTATTGCTGCTTTATTTGCGGCTTTCGCGCTGACGGTTCCATTACTCGCGCCGTTTCAGCAGCCCGTAAGCGCGCATGCCATGGACAACGGATATATGGACGTGCAGATTGAGTCGAATGAGGTATATGTAGAACTGCTCCTGGACTTCAACGATCTCGCGAGCGTAGTTCCGCTGCCCGTTGATTTGATGTCTTCGCTGTCGGTTGAAGAGCTTGGGCAAGCGCTTGACGACAGGACGGAGCCGCTGCTCGATTATGTAGCATCCGGGGTTAAGCTATACCGTGACGAGGTGCCCGTCGAGCCGGAACTTGTCGGCACGAGCGTCGAAAGGGTCAACGAGGTGCCGCTCGCCAGATTTCAGTTGGTTTATTCCGGAGACGGAGATTCCACGCGAATCGATTATGATGTATTTATTAAGGACATCAATAAGTCCCATACGAATATCGCTCAAATTAACGGCCCCAAAGGGGATCAGGAGTTCATCTTCAGCATTGTGAACCAGGAACTGGTGGTAGGCGAACGCGACTGGTTGCGTCAAGCGTGGCAATTTATTCTCCTCGGTACCGAGCATATCTTTACCGGGTACGATCATATTTTATTCGTGCTTTGCCTTCTTCCGGCTGCCAGAAGCTTGGCAGGCGTCGTTGAAGTGGTTACGGCGTTCACGGTCGGGCATAGCTTAACGCTGGGATTGGCAACCTTCGGAGTGATTCAATTGCCCGGTCGATGGGTAGAATCCGCCATTGCGGCAAGCATCGTCTTCGTGGCGGTTCAAAATTTGTTCGACAAAAATCCGAAGCACCGCACGATCGTGACGCTGCTTTTCGGTCTTGTGCACGGATTCGGGTTCTCTGGCATTCTGCAAGAGATGGCGCTTCCCCGTGAAAGCTTGTTGTCTTCCTTGTTATTTTTCAATGTAGGAGTAGAGATCGGACAAATCATCATCATTTCCATGGTATTCCCGTTGCTCGCGTTTTTTCGGCATTACCGGACTTATCCCCGCGCCGTCTCGGTCGGCTCCGCCGCCGTAATCGCGATCGGCCTGTTCTGGTTTATTCAGCGGGTTTTTGAGTTTTAATTTGCATGGTTGGGAGTCATGAGCAGTCACATAGTCGGCTGCTCAGGCCCAGTCATTTTCTCTCTTGTGCCGATAATGAATTCCTTTATGGCATCTTCATCGGTGAAATATTCAACATGATCGCCCGTAACGATTTTCTTCTCGTGACCGCGGCCGGTAATCATAACGCAATCGTTATCGCCTGCAGCCATGTCATCAAATTAGGACGAAATTTCTGTTCCTACCTATAAAACGTGTTATCGATCATCCAGGCAATCGCCCGGTTCAAGTCGAGCGGACGGCCGATTACGATGCTCGCCCACAGGATGAAGCCGACCCCCGTCATAATCGCGAACGTCCATCCCTCTCTCCGCTGCATCCGCAAATTCCGCAGGAAAATAAATCCGGCCGCGCCAAACAAAATATACGCCGTCATTAGCCCGATCATGAAGCCCGCTCCCCTCGCCCTTTGCGCAGCCAGGTGAACAAAAGAATCAGAACGGGAAAGCCGATTCCGAACGGAACATAATAAATGAACAAATAATCATGAATCCAAACCGCATTTTCAGCAATGTTCGAGAACAAGAGCGAATATGCGGAGATGATCCCAAGCAGAGGTACGGCTACCAACGCACGATTTTGGACGGAAAAGACTTGGCATATCGCCGTAACCGCAAAGTAGTAGATTACGCTTAACTTCACGAACACGACTAACAGCACATTTATCGAAATGATGGATTCGAGATGCTCAAAAAAGCTGGAAAACTCCATTTCGCGAAAAATCGTATATTTCGGATACAGGAGATGAGACGATCGGTAGACGCCTAGTATCCCGATCGCGAAAAAAATGGAAAGCGCGATCTGAATGCCTCCAAAGGCCGTTCCTCCCAAAACGGATGCTTTGAGCTTGGATCGAACCATAGGGAAAATCATCATGCAAGCCACGGTTTCCAAGAAAGGAAATCCAAGGGCATACCGGGTTTCGGCGAGCACTGGCCAAAAGTGAAAATCATTCGGGATATGAAAATTTCGCCATTCCCATTCGTTGAGCATGACCGTATAAGGAAGCCAAAATGAAACGGAAATATACGGAACGACAAATAGGCTAACGAGAGATATGGAGCGGATTCCTTTCACGGCCGCATAAGCGCACACCCCCAGGGTCATGAGATGAAATACCGTTGGAGGCGTCCTTGGCATCATCGTAACATGCATATAATCGCTTATATTTCTCGTTACCCAAGCCGCGATCTGAATAAAGAAGACGATGTAGCAGACGGAGATGGCTCCCCCCGCGTATTTGCCGAATACGCGGTTCAATATTTGCACGAGCGTCAGGCCGGGATGCTTCCCGGAAATATATATCCATAACATTCCGACAAGAAGGCCGAACACGACGCCCCATACATGTACGAGCCATCCGAATTGCTTAGCGTCCGCAATCGTGGCGTTCGGCAGCATAATGAAAGTCGTCCCGACAACGAAACAAGTGACGACGCAAAACATTTGGAATGGGCTTAACGAAGTTTGTTCCAACGTATTTCTCCTATTCGTACGGCGTAATCGTATTTCCCAGAGCGGTAAGCTTCGAATGAATAATGAATTCGACTTGGACGTCCTTCCAGCGGTTACGGCCTTGCTCCATATCTCCGATTCCAAGCAAATCCCAGTTTTTCTCCTTGGCGAAGCTGACGAACTGCTCGCATTTCTTTTTATAGGCGTTATTGAATTCCCGTTCCATGTCCTCGATATTGCGGAGAGTCAGTCTGACGTCCTGCTCGTTGTTGATGATTCCCATGGTGGCGTCCAAGCGAATTTGAAGCCTATCCTTGGTTGCCCATATGCGCTTAAGTTGAACGACCTTCATGGCCACATCGACGGTTTGGCCGTTTATTTGGAACGTTTCCTGTTTGCGGGTCGCATAGCTGTTTAACACATAATACGTATTCTTGATTTCATCGTTAACCTTCCCGACCATCTTCGCCTTGATGAACACCGCTCCTCCCTTAAAGGACAAGCTCTTACTGGTCGCCTTGATATCTTCAAGACGATCCGATAACGCTGCCGAGTCGTTTCCCGTAAATTGGATGACGGGAACGATTGTCGGCCTGCTGAACGGAATGCCCTCCACGATATCTTTCATTCTCGTCGGCAGCTTTTTAATTCCGAATCTGCGGGAATGCCAGTCCAATAATAAACGAATATTTCGGCCGGGAACCCGGTCCAGCAGCGTGAACGTATTGATCACTTCGGACACGGGATCCTCCGATACGATCGCGTAAACATTCGTTCTGCGCTCTTTATAATTTTCCAAATAATTCGCCATCTTGAACAAGCCTTCCCGCGCCATCCGCTCCGACACGACATAACATTGAAGATGCGAGGTGTACAAGTTTCTGGACATGACGGCCCCGGTTTTCTCGAGCATGCTTCCCATCGTCGGCGCTGTGATTGCATAGGTATAAACGGCGGCTTTCGCCGGGCCGGATCTTCGGGCTTCGATGCTTGGGGGATTGAGAATTTGATAATAAGCATGGAACGTGCCCTGCTTATCCCGGTCAATCGCGATCATGTCGACGATGGCCAGCTGGTTGATCTCTTTCATGTCCCAGCACCCTGCGCAAATGAGCATGATCGATAAGACCGCTAGAAGTTTTCTCAACATAACGAGTCTCCCATTATGCATTCCCCTTTCTTCGCTGCCGTTTCATGGATGGCCGGTTCGTTCGGATAAACGTGTCTCTCCAATTCGATAGGTTGATCGGCGCCATCGGCGCAAAATACGGAACGCCCAGGGAGCGAAGCGACACCAAATGGATAAGCAGTACAAACACGCCGCACATGACGCCGAATAATCCTAATACGCTGGCCAAACCCATGAATCCGAACTGCAGCAGGCGCTGCGCGATCCCGAAGCCATAATTCGGAGCCACGAAGTTGGCGATGGCGGTTAACGAGACGACGATGACCATGGCAGCCGAGACGATCCCTGCCTCTACCGCGGCTTGACCGAGCACCAATGCCCCAACGATGGATATCGCTTGGCCGGATATTCTCGGCATGCGAAGCCCGGCTTCCCGCAGAATCTCGAAGATGACCATCATGCCGAAAGCTTCCGCTACTCCCGGGAACGGTACGCCTTCCCTCTGGGAAGCCAGGTTGGCGAGCATGGAGGAAGGAAGCAAATCCTGATGATAGCAAGCTATGGCTATGTATAACGAAGGCGTAAATACGGAAATGACAAATGCCAGCATGCGCAGCCAGCGAAGCACGGTAGCAATATCGGCTCTTTGATAATAATCCTCGGAGGTGGAGAACGATTGGAAGAACGTAATCGGCCCCGTCAATACATTAGGCGTCCCATCGGTAATGATGGCCGCCTGTCCCTCGAGCAATTTCGCGACAATGGCGTCCGGCCTTTCCGTCGACATAAATTGAGGAAAGGGAGTCCGGGACTTGTCCTGGATAAACTCTTCGATATACGCGCTCTCCAGAATGCTGTCGGTTTGGATGGCATTCAATCTTTTGCGAAATTCATCAATGAGGCCGGCGTCGGCAATTCCCCGCATGTAGAGCAAGCAAACCTTCGTACGGCTTTCGCTGCCGATGATCATCTCCTCAATCGTCAGCTTCTCGCTCTTCAAGCGTTTCCGAATGAGTGAAATATTGCGTGAACAATCTTCCACGAAGCCTTCGCGAGGTCCGCGGACCACAGATTCCGTTCCCGGCTCGGCTACGCTGCGCTGTTCTTGTTTGCGGATGTTAACGGATACGGCTCGTTTCCCGGGCAGGGCTACGATGCATTGTCCCTCCAGCAGCTCTTCGATGCACGAATCCGCACCGGTTACTTCTTTGATATCCGCTTGTTTAAAGGCGGTCATTAACCAATCAATCGGGTCTTGCCCTTTCTGAAGCGGGAAGTACGGCGTCAATAAACCGGAGACGACTAATTCGTCGACCAGCTTCTGGTCCGTTATGGTACACAAATACATGCAGGTTAGCTCGATTAGTTCCTGCATGCGATAGGTTTTGATCACGAGATCGGGTGAATCGTTAAGTCTCTGCTTGATAACGGCCGCTAGGCTTTGCATGGGCTGATCCATCCGAAGTCCCCCTTATTTTTCTTAAGGTTGACGGATCGGCGGTTTTTTATTCCATTATCCGTCCTCGTTTTTATCGAATGGTATGGACTTACTAAACCCATAAAAAATCACAGACACTGATTGTTGTCTGTGATTTTTCCATTAATCGACAATGGAGAAATTATTTATCGCAAAAAGCTCCATGTATGGGACTGCTCTATCTGAACGATTTGCGTAGTCACAAAAGAAAGTTACAATATTTCAATGTACCCTTCCGTTCCATTCACGCGGATTCGCTGCCCGTCTTTGATCAGTTTGGTCGCATTTTCCACTCCGACAACGGCCGGCAAGCCATATTCGCGCGCGATAACGGCTCCATGGGTCATCAGTCCGCCAACTTCGGTGACCAGCCCTTTTATGGATACGAATAATGGCGTCCAGCCAGGATCGGTAAAGGAGGTGACCAATAGATCCCCATCTTCCAGATCGGCATTTTCCATGTTTAAAATGACACGCGCTCTTCCTTCTATCACGCCGGAAGAAACAGGCAGACCTGCGATCGCATTAGCCGGCAAATTTTCTCGTTTGTACTCCCCTGCAATGATTTCGCCATCAGACGTCATGACACGCGGGGGCGTTAGTTTTTCGAAACATTTGTAATCTTCTTTTCGTTTGTTGATGATCCGATCATCGAGCTTGTTCGTGCGTACGACTTCGTGAAGCTCTTCAAAAGCGAGAAAGAAAATATCTTCTTTGTCATGGATAACGCCGGCTCGCACGAGTCGTTCGGCTTCTTTCAGCAAAGCCTGCTTATAAACGAAGTAGCGGCTGACGATGCCGTATTTCGGATATTCCCGGTAGCCGATGAAATTCCGGATGAGGTCGATCATTCGTTTTGTTTCTTTGGCTTTTTGTTCGCCGTCCGGCAATTGCTTCAATCGATCTAATAACTCTTGTTTTTTTTCCAAAGCTTCCCGGTGCCCTTGCTCAAATTTTCGATGGCCGGCATTAGGCTCAAAGTTCTTGATGTTACCCAGAATCAACGGGACAAGCGTTATTGGTTTTTCACCCCAACGAGTCCTCGTCATATCGATTTCTCCGGCACACCGCATGCCGTATTTGCTGAGATAAGCATAGATAGCGTCCCTGGTTTTCTGTCCACCCTCAAACTTAACCAGCTCATCCAGAAAGTTATCTTCTTTTGCATGCTGCAAATAATCAATCACTTCCGGATAAGGGCGAATCACATCCGCGACATCCAATAGCGCCAGACCCATTTCCGAAGTAATATTGTTCGGTACGGATTGAGTCAGCGTATCCGCTGCGTTTTTTTCGCCTAACCACTCGTTCATTTTTTCATTGATCCATGCTGAAGCATCCATCGCAGCCATAAACACAGCCGTACTTTGAGGGTCGAATAAGATTTTCTTTAATCGCTGGATATCTTCCAGAATAAAATCAAACAAATCCGAGCCCGATTTCGTTTGGATGTTTTGTTTTAACTCTTCGATCGATGTTTCACTACGCTTAATCAATTCGGAAACGATTGTCGGATCGTTCTCGAATGGAGCTTGAGAACCCGCAGATGGCAATCCTTTATCGCTATTACCGGGAATCGGCGCTGATGGATCATTCGGCAACAATTTGATAAAATCTCGCTCGATTATGGTCGTGAGTGCGCCTACTATGAGCGGATCGGATCCCAGGGTATTTAATAAAGTTTCCCGGCCGACAGCTGTAGCCAGCCTGGGCGCAACATCGACAAACAACCTTCCGCCGGCTTTACGCATAGGCGCAGGAGTAATTAACAGGTAAAAGGACAATCCCAACGGTTTGATGGGATCCGTCATCATTTGTTGATGACCGACAGATAGATAGACGTGGTTTTCTTGGGTCTTCGCTTCAGGGATCGGGTATAAAGTGGTGATCGGGCGGCTTTGGACAATATAAAACGTATCATCAGCCAAACACCACTCGATATCTTGCGGGCAACCGAAATAAGCTTCGATCTGTCTTCCGATGCGTGACAGCCGTAAAATTTGCTGCTCCGTAAGCGTTTGAGACATTTGCTGATCCGGATCGAGCTGCGTTGTCTCCGTTCCGCCTTCCTTCCTCCCATAGATAGCCAATTTTTTGGTTGCGATTCTCTTCTCGACGATTTCCTCTTCCCGCACTTTATAACAATCGGCGGATACCAAGCCGGAGACGAGCGCTTCGCCAAGTCCAAAACCGGCATCGATCGATAGCAGCTTGCGGTTAGATGTAATCGGATCGGCGGTAAATAAAATCCCGGAGGCCTGCGGGAAAACCATTCTTTGAACGATAACGGATAAATAAACCTGCCTGTGATCGAATCCATTCCGCATTCGATAGATGACCGCGCGATCCGTAAACAGGGAAGCCCAACATTTGCTCATATGCCGCAAGATGGCATCGACGCCGATAATATTTAAATAGGTGTCTTGTTGACCGGCAAAGGAGGCATGCGGCAAATCTTCGGCAGTCGCGCTCGAACGCACGGCATAAGCATGTTCCTCGCCAAACCGGGAGAGATAGCGGGTGACGGCTTCCTTAACATCGGAGGGAATTATCGTTTCCATAATGGTTTGCCGAATCAGCCTGCTGATTTCGCCAATTTGATCTCGATCCTCTGCTTTCAGCATGGTTAGCCGATCCAACAAAGCCGAATACGTTTCGTTTTGTTCGATGGCTTTTCGATAGCCCGCTGTCGTAACGCAAAATCCTTCCGGCACATGTATGCCATCGATTTTGGACAATTCCCCTAAGTTGGCCCCTTTTCCTCCAACGTGCTGAAGCTGCGTTTTATCCATTTCCTGCAACCCGAGAACCAATGAACGCATTCGTTATCTCCCCTATCCTTTCAATTGAGAAAAAAACATTTGACAAGAGTTTACCGGCATGGTACACTGAGAGTGTAAGATAAAATAATTATGTCTATAAGACTTTATCCAGTCGTGATCCGATTATATCACTACAACTGTTCATATGCAATACAAAAGAACCTGGTGAACGATCCAGGTTCTTTTTTTTGGTTTTCTACTATTCCAATAATGCGCCTTGCTCCTCCAGCCGCACCCGCGCTGCTCCGTAATGATTGTTTTATTATTTACGAGAAGACATCTGCCGCTAACGATCCTCGAATCCCCAATCGCTAGCGGAATTGCGCATCGTTCTTATATCTTGCAGAGGCGGCAGACCAAATAGCCGCCGGTACTCCCGGCTGAATTGCGTCGGGCTTTCATAGCCTACGGTCAAGGCCGCCGTCGTTGCCCCCATCGGTTCGCTCAACATCAGGCGCCTGGCTTCCTGAAGTCGAAGCTGCTTCTGATACTGCAAAGGTCCCATTGCAGTAATCGCTTTAAATTTATGCAGCCCGGATACCGCGACAAGGGCTGCCGTTAACCGGCAGCCCTATCCCAATTGTTCTGTTTTACTAATACCCAAAAAAGACATCCTTTTTTATATTTCGTTTCGAAATCGTTTTGTTTTGCAAATAAGCGGAAACAGACTCTACCATGGACTTCGATCCCGAAATCAAGTATTTGCCATCGTCCTTATAGGAGGCGGCTAACTTATCAATTTCCCGGTGCAAGTCATCCCTTGAATTCAGGAAAGTTACATCAATCGATGGATGGTTGGAAATTTCGTCCAGTTCGTCCTTGTACAGATAGGCTTTGTTGCTATCCATGTAGAGCAGATGAACAGGCTTGCCGTCGCGCTTCCCTTCTGCCTCTAGTTGTTTTAAGATCGATCGAAACGGCGTAATGCCGATTCCGCCTGCGACCAGGACCGTGGGATTGTTAGGTTGAAGATGGAAAGTTCCCACGGGCCCGCTCATATTTACTTTCATGCCCGGCTTTAATTCCAGCATCGCTTTCTTGTATTCGCTTGGTTCATTGCCAATGCCCATCGTAAGCCGAATGACATTTTCCGACGGAGCCGACGCCACGCTGAACGGTTTCAGCGGATTTTTGATCTTCTTATGAATAATGCTGAACAGTCCATGTTGTCCGGCAATCCAGGTTACGTCTCTGTCTTTTTCGAATAGAAACGTATAGACGTCTTCCGATTCTTTATAGCTTTCTAGAAATGTGATTTCCCTTTTTTTGAATACTTTCATCATGTCCCGAAAAAAGCTCACTTTCCCATCCCCCTACTCATCCATCAAGTATTTGCCCGTTATCGACCGCTCCGCATCGACAATCTTCGAAGGCGTGCCTTCGAACACGACCTGGCCGCCCTTGCTTCCTCCGTCCGGTCCCATATCGATGATCCAGTCCGCTTTGCTGATCACCTCGAGGTTATGCTCGATAACGATCACCGTATTGCCGGCATCCACTAAGCGGTTCATAATCTCCATCAGATGACCGATATCCGACATATGCAGACCGGTCGTCGGCTCGTCCATCACGTAGATGCTGCCGTTCTTATGCAGCTCGCTTGCCAGCTTGATGCGCTGGCATTCTCCGCCCGAGAGCGTGCTGAGCGGCTGGCCGAGCGTAATATAATTCAGCCCCACGTCGCTCATCGCCTGAAGCTTGCGCACAACCTCTTTGAGCTCGAAGAAATCCAACGCCTGCTCTACCGTCATCTCCAGCACTTCCGCAATGTTCTTGCCGTTCAGCTTGTATTCGAGCACCTCTTCCTTGAATCGCCGGCCTCCGCATCCTTCGCATGGCAGCTTGACGCTGTCAAGGAAGGCAAGGTCCGTATACACGACGCCCAGCCCCTGGCAGTTCTCGCAAGCCCCCTTGGAGTTGAAGCTGAACAAGCCTTGATTGACCTTATTCGCGGAAGCGAACGCCTTGCGCACATCATCCATGATGCCCGTATAGGTTGCGGGATTCGAGCGTGTCGACACGCCTACCGCCGATTGGTCGATGACGATCGCATCCGGATGCCGGCCGAGAAATACTTCGTTAATGAGCGTGCTTTTGCCCGAGCCGGCGACGCCGGTAACGACGGTCAGCACCCCGGTCGGAATATCCACGCTAACGTTCCGCAAGTTATGCAGAGTAGCATCCTTGACCGACAGTTTGCCGGACGGCTTCCTGCAATTTTGCTTCAGCTCGAGCGGCCGCTTCATATGGGTGCCTGTCAGCGTATCTGCCGCAAGCAAGCCTTGGTAGCTTCCTTCATATACAATGGTTCCGCCTCGGCTGCCGGCATGCGGCCCGACGTCGACGATATGATCCGCCACCTTGATGACATCGGGATCATGTTCGACGACGATCACGGTATTGCCCTTGTCGCGCAGCTTCTGCAGCAATTCATTTAACCGGTGTACATCGCGGGGGTGCAAGCCGACGCTGGGCTCATCGAAGATGTAAGTGACATCCACCAGACTGCCGCTCAGATGCTTCACCATCTTGACGCGCTGCGACTCGCCTCCGGACAACGTATCCGTCTCCCGGTCCAGCGTCAAGTAGTCCAGTCCGATATCGACCAGATGCTGCAGCCGCTCCGACAGCGACTTGATGACCGGCGCCGCAACGGGATCGTCAATCTCCCGAACGACGCGGAGAAGCTGCCCGACCTCCATGGAAGACATCTCCGCAATGTTAAGTCCGTTGATTTTGCAGCTAAGCGCGGCCTGACTCAGTCTCGCGCCGCGGCAGCTTGGGCAGGAGCCTTCCGTAATAAACGGCATGACCGTTTTTTGCGTACGCTCTGACTTGGCTTTCACATCTTGCTTGATGTACTTGTTGGTGAACTTCTCGATGACGCCTTCCACGGTAATATTCATGGCTTTGCCTGCAAAATCCATCTGCACTTTCTTTGCCTTGGCGTACAGCAGCTCCTCCAGCTCTTCATCCGAATAATCGCTCAGCTTCTTGTCGAGATCGAGATTCCCCGACTGCACGATCATATTCCATTCCCAGCCGCCGACCGAATAGTCCGGCAGCATAATAGCCCCTTCATTTAACGATTTTGACATGTCCACCGCCTTGCTCATGTCGACGCCCAGCCTGCGGCCGATCCCGTTGCACTCGGGGCACATGCCCTGCGGATCGTTGAACGAGAACAGGTTCACCGGTCCGACGTGAGGCTGTCCCACTCGCGAGAAGAGAAGACGGAGAATGGGAGAAATATCGGTAATCGTGCCCATCGTGGAATGAGATCCGCCGCCAAGCCGCTTCTGGTCCACAATAACGGCCATGCTCAGGTTCTCGATCGCGTCGGTATCCGGTTGGGGAACGCGGGGCAGGAACGTGCGCACGAACATGCTGAAGTTCTCGTTCAGCAAGCGCGTGGATTCCGCGGCGATCGTATCGAAGACGATCGAGGACTTGCCGGAACCGGATACCCCGGTGAAGATCGTAATCTTCCGCTTCGGAATGCGCAGGGATACGTTCTTGAGATTGTTTTCCCTCGCACCCGAGAGTACGATATACTCCTGATTGATTTCGCTCATGCTTTACCATCCTTCCGAACGTGTTCATTTCTGCATCAACATAAACCGGCTGCAAACGAGATGCAGCCGGTTTATGTTGATGCGGGTCAAGCGCGGTTCAACGATCGTCTCCATTCCTTTCGCAATGGGTAACGAGTTGATATTGGTTTGATGAAGGTTAATGGGCCAACAGCTTTTCAAGCTCGCCGCACCAATTGCTCCAGCCATATTTGGCGCCTGCAAGTCCTTGAGCATTCGAGATTCCGGTTTGTTCGAGATGGAGGTTAACCTTTCCTTCCCCTAAATCCTGGATCGTCCAGTTGACCGTATGCTTCTCGTCTCCGACGGCCCAAGTATAGGACAAGCGGCTCGGCGGATCCACGATCAGCACTTCGCCGTCAATTATGCCGTCCCAATATTCGTTCGGCTGCGATCGAAATTGAAAACGGTGTCCTACGACGGGCTCGAAATCGTTTTCCAGCACCCACTTGGCAAGCTGCTTGGAATCGGTTAATGCGGACCACAGCTTCTCAATCGATGTTTTGTATTCAAAATCCAATGTTAAGGATAAGCTCATTCTTCTTCCTCCTCTAATAACAGGTTTAAGCGCATCATATTCGTCGCCCAAAACTTGCTGTAAAAGGCTACCCAGTCCTGCACTTCCCGGAGCGGGGAAGCATTCAGTCTGAATCGCGTCTCTCTGCCGACTTTTCGGTCAAGTACCAGTCCGGCCTCTTTCAGTATTGTCAAATGCTTGGATACCGCCGTCCGGCCCATTTCAAACTGTGCCGTTAACTCGTGAAGCGGCAGCTCCTCCGACTTTGCCAACAGCTCGATCAGCCGGCGCCTGGTTGGATCTGCAATCGCGTCAAATACATCCCGCAACTGGTTGTTATCGCTCACAACACCCTCTCCTAAGTTTTTGGATGTTCCCCAATTGGACACCATTTGGTGACGATTTGATTATAGGACACCGTTCGGTGTCGTGTCAACTTTTTTTTAGACGCCACATCTAACTGGTCAGTCAGCTGTTTTTGTCAATTCTTGATAGTATGTCCCATTTGGCTTCTTGGCGACATGTCAAAAAAGCCTCGGCGCAATATGGCCGAAGCTTCTATGATCACGACTCTCAATCCGGAATTTTCACGAGCAGCTTCCCCGTATTTTCGCCGGAAAACAATCCGGAGAACGCTTTCGGCGTATGCTCAAAACCGTCAATAATATGCTCTTTGTATTTCAACCTGCCTTCTTTTATCCAACCGCTTAACTTCTCCAGCGCCTCCGGAAATTGCGAGGAGTAATTTGTAAAGGAGAAGCCTTGCATAAGTGCGCTATTTTTTACAAGGAGCATGCCGATCCTCGGTCCCATTTCAGTTCCGGTCTGATTATACTGAGCGATTTGGCCGCTTATCGGTATCCTCGCACCAGGATTTATTAGCTGAAGAACGGCATCGGTAATCGTGCCTCCAACGTTGTCGAAATAGACATCAACCCCGTCAGGAGCCGCTTTTTTCAATTCTGCAAGCAATTCGGCGTTCGACATTCGATAGTTGATCGTCGCATCAAATCCGAGTTCATTTTGCAAATAGGCATTTTTTTCGGCTGATCCCGCTATACCAATTACTTTTGCTCCAAATAGTTTGGCGATTTGTCCCGCCAGCATGCCTACCGCTCCGGCAGCTCCGGAGATAACGACGGTTTCGCCGACTTTTGGTTTGCCTATTTCCGTTAATCCGAAATAAGCCGTTAATCCGGAAATCCCGAGAACGCCAAGCGCGGTAGAAACCGGCGACAGATCGGGATTAATTTTTGTTAATGGCTCAGCGTCAACATTCGCGAACGTTTGCCAGCCCCAAGCACCTGAAACAAAGTCGCCTGATTGAAATAGAAGACTTGTCGATTCGATCACTTCTCCTACCGCAAGGCCTCCGAATACTTGACCCAATTGAAAGGAAGGCCCCACGAACTCCTCTTCGTTCATCATGTTGCGCAAATAAGGATCTAAGGACAAGTATCGGGTTTTTACAAGAACTTCATTCTGGTTAAGAGCAGGAAGCGAAGTCTGCACAAACTCGAAATTCGTTTCATCAGGGCGGCCCATGGGCCTGCTCTTTAATACAATTTGTCGGGTAATCGTCATCTTGGACAGCTCCTCTTCCGCTCGTGGCCAGCACACGACGGATTCGTTTTTAGGGGTTTACGGTAAGTATAACGGATCGCATGAATGATTGTTAGAGCGCAAAGTTTTTGGACATAGTCCAGATCGATTGTCTAACTAACCGTTTATCCCGGCACATGTGGAAGAGGCTTGCAAAGTAAAAACGCATGCCGTTATCGGCATGCGCTTCCGCTTCTCGAGGCAGCTAAAGTTATTATTCTTCTTTATCCGATTCCGCATATTTCTTGAAATTGTCTAAAATCGCCTGCCATCCGGCTTGCTGCATCTCGACGGCGTTGGTTTCTTCCGCATCGAACGTTTCGACGACCTTCGTGTTCCCGTCCTGGCTGATGAACGAAATCTTAACGGTTCTGCCGTCGGACATCGAATAGGCGATGCTCTCGTTGATGATCACCTCGTCGTACACGCCGCCGAAATCAAAGCCGAAGCTGCCGTCCTTTGCTTCCATTCTCGAGGAGAACTTGCCGCCGACCCTCAGGTCGTTCTCGGCGAACGGCGTATGCCAATCTTCGGAAGCCGTATTCCATTTGGTGATGTGCTTCGGTTCATTCCAATAATGCCAGACGCTCTCGACGGGCGCGTGAACGATCGCTTCTACGGTGATCTTCACTGGGTTACTTGTTCCCATTGCAATGCTCCTCCTTCTATGAATCTATTATTATCCAATACTACCATGAACATTCAATAAAGTCGATATGTCTTATGAGCCATGTCGAGGCTCATCCGTGCTTCACGAGGCTATCCGACGTTCGGAAAGCAAGGGCGAGAATGGTCAGCACCGGATTGACGCCTCCATTGGTCACATGCACGGAACCGTCGCTAACCCACAAATTGTCGTATCCGTGCACGCGGCCCGTCGGATCCGTAACGGATGTCGCGGGATCGTTCCCCATCCGCAGCGTCCCCGCCTGATGCTGTCCGGCGCTTAGACCGCCGCCCGGACGGGTTCGCCATACCTGTCTGGCGCCAGCGGCCCAGAGCCATCTCTCCGCCTGCTCGCCCAGCATCTCCGCTGCCCGCAGCGATTCCGGATGAATGCTCCCGGAGAGCTGGGCGACGGGAATGCCGAATCGGTCCTTGATCGTCGGCGAGAGCCGCACCCTCGATTCGGGGCTCGGTATTTCCTGGATCGGACCTTGAATTTGACTGGTGCGCAAATAGCTGTCGCGCATCGTATGCTTGCCGGCGAGTCCCCATCTCGGCGCGTCCGGCGCCAGCGCCCGGTTCCAATGGATGAGCGGCAGCCGCGTGAACTCGTTGGCCAGCAGTCCGCCCCCGATGACGCCGCCTCCGTTGCCGTGGGCGAATCGGAGAGTGGCGATGCCCACGCCGGGCCCAAGACCATCCTGAACGGGATCATCGAACAGGCCGTAAGCGCCCGAATAGACATGGCCTTGCAAGTTTCTGCCGACAAGTCCGTTCCGGTTGCCGATGCCGTCCGGCTCCGCATCGCTTGCCGAATGGAGCAGGAGGCGGGCGCTTTCGATCGCGCCGGCGGCAACGACCACATGCCCGGCCCGCACCTGCCGGCGCCTCGCCCCATCTCCCGCCTGCTGCACGAGCCGCACTCCGGTGGCGCGTTTGCCGCCTTCGGTATCGATGCGTTCCACCATCGTATCGCAAATCAGGTCGCAGTTGCCGGTGGCGATGGCTCTGACGAGCATGGTGTTATGACCGCCGTTCTTGCTGTCGGTCGGACAAGCGAAGCCGACGCATTGGCCGCAGCGCACGCAGGCCGGTCGGCCGTCCCGTTCCACCGAGTTGATGAGCAGCGGAACCGCCCCTGCGTCCCAGCCAAGCTTCGCTGCCGCCTCTGCCAACCGCCGAGCCTCCAGCGTCATGGACAGGGCGGGCATCGGGTACGGCCGGCTGCGCTTCGCATGTCCGGGATGGGCGTTACCGTCGCCGGACACGCCGACTTCCCACTCGGCGCGCTCGTAATAAGGCTCGAGCTCCTCGTAGGCGATCGGCCAGTCGCTGAGCGAGCTTCCGTCCGGAACGCCGTAGCGGGTCGCCATGCGGAAGTCTTCCGGATGGAACCGCCACGCCTGCGCGCCGTACACCCTCGTCCCCCCTCCCACGGTCATTGCGTTATTATGGTAATCGCTTTCGAAAGGCGCAGTCACTCGTTCTTCCCCGGCCTCCGTCAGAATCGTTCGCGGATTGCCTTCGCGATCAGGTCCCGTGTTATGGCCGTATTTGCTCAAGCGATGGTTGCGCAAGTGGTCGCTGCCGACCTGGTTGTAGCCAAGCCGGCTCCCGCGCTCGACGACGAGGACGCTCATGCCCGACTCGGCGAGCGTAGCAGCAGCTACCGAGCCGCCCGCCCCGGCCCCTACGATGACGGCATCGTATCGTTCGCGCAGCTGGTGAATCGCACGCTCCGGCAATTCGGTTTCCGCTGCCGGCGTCTGGCCGCCCGTTGCAGGCCCCGGGCGATATCCGATCATGCGCCATGATTTCGCTTCGCGATTCCCGCCTGAATCGGGACTTCCGTAGTAGCCTTCGGCGACGAGGCTTAACAACTCGTTAAAAAAAGACGCCGAAGATACGGACCAATTCCGGACATGTTCCTGCTGGACAAGCCGCAGCAAGTCATCCTGTTCGCCGGCCGTCAGATTCGGGAACGGCCGGCTATAGCGGGACGATGCTTCCGCATCGAGCGCGCGAAGTCCGCTTTCCATCCGTTCCCAGGCCGCAGGATCCTCGCCCGCGCGACGTTCCAGATAAGCAAGAACGCCTCCATCGGTCGCCGACGGCCAGTCGTCCTCCGGAATGAGCCGGTTGGAGACCGCTTCCAATATCGACCGCAGTTCATTCGATATTTGCCTTTGATCATTTGCTTTCAATCGCGTTCGCCTCCCCATGCGACCATGCGGATGATTCATCGTATATGACAGACTCGGTATTTTAACCTTAAAATCAGTGTACAAGAGCCTGTCCTGCTGGGCAACAACATAATAGAATGCTATGAGTTCCGCTTTCAATCTCAATGAAAAAAACAGCCAACCGAAGCGCATAACGCCTCGATTGACTGTTTTTTTGCAACCGCGGTTCGCCGCATTCGGCAGTTATTGAAAGACGCGATCCGGAACATAATAAATTTTCTGTGTATCTTTTTTATTTACCGGGTCCGTAACGATCGTAAAATAAACGTTTCCGTTTTTTGTCTGGACGCCTACGATTTCATGATTGCCTACATTCGTTATATTGACGAGCGTTTTGTAGGCGCCCGTATTCGATATCATCGCAATTCGCGGCGTATCGCCCTCCGCGCCGCCCGACGTATAGATCTCCGTCCGATCGAGCATATCGGCACCTTGGAAAGAGCCGTTCGGTCTGACGATTGCGCTGCCCGATTGCGTAAAGCTGTCTACGCACGCGTCTACCGCCGCCGTACTGTCCATTCGCACCTGTTCATTGCCGTCAAGGAGCCGGTTGAGCGCTGCCGTATCGTAAATGGACCAGGTTACGGTCCCTTCCGCGGTTTGGATGCGGAAAAAGGTATACGCGCTGTTGCCGCCGCCATCCACGCGCTACGTCTTACCTAATCTTGCGCCGCTCTCGCTCGCGTAATTCATATAGGTGAAGCGATGAAGATCCGTATAATCGTATGTCGAGCCTGCCGAGTATTGAAGTCTTGCTACCTGAAGAGACCAGTTATACGACGTGGACGGATCGTCTTTCGAACTGAAGTAAAAATAATTGATGCCATTGTAGGTGTACATGTCCAAGGTTTGGCCATGACCGGAATTGGTGATGGTCATTTCGTCGACGTACGTGGCGTTGCTGCCGTTAATAAGCAATCTTGAGAGATAGACGGTTCCCCCGGTCCGCTGCGTCACATAAACGTACTTTGACGCGATGTAGGCTTTCTGAACGGCCAGGTTGTGCTTCAGCCCTTTGAGATTGTAAGCGAGCGTTGCCGAAGCGTTTACCGTTTTCTCGGGCGATGCCGCGAATACGGGCAATACGGACGTTCCGAACAGAATTGCTGCGAGAATGACGGACACGAACATTTTGAACGGCTTGTCGCCAATCCTAAACGCTTGTAATTGAAACATCAAACGAACACCTCCGCTATAAAAATATTGGAAGAAACGGATCGAACCTTCGCATGCAACGGACAACCTGATTATCCAATAATAACATTACCCAGTGAATAGTCTGTTTGAACCGAAAATGGTTAATTTTACGTTCAACCGTGACAACCGTTGTTATTCCGAGAGGCATAAAGAAACCGGCAATAACCGATTTCAGAGGCATTTTTCATAAGTTCAAGGTTCAGCCATGCCGCAAGCTCATGAAACGGTTTCCCGGTAAACGGCCATTTGGTTCGTTCAACGGCAAGCAGTTCGTCATCCGGCATTATCGCGAGCGCTGTCTGCCATTCCATGCGCAATTGGTTAATCCTCTTTATCGTCTCCTCGATATTGCCGGGACAACGCACTTCCTCGCGGGTCAGCGTTCCGTTTCCGAACGAATTGTCAAGCACCATGGACCACCAGAACGTAATATGCCAGGTTAGCCATGCGATGCTGGCCGGACCGATATCGTACGTTTCCGATTCCGGCCAATCTGCGCGCCAAACGCCTGATTCGTTCGCGACATGCAGTCCTCTAGCGGCAGGCCGCCAGCGATATTCTTCGTCGACCAGTCCGGTAAGATGGTAATCCAGGAGCTGCCAAGAAATTTGATGCTGGAAGTCCAACGAGCTCCGAATGTTGCTCACAGGAGTTTGCAACGGTTTATTCTTCATTTTTCACCCTCCTTGTTTTATCGTAACAAACAAATTTAATATTCGTTTGTTTATAAACAAACATTTTAATACAATGTTTGTTTATTGACAATTCCAATCTCCTTCGAGGCGAAAAAAAGCCCCCGCTTCTTCCGTCAATTACGGAAAAAGCAGGGACGATTAGACGCTCGCCCGAGTAAGGTGCCTTGGCGATCTCATTGCTCCGGATCCCTTTCCTTAACGGCCGCGATCCGCAGACGGCTCGTATCCAAGAACCACTGGCCGTCCCGCTCAAGACGAGGCTTCGCTTTGGACTCGATGGCGCGGTAGATCGATTCTTTGTCGGCAGGCGCGACGTCGTAGAAGAAATATTCGGCGAAACTGTCCAGCCAGCCGCGAATCCCCGCAGCGCCTTTGAGCGGAGACGGTTTATCGAAGTGCTGCGCAAAGGTGACGCGGAAGCCCGACCGCTCCAGCAGGCCGGCATATTCGCCGATGGTGGGCAAGTACCACGGAGTCCGTCCCGCCCGCGCATAGCCATGCGCTTCCAGCGCCTCCTCCATGGCGGAGGTCAGCGCGGCGAGATTGCCGCTGCCAGCGAATTCGGCCACGAAGCGGCCGCCCTCCCGAAGGGCCAGCCAGACGGAGCGGGCAACGGCGGCGGCATCGGGAATCCAGTGCAAAGCCGCGTTCGAGAACACGGCGTCATACGGGATTTCGGTCCGGTAGAGACGGGCATCGGCCGCCCGAATATCCAGCTCGGGGTACTTCCGTTTCGCCCGCATCACGCTTTCCTCCGACAGGTCGATACCCGCAGCTAGAGCGCCGGAGGCAGCGATCTCGGCCGTTAAGTCTCCATTCCCGCAGCCAAAGTCCAATATTCGCTCCCCGGGTCTGGGCTGCAGCAAGGACAAAACCTCTATTCCCGGTCGGGCGGTCACATCCGCCTTGCCGGGATAAGCCCCGGCGTCTCCTTGAAAGGTTAAATGCCGGTTCGGCATAGCCTCATCTCCTTATCCGTCCATTTTTATTATGGATTTAATGTATCCATAATAACTATAATATGTCCGGCAAGTCAAGCGGCTTTTCAAAGACGCGGAAGCGATCGATTATCCGGTTTGCTTCTTGCCCCGCGCGTCCTTAATACGCTTCAGCTCCGCCTGGATCTCCTCGTTCCGGTCGATCCGATCCAGCTCGCCCTGATGCGGAGCTGCCGCCCATCGCTTCGCCGAAGCCCCGGCCTCCAGCCGGCGCACGTTCTGTTCCAGCCGTTCGAATCCGCGCATGACCTTATCGGTCCGATAGGCCGGAAACGAGGCGGCGCCTTCGATAGCCCGCGCTGCTCTCGCTCTCGAAGCAAGGAAGTACAGCCTCTCCCGCAGTTCGCGATGCAATTCCTTCAGACGGACGATCTCCTGCTTCAACGCGCCGATATTCACCTGGATCGAGTCGAGATTTCGCGCGTAGCCTTCCATCAGCTTCTCATGCTGAAGCTTGTCCGCGATCGCGATTTCCGCGATTCGCTCCTCTTCCCGATCCACCGCCAATTCCGCCTGGCGCAAGCGTTTCGCGACGATTTGCGCCATGTGATCAAGAAGCGATGCCGTTTCCTGCTCCGCGGCGAGCTGGCCGGCAAGCGCTTCGTTCGTCTTCTCGATCCGCTCCTCGATCTGGCGCAAATAGAGCTGGGCCATGCTCACCGGATCCTCGCACTTATCCAGCATCCGATGCAGGTCGGCGGCCACGATTTCTTTTACCCGTTTGAATACTCCCATATGAATCTCCTCCTGATTATTTGAATGATTCCCTTGTCTTGCGCTCCCACTCATCGAGGTAGGTTCCGGTATCGGAAGACCGCCTCGTCAATGGCGCGGCATCCGCTCCGGCGTAGGATCCGCCGCCGATAAGCGGCGCTCCGCCGTAGGACGCAAGCGCGTCGATGCTTTTGTTTTTCGGCTTCCAAACGAGCATGGCGATCGCGAGCAGCGCTCCCCATATCGGCGATAACAGGCTCGCAAGCGCAATTCCAGCGGCTGCCGCGCCCGCGCCGCGAAGGATGCCGGACGACTTCGACCACAGCCACATGGCCGCCGCGAGCACCGCCAGCTTCAGGAACATCCATGCAGGCGCGAACCAATCCGCCAGAGTCGGATGATGTTCAATCTTCCGGAACGCCAGGTATGCGCCATGTCCGCCTCTACCCGGGCCGTGCGGAATGAACACGTAGTTGTTGGTATGGCCGAATAGCGCTGCGGCCTTTGCGAGCAGCAGTACCGCCGCGATGCCGGCGATCCCAAGCATCGCCCACCTTGCGATACGATTCGTTTTCAAGCTGCCACCTCCTCCCGTCACGTTTTATCGTACAAGCTAACGATAGAACGCTTGCCTGAAACGCAGATGAGTTCCATCTTATAGGAGAATAAAAATAGGCTGAAAACTTGCTGAAAGCAAAAGCGATAATCTTCGACGAATCAAACTCTCCATGCGGGGCGTCCCTCCTTTCATTTTGAATGCTCCATGCGATCTCGAGAAAATGCGAGCTTGTACAACGCCAAATGCAAGCTTTGCACGAACAGATAGACGGGAATTGAGTGTTCGATCCGATAACCGTTTTTATAGTGAAACACCCCCGCCAATGTCCCCAGCCATTCGATTCCGTAGCCGAATATCGTCCAAAGCAGGATGTACGACATGGTACCGATCCCGCCGATTCGCATCCTTTCATGCCAATATATAAACCAGTAACCGAACGGCATGTACATCACATAAGAGAATAGATCGAACAAGGTAAAGTTCGAATCGTCGCCGACGTCATAAAGATCGAGCGGCGGAACGGCGACCGTATGGTCCGCAATAAGCCCGAATACCATGCCGGCAAGCAAAGCATAACTCGTTTCCAGGGGCGATAAGATTCGCGGGAAAACCCAGATGAATACGGTCGAAATTACAAATGAGGCGATGACGAACCATTCGTTCGCATTGAACCCCTTGTCATAAGAGACTATATCTGTCATCGAACCCAACCTTCCTTAGAGGCCATAGCTTGAAACACCCATCCCAAGAGGAGGGTGTAAACCGACAGGCCAATTACAGTTATGACTTCCATCAGAATGCTCCAGCGAATGTCCGTAAGCACATCCGATATCCTAAGAGCGTACGCCGTCAAGAGCTGTGCGCCAATTCCGTAAATCACGAAGACCACCCGTGCCCGGAAGCGATCCGTTGTCCAAAATCCATTGACTAAAGCGAGCAAAATAAAAGTGATCGTAAAGTCGTTGTGCAAAATTAAAGCAATGAAATGGGGGGCATCGGTATTGATTTGAAAAAGCCCTAGCGTAAACGCAACGTAACTTAGTTTATTGGTCAATACGACCTCGATCGCCAGGAACAACAATAGATTAACCGCAAGCGGAAGCCTGCGCGGTACGCTCAAAAGAATATGGATACTGATCCAGGCCATAACGACGAAATAAACAACGATCATTTGCCCCCGTCCTTTCCGAACCCCGTAGTTAGAACAAGTTATTGCCAAAAAGGGAACGAATGAAACGATAGCCGTCCTGCCGCATATTGCGGTTTGTTTCTGACTGGCGCGGCCGGACGAGCGGAGCGGAGCGGCGTCAAGATGAAGCAAACAAAGAAGCGGCCGTTCATCCGGATGTTCCCGGTGAACGGCCGCCGTCCGCTTACGCGCTAAAGCAAGCCCTTCTCTTTCAAGTTCAAATAACTGACGGTCGCCGTCTCGATGCCGGTCAGGTTGCGGAGCTGATCCTGCTCGACGGTCATCCACTCGACCCCGATTTCCGTCGCCGCTTCGATGGACTCCTTGATGTTTACGACGCCCGTGCCGACCGCCGTCCACTTCCCAACCTCGTCGGTGCCGTAGACGTCCTTCAAATGGATGGCCGGAACGCGGCCGGCCATTTTGCGCAGGATGTGCGCCGGATCGGCGCCGCCAAGCGTTATCCAGGCGACGTCCAGCCGAAAGTAAAGGTTTCGCGGGTCCGTATGTTCGGCTAAAATATCCAGCGAGTATACGCCGTTAAACGTTCTTTGGAATTCATGGGCATGGTTGTGGTAGCAGAACCTTAAGCCCTCGGCCGCCATGCGGGCGCCCGCCGCGTTGTACAACTCGGCGTCGCGAAGCAGCTGCTCCCGCGTATCGATCACGTCCCACCAGAAGGTGACGTCCTTCGTTTGCAGCGAGAGGGCTTCGCGGATCACTTGATCCAGCTCCTTCTCGTCGCGCAGCTGTTCCTTGTTCACGCTATGGGTCGCCACTTCAAGCCCCAGCTCGCGAAACCGCGCGACATTCGACGCCGCATCGCCCTTGAGCAGCTCCGAGCCGCCTTCGATCCCCTTGTAGCCGATTTCGGCGACGCGCCGCATCGTACCCCAGAAATCCTGCTTTGCTTCTTCGTGAACGATTCCGATCAATCCGAGCTTTGGTCTTGTCATCGTCAGCCTCGCGCTCCTTCTTTCGCAAATTGGCCTCTCTCAAGCATCGTAATAAACGGGCTATCCGTAACGCCGGTAAGCGGCAGCTCCACGCGGGCGTTTTGGCGTACCGACTCGTAGAAAGCAAAAATGATTTCCGAGGCGCGAAGCGCCTTCCGATTCGATACTTCCGGCTCTTCGCCCGTCTCCAGGCAGTCGATCGCATGGCGGACGTAGCCCTTCATTTGATCGGACATCGAGGATAGCTCCATCTCGGGCTTCCACGACGGATCCGCGTAATTGACGCCTCTTACGATTTGGCCGTCCCACATGACCTCGATAAAGCCTTCGGTTCCGGTCGCCCGGACGCCGGCCCAAACTTTCGTCATATCCTCGGACGGCTCCCATGTATCGATGGAGCCGGAATAGAGGCTCGCATGGACGCCGTTGTCGAAGACGATCCCTCCGGACGCCCCGCATTCCGAAGGCACGTTGAACCAGTTGTACGTTTCGGTCGTATCGACCGCGCCCAGCACCGACTTCGCCGGCGTTTCATCCATGAAGCTCATCGCCTGGTCGAGCGTGTGGATGCCGCAGTCCAGCAGGTTCGGCGGCGAATACAGGTCCATCCGAAGCAGCTGCCCGATTTTCCCCTCCTTGATCAGGCGCCGCGCCGTCTGGTTCCCTTTGGCAAACCGGCGCTGCAAGGAGAACGTCAGCTGGCAGCCCGACTCATCGGCGATGCGGCCCATCTCCCGGCATTCGCCCCAGGTCGCGGACATCGGCTTCTCGCACAGCACGGCTTTGACGCCGGCTTCCGCGCAATCGCGAAATACCGGCAAATGCAGCGGCGTCCATAGACAAATAAGCACGACGTCGGGCTTCTCCCGCGCGAGCATCTCCTTATGGTCCGCGTAGATAGCGGCTTGAAATCCAAACTCGGCGTTCAGCGTTTCGGCAGATTGCCCCGAGATGTCGGACAATGCGACAACCTGGCACCTGCTGTCCGCTTGCACGCCGATCGCGTGCTCATGCGCGCGCTTGCCGCAGCCGATAAAAGCGACTCGATAGACGGATGGCTTGTTCACTTCGAAATCCTCTCCTTCAATCTCTTTCGTTTGGGATAGTGACGTCGGTTTCTTCCAAAACGCTTCGCATTGTTCCGCAGCTCTCCTCGATGTTGATCAAAGCGATTTTGCCTTGAACGAAACGTTTCGATTCATTAAGCATACATCATTATATAAGCGCTTTCAAGCCGTCTTTCTTCATGTCATTTATTAAATTATCGTCATATTCGATGGAGAAACGTTTCGATAACCTCGTCTGAGTCGTCAATAGCGACATGCCCGACCGGCTCGCCGGCCAGCTTTTCATTGAATCTGCCGCAGCGCTTCTTCCATGTGACGGACTTATGCGAGAGCCCTGAACGCGGCCGGGCGTTACCTTTCATCCCCATCCCGGACCGCGCCCCCCTCCCCTTCTTCTCTCAGCCGCCGTCGCCGCCGGTACGCTCCCGGCGTAACGCCCAGCTTGGCGGTAAACAGCCTCGTCATGTAATTGGGATCGCGGATGCCGACCAGCTCTGCGATGTCGGGAATGCCTAGCACCGTGCCGTCGAGCAATTTTTTGGCCTCCTCCAGGCGCAGATGCAGCACGTATTGAAGCGGCGTTTTGCCGATATGCTTCTTCATGCATCTGGCAATGTAACCGGCCTGGAAATGCAGCTCCTCCTCCAGCGCGGCCAGATCGAACGGTTCCCTCCAATGGCCGTTCAAGTACGCCGCGGCCGCTCGGGCCAGGCGGACTGAAGGCTCCGGCTCGGACATGCGCGCGCATTCCGCCTGAAGCGCCGCAAGAAGCTCGGCCAGCATGAGATGGAGCCTGAGCGCGTTCTCGCCGTTAAGGCGATTATGGATCTCGTTCATCGACCGCAAAATCGGCTCCAGCGCCTCCACGTCGACGGAGGCGAATTTCGGCATGTACAAGCGCTGCTGCGAAGACGGCTCCTCGTCCGCGACCGTCCCTTGGGACAGCAGCGACGACCATGGGATATCCTCTCTCCGAATAGGTTCCGGCGGGCGACCATGGATGAAATGGACCCAATAAATTTCCGTATCTTCTTCGCAGGGCCGATGCCCGAAATGCGTCAGACCCGCCTCCAGCACCAGCAGCTTTCCCGGACCGATCGCATATTCCGTATTTTGTTCCGTCATGTAGAGCGTCCCCCTCGTCACAAGCAGCAGATCGTATACGCCGAAGGCTCGGGCGAAATGTTGGTCTCCGGGCGGCCATACGGCATGTCCCGCCGTAACGAATTGGGGCAGCGGCGGAATGGCGAATTCCAGGCAAAGCATGTCGCATCGCTCCTGTCGCAAGTCAGTTTTGTGCTATTCAAAGTCTATATTATCACTGGTCGCTCCGGCGAAAAAGAGGTACATTTACGGGGCATCCGCTATCAATCCAACGCTCAAGGAGGTCTTTTATTTATGCGATTTCGTCAAGTTCACCTCGACTTCCATACATCCGAAGCGATTCCGGGCATCGGAAGCGAGTTTTCCAAATCCCAGTTTCAGTCCATGCTGCGGGCCGGGCATGTCGATTCGATCACCGTCTTCTCCAAATGCCATCACGGCTGGGCTTACCATCCGAGCGAAGCGAACGAGATACATCCGCATCTATCGTTCGACCTGCTCGGCGAGATGATTGCCGCCGCCCATGAAATCGGCGTCAAGACGCCGGTCTATTTGTCGGCCGGCCTCGACGAGAAGCTGGCGCGGCGCCATCCCGAATGGCTGATCCGCGACGCGGAGGACCGAACGCGCTGGGTGAAAGATTTCATGTCCCCGGGCTATCACGAATTTTGCTTCAATACGCCGTACCTGGACCTGCTGCTGGCGCAAATTCATGAAGTCGTCTCCCGCTACGACGCGGACGGCATCTTCCTCGATATCGTGGGCATCCGCAATTGCCGTTGCCAGTATTGCGTGGCCGCCCTCCGGGAGGCCGGTCAAGACCCGCGCGACGAGGCGGCCGTCGCCGACTTGGGCGAGCGGACGTACCTGAACTACGCGCGCCGCGTGCGCGAGACGGTCGACGCCGTCAAGCCCGGCCTTCCGGTCTTTCACAACAGCGGCCATCAACGGCGGGGCCGGCGCGACCTCGCTCATGTCAACAGCCATCTCGAGCTGGAGTCGCTGCCGACCGGCGGATGGGGCTACGATCATTTTCCGCTGTCGGCCCGCTACGCCCAGACGCTCGGCATGGAATTTCTCGGCATGACCGGCAAGTTCCATACGTCCTGGGGCGAGTTCGGCGGGTACAAGCATCCGAACGCGCTGCGGTTCGAGGCGGCGCTTAGCCTCGCCCACGGCGCGAAATGCTCGATCGGCGACCAGCTTCATCCGTCGGGCTTTATGGACGAAGCGACCTACGCCTTGATCGGCGCCGCATACGCCGAGGTGGAGACGAAGGAGCCATGGTGCGACGAGACGCAGTCCGTGGCGGATATCGCCGTCTTGTCGCTCGAGGCGGTAAGGGAAGCCTGCCCGGATGGTCACGCGACGGAGGAAAAGCCCAATCTGGCCGATCCGGGCGCGGTGCGCATGCTGACCGAAGGCCACTATCTGTTCGACGTCGTCGATGCCAAAGCCGATTTCGGCCGCTACAAGGTGTTGATCCTGCCTGACGATGTGCCGGTATGGCCGGAACTCGCAAGCGCCATTGCGGCTTATGTCAAGGGAGGCGGCAAGGTGCTCGCGACCGGCCGTTCCGGGCTGAACGTCGCAGGCGACGCCTTCGCGCTTGACCTCGGACTGGACTGGAAAGGGGTCAACCCTTACCGGCCGGCCTATTTCCGGCCGGATTTCGACCTTGACGCCCTGCCGCCCGCCTCCTTCGTCATGTACGGAGAGGGCCAGCTCGTGGAATTAAACGGAGGACGTTCGCTTGGCAGCAAAGAAAATCCGTATTTCAACCGCGATCTGTTCGCCTTCTGCTCCCATCAGCATACGCCGAGCAGCAAAGCGGACGCCGGTCCGGGGATGATTGAAAGCGGCAACGGCATCTATATCGCCTGGAATGTGTTCGGCGACTACGCGGACAATGGCCACCTTATCCTGAAGGAAATGGTTCTGCACGCCTTGGGCCGACTGCTGCCGAAGCCCGTCCTGCGAACCGATTTGCCGGCCCGCGGCATTGCCACAGTGCAGTACCAGCCGAAGGAGAACCGCTACGTCAACCACCTGCTGTACGCCACCCCCGTGCTGAAGGGACGCGTCGAGGTCATCGAAGATATCGTGCCGCTGCGGGACGTCTCCGTCAGCCTGCGCCTTCCTTCGGCCGCGCCCGTCAAGCGGGTCTATCTTGCCCCGTCGATGACGGAGCTGCCGTATCGCGCCGCGGAAGACGGCGGGATCGCCTACACGGTTCCGTATCTGGAAAATCACCAGATGGTCGTGCTGGAGATGGAGTAAGCGGAATGCCGCCGAAGTCGTGCAAGCCCGATTCTACGGCAGCCAGCGACTATTTATGCTCGAGCGCAGGCTAATTTTGACTTCAAGGTCCGAATGTCCTTTTCCAAGTTAGTTTGATTGGATATTATCCAACCAAACAGACCCGATCGATGCTTGAGGAGAGGTTTGATTGGATTTTATACAGGCAAATAGTCTGATTCGGCCTATATGCTCCCTATCGAGTTCATTTGATTGGATGGAATCCATTCTAATACGGGTTGCCATCAAATTCGGCGGTTTTGACTGGATGAAATCCAATCAAAAGCCGCTTTCTCGCAGCCATCCGAGCCTTCCCGTGGAACCCGCGCCATATTTCGCCAATCTATTATAGCCTTTCCTGACGCCTTCGCGTCACGGCAATCGAAAGAACCGCTGTCCATGGTCAGCGGTTCATTCGATTGACGTGACGGGTGCAACCTACTTTTTCTTTCTTCTGCGGGCAATGATCCGTTTTCGCCGAATCGACCGCAGCCATCGCTTCATTCTTCTGATTCGCAGGTAATTGGTTTTATCGGGAAGCTCGGCGAAGGCGTTGCCCGAATGATCGGGCAGGTCGAAGTTAACCTCGATAATCCATATTTCCCCTTTATCGTCCAAGGCGAAATCAATGCCGATTTGCGTGGTCGAGGCCTTGTATTTCTTAAACCGGTTGCATATTTTCAAGCTTAAATCGAGCATGCTCTCCTTTTTTTGTTTGATTTGCTCCTGCGTCAAGCCCAGCGATTTGCGCAGCGCTTCTTCGATCGTGATTACGTAGCCGCCGGACCGGCACACGTTGGTGATGATCGAGACCGTACCCGCGACTTTGGCGAAATAGCCGTAAAATCGCCATAAGCCTCCCGGTTTGCGCATCATCATCGAACGGATGTCGTAAGGACGTCCGTTAATGACGGCTAACGGAATGGCCTGCTGAATAATGTAGTTGTCGTCGATCGCGCGTTTTGCGATTTTTCGGTAAAGCTCCTGGACGGTTGGGATATCCGACTCGTTCTCGGCCTTCCTGCCTGCAATCGCCGTGAACGAATAGCCGTTCTCCGACTTTCGGGCGCGAATGACGCCGTTGCCGCCGTGGCGTCTATCCGGCTTGATGTAGACCGAATCGTATTTATCCAAAAACTGCTTAAGGGACTCCTGGTTCAGCAAAGCCGTGTCCGGCAAAAAATTTCGAATATAAGCATCCCGGTAATAAAATTTATGCAAATTCCATTTCGAGCTGGCCATTCGCTTCAGACTCCTCATGGTCGTTTCTATATCCTATCGATTCGGGGAGCCGCGGTGCAGGTCCGATGTTCAAAATATCGATTGCGGGCTCCAATCCAAACGATAAACCTATCGGATGCATACACTATCATGTAGCGACTGCTAGATTAATAGAAGGTGGTGGAGGAATGGGATATCCAAAGATTGCGAAGAGCTCTCCCAAAAAACGGGCATGTCCTTCCAAAACACGGACAGGTCCTGCAAAAAAACGCGGCAAGAAGCCCGTGGCGAAGTGTCCGAAATGGCCGGTGAACAAAATCGTGAACAACATCGTCTTCAAGCGGACCATCGTCAAAAGAAGCGGCGCCAAAAAAACGAATGCATGCGGCTGCAGATCGGCGTTCAGAGCCATCGCGAGCGCGAACCAGCCCGTACCGGGCGCCGGTGGCAATCCCTTCCCTCAAGTGTTGTACGGAATGGAAGAATTCGATGTGAACGGAGAATACAACCCGGCCACATCGACGTTCATTCCGCGAAGAAGCGGCATTTACTCGATATTCGCCAGCGTGAGTTTCGTGCTCAACACGAGCACGTTAGTGCAGGTCGCCATGGCTGTGCGGGTGAATAACTCGCCGGTACTGACCGATTCCGAGACGTTTACGTTCGGCGATGACAGCATCGACGCCGGAGGAATCGTCCGGCTGGAAGCCGGCGACCAGGTGCAGGTCTTCTTCACGATTGGCGGTACGGTAGCCGGTAACATCCAATCGGGCGTTGGCACCCGTTTCGAAGCGGCAAGAGTCGGATAATGGCAAAATAAAAGAGGAGGCTAACGGAAATGCCGGTTAACCTCCTCTTTTTTTACATTCTTTGAACGCATCTCACTGAAACTTGGCGTATATATTCTCCAAGTAGGCTTCGATCGGCATGGCGTTCCTCATCGCCATCAAGCCTTTGCCCTCGTCGCCGACCAGCGTGCGGAACGCGACGTTCTCGCCTAGCGCGACCGCGGCGATCGCGTCCACGACCGTTTGCGGATCGTCCATAGGACCGTTGACGGCGGCTTGCATGAGCGCTTTGACTTTATTCGTTATGCCGTCGTAAGCGGTCACGGCATCATCGGCATTCCAAATGACGTTGTTCATGAAGTTGTTGCCCGATGTACCTCCCTGCTCAATCAGATGCAGATCGATGTTAAATGGCTTTAGTTCGTAATATAGACCTTCGGTCAAGCCTTCCAACGCGAACTTCGACATGTTGTACAAGGAACCGGTCGGGACAGCCGTCGTTACGCCCATATACGAACTGATATTTATGAATTTCCCTCCCCCGCTCTCTCGGAAATGCGGAAGGAAAGCCCGGATGACGTTGATCGGCCCTCTGACGTTGACCGCGAATTGCCAATCGATCGTCGCTTCCTCGGCCAGTTCCAATGGGCCGTACGAGCCCATTCCGGCATTGTTGACGACGACGTCGATCCTCCCGAACGCTTCGATGGCGTCGGCGGCCGCTTGCTGCGCTTGCTTGACATCCGTAACGTCCAGCTTGAATATCTTTATGTTGTCATAGGCGGTCAATTCGGTCTCCTTCTCGGGCGAGCGCATCGTCGCCGCCACCTTCCATCCCCTCTTCGCAAAATGGATGGCCGTTAGTTTGCCCAGCCCGGAGCTGGTCCCCGTAATAAAAATCGTTTTCGTCATTGGATATTCCTCCTTAGGAATGTTTACATAAACAAATATAAATCGAACGTTCGATCTAATGTAAGGAAAGGAGGAGTCGTTCCTCCGACTGTTACGTCATGACGGCTTTGTCCGTACCGAACGCGTTCCAGGACGACGAGATTGCGCTCCGGATCGTCTCTTCGTTCAGCTCCAAATACTGCTGCAAATGCGCTTTGAGAAGATAGACGAACGAGCCGTAATGCATTTGGACCATCAGCCTGGGCTCGAGACCGGGTTTGAATAGGCCGGCGGCGATCGCCTCCCGATAAACGGCTTCCAGCGGACCGCACCATCCCCCCTTGTACGCCTCCAGCTTGGACGCTTCGTAAATGTAGGGCGAGAAAGAGTACTGCTCGATGAATTGAAAGCCTTGCGGGTATTCCATGCCAAGCCGGATGACGTTCTCCCATGCCCGTTCGAACCGGACCCGGACCGGATCGGCATCGCTCCAATTTTTCGTTACGTATTCGCCGTTGAATTGCACGATCGCTTTATACAGCTCGTTGATGATGTCTTCCTTGCTCGAGAAATAATGATAAATATTCCCCGTCGATACTTTAGATTCCTTGGCGATCAACGACATGGACGTGGCTTGCAGTTCCTTGTCGATAATCAGCCTCAGCGTCGTCTCCAGCACGGCTTGCTGAACTTTGTTGTAGCGCGCAAACATGCTCCGTCTCTCCTTCCCACTATCTAGATCGAATGTTCATTCTAATCATAAGCTGGCTGCTTTTTTTTGTCAAGTACTCCCTGCCCCAGCTCTTGCAACCTTTTTAATCATCGCGGCGTTTATAGCACTGTAACGGCTTCAATAATAGAAAGGCAGGTACAGCTCATGAACAACATAACGAAGACGAAGAGGAAGATTCGCAAAGGCATCGTACCCTTATTGGCAGCGGCGGCGTTGACGGCGGTCCTTCCGTCGGCCACGGCATTCGGCGCAGACGAGAACGCGCTTCCTTCCGTGCAATTCCAGATTGGAAACCTGACTGCCATTGATCATAACGGGCCGGTCAAACTGCCGATCGCGCCTTATATCGAGCAAGGCACGGCCATGGTGCCCGTTCGGGCACTCGCGGACGGTCTGGACGCTTCCCTGAACTGGGAGCCGGCCGATAAGTCGATACGGCTTGCAAGAGGCGAATTAACGGTTCATCTGCAAATCGGCAAAGACGCCGTTGCGGGCACCTATGTCAAAAACGTCAAGCTTCCGGCCAAAGTTACGGCGATCCGGGGACAAGCATTCGTTCCGGCCAAAGCCGTATCGGAACTGCTGGACGCGAATACGTCCTGGAACGCGAAGGAAAAGAAGGTAACGATCCAAGCGAACGCCGAAGAAGACGGCGTCGTCACCGAGAGTTATTCTCTCGATCGGGACGACGAGGGCTGGCAGGGCGATTTTGCCGATCTTCCGGTGAACTTCGAGCCTTCGATCTACGAGCTTGCTTACGCCAGGGAACTTATTCCTCTCAAGGATAACGCTTCGAATTACGGACTGAAATTAAGCGGAATGAACAGAAGCGACGACTTGTTCATGTTCGCCGCGCGCAAGATCGACGGCCTGCAGCCGAATACGGCCTATAACGCGTCGCTGTCGTTCAGCCTGTACACCGACGAGGAAGGCGGCATGGTTGGCGTCGGAGGCGCGCCGGGAGAAGCCGTCAGCATCAAAGCCGGTTTCGCCGCGAAGGCGCCGGAGGTCGTGGAGCAGACCCAAGGCGAAGAAGCCTTCTTCGCTTTGAATCTCGACAAAGGCAACCAATCGACGGAAGGCGCGGATTTGAAGATCGTGGGCAATATGGTCAAGCCCGATAACGCAGTCGAAGGCTTTCAGAAGAAGCGGATGAGCCATGCGGCAACGCTCCAGACGAACGCCGAAGGAGAGCTTTACGTCATCATCGGCAGCGATTCCGGTTACGAAGGACGCACGACCTTCTACCTCGACGACATTCGGATTACGTTGTCCCCGAAAGCTTAAATCAAACATAGGAGCTGTCTCAAAGTCGCTGTCGACTGCTGAGACAACTCCTTTTTTTGTTAGCCTCCTTCTTCCCATCGAATAACTTACCGTAAACCTGCAAGGTATTGTCGAAAACGATTATGGGGATATTTAAATCATCGGCAATGATTATCAGCGCAGGGAGATGATCCCATGAAGTCTACTTTTCGTCGAACGCCGCTCGCCCCGCAAGCAGGATCGTTCCCGATTGCGCTGGAGGCCGGATCGATCGAGAGGAAAATCGATCAAGTTAACGCTTATATGTCGCATACGGAAGATTTGATGATCCGACGGATCGAAACGAACGATCAAAGCTATGCCCTGCTCTATTTGGAGGGGCTCGTCGACAAGGACTTCATGCAGGCCGCCATCATTCAGCCATTGCAGGAATCGATCGAATTAGCTCCCGGTCAGGTCGTTTCGTCCGCTTCGATCGCCAAATCATCCGACGTCGTCCGGATCGGCCGTGCGCTGCTCGAAGGGTATTGCGTCGCGGTTACGGAGAACGATTCGGAAGCGGTCATGATGTCCGCCGGGAAGAAGGAAGGCCGTTCCGTCGAGGAACCCAGGAGCGAGCAAATTATTAAAGGCTCGCATGAAGGCTTTAACGAATGCTTGAGCACGAATATTTATTTGCTCCGCAAGCGGATCAAAAGTCCGAAATTCAAGCTCGGCTACTATACGCTCGGCAGCGTCACGAATACGAAAGTTGCCATCATTTATATGGACGACCTGGCCGACCCGAAGATCGTCGAGGAATGCTTGAAACGGATATCGTCCATTCAGCTCGACTATTTGTATTCCGCCGGCAACATCGATGAATGGCTTGAGGAACACCCCTTTTCCCCGTTCCCGCAAACGATTCAGTCTGAACGGCCGGATCGCGTTGTATCTTACCTCATGGAGGGAAAAATCGCGATTGCCGTTGACGGCAGCCCGAATGTATTGGTTCTGCCCATTACCTTTTTCTCGTTTTACCAATCGCCCGACGATTATAACAGCCGATGGATCATCGGTTCGTTTTATCGGATTATACGGTTAGTCAGCTTTATATTGGCCACCTGTTTGCCTGCGTTCTATATCGCCATCGTGTCGTACCACTCCGAGGTGCTGCCGATCGGGATTCTTTATTCCGTCAAGGTTTCTTTAACCTACGTGCCGTTGCCGCCGATCTTGGAGGCGCTCCTCATGCAAACCATTCTTGAATTGCTGAAAGAGGCGGCGATCCGGCTCCCCTCGCCCATCGCCCAAACGATCGGTATCGTCGGGGGTTTGGTTATAGGCACGGCCGTTGTTGAGGCTCAGCTGGTTTCGCATACGATGATTGTCGTTATCGGTTTGACGGCGATTGCCTCGTTCGCGACCCCATTGAACGAGTTCGGGACAAGCTTAAGAATATTGGGTTTTCCGATGATGCTTGCCGCGGCTTTGTTCGGCTTTTTCGGCATATCCATTATGCTGATGGCCATCTTCATTCATTTATGCAAGATCGAGACGCTCGGAGTTCCCTATTTCACGCCGTTTGGTCCTTTTAAAGGGAAGGAGAACGCGAAAGATATGTATTTGCGGCTGCCAAGATGGATGGACGATAAAGAACCGCAGAGTGGGAAATCCAATCCTTTAAAACCGTTATTTTCCGGGAGGTGGAAACGGTCTTGAATCATTCGGTAACCAGACCTCAGCTGTTCTTTTTGATCGTCAAAACGCAGATCGGCATAGGCCTCTTATCCTTGCCTTCGAAAATCCAAAGCTCGGCCAAAGGAGATGCCTGGATCTCGGTTCTTATGGCCGGGGCAGCCATTCAGCTGTTGCTGATCGTATATTCGCAGCTGCTCAGAAAATTTCCGAACCAGACATTAAGCGATATTACGATACGATTGTTTGGCGTTTATATAGGTAAAGCCGTCAACTTTATTTATTATGTTTTATTTGTTCTCATTGCAGGTTACGCGATTACGCTTTATGTCCGGCTGGTCCATATTTGGATGCTCCCGATGACTCCCGGTTGGGTTCTGCTTCTGCTCATTATCGGGACGGGGATCTATCTGGCTCTTGAAAATTTGCGCGTCATCGCAAGATTTTTTGTTCTGACCTCCGTTCTCTTCGGATTGCTGATCCTGATCAGTACTTTAAATTTTACGAATGAATTGCAGGTTGCTAATATTTTGCCGGTAGGCGAATCGGGATTCGCGCATATGGTCCAGGGAAGCGAAAAAACGGTTTTTGCGATGTTTGGTTTTGAAGTCATTCTTTATTTCGCCGCCCAGGTCCAAAACAATGGCAAAAGCTTGATTCGCGTCTTCTCCTTCGCGAATGGCTTTGTCACCTTGTTTTATGCTTATTTTGTATTCCTCTGTCTGATCGGATTCAGCCCCAAAGTATTGGAACGGGTGAATGAACCGGTTTTGTATATGTTCAAAGGGTTAACCTATCAATTGTTTGACCGCTTGGATCTCATCTTTTTAGCCATTTGGATTATTCCGATGACCGCCACCATCGTTTCGTATTTATGCCTGGCCGGGAAAAGCCTGACCGCAAATCAAAGCTCTTATCGAAAGCTTATATGGTTCAGCGGCGTGCTGGTCTATCTATTGGGATTATATTTATCCTCCATGGAAAGCATAGACCTCTTCCGCAAATGGGTGGAATACGGTTACCTTGCAATGATTGCGGCATTGCCGTTTCTGCTGTGGCTGGCATCCTTCCTGCTAAAAAACAAGAAGAAGGTCGGGTCCGCATGAGAAAAAAAATGACTTTTGCGATTTGTATCGGATTGCTGGCCGCGGCCCTTACGGGGTGTTGGGACATTCATTATTTAACCAAAAAAAAGATAATAAATGGAATCAGCCTTGATGCCTCGGAAGACGGTCAAGTGGCGGCGGCGGTTAGAACGCTCATTCTGGATAGCAAAGGCAGCGGACAATTCGAGGTAAAGGATCAATTGATTCAAGCGACCGGGGATTCCGTATTACATATCGGTTCGATTATGGACAGCATGCTTCCGGGCACCATCGAAGCAACCAAAACACATGTATTTATTATTGGGGAAGAGCTGGCTAAGCGCGGCGTCATGTCTACTTTGGAGTTTTTTTACCGGGATCCTAAAGGGTATCTGACATCGAATATTCTAATAAGCAAGGGATTGGCTTCGGAAGTGTTGGCTATTAAAAGCGCGGAAAATAGCCCCGCCGCTTACAGCATTAAACAAATGGTCGAAGGAGCGGTAGCCAAAACGATTATTCCGGAGCAAACCTTGTTTACCTTGTGGAGTCAAATGACTGCCCCGGGCGTTGATACGGTGCTGCCTGTGATCCATAAGACGAAGAATAAGGCTTTGGTCGTGGACAACATCGGATTATTCGACGGAAGCCGGTACAGCGGCGTGACTTTGTCCAGGGATGAAAGCATGATGTTATTGCTTCTGATGAACAAGCTAAACAAGCGTGTTCTCCTGGATATCCCTATGAACCAAAGCTCCAATGAGCGTGACACCGATGAAGCTGCAGCAAAAATGATTACTTTTCAGGTCCGGAAAGAAAAGCGGACGATGGACGTGTCCGTCGATAAAAACACGCAGCAAATCGAATGCGCCGTAAAGGTTGACCTATACGGCGACATTAGCAGCTACCCCACGGATGAAGGAGGAAAAGTCGATCGGGGGCGGCTGAAAAAGGAGTTAGCCGAAGCACTGAACATTCGGGCGTCCAATACCGCGAATAAATTGCTGAATGCGAATTGCGATGCGCTAGGGATCGGCAGGAAGCTGCGAGTCAGCCATCCCGAGCTATGGAAGAGCATCGACTGGAAGAACGAGTACAAGGATGTGAAGTTGAAAACCAGCGTTCAAGTTCATATTAGAAGCACCGGCGTGATCAGCTGACAACAACGGCGGAATCGATCACGCTTCCATTCCGTTGCTATATTCGTCCAGCCTGCGGAAGAAATCGCGGAAAACGGCATCCCGATTAATATAGGTGACGCTTCGGATAAGGTGCCGGCTCGCGTCCCTGCTCCAGGTGACCAGGTCGGTCAGAACGGGGCTCGGCACGAGCTCGGTGCGCATCGCTTCCGGTTGAAGCAAATAAGCGATCGTCGATATATCCCAGATGACGCGCGAATAGCCGAAATGGTCCTTGCTGCAGCTCTCATACCGCTCGGCCAAAAAATCGCCGATCGCTCCTCTTCCCTTCACGAACGCGTTAATCTCCGGCAGCGTCGTCGCCAGGTGCGAGCTGACGCCCATGACCGGGATCAGGACAAGCGGCACGCCGCTATCGAGCACCGTTCTTGCCGCAATAACGTCCTGCGCGAGATTGAATTCCTTCGCGTCGTTCCACCAGAGCGCATGGCCGCCCAGCCAGACGACGACGATTTTGTCGATGATCCGGGGTTCCAGCAGGATGGCCGAGGCGACGTTCGAGATCGCGCCTATTGCCGCGACGTACAGCGGTTCGCCGTCCGGCATCGCCATCGCCCTGGCAGCAAGATCCCTGGCGGCCTCGCTCTCGACCGGCTTGCCGGCCTCGAGAAGATAGCTTTCGGAGCCGCGGAACGCGAAGCCTTCGTGCGGAACGTTCATGCGCTCCAATATGCGGATCATCTCGTCGTAGCTCTTCTCCATGCCGTCCTTCGGCCCGTCCGACAATTCGTTATGAAACGGAGCGGCGTAGACGGCTTTCAGGCGGATCCGGTCTTTGGCGAGCAGCGAATAGACGATGGCGAATTGGTCGTCGATTTCATTATAGGCGTCGGTGTCCAGCACCAGCTCGACGAGGCCCGAAGGCGGCATGAGACGGCGTATCCTCGCGTCCTCCGGCAGCTTCGCAACATTGGCTTCGTTCATGCGTTCGTCTCCTCTCGATTATTAGTCTTGCCGCCGATCAATCGTCCTTCTTCATCCCCATCGGCATCATCATGCCGTCGTCCATGCCCATCATCGTTACGCTGCCGGACTCATCCCCCTCTTCCGACAAAAACAGCTCGGTGCCGAACGCGGGCACCGCGTATGGGAGATGCGTGCTGCCTCGGGCCAGAATTTGCCGGTAATTGCCCGAATCGCCTTCGAAGCCGTCATGATCCCATGGAACCCACGACCTGGCATTGCAGTAATGGCACACGTACGAGCGACGGTAGCGGTCGGCCGTTCGGTTCGGATAGGAGCGGTGGAACAAATGCGAATGGAAAAACAGGACGTCGCCCGGGCTTAGCGGAACCGGAATGGGCGGCGGATAGTTGGCGACAATTTTTGAAAGCGTGTTCACCTCATCGTCCAGATGACTGACGTTCTGCACGCCGTTTAAATCTCCGAAGGCGTCTACGGCATGCACGTTGCCGCCTCCCATCCCATCGGGAGGATAGACGGGCTCGTGGTTCGAGCCGGGAACGACCCATAAGCATCCGTTCTCTTCGTCCGCTTCCTCCAGGGCGATCCATGCGCCGATCAGCGTATCCGGGTGGGTCCGGATATAGCACGAATCCTGATGCCAGCCCTGGCCTCCCTTGCCGGGCGGGTTCAGGAACAGCATCGATTGCAGGGCGTATACATCCGGGCCGATCAACGCTTCCGTTACATCTAGAATTCTCGGGTGCAGCATGCCGCGCTCCGCCGCCGGATGGAGCCGGGATAACATATGAATCCGCGTCGCCTTCGCGAATTCTTCCTTGAGCGGGTCGGTGCTGGCGGCATCCGCCGCTTGATCGAGCTTAAGACGATCGAGTCTGGATTGCTCGGCCAGCTCGTACAGCTCGGCAACGTCATCGGTGGAGAGCAGTCCTTTGACGATCAGATAGCCTTCCTTGTGGTAATGGGCGTACTCCTTCACGCTAACCAAATAACGGTTATCCCTTGCTCGTGATTTCGGGACATAAAACTTCCCCATCGCTCTAAATCCCTCCGATATCTCGAAAATGTCTGCACCCTCATTGTAAACGTGCGCGAGACTCGCCTGCCATGGCTCCAAGACGGTTTCCGATGTCTTTTTTTGATCACGTTTGGACCGGGATATACCGGTTGACCGGGTAGTGCGCTCTCGCGTCCATGGCGGCGGCCGTATGACGGAACAGCGGATCGTTGCAGCGCTTAATATATTCGGAGGCGGTTATGCCGCGAATCCGCTTATACATTTTTGAGAAATGATGCTCGTCCCCGAATCCGACGGAATAGGCGATCTGCTTGAGCGAACCGGCTCCCCTCATCATGAGGAGCTCCGCGCGCCGGAGTCTTCGCTCGAGCAGCATGCGCTTCGGCGTCATGCCGAGCGATTGGGAGAACACGCGGGTGAAGTGCTCGTGCGTCCAGCCGGAACGCGCCGCGATTTCTTCGATCGTGAGCGGGCCCGACAGATGCTCCTCCATGTACTCGACCGCTCTTTGAACCTGGACGGGCAGCGGACGGGCTTCGTCGCCGCCGGACGGCTCCGGTGCAATCGACAGCTCTTCGAGCGAAGCGGAAAGCAGCGCAGCCAGTCTTCTTGCCCAGTGGGGAGGCTGTCGATTGGCGATCCACAGCAGCTTCTGCATCATGCCGGCGACCAAGGCGTAATGTTCGGCCAAGAAGCGGTTGCCGCCGCTTAGCAGAGGCTCGAACCGCTCGCTCCCCTCCCGGAGGGATGCATATTCGAAATGAACGAACATATGCCGCACGTTCTTCTCCGGAGCGAAGCGGTACGCATGCCACTCGCCTGGACGCGTGAAGACGAAGCATGGCTCGTCCAGCAAATACGGCATCCCCTCGACCTCGTAGATCGTGCCGGAACCGTCGGGAAAGTAGACCAGCTCGTAATCGTTGATCGTCCGCGGGCCGAGAACGAATCCGGCCTGCATGATGATGTCGCCGACGTTATGTACGACCGGCCAATCGGATACGGCTTGCTCGGACATTCGTTTCAACCTGCCTTCCTCTAAGTATCGTACAATCATGTTGATTGTACCATTAGATCGGCGGATGGTCAGCCGTATTGCATAAGACGGCCTGCGGGCCGAATCGGCGGCAAGCGAAAGCGCCCCGATCACGAAACGTGACCGGGGCGTGCGGATAAAGCGATCGGGATACGGGCTAGCGCTGCTCTTGGAGGCCGAGCAGCAGATCGGTCTGGATCTCCGAGTGCTTCCTCTAGCGCGGTACCGCCGCGCGGACGAGAATAATGTCGTACGTGGCGCAAATGCCCGACGGGCTCCCGTATTGCGACTCATAGGAGCGGGTCATATCGGCAAACAGACGTTTCAGCCCGTGAGCCGCCGAGGCGGAAGCTTGCGAGGCGCTCGCTCCCGTGGCCTTGACCGAATGCAGAAAGTCTCGTACGGTCGGGTATTTTTCCAGCTGTATACGCCGGGCAAGCTGCGGACGCCCGAAGCCGGCGTCGGCAAGCATCGCTTCCCATAATCCCGGTTCGCAGAACGTTAAACCGTGACGCTGCGAGGCGAGCCCCCGCTTCGCATAGGCGGCCTCGAAGGAATGGTGCAGCTCGCGGAACGTAAGCGGCCCGAACGTCGCGAAGGCGAGCGATCCGCCGGGACGCAGCAGCCTCCGAAGCTCATGCAGCGTCTGCCTTGGCCTCGAAAACCATTGAAAGCATGCGTTCGAAGCGATCAGGTCGAAGCTTGCCGGAGCCGCATCGCTGACCCAGGTCTCCGCGTCGGCGCGCACGAAGCTGATGTTCCGTCCAACCGCTTCGCTGCCTGCGCTGCCGGACGAACTTAATCGGCGGTTAGCCGCTTCGAGCATGGCCGGTGCGACGTCAAGGGCCGTTAGTTGCGCATTCGGCCAAGCGGCCGTCAGCTTCTCCGTAAACGCCCCCGTGCCGCAGCCGATTTCCAATATGCGGGCCGGCCTCCCGCCGCCGTCATCCCGGTTATCGGCGCAAAGCCCGGCAAGTCTCCCCGCCATCTCTCTCTGAACGCCGGCATTCGCGTCATAAGCGCCGGCGGCGCTGCGTTCGAATCGGCGGCTAATCGCGTTCAAGCTGCCGCTCATTCCACCACCTCCGTATCGTTTCGCCGAACTCCTTCTCCCTGCCGAGAAACGGGACATGCCCGCTTTTATCCATGATATGAGGCGCCGCGCGCGGAAGGGACTGGACGAGTTCATCGGCCGCTCCGATGGGACATACCGTATCCAAGCTGCCGTGAACGACGAGCGCCGGGCATGCAACGGCTCCAAGCAGCGCGCGGCAATCTTCTTGCCGCAGCAGCTCCAGCCCGGCGGCAAGCGCGCCGGCCGTCCAGCCGCCGGACGGAGGCAGGAGCGCGTCATAGCCGCTGGCTCGCTCCTCGTCCGTGAGGAGCGTTCCGCGAAACCGTTCCTCCGCGGCTTCGCGATTTCGGTGCAGCTCGGCGTCCATTCTGCGAACGTGGCGCTCGGGCCAGCCAAGCTTGCCTTCCTCTATGGCCCGGACGAACTTGGCAGTTGCGCTCAGCAACACTAGCCCGTCCACCTCTTCTTCCGCGGCCAGCCGCAAAGCGGACAGCCCGCCGAGCGACCATCCGGCGACGAGCAGTCGGCCTTCCCCCGCTTCCCGGATAGAACGTGCCGCCTGCGCCGCCAGCTCCAGAAACCGCTCCGGAGCATCGGCGTCATGATAGGGCGCGGCGGCATGACGCCATTCCGGAAGCTGCTCGCGCAACGGGTCGAACAACGAAGCTGCGAAGCTCCAGCCGGTCAACCATAAGATCGTTCCTTTCCCTGCGTTCATCGCCGCTCGATGCCTGCCGTTCGACCGGCGTTGTCAATGCTCCGCGCCGCCTCCGCCAGCTCATCGTCCGCGTGCGCCGCCGATAGCGAGAAACGAATGCGAGCGTGGCCCGCAGGCACGGTCGGCGGCCGGATCGCCACGGCCGCGATGCCTTCGTCCTCGAGCGCGGCGGCGAAGCGAAGCGCGGTCTCGTTGTCGCCGACAACGATCGGCACGATAGGCGAATCGCCGCCGCCGACTTGAAAGCCGGCGGCCGACAGCATGCCGCGGAAGCTTAGGCTTGCGGCATGGACATGGCCGCGGCGCCGACTGCCCTCGGCGCCCCGGACCAGCGTCAGAGCCGCCATCGCGCCGGCTGCGACGGACGGCGGCATCGCCGTCGAGTACATGAACGGCCTCATCTTGTTCATGAGATAGCGGATCAGCGTTCGACTTCCGCTAACGTATGCGCCATAGACTCCGAATGCTTTGCCGAACGTCCCCACATGCGCGTCGACTTCGCCATGGATGCCAAGCTGGCGGCACAATCCTTCGCCGCTGCCGCCATACAAGCCGCCGCTGTGCGCTTCGTCGACCATGAGCATGGCGCCGTACCGGCGTTTCAGGTCGGCTAGAGCGGCAAGAGGCGCCCGGTCGCCGTCCATGGAGAAGATCGTGTCCGTTACGATGAGCTTGCGTCTCGCGTGGCGGTTCTTCTCCAACAGCCAGGCCAAATGAGCGACGTCGTTATGGCGGTAACGGTAGTGAGCCGCTCGGCTGAGTGCGATGCCGTCCGTCAGGCTGGCATGATTCAGCCGGTCGCTGAATACGGCGTCGCCGCGGCCTACCAGGGAACTAACGACGCCGACGTTGGCCATGTAGCCGTTCGCGACGACAAGCGACGCCTCGCATTGCTGCCAATCGGCCAAAGCGCCTTCGAGCTCGGCGAAGATTTCCCGGTTGCCGGTCATCAGCCGGGAAGCTCCGGCGCCGGCGCCGCCTGTTAATAACGCTTGGCGCATCGCTTCGGCGATATCGGGGTGCCGCGACAGCCCGAGGTAGTCGTTGGAGGACAGATCGAGAAGCGGCTTGCCGCCTCTAAGCAACCAGCCCGGCTTGCCCGGAACCGGCTCCGCGCCTTTTAACGATCGTTCCTGCGCCAGCTCTGCCCATTCGGCAAGCTCGCGTTCCATCCATTGCAATGCAGTCTCCCCCTTACAGCGCGCATAATTCGATCTCGAAGCCCAAGTCTTCAATCATCCGGTGGTCGCTTGCCGCTTCTTGACCGGACGTCGTCAAATAATCGCCGACGAACAGCGAATTCGCCGCATAGAGCGATAATGGCTGAAGCGACCTGAGACACGCTTCCCGCCCGCCCGATACGCGAATTTCCTTGGCCGGGCAGACGAACCGGAATAAGGCGAGCACTTTCAGCGCCTTTATCGCCGGCGTCCGGACTGCGCCCGCCAGCGGCGTCCCCGGAATGGCGACCAGAAAGTTGACCGGAATCGAATCCGCGTCGAGCTCGCGCAGCGCATAGGCCATGTCGACGATTTCCCGATTGCTCTCCCCCATGCCGATGATGACCCCGGAGCAAGGCGACATTCCCGCGGCTTTCGCTTTCTTCACGGTATCGACGCGCTGATCGTATGTATGCGTACTCGTTATGGACGGGTAATTCGCTTGGCTCGTGTTGAGGTTATGGTTGTAGCGGTGAACGCCGGCATCGGCAAGCCTCTCCGCTTGCCCGTCCTTCAGAATGCCGAGGCAGGCGCAAATTTTAAGCGGCGTCGTACCGCGGATTTCCCGTACCGCGTCGATGACTTGATCGAGCTCGTTGTCCGTAGGGCCCCTGCCGGACGCGACGATGCAATACGTCCCCGCTTGGCGCGCAATCGCTTCGCGAGCGCCAGCAAGCAGCGATTCTTTATCCAGCAGCGCGTACTTCCTGATCGGCGCGGCCGATACGATCGATTGGGAGCAGTAGCCGCAATCCTCCGGGCATAGGCCGCTCTTGGCATTGATGATCATGTTCAGCTTTACCTTCTTCCCGTAGAAATGCTTACGGACCGCGAAGGCGGCGTGCATCAACGGCAGCAGCTCGTCGGCATCCGCCTCCAGAACCGCAAGCCCCTCATCGGGCGTAAGCCGTTCACCGTTTAACGCTTTCCGCGACAGAACATTCCAGCGCGAAGCAGCGGTTATTTCCTCCATGTCGGCAACCTCCTGATTGTTATTTATCGGGTGACGAGACGGGCTTGGTTCCCTTATCGCGCCATCCATTCCTTCACGGGGGCCAAATCGATCGAACGGGCGGCGGCCGCTGCAAGCTCGGCGCTAGCCGGATCATCTCCGACGTGCGGAAACCGGCCAAGAACGCGCAATCCGCCATACCGTTCGATTAACCCAGCATTCATCACGACGCTGGGATCGTCCCGCTCCGGGTTCAGGGAATATCCGTCATTCAGCACGACGCCAGCTACCGGAACGCCGGCCGCGCGCAGCATCGAAGCGGTAAGCAGCGTATGATTGACCGTGCCGAGACCGGAGCGGGCCACGATGAGAGCCGGAAGACCCAGCGTCGCAATCAGGTCGACGATTAGAGCATCGTCGGATAACGGAACGGCGACGCCGCCGGCGCCTTCGACGAGCAGCGCCTCATACCGTGCGGCTAGCGGCTTGCCCGCGGCGATCAGCTCGCCTATCGTGATGGACGCGCCTGCAGCGGCGGCGGCCAGCGAGGGAGCGAGCGGCGCGGAGAAGGCGTATGGCGCGACGGCATCCGGCCGCTCGTCGATGCCCGAGCCGCGGATGAGCCGCTCCGCGTCGGTGCCGCCGCCGCCGGGCAGCCCGCCGGATTGAACGGGCTTCCAGACGCCGGCATTCGTCCCTTCGGCGCGCAAGGCCGCGGCAATGGCTGCCGTCACCACCGTTTTGCCGACGCCGGTATCCGTACCGGTCACGAACAATCCGCGCAGCGGGCTTGTCGGGCTGACATGCTCGCCTGCACCGCCGCGCGCGCCGCAATCGGCTGTGCGGGGGCGTTCCCCAGCCTTGCCGGATCGCTGCCTCATCGCCATTCGCTTCCCATCGTAGCGTCGTCTATCGCCTTAACGAGAATATCCGTCATCTCGTCCAGCTCCGCTTCGGTGCTGGCAAGCGGCGGCATAAATACAACAACATGGCCAAGCGGCCTCGTAAGCATGCCCAGTTCCCTCGCCCGCTGAGCAGCGCGAACCCCGATGCGATCCGCCCATGGGAACGGCTCTTTCGTGCTTTTGTCCCGGACAAGCTCGATGCCGACCATCAATCCCTGTTGGCGAACATCGCCGACGTGAACGAGCTCCGCCGCCTTCGCCAGCTTCTGCGATACGAATGCGGATTTCGCGCGTACCTCCTCTACCAGAGTGCGTTCCTCCATCAACCTGAGACTGGCAAGCGCGGCGGCGCAGCCCAGCGGGTTGCCCGTGAACGAGTGGCCGTGGAAAAACGTCGTCCGCCTTTCGTCATCGCCGCAGAACGAATCGTACACCTCGTCGGTCGCAAGCGTTGCGGCTACAGGCAGGTACCCGCCGGTCAAGCCTTTGCCGACGACCATGAGATCCGGCGATACGCGTTCCAGATCGCAAGCGAACATCTCGCCTGTCCGGCCAAAGCCGGTCGCCACTTCGTCGGCGATGAGCAGCACCCCGTACTCGCGGCATAGCGCGGCGATTCCGCTCAGGCAGCCGGGCGGCATGACGACGATGCCGCCCGCCCCTTGGACGATCGGCTCCACGATAAGCGCCGCGATCTCGTCAGCCTCTTGCTCCAGCAGCTTTCTGAGCGCCGACAACGTCGCATCCTTCGCACCCTCGGCGCCTTCGGGATGGCGGTAAGCGTACGGATACGGAAGAATGCGCGGTGCGAACAGCAGCGGCAGAAACGTCTCCCGGTACAGCGGAATCGATCCGACGCTGGCTGCGCCTATCGTATCGCCGTGATACGCCCCGTTCATCGAGATGAAGGTTGCTTTGCCGCGGCGGCCTCGATTTTGCCAGTATTGGAATGCCATCTTCAGCGCGATCTCCACGCCGGCAGCCCCCGAGTCGGAGAAAAAAACTTTGGAGAGCCCCGGCGGGGCAATGCCGGCCAGCTTCGCGGCCAATTCGACCGCCGGCACATTGGCCATACCAAGCAGCGTCGAATGCGCGACGAGTCCGAGCTGGTCGGTTATCGCCTTGTTCAGCTCCGGCACGTTATGCCCGTGAACGTTAAGCCACACCGACGAAAATCCGTCATAATATCGTCGGCCATGGACATCGTATAGCCATACGCCTTCCCCGCGTTCGATTATAAGCGGATCGGCCGCGTTGTACGCTTTCATTGGAGTAAAAGGATGCCATAAATGCTTCTTATTCATCTCGGCCAGCTGATCGTACGTCAATCCCAATCGTTATCACACTCCTTTCGGTTGAATTGTTAACCAAATTTATTTTTTAAAGGTTAACAATTAAAACAAAGTCATTTTAGCAGAGCGTGGTACGCCTGTAAAGGGTTAACATCGAATCGGTTGCCGGACAGGAGCAAAATGAAAAGGAGCCGCCAAAAGGCAGCTCCCCCGATATCAGGCAATGGCAAGACCGCCGTCAACCGCAATGACTTGGCCGGTAATCCAGCTCGCATCCGGGTCGGCCAGGCTGACGATCCAGCGGGCCACATCGCCGGGCACTCCCCTCCGGCCGAGGGGGATCGCTTCCCGCTCCTGCCGCTTCACGGCATCGATTTGTTCGTCGGAAAGTCCCATCCGCTCGCGCAAGAAAGCAGTCTCGACGGGCCCCGATGCGACGGCATTCACCCGAATGCCCTTCGGAGCCAGCTCAAGCGCCCAGCACCTCGTCAAATGCTCCACCGCCGCCTTGCTGGCGGCGTACAGCGACAGTCCGGATGCCGCTTTGCTGCCGTAAGTGCTGGAAATGTTGACAATCGCGCCCGACGTCCGTTCAAGATGCGGGATGGCAGCGGCGGCAAGCAAAGCAGGTCCGGCGACGTTGACCGCGAAAATGTCGGCAATCGATTTCGCGTTCGCGTCGGCTAATGGTTGCAATACGCCGCTTCCCGCGTTGTTGACGACGATATCGATTCGTCCCCAATGCTCGATCGCCGCCGCAACCGTCCGGGATGCCGCCTCGGGATCGCCGGCATCCGCCGCGAAGCCTCTTATATTCGAGTCGCCGGACGCGATCTCATCCAATACGCTCTGCCGTCGGCCGGTGATGAGCACCTTCGCGCCTTTCGCGGACAGCAAGCGGGCCGCCGCGAGACCGATACCGCCGCTTCCGCCCGTAATAATCGCAACCTTGTTATCGAACATATTCCATTTCCCCTTATAGTTTTATAATTAATAATTAATTATTTAATCAAAAGATAGGCGACCGCCAACTTTTAAGCGGCGGTTTCCGGCTTTTAAACTAATTTCTTTAACAGTTTTTTCAGTTGCTCTTGTTCTTGCGCCGTAAGCTTGCCATCGACATGCCGGACGATCGTCTCCTCGTAGACGGGCCAAGCTTTCGCAATTAATTCATGGCCGTCCGGCGTAAGACTCACAAGAATTCTTCTTCTGTTGGCGGGGTCGAACTCCCTTTGGATCCGTCCCGCTTTCTCCAGCGCATTCAATAAATTGCTGATGTTGGCCCTCGTAACCGCAAGGTCGTCGCTTAGCTCCGACGGCAGCATTGCCCTGCCGCCCGACCTGAGGGCCACAAGCAAGCACCACCTGCCTAGCGTCAGGTCGAACTTTCCCAGCTGCTCCTCCAACCGCTGGACCAGATGATGATTCGTCTTGTAGAGAGTCAAAAAAACATCGACCGACCTAACCGGCCGTTCAAACGGATCCCATTTCTCGATAACCGTACCTCCTCATGCCGCTTTTACGAACAACCAGAATTTAATTCACTAATAATTAAATAATTAACTATTAATAAACTAATGATAGAGCGGATCCTCCCCATTGTCAAGCTCAACCGGACGTCCGTTCCGCTAATGTTCGGCCCGCCGCGCATCTCTCTTTGCGGCGGGCCGAATACAAGCTAAATATAGACGACGATTTTCGCTTCCTCGACCTTGACCTCGTACGTCTCCACGGAAGGGCTCTCCTCCGCCTCCGCTTCTACGGCAACCTCATACGTTTTTACGAGGCACTTATGCGGATCGAAGATCGATTTGCCGCTTGCGATGTCGAATTCCCAGCCATGCCACGGACAACGGAGAATCTCCCCTTCGCGTCCGTACACATATTGTCCGGGCTCGGACGGAAGCGTCATGCCGGTTACCCGTCCTTTGCACAACGGAGCCCCTTGATGCGGACAGCTGTTCTTAAGGGCGTAATACGTGCCGTTCACGTTAAAGACGCCGACCGACCGGCCTTCAACCGTTAATATTTTGTTTTTGCCCGGCGGTAAGTCCGCCGCCGCGCCGATTATATGTCTCCCCATGCCAGACAGCTCCTCCGTTCCCCGCTCGTTATAAATTGTACAATTCGCGCGCGTTTTCGAAAAAGATCCGCCGATGCATCGCTTCGGGCAGTTTCGGAAACGTGTGCGTCGGCGAATCGAAATCCCAGTGAGGGTAATCGCTGGCGAACATGAGAATATGCTCCGCATCCATCATCTGCAGCATTTGAAGCAGCTCGCGGTCGTCGTCCGGCCGCTCAAGAGGCTGCGAGGTGATCCGGACATGATCCCGCAAATAGTCGCTCGGGCGACGCTTCATCCACGGTACCTCGTACCGCAGCGCCTTGTATTCGGCATTGAGGCGCCACATCAGGCCGGGCAGCCACGCGACGCCCCCTTCGGTCAGCACGATTTTGAAGTTCGGGAACCGCTCGAACACCCCTTCCGTCAAGAAGCTGACGAGATGGGCCTGGAAACCCAAGGAGAGGCATGTATGCCATTCGATGTAATGCGTCGGATAGCCCGGCGAGGGCTGGATATTGATGCCCATGCCGTCCGTTCCCGGATGAATGGCGAACGGCAAGCCGTGGCGCGCGCACGCCTCGTAGATCGGGTAATAATGCCGCTGCCCGAAAGGCGCCCGCGCCCCGGAATCCGTCATCACCTGGACAAAATGCGGATGTCCCGCCCACCGCTCGATTTCCCGGGCGGCCGCCTGCGGATCCTGATGGTTGACCGTAATCGAGCCTTTGAATACGCCGTCGCGATTATACGCGCCCAGCCAGGTGTCGGCAAGCCAATCGTTGTAAGCCGCGGCGATGGCGGTCCCGAAGTCGGGATCGGGATGCAGGTTGCAGAAAGCGCGCGGCAATAGAATCGCGTAGGCGTGACCATACTTGTCGATAAGCTGCTCCCGAAGAAATTCCGGATCCGAGCCGGTCGGTCCTCCGTTCGGCGGGGTCGCGTCAAGGCGCGCGCCATGCACCGGATTGCCGAAGAAGCCGCGCGTGCTGCCATGATAGCGGTCACGCCAAGGCTGCGCTAAGTAAGCCCGGATCTCGTCCGTATTCCGCGGCGACGGATGGACGTCGCAATCGATGATGCTTTGTTTTTTGCTTCCGGTACCCCTTGTCAAATCGTCTTTCACTTGCTGCTCCATGAAACGTTTAACCTCCTGCGTCATAGTCGGTTTACTTCACATTGCAAGCGCATACATTGCGAAAGAAATGACCGTGAAGCTTGTTCACTCTTTAACCTATTAGCCGCTAACCGCTCAATTCCTGCATCATGAAACGTTTTAAACAAAATGAACAAGGCGCGGGCAGCGCCTGCCGGCCGCCTCCCGCACCTTGTCATTGTCGGTTATGCCTGAATCTGCAAAAACTGTTTTACCCCTTCGTCGATGGAGGAAGCGATCGCATTTTGAAATTCGTCGGACAGCATGACCGCCTCTTCCTCGGGATTCGTTAAATAACCAAGCTCCAGCAGGATAGCCGGCATGTTCGTTTCTTTCAGAACGTAATAGTCCTCGTGCTTGATTCCCCGGTCGTTGAAGCCGGAGGCCTCGACCAGCTTCGCGTGGATGGATTCGGCGAAAGGCAGCGAGTCATCATGGTAGTAGAACGTTTCGATGCCGGATACGGAAGAGCTTTCGTACGTGTTGCCGTGCAAAGAGATGAATAAATCCGCATTCAATCCGTTCGCGTAGTTCGTCCGGTCCCGGTCGACGGTGGACAGCGTCCGGTCGTCCTCCCGAGTCATGTAAACCTGAACTTGCGGGATCTGCTTCAGCAGCCGAACGACCTTCTTGGAAATGCTTAGCGTAAAATCTTTCTCGTATCGGCCGCTGGCGCCCGTTGCGCCTGGATCGTCGCCGCCATGGCCGGGATCGATCACGACTTTGTACGTCGGCTCGGACGGATCGGAATCGCCGGCGGCTTCGGGCGGACCGGTCTGGTTCGCGGAGGCGGCGCCGCTCTCCTGCCGAGCGTCGCCGCACGCGGACAGCAGCATAATGCTTATCATCAATAACCCGTAGAACAGGTATTTTGGTTGTTTTTTCATGTTGCACTCTCTTTCTTCCCTATGCATGATCGTTTCGTAAATACGGTCCATGCCGAGATGTCGTTCATCAATAGCGGAAGGCTCGTTCAACGCGCATAGGCTCCGGTAATTTCCGTTGGTCCAGCTCCTTTTCGAATGGATTTTGTGGCGTAACGAATTTGTTCGTTGACTATAGGATAAGGGAAACGGATGAAAAAGAAAGAGGTATTGACATTAATTTTTTCTTAAAATCGTTACGAATCCGCACCGAATGGCGGTTGCGCCGGGAAAGAACAAGGGGCCGTCCCTCTCTGCGGGACAGCCCCTCCTGCCGATGCCGTATTCAAGTGAAGGCCAATGCTCCTCTCCCTCTACTGCTTCGTCAGCTCCTTTCTTCGCGCGTCGCCGATTCCGTTCCAAATAACGACCGGAATTTGCTCCCGCTTAAGCCGCGTATTGACGTTGTAGCCGCCCGACGGCTTCAAATGGATATCCGATGCGTTCGGCGATCCTACCTGGGCTTTGCCGGCTCCGGGATGGCCGTGCACGACGAAAGATTCGTTTAATCCGTTGCCGCTGACGGTACACAGCACTTCCTTCGTAAGCATTTTGCCGCCTAAGGTGACGACATTGCCGTATGTGATCGTATGATAGCCCTTCTCCGCGAGAACGGCCAAATTTTTGATCCATCTCGCAAACTGGTCGTCCTTATCGATATTCGCCATCATGCGTCCCTCGATCGCGAGCTCCAGCTCCGCCGCTTTCGCGCCGTCAGGCCATGCGCCCTGCTCCGCAAGGACGCGCGCCGCGTCCCATTCGGCCCGCTCGCACAGATTCAAGGCGGCAAGAAGCGTGCTCGCCGAGTCGGCTTTGGCGGACAAAGCGACGAGAAGACTCATTTTGTTAACATCCGGCGTCTTGTATGGCGGAGCCGCTTCCAGCAAATTGACGATCTCCTTCACCGAATAGCCTTGAACGAGCGTGACGAAATGCCCGGTGGCAGCCGGATCCTCGCAATAGGCATGAAACTTGCCGACGTACTTGGCAAGGTCCTGCAGCGGCGCCCATGGTACTTGAGCAAGAAGCGCTTTCAGAAAAGCGGTGTAGATCGGATACTCCATGAACGGCGTAAGCCCGGCAATCTTGAGCTGTTGAAGCAGCTGCGCGATTTGTCCGGGCGCGAACTTATTCCGCAGGCCGATCAGCTTATCGATCGACAGCCCCGATTTGAAGGCGAGCGTCTCCCCGTCCTTGCCGAGCATCACGATGTCCATGATCTTCAGCGCCTGGTCAAACCAATTGGAGGCCATTGCAAGCGCGGCGTCGGCTTGCGGATGGAAGCCGACGGCTTGATAATATTGCGCGTATTTGCCTTTCCTCTCGTCCAGGGCCAGTTCATATTCCGGACCCTTCGCATCCTGCCGCTTCTTCTCCGCGTCAAGGGCGATTTCGTCCTGCTTCGGCTTGGCCCGTTTTTGCTGCTCTTCCCCGAGAAGCTGCCCTTTCTTGAACTCGGATTTCTCCTTCTTCACCTTTGGAACCTGGGAAGCCGCTTCCCGCTGGTCGTCGAATGCCTTCTTCTTCTGCTCCGACTCTTCCTTATCGATGGCGAACAGCTTGTCCTTCAAGTTCCAATCCGCGAATTTTTTCGCTTCCGAGTCGACCTTCTGCTCCAGTTTTTCGTTGAAATTGAATGTTTTGACCCGATCCAGCTTCTTGGCGGTTGCCTCCAAGTCGTCCGATCGAACGACGGACAAGACGACGTATTGCAGATGGCCCTTGTTCTCGCCGATTTCGTCGGCGAGGGCGCAGACGATTTCCAGCCGGGCGGCGTCCAGGTCCATGGAGCCTGCGGCCGCCTTCGCATCCAGCATCAGCTTCAGCAGCTTCAAGTATCGGTCGTCCGCCGCGCCGGCCAACCGCTGGGCAACGGCAGCCAGCTCCGGTCCGGCGCCGGGCTGCTCCAGGAACTGCATCGTCATCTCCGCGCGCTCCAAGCTCGCGAACGCGTCCGGAAGATCTATCGCGGCGGACCTGACCTTGATCGGGCCGTACTTGTCGATCATTCGGCGTATGACGTCGGCCTTGGCCACGTCGCCGCCGGCCAGATCGAGACTGATCGCGCCCAATGAATTCAGGCCGCTCTGCCGCTGAATCGGGGCGTCCGCGGTCTGCGCCGCGTTCATCAGCTGTGCGACCGCCCGGTTGCCCGCCAGTCGCTGAAGCGTCATGATTCCCTCGTAAGAGCCGAGGCCCGCGCGCGCGGGCCTCGGCTGATTACCTTGAACGCGAGACTCGGCGGTCGACTCCTTGCGCTTTGTATCGGCGTCATTGCTTTTCATCTGCGCTTCTCTCCCCGGACTGCCATTTTCTTCAATCATAAAGCCGGATCGGATTCATTTCAATACGGATGAACTACTCTGGCGTCCGATTCGGATCGTCAAGCGGCAGACGGACTTCGAATATCGTGCGGATGACGGTGCTCTCGGCCGTAATGACGCCCTCATGCTGCGTGACGATATTTCGCGCGATGAACAAGCCGAGCCCCGTGCTTCCTTCGCGATGGGTGCGCGCCTTATCGCCGGTGAAGAACATGTCGAAGATATGAGGCAGCTCCTCGGGCGGGATGCTGCTGCCGTAGTTGATCACTTGGACAACCGCTTCGCCGGCTTCCGGATAGCCGTGAATATCGACGTACCGGCCGTCCTTGCCGTAGCGCGCGGCGTTCGTCAGCAAATTTTCGAATACGCGCGCGAGCAGCTCCCCGTTCCCCTGGATCGTCAAATTCGTCGGCACGTTCAGCCGGGCCGACAGCTTGCTCTTCTCGAAGACCGGGAATAGCTCCTCCGTCAATTGCGTAAGCAGCTCGCTCAAATCGATAGAGTCTTTGTCGATCGTAAGCTTGCCGTAGTTCATCCGGGTAATTTCGAACAGCTCGTCGATGAGCTTCTCGAGCCGCCGCGATTTCGCGAACGCGACGCTCAAATAATGCTTCGTCTGCTCGGCGGTCAGCTGCTCGTCCTTCAGGATGAAGTCCAAATAGCCGATCACCGACGTAAGCGGCGTCCGCAAGTCATGCGCCAGATTCAATACGAGCTGCTCCTTGCTGTTCTCTGCGAAATCGCCTCGTTCGATCGCCTCGCGGAGCTTCGCGCTCGCCATGTTCACGTCTCTTGCGATATCCCCGAATTCGTCCTTCGACCGGATCTCCACCAAAGTGCCGAATTCGCCGCGCGCAAGCTTGTGAATCCCTTCCGAAATTTCGCGAAAGTACGCGACGTACCGTTTGGTCAGAAGAAAGAAGAACAAGATCGAGAGCGGAATAAAGAGGATCAGGAAGAAGTTGACGTCGCCGACCCGCTTAATGAAGAACCTTACCTGCGTGAGCGGGTCTTCGTACCGCGTCGTATGGTAATAGAGCTGAAGCAACCTATAGATCAAATAAGTAATCGCGGCGGAGAAGAGCATGCTGAGCCCGAACAGCTGCACCATCCTCGACCGGAAGCTGCGAATCGCGTCAGCCATTGAACGCATACCCTACTCCCCAGACGGTCTTGATCCACTTGTTTTTGTTCGTATCCTCTCCGAGCTTCCTCCGCAAGGTGCGGATATGGACCATGACCGTATTGCTCGTGCCGTCGTAATGCGCTTCCCCCCATACCTGTTCGAAAATATTATCCGAGCTGAACACCTTCTTCGGATAACGGGCCAGCAAATGCAAAATATCGAACTCCTTCGGAGTCAGCTCGACCGGACTCCCGTAGAGGAACACGGAACGTTCTTCGGGGTAGATGACGAGCCCGCCCGCTTCCAGCATATTTTGTCCGGCCTTCGCCGATGCGTTGAACTGAAAGGAGCGCCTTAATTGCGCGTTCACGCGGGCCACGAGCTCCATCGGGTTGAACGGCTTGGTCACGTAATCGTCAGCCCCCCTGACGAGCCCGGCGATTTTATCGAGATCGGTCGCTTTGGCGCTTAGGAAAATGATCGGCATATGCTGGCTTTCCCGGATTTGCCTCGTCACTTCGTAGCCGTCCAGCTTCGGCATCATAATATCGAGGATGACCAGATCGACGGCGTTTTTTTGCACGGCTTCCAAAGCCTGCAATCCGTCATATGCTTTCAAGCACCGGTAGCCTTCCTTCAGCAAATGCAGCTCGACGAGATCGGCGATTTCCGCTTCGTCATCGGCAATGAGTATCGTAATTGTCTTCATTCGTTCCACTCCCTGTTAATCGTGGGCCTCTCGTCGGCCTCTCCGGATCGTACCGGCCTTATGTCCAAGCTTAACGCAAAACTTCGCAACAAGGAATCCCATAATGCCTCCGCTCGTATTTAACAGAAGATCGTCCACGTCAAAGCTGCCGAGCGACAGGACGAGCTGCGCGCCTTCGAGGCATAGGCTTAAGCCGAAGGATCGGAGCAGCGCTCCCGCCGCGGTTATCCTATTATTTGCCAGCAGCGCGAGCAGCATGCCGTACGGCGCGAAAATCATCACGTTCCCGGCCAGGTTCAAGACGGAATGGCCCGATACATGATGAAGCGACCGATTGATTTCGCGAAACGGGATCAAATTGCCGCTTTGCGCCCGCTCCGCGACGGCGCCGGGATCACCGAGGCCGCGCTCGAGCCGCCGCCATAGATCGACAGGCTCGATCGCCCTGAACTTGAATAAAACGACTTTGAACAAACCGTAAATATAGATTAGATACATGATGAAGATGATGACATGATGCAATAGCCGCCTAACGTTCATTCCCGCTCCCCGCTTTCCTGCAATCAGTAGAACAGAATAACGGAACAGGATTAAAAAGAAGCGGCGGACATTCTAAAGCTTTTCTTAAATCCGCGTTCGAAATAGGGGCATTGGGGCTCCGACGAACATGAGACTGCGATGCTAATTTCAAAAAATGTAACTAAACGGTTCATAACACCTCGCCTATGTTATTTAGTTTCAATGATTGAAAGTAAACAATATCATTCGCGCTTCACCTTTCGATACTAACCGATTAAGTTTAAAAATTTGAAACTAAAACCCACGCTGCCCCTTTTATTTCGCTTCCCGTTTCAGTTTCTGAAATTAATAAGGGCAGTTGCGTTCGAGCCGTCCGTTCAGGACGGCGACGCTCGCGTCATGGTCGTTCATGAAGGTCCCAAGCAGCCGCGAGCGCTGCCGCTCCCCGGAATCCGCCCGCTGGAACCGTTCCGCGAACCCACTCATCGCCCTCTCCAGCCCATTCATTTTGGAGGCGCGGTAGAACCGCTCGAAGAACAAGCCCTCGGCAAGCGTCGCCAAGGAAAATACGATCAGAATAAGGACGGATGTCGCGACGAAAAGCTTAAAAACGACGCTATGCCTTCTCATGGGGCGTACTCGAATTTATAGCCGGCGCGGATGACGGACGAGATCCATCGGCCTTCGTCACCGAGCTTGGCCCGCAGTTTTTTTGATATGGGTATCCACCGCTCGCGGATCTCCCAAATTTCATTAATGCGCCGGCGCGGGCGACAAGTACCCTCGGGCTCAGCGGCTTCGTAACGTATTCGTCGGCGCCGAGCTCGAAGCCGAGCATTTGATCGTCGTCGTCCGATCTGGCGGTAATGATCATAATCGGTACGTCCGACTTGGCGCGGATGCGCCTGCATACCGACCAGCCGTCCATTTCCGGCATCATGATGTCGAGCACGACCAGGTCGACGGAAGTCGTCTCGAACAGGTCTAGGGCGATTTTCCCGTTCTCCGCCTCGTGGACGTCCCACTGTTCTTTTTTGAAATAGTCTGTATTAAACTCCCGCATAAGCGAGTCGTCTTCGACCAATAATAGGCTTCGTTTCATTGCCATACGCTCCGTTTTCGTTTCTCTCGATCTAACGTAAGCTTACCCGTAAATCGCCGTCCTGCCTAGCCGCCGCGCATGCCCGCTTCACCTCCGTTTGTCGTTGCAAATCGAAGTATAGAGCATTGCCGTGTACGTCGTGTGTCGTTTGGGTGTCATTTTCGGGCAACCGGACGAACGCGCCACGGCATGGCAAAAAGGAGCTTGCGCGGGCAGCAGGCTCCCGGACGCCGGCCTCGATCATCGCGGCGGCTCGGCGCGTTATTTATGTTTAAGCTGCGCGATAAGGGGAATTAACGCTTTGTTCTCCTGTTCGAAAAAATCGCGCATCGGCTCTTCCCCCGTCGCGAGGCGATTCAGGACGAAAGGGAGGTTATAGGTATCGGGTCTTAACCGGGCGTTTACTTCGTCCCAGTATAACGGGGCCGCGACCGTCGCCTCCGCGTTCCCTCTCGCTGAGTAGGGGCAGACGATCGTTTTGCCGGCCGCGTGCTGGATATAGTCGACGTACAGCCTCGCGCCGCGGTTTTTTTTCAGCCGTTCGGTCGTAAAATCGTCCGGAAACCGCTCGACCAAATAGTCCGCGATGAAAGCCGTAAAAATTCTCGTATCGTCATAGGTCAAGGACGTATTGCGGGAAAGCGGAATATGGATTTGAAGCCCTTTGCCGCCGGACAGCTTCGGGTAGCTTCGGATGCCGAATTGCTCGAAGACGGTCCGCAGCTCCGACGCGGCCTTCACCGCGAGCGGGAAGCGCTCCCGCCCGGGCGGATCGAGATCGAAGACGATTTCGAGCGGCTTCTCCTCGCCGACCGTTTGAAACGGAATATGGAATTCGATCGCGAGCTGGTTCCCCAGCCACAGCAGCGTGGACAAATCGTTGCACACGATATAACGGATCCCGCTCTCTACCGCGGTTTGGATAAAATCCGGAGCGTAATCCGGGCAGTTTTTTTGATAAAAGGCTTCTCCGGGCACGCCGTGAACGTAACGGATCGTCGTCAGCACCCGGTTTTTCAAGAATGGCAGCATTTGCGGCGCGATTTGTACGAGATAGGCGGCGTAGCCCTCTTTATCGATGCGGGGATTGTCCCAGACGATTTTGTCCGGATGCGTCAGCTTCACTTCAGGCCGCACGGGTGCCTGATCCACGATCAGCTTGTTCCAGGTGCACGCTTTCCAATCCATGCCGAACTGGAACGACCGGAACGCGGGATTGATCAATCGGTCTCCCTCCGCCGCGTCGAACGACAATTCGACGCAAATGCCCGGATTGACCCGGATGGCCGTGCGGTCCGACCGGACTTGATGCGTTCGAATCGTCTCCAGCAAGGAACGGGCCTCTTCCCGCTTCAAGCCTGTAGCGAAAGAACCGACCGGCAAAATCGCGTTATCCTTCAGTACGCCGACCATGAAGCTCTCGTCGTTCAGGCTATAACCCAACAGAAAGAAAAAACCTTTGGAGGCCGCAGGCTTTTTCGTTAATAATGCTGCCGTGCTTTTATCCGCTTCCATCACCTTCTTCTCCACCCCGCTCAAGTCTGCTTTTCCTAGTTTGTCCAAACCGGCGGGGAAAATCCCGAGTCATGCCGGTTTTGCGGCAAACATATATTTTGTCGTGGCGCGCATGCGAATTCATTCCCGGAGCATGCGGCGGCAGCCCATCCTGATTGGAGGTGAGACGGCAAAAATGCGAAATGATTCGGCAAGCCGAACTGCGCAATGGCTACCGCTCGCATCCCTTGAGGACATGGCCGACAAGGAATACGACGTGCTCGTCGTCGGCACCGGCGCGGGTGGCGGTGCCATGCTGTGGCGGCTGCTCGAGCGGCTTGGGGGAAGCGGGAAAAAGATCGGCGTTCTCGAAAGAGGCGGATTGCTGCTGCCGACCCATGTTTGGAATATCGCAACGATGTCCGACGCATTGGCGGATTCGATGTTCCTCGATGCCGCCTCCATGCCTCCGGACTTCCTGTCCCCGCAAATCTACGCGATCGGGGGAAGAACGTTGTTTTGGGGCTTGGCGGCTCCGAGGATGAGCCTGTCCGATCTCGCCGGCTGGCCGGTTCCTTTGCGGGAAATGAACGATTATTACCGGTTGGCGGAGAAAATCATGGCCGTCTCGGCCGAGTATACGCGAGGGTCCAGCCTGGAGGACATCGTATTGAAGCGGCTTCAGGGAAGCGGGTATCCCGATGCCATCGATGCCCCGCTCGCCATCAACGTGGAGCCGACCAAATTCGGAGTCGTGAACTCGAATCCGTTCTTCAGCTCGATCGTATGGCTGGCGGAGGCGTTGAACGCTCCCTTCGATTTGGCAGTCCATTCGCGGGTAACCGAAGCGGTTACGGAGAAGGGCCGAACGGTCGGCGTTTGCGTCCGGACGCCGGACGGGCGGAACGCGTTCATAAAGGCCAAAAACGTGGTTTTGGCTGCAAGCACCTTCGGTTCGCCGCAAATCTTGCTTCAGTCCGGCATCGAAGGAGCCGCCATCGGCCGATACTTGACGAATCATTCCCGCGTCATGGGATTCGGCATCGTCCGTAGGGAGGAGTTCCCCGAAGTGTTCGGACCGCTTCATATCATCATTCCGCCGCGGGAAGACAGGCCTTACCAGATTCAGATTGCGGGGCCGGACGGATACTTCAAGGTCCAGAAGCGAATCCAGCCGCTGCAGCCGGAATGGGGAGTCGCCTTTTACGGTTCGGGCCGGGTGGAGAGCCGCCGCGATAACCGCATCGAGCTGGATCCGGCCGACATCGACGAGGACGGCGTGCCGAAGCTGAAGATTCGGTTCGCCTACAGCGAGAAGGACCAGGCGGTTATCGATCTCTTGCTGCAAGGCGTGCGGGATGCGGCAGCCGCGGCGGGCATTGCCCTCGTCGCCGAGACCGATCGGCCGGATGCCTATTTGCTCGATCCGGGATTGGAAAACCACGAAATCGGCACATGCCGGATGGGCGTCGATCCGCAAACGTCGGCTACGAATCCATATGGCCGGATCCACGGGGTTGAAGGCTTGTTCGTTGCGGATAACAGCGTCATACCGACCAGCGGCACGGCCAATCCGACGCTTACGACCGTAGCGCTTGCGCTCCGGACGGCCGATCATATCGTCCGTCACCGGCTGCAGGCTTAATAGAGCGACGCGGCTCTCACCCAATCGCGAAACTTCGCCAAGCCGGCCGCGGCTTCCTCGGCCGGCTTGTATTCAAGTCCGACGAATCCCCTGTAACCGGTATCCTCGATCGCTTTCAGAATGGTGATGTAATACAGTTCCCCGGTATACGGTTCATGCCTACCGGGCACGCCGGCCATGTGGAAATGTCCGATGCGCGCGATATTTTCCTTGATCGTGGCGATAATATTGCCTTCCATGATCTGCATGTGATAAATGTCGTACAGAACTTTGACATAGGGGCTGTCTACTTCATCGACGATCCGGAAGGCTTCTTCGGATTGGTTCAAATAGTAGCCCGGATGATCGACTAGCGTATTCAGCGGTTCAAGCACCGCCATCACGTTCGCTTCCCTCAGCAGCGGCTCGACCGTCTTTAATCCAATCACGATTTGCTCGTGCGCGTTCCCCCGGCCCTCATCCTCGAGCGGGCCGGTCAGCATGATGATCCGATGGCAGCCGAGCTGCCTGGCGGCGGAAATCGCCTGCTTGACGCTTCCAACGAGAGCCGGCCTCTGTGCGGTATGCGTCATGCTGACCGGCTTTGCCAATATTGCGGCGACCTGAAGGCCAAGCGCGTTTTTGACCGAGGCGAAGGCTTGCAGGTCGTGATCCGCCCAGCCGAAAAACTCGACGGCATGAAAGCCGAGCTTTTTCACCTCAAGCATGCTTTCATAAACGTTCTTCCCTGCATAAACCGCGTCAAGTACAACCGAAAATCGCATATGGTCTCCCCCGTTCAGAAAGCGATTAGACGGAAGGCCGCTCGCCCCCGTACTTTTCTTCGTACGATAGACTATATGTCGCGGCCGGAAGTCCTATTTCCCCGAAACGGGAGAACGGTCAAACGCTTAGGCCGGATGGCCTTCAATCCGGCTTCCGTCCAAATCCGGCCTGGCCGCGCTGACGATGAACGAATCGCCGGTATCGGTCACGTCAAACAGCCTGCACCTGGAGTCGGGCATGCGGAACGGGGAATGCAGGATGAGCATCCAGTTTCCTTCGAACGTACGGAACAGCATGCCATGTCCGCTGTCGCCGCGCACGAGCGGCTCCAGCTGTTCCCAAGGTCCTTGGAGCGAGCCGGATACGGAACGGGCGATCGTCTGCACGTAGCTTCCTTTGTCGTAGCTGGACCAGAGCATAATCAGACTGCCGCCGCCGGTGCGGTATAGCTGGCACCCGTCCGTCACGTACATCGAACCTGCGCTGCCGGCAGGATGCTCCCCGTTGTCCCACGGCGCCTCGGAGCCGTTGAACAGATGAATCGGCTCCGAGGCGCTCCCGGACAGATCCTCCTTCAGACGGACGGCTTCGATCGTCCCGTCGGCGGTCTGGACCCATTCGTGGCAATACACCATCCACGGGCTGCCCTCCTCGTCGATATGCAGCGTGCCGTCGAGCGTCATAAGCCGCGCGGGCGCGACCGGCTCGTCCGGCCGGATCAGCTCGAACGGGCCTTCGAGCGAATCCGAGACGGCGATCGCCGTTCCGCGCCAGTGGAGCTTGTAGCCGCCGTGCGCCTCCCCTTCGAGCGGCCTGTCGTTGTTGTGCAGCGTGACGAACAAGTAATAGCGTCCGCGGTAAGCATGCACCTCGGGCGCCCAAGCGCCGTGCCGCGGGTTCGCCCAGACGCCGTCCGGGACGCGGAATACGACAAGGGGTCCTTCCCAATTGGCCAGATCGCGGCTCTTGTAGGCGAGCACGCCGTACCGGTCCAGGCCGGTCAGCCGTGGGCTGGCCGCAGTATATAAATAATAGGTGCCCGAGGCCGCATCGGCCGCGACGAACGGATCATGGGCGGGAATATCGGCCAGCTTGTGGCCGGCGCGCGGATTCCGAGCGTCCGATGCTTCGTTGTAAACGTTCATACGGTTCATCCCTCCAACCGGAATTTGGCTTCGCTCTTCCTAATTCACGGTCGCGAGGGCCGATTCCTGCCTTCATCCCGCCGCTAAGTCACGATTCCCCGGTTTGGCTGCTCCAAGCTTCCTCCAGAAGCTCGCTGTTGATGCCCGCGCCGGCCATCGCCCCCATGGCGGCGGCCGCAATCGCCTGGTACTTTTGCGATGCCGAGTCGCCTGCGCCGAATACGCCCGGCACGTTCGTCTTGCCTAAGTCGTCAATGACGACGGCGCCCGCCTCCGTTGTCCTGCAGCCCAAAGCCTCCGGAAGATCCGAGCCGGGAACGAGCCGCGGCGCGAAGAAGATGCCCCGGCACGGAATGACCGATCCGTCCTCGAGCACGACCTGCCGCACGATCCCTTCGTCCGATTCGATTCGCGCGATCGGCGACTCGAAGACGGGAACGTTATGCCGCGCCAGCTCCTCGCGCTGTTCGCCCGTAAGCTCGTCCGGTCCGTTCGTGCAGATCGTGTAGCGCTCGGTCCAACCGGCAATCGTCTTCGCCAGGTGCATCGCCTTGGCTCCGTTCACGATCAGCACGAGCGTCTGATCCCGCAATTCCCAACCGTCGCAATACGGACATACGAAGGCGCTTTTGCCGTATACCTCGGTTAATCCGTTAATGGCAAGCGGCTCATCCTTCATCCCTGCCGCGAAGAGCAGCTTTTTGCTGCGATAGCTCCTCCCCTGCGCGGTCGTCAGCCGGAAATCGCCGTCGCCGCCCGTTACCGCCACGACCGTATCTTCCGCAAATTCCACCGAAGGATAAGCCATGATCTGTTCCTTGGCGATTTGACGGAATTCGCCCGGGCTTATGCCGTCTCTTGTGAGAAAGCCGTGCGTCTCGCGGGTAACCCGGTTGCGGGGGCGCCCTTCGTCGATCACAACGACGCTTTTCCTCGCCCTGCCGAGCACGAGCGCCGCATTCAGGCCTGCCGGTCCGCCTCCGATAATCGCCGCATCAAATCGTTTTTCCATTTCTATCATCCTCCTGGATCTTTAATATCCATAATATGTGCAAAAGAAGCTCATCGCTTCTTGGTTGCCGCGCAATCGGCGTCGAACGAGGATGCATCCATCACCCATTGAATCGTATGCTCCCGCAAATAGTCGTACATTTGCTTCTCGGCCCCGTCCATCACTTTCTTGACCAAGCATTCGCTGCCGCCCCGATGTTCGGGAATGTCCTCGTCCGATTCTTCCGCTTCAAAAAACAACCGGTGGCGCTCCGCGTTTGCGTTGAAGCATTCGAACAAATTTTGCCGGCCTTCGACTACCTGGATCACTTCCAGAAACGTAATTTGAGCGGCCGGGCGCGCAAGCTCGTAGCCGCCGTTCACTCCCGTTACGGCGCGAACGACGCCGTCCTGCCGCAGCTTGGACATGATCTTGGACAAGTAGCTTTCCGAAACGCCGAGCATCGACGACAAATCCCGGATCCCTACGTTCTGGCCGCGCTCCGCATGCGCCAGATGAATGAGCGCGTGCAGCGCGTAGCCCGTGCTTTTGGAAAATTGCATGGCGGCTTCTCCTTCCTGCTCGGTTAAACGCTTCTCGCCTTCATTATAGATAAACGATATCCATAATGCAAGCGTAAAAAGGAAAGGACGGACGAGTGGAATCGTCCGTCCCTTCGGGCATGCCGCAATATCGGGATTAATCGAAGTAGACCGGCTTCCCGGTTTCGGCGGAAATGTAGACGGCCTCCAGTATCGCCGATACGACCATCGCCTCCTCCGGCTTCACGAGCGGCTCGGTATCGTTCACGATACAGTGGATCCATTGCTTCGCTTCATAATCGAAATCGGTCATGCTCTCCCCGCGGAACAGCTCTCTCGCGTTCGGGTCCACGTCGATCACGTTCAGAAACAAGCTGCCGTCCCGCTCGCCGTTAATGCGCAGGCCGCCGTTGAAATCGGCGCCGCCCTTCGTGCCGCACAAGTACGAGCCTTCTGGCTTCGCGATATTGAGCGCCCAGCTCGTCTCGATCGACACGACGGCGCCGTTCTTGAACTTCACGTATCCGAAGGCGGAGTCCTCGACTTCGAACGTCTTCGGATCCCACGAGCCCCATTCGTTGGCCGCATTCTCCGTATGCTTCAGCTTGTGAAACACGCTGCCGACGACGCTCTCCGGCTCGTAGTTGTTCATCAGCCAAAGAATCAGGTCGAGCGAATGGGTGCCGATATCGATCATGGGGCCTCCGCCCTGCTTCTCCTTATCCAGGAATACGCCCCATGTCGGAACGCCCCTTCGTCTCGCCGCGACCGCTTTGGCGTAATAAATGTCGCCGAGCTCGCCGTTTTCGATCATTTTTTTGAGCAGCTGCGACTGCGCCTTGCTTCGGTTCTGGTAACCGATCGACAGCTTCTTCCCCGTCCTTGCGTGCGCCTCGTACATCGCCTTCGCTTCGGCGCCGGTCTTGGCCATCGGCTTCTCGCACATGACATGCTTGCCTGCCTCCATCGCGTCGATAGAGATGACCGCGTGGGATACGTTCGGCGTTAGCACGTGGACGACTTCGATATCCTCCATCGCAAGAAGCTGCTTGTAATCCGTGAATACTTTCGCGTCCGGCACCCCGTACTTGGCGGCCGCCTCGTCCGCCCTCTCCACGATGAGATCGCAGAAGGCGACCATCTCCACGTTGCCCACCTTGGCGAGGCTAGGCATATGCTTGCCGCCCGCGATCATGCCGCAGCCGATGATTCCGACTTTCACCGTTCGCATCGCCTAGTTCCCTCCCGACTGCTTGAAATCGACCGTCCGCTTCTCGCGGTGGGCAATATAGGCCGTCTCCAGCAATTCCGTCAGCTTCGTTCCGTCCTCGAGGCCGAACGGCATCGGCCCGTCGTTCAGAATGCCGTTCACCCACTGCGTAAGCGGCAGCGGCTGCTCCTTCGGGAGCTGGCGGGGCGAGATCCAGCCCTGCAGCGGCGAATCCGTCCGCTTCGACGCGAAGCGGGCTTGATCGCCGGAGACGATCAGCGTTCCTTCCGTGCCGTACAGCTCGAACGCCGGCGGCGTCTGGTACGTGACGAGGCTCGTTTCGAGAAGCGCGACCGCGTTGCCTGCGAATTCGATCGAGCATTGCGCGTTATCCTCGACGGCCCGCCCCGTAAAATGGCTAAACATCGACGTGATGCGCTTCGGCTGCCCGAGCAGCCAGCTGGCCAAATACATCGGGTGGCACCCGAGATCCATCATCGCTCCGCCGCCCGCCAGCTTCTCGTCGTACCAGTATTCGGGCAGCCAGTTGTTTAACGCGCCGTCGTGGCCGTTGCGGATGCGCAGCAGCGTGATCGCCCCGAGCAGCCCATCGTCCATGAGCTGCTTCGCGAGCAGATGATGCGGTCTCGTGCGGGCGGGGAACGAAATGCAAAATTTGACGCCGGCCTTCCGAACGGCTGTCGAAATCCGGTCGCACTCCGACACCGTGAGCGCCATCGCTTTCTCCGTGAAGATGTGCTTCCCCGCTTCGGCCGCGGCGACCATCACGTCCGCGTGCATGCTCGTGGGAGCGTCGACGACGACCCCGTCGACGTCCTCCCTGCGCAATAGCGCGTCGAGGTCGGCTTCAAAGTCGGCTCCGAGCTGATCCGCCCAGTCGCGTCCCCTGTCCGCGACTTCATCCCAAACGGACGTAATCTTGACATTCCCGAGCGATTGCAGGTGCTTCGCGTACCCATCGGCATGAACATGCCATTTGCTGATCATTGCGACGTTAAGCATTCGTGTATTCCTCCCTATCGATTGTGATTCTGCGTCAGTGTATCTTCTCACGTTCGTTCTAGGTGAAAGAATAAGCAGGGGCTTGTGCGCGTTAATCTTCGAAGGCGGTCGGGTAACCGGCGCCGAACGGAGCGTCCGGACGCTCGAACTCGCCAGCCAAATAACGGCGCACAGGCGTCGTGCGCGCCAAATACGCTTTGTCGTTGGCGAACCGGTCGGAGAAGCGGACCCAAGGCGGGCTGTATATATAATGCGCCGTGTAGCGGTCATAGTCGTGGTCGTGCTTGTAGGTGCGGTGCCAGACGGCATTGTGGAAGAGCAGAACGGACCCTGCCGTCGCGCAAACGACGTGTCCGATCGGCAGATCGGATTTGTCGCGGCGAATGTCCGCCGGCAGCGGCGCCTGCGCGCGGTGGCTGCCCGGGATCATCTCCATATTGCCCATCCCGGGAAGGGACTGGTCGGTGAGCAAATACGAAGCGCGCAGCTGAAGCAGCGGGATCGGATAGCCCAGCTGCTTGAAATCGTAAGCGCCCGAGCCGTCTTGATGCCAGCCGCCGACGCCTCCGAACGCGGGCTGCTTCGTGCACCACGCGGATTGCAGAATGAAGCGGTCGCCATAAAGAGCCCTAATCTTCGGCAGCACAGCCGGATGGTCGATGAGATCGTCCAGCACCTGCTCCGACTCGAAGCCCCGTCCGACCTGCGCCCAACCCGACGTCCCCGCTTTCTCGTGAAGCCGGATAGAGGCATCCAGGCATGCTTTCGACCGATCGGCCGTCAGCACGTCCGGGATAATCAGATAGCCCCATGATTCAAACATGAAACGGTCAAGCTCCGTGAATTCGCCCGGCTGAGAAATCGCGTTAAAGCTTTGTTCCTGCTGCAAAGCAGTCATTCGACACCCTCCCGATTTAACGTTGTGGAAACGTTGCTATACGCTTCTTCTTATGAGGCCTGACATGAAGTCATCGTGACCGATCGCCGTCCGTGAATCACGTGCTGCCCAAGGTCCTCACCCCCAGCCTTTAACAATCGCCCTGAATATATCATACATATAAAATATGTGCAATAATAAATTCTTTCGATTTCTTGAGCAAAAAACGATTCTGAATGCCACTAATCCCTCCTTTATTTGCAGTCATTTCGACAAAGACAAGTCGAATATCCGCCATAAATATATATTCAATATATAAAAAGAAAAGAACAGCCCGCCGGCTGCCCTTTTCCTTAATGGTTATATACTGCTCCGTTCAATACTTCTCGCCGAACCATTCCGCCGAATGGTGGACGGAAGCGGCGCCCGCCGCGATAAAAAACTCATGCTTGTTGAACCGGTTCAGCGCCTGCCGGTCCGGCTGCCATACCCACGCGTCCATCTCGGTCTGCGAGCGGTGTGCGCGGAACGCAAGCAGCTTCTCCCGCAGGCTGTCGGACACGTCGACGCGGACGACGTCATGCGGCCGGAGCGTTCCGCCGTGGTTAATGCCGCCGAGCGGATCGCCGAACGATAAGTAGTACAAGGCGGGATTGGCTCTGCCCGCCTTCGCGGCCGCCGCGACCGCGGCTTCCGAAGCGCTTCCGATCGCGCAGTGATCGGGATGTCCTCCCCAGACGGGGTGGAACGTCAATACGACGTCAGGTTGATCGTCAGCCACAATTGAGGCGAGTCGCCCGATTAGAGATGCTTCGTCCTCGTATTCGACGGTTTTGTCCCGGATGCCCAGGAAGACCGGCTCCTCGATGCCGAGGCGGCGGCATGCTTCGCGCAGCTCTTCTTCGCGGACTTGCGGCATGGACTCCCTCGAGATAAGCGGCGGGTTGCCCATGCGCCTGCCCATCTCTCCCTTCGTGGCCGACACGACGGTTACTTTGGCGCCTCTCTTCGCGAAGTGGGCCAGCGACCCGCCGCAAATGAACGTTTCATCGTCCGGATGGGCGAACAGGCCGAGAATCCTTTTATTCGTTAAATCCATCGTCTATCGTTCCTCCTTATGCCGGGAAGCGTTCGAGGCTGAGCTGAAGCGCGCACGTAAGCCTCCCCTTGTCGTCGTGTCCGGCCATAAGCAGCCGTCCTTCCTCGTCCACCGTCAAATGGGTGAGTCCCTCTACGCGTGTCCATCCGTCATCCGCCAGCCTGAGCGCGACGCGGAACGGTCCGGCGCCGCGAACATAAGCTTGCACAACCGTCGCCTGAACGTTCCTGACGAACGCCCCCGGCGTCACCTCGATGTGCATGAACGGCGAACGGCCTTCGTACGGGCTTAGCAAAGCGGTAATTTCCTCCAATCGAATCGGCCGCATGGCCACCTTCCTCTCCAAGCTGCTGCTTATACGATCTTATATTTTAAAATAATACTCCTTCGCAGGGCGAATGTCACCCTCGCAGCGAAAAAGAAAAAGCCGCAAAATAGCGGCTTTCGAACGCGGCGCGCGCTTCGTCACCCGGCCGACTGGCCGGTCAGACTGGCTTCGAACAGGTCGATGATGACAAGGAAATGCTCAGCCTCCCGAAACACGTGATCGGCTAGCAGCGGATGGATGATGCTCTTGATTCGGCAGGCTTCGATCAAATCGCGTGCCGTTTTCTTGAAATCGCGCAGCGACTTGACGGATACCCGGTTCTGATCGAGGAATTGATCGAGAAGCGGGACGGTCTGGGATTGAGGTCGCATGAAGTCCAGCTCCCGCGCTTGAAACAGAAGCGAGTCGAATTCTTCGCTGAAGTTATTGGCTTGCTCCACGAGGCTTCGTTCGGATGGATCAAGCAAATGGCTGATGAATTTCGCGTGGTCGGCCATGATTCGCAAGAAAAACACGTTCTCGTCGATGATCGCGTCCGGCAGCGGCTCCATCCGGCCCATATTCAGGTCCTCCAAGCGGTTGCGGAAGTAATTGGCTTCCCGGCTCACATGGTCCACCAATAGCGGAAAGTTATTGCCGCCCGGCAGTTTGCATGACAGAATGAGTCCGAGCACTTTCCGCTTGAACGCCCAAATATGGGAAACCGCGTTATGGACCTCTTCGTTAAACCGCCGGATCACGCTCGGATCGGTACCTAGCGTGAACGCATTCGCCCGGTTCTCGATCGCTTCGAAAATCGAATAAAATTGATTAGCCTCGTTAATCAATTGCGTGTCCTCGCAGCGGAAGCCGAGTCGAAGAAACAGCGAATGCTCCTTCATGATCCTCGACCAAAACCTCGTTTCCTCCAATGAGCGCGCGACGAACTCACCCGCCATGCCTAACGCCTCCTTATCGCTTCCCTCTCGTCTCCATACCATATGTACGTTCAATTCGTCCAATTCCAAGTGTAAACGGCTTATGCCGTCCTTTGTCGGGATAAGCTCGTTTCACGATGAAATATAAGCGATTTTATAAGTGCAAAATTATAAATTCTAATATTTCGAAAAGATAGCCTTCTTACTCTCGTAAGAAGACTATCCGTTCATAAGATTCATCCGCTGACCCGATTTCCTTCGAACCGGGTGGCAAGGCCGCTCTGCACGATGACGTTCTCGAACGTGGAACGCAGGAACACTTCGACTCGGTCGCGCGCTCTTAGCTGCACGATGCCGGATGCGTCGATAATGCCCGGTCGAGGCAGAAAATTTTCAAGGTCGGATATGCGCGGCACGCCGTTTACCCTGATCTCCAAATCAAGCGTGTAGGGCGTCATCGTAATCGTCTCGGTCGAGACGCTTGCGAGCAGCGAATAAATTCCGCTCTGCCTTGGCCGGAACGTTGAAGTGGAAGCGTTGTACTCGTTGTTCAAGTCGAATTCTTCGACTTGAAACCGCACTTTCGTAAATAGATCTTGCATAACGTTCTGTTCGGTTCCGGCGATTGCCCGAAATGCGGATCTTACCCTCCTTACCTTCTTCCCGACGCATTTTTTACCGGTCGGCGGTTTGCATACCGTCTTCTTGATGACCGTTTTTTTGAAAAAGATGCTTTTGCTGACAACCTTCTTGCAGGTCCCTTTCCTGTTCGGCGTCATGCCTTCTCCTCCTCGATTCCCGCTGGTTTGGCTACAAGCTAGCAATCTAGTTCTAGCAATCTATTATATGGAGGAGGCGGATCGATAGGAACGGTAATTGCCTGTACGACGGCAAATAGGCTTTGCCTCCCGGCAAAGCCTCAATTCCGCGCAATCCCTCGTCACCGGCCGCGCTTATTCCCGTTCAAGATGTCTTCCAGCAGCCGCTTGTTGCTTAATAGATTCGGATCCTCCGGATCGTAGGACAGCACGATTTCATTATGTTCGTAAGCTTGCTCGGGCAGCCCGAGCTTGCCGTAGCATACGGCGAGCTGCAGGTGGGGAATCCATGTCCAAGCCGCGTGATTTATGCCGTACAACCGGTGCGCGGGCTTCTCGAGCCGAAGAGCCAGACGGTACCAATGCACCGCTTTCTCGTAATCGCCGTTTTCCTGGAAGAAGTAAGCGATCCGGCATGCATAGTCGGCGCGTGGGACATCGTAATGAAACGTTCGGAACAAGGCTTGCAGCTCCTTCTCCTTGCGGCCAAGCTCCCGGTAGCAATGCGCCATCCGGTCGCAAGCGTCCAATTTTTGCTCGAAGTAGGCAGCCGGATCGTCAATGCGGCGCTCGAAGATCGCGATGGCATCCTCGTAGCGGCCGTTTGCGGCAAGCTCCATCGCATAGTGCAGCGATTGTCTCGCGGACAGCTTCCCCCCCTTTGCGAGCAGCCCTTCGAATATGCGCAAGTTACGGTCCGAATTCGCATGCTCCCGCGCATGGCTGACCGCGATGTCGGCGTAGATCACGTTCCCGTCGACGGCCAGCTGTTCATGAACCGGATCGTGCCACCGGAATTGCCGGGACCGCTTCACGAGCCGGTTTCGTTTCACGGCGGCGGTCGGCCGGCCATGAGGGTCGAACGCCAAATAATAGTCCATGCATACCGCGTCCACCGCCGGGTCCAATTGCCGCTTCAGCGCTTTGAACTTCTCGCGATCGCTTGCCTGCAGCAGATCGTCCGCGTCCAGCCACAGTACGTACTGCTGCGTCGCATAACGGAACGACTCGTTTCTCGCGGCGGAGAAATCGTCGATCCAATCGAAGGGATAGATCCGATCCGTGTAACTCGCGGCAATTTCTTTCGTACGGTCGGTCGAGCCCGTATCCACAATAACGATCTCGTCCGCTATCCCCTGAACGGATTCCAAGCATCTGCCCAGCACCCGCTCTTCGTTCTTCACGATCATGCACAAGCTAATCGTAACCACGCTCCGACACCTCCAAGCATTCGTCAACAATACAATGTATGGAAGCGGGCCGCGCAAGGTTTGGACAAAAAGAAAAGCCCTTGGCAGGAAAGGGCTTGAAGCGACGGGATGAGACGGTCAACGCCGAAAGCGTCTACGCCTACCCGTCCTTTTGAATTTCCTTCAAATATTCGTCGAGCCGGTCGAACCGGTCCTCCCACATTCTGCGGAACGAGTCGAGCCAGGAATCCATTTCCTGAAGAGGCTCGGGCCGAAGGTTGTAGATCCGGCGGTTGGCGTCCGGGCGTACCTCGACGATCTGGGCTTCATTGAGAACCTTTAAATGTTTGGATACCTGCGGCTGACGCACATGGAGCCGGTCGGCGATTTCGCCGACGGTCAGCGGTCCGTCGCGAAGGAGTTCGACCATTTGCAATCGGGTGGGCTCTGCCAGTGCGCTCAACGTAGCTGTATTCATTGTTAACCCCTCCGATCCTTGAGCCTCATAACGAACAAAATGCCCAAATAAGCAGATGGTCGTTACTATTCCATAATCTTAACATAACCTTTACGGAATATTCCTGTCAAGGAATTCTCGGTGCGGCTTATCGCGGAAAGCGCAATCCTGTCATTGACCCCGTACGATCGCGCGCAGAGCGGTATCGAGTCCGGGATAGGCGAACGCATACCCCTCGCTCGTCAGCCGCTCCGGAAGGACCCACCTGCTCTTCAGGATGAGCTCGGTTTCGGTACGGATCGCCAGGGCGCCGATCTCGAGCATCCATCTCGGCGCGGGCAAGCCGATGCTCCGGTTCAAGGCGTGCCTCAATATCCGCATGAACTCGCGGTTGGTCACGGGATCCGGCGACGAGGCATTGAACACGCCGGATAATTCGTCCTTCTGCTCCAGGAAACGGACGATGCGGAAGACGTCCTCCACGTGAATCCAGCTGAACCTTTGCCCGCCCGATCCTTGCGCGCCGCCAAGCCCGAAGCGAACCAGATGGCGATACGGCGTCATGACTCCCCCGTCGCCCAGGACGATCGCGAGCCTTAAGGCGACTTGTCTCGTGCCGGGCAGCGCATACGCAAAAAAGGCTTTCTCCCATGCCTTCGCGACCTCCACGGAAAATCCCGTCCCGAGCTCCCCTCCTGTCTCCGTCATCGGCCGATCGTCCGCATGCCGGTAGATCGTTGCGGTGCTTGCGTTAATCCACAGCCGCGGCGGCTTCCGGCATGCCGATACCGAATCTCCTAATATTCGGGTCGTCTCGGTTCTGGAGGATACGATGGCTTCCCTGTTTCTGCGATGATAGCGGCAGTTCACCGACTTGCCGGCCAGATTGACGAGCAGCTCGGCGCCTTCGAGCGCTTCGGTTATTTTGCCGGGCTCGTCCCAGCCCGTATGTCCGGGCTGTCTGGAGACGACGATAACCTCGTACCCGAGCGCTTTATACCCCTGTTCCAAATACGTTCCGATAAAGCCGGTTCCTCCGGCGATCACGATTTTTTTACTCATATTTCCACCTCGTTAGGTTTGGTTTGCGGCGGTGCTGCAAATCCAATTGGTCAATATGATCGTAACAAATCGTTCGCGGACGATGCAGTTCTATCTTTCGTAGTACCCTCGGATTGGCTGGGGGATTATAAATCGGCCAACACGCAACCCTTGTTTGACCTGGTTTTCCTTCTCAGTCGAATTATCGGATTTCATAAGCCTTTTTCGGCCGATTCGCGTCAATATATTTGACTTCCCCAAAGATGGACGTCGAGCTCATCTACGCAAGATATAAATTCAAAAAATGAAACTAAATGAGTAATATAGAGGTGTTATGTGGGTTTAGTTTCAAATTTTGAAATAGTATTGCCTATTTCGAGCTGGACTACTTGGATGGTGCCGATTAATTTCAAATACTGAAACAAAATCGAGAATAACTGGGTGTTTGAGTGAATTAGTTTCATTTTTTGAAATTTTCATCGCCAACTTTTGACCAAAAGTCGTCGTTGTAAAAAAACGCAAGCTGTCTCCCCGGTCGCTTCACGACCTAAGGAGACAGCTTACGCTGCTTGATCGATCGATTAAAATACTTTCGTCGTCCACGACTCGCAGTTCCACGTATCGGTTACGACGTCGCGGTAAAATTCCGGTTCGTGCGAAATGAGCAGAATGCTGCCCTTGTAGGCTTTGAGCGCCCGCTTGAGCTCACCCTTCGCGTCGACGTCCAGATGGTTCGTCGGCTCGTCGAGCACGAGCAGGTTCGTCTCGCGGTTGATCAGCTTGCACAGCCGTACCTTCGCCTTCTCCCCGCCGCTCAGCACGGCGATCTTGCTCTCGATATGCTTCGTCGTCAGCCCGCACTTCGCAAGCGCCGCGCGGACCTCGAATTGGTTGAAGGAAGGGAATTCGTTCCAGATTTCATCGATGCACGTATTGTAGTTGGCGTCTTTCATTTCCTGCTCGAAATAGCCGATTTCCAGGTTCTCGCCAAGCTGGACGGAGCCGGACAGCGCCTTGATCTCGCCCAGGATGCTGCGCAGCAGCGTCGTCTTCCCGATGCCGTTCGCGCCGACGAGCGCGATCTTCTGGCCGCGTTCCATGCGAAGATCCAGCGGTCTGGACAGCGGGTTGTCGTAACCGATGACGAGCTCCTTCGTCTCGAAAATCAGCTTGCCGGACGTTCTCGCGTCCTTGAAGTTAAATTGCGGCTTCGGCTTCTCCTTCGCAAGCTCGATGATTTCCATCTTGTCGAGCTTCTTCTGACGGGACATCGCCATGTTGCGCGTCGCCACGCTCGCCTTGTTGCGGGCGACGAAATCCTTCAGGTCGGCGATTTCCTGCTGCTGGCGCTTGAACGCCGATTCGAGCTGCTGCTTCTTCATTTCGTACACTTGCTGAAAGTGTTCGTAATCGCCCACGTAGCGAGTCAGCTCTTGATTTTCCATATGATAGATCAGGTTGATGACGCTGTTCAGGAACGGAATGTCGTGCGAGATCAGAATGAACGCGTTCTCGTACTCCTGCAGGTATCGCTTCAGCCATTCGATGTGCTGCTCGTCGAGATAGTTCGTCGGCTCGTCGAGGAGCAGAATGTCCGGCTTCTCGAGCAGCAGCTTCGCGAGCAATACCTTCGTCCGCTGGCCGCCGCTCAGGTCATGCACGTCTTTGTCCAGCCCGATATCGGTAAGGCCGAGCCCGCGCGCCGTCTCTTCGATCTTCGCGTCGATCATGTAGAAATCCTGGTTCGTCAGCGTATCCTGAATCGTCCCGACGTCCTCGAGCAGCCGCTCGAGCTCCTCCGGGGATACGTCGCCCATCCGGCCGTACATGTCGTTCATCTCCTGCTCCATGTCGAACAGGTACTGGAAAGCCCCCTTCAGCACGTCGCGGATCGTCATTCCTTTGTTCAGCACCGCATGCTGGTCGAGGTAGCCTACGCGCATACGCTTGGACCATTCCACCTTGCCGTCGTCCGGCTGCAGCTTGCCCGTAATAATGTTCATGAAGGTGGACTTGCCTTCGCCGTTGGCTCCGATGAGGCCGATGTGCTCGCCCTTCAGCAGGCGGAAGGATACGTCGTTGAAGATGGCGCGGTCGCCGAAGCCGTGACTTAATCGTTCTACATTTAAAATACTCATGTATGACACCTTTTCTTCTCGATTTTTTCTCGTTTCATTATAAGCGTTTGAAGGGCGCAACTCAATGCGAATTTAAGAAACGCTTATCGGTTAATCCAGCCAAATGTCCTTAAAATCGATCCAGCCGAGCGAGTTGACGCCTACCCCTTTAATATTCGGATTGTAGAACGTGTTCAGCTTCTTGTGCACGAGGAAGAGAATATGCGTCTCGTCCCTCAGCTTATTCTCGATGATCGCAAGCTGTTCCCGCCGGTCCTCCGCGCTCCGGCAAGCGAGCGCCGCGTCGATCTTCTCCTTCACCCAAGCCCGCAGGCCGGGATCGAGATGCTCTCTTAGAAAATTGCCGTTCTGCTCGTAGAGCTCGATCAAGCAAACCTCATCCTCCGCGAACACGACGCAATATAAGAGGAGATCCACGCTATGAAAGACGTCCGGTTCCCTAATGCTGTCCCATGATTCGATCTTAACCTCGACGGGGATCCCGAACTTCCCCAGCTCGCGCTGGATCCATCTGGCATCATGCTCATGAATGCCATGCGTGCAAATCCGGATCGGTTTGCCGTCATAGCCCGATTCCCGAAGAAGAGCAAGCGCCGGCTCGGCATCGCAGCTGTCCTGCCAGAAGGGCGATTCATCATTCGGATGAAACCCCCGCGCAGGGTACATGCGGTCTTCGCCAAGTTCGCGGATCATCCGGGAACGGTCAACGAGCAGGTCGACGGCTTTGCGGAACGAGGGGGATCGCTGCGGTCCGTCCTTGCCCATGTTCCAAGAAAGCAAGCTGCAGCCGTTGCAGATCGTCTCGATTTTTTTCCAGCCGTTCTCCGGCTTCATATCTCTCAGGTCGTGATCGACGAGCAGTTGTTCCCAGGTTTTCGAATATTCCATCGTATCCTCCGGCATCGTGACGATGATCACGCCGTCCAGATGCGCCCTGCCCTGGAAATAGACGGGGTTCGCGGACATCGTGAACCGGTCTGCCGTCCACTCCTCGAAACGAAACGGCCCCGTTCCCACCGGGTGATGCCAGAACCGCTCATCCTGCTCCGCCAGATCGTGAGGGACGATCGATAAGCCCGGCGAGCACAGGAAGCGGGGAAACAGCCAGTTCGGCTCAGCCAGTCCGATGCTGACGGTTCGCTTCCCGATCGCCTCCGCCCGCACGATCGAACGGACGAACCAGCCCGAAGCGCTGCTGCCGCGAAGCCGGTTCAGCGTATAGACGACATCCTCCGAGACCAGCTCTCTGCCATGATGGAACAGGACGCCCTTGCGCAGGTGAAAGGTCCATTCCTTGCCGCTCTCGTCGTGTTCCCAGGCATGCGCGAGCGAAGGGACGATTTTGCCGGCGTCCCGGTCATAACGAAGCAGGCAATCGAACAGCTGCTTGATCATATGCGCGCTGAACGCGTAATACAGCTCCTTCGGGTCGAGCGTCAGGATCGGCCGGTATACCGGAAGCCGCAAAATATCCGAATTCCCGTCGTTCGCTTGAACCGAACTATAACCGAAGTGATCATTTAGCCATTCCACGAACATATGGCGCACCTGCGTACCCTCGCCGTATTTGCGGATCAGCTCGAACGCGTATTTGTACTCGCCTTTGAGCGCGCTTTGCTGCGATAGCTCCAGCAGCTTCCTGTCCAGACCGACTAGAAAGGAGAGCCTCGATCGGTTGCCCCTGCCGCGCCCCGCATTCCAGCGAATCAGTCCGTCCTCTTCGAGCTTGCGGATGATCAGCTTCACGTTGCGGGTCGTGCAGTATAGAGCCTCCGACAATTCCTCGAGCGATACTTCATGCTCCTTGCCTGCCGTTTCGTCCGTGCCGGCATATTTCGTTAATAGCGTTAAATAACGCTCATCCGTTAACAATCGGCATTCCTCCTCTATCGCGCCCCGTTCCGGCAGTTTCATAAAAGGGGAAATCTCTGAATCAGATTATACACTTTTTATCCCCTTTTTGCGACGGCATAATGAAAGCATGAAAGTCAACAAATCAAAGCCGGGCCAGCCGCCCGCAAGGAGGAACAAGGCATGTGGAATTCGTTTATCGCCGAGCAGTTATGGGAAGACCGTCAGAAGGAATGGAAGAAGCGCGACCGCAGGGGGGATTTTGCCGAAAGGACGGCGCAGATGCATGATAAACGGACGAAGGCGGCCGCCCTGAAGAAGTGGATCTATAAATTCAGGAACTATTCGCCGTAGCCGATGACAAACAAAATGGAGTGCTATCGACGGCTTCGTCGGCACTCCATTCTTCGCGCGGCTACGATTATCTCTTATATTCCAAAATCATCTTCAAACCCTCGATCCGCAGCGAATCCATCCGGACGACCCAGCCTTTGAACGATTCATAAGCTTCGTCGGAGAAGCCGAACTGCCGCTTAAGCTCTCCGGCAATCTGCTTTTCCTCGTCGTTGTAATCGCCGTCCGCGAAGATGAGCAGCAAAATCTCGGCAAAAAAGATATTTTTCACCTGTTCGTCCCGAAGGCCGCCGATAATGTCCGGGAGCTTACGATCTGCAGATAAGGAAATCTCCGACTGCTCGATCCCCATTTCGTCCATGTAGGACTTTAAATATTGCCGCTCTTTCCGGTTGACGAAACCGTCCGCGTTCGCGACGACATGCGCCAATTCCAGAAAAGCGAGTTTATCCTCTTTCGTCTGCAGAAAATGCAAAAACAAAACGGCCCACTCCCCGATTGAATGATATGATCCAGCTCATAACCTTTTTCGACATCTTCTCCCTTATTCCTCTCTCGATGCGACAACATTCACACATTTGTCCGTTATTTCGAATCCGTAAGCGAACGGTTTAACCTCTCCCGCGATTAGGCATATGCTGAACTATCCGATTTTGGAGAGGAAAATGACTATGCAGCGCAATTTCCAATATGATCGAACGTCTCCTTGCGGCGCTCCCCGGCAAGACGGCCGAATGAACGGGCTTGCGCATCCTTGGCATTACGGCTTTGCGCCCCCCTATTCGCACGATTGGCGGTTCCCTCCGAACTATCCGGCTTACGCGAAGCCCGCGTGGCCGCAGCTCGCCGCGACGCCTTGGCTCGAGAAGCAGCTTCCGCTAACCTTCGTCCTTATCCATGGCGCTTGGGCGGACGCCGGCTTCTGGGACGGAATCGCTGCGGAGCTTCGCGCGATGGGCCACACCGTGCACGTGCCGGAGTATCCGGGCCATGGGCCCGATTCGAACAATGCGGTCACGCATGCGATGATGACGGAGTCGCTGGCCGATTACATCCGGCGGAACGACTTGCGGGACATCGTGCTCGTCGGCCACAGCTTCGGCGGCACGCTCATTCAGAAAACGGCGGAACTCGTACCGGAGCGCATCAAACGGCTCGTCTTTCTTAACGCCTTCGTATTGAACGACGGACAGAGCGTCGCGGACGAATTTCCGCCGCAAGCGCTGCAGCTGTTCGACCTGCTCCGGAGAAGCTCGCAGGACGACACGATCATGCTGCCGTTCGCGCTATTCCGCGAGACGTTCGTCAATTTGGCCAGCCTCGGCCTCGCCGAGCGGATCTATCGCGGCATCTCGCCCGAACCGGCCGGTCCCTCCTACGAGAAGCTGGATTTGAAGAAATTTTACGCCCTGGATATGCCGAGGAGCTACGTCTACCTGACGGAAGACAACGTCCTTCCGCTCGGCAGCAGCGAGTACGGCTGGCATCCCCATATGTCTAGCCGGCTTGGCTTGTTCCGGTTCATCCAAGGCGGCGGCGACCATATGTCCACCGCGATGACGGAGCCGCGCATGGTGGCGCAGAAGCTTTACTCGGCCGGAAGGGATTAGGACGGCGCCGCGAACGGAACGAGGCTGTCTCTCCAATCGGGAGACAGCCTCATAATTTGACGTACGTTGCCGTTGACGGGACCGGTCCGGTTAAGGGACATACTGCTGAACGATCCGGACGATCTCCCCGTTCTTCACCGTTAAGTGATACGGGAAATTCTTTAAGGCGAGATCGTCTTCCGTCTCGATCAGTCCGGCGAACTTCCCGACCGTAATCTGCTCATCCCATACGATGTCGGCCTCTTCGATCTTGCCGGTCCGGTTGTATATTTGCATGAGCACGACGGCATCTTCCGCGATCGGCAGCTCGCGAAGCTCGACATCGTCATTGACGATATAGTAACCGTCCGGAGGTCCATCCATTTCCGCGTCCTCTTCGCGTTCCTTGAACTTTTGCGCGGCTTGCTCTCCCTCGTACCATTCCATCCGGTCGAACGTAACGACGTAGCGTCCGTCCTTCGATTCGACTTGGTCGATGTAGACGGATTGCAGATCCGGCGTCGCCTTGACGGGAATATACTCCTTCACGCCCGCGGACGCAAAGGTGAACGCCGTAAGACTAGCTAATGCGATAACGGCAATCGCGGCATATTTTTTCATCGCGCTGACGCCCCTTCTTTATATGGACTATATTCTTATTCGCTCTCTATACAGAATATAACGTCCGCGATGCCCTATAGGTTACAAACCGGCTACAAAAAAGTTTCGCCGCTTCCGCGCGCCTGAGCTCAAATGACGAACAGATCGACGAACCGCTGCACCGGCATCCGCTCCAGCGCGGTTTGGTCGCTGCACGATTCCAGGATGGCTTTGGCCGGCTTGGCGGAAAATCGGCTCCTGACGTTCGCTTCGAACTTTCGCTCGAGCAGCGGAATCGCCTCCGCGCGCCTGCGGCGGTGGCCGATCGGATATTCGATTTCGATTCTCTCCGTCGCGGAGCCGTCCTTGAAGAAAACTTGAACCGCATTCGCGATCGAGCGTTTGGACTCATCCATATAATCGCGGGAATACCGCTTGTCTTCGGAGACCGTCATCAACTGCCTTAACCGGTCGATGCGGGGATCGGCCGCCGCTTCGTCCTCGTAATGATCGGCCGTCAGCGAGCCGTGCAGAAGCCCGATCGCCGTCATGTACTGCAGGCAATGATCCCGGTCGGCCGGGTTGTGAAGCGGTCCGCGCTTATCGATAATGCGAATGGCGGACTCATGCGTCGCAATCTCGATTTTATCGATATCCTCGATTCGTTCCTTTACGGCCGGATGAAGCCGGACGGCGCATTCGACGGCCGTCTGTCCGTGGAACTCGGCGGGATACGAAATTTTGAACAAAACGTTTTCCATGACGTAGGTGCCGTAAGGCTTCGGGAGCGTGAACGGCTTTCCTTTGAACAAGACGTCGTAAAATCCCCAGTTCGTCGCCGTCAGAGCCGAAGGATAGCCCATTTCTCCCATAACGGCCATCAGCGCGAGCCGCACGCCCCGGCTCGTCGCATCGCCCGCCGCCCATGATTTGCGGGTGCCCGTGTTCGGCCAGTGGCGGTAAGCGCGCAGCGGGTGCCCGTCGAGCCATGCATTGGACAGCGCCGCCGCAATATCGTCCCTCGTCCCGCCGAGCAGCTTCGCGGCAACCGCCGTCGTGGCGACCTTGACGAGTATGACATGATCGAGCCCGACCCGGTTGAAGCTGTTCTCGAGCGCGATGACGCCTTGAATTTCATGCGCCATAATCATCGCGGCCAGCACGTCCTTCATCGTATACGGCGGCTTGCCTTCGGCGAGCCGCGCTCGGCTTGCGTAATCGGCGACGGCCAGAATGCCGCCCAGATTGTCGGACGGATGGCCCCATTCCGCCGCCAGCCAAGTGTCGTTGTAATCGAGCCAGCGAATCATGCAGCCGATATTGAAAGCCGCGGTAACCGGATCGGCCTGGATGGACGTGCCGGGCACGCGCGAGCCGTTCGGCACGATCGTGCCGGGCACGATCGGTCCGAGCAGCTTGGCGCATTCGGGATATTTCAGCGCAAGCAGGCCGCAGCCTAGCGTATCCATCAAGCATAGCCTGGCAGTCGCATACGCCTCGTCGCTCCCGATCTCGTAATGAAGAACGTAATCGGCGATATCGGCAAGCACGCGATCCGGCTCCGGCCGGGCGCTGCTGATCAGGTTAGTCATGACGTCCCCCCTCTATCGCTTTCGTTTAAACGCGTTCGCCGATCGGCAACCAAGGCAGCGGGTCCGGACCGTCGTAATCGGCGCTCGGCCGGATGATCCGGTTGCCGGCGCGCTGCTCGATAATATGGGCGATCCAGCCGCTCAGCCGCGATATGACGAATATCGGCGTGAAGAAGGAGGTCGGGATGCCCAGGCATCGGTAGGCCGACGCGCTGTAGAAATCCAGGTTCGGGAACAGGTTATTCTCCCGACGCATCACCCGCTCGATCCGCTCGGAGATGCGGTATAACTTCTCGTTCCCGCCATGCCCGGCAAGCGTCTTCGACCACGCCTTGATCAAATCCGATCTCGGATCCGACACCGAATAGACGCGGTGTCCGAAGCCCATCACAAGCTTCCTGTCCGCCAGCATCCGCATAATACCCGCCTCGGCCTCGTCTTCGTCGCCGAAGCCGTCGATCAGCTCCATGGCCGCTTCGTTCGCCCCGCCGTGCAGCGGGCCGCGCAGCGTGCCGATGCCGGTCGTCACCGCCGAATACAGGTCCGACAAGGTGGATGCCGTGACGCGCGCCGCGAAAGTCGATGCGTTGTACTCGTGCTCGGCGTACAGAATGAGCGAGACGTCCAGTGCGCGCTCATGCAGCTCGCCCGGCGGCTTCCCGTGCAGCAGGCGGAGGAAATGGCCGGCGACGGTGCCGTCGTCCGTCTCCGTATCGATCCTTCGCCCGCTCGCCGCATAATGATGCCAATAGAGGAGCAGCGACGCGCAGCAGGCGATCAGCCTGTCGGCGATGTCCCTTTGACTCCGTACGTCCGATTCCGGCTCGAAGGAAGCCAGCGCGGACACGCCCGTTCGCACGACGTCCATCGGATGCGCGTTCCGGGGCAGCTGCTCGAGGATGGCGCGGACGCCTTCCGGCAGCCCGCGCAGGCCTGCAAGCCGCTCTTTATACCGGCGCAGCTCCGAATCGGTCGGCAAATTCCCGTAAATGAGCAGATGCGCGGTCTCCTCGAACGTAGCGTGCGCCGCCAGATCGTGAATCGAGTACCCCCGGTACGTTAGTCCCTTGCCTTCCTTCCCCACGGTAGCGATGGCCGTTCGGCCGGCAATGACGTCGGCGAGCCCGCCCGCTTTTTTGTCCGCCATCAGCCCTCTCCCCCTTCCGTTCCGAACAGCTCATCCAGCTTGCGCTCATAGTCGTGATAATGCAGCAAATCATACAGCTCGGCGCGAGTTTGCATGAGTCCGACGGCGCTTTGCTGCGTCCCTTCTTGACGGATCGACCGGTACGCCCGCTGCGCGGCCGCGCTCATCGCCCGGAACGCGGAGAGCGGGTACAGCGCGAGCCCGACCCCCGCGCCTCGCAGCTCCTCCGCCGTGAAGAGCGGCGTCTTGCCGAATTCCGTTATATTGGCGAGAATCGGCACCTTCACCGCCTCGGCGAATCGCGCGTAATCTTCAAGCTTCGTGACCGCCTCGGGAAAAATCATGTCCGCGCCCGCCTCGACGCACGCGCATGCCCGCTCGATCGCCGCCTCCAGCCCTTCGACGGCGATGGCGTCGGTCCGGGCCATGATGACGAAATGAGAATCTACCCTCGCATCCGCCGCCGCTTTGATCCGATCCGTCATCTCGGCCTTGCCGACGATCGCTTTGTTCGGCCGGTGGCCGCAGCGCTTGGCCGCGACCTGATCCTCGATATGGACGCCGGCCGCCCCGGCGCGTCCCATTTCCTTCATCATGCGAGCGATCTGGAAGGCGCCGCCGAAGCCGGTGTCCGCATCGACAAGCAGCGGAAGATCGGTAACGCTCCCGATGCGGCGGACGTCCTCGAGCACGTCCGCAAGCGTCGTGATGCCTAGATCGGGAAGCCCGAACGAAGCGTTCGCGACGCCCGCGCCGGACACGTAGAGGGCGCGGAAGCCTTCGCGCTGCGCCATCAGCGCCGAGTAAGCGTTGATCGTCCCCGCCACCTGCAGGGGACGTTCAAGAAGTACCGCCTCGCGCAGCCGTTTGCCGGGTGTATGCTCCATGGCTGCCTGTCACCGCCTTTCCTTATTTCAACAGCTGTCCGCTAATGACGATCCGATGGATTTCGTTCGTTCCTTCATAGATTTGCGTGACCTTCGCGTCGCGGAACAGCCGCTCCGCCGGCTGCTCCTTCGTCCACCCTTGCTCGCCAAGCAGCTTCACGGCCGCCCCCGCCGCTTCGACGGCCGCATCCGAGGCGAACAGCTTCGCCATCGACGCTTCCTTCGTGCACGGCCGCCCTTCCTGACGCAAGCCGGCCGCGCGGTAGACGAGCAGTCTCGCCGCTTCCGTCTTCGCCGTCAATTCGGCCAGCTGCACGTGATGAGGCCGAAGATTGCCTCTGACGACGGCGCCCCGCCCGCTCGCGAATCGCCGCTCGAGCAGCGCAAGCGACGCCTGCGCGATTCCGAGCGCCTGCGCGCCGATGCCGATCCGGCCGCCGTCGAGCGAGCCCATCGCAATAGAGAAGCCCTCCCCCTCCTTGCCGAGCCGCTGCGACGCCGGCACCTTCACCCCCTCGAAGATCAATTCGCAGGTATTCGATCCGTGAAGGCCCATTTTCTTCTCCTTCTTCCCGACTTGCAGCCCTTGTGTTCCGCTTTCGACGATAAACGCCGTCATGCCGCGGGAGCCCGCCGCCGGATCGGTAACGGCGAACGTCAAGTAGCAGTTCGCGGCGCCTGCGTTCGTAATGAATACCTTCGTTCCGTTCAGCAAGTAATGGTCGCCCTGCCGCTGAGCCGTCGTTCGGATCGCCGCGGCGTCCGACCCCGCATGAGGCTCCGTCAACGCGAACGCGCCAAGCCATTGTCCCGACGCCAGCTTCCTGACGCAGCCGTCCCGCTGTTCATCCGTTCCGTAATGAAGGATCGGCAGCGTGCCGACCGACGTATGGACCGACAGGATAACCCCGACCGCGGCGCTGATCTTCGACAGCTCGTTGATCGCGATGATATAGGAGACAAAATCGCGGCCGGCGCCGCCCCATCGCTCGGGTACCGGAATGCCCATCCAGCCTAGCCGACCTATCCGCTTCACCAAAGCCGAAGGAAATTCGTCCAGCCGCTCCATGTCGGGCACGGCCTGCGCCGCTTCCGTCTCCGCGAACTGCCGAACCGCTTCCCGCAGCTCTTCCTGTTCCTTCGTAAACCGGAACTCCATAGGCCGGCCTCCTTTCCGGATCACCTACCCCCGCTGCTCATCCCCGTAATCGTAAAACCCCCGCCCCGTCTTCCGCCCGAGCCAGCCGGCCTGCACGTACTGCCGCAGCAGCGGACACGCCCTGTATTTCGAATCGCCGAAGCCGTCCCGGAGCGTCTCCATGATCGCGAGGCAAGTGTCGAGCCCGATGAAATCCGCCAAGGCAAGCGGGCCCATCGGATGATTCATCCCGAGCTTCATTACCAGGTCGACCGCTTCCGGCAAGGCTACGCCCTCGTATACGGCGTACACCGCTTCGTTGATCATTGGCATGAGAATGCGGTTGGAGACGAATCCCGGATAATCGCGAACCTCCACGGCCGTCTTCCCGATCGCTTGGGCGAGCGCCTTCACGGACGCAAGCGTATCGTCCGAGGTGCGCAGCCCCCCGATAATCTCGACAAGCGGCATGACGGGTACCGGGTTCATAAAATGCATGCCGATGACCTTCTCCGGCCGCGCGGTCGCGGCCGCGATTTCCGTAATCGGAAGAGAGGAAGTGTTCGTTGCCAGGATGGCGTCCGGCCCGCAGCGTCGATCCAGCTCCCGGAACAGCGTTTTTTTCATCTCGAGGTTCTCCGGCGCCGCCTCGACGACCAGCCCGGAGTCCGCCGCATCCGCAAGCGTTGCCGAGAGCGTTATGCGATCCAGCGCGGCCTGGCTCTGTTCCGCGCTGATGCGTCCTTTATTCGCGAGACGGACCAAGGAAGCCCGGATATGGCCGAGCCCGCGCGCCGCCTGCTCCTGGCCGATGTCGTACAAAACGACCTCAAAGCCGTGCTGCGCGAAGGTTTGAGCAATGCCGCTTCCCATTTGACCGGCTCCCAGCACCGTTACTTTTCGGATTTGCATCGCCATCCCTCCCGTTTATCACCCGTCCACCCGAAGCATGATCGCGTCGCCCTGCGCCCCGCCGCTGCATATGGCGGCTACGCCGATGCCGCCGCCCCTGCGGAGCAGCCCGTTCAGAAGCGAGAGCACGATTCTTGCCCCGCTCGCGCCGATCGGATGGCCGAGCGCGATCGCGCCGCCGTTCACGTTCACTTTGTCCGGGTCCCAGCCGAGCATTTGCCCGCAAGTAAGCACGACGGCGGCGAACGCTTCGTTCACCTCGAACAAGTGAACGTCCTTCAGCTCCACGCCGGTTCGTTGCAGCAGCTTGCGAATGGCCAGCGCCGGAACCGCGGCCAATTGCGGCGCCTCCGCGCCGACGGAAGCATGGCCGACGATTGCGGCCAGCGGCTTGTGGCCGCTCCGCAGCGCCCTCTCCTTCGACATGACCACCATCGCGGCGGCTCCGTCGTTCACGCCCGGCGCGTTGCCGGCCGTAATCGTGCCGGCCGGGTCGAAGACCGGCCGCAGCAAGGCCAGCTTCGACGCGTTCGTGTCGGGCCTCGGGCATTCGTCGGTCGCGAGCGCCGCTCCGGCGTGCTGGAGCGTGACGATTTCTTCGGCGAATAAGCCTTGCCTGCTCGCCGCCAACGCGCGCATGTGGCTGCGCAAAGCCCACGCGTCCTGTTCGGCTCTGCCGATGCCGAATTCCGCCGCGGCCCGGCTGCCGTGAACGGCCATATGGACGCCGGCGAACGGGCAGAGCAGCCCGTCGTGCACCATCAGGTCGGCGAGCTCTGCGCCGCCCAGCCTGGCCCCCCACCGGACGGCGGTCGCCGCGTACGGGGCGCCGCTCATGCTTTCCATGCCTCCGGCAACGACGGTGTCCGAGTCGCCGGAGCGGATCATCTGATCGGCCATCGTAATCGCTCGAAGACCCGAAGCGCATACTTTGTTGATCGTTTCGGACGGCACGTTCCAATCGAGGCCGGCAAGCCTCGCCGCCTGTCGCGACGGAATTTGTCCCGCCCCGGCCTGCAGCACCATGCCCATGACGACGCCGTCCACCTTGCGCGGGTCGACGCCCGTTTTTTGCAGCGCACCTTTGATCGCAGACGCGCCGAGCTCTACCGCCTTCACGTCTTTGAACATGCCGCCGAATTTGCCGAACGCCGTTCTTGCGCCTCCGAGAATGACGGATTCGCCCATAGCGGCATCTCCCCCTGCTTAAGTCAACATCCGATAGTGGAGGTCCGTTTCCATGCCTCCGGTTCCGATGCCCGTCTCCAAGCATTTGGCATCCCTTAGAAACCTCTCCATTCGGTATTCCCTCATATAGCCGTAACCGCCGAATATTTGAATCGCTTCGAGAGAAGCGTCAATCGCCGTCCGCACGGCGAACGCCTTGGCGATCGCCGCTTCCCTCGCGAAGGAAATCCCTTCGTCCATACGCCAAGCCGCCTGGTACGCCAGCAAACGCGCCGCCTCGATCCTCGCGGACATGTCGGCCAGCTTGAACGACACGCCCTGCCTTCGTCCGATCGTTTGGCCGAACTGCTTGCGCTGCCTTGCGTGCGCGGCAGCCGCTTCGAGCGCGCCCTGCGCGATGCCGACCGCCATCGCCGCCGCGCCGAGATGCGCGAGATCGGCGATCGAGTCGGCGATCGTTCGGCCTTGCCCGGGCCGGCCGAGCATATGCCGCGCCGGAACCCGGCAGTCGTCGAACGTCGCCTCGGCGGTCATGAACGACCTTAGGCCGAGCTTGCGTACTTTATTCGTTATTCGGAAGCCCGGCGCGTCGCCGTCGATCCAGAACGCGGTCAAGCGAGTGCCGGCACCGCGGCGCCGCGCGGCCGCGAAGACGACGTAGCCGTCGGCAGCCCCCGCGTTCAACACAAAGGGATGCTTGCCGCGCAGGACGTAGGTCGCCCCCTCGGCTTCCGCGAAGACGCCGCCGTTCGATCCGTCTTTTGACAGCCGGCCGACCGGCAGGCCGCAGCCCGCGAGCTTCTTGCCGCCGGCCGCCGCCGCCAGCGTTTCCTCCCGCAGCGAATCGCCGCCGAAGCGAAAAATCGGCCAAACGCCAAAAGCCGTATGAGCCGCCAGGACGGCGGCCGTAGACGCGCATAACCGGGCGAGCTCCTCGAGCGCGACGACGTAGGTGACGAAATCGCTTCCCGCGCCGCCGCAGCTCTCGGGAATCACGATACCGGCGAGTCCGAGCTCGCCCAGCTTGCCGAACAGCCCTTTCTCGAACCGCTCCTCCTCGTCGCGGATTCCCGCGCCGGGCCCTGCCTCCTTCTCGGCGAATTGCCGAACGGCTATCCGGGTCATTTCCTGTTCCTCGGATAAATGAAACCGCATCGCCTCCCTCCTCCCGAACATGTGGACAAAGTTCGACGGTATCCGCGTCAATGAATTATATGAAGAGCCGCGAGCGAAAAGTATTGCTTTATATACGTAACTATAGAGTTAATTATTTCTCGTTGGTGAAACGCTGGAATAGTCATTGACAAGCGTATCCGAGTTTTTTATACTCTTTTTGTATTTAAAAGATATGCTTGGACATTAATTATTAACTTAAAAATTAACTAGTTTCGAAAGGTGGATGAAGATGGCAGCAGTAAATCCGTCCATTCCGCGCCCGGAGTACCCTAGGCCCCAGATGGTGCGCCCGGCGTGGATCAATTTGAACGGCGAATGGGAATTCGAAATCGACCACGGCAGCAGCGGCAAGCAGCGCCGTTTGTTCGAGGCGGCTTCGTTGGCAGGCAAAATAACGGTACCGTTCTGTCCGGAGAGCAAGCTGTCGGGCGTCGAGAACAAAGACTTCATGCGTGCGGTCTGGTACCGCAGAACGATCGACATTCCGTCCGATTGGAGCGGAGGACGCGTTCTTCTTCACTTCGGCGCGGTCGACTACGCAACCGAGGTATGGGTCAACGGCAAGTCGGCCGGCACGCATCGCGGCGGCTATTCTTCCTTCTCGTTCGATATTACCGACCTGCTCGAGTCCGGCGCCAACGTGCTGACCGTCTGCGCGGAAGACGATCTTCGCTCCGGTCTGCAGCCCCGCGGCAAGCAGTCGGGCTTGTATCATTCGCACGGCTGCGATTACACCCGTACGACGGGCATTTGGCAGACGGTTTGGCTGGAATCCGTTCCGCGGCAATATATCCGCTCCTTCAAGCTGACGCCGGACATGGAGAACGGCGCCCTCCACATTGACGGCGAATTCATCGATGCCGACGGCTTTACCCTGACGGCGGAAGGTTTGTTCGACGGCAAAATCGTCGGCACCGAATCGGCTGTCGTGAGCGGCAGGCAAGCGCGGCTTACGGTCAAGCTCTCGGAGCGCCACTTGTGGGAGGTCGGCTCGCCGAAGCTTTACGATTTGAACCTGTCGCTTCGGAACGGCGGGAGCACGGTCGACCGCGTCGAGAGCTACTTCGGGCTTCGTTCCGTCAAATGGGACAATAACGCGATCCTCATTAACGGCAAGCCCGTCTTCCAGCGCCTCGTGCTGGATCAAGGCTTCTATCCGGACGGCATTTATACGGCCCCTTCGGACGAAGACCTCAAACGGGACATCAAGCTGTCCATGGAGCTTGGCTTCAACGGCGCCCGCCTGCACGAGAAAGTATTCGAAGCCCGCTTCCTGTACTGGGCCGACCGGCTAGGGTACCTCGTATGGGGAGAGCATGCCAACTGGGGGCTCGACATTACGACCGCCCAAGGCCTCCAGCAGTTTCTGCCGGAGTGGACCGAGATCGTCAGCCGGGATTACAACAGTCCGGCATTGGTCGGGTGGTGCCCGTTTAACGAAACGTGGGACAATTCGAAGGGCGCGCGTCAGGACAACGAAGTGCTGCGCATCGTCTATCACGTGACCAAATCGCTCGATGCCACCCGTCCGGTCATCGATACGAGCGGCAACTTCCATGTCGTGACCGATATTTTCGACGTGCACGATTACGAGCAAAATCCCGAGAAATTCGCGCAGCATTACGAAGCGATGCGTACCGGCGGCGAACGGTTCGTTACCTTCAAAGACCGGCAGCGGTACGAGGGACAGCCGTACTTCGTCAGCGAATACGGCGGCATCTGGTGGAATCCGGGGCAAGCCGACGAGAAAAGCTGGGGCTACGGCGACCGGCCGAAGACCGAAGAGGAGTTTCTTGCGCGCTATGAAGGACTGACGCTAACGCTTCTCGAAAATCCGTATATTTGCGCCTTCTGCTACACGCAGCTCTACGACGTCGAGCAGGAAGTGAACGGCCTCCTCACCTACTGCCGCGAGCACAAATTCAATCCGGACCAGATCAGGAAAATCAACGCGACGGTCGCCGCGATCGAGAAGCAGTTCGCGAACGCCGCGAAATAAATTTTCCGGCATGAAATAAAAAAGAAACCTTTCCTTCTTGCATACGGCTGCTGTTCGCTGACCGCATATTGCAATAGGATTGGTTTCTTTTTTTATTATTAGGATCCGCCCGACTTTGCCTTACGACCGATAGACGTATGGATCTTCGGGCTCGTCCAACCGTTCCCATTCGCTCGCTCGCAATACCGGAATCGTCTGCTTAAACGGCTGGTACAGCTCCCAAGTCAGCTTCCCTTTGACGCGCACCCACTCATCGTCGCTCAATTGCGTATTTTTGGGGAACTCGACCAGCATCCCGAACACGCCGGAATCGGCGACGCAATGGATGAACCCGAAGCGGAACACGAAATAGTGCGTGTCGTCCACCTGCTGCCCTTTGTACACGAAACCGTTAAAACCGATCTCCTTGCCCATAAAAGCTTCGGGCGAATTGTAAATCGCTTCCATACCCGCCAAATAGTCGCGATCGGTCAATAACACGGCCGGCCGATTCACGAATTCCGCCAGCTCTTTGTCTCTCACGGCCTCATAATCGTCGGGTTTGTAAAAGACGCTGGAGTCCGGCTTCAAAAATTGATGGGCGCCCGGATTATCCGCGGCGGCCGCGTCAAAACCCGGGAACGAGAACCCTTTCGCCTTCACGAAGCTCGAATCCAGCGCGTGCGCCGGCAGGAACAGTCCCGTTGCGATCGGTACGGCTAAGATGAAGTAGCCGATAAACCGTTTCAGTCTGCTTTCATGGCCATGCGAATGCCCATGGTCGTGATGATCGGAGTGGTGATGCAGATTCCCGTCACTGCCGTGGGCGTGATGCTCGCATTGCCCGCTCTCCCCTTCGCCCGCTTCGGCCTGACGCTTCTCCTCCGCGATTTGCCGCCGCGAGGCGCGGATGAATTCAAAAATGCACAGAAGTCCCAAAATGACGACGGCGCTAATCGATAAATAGGCGTATTTCATGTTAATGTACTTCCTGATCTCTCCGGTGTAGTGAAGCATGAAGAACATAAATGAAAATCCGAACAAAATGAAATAGCGGATCATCCGAACAGCCTCCCCACGATCAAGGATCCGGCCAATGTAAATACGGCCGTGAAACCGATAAGAGCAACGACGAATTTCGTTTTGAAAACGCCGAGCAGCATGAGCGTATTTTTAATGTCGATCATCGGCCCGAATACGAGAAACGCCGAGAGCGAGCCCGTTGTGAACGTGCTCCTGAACGAGGCGGCGATGAAGGCGTCCGCTTCCGAGCATAAAGAAATAAGAAAGGCGAGCGCGATCATGACGAGCGATGCCGTCACCGGGTTGCCGCCGATGTGAAGCAAATACGAGGTCGGAACGAACGTCTGCATGCAAGCGGCGATCAGCGCGCCGAGAACCAAATATTTGCCGACGGCGAAAAACTCCTCGATCGCATGCTCGATGACTTCGTACAGCTTTCTGCCGAGCGGAACGGAAGGCGGCGGGGGCACGACCCCATCTTCAAGAGCTGCTGCGTGCTGCGGCAGGGGGATGCGCAGCGGCAGCTCCTTGAACAGCAGCGAAACCGCAAGCGAGACGGCCATCGCGACGGCCGTGGCCAGAGCGGCTCGAATGGCCGCCATCTCCCAATCATTGCCGAAGGCGATGTAGGTGGAGAACAACACGATCGGATTGATAATCGGGCCGGTCAGCATGAAGGCGATTGCGGCATGCAGCGGCATGCCCTTGCCGATTAACCGCCTGGTAATCGGTACGATGCCGCATTCGCAAGACGGGAAGAACATGCCGATGCCGCAGCCGGCTATGGTCGACAACACCCGGTTTCTGGGCATGATGCGGGCGATCCAGCTGTCCTTGACGAACGATTGAATCAAGCCCGAAATAAGAACGCCGATCAGAACGAAAGGAATAGCCTCCATGACCATGCTTATAAAAATCGTGTTTAATTGGTAGATTGTCGTCATGCCGTTCAGCTCCATCGTCCATTTTTGCGAGAGTTATTCAAATGATATAACCTAATATAGCACAAAAAAAAGAGCCGCAAGCTGCGCGGCTCATTTTTAAAATCGATATTCAGGTCTTCCCGGCCAGCCGAAGCGGAACGATCGATACCGTCGACGTTTTGAAGCCGGGCATTTTGCAATTCGGATCGAGCTCCGGGCTCGTCGCCTTGTTCACGTTCTGCGCATCGCCCCAATGCATCGGAACGAAGAGCGTATCCTCCCGAATTTTATCCGTAATCCGGCTTTTCACCTGAAAGCTGCCCCTGCGGGAACGGATCTCCACCCACTCTCCGTCCTCGATCTTGTATTTTTTGGCCGTTCGCGGGTGCAGCTCGATATAGTTATCGACGTTGCGCGCGGCGAGCGACGGGCTTCTGCGCGTCTGTACGCCGGTCAAATAATGGGACAGCAGCCGACCGTTCGTCAGCGTCAGCGGGTAATCGCCGTCCGGCGTCTCCTGCGGCAGGCGGCTCGGCACCGGGAAGAAGACGGCTCTTCCGTCGGCATGGGCGAAGCTTCGCTCGAACATCATGCCGCTCGGCACTCCGCTGTCCGTAGAAGGGCAAGGCCAATACACGCCGCCTTCCTTGCGCAGCCGGTCATAGGTGATGCCGTAATAATCGGCCAACCCGCCGCGGCTCGCCTCTCGCAATTCGTTGAAAATAGCCTCCGCCGACTCGAACGGAAAATAACGTCCTTTGCCCAGCATCGCCGCAAGCTCGCCTAGGATCTCCCAGTCGTGCCTCGTTTCTCCCGGGGGCGCAAGCCTGGATTCCCTGAGCAGAACGCGCCCTTCGAGATTCGTCAACGTGCCGTCGTTCTCCAAATAAGCGGTTACGGGCAATACGACGTCCGCCATTCTTGCCGTCTCCGACAGGAACATATCCGCGACCGCGAGAAATTCAACCTTCGCGAGCCCCTCTTCGACCAAATCCGCATTCGGATTCGAGACGACGGGATTGGAGCCCATGACAAGCAGCGACCGGATCTCTTCCCGATGAACAAGCTCCATCATCTCGTAGGCCGAGACGCCTTTGCCCGGAAGCTCCGCGGGATCGATGCCCCATACGGCGGCGACGTGCTTGCGGTCCTCTTCGTTATCGATGGACCGGTAGCCCGGCAGCTGATCGCTCTTCTGGCCGTGCTCCCTTCCGCCTTGTCCGTTGCCTTGCCCGGTCACGGCGCCGTAGCCGCAGCCCGGCTTGCCGATCTTGCCGGTCGCGAGCACCATGTTGAGGAAATTGCGCACCGCGACATGGCCGTCCGTCTGCTGCTCGACTCCCCTGGCCGTGAAAATGATGCCGGTAGCGGCTTTGCCGTACGCGACGGCAGCCTTATGGATGTCCTCCTTGGCCAGGCCGGTCAGCTTCGCCACATCTTCAAGATCGATAGCAGAAATATGCTCTTCCAAAGCGGCGAAACCCCTCGTTCGTCCGGCGATGAAGCCCGGGTCCGTCAGCTTCTCGTCGAGCAGCACCTTCAGCATGCCGTTCGCCAAAGCCGCATCCGTGCCCGGCTTCAACTGGAGATGCAGATCGGCGATTGCGGCGGTCGCGGTCTCCCGGGGGTCGATGACGATGATGAAGGCGCCGTTCTCCTTCGCCCTCGTGAAATAAGGCATTAGCGTCGGCTGGCATTCGGCGATGTTCGTCCCCGCCAAGATGATGCAACGGGCTAACGGGATATCGGACAGGCGGCAAGTAAGTCCCCTGTCGACGCCGAATGTCTTGTTGCCGGCGGATGCGGCGGCCGACATGCAGAAGCGGCCGTTATAATCGATATATTTGGTGCCCAGCGCCACGCGCGCGAATTTCCCCAGCAAATAGGCGGACTCGTTCGTCAGCGAGCCGCCGCCGTATAAACCGATGGCGTCGGCCCCGTGCCGCTGGCGGACGGCAAGGAAATTATCGCTGATCATGCCTAACGCTTCCTCCCAGGAAGCCCGCACGAGTTGCCCGTCCTTCCTCACGAGCGGATGAAGCAGCCTCTCCGGGCTCATGAGATGCTGATGCGCGTTCATGCCCTTCACGCATAGGCGGCCTTCCGAAGCGGCATTCGGGATACCCTCGACGACGTAGGCGGGGCGACGCGTCCCGGCATCCGGGATTTGCGGCGTAATTCGGATTTTGCATTGGACGCTGCAGAACGGGCATTGCGTATCGACGTGCCCGCGTTCGTTCAACGTCGTTCGTTCATTGGAGATAAGCTGCATACGTTTCACCGAGCCCTTCCTCTTTATTGTCGTTCCGGTCCGGAGCGCCGGCTCTCGCCAGAAGCTCCGAGCGGAACTCCGCGTCGAGCAGCGTTTCTCTAATTTCTATAATTCCGTATCTCTCCATCCACTTCCACATCGGTTCCCCGAACGCCGCGCTTTCCCTGTAAAGCTGCAGGCACGATACGGACATCGCAAGCGCTTCGGCTTCGTCGCGGGCGATGCCGACCAGCTGGCCCTGCTTCACCGGATGCTCCGCGTGTCCCGCCGCGTATATCTCCCAGCCCGAAGGCGCGCCCGTTATCCCGATATCGCGGACGAGCACGCCGGCCGGACGATGGAGCCCCGCCGTTACGGCGGCGTTTACCGGCGCAGGGAACGGAACGCCTTCCCATCTGCGGTACAGCGCCGTCCCGAGAGACCGCGAATCGAAAGGTCCCGGAGCGGCCTGCTCTTCTTCTGTCACGATGCCGACTGACAATCCGATGTTAAAAATATTGACATCGACATCCGATCGGCTGTTTGCGTCCTGGCGGCCGTTAAGCGCCAAATAATACGATACGGCCGGCCGGCATATGCCGCAGCCCGCCGGCTTCGTCCAGCCGAGTGCGCGCATGACCTCGCTATGCGAACCGAAGCCGGCTTCGGCGATCGCCGATTTCAACCGCTCGTGGCCAATTTCCGTGCAGCCGCATACCGCTGGCTCGGCCTGCTTCTCCGCCGTTCTTCCTTGCCGCAACGCGAATCGGATGACCGCTTCCACCATCGGCCGGCATCCGCCGCAGGAGCTGGACGCTTTGGTGCAATCCCTGACCTCGTCGACCGTCTGCATGCCGTCCTCGATTACCGCTTCCATGATCGCCGATTTCCGGACGGCATTGCATGCGCAGACCGTTTCGCGATCCTGCATGCTTGCGGCGGCCTCGTCGAAACCGCCGGATTCGCCGTCCCCGGGCGACGCGGCAAGCGCCGTTACCGCCGATTTGCGCTTGACCAAATCGAGCAGCTTCATCCCCTCGGCCGTATTCCCGTAGAGGATGGCACCTCTTACGATGCCGTCACGCATCGTCACCTTCTTATAAGTGCCCTTAATTCCATCGTACAGCTGCATCGCGGTTTCGGCTTCGTCCTCGCGGATGTCGCCGACCGAGAACACCTCGACGCCCGACACTTTCAGCTGCGCATAAGGAATGGAGCCCGTGTATGGCGGCGTCTCGCGGCCGCAAACGACCGATGCCAGCACCTTTCCTTGTTCATAGAGCGGGGCAACGAGACCGTATGCGATTCCGCGGTGCTCCGCGCATTCGCCGACCGCATATATATCGGGGATGCTGGTCCGCATGTAATCGTCGACGACGATTGCCCGGTTCGTCTCGAGACCGCAGCCGCGGGCAAGCTCGATATTCGGCCGGATGCCGACCGAGACGACGATCAGGTCCGCCTCCAAGGAAGAGCCGCCGGTGAATCGAACGCCCTTCGCCCTGTTCAAGCCGGTTATGCTCTCGGTCTCTTTATTCAGCCAAAATCGCATCCCCTGTCCTTCCAATTCCTTGCGCAGCATGTCGGCCGCGGTCCGGTCAAGCTGCCGGTTCATTAGATACGGCGCATTGTGGATGACGTCCGTCTCCATCCCGAGATTGAGCAGCCCCCTCGCCGCTTCGAGTCCCAGCAAGCCGCCGCCGATCACGGCCGCTTTGCGGTATTTTTTGGCGTAGTCCATCATCTTGCGGCAATCCTCGATATTCCGGAACGAAATGACGCCGGATTTATGAATGCCCGAGATCGGCGGGATGAAGGCGGACGATCCGGTCGCGATAATTAAGGAATCGTATTCTGCGCGAAGGCCGGACTGCGTCTCCACCGTACTCGAATCCGGATGGATGCGGACGACGGTTTCACCCGTATATAAACGGATATTCCTCTCCTTGTACCATGCCCAATCGTTAATGGTAATATCGTCGATCGAGGAGTCGCCCTGCAGCACCTTCGACAGCAGAATCCGGTTATAATTCGGATGCGGCTCGCTGCCGAACACCGTAATGTCATAAAGCTGGGGCTCAAGCTTACAGATCTCTTCCACGCATTTGATTCCGGCCATGCCGTTACCGATGACAACCAGTTTTTTTCTCTTCATCGTCTCTCACATCCACTCATGCTATTTCTAATCTCTCACATCTAGCGTCAGCTTTCATCGAAAATAAACAGAAAAAGCCCTCTCCCCCTTTGAGGGAAAAGGGCATCGTTGCCGTAAGAGCTAGGCACGCCGCTGTGCAAACTCCATGTATAATGTAAGATTAGTGCATGTTGCCGCCTGTGTCAATATAACTAACAAATATTGTGCGGAAGTTTCAAAAATAATTTGGTGTCAGATATATTGACATGCATATCACGTGCACTTATAATTCGAATTGGGATCGCGAACCAGCGAACCCCCTCATACTTGAATGGTTGCACAATGGCGTGCTTCCGATGGCAACGCGGCCGCATTTCCTTCCTGACTTAGGATGGACTGCGGCCTTTTTTGGTTAAGATCGAGAAGACAAAAAGGAGAGATTTAGATGGAGAAAAAAGGATTTTGGCAAAGCGGGCATAAGCCTACGCTGTTCAGCGCGTTTTTGTATTTTGACGTCAGCTTCATGCTCTGGGTATTAATCGGACCGCTCGCCGTCATTATCGCGGCCGATTATCCGATGGATGCCGTGCAAAAAGCGAATTTGGTCGCCCTTCCGATTCTCGGCGGTTCGATTCTGAGGCTCGTGCTCGGCTTTATGACGGACTATATCGGTCCGAAGCGGACGGCGCAGATCGGCATGCTGACGACGCTCATTCCTCTCGTTCTCGGCTGGCAGTTCGTGCAATCGCTCGACCAGCTGTACGTCGTGGCGCTGCTTCTCGGCGTAGCCGGCGCTTCGTTCGCGGCCGCCCTGCCGCTCGCGAGCCAGTGGTATTCGAAGGAGCATCAGGGACTTGCGATGGGAATCGCGGGAGCCGGCAACAGCGGCACCGTCATCTCCACCTTGTTCGCCAACCGCCTTGCGCAGCATTACGGTAGCTGGGAGATCGTCTTCGGCCTTGCGATCATTCCGATCGTCGTCGTCTTCATCCTTTTCACCATTTTCGCGAAAAACAGCCCGAACCGTCCCGCGCCGAAGAAGCTTTCCCAATACGCCCAAGTGTTGAAGCAGGGCGACGCCTGGATCTTCTGCGCCTTTTATTGCGTTACTTTCGGCGGTTTCGTCGGTCTCTCCAACTATTTGACGATTTTCTTCAACACGCAATACGGCCTCTCCCCGATCCGCGCAGCAGACTTCACGACATTCTGCGTCATCGCCGGAAGCTTCTTCCGACCGGTCGGCGGTTACTTGTCCGATAAGCTTGGCGGCGCCAAAATGCTGACCATCCTATACGGCGGAGCCGGACTTATGCTGGCCGCCGTCGCGACGCTGCCCGCGCTGCCGGTCGTCCTGATCATCCTGTTCATCGGCATGATGTGCCTGGGCGCCGGAAACGGCTCGGTGTTCCAGCTTGTCCCGCAGCGCTTCGGCAACGAGCTCGGTCTGATGACCGGCATTATCGGAGCGGCCGGCGGACTCGGCGGATACGCGCTGCCGCTTATCCTCGGGCAGCTGTACCAATCGACGGGCTCCTATGCCCCGGGCTTTCTCATTCTTAGCGGCATCACGCTTTGCGCGCTTATCCTTCTGACGGTCATGCAGCTCAGCTGGCGCAACAAATGGATGGAGAAAGGCGGCAAAGCCCGTCTGGAGACCGTTGCGGACGGATCGCAAATCAACGCCTGATACGAAAAAAGCCTTTATGCCGGATTCCCGCGCATAGAGGCTTTTGCCCTATTATAGATCGTCTCTCCTGCGCCATTCGATCAAATTGATCGGATTGCCGTCGGGATCGTAAACGTCGAAGTCAATATGGTCGTTCCATTCGGACGACCAGCGGTTGACCCGCCCGACCTTGACGCCCTGCGCCGTTAACCGGTCATAGAATGCCAGCGCGCCTTCGCAATACAAATTAAACGCCGGGTGCCGGAGCGGCTCCATATCCGGTTGTTCGATCAGCGTTAGCAGCGGCGTCGGACTTTGTTCGGAAATCAAATAATTAGCGCCTCTGCCGTCCTCCCACCGCTCCACGTCGCGAAGCTTCAGCCCAAGCGCCTCGGAATAGAAAGCAAGCGCCGGCTCAAGGCGGCTGACACGGATAAACACGGTCCCAAGCGATTTGACGGTCATCTCGTTCCCCCCAATATAATCGATGATTATTCGTTTCATTTCCCTAATCTTTCTGGCCAATCAATGGACCAATGATCTCATCATCCCAAATTTGAGCTTCGATATATCTTTCGGGTCCTTTGCTGCCGTCCCCGTTCCACTGCTGGGGCAGCCCGTATGTAAGAATAAGTTCCATAATTTCGGACTTCGTATACACTTGCTCCCGATACGGCTTGCCGTCCTTGTACCGCATGGTCGGAAATAAGTCGCCGTAGGTGAAGCTGACCGCTTCCTCCTTGAACCTGTCTAGTTCAATAACGATCCGCCCGCTATGCTTGTACCACTCGCGCAGCCACTCGCATTCGCCTAGCGTCATGTAATGCGGATAACGTTTCAGCGGACGGCCTCCTTTCGCGATGAACGAATCGCGCGCCTTGCCTTCCAGCTCCCTCCGGATTTCGACGTAATCCACTGACCGACGGCTCGCGAAGACGCCGCCATCGCTTCTCAGGCGAGCGGATACTTGCCGCGCTTCCTCCAGCGGAAGGCTTGATAAATTTCTGAACGGGCCTTGGCCCGTCTCGAAATAATGGTACAGCCGATAACGCATGCCGCAGTCACCTCACCCGTATTATACCAGCCGAATCGGGAGTTGGATACAAAAAAAGGAAGCGCCGCGCATCGCCTTCGCGCGCTCCCTTCCGCTCAGCAAACAAATCCGATGATCTCCTCGTTCACCTTCTCCTTCTGCTCCCAGAACAGCCCGTGCCCGCTGTCGCCGAGCCAGACCAGCTTCGAGCCGGGAATGCTTTTGTGCAGCACGGCGGCCAGCTGCGGCTTCACGATTTCGTCATGGACGCCTTGCAGGATCAACGTAGGCACTCTGATGCTTGCGACATCCCCGAACAAGGTTTCTTCCCGCAGCGAGACGAGGACGGCCGTAGTCGAATAGCCCGCCGCCAGCAGGTTGATCTGGAAAAACCAATCCGCGAAAGGCTCTCCGATATTCCGGAAGAAGAACATGCCGTTCAAATCCCGCAGCATTTTAGGTCGGTCGTTCTCGGTGGCTTCGATAAGCCGATCCACATCGTCCTTCGATAGCCCGTAAGGAAAGTCAAGGCGCTGGACGAAGCTCGGAGCCGCGGCGGCAAGCAGAATGAGCTTGGACACGCCATGACCGCCGTGCCGGCCCATGTAACGGATGGATATCGCGCCTCCGACGGAATGGCCCACCAACGTAAAGTTTCGAAGATGAAGAGCGTCGACGACGCTTCGCACGTCGTCCGCGAGGCAGTCGTACGAATAGCCTTCCCAAGGCTTATCGGAATGGCCGAACCCCCTCAGGTCAATGGCGACGCAGCGAAAGCCCATGGCGGGAAGCACGTTGAATTGATACTCGAACAGCCGGTGATCCGCAGGCCAGCCGTGAATGAAGAGCAGCGTATGCTCGCCGGCCGGGTTAACGTCCTCGACAAAAATTTTTACGTCTTGCTTGGCCTCAACAAAGTAGCCCATTTCGATTCCTCCGTATCTTAGCATTGAATTCCTAATAAGATACTCATGCGGCCCGTAATGGGTGAATGCCTAATACGCCGTTCTCGTTAAAGAATATGTCGTTAATTATTTATTTCGGACAGCGCGTTCTGACAATCTTTACGACGGCCATCTGTTAGTATGGAAACAGGTTGTCCAACCTAGAATAGGAGTGCTGATGATGAATACGATATCCAACGAACATTTTACGAACGAAACGATCGCTTTCGACGGATTCAGCTTTATCGGCTGCACGTTCACGAACTGCGTCATCCTTATTACGACGCTGAACTTCAACTTCGAGAGATGCTCGTTCTTCGAGTCGACGCTTCACGTCAATCCGGAGCTTTCGATCTTCGAAATTTCGCACCGGCTTTCGCAATCGACCTACGACAGCGATACGAACTGCTATCGCGACGACTGCAAATTCCCGAGAACGACGCTGAAGCTGCCCGCCTCTTCCGTCCACTAATCGTGATAACGGTTACACGCCGAAGAAGACCGTCCTTGAGGGGCGGTCTTCTTCGCATGCCATCGATTCAAAATAAAGGACAGGCCGCCCGAAGGCTGCCTGCCCCTATCTAATCCTTACACGACATCGGTCAGCTGCTTGCGGCTGTGACCGTCGAGCGCTTGCCAGTCCGTAATCTCGCAGCGCTTCCCGTTAATATCCGTCAATATGATTCGGTTGCCTCCCGGAAATTGCATATGCTCGTGCAAATTCCGCATGGCGATGCGCGTCGCGCCCAAATTCGTCTGCAGCTCCCACAGCCACAAATCGGATTTCTGCTTCACGCTGTCGACCCGGGTCACTCTCGGCAGGAAATAACGGAATTGCAATTCCCGTTCGATTTCCTTCAGGCTCTCGTCGTCAAGCTCGGCGATGTCCCGAATGATGCACAGCTCCTCGCCCTTGGCGTCGCGGATCGAAATAAATTGCGTCGTATACAGAAACGGGAACGCGCGGTATACGATAAGCTCCTCGTACGGCTTCCCGCCGACGACGCCCTGGAACACTCCGCCTTGGCCGCGGCTGAAGATGACTTCTTCCGGATCGGCGATCGCAATTTCGTATCGGTCCTTCATCAGCCTTCAACCCCCTTGATCTTGGACAATTCCTGCTGCGCCTCGACGAGCTTATGGTACGCCCCTTTGCGATCCAGCAGCTCCTCGTGGGTGCCGACCTCGACGATCTTGCCGCGCTCCAGCACGACGAGCCGGTCCGCGTTGCGCAGCGTCGACAGCCTGTGCGCGATCGCAAACGTCGTGCGGCCTTCGATCAGCCGGGTAATCGCTTCCTGGATCTGCCGCTCGGTCTCGGTATCGACGGATGCGGTCGCCTCGTCCAGGATGAGGATGCGAGGATCGTGAATAATGGCGCGGGCGATCGAGACGCGCTGCTTCTCCCCGCCCGACAACCGGTGACCCCTCTCGCCTACCCGCGTATCGTAGCCGTCGGGAAGCCTGACGATAAAGTCGTGGGCGTTCGCGATTTTGGCCGCCCTCATAATGTCGATCGGCGTCGCGTCGGGCTTCGAATAAGCGATGTTCTCGGCGATCGTGCCGTCGAAGAGGAACGTCTCCTGGAGCACGACGCCGATCTGCTTGCGCAGATCGGATTGGCTAATGCGCCGCAGGTCTACGCCGTCGATCGTGATCGAGCCTTCATCCGTATCGTAGAATCGGCAGATCATATTGATGAAGGTCGACTTGCCGGCGCCGGAATGGCCGACAAGCCCGATCATCTCGCCCGGTTTCACGTGCAGGCTGATATCCTTGATCACGGGGTGATGCTTCTCGTAGCCGTACGTCACCCGGTTGAAGGCGACCTCGCCTTTGATCGTTCCGATCGGCGCCGGATCGCGGACGTCGGGAACCTCGGAAGGCGTATCCATAATTTCGAACACGCGGTCGGCCGCGGAGAGCGCGTTGCTGGCCCAGTTGATCATTTGGCTGACCCATTGGAGCGGACCGAACAGCATGGTCAAATAAGCGATCAGCGCCATCAGCGTGCCGAGCTGCAGTTCATCCTGCAGCACCGATCGGCCGCCGTTGTACCAGATGAGCAGCGTCCCGAGCCCGGCAATGAACGAAAACAACGGGAACATGCCCTGCCACAAGCCTTCGATGCGGATGTTATGACGCACCACTTCGCGGTTCGCCTCCGAATAACGGGACATTTCCGTCGATTCTTGGCCGAACGCCTTCACGACGCGAATGCCCTGCAGGGAGTCGCCGACCAGCACGTTGAGCCGGAAGATCGACCGCCACTGCTGATACCAGCGCCGGCCGATCTTCGGCCACATCTTCATCGATACGATCACCATAAAAGGCATCGGAAGCAGGGCGAACAACGTCAGCTTCCAGTCCAGGCTGAACATGATGACGAAAATGGCGATAACCCGCAGCGACTCCCCGCTGACCCAGATGACGCCGTCGGTCATGAATTGCCTCATCGCTTCGGAATCGCTGTTCACCCTTCCGATAAATTGCGACGTCTGCCGGCGGTCGAAGAAGGCCAGCGACAATCGCATCAGCGCGCTGTATATGTCTTTGCGCAGATCGCCCATCAGCTTCGAGCCGACCCAGACGCCGATCAGCCCGCGCACCGTCTGCATGACGGACAACAGCAAAGCGGTCAGGCCTAATCCCGCCACGATCGTAAGCAGCGCGGAACCCATATTTTTCGGCTGCAGGACGTCGTCGATCATGACCTTGGTCAAGTACGGCGGAATAAGCTCGACCAGCGTCGTCAATACAAGCAGAAAGCCCGCCCCGATCATTTGCGACTTGTAAGGCTTCGCGTACTTCAGCATGCGGGCGATGACTTTGCCGTTGTTCTTGCACACCGGGCATACTTGCGTTCCTTCCGACAGCGGATTGTCGCAGGTCGGACAGTAACGCGGAAATTCCTTCTCGGAGACGGCCGGCCTCTCTTCGCCCTTCGCGATCGCCGTAAGCAGCTTGGCGGCGAAGCCGAACAGCGGCGACAACGCCGCCGTATAGCGGGCGACGACGACCGGCCCTTTGGCGGTATCGGCAAGCAGCGTGCCGCCGCCGACGCCGTTAACCGCCCTTGCTTCCTTCAAATCGTTCATGCCTATCTTCAATAATTGCAGCCCGTCCCGCTCCCAAAGCGTTAATTCCTGTTCGGTGAAAGCGATCCATTGCTCGCCGAAATGTCCGTTGCTCCGCAAATCCGTCTTGGCGCTGAACAGCGGATCTTGCTCGAAGCGAGCCCTAATCTTGTCCGGGAGCTTCTCGATGATTGCCATTTGGTTCCCCCATCAGCGGGTTATCGGCTAACGCGCTTTAACTATGATTTTGCGAATGCTTTCGCTGGACAAATGGAATTTGCGCTCAAGCTCGGCGACGGACCAGCCGTTCGAATAGTGGTTGCAAATGTCCTTGTTCCTCTCGGCCAGCATCTTCCTCGTCCCGCTGACCTCGCCCCAGTGCGCCCTCTGCTCCTTTGTCTTAGGAATATAAATCAGGTCGCCCTGGATATATTTTTGCAGTTCCTTCAGCAAACTAGGGGGAAGCACGTCTCTTCCATTTTTGTAGTTCACGGTATAAGTCCTCCTCATACAGGCTTAAATGGGCTTTCTTCTCGTTCATGTCATTAAACAACATGTCACTGCCTCCTTTCGTTATTTTCGATTCTCGATTGTTTGCAAAAACAAAAAAACCGTGGACGCGAAATCTTCCACAGGCATGCGGGTACTGCTATTCCTACCTGAATGAAAGTTGTTTATTCGGTTAATATTTAATCACCTTAATTACGTTGAACATGTTGCATCCTCCTCTCCGGAAATTATGTAAAGTCACTTCTAAAGTATAAAGAAAGCCTTTTCAGTTGACAAGAAATTTTTTACATGCGTTTCTCCGATTTGAATCGCTTTATCAACAAAAGAGGAGGCCTTGCGGCCTCCGTCTTATTCAGCGGCTTCCGATTAAACGGAAGCCACCTCCATGTGCGTAATCAAAATCGATCAACTCCTTTCCTGGAATTTCGTCGGCCCGACATCATCAGTATACTTCGCTCGGACCGGCGGACGATAGTGAAAGAACGGCTATAATCGATCTTTACCAACCGACGGCCGGTTCATGTCCGCGAAGCGCGCCAAGCGCCCGTTTTACGCTGCCGCCCGTACGGATTGTACGTCCGATTTCGCCAAGCGCCGTTTGCCGGAAGCCGCCGCTTGCCGCAGCTGAACGTTCCGCACCATGCCGGCAACCGCGCCCGCATCCGCCGCGTCCTGCAGGGCGAGCTTCACGAGCATGGCGGTATCCCCGTTCTCGTACGCCGCGGCAAAGCTGCGAAGAAAAGCCTTCGCGCCGTCGTCCTCCGGCAATGCGGCCATCCCTACTTCCAGCTCCCTCTTCAAGCCGCCAAGCGCTTCCCGCGCCCGATGCAGCGCGGCCTTCACGGCTCCGACCGAGGCGTGAAGCAGCTCGGCGGCATCCGCGGCCGGGTAGCCGAGCACGTCGCGCAATAGAAACACGGCGCGCTGCAGCGGAGACAAATGCCTGAATAGGCCGTACAGCGCTTCCTCAAGCTCGGGAGCCGGCTTGTTATAGGTCGACTCGCTTGGCCCCAGTCCGGCCATAATCCGCTTCAGCCGGTTCTGCCGTCGGGCCTGGTCGATCCAGGTCGTTTTGGCGATGCGCAGCAGCAGGGCTTCCGCATTCGCATGGCGATTGCCGTTCATGCTCTTCAGCCCTTTGAGCCAAGCTTCCTGGGCCAAATCGTCGGCATCCCAGCTCGAACGGGTCAGAGACAGGCAATACCGATGAACGGCAGCCTGGAGCCGTTCGATGTCGTCCTGTCCGTTCCGGGCTTCAAACCCATTCTCCATCTTGATCGAAACCATGGATAGCCTCCTGTCCGCGCCATGAAGCGCGCAATGCTTCGAATGGCGGTCGATTCATTCTGATCCTTTCCTATGTAAACGATTATAGCTTACGAAAGGATACGTTGGGAGCGCAAATTATTCGCCGTATCTTTTGACGGTCCCCGTTCGTTTACAGGTGGAAAGCGACAAAACCTATTTGGGAGGCTGATCCTTTATGAGCAATTTCATTCCTTATGTCGTCGAGCAATCGAACCGCGGCGAACGGTCCTACGATATTTATTCCAGACTGCTGAAGGACCGCATCGTTTTCCTTGGGGCGGCGATCGACGATAACGTGGCGAACAGCATCGTCGCGCAGCTCCTATTCCTGGCGGCCGAGGATCCGGACAAAGAGATTATGATGTACATCAACAGCCCCGGCGGCTCCACCTCGGCGGGCTTCGCGATTTACGACACGATGCAATTCGTGAAGCCCCCCGTTCATACGATATGCACGGGCTTCGCCGCTTCGTTCGCGGCCGTGCTGCTGCTGGCGGGCGAGAAGGGCCATCGCGCCGCGCTGCCGAACAGCGAAATTATGATTCATCAGCCGCATGGCGGCGCACAGGGGCAGGCCAGCGATATCGCGATCAGCGCCAAGCGAATCCTCGGCATTCGATCGAAAATAAACGCAATCGCCGCGGAGAGGACCGGACAGCCGCTGGACGTCGTCGAGAAGGATATGGACCGCGACTACTTCATGTCCCCTCAGGAAGCGCTGGAATACGGGATTATCGACAAAGTCATCACTTCGCTGTAATTCGGCTGGCGGCGGCAGGCTAAGCGCGGTCCGGAACGGACGGCTTAGCCTGTTCGACTTCCAGCAGGCTTTTATGGATCCAAATCGCCGCCTGGCTGCCGTCCCCCATCGCGATCGTCGCCATCTCCGAATGGGGCGTCACGTCGCCTGCAGCCCATACGTGCTTGACGCTCGTCATTTTGGTACGGGGATCGACCTTGATATGGCGGTTGTCCGTCAATTCGGCGCCCAGCTGCCCGGCGATGCCGGAGAGAACCTCGTTTCCGCCCAGCGCGAGAAAGCACCGGTCGCACGCTATCATGGTGCCGTCTTCCAAAACGACGCCTTGGAACCGGTCATCCTCGGTCATGACGCTACGAACGGCTTTCTCGACGTACGCTATTTTCTTGGCCTCAAGTCTTTCCTTCTCCTTGACGTCCAGCGCGGCAAGCTCGTGATTGACGTAAATCAGCTCGTCGGTCCAGAACGTCAGCGCAAGCGCCATCTCCGCGCCGGCCTTGCCCGATCCGATCACGATCGTTTTCCTATCCGATATTTCGTACCCGTCGCAATCCGGGCATATGTAGACGGTGACCCCCAGACAAGGCATGAGCGCGGGGAAATCGGGCAGCCGATCCTTCACTCCGGTCGCCAGAAGGAGCCTTCGGCCGTATATTCGCCCGCCGTCCTCCATGACGATAGCGAACCGTTCCCGTTCCTGCGCCGCCTCTACGGCTCTTGCTTCAATCATACGGACCTGAAGCCGCTGCGCCTGCTTTCTTCCCGAAGCGAGCAGCTCCGATCCGCTGACGCCGTCCGGCCAGCCGATAATGTTGTGGTAGCAGCGGCATAGGTTCGATCTGCCGCCTGAGGCGTCGATGACGGCTACTTTGTGCCGGTACCGGCCAAGCTGAATGGCGGCTTGCAGGCCGGCGATTCCGCCCCCAATAATTACGCAATCGTACTGCACGGTCCAATCCTTCCTGCGGCATGCTTCCGGTCGCCGCCGGAGCGAGATGCATAGTCGCGCCCCCGAATTAATTAATATATAAACGTTTCCCTATTTGCCGACGCCGTATCCGCGCGGACAGGCGGCCGAATTGACCGATGCGGCGAACGGCGCAAGCCAAGACGGATAAAACCGGATTGAGCCGGACGAAGCACCGTGACCAAGGCAACGGAAACAGAAAGAAGGGCTGTCTCAAAAGCCCGTGAAACGACCTGAGAGTCAGCCCTGTTGGCTTCGACGGCCAAGAGACTTTGATACTAATATCAAAAAATGAAACTAAATTGTTCTTTACTTCACACATCCCTTATTTCGTTTCAATTTATGAAATTAAACGCTTTATACGCGCTTCACCTTTCAATAATAACCGCCTTATTTTCAAAATTTGAAACTAATCGCCCACGAAGCCTCCTATTTCCGCATTTTGTTTCAGTTTTTGAAATTAATAAGTGAGCCTTGAGGTCGAATGGCTTTCGCTTGCCCATAATTCGCAAAGGGAAGAAAGCTATAGACCAAAAAACAGGATTGGCGATGATCAAAGGAGCAAACCAACTTATGGGACAGCCCCTTTTTACGACGCTTCTGCCATTTAAGAAGGCAGAAGCGCTTTTCTTCTTCTCGTCAGTTCCGGCAGCGCGATGCCAATCAGCACGACGGCGACGCCGATCCACTGCAGCAAGCTTACATGCTCCTTTAGTACGAAGGACGACAACAGCACCGCGACCGGAAGTTCCGCGGCGCCAAGGACGCCGGCCATGCCCTCGCCGATATGCGGCACCCCGATCGAGAACAGGACGGGCGGAATGAACGCGCCGAACGTCCCGAGCAGGAAGCCGTACAGCAGCAGATCGCCCCAGATGAGGCCGTTTAGCAGGAACGCCGGCGGGAACAGCACGAATACAAGCAGCATGCCGCCGGTTATCATCCACGCGCTGCGGGCCGCGGGATGCGCCGCCGGGACGGCTTTTCCGCTGAACAGGATGAACATCGAGTAGCTGACGGCGGACAGAAGCCCGAGCGTCACGCCCGTCCAGTTAAAGCGCCCCGTCCCCTGCTCCATGATGCCGGCCGCCAGCAGCGTCCCCCCGAACAGGACGGCGACAGTCAGGAACATGACGCCGCCCGGTCGCTTGCGCTGGCTTACGGCCTGAATAAGGACGCCGATCCACGTGAATTGGAACAATAAAATAATGGCCAGCGATGCCGGAATGTAGCGAAGCGATTCGTAATACAGCAAGCCGGTCACCGCTGTCGGCATGCCCGCCGCCATGAGGAGCAGCCTGCTCTTCCATGTGAGCTTAGCATGCGGACGCGCTTGATCGAACGCGCCCTCCGCCCCGTTCTTCCGTTTACGCTTATCCTGGCGCTTCATGTAAATCGCCAGCCCCCAAGCCAGGACGAAGCCCGTCAGCAGCTGGCTGCCGACCACCTCGCCGAGCTCGTAGCCGCTGCCGTACGCGAGCACGACGATCGTGGACAAGATGCCGTAGCTGGCAGCTCCGATAAACACCGATATTAAATACTTCATAAAGAACGAATTTCCTCCTTCTATGACGATGCGGCCCGATTGCCGGGCAAAAAAAAATCCTAACCGCGAATCCGGAATCATGGCTGCATGATCCGTCATTCGTAGTTAGGAAGTTAAGGCTTCCCGTAGAGACCCTCACCCTTATAGCATTCCTTCCTTGTTGTGAGGTTATACGAAAATATAATATGGAAAGATCGATCAAGGCAATATGTTACATGACAAGTAAGCTGTTGTCAACTGAAAAACAACTTACGCCCGCACCGCGTTCAGCCAAGCGTTCGCGATCAGCGCATGCCCCGCCGGCGAAGGATGCACGCCGTCCGGGGCCCAATAAGCCGGTCCGGTCTGCGCGCTTTGCGCGGCGAACAAGCCGTCGAGCGGCACATACGGGGTTTTGAATTCAAAGGCGAGCTCGCGTACGGCCTGGATTTTCGGATCCAGATCCACCCGCCACGTTTTGCGGTCCTCCGGCACCGGCACGACGAACGGCTCGATCAACAGAATCGAGGCTTCGAGCGATTCCTTCGTGCTCAGAATCAACCGGCGGTATCCCTCGTAATATTGCTCGGCGGAAGTCGGGTCGTTGTTGTCGTAGCGGCGCCACGTATCGTTAATGCCGATATAAATCGATACCCAGGTCGGCTTCAAATCAAGGCAGTCCGCCTGCCATCTCCGCTCCAGATCGACGACACGGTTGCCGCTGATGCCGCGATTAAGGAATTTTACGTTTTTGCCCGGATATTTGCGTCCGAATTCCGCCGCGACCAAGTAGGCATATCCCGTGCCTAAGCTGTTAGGGTCCGAATAGTTGCGTCCCGCATCGGTAATGCTGTCGCCCTGGAATAGGACGACCGCATTGTCTTCGATAACTGTCATGAACGTTCTCCTCCTGCTAATTAAAAGATTATTAAAAAAGCACGCCTTATGTAGAAATCGCTGCATCCCGTCAAATCCAATCTAATTGTAAGCACTTGCATAACGTCTGTCAATTACTGGTCGACTATACGAATCCGTTCATCGAGTGTAAAATGGGCTTATTATAAACCGAGTTCAAGCCATTCAAGGGAGTGAGCGCACAATGACATCTACGGCATCGACGACGGTTCGTTCCGTCTGCCCCTTCGACTGCCCGGACGCTTGCGGGCTTGCCGTCACGCTGGAGGACGGCCTCATTACGCAAATTACCGGAGACAAGGAGCATCCCGTAACACGCGGCGCCATATGCAATAAGGTCCGTCAGCTAACGGACAGGGTGTATCACCCGGAACGGCTGCTCTACCCGATGAAGCGCGTCGGTCCGAAAGGAACGCTTGCGTTCGAGAGGATCGGCTGGGAGGAAGCTTACGGCGAAATCGTCGCGCGAATGCATCGCATCATGAAGGAGCAAGGCGCGGAAGCGATACTGCCCTACAGCTTCTACGGCAATATGGGCGTCCTTAACGCGGAAGGCATGGATCGCCGCTTCTTTCACCGGCTCGGCGCAAGCAGGCTGGACCGGACGATATGCAACGCCGCCGGCGCTGAGGGTTATAAATATACGATGGGCGGTTCCATCGGCATCGATCCGGAGGATACGGTACATACGAAGCTGTTCCTTATTTGGGGCTGCAATCTCGTATCAACCAACATGCATCAGGCGATGCTGGCCGCCGAAGCCCGCAGAAAGGGCGCGAAAATCATCCACATCGACGTCCATCGCAATCGGACATCTTCCTTTGCGGACCGCTTTATTCACATCCGCCCGGGCACGGATGCCGCGCTTGCGCTCGGCATGATGCATGTTCTCATTCGGGACGGCTTAATCGATCGCGACTTTATTCATGATCATACCGTCGGTTACGATGAGCTGGCCGCGCAGGCAGCCGCTTACTCGCCGCGCCTCGTCGAGGACATCACCGGCGTGCCGGCAGCCGAAATCGAGGAGCTGGCTGTGCTCTACGGCACCGTCTCCCCGTCCTTCATAAGGATCGGCAACGGCCTGCAGCACCACGATAACGGCGGCATGGCGATCCGGACGATCGCCTGTCTACCCGCGCTTACCGGTGCGTGGCGCGAGCGCGGCGGAGGGGCAATGAAGGGCAACGGCTGGTATTCGCGCTTGAACGCGGACAAGATCGAGCGGCCCGACCTGCTGCAAGATCCGGACGTACGGACCGTCAATATGAATCAGCTCGGCGACGCGCTGCACGAGCTGAACCCGCCGGTGCATATGCTGTTCGTCTATAACAGCAATCCGGCGATCGTGGCGCCCGACCAGAACCGCGTCCGCAGCGGCCTGTTGCGGGAGGATCTGTTCACCGTCGTTCACGACCTGTTTCTCACGGATACGTGCAAGTACGCGGACATCGTGCTGCCGGCGACGTCCCATTTCGAAAATACGGACTTATATACTTCCTATTGGCATCTCTATCTGCAGCTGCATGAGCCGATCCTCGAGCCGATGGGCGAATGCAAATCGAACTTTACGCTATTCAAGGAATTGGCGCTTCGGATGTGTTTCGAGAAGGATGTCTTCGATATCAGCGAGGAGCAAATGATCCGGGATGCGCTGGATAGCGAGCATAATCCGCTTCTGAAAGGGATCACGGTAGAAGGGCTGAAGCAATACGGTTGGATGAAGGCCGGCGGCGAAGGCTCGGGACCGTCCTTCGGCAGGCTTCCGACGCCCTCCGGCAAGATCGAGCTGTATTCCGAGGCGATGCGGCGGTCCGGCTTGCCGCCGGTCCCCGTTCATGCGCCGCTCCGCGAGCCCGAGAAGTACCCGTTCCTGCTCACGACCGGCCCGAACCACAGCTTCATCAACTCGACGTTCGCGAATCAGGAGAAGCTGAGAAAGCTTGAGAAGGAGCCCCTCGTCCATATGCATGCCGACGATGCCGCGAAGCTTGGGCTGACGGATGGCGAGAAGGTAATCGTCCGCAACGACCGCGGCGAAGCGCGGCTGACGCTGCGTACGGGCCGGGACGTTCTCCCCGGCGTGCTCGTGACGCAAGGGCTTTGGTGGGACGACGCGGGCGGCGGGAAGCAGGCCGTCAACGCGCTGACGCCGCAGCGGCTCGCCGATATGGGCGGCGGGGCGACGTTTTTCTCCAACCGGGTAGAAGTATTGAAGCTGCGCTAATGCCGTCAACCATTGAACCGTGAACAAGGAAACCCCTGACCTCTCTCGAAGTCAGGGGTTCTTACGGCTGGCCTGGGCGTTCGTTACCGCAGTTCCGCCACGATATGGGGCTGGGCAGAGCCGGTCAACGCGCCGACGAGATTTTGCGCGGCGAGCATCGCCATGTCGAACCTCGTCTTATCCGTAGCCGACCCAATATGCGGCAGCGCGAGTACGTTGTCCATTAGGAGCAGCGGATTGTCGGCCGCCACCGGCTCCTTCTCGTACACGTCTAGACCGGCCCCCGCGATCGTGCCGTCCTGCAGCGCCTCGATCAACGCCGCCTCGTCGATCGTCTGACCGCGGGACACGTTAATAAAGAACGCCGTCTTCTTCATCAAGCGGAATTGCTCCCGCCCGATCATCCGCGTCGTCTCGGCCGTTAACGGCGCGAGCATGACGACGAAATCCGACTGCGCGAGCAGCTCCTTCAGCTCCGCGTACCGGACGCCAAGCTGCTGCTCGGCCTCCGGCTTGCGGCTTCGGTTCGTGTACAGCACTTCCATCTCGAAGCCGAATCTGGCGCGCCGCGCGACGGCTTCTCCGATCCGTCCCATGCCGATGATGCCGAGCGTCGCGTGATGGACGTCGCGGCCGAACAGCTTGACGCCATCGCCGGAAGCCCATCTTCCCTCCTTGACGTAGCGGTCCAGCTCGGCTACCCTTCTCGCCGTTCCGAGCATGAGGGCCAGCGCCAGGTCGGCTACCGTATCGTCGAGCACGAACGGCGTGTGCGTGCCGATCACGCCGCGCTCCCTCATCGCCTGCAGGTCGAAGTGATTATACCCGACGCTGATGCTGCTTACGACCTTAAGGCGCGGAGCGCTGTCAAGCAGTTCGGCGTCGATCCGCCGGCCCGACGTGAGAAGCCCGTCCGCTTTCGCCAGCTTCTCGAGCAGCAGCGGACGCGGAATCGTGGATTCGTCCTCCCAAGCCTCTACGGCGCAATGCTCCGAAATATACGCTTTGACCTCGTCCGGCACTTTTCGGTCGATAAATACGGTTGGCTTCATGTCCATTCTCCTCTCCCTTTCCCCAGATCAGTAGGCTCTTACGTAAGCTTTCGGGGGCTCGGCGTCCCCTTTGACGGCCTTAATCGCATGTAGCGCCCAATACGGATCGCGCAGCATGCCGCGGGCGACGGCCACCAAGTCGGCATCCCCGTTCGCGACGGTCGCTTCTGCGAGCTTCGGATCGTCCAGCATGCCGACCGCGATGACCGGAACGCCTAGCGCTTCCTTCATTGCCCTCGCGAAGGGCACCTGATAACCGGGATAATTGCCCGGCTTGCGCTTGCCGGCGGGCCCTTCTCCCCCGCTCGATACGTGAAGGACATCAACGCCAGCCGCTATGTATTGCTTGCTCATCTCGATGGCATGCGCAACGCCGTAGCCGCCGTCCATGTATTCCGTCGCGGAAATCCGGAAGAGCAGCGGCATGTCGGCCGGCATGACGCTCTTCATCGCCCGAATGACTTCCACGCCGAATTTGGCGTAATTTTGCCCGTACTCGTCTTCCCGGTCGTTAATGCCCGGCGAATGGAATTGATGGATCAAATAACCGTGCGCCCCGTGGATTTCGATCGTATCGGCTCCGGCTTTCACCGCTCTCGCAGCCGCTTCCTTGAACTGTTCGACAATTACGGCGATCTCCTCCGCGGCAAGCGGTCTCGGCGTCTTGGCTTGCAGCCCAGCGGGAATGCCTGAAGGCCCGACCGGCATTTCGGCATCCTCGGCTTTGCGGCCCGCATGGGCAATCTGAATGCCGATTTTCGCCCCCTGCCGGTGCGCTTCGTCGATGATCCGCTTGAATGCGAGAATATGCTCGTCCGACCATAGGCCGAGATCGTAATCCGTAATCCGGCCGTCCGGATCGACGTCGGTCATTTCCATAATGATGAGGCCGGTGCCGCCGACCGCGCGCGAGACGTAATGGACGAAATGCCAATCGTTCGGCTTGCCGTCCTTCGCTTCGACCGAATATTGGCACATCGGCGCCATGACGATCCGGTTTTTGAGATGCAGTCCTTTGATGGCGAATGGCGTATCCAGTTGGTTGGCAGTCAAGCCCGCTCCCCCTTACGACGGTAATTGGTTGATTCCTTCCTATTGTAACCAAAGTTCATCGATAATGGAAAGGCGCTTCCGATCTCTAGCCGACATTCACGACAAAAGGAACCGTAATCGTCCTGCCTTCATGTTGAAATTGACCCCATAGCTTGTAAACGCCTTTCTCCGGAAAAACGGCATGGAACATGACGTTCGCGCCTCCGCTCATCCCCTCTGCCGCATGCGCATGCACGTATTGGTCCGCTTCGCGGTTCAGGATGACGCAATGGCCGGACGTGCCGAGGAACGGTTCGAGCTCCTTGACCGGCTCGCCCGTCTTCCCGTCGGCCAGGCGGAACAGAAGCATGACCATCTGCCCCGCTTTCAGATTGGTCACGGCAGGGCTTGCCGACAACGTCACGCGGAGGCCGTCCGTTTGCTTCACGAATTCGAGGTCCGGCTCGACGACGGCATCGGCCCGCGCTTCGCCGGCTACCGTCGCCCATTGCCGCACGACCGTAACGTCCTTCCGATCGGGCTTGAACTCCGTCGTGAGCAGAAACCGGCCCGCGAACGGAAAAGAAGCCCGCACGCGGAAAACGCCGTCCCCTTCGTGCTCCGGATGCAGATGCTGGAAGGAGGATAAATCGCCGCTGACAAGGATCAAGTGCATCAGCTTCGTCATGTCCTCGCGAAATTGCGATACCGGCTCGCCATCCGCGTCCGTTACGCGCAGCACCAGCTCCGTCTCCCCTGCGCCAATCGGACTTCCGTCCGGCGTGCCGATCTCGACCCGGTAGCCTCGGTCTTCCTGCGTCGGCGCCTGCTCCCGTTGGAGCATGGCCAGCAGGCCGCGGGTCGGAGGATCGGCCTCGATGCTTGTGACCGTGCCTACCGATCCGCAGCCAAGCGCGGCGATCAGGGGAATGACCGCCAGCGCCAGCCTCATAAGGCGAAATAAGGGCATCCTCATGGCCGCACCCGATCCGGCGACATCGCGAGCACGCTCAAGACGAACGACACCAAGCAAGCCTGCGCGATCGATCCTGCCCACAGCTCAGGCACCCATCCGATCCCGCCGTTCATCGCGAGCCATCCGTAATAACCGCTCCACAGGACGGCCGGAACGACGATCGCGACGAAGCGGCTGGCGCGGCGGCGATCGGCGGCGCCGCGGAATGGCAGAAGCAGCAGGTCGGCCGCAGCGCCCGCTACGAATGCCACGATTATGCCGTGAATTTGCTCGAAGCCGTCCAGAACCCCCATCAGGACGTTGATGAACGTGAACAAGAATGTAAACGCCCCGAACGGAACCTGCCATCGCTTCATCAGCAAAAACACCGGGTACATGAGCGCGACCGTATTCAGCAGAAGAAACGTAATTCCGCGCACCTGCGTATCCTCCTGCATGAAGCCGGCGTTAGCCGCATACCAGTCTGCGACGTTCGCCGATGCCAGATTGTAGTGGAACGTCCAGGCATACATAAGGAAGAAGCAGACGACGCCGATTGACAAAGCAAGCGACAGCAAATACGGCAGGAAGCTGCGCCAAGCCGCCCGATCGCCTTCTTCCAGCATCCAACCGGCCCGGAACGGGCTAGACAGGATCAGGATTCCGCCGGTCATCAAGGCGAGATGTGACGGGCTTAGCAGCGCCTCGATGCTGACCTCGATGCCGAAAATAATATGCCAGATCATATCGAACACCCCGCCGGCCAAAAAAATAACGATGCCGAGCAGGCCGAGACCGTAGCCGGCCGGTACCGCCTCTTTCCAGCTGCTGCCCGTCCGTTTCTTCGTCGACGCGATCAAGGCCGAGATCCACGCCGCGCAGGCGAGGAAGCCGCTGTAAAGAATGGCATGCCAAGGCGAGAAGAACGTTTCGACCACGCCGTGATTGTGGGCGTACCCATCGATGAAGATGCCGAGCACAAGCCATGTTCCGAGCAGAATCGTGACGAAATGACTGCCTGTCGAAGCTTTGTTCACGTTGTTCCTCCTCATGTTCCTTTATGATCGTGGCAGAAGCGAGCGGGCGATGCCGATCAAGTCCGCTTTGGTCGCACGCTCGTCCCCACTGCCGATCGTAAACAGCACGGAACCGCGTTCTCCGGATTCCAACCAGATGAGGGACTTGTATTGGTTGGAAGGATGCAGCAAGTAGCGCTCCGATCGGATAAAACCGGCGCTGACACCCTCGATCGCCAACCGCTCGTGTACCTTGATGTCCGAGTAAAGCGTCATGTCCGTCTTCTCCTCGAACAGTTCCATCTCAACGTAAACAACTCCTTTCGTTTTCGATTCATAGACGGAAGTATAAATGTTGCCGCCATCCCGAGCCGGCTGCAGCTTCGCCCAAGCTTCCGGCTCGTTCCGCTGCAGGGCCAGCAGCTTCAACCCTTCCAGCAGGTCCGATTCGGCCTCGGTCAGCACTCCTCCGAACGGCGGCCCGTTCATTCCTTCCCGAAATGCGAAGGCGCCGCCAATCGTAAGCGGCAGCTCCCTTCGGATGCCGGCGCATCGCAGCTGCTTGTCCCAATCCGCCTTTTCTTTCCAAACTTGCGGGTTCGATACGATGACGAACGGGATAAAAGTCGTTTTCGGCAGCAAACGTTCCAATTCGCTGGAGTAATAGAGCGCCCGCTCGCCGGTATTCAATTGCGACTTGATCCGCGCTAGCGATTCCCGCGTCGTTTGAGCCGTCTTCACATCATATGTCGATCCTCGCGCGTTATGATGCATGAAATGAACGATGGCGTCTTTAATTGGATCCGCATAAGGAAGCGAGAAGCCCATAATAAGCAGGAAAACCGAGACGAGAGCGATCCGAAGCGGCCATCGGGCTTTGCCCGCGAGCTTCCGGTTTAGGTACACGCCTTCCCTGTATTGTCGTTCGATCTTTTGATCGAGATAATGCGGTCGCTTTAGCTTGGAAGCCGACCTGCGATAAGCTTCCCCGAGTTCCCGTTCAATCGACATGGACGTAAACCTCCCTTCCCGCATGTTCCGAAAAGGTTTTTAGCCGCAGCTTGCGCAAAGCTTCGTGATGGCGGGACTTCGCCGTACCGATCGGAATATGCAGCGTGCTCGCGATTTCCTCGAACGAGCAATCCTGGTAATAACGAAGCACGACCACTTCTCTCAGCTTTGGGGACAGCCCGTTCACAAGCGCAAGCAAGCCCTTCTTCTCTTCCGCCTCAAGCGCCAGTTCGGCCGGTCCTTTCCATGGCACGCGCGCGCGAAATGCGTTCAGCCGATTAAAAAGCCGGAATCCCCTCCAGCTTTTGCGCTTGGCATGGTTGACCTGATTGAGAATAAGACCGTTCAGCCATGGGCGGAACGGCTTATCGGGATCATAGGACGAAAGCGAGCGGAGCAGCGCGACGTACACTTCGCTGACGACATCCTCCGCCTCGTTTTTATTGCTTAACAAATAATAAACCGTTCGATAAACATGGTCGGCCGTTTTCTCGTAAAAAGGATGGAATGCGTCCGCGTTTCCAGCCGCGAGCTCGGCGATCCAAGGATGAATGTCCGAATCATTCAAAAAAAGTTAACCCCCTCATCGCAGTCTACTGCCGCGCGCGTTAATCGTCCTCGAACAACGATAGTTCGCCTATAACGATTCCCGTAACGACGTCTCCCGACGCAACGAATTCAAGCACCCATCTTTTTTCTTTATCGATATACCCCATATAGGAAATATTGTCATAAGTCCGATTATAGTACGCATCGCCGTACTTGTCTCTGACCGATTGCATCGTATCCCCCACCTTAATCCCGTTACGCGTGGCGGCATACGATATGACATAGCTTATGACGCGGCCGTCACTCATCGTATAGTTGGCGTCGCCATACTCCCATACTTCGAACGAGTCCATTTGAACCGTGCGGTTTGGCTTGCCCCGCAGGTCCATAACGGACGCCTCCGAATCGCCGAGCTCGATGCCGATTACCCGCTCCCCGCTTAAATCCGTGCTCCCCACCTGCCCGGCGTAATCCAGCGGCGTTTCCTGCTTTGGCGTTCCGCATGCCGCCAGCAGGAGCAGCAGCCACACGATAATCGCACCCTTTCCCATCCGAATCCTCCTCTTTTTTATATCTTGCCATACGTATTGGCCCGAAATGGCAATAAGGTTCGATTTTGGCTTTGCGTTGAAAATAGGCAGCGGGTCATCTATAATATAGAGTGTTTTTATTTGCTTAACGGAAAGGAATTCAGCCATGAGTGAAAATAAACCTTATCGCGTTCTTTTATTTTATAAATTCGTCCCCATACCGGACGCCGAGCAATTCGCCGCCGAGCATCTCGCTTATTGCAAGGAGCTGAACGTCAAAGGCCGCATCCTCGTAGCCGACGAAGGCATTAACGGCACGCTGTCGGGGACCGTGGAGCAGACCGAACGGTACATGCAAGACTTGCGGGCGAACCCGCTGTTCTCGGATATCGTGTTCAAAATCGACGAAGCCGACGAGCATGCGTTCAAAAAAATATTCGTCCGCTACAAGAAGGAGCTCGTTACGCTTCGCTACGAGACGCCGCTTGACCCGAATACGCAGAGCGGCACCCGCCTCTCTCCGAAGGAATTCCATGAATATTTGCAGCGCGAGGATGTCATCGTGCTCGACGGAAGAAGCGACTATGAATTCGATCTTGGCCATTTCCGGGGCGCGATTCGGCCCGATCTCGAAACGTTCAAGGAATTCCCGCAATGGCTTCGCGACAATATGAGCCACATGAAGGACAAGCCGATCATCACCTACTGCACCGGCGGAATCCGCTGCGAGAAGCTGACCGGCGTCATGCTGAACGAAGGCTTCAAGGACGTGTACCAGCTCGAAGGCGGCATCGTCACCTACGGCAAGGACGAGGACGTAAAGGGCCGGCTGTTCGACGGCAAGTGCTACGTGTTCGATGAGCGGACGGCCGTTACGATCAACCGTACGGACGAAGCCGTCATCGTGGGCAAATGCCATCATTGCGGCAGCCCGGCGGAAACGTACGTCAACTGCGCCGACGACACATGCCATCGCCAGCATCTCGTATGCCCGGAATGCGAGGAAACGCATCACGGCTTCTGCTCCGCGGAATGCGAGGAGCATGTCATCGCTTAAAAAAAAGGTTGATCTCCGAATCGGAGATCAACCTTTTTTGTTTTTTTTATTTTTTGGCCTGCGTCAGCTTGCGGCTAGCGAACGCGATGGCCGCCAGCGCGGCAGCCGCAACGACGATGACCCAGGTCGCGACCGACCCTTTCGCAGCCGTTGACGTTTCGCCGACGGTTCCGGCATCGGCCGCCGTCGTAACCGCGACTTCCCCGGCGCCTGCCGCCGGAGCTTCGACGCTCGTCGTGCTCATCTGCTCGCCGTCCGTCGCGATTTGCAGCGTATTGTCGAGCGTGACGGCCTGGATGCCTTCGACGACCTTCACGAGCGGCGAATCGAATGCGTCGCCGAGGTAGGCGGCCTTCTCTTCGGAATAATCCAAAATGCCGATTTCGATATAATCGCCGACCGGGCCGGTATTCGTCACTTGAATGCCTTCCGCGGCGAGCTCCTCGGCGTGGTCGACGAAAACGTAAGCATCGACCTTCGCATGCAGCTCTTTCAATTCCTTGCTGGCATAGCCGTCAAGCGATTGTTCGGCAGCGGCCTGCACATGGCCGACAGCCGGACTTGCGACGACCGGCACGAAGGCGATGCTCGCGGCGATCACGACTTTTGCTGCCCAGTTTACGTTTGCCTTGCTTTTCATTGTCATCATTTTGTTTTCCTCCCGGGAATCGTTATTTGTTTTGCGCTGCGGAACTTGCCAAATCTATAGCTTCCTTTCGGGTCAAATGTCCGAGTACGGAATACTGCTTGCCGTCCATGATCCAATAAAGCGTCGTATAATCCGGTTTCAATGAATCGATGTAGCCGTCATGGCTTCCGATTTGGACGGTTTCGAGACCGGCGAACAAGTCTGCCTGAACGTTTTTGTCGATGGAATAAACGAAAGTGCGATCGCCGTTCGCATAGGTGAAGTCAAGCCGGGCGCTCAAACCTTCACCGGTCCCGCCGGCGCCGATTCGTTGCAGCTGGTACGGCTGAGGGACGTAATCCGGCAGCCGCAGCTCCTCTCCGAACATCTCTTCCGCTTCGTCTACGGTTTTTGGATCGACGGCAGCCAGCGGCGTGTTCACGTCGGGGCTGTTAAGAGGTCTATCAACTATAATCGGCGGATCCTGCGGAGTCGTATCCGTCAATTGCTGCGAAGTGAGCAGCACGAGAAACGCCGCGGCCGCCGTGATGAATCCGAGCGCCCATCGTTCGCTTCGGCGAACCCTTGCCTGAGCGGCCGGCGGCGCGGACGTCGTCCCTTCGGCGTGAATGCCGCTCCGGACGCGTGCCTTCAGCCGTTCGTCAAACTCCATGCCGGCAAAGATCGTCTCGTCGGCATCCGTTTTAAATCTCTCTCTAAGCTTCCGCTCCTCTTGATTCACGAACCAAGTCCCTCCTTCCGCAAATAATCCTCCAGCTGCGCCCTTGCCCGGTGCAGCCTGCCACGGATCGTGCCTTCCGGTACGGCGGTCGCTTCCGCGATTTCGCGGGTGCTCATGTCCAAATAATAGTACAAATACAGAACCTCTTGACTTTGTTGCGTCAGCTTAAGGACGTGCTTGAATATAAGGCTGTTGCTCATCCGCTTCAAAACCTCTTCTTCCACGCTGACGGTCTGGTTTCTCTCCATCAAGCCCGGATCGGTGGGCTGCTCCGTGAACATTTTGAGCCCGGCTTTGTCGCGGCACAGGTTGACGGTAATGCGGGTCAGCCACGTCTTCACGCTGCTGTCCCCCCGGAAGCTTGACCAGTTCCGGTACGCCCGGATAAATACCTCCTGGCTGATGTCTTCCGCCATATGTCGGTCTTTCATGTAGAAGTAAGCGGTGCGGAGCACGATGTTCCCGTACGCGGACATCATTTGCTCGAGTGCTTCAGAAGGATCCGTGGAGAAGCCTTCGCTATTGATTCGGCCGGCCAGCTTCACCGTTTTATTCACCTCCACCCTAATAGACGGGTTACGATCGAATTCCGCTTCATGCTCGCGAACAAAATTTTCGCGTTTAATTCGGGCGGCGTTGGAGAACCTATACTTGCCTCGTCGCAGAGGACATTACGTTCATACGGGAGGACTTGTCATGGCGAATAATAAGCATAAGGCGATCAAAGCCAAAAACCATTCGTTTCAAGTAAACTCCGCCGAAGCGGAGAACAACGTCGCCGGCACGACGGACCGTAACCGCAATCAGAAAGGCCACGTGCCGAACAGCCCTTCCACGGGATAGCCGGCCGCCTCCGGCTGAAACGACGAAGAGCTGTCGCCGAGGCCACAACGCCTCTACGACAGCTCTTTAATTAAGTAACCGATTCCCAGCGATGACGATTGCGTTCCAGCCGGGGGTGAAGCGGATTCGGCTCCTCGAGCAGAATGAGCCTGATCTTGCCGATCCATTCCTCGAAGGAAGAATAGGATGCGAATTGATTGGCCGTCTCTCCCGTCAGCAGCAGGAAGGCCGGTAACGGGTACGATTCCGTCAAGTGCCGAAGCGCGGCATCGATTGGCGTATATTTTTTCCGCTTTGCCTCCAGGCGCTCGATGACGATGTCCGCTCCGCCTTGTTCCTTCTTCCATTCAAACAGCTTATCTTCCCGTTTATATAAAGCGCTGACCGGCTCCTTCGACATCCGCTTAACCGTTTGCTCATGCAGCGGATACAGAACGAGCTTGGCGAATGAGCGTTCCCTCGTAATGGATGCGGCCATATCCAGCTCGCGTCCGGAAATATGCTCGAATGAATCGTAGAAAATAATCGTTCCTTTTCGAATGTCCGCCTCGGGCTCGAAGCCGAACGGAACTTTTTGCGCGATATCGCTCATGGATTTCGTTTCTCCTCTTGCTCGTCGGTCATCCTTATTGTGCCTCGCTATAGCTTATTGTAATCGCGTTTCATAATATTTTTCACGAGACCGGACCACTTGGAATTGGCAGGACAATATTTCTTCGCGACCTTCTCGATCGTCTTCAGCCCTTTGCCGACGTAATGCTTGGCGATAAGCTGCCCGAATCGCCGCACGCTGTCCGCTTTCGTCTCGAAGCTGAACGCCTTATTATACTTGTCGCCGTCGATCGCGTTCAAGCCGAACAAGTTATTTTTTTTCTTGGCGATCGTGCTCTTGCCGTTGCCGCTCTCCAGCTTCATGACCGCAATCGTGAAGTAGGCGTTAATGCCGTATTCGTCCTCGATTTCCAAAATCGCCTGCTCCAGATCGTGTCCGGCCAGCTCCGTTCCTTCGAACATCCGGGCGATATGCTCCTCCGTCAGGCCGGAATCGGAGGCGACGACCGAAGACGGCTCGCTTGGCTCGCTCGGGGCGGAGACTTCGGGCTTCGGAACAATATTCTTGACCTGCGGCACTGGCGCGGCCGCCCGTTGTACGGCCGGATTCGACCTCGAGGCGCTATAGGCCAGCGTTTGCACCTCGCCCTTCTCCTTCTTCTCGGCGTACTTGCCGTTAACGTAGCCCTCGCCCTGCAGCTCGAGCCAGCCGCCCGCTGTCTGCGACTTGACCTCAAGGCGCGTTCCCATCTCCACGACCTTTATAATTTTGGATTCCGGGTTCGGCTCCGTCCGGACGTTTAAGTAATAAGCGGTAACCTCGTATGTATGGATCGGCGGTTCCTTCGCCGTTTCTTTTTGTTCGTGAATTTGCACGGGGGGTTGAACGACCGTATGCGCATCGGGCTCGGCTTCGGATCCGGCATCCGTGCTGGCTGCAGGTTTGAGTTCGGAATCGGCTATGCCGTCGCCGGCGGCCGGTTCGGAGGTTGGCGCGACGACCGGTTCCGTCTGCGGTACCGGTTGAAGCGAATTCGCTAGTGGCAGCATGCCCGGAAGCGCCGCGTGAGCGACGGGGACGCTCAGCTGCTTCGGCTCATGCAGCGGCCGAACGTTCATGCCGAGCGTTACGATTAACGAAATGATAAGCAAATAAACGAATAATAGTTGATTCCACTTTTTTCGCATGTTTATACCTCTCCCTTAATGTTGATGAAAAATTCCGGTACAACTTAAGTTAGACGGCAGCATAAAGGCATGTTTTTTCGTGGACGGTCTGTGTTGAGTATATGTAAGACATTCCTTCAAAAGACGAGTCATTATTCGGTTTTCGATCGAAAATGCGGTTTATGAGAAAATTCAAATGTTCCGCGGCGGCCTGATTGCGGCTTTCGACCCCAGTTTTGAAGCAAAGAAAGAAGCTGCCTCAAAGGTCAGATGATGACCCTCGAGACAGCTCCTATTCAACTAGCGTCTATCGCGGCTTTGAAATGATATCCCGTGCTGCGTTTGCATTAGTTTTTGAAACCGGCAGCATGCGCGGCGATGATCGCATCCATCCGATTGTTCCATTCCTCGTCCTCCGTGCAGCACTCGGGATGGGCTTCGAACCAGGCGACCGTGCGCTTGATGCCTTCGCGGAAAGGCACCGTCGCTTCGAACTCGGGCACGAGCCCCTTGATCTTCCGGTTGTCGAAGACGCTCGTCACCGCTTTGTCCCCGAGCAGCCCGCCCTCCAGATCCGGATCGTGCGAAATCAGAAACGCCGACGAAATATGGACGAGCTTCGGCTTCGCGCCGGCCGCTTCGCCGATCGCTTCGTAAATTTGGTTCCAAGTGAGCACCTCGTCGGACGTAATATGATACGCCTCGCCGATCGCTTCCTCCCTGCCGAGCAGGCCGACGAACCCTTTCGCAAAATCGGTATTGTGCGTCATCGTCCAGAGCGACGAGCCGTCGCCGTGCACGATGACGGGCCGTCCCTTGCGCATGCGGGCGACGATCGACCACGGATGCAGCCAGCTGTTCAGAGCGGCCGGAATCATCGTATCGCCATAAGTGAACGAAGGCCTCACGATCGTTACCGGGAAGCCCGAGCGCTCCCGCTCTTCCATGAGCAGCCTCTCGCAAGCGATTTTATCGCGGGAATACTGCCAATAGCGATTCTCAAGCGGCGTGGAATCCTCGGTAATGATATAATGCTCCGGCGGCTTCTGGTAGGCGGACGCGGAGCTGATGAAGACATACTGCTTCGTCCGGCCGCGGAAAAGTTCGATATCCGCCCGTACATGCTCTTGCGTGAAGGCGATCCAATCGACGACGACGTCGAACTGCCGGCCCTCTAGCGCAGCGGAGGCCGAGCGCGGATCCCGGATATCCCCGGTAATGACCTTGGTGCCTTCCGGCACGAACGACTCCCTGTTGCCCCGATTTAATAAATACAGCTCGTGGCCCTTTTCTACCGTGAGCTTCGAGACGGCTTCGCTGATCAAGCCCGTCCCGCCGATAAATAACACCTTCATGACGATTAGCTCCTCTCTCCATTAACAGCTATTGCCAATCCTGCAATTGTTCAATTCATAGTACCACATCCGCCATTCGGTGAAAAATAGAAGATGATAGCCATCCCTCCGCCCACACATTGCAAAAAATCAAACAAAATCATAACTTTGCGGCATCGCCAAGGTCCCTTCCCTCTTACTAAGATTAGGCTATGCGTTATTGTCGTTAACCTATCGCTGCGTCTTGGAGGGGATCTATGAAACTGCAAAATAAAGTCGTATTCGTTACGGATGCGGACAACGAAGTCGGCAAATCTGTCGTGAAGCGTTTGTCGGAAGAAGGCGCCAGCCTTATCCTGAACAGTGGGTCGGGAGGCGGCGCGCTTGCCGGCGAGCTGGCGGATATCCGGGAAGCGGGACGGCAGGCGCTCGTCGTGAACGTCGATCTGAGCAGCGGCGAGGAAGTCGCCGACATGCTGGCAGCGGCGGAGGAGGCGCTTGGCTCGGTGGACGTGCTCGTCCACAACCAAGCTCTCGTACGCAAGGCGTCCGTCGAAACTTGCGAGGAAGCGCTGTTTCTCGAGAGCTTGAAGATCAACGCCAAGACGGCGTTCTTCTGCACCCGGGCGGTCGGCCGCCAGATGCAGCGGAAGCAGGCCGGCAGCATTATTTACGTGTCTTCCATCCATGCCGAGAAGCCGACGGGCTCGTCCTTCGCCTTCAGCGTCTCGAAGGGCGCGGTCAAGATGCTTGCGAAGGAGGCCGCGCTCGTGCTCGGCCGAAGCGGCGTCCGCGTCAACACGATCGAGCTCGGGCCGCTTGACGGACGCGAGGACGGCGAGCTGTTCGGGAGCGATTTCTCGACCTTGTACCGCGATTACGAGTATAAAGTGCCGAATGCGTCTCTCGGCACCTCGGACGATCTGGCCGAGCTCGTACTGTTTCTATCCACGGACGGCAGCCGCTACGTCAACGGATCGGATATCCGGCTCGACGGCGGCTTCCTGCTGCACTACATGAATCACAAGATGAAACGCCCATAACCGCCCGCACGGAGGTGTGACATGAGTATTGCAGGCAAAATCGCGCTCGTAACCGGAGCGGGAACGGGGATCGGCCAAGGCGTGGCCGTCGAGCTCGCGCGACGCGGCGCCAAGGTCGCCGTCCATTACAATCGGAGCGACGCCGGCGCCCGGAATACGCTCAGCCGGATCGAATCGATCGGCGGCGAAGGCTGTCTCGTGCAGGCGGACGTCGCGCGCAAGGAGGACATCGACCGAATGGCCGAGGCCGTCGCCGACCGGTTCGGCGGCATCGACGTTCTCGTCAACAATGCGGCGCTTCAGCTCAACTACGATTTTTTCGAGCATGACGAGGATTCCTTCGACCGGATGATGAACATTAATTTAAAGGGATACTTGCAGTGCATCCAGGCGGTCGTCCCCTACATGAAGACGAAGCGGTCCGGCCGGATTATCGTTATCTCCTCCGTCCACAGCAAGCGGCCGACCGATTTCGACGCCGTCTATGCCATGACGAAGGGCGGCATTCGGATGCTTGCCCGGGAGAGCGCGATCGAGCTGGCGAAATACGGCATCACGGTCAACGCGATCGAGCCCGGCGCCGTCGATGTCGGCAAGCAGAGCGTCAGGGAATCGAAGCCGATATTGTCCGAGGAGGAACGCGAGAGACAAAAGCATGCCAGAAGCTCCATCCTCGACAAATTCCCTCTCGGAAGGGTCGGCAAACCGCTGGACGTGGCGAATCTCGTCGCCTTTATCGCATCGGATGAAAGCGAATTCATGACAGGTTCCTCCATTCGGCTCGACGGAGGCAGCATGCTGCTATAACGGACAATGGCTTAGGGCATTCCCAATACGGATCAAGGAGTGATTTTGCATGACCAATCATCCAGCCTATGAAGAAACGCTTGCCCACGTGAATACGAATTCCCGCCCGTCGGAGCTGCGAATTACCGATATTCGCTTCGCCGACATCGTCGGCGCCCCGTTCCACAGCAGCTTGATCAAGGTGTATACGAATCAGGGGCTCGTCGGCTTCGGCGAGGTGCGGGACGGCGCGGACAAAGTATACGCGCAAATGCTGAAGGGCCGGCTGCTCGGCGAAAATCCGTGCAACATCGATAAGCTGTTCCGCCGCATCAAGCAGTTCGGCGGCCACGCCCGCCAGGGCGGCGGCGTCAGCGGGCTGGAAATCGCTTTGTGGGACTTGGCGGGCAAAGCGTACGGCATCCCGATCTACCAGATGCTCGGCGGCAAGTTCCGCGACAAAATCCGGATGTACTGCGATACGGAGGTGGTCGGCAAGGACACGGGCACGGCGATGGGCCTCGCGCTGCAGAAGCGGATGGAGCAAGGGTTCTCGTTCCTGAAGATGGATCTCGGCATCGGCCAGATCATTAACGAGCCCGGCACCTTAAGCGCGCCGATCGGCTTCCTGGAGGAAATGCGCAGCCTATCCAAGAAGCGCTACCGCTCGAATAACGAAAACTTGACGGAGGACGAAATCCGCGACATCCGGAACCGGCACTACGACATTTACAACATCGCCCATCCGTTTACCGCGATCCACGTAACGGAGAAAGGTCTCGATATGCTGGAGCAGTACGTCGCGGACGTCCGCGCGGTCATCGGCTACGAAGTGCCGCTCGCCGTCGACCACTTCGGCCATATCGGGCTTGAGGACTGCATCAAGCTCGGCCGGCGCGTCGACAAGTACAACCTGGCCTGGATGGAGGATATGCTGCCGTGGCAGTATACCGAGCAGTACGCGAAGCTGGCGCGGTCGGTCACGACGCCGATCTGCACGGGCGAGGATATTTATTTGAAGGAAAACTTCAAGCCGCTGCTCGAAGCGGGCGGCGTATCGGTTATCCATCCCGACGTGCTGACGACCGGCGGCATTCTGGAGACGAAAAAAATCGGCGACATGGCCCAGGACTACGGCGTCGCCATGGCGATTCATATGGCGGAGAGCCCGATCGCCTGCCTCGCGGCGGCCCATGTGGCGGCGGCGACCGAAAACTTCCTGGCGCTCGAGTACCATTCCTGCGAGGTGCCGTGGTGGGACGACATCATCGTAAGCGGCAAGCTTCCGAAGAAGCTGGTCCAGAACGGATTCATCCACATGACGGACGCGCCGGGTCTCGGCATCGACGACTTGAACGACGAAGTTCTCGCCCAGCATGTTCACCCGCATATCAAGGGACTATGGGAGTCGACCGACAACTGGAACCAGTTCTACTCCAACGATCGGCTGTGGAGCTAGCAAGCGTCCATACAAGAAGAGCGGAATGCGAATTAAGCATTCCGCTCTTTCCTATTTTTTATTATGTTACGACGCAGGCTGCGAACCGCTCTGCTTTCCTTCGTCCGCCTTCTCCATGCAGCCGAAGCAGATCAAGCTTTTGTCCTCCAGCACGATGCCGTCGAGAAATCCGTCGAAACAATAGATATCGTGTCCGCATGCCTTGCAGCTGCCTACAAGCTCCCTCATCCGCGACTCTCCTTCCCGTTCGGTATTGCCTCCGGCATCGTCTTTCATCGTAGACGAAGCAGAGCGCGAACCACTCTTTCTTCTATTATATGGCGCCTACAGCCAATCACAAGCGGAAAAGCCGCCCGCGAGGTTCTTGACCCTCGCGCGCGGCTTCGTCGTTGACTGCTCCGTTGATCCCATTCACTGTTCCCGTTATGATTTGGAAGCCTCTTCCACCCTACGCGCCGCAATGCTTGCCGCGGCTGCTTCCATCAGCCCCCGGATGTAGCCGATGCCGTATAGACGGCCAAGCGTCTCATAGCCGGGATTCGAGTTGTCCTCGCCTTCCATCGTCGGGACATGGTCCGGTCTCGCCGGACCGTCGAAGCCGACCTCGTAGTACGCTTGCATCGCCTCGAGCATATTCGTCTTCCCGTCGTCATGGAACGTTTCCTCGAACTTCTCGGGCGTTCCGCGAACGTCGCGGAAGTGGACGAAAAACATTTTGTCCTGCTTCGCGAAATGGCGGATCGTGCCCGGAATGTCGTCCCCTGCCGTCGCCAGCGTGCCTTGGCACAACGTAATGCCGTTGCATGGGCTCGGAACGAGATCGATCGCTTTCTGAAGCAACGCCGCGCTGCGGAGAATCCGCGATACGCCGCGGATCGGCGTAATCGGCGGATCATCCGGATGGAGCGCGAGCTTCACTTTCGCCTGCTCCGCCACGGGAACGATTTGCTCCATGAAGTAATGAAGATTTTCCCACAGCTGCATTTCCGTCACGATGCCGGCTTCGGTGAGCGGCGCGTCCTTCATCAGGCTGTGATCGTAGCTCGATACGAGCGCGCCGCCGCGCGTGCGGGTCGTCGTCGACGTGCGGAACCAGTTGAACTGGGCCATGAAGTTATAGCATAGAACGGGAATGCCCGCGGCGCCCATGTTCAGAATAAAGTTCTGGAACTGCTCGATCTCCTTGTCGCGTCCCGCCGTGCCAAGCTTGATTTCGTTGCTCGGCGGCATCGATTCGATGACGGCGAGCTCGAGGCCGAAGTCCGCGAACCGCTGCTTCATGCGGATGAGCGGCATCAAATCCCACGGCTTCTCGTGCTTCTCCTCCCAAGGGAGCCCTCCGACGGCATGATCGACGCCAAGCTGCTTGGCCAGATGCCAGAGCCGGCCCGGCTGGGACGGGAATACTTCCGCTAGTTTCATGAACGAACGCACCTCTCTCCTTCGTTAATCAGCCTCCGGCTTTCGCCGCAAGCTCCTTGCCCATTTTGTCGATTTTCTCGAACGCTTCTTCGATCGATTGCTGGCCGAATGATACAGCTTCCATTTCCTTCCTGTACGTATCGACCCATTCGGAGAAGCCGGCGGCCGGCGAATAGAACGGCAACGCTTTGTCGAGCGACAGATCGTAAATTTGCTTGCCGAGCTTATCCTTGTCCTCCAAGGTAGGCTCAAGCTCCGCATAAATTTCCGGATTGATCGGAATGCCGCGGGTCGTGCCCAGCGCCTGGCCGGCTTCCTTGTCTTCGATGAACCATTTCACGAATTTTTTCGCTTCATCTTTGTTTTTGGAGTTGGCGCTAACGCTCAGGAAAATCGTCGACTGCGCCCAGCCGCCTCCGGCCGGTCCCGTCGGAAGGTTCACGACGCCGACCTTGCCGGGCATCAGCTGCTCCAGGGCGCCGACCGAGCCGGTCGTTGCGCCCCTCGTCATGACGACGCCGGAAGCCATCGGATCGGCTTGCGGATCGTTCTCAAGGAAGGCGGAGGCTTTCTCGGCCGGCGGCACGATTTGATCTTTGCGGAACTCCTCGTACGTCTGATAAAACTTCATGAACAAATCTTTATCGAGCGTGAACGTCTTGCCTCCGTCGGACATGATCGGCGGCTTGCCCATCGCGGTCTGGTAATAGTTGAAGCCGTCCCAGGTCGAGGTGTCCCCGATCGGATATTTGCCTTCCGGCAGCTTCGCGCGCGCGTCGCGCGCCCACTGGAAGAACTCGTCGTACGTCCAGTCCTTATGCGGATGCGGGATGCCGTATTGGTCGAGCTCGACTTTGTTGAATGCAAGCCCCTGCGCGTTCTGGCTGAGCGGAATGCCGTACAGCTTGCCGTCGATGGACAGATTCTCGATGACGCTCGGATCGACGATGCCGCTCAGGTCGATGTCGGACAAGTCCTCGAGCTGGCCTCTGGCCACGTATTCCTGAATGTACGCGGCATCCATCTGCAGGACGTCCGTAATCGTCTTCGACGCGGCCAGCGTCGGCAGCTTCTGCCAGAAGGCGTCCCATGCCATGAATTCGGGCTTGAACGTGACGCCCGGATTTTGCTTCGTATAAATTTCAAGCGCCTTCTGCGTCGCTTCGTGCCTTGCGTCCGTTCCCCACCACATGATGCTGAGCGTCGTATCGCCGGCCGGCGCGTCGCTCTCCCCGGAGCCGTTGCCCGTGCCCGCGTTCTCCCCGTTCCCTCCATTTCCGCCTCCGCCGCTGCAAGCCGATAAGACAAGCATGGCGGCCAGCATCGTAAGGCCCAAGCTTTTTGTGAAGCCCGTCATTTTCATAGACATCCCCTTCTCCCTTTTATTGTGCTGCCGCTAACCTTTCAAGCCGGTTGTAGCGATTCCTTCGACGAAATGCTTCTGCGCAAAGAAAAAGATGATGACCGAAGGAAATATCGAGAGCAGGGACATCGCAAGCAATTGCCCCCACTGGATATCGAATTGATCGATGAACATCCTAAGCGCCAGGCCCACCGTAAATTTGTCGACGGAGCTTAAGTAGAGCACTTGGGCGAAGAAATCGTCCCAGCTCCATATGAAGGTGAAGATGGCGACCGTCACAAGCGCCGGTTTGAGCAGCGGCAGGATGACCCGCCAAAAGATGCCGTACACGCTTGCGCCGTCGATCGTCGCCGCTTCGTCCAAATCGCGCGGAATGCCGCGTATAAATTGCACGAGCAGGAAGATAAAGAACGCGCCGCCGCCGAAAAAGTGCGGGAGAACAAGCGGCACGTAGCTGTCGACGAAGCCGAGCTTGTTGAACAAAATGTACTGGGGCACGACCGTTACCTGCCCCGGAAGCATCATCGTGAGCAGCAATATCGAGAACCAGAAGCCTCTCAGCTTGAAGCTTAGCCTTCCGAAGCCGTAAGCGACGATCGCGGCCGTCGCGACGCCTCCGAGCACGTTGCCCAGCTCCATGAGCAGCGTGTTGCCGAAGAAATGGGCGAACGTATAATCGGCCGAGAAGTGCCAGCCCTTCGAGTAGTTCTCCCACATCGGCGTCGACGGCCACAGGGTCGGGAGGCTAAGCTCCTCCGTTTTTTTGAGCGAAGCGCCTGCCCACCAAATAACCGGATACAGCATGAGCAAGGAAAACGCCGTCAGGAGAAAATGGTTCGTCAGCTTGGAACGAAGCGTGCTCATTTCGTTTTCCCTCCGTCCGACTCGTAGAATACCCAGTAGCGCGATGCCGCGAAGTTAATCAGGGTAAGCAAGGCAACGATGGAGAGCAGAATCCATGCGAGCGCGGACGCGTAGCCCATCTGATAATGCTTGAACGCCTTCTCGTACAGGAACATCGCGTACATGTAGGTTGAATTGATCGGTCCGCCCTTCGTGATAATGAACGCGGACGTGAACGTCTGGAACGAGCCGATAATGCCGAGTACGAGGTTGAAGAACATGACGGGCGACAGCATCGGCAGCGTAATGCTGATGAATTTCCTGATCTTGCCCGCGCCGTCCACGGACGCCGATTCGTAGAGCTCCTGCGGAACCTGCTTCAGGCCGGCCAGGAAAATAACCATCGTCGAGCCGAACTGCCACGTATTGAGCAGAATCAGCGTGCCGAGCGACGTGTCGGGATTCGAAATCCAGCCAACGCCCTCGATGCCGAACCAGGCAAGCACCTGATTGATATAGCCGTCCAGCCCGAACATATTCCGCCAGAGCGCCGCAACCGCGATGCTGCCCCCGATAAGGGACGGGAAGTAAATGGCGGTCCGGTACAGATTCATTCCTCTTAGGTTTTTGTTCAGCGCAAGCGCGACCATCAGGGAGAAAAACAGCTTGAGCGGCACCGAGAACAAAACGAACATGAACGTAACGGACAGCGATTTCGTAAACGTCGCGTCGTCCGTAAAGATTTTGGCGTAATTGCTCGTACCGGTCCATACCGGGTCTTCCAGCAGCGAATATTCGGTAAAGGACAAATAAAGGGATTGCGCGATCGGCCAAAGCGTAAGCAAGATGAACCCGATCAACCAAGGCGAAATAAAGATGTAGCCCGCCAGCTGATGTCCCTTCGCGCTGGCGCGCTTCGGCTTCGAGGGCGTTGTCGCCGGGCCGGTTCCTGCCGCTTTCTCTGCAGTCACTCCAATAGCCTCCTCCTCCTTCTCGTTTCGCGTGTTAGCTGTTGTCGTCCGCCAAAACGGATCCACACGCTTGAAGCATGGTGTGTTCTTACTTTAAACGAAAGCGGTTTCACGATTGAAGGAGACATTTTTACGAAATGGTTTGATTTTATATAGTGTGAAAAATTCATACAGAACGATGAAAATGCCTTAAGAAAGTCGCATCGACAAACGGTCCCCCATCCTTAACAATAGGACGTAGAACGGCTAACGCGTTAGCCAAGACCCCATTTAACGGAAGAGGTGCTTCAGATGAAATTTGATAATCCGGAAGATATAATCCAGCTTACGCCGCATTGGAAGGGCGAACGATTTCCGAACGGGCGTCCGAAGGTCGACGGCGACATCCTTCGCCGCATGCGGAAAATTACGCTGGAAGAAGCATGGGGACCGCTCTGGCACAGAGGCTATACGTTTCAGTTCGAAGGCGATTTCAAAATCATCCACCCGAACAAGGTGATGGTCGGCCGGGCGGTGACGGCCGTTATGGTGCCGAAGCGGCCCGATCTGCACGAGACGCTGCTGCAATACGGCCACGAGCAGGAAGATCGGAAAGGCTTCTTCAATCAGTGGGTGATCGATACGCTGGTGGAGGACGACGTCGTCGTCGTGGACATGTTCGACAAAGTCCATCTGGGCACGTACGTCGGAGGCAATCTGTCCACGGCGATCTCCACGCGCACGAAGCGCGGCGGCGCCGTCATCTGGGGCGGCATTCGGGACAACCAGCAGGTCGTGGAGATCGACAATATTAACGTATTCTACCGCGGCAGCGATCCGACCGCGATCGCCGACGTCACGATGGTCGGCATGAACACGCCGACGAGAATCGGCAAAGCGATCTGCATGCCCGGCGACGTCGTGCTCGGCACGCCTTCCGGCGTCATCTTCATCCCTCCCCACCTTGCCGAGCTGACGGTCGTGCAGGCGGAGAAGGCGCAGGTGCGAGACGTGTTCGGCTTCGTGAGGCTGAGGGACAGCGTCTATTCGACCGCGCAAATCGACGCGGCCTGGGACGTCGACCTATGGACGGACTTCATCAACTGGTTCGAGACCGACGAGGCGGCCGCGGAATACCGTCACCTGACGTGGACGAAGGAGCTGGAAGACGCGCGCAACGCCCAGCGAAGCGGACCGCAAAGCGACGTTCGGCTGTAAAATCAAAAGGGCTCCGGGCATGCGCGATGCCGCCGGAGTCCTTTTTTGGCTTATTTGCTGACCGATTCCCGGTACTCGCTCGGGGACAGGCCGACCTTCTTCTTGAAGATCTGGCTGAAATAACGCGGATCCTGGTACCCGACCTTCTCCGCGACCTCGTAGTTTTTGTAATGCGTGCTTCTCAGCATGTCTTTCGCTTTATTGATCCGGATGTCGGTTAAGTGCTCGATGAACGTCTTGCCGGTGTTCGTCTTGAACAGCAGGCTGAGATAGGTCGGCGTCATATACACCTTCTGCGCGACGCTCTGCAGCGACGCGTACCGGCATTCCTGCTCCATGTGCAAAATCGTCTTCTTGATGATGCTCCGGTGGCTTTCCTTCTGGTTGTGGGAGAGCACGTCCTTCAGACCCGCCAGGAAGCGGATGACGTATTGCTTGATCTCTTCGAGCGTCGCGAGCTTCACGATCGACATGACGTCGAACCGTTCGTACGGGCTGACGTTTTCCGTTTCGGCAAGCGCCCTCTTCTCCAAGCTTACCAGCAGACGAACCGTCAAATCGTATACGCTTTGGATGTCGACGGGTCCCTTCGCGAGCACGAATTCGTAGAAGAGCCGCACCGCGTTTTCGATGTCGGCCCCTCCCTCCGACGCTTTGAACGCGTCATACAGCTCCTTCTCCTTATCCGCCGGATAGCCCGGAAGCGTTTCGTAACGGCCTAGCTCGCTTTCGTAAATGATTTTTCCCGTTCCCCGGTAAAATTTATATTGCAGCGCGATAGCGGCTTGCCGGTATGAATGGCGAATGTCGTACAGATGGCTGCACGGCTTGCCTACCCCGATGTTGAACGGCTGCTGGAAACGGTTGCTCAGCATCGCCTGGATTTTGGGCAGCCTCTCCTTCGAAACCCAGGAGAACAGCAGGCCGAGCCTGCCCGCCTCGTCGAGAAAGACGATGCTTCCATCCGTCAATTGCTGCTGCAGGTAATCGCGCATCCGTTCCATGTCGAGCATTCTCTCGTGTTCGTCTTCGAACCTTGCGGCCGGTTCCAATAAAGCAAGCGCGGGGAACGTATAATACGGATTCAGCCTCAGGCGCGAGAGGCTCTCCTTCAAGTCGGTCTTCACGCTTCGGCGTTCCTCCGAGACCAGATTGCGGAGAAACCGGTCTCTCATCCATGTCAGAATAACATCCTCTTTGAACAATAATTCCTCGTTTAGCATGCTCCATGTCCCCTTTTGTAAGGATTATGACGAGATGCGAACTAATTGAGATGAATCATTTTGTAAGAGCGCATATGCTCGATGAACGCTTCCTCCGTCGCATCCGAATTGCCCGTTCTCAGCACGTCGACGAGGCGCATATGCCAGTCGGCAAGCCCGTCCGTCGAAAAATGCCGGTTCGAAATGGCCATGAACCGCATCACCTTCAGCTTCATCTGGTTCCATAGCTCGAGAATCATGTGATTGTCGCAGCGTTTGTAAAAAAAGCCGTGAAACTCCATGTCCAGCTCCAGAATTGCAAGCAGATCGTTCGCCAGATGCGCCTCATGCATACGCCTCGTGACGCTCTCGAGGTAGCCGTAGTCCTCCGCCTTCATGCCGAGCATCGATTGCCTGACCGCGTAGCCTTCAATGATCTCGCGAAGGACGAAGACGTCTTTGATCTCTTTGGCCGTGATGTCGGAGACGACCGAGCCTTTGTTCGGAATGCCGGTAATGAACCCGGTCTGCTTGAGCCGCTCCAACGCTTCCCGGACGGGCGCTTGGCTGATTTGAAATTTTTTCGCGATATCGAGCACGAGCAGCCGGGTGCCGGGCTGAAGCTCGCCTGCCAAAATATCTTTTTTCAACGTCGTAAAAACCTGCTCGCTGATCGAATGGATTGTCGCGATTGGCGATTTCTCCTGCATCGAACTCACGTCTCCGTTTCCATTATCGATTATCGATAATATCGTTTATAAAAGAAAGCGCTCCCAGAACGCCATAAAAAAATTCGTCAACTGTCCTCCTTCGTTATTATCGATTATCGATAATCCGTTGCACAGCTTTATTATAGCCCGCTCTTCGCGGAATGACAACGGAGAATCCTGTCGAATTCCGGCAAATGAGCGATTTCTCATGAGCGTCGGCGTCAGCCGCCGAACATCAGATCAAGCACCGTGCCGAGCTCGCCGGTCTTCTTCCCCCTCAGAATGTTCGGATTATAGATCTCGACGAAGCCGCATCGCAGGCATGATACGAATAAATAATGATGATGCTGGATGTCGAACAGCTTGCTCAGCCCCGCGCCCGTCATGGCCGTCTCCTGAATATCACATTCGTCATGGCCGCATTTCGCGCAGGCGAAACGGCTCGCGATCATCGCTTCTATGTCCCGCTCATCCTGTTCGTATTCGGAGGCAGACGATCCGTTAACATCGCTTTCGCTTGAAGGCGACAGATGTTCGGGCAATATTTCATGGCGGCATGCCGGGCAAATCTCGTCAACGGGCACTATTCGGCTGCCGCACCAAGGACATTCGATCATTTCACTCCTCCTCTCGACTTGAGAACTTCATTTCATTAACTAGGCGAAAGATTAATCTAGTTAATGAAATTCGATGCGTCATTAAACCAAATTATACCACAGCCTCGAGAAGAATCGAGTAGGCCTATGCGCTTGCGCATAGGCCTCTCACAGATCCGGACGTGCGGGTCGTCGCATCCGGCTCCTCCATGATTATCCCCGCTGGGGATGAAGATCCTTGCAAATCAAATAGAGACTACAAAGTCCGATTTCTTCAAACCATTTATTCGGCATCGCATATTGCGCATAGGTGGACCGCGAACTCCGCCATGCTGTCATGCGGAGGCCCGGCATGTCGTGGTTATCCCAGCCCTTTCTTCGCATAAAACACAAATGTCTCCTTCTTACTGTTGACGATTTTCGTTTTCTCCGGATGAACCTTCAGTCCCATTTCTCTTTCCAACAGTTTAACGACAGACTTCAGAACGCGCTCTGCGCCCTTCTGCGTTTTACAACAGATGACAAAGTCATCCGCGTATCGCGTCAGCCTATGTCCTCTCTCGGTCATCGCTTGATCGAGCGGGTGGAGATAGATATTGGCTAGAAGAGGACTGATGACTCCACCCTGCGGCGTTCCTTGTTCGTTAAGGTGGAAGCTTCCATCTTCCAGAATGCCAGCTTTCAGAAATTTCTCGATTAAGGACAGTACACTGCCGTCTGTTACCGTCTCTTTGACCATACCAATGAGTTTCTCATGCGGGATCGTGTCGAAGTACGATTTCAGGTCGGCATCAATGACGTACCGATAGCCGTCATCCAAGTCCTTTCTGATCTTCTGAAGAGC
>NZ_JACXIY010000016.1 GCF_014705655.1 Paenibacillus arenilitoris | reverse complement strand
GGCTCGCGGCCGCCGCGGAGCTGCTGGCGCCGCACGCGGCGCTGGCCGCGGCCGCGCAGTCGATGCGGGACAAGGCGAAGCGGCTGCGGGACAGCCGCTTCACCATCGCGCTGTTCGGCGCCTTCAGCGCCGGCAAATCGTCGCTCGCGAACGCGCTGATCGGCGAGCCGGTGCTGCCGGTGTCGCCGAACCCGACGACGGCGGCGATCAACCGGCTCGTGCCCCCGACCGGGGAGCACGCGCACGGCACGGCCCGCATCGTCATGAAGTCGCGCGAAGCGATGCTGGACGATTTGCGCTATTCGCTTGCGCTGCTTGGCGAAGACGCGCCGGAAGCCTTGGACGCCGCCGCGATCATGCGGGCGATCGACGGCTTGTCGCCGGATGCGATCGGCGCGGGCGGACGTCCGCATTACAGCTTCCTGCGCGCGGCGCGCACGGGCTGGCAGGAGCACGAGGCGCTGCTCGGGCGTCATCTCGCCGTCGATCAGGACAAATATGAACGCTACGTCGCGGAAGAGGCCAAATCTTGCTTCGTCAGCGAGATCGAGCTGCATTACGATTGCGCGTTAACGGCGCAGGGCATCGTCCTCGTCGATACGCCGGGCGCCGACTCGGTGAACGCGAGACATACGGGCGTAGCGTTCAACTATATCAAGAATGCGGACGCCGTCCTGTTCGTCACCTACTACAACCATGCCTTCTCCCAAGCCGACCGGCAGTTTTTGATGCAGCTTGGCCGGGTGAAGGATCAATTCGAGCTCGACAAAATGTTTTTCCTCGTGAACGCAGCCGATTTGGCCGCGAGCGGGGAGGAGCTGGCCGGGGTGCTGAAGCACGTGGAGGCGAACCTCCTGCAGCATGCGATCCGAAACCCCCGGCTGTTCCCGGTATCGAGCCTGCTGGCGCTGGACGGCAAGCTGTACGGCGACGCGGCCATGCTCGCGAAGTCGGGCATCGAGGCGTTCGAGCAATCGTTCCTGTCCTTCATTCAGCAGGATCTCGGACGTCTCGCCGCGGAATCGGCGGAGCAGGACGTGCAGCGCGCGGCCGCGACGGTGGCGGGCTGGCTGAAGAGCGCGGAAGGCGACGAGGCGGAGCGTGAGGCGGAGCTGCGGGACTTGCTGTCTGCCGTGGGCAGGTCGGAGGAAGCGATCGACGCCTTCCGGGACGGCGCGCTGCCGGAGCAGCTGAAGCAGGAGCTCAGCGAGCTGCTTTATTACGTTGTCCAGCGGATTCAATTCCGCTTCGGGGAGTTCTACAACCTGGCGTTCAACCCGGCTTCGCTGCAGGATGACGGACGCGATTTGCGCAAAGCGCTCTGGACGTCGTGGCTCGAGCTGCAGCGGCTCGTCGGGCTGGAGCTGTCGCAGGAAATGCTGGCGACTTCTCTGCGGATGGAACGCGGCATACATGCCGTGCTCGGGAAGCGGTACGAGAGCTTCGCTTTGGAGCTGGAAGCTTCAATCGCCTCTTATAAGGCGGTGCCTTACGAGGAAGCGGAGCTGCCGACGCCGGAGGCGCCGAACGGCTGGGAGGCCGGGGGCATCGACGCGAAGCTGCTGTGGAGCCGGTTCAAGTCGCCGCGCCATTTCTTCGAAGGCGAAGGCAAGGCGCTCCTTCGCAAGGAGCTGGAAGCCGCGGTCGTGCCTTCCTTGAACGGTTGGATGGCCGTTCAGGCTTCCGCTTGGACGGAGCTGTACGGCGGCATGTGGAAGCTCGCTTCCGAACGCGCCGGCGGCGCGCTGCTGAAGGATATGCGGGCCTACGCCGACGGCAAGCGGAGCACGCTCGCGGGGAGCGCGGACACGGCGGTGCTGAAGGAGCTGCATCGCAAGCTGATCGATCTCTAAACGTCAATGAATTCGGCATGTTTCATCGCATTTATAGCTAGGTGCTTTTGCGGGTGCAAGTACGCCCCGCAAAAGCATTTTTTTATTTAGTGTGTTTCTGTGCAAAAAGCGAGCAATTCGCACATGTTCATCACGATTTAAGACCATTTGGGAGGATGCGGGGGTTCCGATTTCCATATCGCCACAATAAGCGGTTTCAATCAACTATTCGCATATTTCTACCGTTTGCTACCGTTTACCGATGCTGATAATATTCATTCATGCTTACAAAATAGATACGGGGAGATGGATTTACTTGGACGTGTTAAGGCAATTGAAAGCATTTTATTGGAGGGATCGAAAGTTTCTGTTCTCTTCGATTTTGTGCTTAATGTGCGCGACGGCGCTCGGACTGGTCTATCCGAATTTGCTGCGTTTCCTGATTGACGACGTCATCGCGCCGCAGAAGTTCGAGTTGGTGCCGGCGCTGGCGTTCACGGTCGTCGGCGTAGTTGCTTTTAAGGGGTGCATGCAGTTTTTGCACGGATTTTTCGGGGGACGGCTCGGCAACAGGGTCGCCTTCCATATGCGAGACGCGCTGTACGATAAGCTTCAGACGCTGTCCTTTCAATATTACGACAAAGCGAAGACGGGAGACCTCATGTCGAGGCTGACGGCAGACCTCGAAGCGATCCGCCAATTCATCGGCTTCGGCTTCGCGCAAATTTTGAACATGGTGCTGATGATCACCTTCGGCGGCGCGATGATGCTGTCGATCCACTGGCAGCTGACGCTCATCACGCTCGTAACGATCCCGCTGCTCGGCTTCACGGCCATCCGGTTCGAGCGCCACATCCATCCGGCCTTTCGCGAGATGCGCCAAGCGATGAGCAACCTGACGACGGCCGTTCAGGAAAATATTACGGGCGTCAGAACGGTCAAATCGTTCGCGAGGGAAGATCACGAGGTTTCGAAGTTTTCGGTGCGCAGCGAGGCGTACCAGACGAACCAGGTCGGGGCCGCGAAGATTTGGTCAAAATTTTTCCCGGTTATGGAGCTTGTCGCGAACCTCAGCGCCGTCATCCTGCTCGTCACCGGAGGCATACTCGTCATAAACGGCTCGCTGAAGCTCGGCGAGTTCGTCGCCTTCTTCAGCTTGATCTGGTATATTATCGGACCGATGTGGGGTCTTGGCTTCCATATCAACAACTATACGCAGTTTAAAGCTTCGGGCGAGCGCGTGCTGGGACTTTTGAACGAGCACGTGCACGTCAAGAACATTGAACATGCGGTCGAGGCGAACGCCGATACGGTCACAGGCCATGTCCGTTTCGACCAGGTTACGTTCAGCTATCCGGACAAGGCGCCGGCCTTAACCGAAATCAACATCGACGCGCCTGCCGGCTCCGTCATCGGCCTGCTCGGGGCTACGGGCTCCGGCAAATCGACGATCATCCAGCTGCTCATGCGCGCTTACAACGTGAAGAAGGGTACGATTACCCTTGACGGCATCGATATCCGCGATTTGGACGTCGAGAGCCTGCGCCGCCTGATTGCGCCGGTCTTCCAGGAAACGTTCCTGTTCTCCGCATCGATCCGCGCCAATATCGCCTACGGCGTCAAGGACATTACGCAGGAGGAGATCGAGCGCGCCGCCAGGCTGGCCAAAGCGCACGACTTCATCATGGAGCTTCCGCTCGGCTACGACACGATCGTCGGGGAGCGCGGCATGGGCTTATCCGGCGGCCAGAAGCAGCGGATCGCGATTGCGAGAGCGCTGATCAAAAACCCGCGCATTCTCATTCTGGACGATGCGACGAGCGCCGTCGACATGGAGACCGAGCACGAAATCCAAGCCGGCTTCAAAGAGCTGATGGCGGGCCGCACGACGTTCATCATCGCGCACCGGATATCGTCGCTTCGCCATGCCGACGAAATTATCGTTCTCGACGAAGGCCATATCGTGCAGCGAGGCACGCATGCCGAGCTGATCGCGCAGCCGGGACGTTACCGAGACACTTACAACATCCAATACGCTGACGTACCGCAGGGCGAAGCCGCGAAGCAGGCTGCGCCGGCGGCCGAACGGAAAGGAAGTACCGTATAATGAGCGCAAGCAGCAAAGGCAGTGCCATCAATAAAAACGAACGTTTCGTCTACCAGGACGACGAGCTGATCGAAAAGCCGTTTAACTGGGGACAGCTGCGCAGGCTGTTCACGTATATGAAGCCATACATGAGGCAGCTCTCGCCCGTCATCGCGATGATGATTCTCGGAACGCTTACCCGCCTCGGGGTCCCGGCGCTCGTCATTCTGGCGATCGACGAGGCGATCTCTCCGGAGAACGGGGAGTCCAGCATTCCGAAGCTGCTGTTGTTCGCCGGTCTTATGCTTCTTTTATATATTATTCAATGGGCATCTAACACGTACCGGATCAAATATACGAACATTATCGGACAAAAGGTTATTTACGATTTGCGCAAGCACCTGTTCCAGCACATTCAGAAGCTGTCGTTCCGCTTCTATGACAAACGTCCCGCGGGATCGGTGCTGGTCCGGGTGACGAACGACGTCAATTCGCTGCAGGACCTGTTCACGAACGGGGTCGTCAACCTGCTCATGGACTGCGTGCAGCTCCTCGGGATCGTCATTATTCTGCTCGTGTGGAATTTCAAGCTCGGACTCGCGGTTATGATTACGGTGCCGCTTATGTTTCTCGTCTCGTCCTCGCTGCGCAAGCGGATCCGATTTGCCTGGCAGGACGTCCGCATCAAGCAGTCGCGCATTAACGCCCATTTGAACGAGAGCATTCAAGGGATGAAGGTGACGCAGGCTTACGTGCAGGAGAAAGACAACATGGGCTTCTTCACCAAGATGAACGGAGTGAACATGAAGTCTTGGGATAGGGCTTCCGCGCTAAACCAGACGTTCGGTCCGGTCATCGAGATTACGGCGGCGATCGGCACGTTCATCCTGTTCTGGTACGGCGCCCACCTGATTCAGCAGGACGTGATCACGGTAGGCCTGCTCGTCGGCTACGCGAACTATATCGGCAACTTCTGGGAGCCGATCAACCGGCTCGGCCAAATGTACTCCCAGCTTCTGATCGCCATGGCCTCCTCGGAGCGCATTTTCGAATTTATCGACGAGGAGCCGACGGTCGCCGAATTGAAGGAAGCGAAGCCGCTTCCGAAAATCAAGGGCGACGTGAAGTTCGACCAGCTCGTCTTCGAATACGAGAAGGGAAGACCGGCGCTGAAGGGCGTGACGATCGACGTCAAAGCCGGGCAGTCCATCGCCCTGGTCGGGCATACCGGCTCTGGCAAAAGCACGATCATTAACCTGCTGTGCCGCTTCTACGATCCGGTGCAGGGCCGCGTCCTAATCGACGGCATCGACATCCGCGACGTATCGATCGAAAGCCTGCGCTCGCAGGTCGGCATCGTGCTCCAGGATACGTTCATCTTCGCGGGCACGATCCGCGACAATATCCGCTACGGCCGCCTCGACGCGACGGACGCGGAGATCGTGAAGGCCGCGCAAGCCGTTAACGCGCACGACTTCATCATGAATTTGCCCGACGGCTACGACACGCAGGTCGAGGAACGCGGCAACGTGCTGTCCATGGGACAGCGGCAGCTGCTGTCGTTCGCGCGCGCTCTTCTAGCCGATCCGCGCATCCTTATTCTGGACGAAGCGACGGCGAGCATCGATACGGAGACCGAGCTCAAGATCCAGGAAGCGCTCAAGGCGCTCCTCGCAGGCCGGACGTCGTTCATGATCGCGCACCGGCTGTCCACGATCCGCCACGCGGACGAAATCATCGTGCTCGATCACGGCCGAATCGTCGAACAGGGCAACCACGATGCTTTGATCGCGAAGCGAGGCGTCTATAACGGGCTGATCGAGGCGCAATACCGCTTTTTATAACGATCGCTCGAATAAATAAGTTGATTTTTGCCATGCGAACCTCCACAATGGAAGAAAAACGCGCCGATGCGCCCGCTAGCTGCTCACAGCCGCTTGCGCGGGGGCATCGGAACGCTTCCAGGAGGTTCTTTTTTTGCATATGTATGGATCACCGCTGACGACAAATGCCCGCAAGCTGCTGCTGCTGGGCGCAGGCGAGCTCGGCAAGGAGGTGGCGCTGGAGGCGCAGCGCCTCGGGGTGGAGACGATCGCCGTCGACCGCTACGACAACGCGCCGGCCATGCAGGTCGCCCATCGCGGCTATACGACGGACATGCTTGACGGGGAGGCGATTCGCCGCATTATCGAGCGGGAACGTCCGGATTATATCGTGCCCGAGATCGAAGCGATCGCGACCGAGACGCTGCTTGAGCTCGAGCGGGAGGGACACACGGTCATCCCGACGGCGCGCGCCGCGCGCCTGACGATGGACCGCGAAGGCATCCGCCGTTTGGCGGCGGAGACGCTCGGGCTGCCTACCGCGCCGTACCGCTTCGCCGATACGCTGGACGAGCTTCGCGGGGCATCGGCCGAACTGGGCTTTCCGTGCGTCATTAAGCCGATCATGAGCTCCTCCGGCAAAGGGCAAAGCGTGTGCCGCTCCGAGGCGGAGCTTGAAGCCAGCTGGAATTACGCGATGGAGGGCGGGCGGGCGAAGAAGCAGCGCATCATCGTCGAGGGCTTCGTCACGTTCGAATCCGAAATTACGCTGCTGACGGTTCGCTCGGTATCCGGCACTTCGTTCTGTCCGCCGATCGGACACGTGCAGAAGGACGGCGATTACATCGAATCGTGGCAGCCGCACGAAATGACGGAGCGGCAGATCGCCGAAGCCGAGAGAATCGCGCTTCGCATTACGGACGAGCTGGGCGGTTACGGCATCTACGGCGTGGAGCTGTTCCTGACGAAGGACGGCGTCCTGTTCAGCGAAGTGTCGCCGCGTCCGCACGATACGGGCATGGTGACGATGGCGACGCAGGACTTGTCCGAATTCGCGCTGCACGTTCGCGCCATACTCGGATTTCCGATCCCGACGATCCGCCTGCTTAGCCCGGGCGCTTCCCATACGCTCAAGGCGGACCGCGAATCCGCATCGTTCCGGATCGGTGGCGTCGGCGAGGCGTTATCGGTTCCGAATACGCAGGTTCGCGTGTTCGGCAAGCCGGAGACGAAGGTCGGCCGCCGAATGGCCGTCGCGCTCAGCACCGCACCGGACGCCGAACGGGCGCGCGAAGCGGCTCGCATGGCCGCTGAATCGCTGTTCATCGAATACGGCGAATAACGGAGTTCTATCCGGAGCTGTCTCAAAAGGCCGTTAAGCGGCCCGAGAGACAACTCCGTTTTTTGTCGTACCCGCACATTCGTATCCGCACATTCTACCCCGCTCATTCGTTCGCGACGCTTCCGGTATCATTCAATCTTGTGTATTCCGGACAGGTTTCCTTTCCTTGACGATGTTAAGCTGTGCGATCGCGACGCTAATTTCAATAAATGAAACAAAATCAACTCTAACTCCATTCGCCACCGATTCAATTTCAAATATTGATATTAAACGGTCCGATCCGAGCTTATCCTTATCATATTATCCGAAGTAGTTTCAAAATTTGAAACTAATTCCCCGATGTTGCACCATCATTTGCATTTAGTTTCAGTTTCTGAAACTTTATCTCTAAAAAGAGGAACCTGTAATGTGATCGACTGCTTGGTATCGGCGGAAAAGGAGCTCATGCGGCCGCTCCGAGACAAATCGGATCTAAAAATTAGATCTGATGCGCTAACATGGGCTCGATATGGCGAATCAGGTCTTATTCGGCTATTCGTTCGTCCGTCCCCCCGGTTTCTTCCTGATCAATCCGGCGGCAAGGAGGAGCAACGGCAGCAATAAGCCCGTCGATATCGCATATGGGATATATACGGTCGAGTCGAAATCCATCATGTAAACGACGTTCGGATAGACGACGAGCGAGTAGGCGATCAGGATCATTCCGCACGGGAGCGCCAGCGGCCGGTAATCTTTGCAGCCGCAAAGCCGAGCGAGGCCGGCGGCGAATCCGTAAGCGTAAAAGGCGGCTTTGAAAAAAATGCTCAGAAACCACATGCCGGCCATTAAAATTTCGACCCGTTGAATAAAATTTCCGATATTTATTTTTTTGGCGAGCGCATAGCTGGGATACAGGTTTCTAGACGAAAAATCGGCTCCGAGTACCGAAATGCTGAGGTAGGTTACGATGACAATGAAGAGTCCGCCGATCACGTTGCCGACGAGGAGCGCCTTGCCGGCGCCTTGCTTCCGGTTCAAGGCGGCCGGAAAGAACATGAGAAAGAGGACAAGCGGCAGCGTGGCCGTGCCCGTATAGGCCAAAGAGGCTTTCGCAATCGGCTTAAGGCCGATCCCGACAATCGGTTTCACGTTCGCGAGGTCGATCTCGGGCAGCAGGAACAAGGCGGATACGATAAACAGCATGAGAAACCACGGGAATAAAATTTCGGCGGTGCGGGCGAGCACCTCCAGGCCAAGCCGGACGCCGATGACGACAAGTCCTCCGAACAGGACGATGAAGGCCCCGATCGGCGTTTCCGGCATAATCTGCGTCGTCATGAAATTGCCCATATAATACAAGACGGCGGAACCGCCGACAAACGAAAAGAAAATAAACGCGAGGGTTGCGAGCTTGCCCAGCCATTTCCCGAACGCGGCTTCCAGCATGCCGGCAAGCGTAGTATTCGGATACAGCCTTCCGATGGCGATATATAACGCGACAATCGCCATGCTTGCAAGCAAGCCGGCAATCGACGCGATCCAGGCATTCTGCTTGGCATCGGAGGCAAGCGTCGACGGGATGACGAGTATCGTCGTGCCGATCGTATAGAACATCGCGAGCACAGTGAATTGACGAATCGATATTTTCTCGCCGCCGGCCATCGTTATCCGCTCCCTTGGCAGTTATGCGTTATTTTTGGATCAATGGTTTCGTTTTTTACGGATTAAGCCTGCAACAAGCAGCAGCAGCAGCGGAAGCGCCAGACCGATCGCGAAGGAAAACGGGACATAGACGGTGGAATCGAATTCCAGCATGTAGACGACGTTCGGATAGACGACAAGCGAGCTTGCGGCAAGGATCATCCCTGACGGCAGCACAAGCGGCCGATAGTCCTCGCATTCGAACAGATGAGCCAGACCCGCGACGAAGCCGTAAGCGTAGAGCACGGTTTTAAAAAAAATGGTCATGAACCAAATGCCCGCGATCAAAATCTCGACCCGCTCCACAAAGTTGCCGATGTTGATTTTTTTGGCCAAAGCGTAGCTCGGGAACATGTTCCGTTCCGTGAAATCGGCCCCTAGAATCGATATGCACAAAAACGTGACGATGATCACGAATATTCCGCCGACCAGCGTCCCGATCAAAAACGCTTTGCCCGCTTCGCGCTTACGATTCAGGTTCGCCGGAAAAATCATAAAAAATACGATAAGCGGAAGGGAGGAATAGCTTATGTAGCTGATGGCGCCGCTCAGAATCGGTTTGAAGGCGATCTCGGCAACGGGCCTTATATTTTTCATTTCGATTTCAGGGAGCAGGAAGATCGTCAGGACGACGAAGAGAACGACGAACCAAGGAAACAATATTTCGGCGGTCCGAGCGAGCACTTCGAGGCCCAGCCGCAAGCCGAATACGACGAGGCCCGCGAACAAGACGATAAACGCTTCGATCGGCGTTTCGGGCATGACCTGCGTCGTCATGAAGTTGCCCATATAGTACAGCACCGTAGCCGCTCCGACGAAGGAGTAAAAAATAAAGAGCAAGGAAATCGGCTTGCCTATCCAGCCCCCCGTGAGGAGCGCGGCATATTGAACGATACTCCTGCGGGGGAACAAGCTGCCGAGCTTGACATACAAAGCCGTAATGATCAGACTGAGCAGCCAGCCCGCGAACGCGGCAATCCAGGCATTTTGTTTGGCGGTCGCGGCCAAGGCGGCGGGGATGACGAGGATTGTCGTCCCGATTGAATAAAACATGACGAGCACCGTGAACTGCCGTAGCGATATTTGAACTTTGCCCGTCATCTCGAATCCATCTCCCGTCATTCCTTTAACAGCAACTCCAGCATTCGGCTCGATGGCCGAAAGAGGGCATAGATGAGATCAAGCGGATTCGGGACGGGCGCGTCGAGGGAAACCGCGATGCATAGTCCGGTTCCGGCCAGAAGCAGCAGCGCAAACAGCCAAAGTTCCTTGATCTTACCCGCTTTGGCGAGCGGACGCATTTCGATTAGCGCGAAACCGGCCGCCGTAACGACGATCCCGAAGATGACCCACATCCGCGTTATTCCTCTCCTTCTTTGTGAAACGAATTGGCGACCGTGCCGATGCGCCGGATTTTGACGTCGGCCGTGACGAACACGTCCAGATCGGAGAATCGCTCGTTCCAATTTTGCTTTAACTGATTCCAGGCCGCGGGATTCTCCATCCTCATCGCTTCACCGAATCCGAATATATCCACCTTCAAGTCGCGCTGCACCTTTTTGACCGTATTCATAATATTGTCATGAACCCGCCGTTCGGCGATCTTCTCGAGTTCGGCGATCGTTTCGCGCTTCGTGATATCGATTTGGCATTCGACCTCGCCTATGTTGTCCTCCATGCTCACCTTGATCTCGATCCTCGGATTGCCGTTCGACATTTTCGCTTTAACTTTCGTTTTGGATTTCATGATCTCGACCGCGATCTTCTCGCCGTTCGGACAAGCCATCGAGCCTACGGTGTTTTTCACGTTGTCGGTCACGTAGTTGTAGCCTTTGCTTTCCTTTTCGTTTAAAAAACCGATGAGCTTGTCGTCGCGAAATACGGCAATGCCGGAAAATCTCAAATGACCGGGAGGCTTGATGATCTCGATGTTTTTCTGCGTTTGCCCGATTTGCTTGTCGACCACCTTGACGGCGGAGAGCGCGGGATTCTTTCCGTCGCTCACAATGTCGGATATGAGCTCGTCGAGCGTAACCGTCGCCGCCGGGGCCCATTCCTTCTGCGAAGTGTCCAGAGAGAGATACAGATTGTTGGCGGGAATTTTCTCGATCGGCGTCAAGATTTTCAGCACGTTCGACGCGGTAGTCCCCTTCGCGACGATCACGAAATAGTCGGTCCGCACCTCGTGATCGCGCGAAAAATGGTCAAGCGGCTTATGGATGCCCTCCCTCGCCAACGCTTCTCCGATGACGAGAACGCGAAGATGGGCCAAATAGATCGGCCTGGAGCTCATCGTCGTAATTTTGCGGATCGCTTCGATTACCGTCTCTCCCGTCGCTTCGTAGACGGTCACCGGCGCGCGGTTGCCGCTCGGCTTGGCGGCCGCGATCTCTCCGGGGCTAACCACTTGCGTCGTTACCTTGTACCCTTTGCCCGCCTTGTCGATTCCGATGCCGACCGAAATGCCGAGCTCGTCGAGCTCCCGACGGCTCCAGCATCCGGCCAGCAGCATGAAGAACAGGGAGAGGCATAACAGCATGGACAGCATCCGGATCATGGATTCATCTCCTTCCTTGATTGTTCCTATCCGCCGGCTTCGTAGGCTTCGAGGTTTGCTCGCGATTGACGTTCCGCTGATTGATTAACCGCGGGCGAGTGGACATTGCCCAGTGCGGCAGCCGAAAGATCGTGTCCTTATGATCGGCAGGAACGAACGGGGCGAACGGACTCATATACGGAACCCCGAAGGAACGGAGGCTGCACAAGTGCATGACCAGGGCGATGAGCGCCACGACAATGCCGAAGATGCCGAACGCCGCAGCCAGTCCCATGATGACGAATCGGATCATCCTGACCGAGATCGCCATGCTGTAGCCCGTTATGACGAAGCTGGAGATGGCGGTTATCGATACGACGATGACCATCGATGCCGATACGATGCCGGCCTCGACGGCCGCTTGGCCGATGACGAGCGTGCCGACGATCGATACCGCTTGTCCGATTGGACGGGGCATTCGGATGCCCGCTTCCCGAAGCACCTCGAAGGTTACCTCCATCATCAGCGCTTCGATGAAAGCGGGAAAGGGAACGCCTTCCCGCTGGGCCGCAAGGCTGATTAGCAGCTGCGTCGGCAGCAATTCCTGATGAAACGTCGTGATCGCAATGTAGAGCGCCGGACCGACCATGGCGATAAACAGGCTGATAAACCGGATAAACCGCAGCAGGGTGCTTATATCCGCTCGTTGATAATAATCTTCGGCCGTTTGGAAGAAGGAAATGAACAAGGTCGGAACGATAAGCACGAACGGGGTTCCGTCGACGAGAATGGCGACGCGCCCTTCCAGCAGCTCGGCCGCTACGTTGTCCGGCCGCTCGGTGTTGTTGATGGTCGGAAACGGCGAGAAGGCTTCGTCCTGGATCAGCTCTTCGATGTAGCCGCTCTCCAGCACGCCGTCGATGTCGATGCGGTCAAGCCTTGCCCGAACCTCCTCGACGACTTTGTCGCTCACGATTCCTTTTATGTACATGATAGCGACGTCCGTTTTCGTTACTTTGCCGATCTGCATCGTCTCGAGCCATAGATTCGGGTCCTTGATCTTCCGCCTGATCATCGACGTGTTCGTGCGCAGCGTCTCGGTGAATCCTTCCTGCGGCCCGCGCACGACGCTTTGCGCGACGGGTTCCGATACGCTTCTGTCTTTCCAGCCCCGGGTGCTTGCCGCGATGCCGACCGAATAGCCTTCCAGCAGCAGCACCGTCTCGCCGGATAGGATCGCGTTATAGAGCGAACGGAAATCCGCGATCTCCTTATTGTCCCCCAAATTCAGCGCCAGCGCCTTCAACGCTTCGAGCAGATTATCGCGGTCCGCTTCCCGGTCCAGCTCTTCGGCATAGCTTTTTTGCGTCTGGGAATCTAAAATGAAATCGGTGATTAGCTTTTTGTCCGCCAGTCCGTCCGTGTAAATAATCGCCGCATGCGCGCTGTCGTCTTTGCCGAACGTGATCTCGCGGATGATGATATCGTCGCTCCCGCCAAGGTCTTGTTTGATTTTTTGTATATTTTCCTTTAGCTCTTCCTTGATAGGTTCCGCTTTGGTATCGTTGTTCTTCATAGGCGTCCGTTCTTTCGTGGGGTAATCTGCCCGCGTTTGCGGATTGCGGCATTCGCGGGCATTTGTTATAGTATCATTTCAATGACCATTTTTATGCAGGCGAAAGAAACGGTGACGGGAGGAGCGATAGCATGGGCAAAAAAAGAAAGGCGCCGCCGGCGCAGCCCGGGAGAAGCGCGGCGCAGGGCGAGAAGGATCAAGCGGTGCGGCTGAACGAGCTGCTGAGCGCGGATGTCGTGAAGAAGCTGAAGGCGCAGGCCGAGGAGCTGTCGAAGCGGGAGGCGGAGCGCAAGGAGGCGATCCGGAAGGAAGAAGAAGAGAAGAAGAAGCAGGAGCGGAAGCGGCTGGAGAACGACTTCTCGTATTTGCTTGAAAACAGCGACACGAATTGGTCGAAGTACAAGTGAGCGCTGCGCGCCCGCAGCGGGGAAGATGCCGAACCGACATCTTCTTTTTTATATTTGGCGGCATAATGCGAGGGCGAATTGCGAAACATGGTAACATCTATCATTTTTATAGAAAAATCGCACCGGGATTCCCTTGCGGCGCAGGCGATTTCGGCCATCGGCGCGCGCATCGATAGGCTTGAAGTCTTTACGAAACGGGACAACTTGAATTAAAATAGCTTGAAGATGCGGAAACGTGACTACAGATTGGGGGACGCTCATGTCTGAGCAATTGGATTTATTCGCGAATACCGCGGCCGCAGACCGAAATTACGAGGCCGATGATATACAAGTACTGGAAGGCTTGACGGCCGTGCGCAAGCGGCCGGGCATGTACATAGGGAGCACAAGCAGCTCGGGGCTGCATCATCTCGTTTGGGAAATCGTCGATAACGCCGTCGACGAGCATCTCGCCAAATTTTGCACGGCGATCGACGTCACGCTGCACAAGAACGGAGCCGTTACGGTGCACGACAACGGACGGGGCATTCCGACAGGCATGCACAAAGCGGGCATCCCGACGCCGCAGGTCGTCTTCACGATGCTGCACGCCGGCGGCAAGTTCGGGGGCGGGGGCTATAAGAAATCGGGCGGCTTGCACGGGGTCGGCGCATCGGTGACGAACGCGCTGTCGGAGTGGCTCGAGGTCGAAATTTTCCGCGACGGCAAAATTCATAAGCAGCGCTTCGAATATTGGGTCGACGAGGCGGGCAAGGAGCATGTCGGAGAGCCCGTCCGCGGCCTAGAAGTGACTGGGACGACCAACCGCACCGGCACGAAGGTTACGTTCAAGCCAGACGGCCGCGTGTTTCAAAGCGGCACGTCGCTGAACTACGACACGCTAGCCGAGCGTCTGCAGGAAATCGCCTTCTTGAACTCCGGCCTTAAAGTGGCGATCAAGGACGACCGGAGCGGCAAATCGGACGTTTTCCATTATGACGGCGGAGCGAGGCAGTTCGTCCAGTTCTTGAACGAGGACAAGACCGTGCTGCACGACGTCGTCCATTTCGCAGGGGAGCGCGACGACATCGAGGTGGAGATCGCGCTTCAGTACAATGACGGGTACACGGAGACGATCGCGTCGTTCGTCAACGCGATTCCGACGCGCGGCGGCGGCACGCACGAGACGGGCTTCAAAACCGCCTATACGCGCGTCATGAACGAATATGCCCGCAAGAGCGCGATGCTGAAGGAAAAGGACAAAAACCTCGAGGGCAACGATTTGCGAGAAGGCATGATGGTCGTCATCAACATTAAGATGGCCGAGGTGGAGTTCGTCGGGCAGACGAAGGATCAGCTTGGCAGCGCCTCTGCCCGGAGCGCCGTGGACGCGATCGTATCCGACAAAATGCAGGTGTTTCTCGAGGAAAATCCGCAGGTCGCCCAAATGCTGCTCAAAAAAGCGCTGCAGGCGTCCAAGGCGCGCGAAGCGGCGCGCAAGGCGCGCGAGGAAATCCGCAGCGGCAAGAAGAGGAGCGAGAGCTCGAACCTGAACGGCAAGCTGACGCCGGCGCAATCGAAGGACTACACGAGGACGGAGCTGTTCATCGTCGAAGGGGATTCCGCCGGCGGTTCGGCGAAGCAGGGCCGGGATTCGAAGTACCAGGCGCTTCTTCCCCTCAAGGGCAAGCCGATGAATCCGGAGAAGGCGAAGCTTATCGATATTTTGAAAAACGACGAGTACAAGGCGATCATCTCCGCGATCGGTGCCGGCGTCGGCTCCGAATTTTCCGCGGAGGAATGCAACTATAATAAGATCATTATTATGACGGACGCGGACACGGACGGCGCCCATATCCAGGTGCTTCTGCTCACCTTCTTCTACCGGTACATGAAGCCGCTTATCGATCAGGGACGCGTCTATATCGCGCAGCCGCCGCTCTACAAGATCACGCGCAAATCGGGCAAGCTGGAGACGGTCAGGTACGCCTGGACGGACGAGCAGCTGCAAAATTATTTGAAGGAATTCGGCAAAAACTACGAGCTGCAGCGGTACAAAGGTCTCGGCGAGATGAACCCCGAGCAGCTGTGGGAGACGACGATGGATCCGGAGAAGCGGACGCTGCTTCAGGTGCAGATCGAGGACGCGGCCAAGGCGGAACGCAGAGTGTCGACGCTGATGGGCGACAAAGTCGATCCGCGGAAGCGCTGGATCGTCGAAAACGTCGATTTTATGGAATACGAGGAGTAGGGGGATAACGCATGAGTATGCTGGAACAGTTTTTGCCGGCGTTTCTCGAGGAGGTCGTCGGCGACCGCTTCGGACGCTATTCGAAGTACATCATTCAGGACCGTGCGATTCCCGACGTCCGCGACGGCTTAAAGCCCGTTCAGCGCCGCATCCTGTACGCGATGTACGATTCGGGCAACACGCCGGACAAGCAGTACCGGAAATCGGCGAAGACGGTCGGGGACGTCATGGGCAACTACCATCCGCACGGGGACGCCTCGATCTACGAGGGCATGGTCCGCATGGCGCAGCCTTGGAAGATGGGCCATCCGCTGATCGACGGCCACGGCAACTGGGGGTCGCAGGACGACGATCCGGCAGCCGCGATGCGGTATACGGAAGCGCGCCTGTCGCCGATCGCGATGGAGCTTCTGCGCGACATCGACAAGCGGACGGTGCTGTTCAAGGACAATTTCGACAATACGACGAAGGAGCCGGTCGTGCTTCCGTCCCGGTACCCGAACCTGCTCGTGAACGGGACCAGCGGCATCTCGGCCGGCTTTGCCACGGAAATTCCGCCGCATAACCTGCGCGAAGTGATCGACGCCTGCATCGCGCTCATGGGACGGCCGGATCTATCGCTCGAAGAGCTGATGGCGCATGTGAAGGGACCGGATTTTCCGACCGGCGGCATCATCATGGGCGAAGATGGCATTCGGGAAGCCTACTCCACCGGCAAGGGACGCATCTACTTGCGCGCCAAAACCGCGATCGAGGATTTGCGCGGCGGCAAGACGCAGCTGGTCGTGACGGAAATTCCGTACCAGGTCGTCAAGTCGCGGCTCGTGACGGCCATCGAGAACATTCGGCTCGAGAAGAAGGTCGAGGGCATTGCCGAAGTACGGGACGAGAGCGGGCGCAACGGCCTTAGAATCGTCGTCGAATTCAAGAAAGACGCCGATGCGCAAGGGATATTGGCCTATTTGCTGAAGAAAACCGATTTGCAGGTGACCTATAACTTCAACATGGTCGCGATCGTTAACAAGACGCCGATGCAGCTTGGCCTGAAGCAAATGCTGTCGGCGTATATCGATCATCAGAAGGAAGTCGTAACCTTCCGGACGAAATACGAGCTGGAGAAGGCGGAGGACCGGGCGCATGTGGTCGAAGGACTCGTCAAGGCGCTGAACATTCTCGACGAGGTGATCGCCACGATCAAAGCCTCCAAAAACCGCGCCGACGCGCAGGACAACCTGATTGCGAAGTTCGGATTCTCCGCGCGGCAAGCGGATGCGATCCTGACGCTTCAGCTGTACCGGCTGACGAACTTGGAAATTACGACGCTCGAAAAGGAATTGAAGGAAACGCTGAAGAAGATCGCCCACTTGAAGTCGATTCTGGAGAGCGAGAAAAAGCTGCTGAGCGTCATCAAGGACGAGCTGTTCGAAATTCGCGACAAATACGGCATCGACCGCCGGTCCGATCTGCGCGGGGAGATCGAGGAGCTGAAGGTGAATCTGGAGGTGCTGGTCACGCCGGAGGACGTCCTGGTGACGTTCAGTCAAGACGGCTACGTCAAGCGGACAAGCATGCTTTCGTTCACGCGATCGGGCGGCGAGGTGGAGAGCGCGGGCGTGAAGGAAGGCGATTTCATCCGCGAGCTGCTCGAAGTGAACACGATCGACAATTTGCTGCTGTTCACGCGCAAGGGGCAATATTACTTGCTGCCGGTACACCAGATACCGGAGTTCAAGTGGAAGGATACCGGGACGGCCATCGTGAACGTCGTGCCGCTTCCGAAGGATGATTCAATCGTAAGCGTCATTCCGGTGAAGGACCTGAACGCGCAGGCCGCTTCCCTTGTGTTCGTGACGAGGCGGGGGCAGGTCAAGCGGACGGAGCTTAAGGAATACGCGACGACAAGATCGACCGCCGTCGCCGCCTGCAAAGTGTCGGAAGGAGACGAAATCATCCGCGTCGCGCTCAGCGACGGCGCGAAGCAGATCATGCTCGTCTCCAAGCAGGGAATGAGCATCCGGTTCGCCGAATCCGAGGTGAATGCGATGGGCAGGGTGGCCACCGGCGTCAGAGGCATGCAGCTGAAGGATGGAGACGAGCTCGTCGCGGCGGAATGGGTAGCGGACGACGAAGGGGAGCTGCTGGTCATCTCCGATATCGGATACGCGAAGCGCTCGCTGCTGCTCGATTATCCGATCCAGGGCAGAGGCGGAAAAGGGGTTCAGACGTTCGAGTTCAAGGAAGGCAAATGGGTCAGATCGAACGGCGATTCGCTCGTTGCCGCCTACTACTGCAAAGATGCAAGGGAGATTATAGCGGTTACGGCTTCCGGGGCGAAGCATGCGGCAAGTTCGGAGAAGGCGCCCATCGAAGACCGCAAATCGGTCGGAAAGCAGCTGTTCCCGGTCGAGAAGAACGACGTCATTGCCGATACGCTCGCCAAGTCCGAGGTCGACATTAATCAAAAGGCCGATTAGGCGGATCCAAGCGTTCGATGACTTCGACCAACGCTTCAAGCACGACCCACAATGGCACCAGCTCATCCGGCCGGTCCAGCCATTGCGGGTCTTTTATTATGCCGTAACGCTTAATTTTTTGCATAATTTCCGCTTGTCTCTCGTTCATCGTCGCACGCTCCTTACGCGATCCCGCATAAATAGACACCAAACCGGGCCTTCGCCACATTGTATGTCTAACGCTGTCAGAATGTTCGCGAATGTATCGATTAATCTCGCAAATTATTAATTGTATTAACCTTTTATTCGACATTGAACCTTGCTATAATTAGGGTTAAATAGGTAAATGACGACAGAGAGCGGGTGTGAGGTATGGTAACCGAAGATTTTGCCCGATTGTGGACGAAGCTTTCGCGGGATTGGAAGAATAACCTGGAACAATCGCTGGCTCCTTTGACGGAAGGGCAGCTGAACGTTCTTGAGCTGCTGCTGCAGCACCAGCCGATGAAACCGTCGGATCTGCTTCAATATTTGGCGACGACGCCGGCGGCGATCACGACGCTGCTCGATCGGATGGAGCGCAACGAGCTGATCGTGCGCAGCAGGGACGACAACGACAGAAGGATCGTATGGGTATCGGTATCCGAGAAGGGCAAGGCGGAAGCGGAACGCGGTTCGGCGATCCGGACCGAAATGATCGAGATGTCGCTGGACCGCATTTCCTCCCACAACCAGCAGCTGCTGGTGTACTTGCTTGGCAAAGTGGCCAATGCGTAAGGGACGGGGCTAAGACTGCCCCCGTCACTTCATGGACTCGAGCCGATTGCGCAATAAATCGAAGTTTTTTTGCAGACTCGCGTAGTCGGCTTGCGATAACATCGTATCGCTCTTGGCGGCGATCGTATCTTCGATAGGCAGCACGCGATAGCGGAAGGCATGATCCGGCTTATAGCGATGCACCCACGTCGGGATCGATTCGATTTCGGTGAAAGCGATCGTGCCGTCCGACATGTTCTTGCGAACGCCCACTTTGAAGATCACTCCGTAATCCTTCGTATCGCCCCTCTGGTTCGAGATGAAATTTCCCATCGAATAAATGATAAGTCCTTCTCTTGTCCGGCCGTTCCCGTCGGTCGCCTCGACGACCTCGTAAGGCTGTACGACATGCGGGTGCGAACCCGCGATAATGTCCGCGCCCGATGCAATGAGCGAGCGGGCAAGCCTCTTCTGCTCTTCGCTTGGCGTCGTCTGGTATTCGGTGCCGAAGTGGAGGGAGACGGTAATGAAATCGGCGCCGGCTTGCCGGAGCTTCGCGATGTCGTTCTTTATCTTCTGCTCGTCGATCAGGTTAACGAGATACGGCTTGCCTTCCGGAATCGGGATGCCGTTCGTGCCGTACGTATAAGCCAGCAGGCCCATCACGATGCCGTTCTTCTCCACGAGCAGCAGCTTGTCGGCTTCTTCCCGCGACACGGCGGTGCCGACGGACGGCAGGCCGAGCGCTTTCAAATTCGCCAGCGTCCCGAGAACGCCGCTCTCCCCTTGGTCGAGCGAATGGTTGTTCGCGTTCGTGATAAGGTTGAAGCCGGCCGTCTTCAGCGCTTCCGCCAGCTCGGCCGGCGCATTGAAGAGCGGATAGCCGCTGTAACCGAATTCCGCGCCGGCGATCGGCGTCTCCAAGTTCGCGATGACCCAGTCGCCTTGCTCGAGAATCGGCTTCACTTCGGCAAAAAACGGATCGAAATTATAGCGGTTGTTCGCTTTGTCGAAGGAGCCGGGCAGCTGCGGCTTGTGCATCATGACGTCGCCGACCGCCATCCATACGGCATCCGCGAATACCGGCTCCGGCGCCTTGGTCGGCGTTGCGGCCGCGCTCGGCGACGGAGAAGGGGGCGGCACGGACGCATTCGCGTTCTCCGAGGCGTCCGGTTTTCCTCCTCCGTCATCGTTGCCGCTTCCCGCTTGGCAGGAGGGCAGGACGAGTATAAGGATCAAGCCAATCAAGCTTAGCAGCAATAGAACGGCTTGAAATTGGCGTTGCCTGCTGCTTCGCATTAGCGATCCACCTCTCCCCGTGTTTCGATGGCCGGCATGGCCGACGCCGCTTCGAGCTGCCCGGGCGACCACCAGCCCCAAGCGCCGGACGTGTCCGGGACGGAGCGGAAGCTCATCGACTCTTTGCTCACCGGGTGAGGGACCGTCACGGAAGTCGACCATAACGCGATGTCGGCCATTCCGCTTGCCTTGCTTGCGCCGTATTTGAGATCCCCGACGAGCGGGCAGCCGATATGCGCCATTTGCGCTCTTATTTGATGAGGCCTTCCGGTATGGAGCCGAACGGCTACCAGCGAATGGCGGCCGGATGCCGCCGCGACTTCGTATTCGAGTACCGCCTCCTTCGCTTCGGGAGCGGGCTTGTCGTATACCGTCACAACGTTCAGCTTGCCGTCCTTGCGGATAAAATTCGTCAGCCGGGCCGATGGCTTGGCAGGGACGCCTTGCACGACGCAAACGTAGGTTTTGCCGAAGCTGCGGCTACGAACCGCTTCGGACAGCCGCGATGCCGCCTTCGACGTTTTGGCGAACAGCATAACGCCGCCCACGGTACGGTCCAGGCGATGAACAAGGCCGAGAAACACGTTGCCGGGCTTGTCGTACCTTTCCTTCAAATCCTGCTTCAGCAGCGTCAGCATATCCGGATCGCCGGTTTCGTCCTCCTGGGACAAGACGCCCGGCGGCTTGACGACGGCAAGCAGGTGATTATCCTCGTACAAAATCGGGATTGGCATCACTTCGACTCCCATCGTCCCAAAATGCCGCACGGGAGGTTCAGGCCGGACCTCGTTATCGGCAGTCCGATCTCGCCGCAGTTGATCTCCCCGCCGTACTTCGCGTGCATCGTCAGATGAAGCAAATTGTGAAGCACCGAAGGGGATAGGCCGGTCGTGTACGAGTTGATGAGCAGGAACAACGGATTGTCGGACAGAATCGTCGTGCAGGTTTGCAGGAACGGGAACAGATTTTCCTCGAGCTTCCACGTCTCGCCGCTCGGTCCGCGCCCGTAGGAAGGCGGATCCATAATGATGGCGTCGTATTGCTTGCCCCGTCGCTGCTCGCGCTGCACGAACTTGAACACATCGTCGGTAATGTACCGGATCGGCGCCGATTCGAGCCCGGACAACTGTGCGTTCTCCTTCGCCCATTGGACCATGCCCTTGGCGGCGTCCACGTGGCACACTTCGGCGCCTGCCTTCGCGGCCGCGACGGTGGCGCCGCCCGAGTAGGCGAACAGGTTCAATACGCGGATCGGCCTGCCGGCCGACCGGATTTTGTCCATCATCCAGCTCCAGTTCACCGCTTGTTCCGGAAACAGGCCCGTATGCTTGAAGTTCGTCGGTTTAATATGAAAGTTCAGCTCGCCGTAAGCGATGGTCCAGCGCTCCGGGAGCGACGGGCTCATCTCCCACTTGCCGCCGCCCGAGCTGCTCCGGTGGTAATGGCCGTCCGCCTTCTTCCAAAGTCCGGTCTCTTCCGCGATCGGCCAAATAATTTGCGGGTCCGGACGGCGGAGCGTATAGTTGCCCCAGCGTTCGAGTTTGTCTCCGTCCCCCGTATCGATAACTTCGTAATCGACCCATTTATCCGCTATGTACATGTTTCTCTTTACCCTTTCTTGACTCTTTTTTTATAATACGAATGTAAACGGCCGATGCTGCGCGCGAACCGCCAGCCGCATCTTGCGAAGCTCGGTAATGTACTCGATAATTATATCGAAGCTGTTACAATGAAGCAATGAAACGAAGCAATGGGGGATGGTATTTATTCGGAAGCAGCTGGTTGTATGGATGATCGTATTATTGGCAAGCGTCTTTTTGTTTGCCGTGCTGACGGCAAACGTTCAGGAGCAGGGCGGAAGCGCCTTTGACCGGAACGCGCAGGCGTTCGCCGCGACGTGGAAGAGCGAAGGGATGACCGCTTTGTTCAGGCTCATCTCCCATCTCGGTTCGACGGCGGCAATTGCGTGCATAACGCTCGTCTCGGCCCTGCTTGCCGGCTGGAGGTTCGGCTGGCTTCGCGGTGCTTCGATCGTGGCGGGAGTGGCGGCGGCATACGGGCTTAATACATGGCTCAAAATAAGCTTTGACCGCGCGAGACCGGATGCGGCATGGGGGATCGAAGCGGACGGAGCGAGCTTCCCGAGCGGCAGCGCGATGCTGGCCATGGCGATGTTCGGGCTGATCGCCTTGACGGTGCTGCAAGCTAGCCGCATCGGCCGCGGCGCGAAGGCGGCGACGGCCGTCGTCAGCGTAGTCCTGATCGCGCTGGTGGGGCTCAGCCGCATCTATTTCCATGTCCATTACCTGTCGGACATTCTCGCCGGCTATGCGGCCGGCATCGGCGTCATCAGCCTCGCGATGCTCGCCGTTCATGCGGCGCACAACAAGTAAAGGAGCTGTCAAACGATGTTGAACTATGAATGCGAATGCGGGAACACGACGAAATTGTTCGCGACGGGAGACCGCGACGAGCAGGGAAGGGAATACGTCGAAATCGAGGACGACGACCGTCTCGCGATCGTAATCGGCGAGCGAAGCGTACTGTTCCGCTGTTCCTTCTGCGGCTATACATACAGGCTGGACCAAATCTAGCGGCGGAACGTATTTTTTTGGACGGGATATTGAAAACATCCTTCGTACGGAGTATGATAAACGTACGTCAAGTTGTAAGTACAAGTAAACGTTAGTCATGCGATATTATGTTCGATATGTACGTACAAGTGTGGCGAACGCTTACGATGCGGTTACGCATCTCCACAACGCGAAGGAGGAGTTTGACTTGTTGCAAGTTAAGCCTTATCAATTTTGGTTCGTTACCGGAAGCCAGCATTTGTACGGTCCGGAGACGCTAGAAGAAGTCGCGCAGCATTCCCGCGTGATCGCCGCGTCCTTGAATGACGATTCCGTCATTCCGTTCGAAGTCGTATTTAAACCTGTCGTGACAACTCCGGAAGAAATTTTCAAGCTTTGCCTGGAGGCGAAGGCGGATGAAAGCTGCGCGGGCATCATCACTTGGATGCATACGTTCTCGCCGGCCAAGATGTGGATCCACGGCCTGTCCGAGCTGCGGAAGCCGCTGCTGCACCTGCACACGCAGTTTAACCGCGACATTCCATGGAGCGAGATCGACATGGATTTCATGAACACGAACCAGTCGGCCCACGGAGACCGGGAATACGGGCATATTTTCGCAAGATTGGGCCTCGAGCGCAAAGTGGTGACCGGCCATTGGGAAGACGGCGATACCCGGTCCCGCATCGCTGGCTGGATGGGCACGGCGGTCGCCTTCAACGAAGGCCGCCATCTGAAGGTTGCCCGCTTCGGCGACAACATGCGCCAAGTCGCCGTCACGGAAGGCGACAAGGTCGAAGCGCAAATCAAATTCGGCTGGTCGGTCAACGGGTACGGCATCGGCGATCTCGTCGCCCGCATGAACGAGGTTTCGGAGGCTGACGTGAAGCGGCTGCTGGACGAGTACGGCGAATTGTACGACATTTCGGCGGAAACCCGCGGCAACGCCGCAGCATGGGCTTCGATCGGCGAGCAGGCCCGCATCGAAATCGCGCTGAAGGCCTTCCTGCAGGAAGGCGGCTTCACGGCGTTCACGACGACGTTCGAGGATTTGCACGGCATGAAGCAGCTGCCCGGGCTTGCCGTGCAGCGCTTGATGGAACAGGGCTACGGCTTCGGCGGCGAAGGCGACTGGAAGACGTCGGCGCTGACGCGGATGATGAAGCTGATCGCGGGCAACAAGGGCACGTCCTTCATGGAGGACTACACGTACCATCTCGAGCCGGGCAACGAGCTTGTACTCGGATCCCATATGCTGGAGATCTGCCCGACGATCGCGGATAACCGTCCGAGGATCGAAGTCCATCCGCTCGGCATCGGCGGCAAAGCCGATCCGGCGCGGTTCGTGTTCGATGGCCGGACCGCTCCGGCATTGAACGCGTCGCTCGTCGATATCGGAAGCCGCTTCCGCCTGATCATTAACGAAGTGGACGCGGTCAAGCCTTCGCACGACATGCCGAAGCTGCCGGTGGCGCGCGTGTTGTGGAAGCCGCAGCCGTCGCTTCGCGACGGAGCGGAGAGCTGGATTTACGCGGGCGGCGCCCATCATACGGTATTCTCCTACGTCGTCACGACGGAGCAGCTCGTCGATTGGGCGGAGCTCGTCGGCATCGAAGCCGTCGTCATCGACAAGGATACGACCGTGCGCGGCCTGAAGAACGAGCTTCGCTGGAACGATTTAAGCTATCGCCTTCGCTAAACGAAATGTAAAAAGACCGCTTACGGCTACGGCTGGAGCGGTCTTTTACGTTGTCCGGAAGTATGATGCGTTGTCATTTTGGCCAAGCGGCGGTTCATATAATGGGGATCGAGTACCTTTAAGAGAGGAGACGACCTTCCGTGAATGACCAGGTGCGCTATTGGAAGCCGTACGTCAGTCCGTTAGATCCATGTCCGCCCATCCGAGTCAAGAGCTTCAGCACGCCGCCGCAATTGTTCATTCCCTTTCAGCCTCCCAACCTGCCGCAATTTACGCCGTTCGAAGCGTTGAAATACGGCACGTTATGGCCCGCATTATACAGCCCTTACGGCGGCCCCAAACAATTCAGGCAAGAAGAAGGTGAAACCTGATGCAAAAAACGGTTGACGAAAATTATTACAAGCTGCTGCATGAGCTTCAAGCCGTCGATTTCGTGTTAGTCGAGCTCAACCTGTATTTGGATACCCACCCCGGGGACGCGAACGCCATTCAACAATACAATCACTATTCCCAAATAAGGCACCAGATCGCGCATAAATACGAGTCCCAGTACGGCCCCTTGAAAAATTTCGGGCAAAGCTATGCCGGCACGCCTTTCAACTGGATCGACGCGCCGTGGCCTTGGCAGGTCTAAAGCGAGCATAAGGAGGAGGTTTGAGGGAATGTGGGTGTATGAGAAGAAGCTCCAATATCCTGTTCGCGTAAGCAAATGCGATCCGATGATGGCGAAATTTTTGCTCGAACAGTATGGCGGGGCGGACGGAGAGCTGGCGGCGGCTCTCCGGTACTTAAACCAGCGGTACTCGATTCCGGATAAAGTCATCGGTCTGCTGACGGATATCGGCACCGAGGAATTTGCCCACCTGGAAATGATCGCGACGATGGTATACAAGCTGACGAAGGACGCGACGCCCGACCAATTAAGGGCGGCTGGACTCGGGGATCATTACGTCGCGCACGACAACGCCTTGTTCTATCAGAACGCTTCGGGCGTGCCTTGGACCGCCGCTTACATTCAAGCGAAGGGCGACCCGATCGCCGACCTGTACGAGGACATTGCCGCCGAGGAGAAGGCGAGAGCGACGTACCAATGGCTGATCGACATTACGGACGACGTCGACTTGCAGGACGGCCTGAAATATTTGCGCGAGCGCGAAATCGTGCATTCGCTGCGATTCCGCGAAGCGGTGGAAATTTTGAAGGAGAAGCGGGACGAGAAGAAATATTACTGAAAGAGAAACTGACGCCCTAACGGAGCAGGCGTCAGTTTTTTTCATTTTCTCCCCGTCGGCTTGACTCGGGAACTAATTCAAACCGCTCGTTTTGCCGCCATGCCCGCCAGAGAGGTCGACCGCCTGTCCCGTCCCCGGCTCCGGCACTCGCATGAGAATGACGATGCCAATGATGAAAAGAATAACGAGGCTGAATACGCCCATGCTCGTACGGCCGGTGAGCTGCGCGGTTAAGCCGACGAGAAGAGGGCCCAGAATCGAAGCGAACTTGTCGAAAATATTGTAAAACCCGAAAAACCGGTTCGCGTTCTCCTTCGGCACAATCCTCGCGAAATAAGCCCGGCTCAGCGCCTGGATGCCGCCTTGCGAGGTGGCGACCAGCATCGCAAGCACCCAGAAGTCGAACGCCGACTTCATGAAATACGCGTAGATGCAAACGACGATATAGACGCAGATGCCGACGTACAGCATCGTTTTGCCCGAGTACCGGTCCGCCAGCCGCCCGTACAAGATCGCGAACGGGGCGGCGACGACTTGCGTGACGAACAGGATGATAAGCAGGTCGGTCGATTCGATGCCGAGATCGGTCCCGTAGGCGGTGGACATCGAAATGATCGTCCCGACGCCGTCGATGTAGAAAAAATAAGCGAGCAGGAAAAGGAATATCGTGCGATGCCGCTTGATCTGCTTCAAGGTTTCGAAGAGGCGCTTGAAGCTGCCGGCGACGATGCGGGGCTCGCGGTTCAAGTAATGCTTCTGGCGAACGTTGCGGAGCATGGGCAAGGTGAAGACGCCCCACCAGATGGCCGTAAGGAAGAACGCGATTTGGCTCGCCGCCGTAACGGTAATCGGCAGAACCTCCTGCTGGGCAAGTAGTATGATCGCGATGCTGATGATAAAAGGAATGGTGCTCCCGATATAACCGATCGCAAATCCGCGGGCAGACACCTTGTTCATTCTCTCGTCGTCGGTGACGTCCACGAGGAAGGCGTCGTAGAACACGTTGGAGCCCGCCGAGCCGATCGCGATGAACATATAACAGATGAGCAGCAGCTCCCAATTGCCGCCTGGAATGAACGCGAGCAGCCCGGTGGCGACGACGCCGAGCAGGCTGAAGCCGGCGAAAAAGGTTTTTTTGATTCCTTGGTAATCGGCAATCGTGCCCAGAATCGGGCCTAGCAGGGCAAGAATAAACGTCGAAATCGCAATCGCGTAGCCCAGGTATGCCGTGGAATTCGCGGCGCTGACGCCGGCGTTCTCGGCCGCCGCTTTGTAGAAGAGAGGGAAGACGGCCGTCGAAATGACGATGGAGTAGGCGGAATGGCCCCAGTCGTACCACATCCAGCTTTTTTCTTCCTTCGAAAATGACCTCATGCGCATGGCCTCCTGAATGAACCGAATGTTTCTATTGTATAAGAAATGAGCGCTACCGGGCGCAAAGTACAAAAAATTAACAAAACGCAGGGTTCGCCCGGATGCCGAGCCGAAAAGATTTTTATTGACGGGTCGATCGATATCCTATAGGATTACTTGTAATATATATATATCCACTACATAAGGAGAGACCAGAATGAACAACAAGAAACTCCGCACGCTGTTCGCCTCGATCATGGCGACCGTCATTGTCGCGACAGGCTGCGGACAAGCAAAAGACGGCGGCTCGAACGGAGGCAACGCCAACTCCAACGCCGAGCCCGCTGCCCAAACGATTGAAAATCTTCCGGCGGCGATCGCCGAGAAGGATGAAATTAAACTAATGGTCATCCGCAAAATCGGCGGCGACGACCATACGGCTCAGTTTCTTGCCGGCGCGAAGCAGGAAGGCGAGGCGCTCGGCTTCAAGGTCGACACGTTCTCCGCGAACGGCGACACGGCGAAATTCCACGACGCCATCGCCCAAGCGACGGACGGCGGTTACGACGGCGTCGTCATCTCGCACGGCGACGACCCGGCGACGGTCGAAGACGTTCAGAAGCTGACGGACAAAGGCATTCCGGTCGTCGCGTTCGATTCGGTCGGCGAGTTGACGGGCATTGAAGGCGTGACCTTGACCTCGCAGGACGACGAGGCTCTGGCGCAGTATGCGCTCGATCAGCTCGTGAAGGAGAAGGGCGATCAAGCGAAGATCGTCTACCTGTGGGTGGACGGGTTCCCGCCGATGGTGCGCCGCAACAAGGTGTATCAAGACACGCTTGCGAAGTATCCGGGCATTAAGGAAGTCGAGCGCTTCGGCGTCGCAAGCGAGAACACGTCGGTCGAAACGCAGAACGCGGTCGCCGCGATGCTGACCAAGCATCCGAAAGGCGAGATCGACGCGATCTTCGCGACATGGGACGCCTTCGCGATCGGAGCGGCCAGGGCGCTGATCGAAGCGGGCCGCACCGAAATCAAAATTTACGGCATCGACGTATCGAACGCCGACCTGCAAGTCATGCAGGAAGAGAACAGCCCGTGGGCGTCTACCGCGGCCGTCGATCCGAAGATGATCGGCGCGGTGAACGTAAGGCTGCTCGCGAAGAAGATCGCCGGCGAAGAAACGCCATCCACTTACAATCTGGAAGCCGCGCTCATTGATCAGGAGACGCTGAAGAAGTCGAGCGAGCCTGTCAATATGGTAAGCTTGGCCGACATCGTTCCGGGCTGGGGCACGACGGACGCCTTCGAGGAAGACTGGATGAAGGCATTGAAGGAAGCAAACGGCAAATAAGCCGCAAATTTTTTGATTATTAGGCGCGCCCTTATCCTCAGCGGTAAGGGCGCTCTATTCGGTATGGAAAGGATGGTGGGTCTGTTGACGGACTCGAAGGCAAGCTGGCTGGACATGAAACGGATATCGATCTCCTTTCCCGGCGTGAAGGCGCTGACCGAGGTCGACTTCCGCGCCGTCGCCGGCAGGGCGCATGCGCTCATCGGCGCGAACGGCGCCGGCAAATCGACGCTGATGAAGGTGCTGGCCGGTGCGTACGACCATTATTCGGGCCGTATTGCCATCGACGGAGAGGAAGTCCGGATCCGTTCGCCGAAGGACGCGAAGGATAACGGCATTCAGGTCGTGTATCAGGAAGTCGACACCGCCTTGATTCCTTATTTGTCGGTCGGCGAGAACATTATGATGGAGCGGACCGTGCACGGCATGGGCGGGCGACAGTTGATTCGCTGGGGCGAGCTGCACATGGAGGCGCAAGCGATTCTTGACCGGATTGGCGTTAAAGTTCCGACGAAGAAGCTCGTGCAGCAATTGACGCTCGCCGAGAAGCAGATGGTGCTGATCGCGCGTTCCGTCTCGATGAAATGCCGTTTCCTCGTGCTGGACGAGCCGACCGCGCCGCTCAGCCGGACGGAGACGGAACGATTATTCGCGCTGGTCCGGCTTCTCAAGTCGGAGGGCGTCGGCATTATCTTTATTTCGCACCGGCTTCCCGAGCTGTACGAGATTTGCGACGACATCACGATCATGAGGGACGGCCGGCTCGTCCTCCGGGACGAGATCGCCCGCCTCGAGCAGCATCAGATCGCCTTTCATATGCTCGGCGCGAAGCTGGACGGGCAGTACCCGCATGTCGGCCGGACGGCCGGCGAAATCGGGTTCGAAGCCAGGAACGTGCGGGACGGCGATAAAGTGAAGCATGCCGATTTGTATATCCGCAAAGGAGAAATCGTCGGACTCGCCGGGCTGGTAGGCGCGGGCAAGACGGAGCTGTGCCGGGCTCTGTTCGGGGCAAGCCCGAATGCGTCGGGCGAGCTTTATTTGGAGGGCAAAGCGCTGACCGTCCGCTCTCCGTACGAAGCCGTCCGAGGCGGGCTTGCGCTCGTGCCGGAGGAACGCCGCCGCGAAGGCGTATTCGTTGAGGAATCGGTTACGGTTAATTTGACCGCCGCAAGCCTCGCCGACTACGCGAAAGGGGGAGCATGGCTTAGCGCCAAGCTGGAAAAAGGCGCGGCGGCCGAGCTTATCCGCAGTCTCGGAATCAAGACGCCTTCGGGACAGTCCAAGGTAAAAAACTTGTCCGGCGGCAACCAGCAGAAAGTCGCGATCGGGAAATGGCTGCTCGTGGACGCGGACGTCTATATGTTCGACGAACCGACCAAAGGGGTGGACGTCGGGGCGAAGCGGGACATCTACGAGCTGGTAGCCCAGCTTGCCGCGAGAGGCAAATGCGTTCTTTACGCTTCCAGCGAGTTGTCGGAGATCATGGGGATTAGCGACCGGCTTTACGTCATGTACGACGGACGGATCGTGAAGGAGCTCGACACCCGGGATACGAACGAGGAAGAGATTTTGCTATACAGTACAGGAGGCTCGCCATCATGAATGCTGCCGATTCGGTTCGGGAGAAGAACGACTTTCGCCTTTTTCAAATGTTATACAAATACGGGACGCTGATTACGATTTTGCTGCTTATCGTCGTATTCGGCGCCTTAAACGACAATTTCCTGAGCGGGACGAACATCGTCAATATATTGCGCTCCATCTCAATCGTCACCATTATCGCGATCGGCCTTACGGTTTCGTTATCCGTCGGGGGATTCGATCTTTCGGTCGGCTCGGTCGCCTCGCTGGCCAACGCGCTGGTCATTTCGATGTACGTATGGCATGGCCAAAGCTTCGGGCTTGGCATTGCGGTCACGATCGCTTTCTGCCTGATCGTCGGGCTGGTTAACGCCTTTCTCGTCATTAATTTCAAAATCCAGGACATGCTGATGACGCTCGCGACGATGTTCGTGTTTCAGGGCGTGGCGCTTACCTATACGAGAGGGGCGACCATCTCCCAGAACATGATTATGCCGAGCGGGGACTTCGCGACGGGAGAAATTCCGAAGCTGTTCGCCAAGCTGGGGCAAGTGCCCTGGATCATCGTCATTATGCTGGTCATCGTTGCGGCGGTACATCTGTTCCTCACTTATACGAAGCATGGACGCTACATGTACATGATCGGCGGCAACCAAGAGGCGGCGAAGCTGTCGGGCATCGCGGTCGGCAGATACCGGCTGATCGCCTACCTCGTCTCGGCGCTGTTCGCGGCGATCGGCGGCATCGTGCTCGGGGCCCGCGTCATGAACGCCGAGGTGAACGCCGGCGGGCCGTATTTGATGGATGCGGTGGCGGCCGCTTTTATCGGCTATTCCGTCTTCGGCGCGGGCAAGCCGAACGCGTTCGGCACGTTCGCGGGCGCGGTGCTGATCGGCCTTTTGTCCAACGGCCTTATTATGCTCTCCGTGCCTTATTACGCGATGGATATCGTGAAAGGCTCCGTGCTTGCGCTGGCGCTGGCCATTACGTATTACAAGAGAACCCATTAACCTGACCGCTCTATTGGCTGTCTCCGAGGCTTTACGTCTCCGGGGCAGCCCATTTTTTTTGCTCCGGCAGGCAATCGGATGGTCCAGGAACGGCATCCGACCAAAGTCTGAATTGAAATCCAACCGAGGCGCGAGTACGTCTATTCGATCCTATGGCACAATAACGGTATACGGGATTATTCATAGGGGATGAAGACATGAAGGCGCGGCAAAAAAACGGAAAAAACCGCCTGACGGCCGCAGACGGTTTTTCCTTCCTAATGTCGGATCAATAGCAATAATATTTTTCCCACAGCTTGTAGGAATCGTATTTGTTGTCGTCCCACCAACAAATGTCATCCCACCAGTCATCTTTGTCCCACCAGTCGTCCTTATCCCACCAGTCATCGTTGTCGAACCAGTCCCACCAGTCGTTCTTGTCTTTGTTTTTATCGTTTTTGTTCTTGCTCGACTGATTCGAATGGCTGTTGTAGCCGCCGTAATCGTTATTGTTGCCGTAGCTGCTGGCGGAAGCGCCGAAAATCGAAAAAAAGTTCGAGAAGAAGCCGTTCTTGCCGTCCGACGATTTGCCGGATGATGCGTATGCGGAAGCAGGGATGATACATACATTGAGCAATACAAATAGGCAAAGTATCTTACTCCATTTGGACACGACATCTCACCCCCCAACTTCAAATGAGAACATAATGTTCGCTATAAAGAATTTTATTACAATTACGAAAATTTGTAAACGAGGAAATTGCGACGAATGGCGCATGTACGCGCCAATCGGACCTATAAGTTTATTCGACCAATCGGGTACAGGAGTGGGGATTCAAGATGAAAAAATTAGGAAAAGCAGCGTTGCGATCCGTTTGGATGGCTTGGGAGAGGGGGTTCGGGTGGATTTCGCGCGTGCGCAGTATCCACACGACCCGCTTCGGCATATGCACCGTGTTTATTAAAAGGCACGCCGGTCCCAGCATTATTTGCGAAGACGCGACCATGATCCGCAAGGGCGATTGGGTGGGAGAGCTCCATCTTCACAACGCATCCGTCCTGGAATTGCTGCAGACCGGCGGCGCGGACCGGACCGCGCTCAAGACGGCCCGGCTTGCCCGACAGTCGCTGGAGGAGATCAGCGAAGCGTTCGAGCGGCTGCCCGAGTTCAAGCAAGTGAAAGCGCTGATCGGCGTTACGCTGCTGCACCGAGGTTTGACGCATGGGCTTGGCTTCGAGCAGCATAAAATGAGATCGAGAGGCTTGGAGTGGCTTACGACCAAATATTTGAGATTGCTGCTGACCGTGCTTCATCCGGAAGGAAGCCGGCGGATGGGAAAGCGCGCCGAGAAGCTGGTTCCGATGATGCTGATCCATACGCGGGACTCGCTGACGAAGCGGTTTTCATTAAACCGGAATGCCGGGATTCCAAGCGATGCAAGCGCGGCGGCGGCAAGCTACCATTAATCGCGAACGGCGATGCGAAGAGGTGGACGGGCATGAAACCTTGTCAAAAAAATAAAATATTGATTCTTTCCGGCGCCCTGGGCGAAGGGCATGCGCAAGCCGCCAAAGCGCTTTATGAAGCTTCGGGCCTGTATGCGCCGGACGCCGAGGCGGAAGTGATCGATTTTATGAAGTGGACGCATCCTTATTTGGCCGGGTTCGGAGCGTTCTGTTATTTAACCTGGATCAAAAGCTTCCCGTCCATGTACGGCTATTTATTTCAAAAGACGCGAGCGGACAATCCGTATTCGCTGTTTCTGAAGCGGATGCAGCTGTTCAACCTGGAAAAGCTTCGAAAGCTGCTGCAGCAAGTAAATCCGACGGTCGTCGTTCATACGTTTCCTTCCTCGGCCGCGGCCATGTCCTTGCTAAAAGCGCATGGACTGTCCGATCTGCCCAGCGTCACGGTCATTACGGATCATACGGACCACAGCTACTGGATTCATGAACATACCGACCACTATTTGGTCAGCTCCGAGCATGTGCGGCAGCTGCTGCTCCGAAGAAGCGTGCCGGATCGTCAAATTACAGTGACGGGCATCCCCGTCCGCGACGCCTTCAGCCGTTCCCACGGGAGGAACGAGCTTCGCGACAAATACGGGATCGGCCGCTCCGAGTTCGTCGTACTCGTCATGGGCGGGGGACTCGGCATGATCGACGGCGATCTGGCGGATTGGCTGCGATCGCGCGAGCTTCCTGCCGATATGCGCTTCCTTGTCATATGCGGACGCAACGGGAGGCTGGAGCAAAAGCTTAGGGAGAAGCTGGCCGGAGGCCAGGCGAACGTCACGGTCGCGGGCTTCGTCGAGCACATCGATGAGCTCATGGCGCTCTCGGATCTCGTCCTGACCAAGCCGGGCGGTCTGACGACTTCGGAAGCGCTGGCCATGGAACTGCCGATGCTTCTCTTAAGACCGCTCCCCGGACAGGAGCAGGATAATGCCGCTTATTTGGTCCGTCAGGGCGTCGCGCTCGAAGCGGGCGAATCCGACTCGCTTCGAGCGCGGCTTATGACGCTGTATCATAATGACCAGCTGCTCGCGTCCATGAAGGAAAGAGCTAGACAGTGCGCCAAGAAGCAGTCCGCCCGAAGCGCGTTAATGAAAATCAGGGAAGTGGAGCATAAACCCGTTCATCGTATGGCGGAAGTGCCTCTCCACGCCTAATTTCATCGTGCTGAAAAAAATTATCGAGCCTCGCCTCCCCGTATAGGAGTCGGGGCTTGTTTGGTTCGATCGCCGTTCCTGCGGCGGTTGCGGACGGTAGAACCGATTCGCGGACTTAATCTTTACACGCAAAAAAAAGGAGTTGCGTTCGTCTTCATCGAAATGGTCAATAACACTTTCAAGGAGCTAATAATCATGGATGAACTACAGTTTCTAGTGACGCTTCGAAACAATAGGGATCAGATTATTCGGAATTGGCTGAACGAATTTCTTGAAAACGGGTTGGAAATATACGAAATGAAAAGTTTTTTGCAGGAAGCGAACAGTTATTTTACGTTCATGCTGGACATCGGCGTGCCGTTTGACGAGCATGAGCACGTAAGGGGCGTGCCCGGCTATTATAAAAAATTGTTCGAGAATAAAATTTCCAGCAGCGATCTGCTGCACAGCAACCATATTTGGCGCAATACGCTGATGCAGTTTATCGAAGAGCAAATGCAGGATAACCGGATTCCGATGAACGCCGTAAGAAAAATCAATCATCGGCTCGACCAATTCGAACGATACGTATTCGATTACTATAACGAGTGCACGAACCGCTTGCTTGCGGATCAGGAAAGCACCATATCGGAGCTGCACGAGGCCCGCATGACCATCATCGGGAAGATGGCCGCCAGCATGGCTCACGAAATCCGAAATCCGTTAACGTCCGTCCTCGGCTTTATCAAGATGATTCGCCACCAAATTTCCGAGCGATCGTACGATAAGCTCACTCCTTATTTGGATATTATCGAAATCGAATTTCAAAACATCCAAATGCATATTACCGGATTTTTAAGCTTTTCCAAAAAGGACGTCATCGAGGAGCCGGTCGTCGAGGTTTCGTCGAATTCCGTCATCGATACCGTCATATCCTTGATTCATCCCCGGATCATCGACGAAAATATCGAGCTCGATCTCGATTCCATTCAGGATACGAAATTACATATCCAAAAAATTGCCATTCAACAGGTTTTGTCCAATATATTGATCAACAGCATCGACGCGATGTATCTGGTGGAGGGCGTTCGTAAAATCCGGGTGTCGAGCCGGCTGGAAGGGGATTCGTATTTGATCGCGGTAACGAACAACGGCCCCGAGATCCCTTATGCTTTGCGGGATTCCTTGTTCACGCCGTTCGTTACGAGCAAGAAGGAGGGGACGGGGCTTGGCCTTGCCATCAGCAAGCAGATCATGAACCGGAACCAGGGGGACATCACGTTTACTTCGAACCCGAACGAAACCACCTTCGTCATGAAGTTTCAGCCCGTCCCAAGCCTCGTGAATATGAAGAAATGACCGTTTCCGGCGGCAAAAAACAAGAAGCATTCCGGATTCGAAATGCTTCCTGCTCATTAATCTGCGGGCACCGTTATGAATAGACGGTCTCGCCGTTATCGTAATTGAACTGCCAGTTGATGCCGAACTTGTCGGTCAGCATGCCGTAGCATTTGCTCCAGAACGTTTCTTGAAGCTCCATGCCGATTGTGCCGCCGTCGCTCAGTTTGTTGAACCATGACTTGATGTTTTCGAGATTCGTGTCGACGATCGCCAAGCTGACGTTGTTGCCTTCGACGAACGGCATGACCGGGAACACGTCGGAGAACATCACGTTGCTGCCGCTGATCGATAGTCTGGCGTGCATGACGAGCGGCTTCGCCTCTTCCGGAAGCACGAAATTCGGATCTGGGGGATTATCGCCGAACGTCATGATTTTCGGTTGTTCGGTACCGAATACTTGAGCATAGTACTGTACGGCTTCGCGGCAATTTCCGTTAAAATTAAGATACACATCGACTGACACAGCATTCGCTCCTTTGTTAAGGGTTGTCAAACATGGTTAACGTACAATCCGTATCATATCATTTCATGTTGAAAATTCAAATATTAATGCGGCACGAAAGCTGTTAAGTTATTATTTAGACGGGGATGTTGGGGAAATTCATATCCAAACGGAAAGCGGGAGGGAAGCATGGATAACGCGAATGAATGGCCTGCATGGGCGACGGAAACCGTGTCGATCGCGCCATACGATCCAACTTGGCAAGCAAGAGGCGAGGAAGCCGCAAAGGAGCTGCAATCGCTGCTAGCCGAGTTCGGCGTGCGCGAGATCGAGCATATCGGCAGCACGTCCGTCCCCGGTTTGCCGGCGAAGCCGATTCTTGATCTGATGGCGCGTGTCGATTCGCTTGAGAATATCGGGAAGATCGCGGAGAAGCTTGCTCCCTTCGATTGGCATTTTGTGCCCTACGAACTGGATAAACGAGCCTGGAGACGTTTTTTCGTTCGGGTGAAGGGAGGCAAAAGGGTGGCGCATTTGCATGTGATGCCGGAAGGGGAACCGCAGTGGGAGACTCAGCTTTCTTTCCGCGACCGGCTGCGGCTAAACAAGCCATGGCGGGAGGAATATGCCGATTTAAAAAGGGAGCTGGCCGATCGGTTCGAGGGCGACCGCGAAAGCTACACGGATGCCAAGGCAGCGTTCGTGCACCGGATAATCGGAGATCCGTTTGCGCATTTCAAGCATAAGCATTCCCGACTGATCGAAGGTCGGCGGCATATTTGGAACGTCGAGAAGCTGTGGCGGTTAGCCGATGAACGGCCGGTTATCCGGATTCGGCTGGATGACATTCCGGAGCTTGACCAAGACTGCTGGTTCGGGCTCGGGGATACGTCGGCACCGACTATACGGCATGTAGCCGGGCATTGCAAAAGGATACTTGACGCGGATATGTCTTATCCGATTTTGCTCGGGAGCGACGGAGCGTTAATGGACGGCGGTCACCGCGCGGCAAAGTCGTACATGCAAGGCGATACCGCCATTTCGGCGGTACGGTTTACGGTCATGCCCGATGCCGATATTATTTTACCGGAATGGCAGTCCGGGAAGGAGTGAGCGTGATATGGGAAAACCGCAAGCCTGGCCCGATTGCGACGATGACATCAAACGGTTCATCCTGCAATTGGCGGAGCGGCTGAAGGGAGAATTGGGCGATGCTTTGACGGGCATCTATCTCCATGGCTCGCTGGCCATGGGGAGCTATTATCGGCCCAAAAGCGACATGGACCTGATCGTCGTCGTCGAAGACGAATTGGAAGCCGGATTGGCCGAGGCGGTCGGCATCGCGATCGCGGAGGAAGCAGCGGACAGGCCGACGACCGGCAACGTCGAATTAAGCGTCATAACGGCGGAAACGGCAGCGCGCGTCCCCGTTCCGACGCCTTTTGAAGTGCATTACAGCGAGGTCTGGCACGACCGGATTTTAAATCGCGAAGTCGACTATACGGTTGAGAGGATCGATCCGGACTTGGCCTCCCATCTCACGTATGTCGCGCAGCGCGGCGCCGTCCTATGCGGCAAACCGATCGTGGAGACTTTCGGCCAAGCGGAATGGACGCGGTTCATGGATGCGGTACTGGGCGACCTGGATTGGATTCTCGAGGCAGAGCATCTCCTCGAATCGCCGTACTACGGCGTGCTGAACATATGCCGGGTATTTCAAATCATGAGCGAAGACAGTCGGCTTGTTCATAGCAAGGACGAAGGCGGGGAGTGGGGGCTTGAGCATTTGCCGCAACGATTCCGGCCGCTTATTCAGCAATCGATCGACATCTATCGTTCTTCGGACCCCGTGACCGAGGAGCTGCGGAAAACGGGCGGCAAGGAATGGGATTATGCGGCCTTGCTCGCCTTTCGCGATTACGCAAGATCGGAAATGTGCGGAAACGGGAGAAGAGGTGAGAGCGGGATGAGAGGCGAACAAGAAATGATGGACATGATCATGAACGTCGCCAATAACGACGATCGGATCCGGGCGGTCGGGATGAACGGCTCGCGGACGAATCCGAAAGCGCCGAAAGACCGGTTTCAGGATTATGACATCGTGTTTTTAGTAAACGATATGGCTTCTTTTATCGACGATAAAAAATGGGTGGATCGCTTCGGCAGCAGAATCATTATGCAGACGCCGGAGGACATGGGGCTGGTGCCGCCCGAGCGCGACGGCAGGTATGCTTACTTGATGCTGTTCGATGACGGGAACCGGATCGATCTGACGCTATGTCCGGTCGAGATGAAGGACAGCTGGAACGGCGGCGACAAGCTTTCCGTTATTTTATTGGACAAGGACGGCAATCTTCCCCGGCTTTCGGCGCCGACCGACGAAGACTACTGGGTCAAACGCCCGTCCCCTGAATATTTCGCCGATTGCTGCAATGAGTTTTGGTGGGTTTCCACGTATGTGGCCAAAGGCTTGTGGAGGCAAGAGATGCTGTATGCGCAGGATCATTTGAACCTCGTCTTAAGGCCCATGCTCATTCGAATGCTCGAATGGCAGGTTGGCGTCGATACCGATTTTTCGGTAAGCGCCGGCAAAAACGGCAAATATTTAGAGCAATATTTGCCGAGGAGGAGCTGGGAGGCGCTTATGTCCACCTTCCCGGACGGGACGTATGATGGCGTTTGGCGAGCTTTGTTCGCAGCCGGCGAACTATTCCGCAGGACGGCGATCGATGTCGCGGAACGAAAGGGTTACGAGTATCCGATCGAAGACGATCGGAACGTTACCGCCTATTTAAAGCGCGTACGGCAAATGGAGCCGAAGACCGGCGGAAGAAAATAAACTGGCAAGGCTATGGCTGCGATGCGTTCGTTCGCCCGCTTCGAGGGATAGGGCGGATCGCGGCCGTTAGCAGCCGTTCGCACGATGCCGCTTCGACGGCCGCGAAGATATCCCGCTTTGCCGGAATCCTGCCGGCAGGATTGGGCGGAGAAGCTACGGCACTGGAGGGGAAAGGCAGTCACGATCCGTGACGGGAGGGACTCTTGCAATTGGCATTGTTTTCATGTAATATTTTGTTTGAACGTTCAAACAAGGTTTTGGCCGCAACGAAATGATGGAAACGGGAGGAGCTCATGACGGAAAACGACAAACAAGAGAGAATTATCGCCGCCGCTTACAAGGTGCTCGCCGAACGGGGCTACGACGAGGCGTCCACGAAGGAAATCGCACGCGCAGCGGGCGTCGCGCAAGGGCTGATCGGTTATTATTTTTCCAGCAAGGATTTATTGTTCGCGGAAGTATTCCGGCGCGAATCGGAGAGGTATTGCGAATCGCTGCCGTTCGTCCGGCGTCACGGCGAACAACCGCTCGACTTGGGCTCGTTGAAATCGGCTCTCAGCGTTCCGAAGTCGCGTGCCGAGGATAATCCGTCCTGGATTAAGCTTCGCTACGAATTGTTCGCGCTTGGGCTGCGCAATCCGGCCGTGTCCGACAGCATCAAAGACACGCTCGCAAGCAAGCGCGCCCATCTGACCGAGCTGATCGAGACGGTGAGCAAGCTGCCGGAGGAGCAATCCCGCGCGCTCGCGCCGATATTGCTGTCCGTATTCGACGGCCTCGCCCTGCAGCGGCTGTGCGACAAGGAATTCGATTACGACGGCGCCTACGATACGCTTGCGGCGATGATTCACGCTTATTTGCAAACTTTGCAAAAATAGATTGATAAGGAGTTTGCAAAAAGCAGAGAGACAATTTTTTTTGGAGAGTATTGTTTGATTGATCAAACAATGTAAATCGAACCTTAAGGAGGAGAGACCATGAGCAAGCACGAAGCATTAAGCAAGCCGACGTCGGCGCCGGCAAGAAGGAACGTCATGCAGGCGCTCGGGAGCATCATCGTTAGAGGCAGATGGTTCGTCATCGTTATCGGCTTATTGGCTTTCGTCGCCTCGGCGGTCATCGGGGCGGGAACGGTCGGCAAGCTGTCGCTCAGCAGATGGGAGGTTCCAGGCTCCGAATCGTACGAGGCGGGCAGGACGCTGGAGCGCCAATTCGGGTCAGGAAGCCCGAACCTGGCGCTGCTTGTGACGGCCAAGAATGGAACGGTCGACAGCCCGGATGTCCGTCAGGCGGGACTTGCGCTGACCGAGGAGCTGGCTTCCGACGATGCCGTGAACGAAGCTTCGTCGTATTGGTCCCGGGGCGGGACGCGCACGCTCCGCAGCGAAGACGGGACGCAGGCGCTTATTTTGGCGCATTTGAAGGGCACCGTCACGGAAGCGAGGACTGCCCTTGCCGAGCTGTCGCCGCGGTTTACGAGAGACAACGAAGAGATCAAGGTAGAGGTGGGCGGTCAAGACGAAATATTCAGACAAGCCGCCGAGCTGGCCAGGCAAGATTTCGTTCGGGCGGAAATGATCATCCTGCCCGGCGTATTTCTGTTTCTTCTCCTACTCTATAGGCGATTTAGGGCGACGGCGTTAACGATCGGCGTGGGGCTGTTTGCCATGGTTGGCACGCTGGCCGGATTGGCGGCCATCGTCACCTTCACCGAAGTATCGACGTTCGCTCTGAATTTGACCCTCGTCATGGGCCTTGGACTCGGCATCGATTATACGCTGTTCATGATCGCCCGCTTCAGAGAGGAGCTCGACGCCGGGAAGAATGCCCGCGACGCGGCCGCGCGGTCGGTGGAAACGGCCGGACGCACCGTGCTTTTCAGCGGAATTACCGTGGCGGCTTCGTGCGCGGTATTGTTCGTGTTCCCTTTCCCGTTCCTGCAGTCGTTCGCTTACACGGGCGTATTGGTCGTCTTGACCGGCTTGATCGGCTCCGTTCTGATTGTGCCTGCATTCTTCGCCGTGCTCGGCCACCGGCTCGCCCCCAGGTTCAAACGGAATACGGCTGCCGCCGCCCTTGACGCCCAACCTGCAGCCATCCGTTCCGGCTGGTGGTACCGAACGTCGAAAACGATCATGCGTCGGCCCGTTCTGTATGGCGTATCCGCCTGCTTCGTCCTGCTGCTGCTCGGCTCGCCCGTTCTCGACCTGAAGTTCGGCCTTCCCGATCACCGGGTGCTGCCGGAAGTCGCGTCGAGCCGCCAGGTGGAGGATCAGAAGCTTGCCGGCTTCCCGGCCGAAGAGACGGACGCGATCCAAGTCGTGGCTCCGGCGGTTCAGGATCCGGCGTCCGTAAGGAATGTCATTGCAAGCTACGCGGAAAGGCTTTCGACGATCCCCGGCGTCATTCAGGTCGACTCCTTTGCCGGGTCGTATTCGGAAGGGAAGCTCGTGACGCCGCCGAACGAGTCGCATGGCCGATTCGCCGGTCCGGACGGCGGCACGTTTCTTTCGGTCATCCCCTACGCGGCTATCATCAATGCCGACGCACCGAAGCTGGTGAACGAAATTCGGACGGCGGAAGCACCGTTCGAGGTGTTGGTCGGCGGTTATCCTGCCGATTTGACCGATTTCCGCGAGAAGCTTCTGGAGCGGATACCTGCGGCGCTGCTGCTAGTATTCGCGATCACGTTCGTTATTTTGTTCCTTATGACGGGCAGCATCCTGCTTCCGCTCAAAGCGACGGTGCTCAATTTCCTCAGTCTATCGATCATGTTCGGAGCGCTCGTCTGGGTATTCCAAGACGGCAACTTGTCCGGTTGGCTTAACTTCACGCCGTCCGGCACGATCGAGCCGAGCATCCCGATCCTTATGTTCTGCATCGCATACGGGCTGTCGATGGATTACGAAGTGTTCATCCTGTCGCGCATCAAGGAAGAGTACGACCGTACCGGCGATTTGACGGAGTCCGTCGCGGCCGGCATCCAGAAAAGCGGTTCCCTCGTGACGGCAGCCGCGGCCATCCTCGCCTTCACGTTCTCCGCGTATGCGACGGGGGAGGTCGTATTCCTCAAAATGCTCGGCGTGGGCATGACTTTGGCCGTATTGGTGGATGCCACGCTCATACGAAGCGTGCTCGTGCCGGCGTTCATGAAACTGGCCGGCCGGGCGAACTGGTGGGCGCCGAAGGCGCTCCGCCGCTTTCATGAGCGGTACGGCATATCGGAGGGAGATCCGGCTGAGGCTCGGCGCGAAACCGAAGAAGCGCAGCCGAAAGCGATCGTGCATTAAGGGAGCCGAATCGTCGTCCTCTGGCTGCTCGCCAACGAATAACGAAAAGGCCTGACGCACATTGCCGGCAGGCCTTTTTTTCGAATCGTCGACGCAGTCCTTCCCTAACGTTCGCCGTTGAAGGAATACTCCCGTTCCACTTTGCAAATCCGGATCGTGTACGTTTGGTACCAGGATTGCCTTCCTTTCTCCTGAGCGGCCCGATGCTCTTCGTTTTTCTTCCAATTGCCAATCGCCTCGAGGCTCTCCCAATAGGAAACGGTAATGCCGGAACCCGAATGATCCCTAACGCTCTCCGCGCCGATAAATCCGGGCTGCTCGGCGGCCAGCCGTTCCATAAGATCGGCCATTTCGCCGTATCCGTTATCACCGGACGTTCTTTGGCTCGAGAAGATGACGGCATAGTACGTGCCGGAAGATTCGCTCGTTTGATGTTGCATTTGGAATTGCTCCTTTCAATGCTTGCGAATGTCTTTGATTAACTCGATTATAGCTCTATAATTAATATAAATAAAATGAATGTTTAACATCCTTTAAATGAATTATATTCATGAAAGAATGCGGAGGCAAAAATGAATTTGATGAAATACGAAATTTTTTGCAAAGCAGTCGAGCTGGATAGCTTGACGAAAGCAGGCGAACGGTTGAATCTTACTCAATCGGCCGTTAGCCATGCGATCGCCAGCCTGGAACGCGATATCGGATTAACGCTGCTTCGCCGGAACCGGTCGGGCGTCCGCCTTACGAATAGCGGGGAGCGATTGATCGGGCATTTCAGGGAAATGCTCCAGGCTCGGGAAAAGCTTGAACAAGAGATTGCGGCGATCAAGGGGGTCGAGCGCGGAAGCGTCACAATCGGTACGTTCTCGAGCGTATCGATTCATTGGCTGCCTGGAATTTTGAAGCTCTTCCGAGAGCGGCATCCGCTTATCGAGGTTAAGCTCATGGACGGCAACTACGATGAAATCGAACGGTCGATCGCAAGCGGCGTCTGCGATTTCGGCTTCGTTAATCTGCCCGTCTCGGAAGCGCTTCAGACCGTTCCGCTCCATAAAGACAGGATGGTATGCTTATTGCCTCCCGGTCACCCGCTCTGCCGGGAGCCGCTGATTCGGATCGAACAACTCGTAAACGAGCCATTCATTATGCCGATCGCGGGGTGCGACAACGATGTCTTGCGGATCTTCTCGCGATACAAGCTTGCGCCGGCCATCCGGTATGAGCTGGAGGACGACCAAGCGATCGTGGCGATGGTTCGGAACGGATTCGGGATTAGCATTCTCCCGGAGCTTATCCTGACCGGACTGCCGGGAGACTTCTGCATCCGTCCGCTGGAGGGCGAGCATCACCGGACGATCGGCCTTGCCGCCGTTTCGTTTAGAGACAATTCCCCCGCCGCCAAGAAAATGACGGCATGCGTAGAACAATGGGTTGCCGATTATGGTCGCGCATCGGAATCCGGGATGGATGCCGAGCGGTAAAAAATTAAGGAATAGATAACTTTCGTTAATATAATCCGATCCGATTTTTTAGTAGAATGGCGAGAAACGTCATTTTGTCGGTCGAAACCCGAACATTCGACGTTATTCTTCAAAAGATTGGATTGGAGGAAAGTGAACGATGAGGCGAACAGGTTTTCTGCTGCTTAGCGCGTTGCTCCTATTAAGCGCGCTTCATGTTCCCGCGGGACGAGCGGCAGCGGCGGCAGCGGCCGCTCCCCGGATCTATGCCGGCGATTACTTCAGCGTCGGTCTGATCAGCGACGGCACGGTATGGTCGTGGGGAAGGGGAGGCAGAGGCCAAATAGGCAATGGGCATGCCAATAATTATTCGCGTCCGGTCAGAGCAACGGGCCTGTCGGACGTGAAATCGATCGCCGTAACCTACTACAGCGTGTTCGCCGTACGAGAGGACGGCACGGTATACGCATGGGGAGCGAACGAGAAGGGCCAGCTTGGAGACGGCACCGAAGAGGATCGGCTTGCTCCGGTCGAGGTGCCCGGGCTTGAACTTATATCTTCGGTTTCGTCCGGTTCTGGCTTGCATACGCTCGCCGTAGGCAGCGACGGCAAAGTATGGGCATGGGGAAACAACGATGCCGGACAGCTGGGGGACGGAACGGCCGAGCAGCGGCATACGCCCGTAGAGGTACCCGGGTTAACCGATATCGTCGAGGCGGCGGTCGGCGGATCGTTCAGCCTCGCACTGGCTTCAGATGGGCGGGTATGGTCATGGGGATGGAACAAGCAGGGACAACTGGGCGACGGGTCGGCGGACGAGAAAAGGCTGACGCCGATGCCGATCGCCGGCCTTGGCGGCATCGTCGCCATATCGGCCGGTTACAATCACGCCCTCGCGCTGGACGGGAACGGCGATGTCTGGGCATGGGGCCAGAATACGAACGGCGCCGTTGGGGACGGAACTTACGCGGAGCGCAGAACGCCCGTGAAGATCGGTTCTTTGGGAGACGTCGTCTCCGTCTCGGCGGGCCATTTTCACAATTTGGCGATCAAAGTGGACGGCACGGTCTGGGCATGGGGGTACAACGCTCAATATCAATTGGGCAACGGGTCGATCGAGAAAACGAATGTCCCGATCCAGGTTCCCGAATTGGGAGGAATGGCCGCGGTCGCCGCCGGCCGCTATCACAGCCTTGCCATGGACAAGGACGGATTAGGCTGGGCATGGGGCTACAATGGCGGCGGATTGTTAGGCGACCGAACGGGAGAAGACAGGCCGCTGCCCGTCAAAAATGCGGCCGTAATGGACGTAACGCCTCCGGCCGTCGTTAACGGCGCGATTGCCGTGTCGGACCGGCAGACGCGAGCCTTGAAGCTAAGCTGGCCGAAGGCGGACGACAATATGTCCCGGCAAGGCGATCTGCGCTATCAGGTCATCCGCTCCGACAGCGGCAATATCGCCACCGTGAATCAAGCGATCCTGAACGGCACGGAGGCGGGATCATTAACGCGCGATACCGGATCGTTCGAGGCGACGGGCCTCGAGCCCGGCAGGACGTATTACATTAACGTCATCGTCGTGGACGGGGCCGGGAACAAGAGCGCCTATGCGATGCAGCGGGCGGATACGGCCGCCGAACCGGTACCCGATTCGGAACCGCCGCTCGTTCAGGCGCTTTCCCCGGCTAACGGCTCGTCCGGGCCGCTCCCGGCTGCCGGTCTGTCGCTCTCGTTCGACGAACCCGTCATTGCTGTCGCGGGCAAACAAATCGTCATCCGCCGCCCGTACGACGACGCCGTCGAAGCGACGATTGATGCAGCCGACTTGGCGAAGGTATCGGTAACGGGCGAGACGGTGACCGTCGTGCCGGAGGATTCGCTCCCGCTGGGCGCGGATTATTACGTCACGATTGACGCAGGCGCTTTCGAGGATGCGGCGGGCAATGCATACGAAGGAATAAGCGATGCATCGTCATGGGCCTTTGCCCTAGAGACGGATCCCGATATTCCGGTTCCAAGCGACGACGCGACGCTGCAGTCGCTGGTCGTGAATGCGGGGGCGCAGGCCGTGCCCATGTCGCCGGCCTTTTCGCCGAACGTAACCGATTATGCGATCGGCGTGCCGCATGCCGTCGATTCGGTAACGGTTACTGCTGAAGCAGGCGGTCTCGGTGCCAGCGTTGCCGCAAGCGTCTATGACGGAACAGGGAGAATCGTATATGGTCCTCTCGCGATAACGGGCGGACAAGCTAGCGAATCGCTGCCGCTTCAAGTCGGAAGCAGCCGGATCGAGCTCGCGGTTACGGCAGAGGACCGTTCCGTGAAGCACTACCGGATCTCGGCGGACCGAAGCGGAGCAGAGCGCCCGCCTGCGGTTCAGCCGGTCGGCGGGAAGCCGGCGCTTGCAAGCGCGACGGTCAACGGCGAGGAGATGGACGCGATAGCGTCCGGAACGCTGCAGGAGAGCGAAGGCCGTACGTCCGCGATCGTAACGGTGGATACGCAGAGGCTGGAAGAACATTTGGCAGCGGTGGGCGAATATCCGATTATACGTCTGGCGGTGGAAGAGGACGCGGATCGTACGGCCGTGACGCTTAGCGGCCATGCCGTCAGTCTGCTGCGGAGCAAGCACGCCGTAATTGAGATCGAGACGGGAATCGGCAGCTACAGGCTGCCTGCCGAACAAGTGCCGATCAATCGGATCTATCCGCAATTCGGCGCGCAGATTCAGCCTCGGGACGTTGCCGTAGAGATGATTATCGCAAACGGCGGCGAGAGCCGGTTGGCGGAGCTGCAAGCCTTATCGGAACGATCGGGATTTAAGATTTTGACTACGCCGGTCGATTTCAGCCTGCTCGTCTCCTACGGCGGAAGAACGATCGAAGCCGATCGGTTCGACGCCTATATCGAGCGGGAAATTCCGCTGCCCGATGGGGGAGGGCCTGCCGTTACGACGACCGCCGTCGTATTGGAGGCAGGCGGAGAGATCCGTCCCGTCCCGACGCGGCTTACGGTCCGGGAGGGCCGATACGTCGCGGTCGTCAGCAGCTTGACGAATAGCAGCTATGCCGTCGTTCAACATTCGAAATCATTCGAAGACGTAAAATCGCATTGGGCCGAATCCGCTGTGAACGAGATGGCCTCGCGAATGGTCGTGAACGGCGGGAATAACGGGCTTTTCCGTCCGGACGATTCCGTAAGCCGGGCCGAATTCGCCGCCATGATCGTGAGGGCGCTTGGATTGCCGGTCGGCGGAGCGGGACGGACGTTCACGGATGTCGATACCGGCGATTGGTTCGCCGGAGTCGCCGCCATCGCGCACGAATACGGAATCATCGAAGGCGGGCCCGGCGGCGCGTTTCGCCCCGACGCCTCCATTACGCGGCAAGAGGCGGCGGTCATCGTGGCGAGGGCGTGGAAGCTGGCCGGAGGGGGAGCCGAACGTAGCGAGGATGCCGCCTGGCGATCCGAGCCGTTTCAAGACGAGGCGCTGATCGGAGGTTGGGCGAAGCCATCGGTCGATTTGACCGTTCAAAACGGTTTGTTCAAAGGAGCCGGAGGCTTATTCCTGCCGAGGAACCATTTGTCGAGAGCGGAGGCGGCCACAACGGTTGATCGGCTGCTGAAGCTAAGCGGACTCATAGACGGGTAGAGGTGAGGCAAGCGATCATCGAACGCCTGGGGAAACGGCAGCAGCCGCTTCCCCAGGCGTTCGTTTTATTCGCTTTGCTGCTGATATCGCGCCTGGCTCGAAAGAATAAAAGGCTGCAAGCCGTGAAGCAGAGGCAGCTCGGACGGTAGGCTTTCGCATCGCATTTATAGCAAAATAAGAATGAACGGCCAATTATTTTTGTGTTAATATAGTAGAGTGGGCTTTAGTTCTCAAGTACTATGCATAGCAAAGCTAGTAAAGAGAGAGGACACCGATTGACACATATGGTAAACCAGTTGCTCTTACATCTCATTATCATATTGTTCCCCATATTTATCCAGCAGTTCTTTTATACGAGGAAAAGAGCCAACGACAGTCTTCGTTACCAAATCTTGAACGGCATCATGTTCGGCGGGGCGGCCGTCATTTGCATGACATTCCCGGTTAACATTGTTGCGGATTTCCAATGGGATCTGCGCAGCATCCCGGTCATCGTATCGATCCTTTACAGCAAAGGCTATTATATGCCGGGCATGATCGCGTCTCTCATTGCCGAGGCTTACCGGTATTATATCGGAGGGGACGCGGCTATTCTTTCCATGATCGGGTTCGTCTTTATGATCGGCCCCGCCATCCCGTTCGTCAAGGCGTTCGCCCGCTGCGTGCCGATCAAGAGAGTGGCGCTTTGCTTGGCGCTGGCGCTGCATTCCGTTCTCGTTACGGTAGCGCTTCTCTATCTCTACCTGCGACTGAACGGGTACATAATCGAGCAGCCCGATTACAGCGTCGTCGTCTTCTCCGCGATGGGGCTCGTGACGATTATCGGGATGGGAATCTCCTCGCTGCTTAACGAACATATCATCGAAAGCGCCGCGATGAGGCTCGAGCTGGAGCGAAGCGAGAAGCTGAAGATCGTCAGTCAAATCGCCGCTTCCGTGGCCCATGAGGTGCGGAATCCGCTTACCGTCGTGAAGGGCTTCATTCAGCTGCTGAGCGATTCGGTCGACCTGAAGCAGCGAAATTATTTAAAGATCGCGCTCTCGGAGCTGGATCGGGCGGAATACATCATTACCGACTATTTGAATCTGGCGAAGCCGCAGGTCGAACAGTTGGAAGTGATCGAGGTATCGGATTTTCTGAACCATACGTTCGAGATGATGAATTCGTACAGCCTGATCCAGAATGTCGAGATGCGCGTGAACTGCGACCGGTCCGATCTGTACGTTCTGGCCGACAAGCCGAGGCTGACGCAAGTTATTTTGAATATGATCAAAAACGGAGTGGAAGCGATTCCAGAAACGGGCGAAGTTTCCGTCAACGCTTACGCGCGGAATGATGAAGTGTACATCGAGGTGGTCGATACCGGCTCCGGAATGTCCAAGGAAGACCTGGACAATATCGGCAAAGCCTTCTTCACGACCAAGGATACGGGAACCGGGCTCGGCATATTGGTAACCGTCCGGATCATCGAAGCGATGAACGGCAAAATCGCATTCGAAAGCGAGCTTGGCAAGGGGACGAAGGTTACGATCCGCTTGCCCGCTTCGCCAACATTCGAATAAGGCTGCTCGGCGACTGCGCTGGCGGTCTTTTTTGTCGTTCGCGGAGCAGCGATTCGGATTCAATTTCCGCCTTCAGGGCAAGCATGATCCGCTGTCTAACGATTTGAACGGGAACGAAACGCGAATCCATAGCATGCTAAACCGTAAAGATCCCGGCTCCTCCGTTTGCGTGAGGGCCGGGATCTTCCTGCATCCGGCTATTATTTCATTTGCAGCATCGCCGTCCATAATTCGGAGCTTTCGTAGCCGAGCCGCCAAGCGGCGACGCCGGCAAGGTCGTAAGCTTTGGCGATGTCGATGCGGGCTTTGACCGTGGCTTCCGTCTCCGCCCAGAACAGATAAGTGAAACCGTCTTTCGCGTATTTGTATTTCATTTGGCCGGACTCGGGGTCAAGCACGCCTTGCGCGGCGGTATTCGCGATGAGTTCAGGCACTTCCTTCATATAAATCGCACGGTTGCCGACCAGCTTGCCGGAAGCGTCCAGCTTCCATTCCCTGACGTAGAACGGAATGCCGAGCATAAGCTTGCTGCGCGGTATGCCGTAGTTCAAAAATTGCTTGACGCCTTCCTCGGTCCATTCAAGTCCAGCGACGGAGCCCGGCTCCGTGCTGCCGGACCAATGCTCGTCGTACGCCATAATGATGACCGTATCCACGACGGCAGCGATCGCGGCATGATCGTAAGCGGTCTGATGGTTCCAGCTGACGCTGCCTCTCGGCAGATCGATCGAAATTTTCATGCCCTTCGCCTGCACCGCTTTCGAAAGCGCGGTTACGAAAGCGGTATACGCCGCCCGGTCGCTTCCGGCGATTTGTTCGAAGTCGAGGTTGACGCCAGCGACGCGAAGCTCCGACATCTTGCCGACGAGCCGGTCGATAAAAGTTTGCTGCGCCGCCTTGTTCTTCAGGAAGGCGGTCGTCATCGTTCGGTCGAACTGGTTATGGACAAGCGGCATGACTTCGATGCCTTGCTCGGTTAACGTCTCCACGACGCTTATGTCGGAGGTGTCCTTGATCGAGCCGTCGGCTGCCGCCAGCTCGAACCAGGTAGGCGAGTCGATCGTAAGTCCCTGCGTACCCGCGGCATGGTCAAGCACGGTCTGGCTGGTCGCGCTTCCGTTCCAGCCCAGGTAGATGAGCTTCTTCGCGTTGTTCCAAATCGAACGCCCGTCGGCCGTCCGGACCGAGGCGTCCGCATAGCCCTTCGCGAAGGCGATCGCGCCGCTGCGCGTGTTGAACATGCGGAGCTTGTTCTCGCCTTGGTAGACGGTTAAATAAGGCAGGCCGGACCAAATCGCCTTGCCGCCCGCATGCACTTCCGCGTACGGCGTTTTTTTGGCCAGCCCCACGGCGGCATCCAGGCTGACGAATGCTTTGACGGTCGCGCCGTCCTTCACGACGGTGTAGGAAGGAACGTTCGAATGCACGGTTTTTCCGGTTGCGGTATTCACGACTTCGCTGCCGGGTACCGTCAGCGATGCGTTAATCGCGTCGTAGAGGAAGGCGTGGAGCTTATCCTCCTGAGCCGGCAATCCGTCGACCGTCACCTGGTAGACCGGCTTCGCCGCGCGCTGCGCTTTGATTTGCGCGGAAGTCAGGTTGCCCCAAACCCACTTGTTCGTCGACAAATCGATAATGTGGGCGTTGCCCCATTTTTTGGCCTCCTGCTTCGCGGCCGCAAGGGTCGTAAACGACCATTTCTGCTGCGTTTTGTCCCCTTGGAACAATTGGAATCGGGCATAGGTCTCGTACTTCCAGCCGATGTTCTCTAGGTCGCGGATATGCGCGTTCTTCAGCTGCTTGGCAACGGCAAGCGCCTGCTCGTACGTCCGAAACTCCCATTTGGCGTTCGTCGCGCCGTTCTGATAAACCTTGTAACGCGGGAAATTGTCCCACACCCAATTCCGTCCGGCGATCGTTTCGACGCGGCTGTAGCCGAACTTGCGGGCGTAGGCGATCGCCTGCGCCTCGGTCGGAAATTCGCGCAGCGCCTTGTCGTTTTGATAGACGCGGAACTTGGTCATCCGCGCCTCCGCGGCGGCGCCGGCGATGCCCGCGGCTCCCGCCATGACGATTTGACAGACCAGAACGAGCAGCAGAGCCGCGCTTAGTTTACTCCTCATCGTTTCTTCATCCACTCTCCTCTCCGAATCTATCTATTAGACGCACGAAGAGGGAGGATGTTTCTCCGATTCTATCGAGAGCAGGCTGGAAATAAACGGGGACGAATATATTTATTGGTTTGGGTAATCTTAACAACGACTCATAAAATACGGCCAAAATGAGGGTATCATGAAAAACGACGCATTTCCCGATCATTCCAGCTCATCCGAACTTGAAGACAATTCCTGCATTCCGTTTAAATCCGGCCTCGGGGACAATCTTGAAACGATCCAAGTCGAGCTCGGATACAGCTCGGACCTGTCGATTCGCGAATTCAAGCTGGGGTCGGCGGCCGTCCCTGCCGCAATATTGTGGATCAACAGCATGAATGATGCGCATTCGCTGGATCAGAATGTTATTGCTCCGCTGCTTGAACGCGGCAGCCGAATGGAGATCGTCCCGACTGCAGACGGGATTTACGAGCAGCTTTGCGACTCGGTTATCTTTTCCGGAGAAGTCGCTTTAGCGGAATCGGTCGATTCCGTTCTAACCCGGTTATTATCCGGCGCTTCCGTCCTTCTGGTTGATGGAATGACGAAAGGCGTGACAATAGGAAATACGGGATACGAGACGCGGAGCATCCAGGAGCCTTCCTCGACATCCGTCGTACGCGGCCCCCGCGACGGATTTGTTGAATCCTTATCGGTGAATGTATCCCTAATACGCCGGCGAATCAGGGATAAGAGGCTCCATGTCGAAGTGATGACAGTGGGCAGCGTCAGCCATACCCAAATCGCTCTGCTCTATTTGCGGCATCGCGCGCCAAAACAGGTCGTAGAAGAAGTGCGTGAAAGACTGAAGCGGATACAAATCGATGCCGTGCTTGAATCGAATTACATTGAAGAAATCATCAAAGACGCTCCGCGATCCATTTTCCCAACGGTCTATATTTCGGAACGGCCGGATGACATTGCCGGCGGGGCGCTCGAAGGAAGAGTGGTCGTCATTGTCGATGGCTCGCCGTTTGTCTTGCTGCTGCCCTGCACGTTTTTTCATCTGATGCAAACCGCCGAAGATTATTATTTGGCTTTCCCGATCGCAGCGTTCGTCAGGTGGCTGCGCTTGATCGGATTATACATTACGCTGTTATTTCCCGCTCTCTACGTGGGCATTCTGTCCTTCCATCCCGAAATGGTCCCGCCGGAACTGTTAAGCAGCATTCTGGCCGCGAGGGAAGGGGTTCCTTTCCCTTTGCTTATCGAAGCACTGCTTATGGAACTGACTTTCGAAGGCTTGCGCGAAGCCGGGGTCCGCATGCCCAGAGCGATCGGTTCCGCGATCAGCATCGTAGGCGCATTGGTTATCGGCGAATCGGCCGTCAGCGCGGGAATTATTTCGCCTCCTACGATTATTGTCGTGGCAGGAACCGCTATCGCATCGTTTATCATCCCTTCGGTTGAATTATCGGGGGCTGTCCGGCTTCTTCGTTTTTTCATGCTGTTGTTTGCTTCCATTCTGGGATTGTACGGCATCGTTCTGGGAATGATGCTTCTCGGTATCCACTTGACCACGATTAAATCGGTAGGGACTCCTTATTTGGCTCCGATTGCGCCGTTTAAATCGAAGGAAGCTTTGAAAACGGTCTTCCGTCTTCCGTGGTGGATCGTACGGACAAAAAAGAATTAACGCTATTGAGCGCTTCCGACCTAGATCATGTTGCGATTGAGAGGCGAAAAAAGGATGAGATGCAAGCCGGTGCTGTCAGTCGGTTGTTTGCTCGTTTTCACTTTTCTTTTTACGAGCGGCTGCTGGAGTCAAAAAAATTTGGAATATTTAACGGTCGTCTCCGGGCTTGGGCTCGATGCCGCACCCGAAGGCCAGATCGAAGTGACCGTTCAATTGCTGAATCCGACGCCGCCGACGGGCGCGGGAGGCAGCGGAAAAGAGAAAAGGCCGTTCGCTATCTACTCCGCGACGGCCAAAACGATAAACGGCGCTTTGGATTTGATCCAGCAGCAAACGAAAAAGACCCTTTTTTTGACGCAAACCCGTTCGATCGTCATCAGCGAGAAACTTGCCAGGCGCGGCGTTCACGATCATATGGATTATTTTTGGCGGTCGGGAAATAAAAATTTGACGGCCCCGATCTTAATCTCGAAACGATCCGCCAAGGAGACGCTCCAATATGCAAAGGAACTGGAAAATGTTCCATCCGACGCATGGAGGCTTTATTTTATGAACGAGGAGAGGCGACCTTCTGCGGGAGAATTGCAGCTCTATTTATTTCTGCCAAGAATGGATCAGATCGGCCACGAGGCAATCGGAGCAGGTATCATTCCCGCCACGGGTGGAAATATTATGAAAATCAGCAACACCGCCGTTTTTCATCAGGGCAAAATGGTGGGGTGGCTGTCAAATAAAGAAACGGAAATGATGCGGTGGATAAAAAAGGAGATTGGGAGACGAACGGTTTTGGTTGATTTGACCTCCGACAATTCCGAAACCTTATCTTTCAGGCTTAGCGGGTTACGTTCGCGCTTTAACGCGAATGTTCAGGGGAAGCAAATTACAATAGAGATTCGCCTCAAAGCGAAGGCCGAGGCTGTTGAAACTGCGCTAAATATGGACTTTACGGATTTGGAGATCGTTAGGAAGTTTGAATCGCGGCTGAACGGGCTTTTGCAAGACCGGGTTCAACAAACCTTAACAAAAATCTACGCAAATTATCGGAGCGATATTATCGGTTTTGGAGAATTCATCCATCAAAGACATCCCGGGCAGTGGAAAAAACTAAAACCGAATTGGCGTAACCGTTTGCCGCAGCTGGATTTCAAGGTTGAAGTAAAGACGACGATTATCAACTCGGGTCTCGAACGCGTCTCCAAATCGCAGGCACGATAATAAAAGGAGTCCATCTTGTTGAACAAGGATCTGATATCCGACAGACAATTTTTCATGCTCATCTTCGTCTCGATCACTTCATTGACCTATTTTTCGGTACCAACCATGCTGGTTCCCGCCGTCAAACAGGATCTGTGGCTTTCCATGGTCATCGGCACCGTCATCGACATCTACGTGGCTTATCTATTAGCTTGGCTGGGACGGGCTTATCCCGGACAATCTTTGGTTCAATACTCCGTGACCATCCTGGGGAAGGCCGGATACGCGCTCGGGTTCATCTTCATCCTCTTCTTTGCCGTAGTGATTTGCTTGTCGCTGTTCATCTTCAGCAACTTCCTGTCATCGACGCTCTTGGTCGGAACGCCCCTCATCGTGTTGACCTCTACGATGGCTGTAGCAGCCGGGTGGGCCGCATACAACGGGATCGAAACGATCGCAAGATTGGCGGAAATCATCTCCGTTCTCATCCTGCTTGTCTCGGTTGCCGGCGTACTCATCTCCATCCCGCAACTCGAACTGAGCAATTTGCTTCCCCAATTGGAAAATGGAGCTTGGCCCGCCGTCAAAGCGTCCGTCTATCCGGCCAGCTGGTTCGGTGTATGCATTCTGATGGGAATGGTTATGCCGCACCATAACAATCCGAAGCGTACGTTCAAGCTCAAAGCATCGGCCGTATTGCTTGGTGCGTCGATCATGACCCTATGGCTGCTCAACAGCATCGCGGCGCTTGGACAGGAAGTCGTCGGACGTCTTTATTATCCGGTCTATGCCTTTACCCGTACCATTCAACTGGTCTTCCTAGAGCGGGTCGACATTTTAATGATGCTGGTCTATATCTCGGGCACTTTTATTACGTTGTCGGTCTTATATTATATCGCTGCCGAAGGAGCGGCACAGCTGTTCGGGACTCGTTCGCACCGCAAATGGATTTTGCCTTTTGGCGTGCTCGTTACGATTCTTCCGGTTCTGCCGCCTTTTGGCAAAAATATGCTCCACACGTTTAAGGTATTCGAATTTTGGTTCCCGTTGACGGCGCTACTGGTAGAAGGAGGACTGACTACTTTATTGTTCGTCGCCGCATTATTCAGGAACAGAAAAAAGAAGCCGTCTTGACGACAGCCAATCCTCATGCCGGACTCCCGCGATTAAAAAAAGCACTCCGGAGACGTCGACCGCTTCGATCGTTCGTCTTCCGGAGTGCTTTGCTTACAGGCCGATTAATCTTCGATTTCCGCCCAAAACTCCTCGTCCGCGTCCAGCTTAATGGAGGAGCGGAACACGCGGCGGTTGTATTCCTTGTACATGTACTGCTCGATTGCCTCAAGGATGTTCGATTCGATAATGTATTGGCTTCGCCCGCTCACCCATACTTCGGCGGTGAAGCCGTATTGTTCTTCCCAGGAAAGCTGCACCTCGACATCAGACGGTTTCACGCCTCTGCGTTCCGCCATGTGCAGGCAGATGGCGTTAATGATTTCGTCCGTGTAGATGCGCACGATCAATAAGGTCTCCGCGGATTCGGCGGGTTGCGCTTGCTGCGCAAGTAGACGAAGGCGACGCGGATCAGCATAATAATGGCGAAGATGGCGAGCAGGTTGATCATAAGGCCGAGAATTTGGCCGAATGCGCCCATTCCCGCGAACAAGCCGCCGAACATCAAGCCGGCCAAGCCGCCGATCATCAAGCCTTTCATCAGGCTGCCGCCGCCGAAGAAGCCCGGCTTCGTCGCGCCGGTCGTCGCTCCCGTTTTGGCGCCGGTGTTCGTCTGGCTCGTGTTTTCATTTTTTTTCGGGGTTTGCGTATAGCTCTGTTTCGGAGACTTGATTCCGCCCCTTGGCTTCGCGTCGGCATATTGGCCAAAGCCTAACGTGAAAAACAATGCGAGTGCGAGCATGACCATAAATCCCTTTTTCATTTGTCTTTCTCCTCCTGATATACGTTTTGCTGCATTGCGAACATAGTGAAATACGGCTAAGATAGACAAAGGTTTCATTTGAACGTCATTCCTTTTTTTACAATTAGCCTGGCGGGAGGAAGTTATGACCAATTTTCCTAATGCATATGTTTCCTATTTGACGGAATTTCATGCGTCGCGGGATTTTTTCGAATGCCACGAGCTGCTGGAGGAGTATTGGAAGGAGCATCCGGGCGATGCGCTCGCCGAGGCGTGGGTGGGCCTCATTCAGCTTGCCGTGGCGCTGTATCACCAGCGCCGGGGCAACTTCCGCGGCGCGCTGATGATGTTCGGGCAAGCGGAGCGCAAGCTGTCTGCGGACGCGCTCGATCGGCTGTGCATCGAACGGGAGAGCCTGCAGGCGGAGCTGGCGGAGAGAATCGAGGCATTAAAGGGCGGGGAGCCTCTCGTTTACGCCGATATGAACCTTCGAATCACGAGCGATCGATTATCGGCGCTCTGTCTTGCGCAATGCGAAGAGCGCGGCTGGACATGGGGAGCGCCGAGCCCGATGAAGGACGACTCGATCGTGCACCGGCATAAACTGCGCGACCGTACGGATGTCATCGCCGCCCGGCGGGAAGCCTACGATGCAAAAATAAAGGAGCGGGGCGGCTCGTCCTGAGCCTGCCCGCTCCCCTCGTTCCACAGCCGCCCGCATGTTTAGGTGCGCGTCAAACGATTAAACGGAGATGCGTCGTGTAGATTTGACCGTCGCTCTTCAGGCTGAAGCTGCCCTGTCCTTCGTCGTAATCGATTTTGAGCTTCGGCTCGTAATACACTTCGTGGCGGGGCTCATAATAGAAGGGCAGCGGATCGCCCTCGGCGAGCTTGTCGTCGACCGACGGACCGTCGATGAGCTGGAGCGCCGGGACGCCGCTAACGACGCAGCCGCAGCCCTCCATGTCGTGCAGCAGCTTGAGCCGCTTCGTTCCGTCGCCCAAGTAAGGGGAGAGCTTCTGTACGGCCGATTTCGAGAATGTAATGTGCATAGCGGTTCGCTTCCTCTCTTCGCGGGTGCGCCGGCTTGGCGGGCCGGCGGGTTTTATGTTGATTATAATGAGCGGAATAAGTAAGATCAAGTTACGTTCCAGCGATTGGAATGCGATCATTCAATGAAGAAAGGCGGAATAACGATGCCGGCAAACAAAGACGAAGCGCTGCAGCGCTTCAAAGAAAACGTAAGCAAAATAAAAAGCTACGAGGAAGCGCTCGGCGTCCTGTATTGGGATTTGCGCACGGGCGCGCCGCGCAAAGGGATGGATCATCGTTCCGAAGTAATCGGCGCGTTATCCGGCGACATGTTCAAGCTGTCCACTTCGCCGGAGCTCGGCGAATGGCTGGAAACGCTGGAGGAGAAGAACGTCTATGGCGGCTTGTCCGAAATCGACCGGCGGCTCGTGTCGGAGACGAGGAAGGAATACGACCGCAGCGTCAAAATTCCGCCGAAGCTGTATCAGGAATACGTCGTGCTCGCCTCGCAATCGGAATCGAAATGGGAGGAAGCGAAGGCGGACAACGATTACGCCGGCTTCCAGCCTTATTTGGAGAAGGTGATCGCGTATACGAACCAATTCATCGATTTGTGGGGACCGAAGGATACCCGCTACGATACGCTTCTCGATCAATACGAGCCGGGGATGACGGTGTCCGAGCTGGACCGCGTATTCGGCGGGCTGCGCGCCAAGCTCGTTCCGCTGGCCGCCGCCATCGCGGCTTCCCCGCATCAGCCGGATACGTCCTTCCTGAGCCAACGGTTCGATAAGCCGGCGCAAAAGGAATTCAGCCTATACATACTGAACGAGATGGGCTACAGCTTCGAAGCCGGCCGGCTGGACGAAAGCGTGCATCCGTTCGCGACGGGGCTTAGCCCCGGGGACGTCCGGATTACGACGCGGTACCTCGAGAACGACGTCACGAGCGCGCTGTTCGGGACGATCCACGAGGGCGGCCATGCCCTCTACGAGCAAAACATCATGGAAGAGCTGATCGGCACGACGCTGTGCACCGGAACGTCGATGGGCATACACGAATCGCAGTCCCGCTTCTGGGAGAACGTGATCGGCCGCAGCCGACCGTTCTGGGAACGCTACTTCGGCGAGCTTCAGAAGCGCTTCCCGGGCAAGCTCGACGTAAACGTCGATCAATTTTACCGCGGCAATAACGTCGTGAAGCCGTCCCTTATCCGGATCGAAGCGGATGAGCTCACTTACAACCTTCATATTATTATCCGCTACGAGATGGAGAAGCTGATCTTCAACGAAGGGGCTAAGGCTTCGGACCTGCCGGCGATTTGGAACGAGAAATACAAGGAATACCTCGGCATTACGCCGCCGAGCGACGCCGAAGGCGTGCTGCAGGACGTGCACTGGTCGGGCGGGGCGTTCGGCTATTTCCCGTCGTATTCGCTCGGGAACATGTACGCGGCGCAAATCGCGGATACGATGGAGCGGGAGCTGGACGGCTTCTGGTCGCTCGTCGGACGCGGCGAGCTGCAGCCGATCAAGCAGTGGCTGACGGAGCGGATATACCGGTACGGCAAGCTGAGGACCCCGTCCGAGCTCATCGAGAGTGTAACCGGCAAACCGCTCGATCCGCAGCATTTGGTTACGTATTTAACGAATAAATATACGGATATATACAAGCTTCAATAAGGAAAGGAAACCGAAGGCTGCCCGGTCGTCTGGAACGACTAGCGGGCAGCCTTCTTTTTGTGCCGCCATTCACCGCGGAGCCCAATCGCGCATAGGCTGGAGTACATCGAGAAGTCGCAAATGCGCAGGAGGGACGCTTAATGAAGAGACGCAATTTTATGTCGCTGCTGCTTGCGGCAGCGCTCGCCGCGACGGCCGTGCTGGCCGGCTGCGGCAACGGAGGTTCGGGGAAGGCGACCGTAAGGATCGGCGAGGTGACGCGCTCGCTGTTCTACGCGCCGGAATACGTCGCCATCGCGAAAGGCTTTTTTGAAGAGGAAGGGTTGAACGTCGAATTGACGACGACGCCGGGCGGCGACAAGACGATGACCGCGCTGCTCTCGAACGTGATCGACGTGGCGCTCGTCGGTTCGGAGACGTCGATCTACGTCTATCAGCAAGGATCCGACGATCCGATCATCAACTTCGCGCAGTTGACGCAAACCGACGGCACGTTCCTCGTGGCGCGGGAAGCGGACGACAGCTTCGACTGGAATTCGCTCAAGGGCAGCGTCTTTCTCGGCCAGCGCGTAGGCGGCATGCCGCAAATGGCGGGCGAATTCACGCTGAAGAAACACGGAATCGATCCGAAAGCGGATCTCGAGCTGATCCAAAACGTCGATTTCGCCAACATTCCGGCGGCTTTCGCATCCGGAACCGGCGATTACGTGCAGCTGTTCGAGCCGACGGCTTCGATCTTCGAGAAGGAAGGCCAGGGCCATGTCGTCGCTTCGTTCGGCACGGAGAGCGGTCTGCTGCCTTACACCGTCTTCATGGCGAAGCAGAGCTACATGAACAAAAACGAAAAGACCGTTCAGGCGTTCACGAACGCGATTCATAAAGCGCAGCTTTGGGTGGAGGAAAACAGCGCCGAGGCGATCGCGGACGCGGTGCTGCCGTACTTCGAAAACGTCGACCGCGATATTCTGATCAGCTCGATCGACCGTTATAAGCAGCAAGGCTCCTTCGCTTCCGACCCGATCATCGACGAAGCGGAGTGGAACAATCTGCTGGATGTCATAACGTCGGCCGGCGAGCTGGAGAAGCGGACGGAGCATAGCGAGCTCGTCGATACCAGCTTCGCGGAGAACGCGATCGAAGCGGTCAACTAAACGCCGTGCGGAAGGAAATGGGGGCTCTGGGCTTGAAACGGGATTCGGTGCTTGAGCTGCAGCGGCTATCGCATGTATACGTGAACGAGAAAGGAGCCTCGCTCGCCGTCGAGAACATCGATCTGACCGTCTCGCGCGGACAATTCGTCAGCCTTGTCGGCCCTAGCGGCTGCGGGAAGACGACGGTGCTCAGTCTGCTGGCCGGGCTGTTCCCGCCGACCAAAGGCCGGGTGCTGCTGAGCGGGGAACGGGTGCAAGGCCCATCGCCTAAAGTGGGCTATATGCTGCAGCAGGACTATTTGTTCCCATGGCGCACGATAAGGGACAACGCCGCCGTGGGTCTTGAAATTAGCGGACGCAAGACGAGAAGCTCGATGGAGGCGGTCGACGCGCTGCTCGAGGAGGTCGGACTGCCCGGAGCCGGCCATCGCTTCCCGCACGAGCTGTCGGGCGGCATGCGGCAGCGGGTGGCGCTTGCCCGTACGCTGGCGACCGATCCGGAGGTGCTTCTCCTCGACGAGCCGTTCTCGGCGCTCGATTTGCATATCAAGCTTCAACTGGAGGACTTGGTCGATCAAACGTTGAAGCGGCTGTGCAAAACGGCCGTGCTCGTGACGCATGATTTGGCGGAAGCGGCGGCGATGAGCGACCGCGTCATCGTGCTCGGACGAAATCCGGGCCGCATTCGCTGCGAGCTGGCCGTTCCGGATGAGATCCGGCTCGCTTCCCCGATGAACGCGCGCAAGCTGCCCGGCTTTCAAGAGCTGTTCGAGCGGCTGTGGTCGGAGCTGGACGCGCAGGACGAGGAAGGAGGGGAGAGCGATGGAGGACAATGACCGCAATCGGTCGGACGATGAGGAGGAGCTGGCGAATGTATCGGGCATCCGGGAGGACCGGCGGGATTGGATGAACGAGCTTCACGTCCGCTTCAAGCAGCGCGAGCTGCGCCTTACGACGGCGGTCATCGCGACGCAGATCGTATTGCTGGCGCTGTTCGTCGGCCTATGGGAGTTCGCCGGAAGGCGGAAGTGGATCGACCCGCTTCTGTTCAGCTACCCGACGAAGCTGCTGGACCAGCTGTGGCGGACGATGGCGGACGGCTCGATTTGGCCGCATGTCGGCGTGACGGTGTCCGAGACCGTCGCGGGCTTCGCGCTCGGCACGCTGCTCGGCACGCTGATCGCGGCCGCGCTCTGGTGGTTCCCGTTCTTGTCCCGGGTATTCGATCCTTACCTGGTCGTATTGAACAGCATGCCGAAGGTAGCGCTCGGGCCGATCTTCATCGTAGGCCTCGGGCCCGGCTTCATGTCGATCGTGGCCGTCACGCTGTCCGTCACCGTCATCATCACGACGATTAACATATATAACCGGTTCCGCGAGATCGACAGCGGTTACGTCAAGGTGGTCCGGCTGTTCGGCGCGACGCGCTCGCAGCTGTTCCGGCTCGTCATCTTGCCGGGCTCCTTCCCGGTCATTATCTCGACGCTGAAGGTAAACGTCGGGCTGGCCTGGGTCGGGGTCATCGTCGGCGAATTTCTCGTTGCGAAGCTCGGTCTCGGCTACTTGATCATCTACGGATTTCAAGTGTTCAACTTCACGCTCGTGCTGTCCAGCCTGATCGTGATCGCCGTCGTCGCGACGATCATGTACCAGCTCGTATCGGCGCTCGAGCGGAAGTTGACGGCGGGCTGGCGCGAGCGGTAGGATGGAGGAATAACTCTTACCGCTTGCGAGGAATGTTGTCATGGGAATTCGGATCGTCAAGACGGCGCTGGCAGCCATCGCCGCCATATATACCGCCGTTTATTTAGGGCTGGAGCCGCCGCTCGGCGCGGGGATTCTGGCCATACTCGGCGTCGAAGTGACGCGGATGAAGGGGCTGAAGAGCGCCTTCGTCCGCTTCGTCGCTTCCGTGCTCGGCCTTTTTTTCGCATCGTTCATCTTTACGGTATTCGGCTTTCACATTTGGGCGGTCGCGATCTTCATCCTGCTCACGTTCCCGGTATTGTCGCGGTTTCAGCTGAAGGACGGCATCGTGACCAGCTCGGTTATCGTCTTCCATCTGTTCGACCGAGCGGAGGTGACGACCGACGTCATCGCGAACGAAATTTTGCTGCTCATCGCCGGCCTCGGCTGGGCGACGCTCGTCAATATCGCCTATATGCCGAAGGACGAACGCCGGCTCTCCTCGTACCGCTCGCAGCTCGAGCAAAGTTTCGGAGTCATTTTCAAAGAAATGTCGCTGACGCTCCGGAATCCGGAGCATGTATGGAACGGCGGCGAACTGTTGGAAGCCATCCAGGCGGTGGAGGAAGGGGCGCAGCAGTCGGCGCGCAATCGGGAAAACCGGCTATGGGGCGGAGAGACGTACTGGCCGACCTACTTCGAAATGAGGCGCCAGCAGCTGGATTCGATCCAGCAGATGCTCGTATCGCTCGCCTGCGTCTTCGAGGAGGTCCCGCAGGCCGCGATGATCGCGGAGCTGTTCGAGCGGCTGTCCGGCGACGTGAAGTCCGATGTCTACGAAGGCTCCGTCGAGGTAAGCCTGAACCGGCTGTCGGAGTCGTTCCGGACGATGGAGCTGCCGAAGTCGCGGGACGAATTCGAGGTGCGGGCCGCGCTGCGCATGCTGCTGCACGAGCTGGAAAGGTATCTCGCCATCGCGAAGAGGCTGAAAAAAAGAAAGGTTCTGACAAGCGAGCTTCGGCCATAGAATATAGAGGGAAAAAATTCGTGCGAGGCGGGCGTAGACGGCTGCAGCGGCGCCATGGCGGCTAGCAACCGTTTCCGCGGAGAGATATAGGAATCGAGAGAGGAATATCGCTTATAGATTCTTATATTTCGGAAAAAGAAACAGTCACCCTAGACGAATGTCCTGCATACACTTTAAATGAATGATTGTATGGAGGAGGTTAAATCAATGACTATTGCAGATAAACAGCTCCAGTACAGAGAAATAATGACGAAAGCTGTCTGCGGCAAGGGTCGTAAGTTTTCCACCGTAACTCATACCGTGACTCCGCCTCATCATCCGACCAGCATTTTGGGCGCATGGATCATCAACCATCAGTACGAGGCGGTTCGTTCGGGAGACGGCATTGAGGTAATCGGTACTTACGATATCAACATCTGGTATTCGTACAGCAAAAATTCGCAAACGGACGTCGCAAAGGAATCGGTGCACTACGTCGAGCACGTGAACCTCTCTTATGTAGATCCGAAGCATCGGCCTTCTACCGAGGAAGTTTCCGCCGACGTGCTTCAGGAGCCGAACTGCATCGAAGCGAATATTTCTTCGAACGGCGCAAACGTCGTCGTCCGCGTCGAACGGGAGTTTGCGGTGGAGCTCGTCGCCGAGACGAAAGTATGCGTCGCGGTTCTTCCAGGCGGTTGCGGCGACCTGGACGGCAAGGACATGGAGTTCAGCCTCGGCGACAGCGATTACGAGGATTTGGATCCGGATTTGCTGGACGACGAGCTTTAAGCCTCCGGAAGGCTTTGCGGTTAATGTATCATATGCTGCGCGAGCGGCAAAATCGAGGGCGAAAGCCCTCCTCTTTTTTTATTTTTCGCGTTAGCGATTACATGGATAAAGGAAGGGGCGCCTGATGGCTTCTACCTGGATTTGGCGCGGCAGCTACGACCGGTTGGAGCTGATCGCCCGGGAAGCGGGGCAGGCTCATGCGGCGGGGGAGATGAACGGAATGCCGCTTGCGGCGAAGCCGTGGTCGGCCGTCAAGCCCGGCGACGCGGTGCTTGCCTGGTCGGACGCGCGGAAGCTGGACGGCGGCCGCATGCCGGGCGTCTGGGTGCTGAACGAGAACGGCTCGCTCGCGGCGCGGATGACGGAGGAGGAGAAGCGGCTCGTCTGGCGGCGCGCCGGCCTGTGCGGCGGCAAGCCGCTGCAGAGCGAGCGGCTGTACCGGATCGCCGTCGTCCATTTGGAGCCGGCGAGCATGGTCCGCGTCGACCGCTCGGGCAAGCCGCTTGGGAGGCCGAGCGAGCGGGAGGCGATGCCGGCGGCCGGCATGAACTCGAGCGGCGGCAGGGAGCGTAGAGGGCACGCGGACGCGGAAGCGCTGCCCGCCATGGGGCAATGGCCGGACGATCCGGCGATGCGGCGGGTTGTTCGCACGGCCGTCCAGGCGCTGTATGCGCTCGGCCTCGATATCGGCGAGGCCGAGGTGGCGCTCGGCGGGGACGGGCGCACGGCCGTCCGCGACGCGTGGCCGAAGCTGAGCGACGCGAGGCTGGAGGCGGCGGCTTTGCGGCGGTTCGCCGCCTGGCACGCGGCGGCGGGAGCCGGCGATGCGGATCGGCGGGAGCTGCTGATCGGCGCCGATCCGGAGTTCGTGCTGGTGACGCCGGCCGGAAAGATCGCTTCGGCGTCGCGTTTTTTCGGCGCGGGCGTCGGCGGGGCTGCCGGCGCCGACGCCGTGCTCGTGAGGCGGCGGGTGCTGTTCCCCGTCGCCGAGCTGCGGCCCGAGCCGGCCCGGGAACCGGCCGAGCTGGCCGCGAACTTGCGGCGGCTCATGCTGCGCGCCGCCGAGCGGATCGGCGAGCCCGCGCTGCGCTGGGCCGCCGGGGCGATGCCCGTGCCGGGGCTGGCGCTCGGCGGGCACATCCACATCAGCGGAGCGCCGCTTACCGCGCGCTTGCTCCGCCTCTTGGACAGCTTCGCGGCATTCCCGCTCGCGCTGGTGGAGGACCCCGCCGGGCGGGCCCGCCGTCCCCGTTACGGAACGCTCGGGGACTTCCGGCCGCAGCCGCATGGCGGGTTCGAGTACCGGACGCTGCCGAGCTGGCTCGTCTCGCCGGCAGCGGCCAAAGCCGCCTTCGCGCTTGCGCTGCTGTGCGCGCGCGAAGCGATGAACCTGGCCTACATACCGGCTCTGGAGGAGCGGTATGCGGCGGCCTATTACGCCGGCGACCGCGAAGAGCTGGCCGGCTGCCTGGACGGCGTGGCGTCGTCGCTTGCCGCCACGGCGAGCTACAGCGGGCTCGAGCGGTACATCGAGCCGCTGCTGGAAGCGGCGCGGCGCGGGTCGCGCTGGGACGAGAGCGCGGACATCCGCGCGAAGTGGCGCATTCCGATGCCGGAGTGAAGGCGGCACTAGACGTTCTCTAGTGCCGCCTTATTTTTGCCGCGTATGCGGTTTGGTTTCATCTCCAGTTTCTTTGTCGCAATGAATCCGTTTATTGAAGCAGGATGTTGCTGTATCGTCCAACTTTCACCGCTCTGCCTCCATCTCTCGACGATTGCCTTCGCTCGCGCACCGCTCCCAGCTCCCAACGTATTGCCTCTATCGAACGCCGCCCGGTCTCCCAGCTTTCACCGCGCCGCCAGTCGATACGACCAGCCTTCGAGTCTCAGAGACTCCCTTGTATGGCGCACGTCTGTTCCGCTTGCTATAATAGATATCTGATGTGTTTAGTTGCGAGGAGGATCGGGATGGCTGGCTATACTCCGATGATTTTGCAGTACCTTTCGGTAAAGGAGCAAGCGAAGGACGCTTTTTTATTTTTTAGACTGGGCGATTTTTACGAGATGTTTTTCGAAGACGCGATCCATGCTTCGCGCGAGCTCGAAATTACGCTGACCGGGCGGGAAGGCGGCGGCGATCGGAAAATACCGATGTGCGGCGTGCCGTATCATTCGGCCGAGAATTACATAAGCAGGCTGGTCGATAAAGGCTACAAGGTCGCGATTTGCGAACAAGTGGAGGACCCGACCGCGGCCAAAGGCGTCGTTCGGCGCGAAATCGTACGCATCATAACGCCCGGTACCGTCATGGAGACGAAGGCGCTCGACGGCAAAACGAACAACTTCATCGCCGCGGTCGTGCGCGTGGGCGGCATGCTCGGCTTAGCGGCCTGCGACCTGTCGACGGGCGAGCTGTACGTTACTTCTTTCCCGGAGCAGATGGAATCGCTGATCGACGAGATTAACGTGTATCAGCCGTCCGAGCTGATCGGCGACGGGAGCCTGCTTGACAAAGTGCAAGCGGCCGCGGTTTGGAGCCGGCACCTTGCGCTGACGCCGCGAGAGCCGATGGAGGAAGACAAGCTCGCCGCGCAGTACGGAGAGGAAGAGCTGAGCCGGCTGTCCGGCGCCCGTTACCGCGCGGTCAGCGTCCTGACCGGCTATCTGGACGAGACGCAGAAGCGCTCGCTGGGCCATGTCCGAACCATTCATTCCTACGAGCCGAACCAATATATGATTTTGGATCATTATACGCGGCGGAACCTGGAGCTGACCGAGACGGTTCGCGACCGGAACAAGAAAGGCTCGCTGCTGTGGCTGCTCGACCGGACGCAGACGTCCATGGGCGCCCGGCTGCTCCGCCGCTGGATCGACAAGCCGCTGCTGAGCAAGGCTTCCGTCGAAGCGCGGCTTGACGCCGTCGAGACGCTGTACCTGGATCTCATCTTAAGGGACGATATCCGGGCAGAGCTGCAGCCGATCTACGATTTGGAGCGGCTGGTTGGCAGAGTGGCGTTCGGCAACGCGAGCGGGCGGGACCTGAACGCGCTGCGCAGCTCGCTTCGCCGCATCCCGCGGCTCACGGCGCTGTGCGGGCAATCGGGCTCGAAGACGCTGCAAGCCGTCGTGGAAGGGACGGACGATTGCGCCGACCTGGCCGACTTGATCGAGACGGTGATCGTCGACGAGCCGCCGGTTTCCATCCGCGAAGGCGGCCTCATTCGTTCCGGATACGACGACTATCTGGACCAGCTGCGCGAGGCAAGCACGAACGGGAAGAAGTGGCTCGCCGAGCTCGAGCGGCAGGAGCGCGAGGCGACGGGGATCAAGTCGCTTAAGATCGGCTATAACAAAGTGTTCGGCTATTACTTGGAGGTGTCCAAGGCGAACCTCGGCATGCTGCCGGAAGGCCGGTACGAGCGGAAGCAGACGCTCGCCAACGCCGAGCGGTTCGTCACGCCGGAGCTGAAGGAGAAGGAGAGGCTCATTCTCGAGGCCGAGGACAAAATGATCGACCTGGAGTACGAGAAGTTCATCGAGCTGCGCGACCATCTGGCGCTGCATCTGCACCGGCTGCAGAAGGCTGCCGGCGTCATCGCCGAGCTTGACGCCTATCAATCGCTCGCGACCGTAAGCGCCGAGCGACGGTTCGCACGGCCTCGGATCAGCGAAGGGTACGACTTGCATATCGAGGAAGGCAAGCATCCGGTCGTCGAAGCGATGATGGACGGCGCGCCGTTCATCGCGAACGGCACCTCCCTGCTGAAGGACGAGCAGTGGATGCTCCTCATCACCGGCCCGAACATGGCGGGCAAAAGCACGTATATGCGGCAGGTCGCCCTTATTTGCGTCATGGCGCAGATCGGCTGCTTCGTGCCGGCGAAGTCGGCGGTCGTTCCGTTAATCGACCGGATCTTCACCCGCATCGGCGCCGCCGACGACCTGATCGGCGGACAAAGCACGTTCATGGTCGAGATGAAGGATATCCAGACGATGACGGAAAAGGCGACCTCGAACAGCCTCGTCATTATCGACGAGCTTGGGCGCGGCACGTCGACGGGCGAAGGGATGGCCATCGCGCAGGCGGTCATCGAATACGTGCATCATCATATCGGCTGCAAGGCGCTCGTATCGACGCATTTCCACGAGCTCGCCCATCTCGAGGAGTCGCTTCCTTCGCTCGCGAACGCGCGCATGGCCGTCGAGGAAAGCGGCGACAACGTGACGTTCCTTCGCAGGCTCGTGCCGGGAGCGGCCAGCACGAGCTACGGCATCTATTGCGCGCAGCTCGCCGGCCTGCCGCAGTCCATTATCGGCAGGGCGTACGAGCTGCTGGACGGAAGCGAGTCGGCGCGGATCGCCCCCGAACCGAAGAAGCTGCCGGATGGCGTGGCCGAGGCGCGGGCCATCGTCCAGCTGTCGATGTTCGACGAGCCGGCCGCGGCAACCGAGTCCGGGTCCGGCCGCCGCAAGGCGAGCCCGAAGGCCGAGCAATTGGCCGACGAGCTCCGCAAGCTCGATTTGTTCAACCTTACGCCGATGCAGGCGATGCAGTGGCTGAACGATATGAAGATCAAGCTGAACCAATAACCGGGTTCGGAACGAAAGGAGGCGCCCCATGGGTAAAATCAAAGTGCTGGACGAGCAGCTGGCCAACCAGATCGCGGCCGGCGAAGTCGTCGAACGCCCCGCGTCGGTCGTGAAGGAGCTTGTCGAGAACGCGGTCGACGCCGGAAGCACGACCGTCGACATTACGATCGAGGAAGGCGGGCTGGCCTTCATTCGCGTCGCCGATAACGGCTACGGCATCGAGGCCGGCGACATCGCCACCGCCTTCCAGCGGCATGCGACGAGCAAAATCGCGACGAGCAGCGATTTGTTCCGCATCGCCAGCCTCGGGTTCCGTGGAGAGGCGCTCCCGAGCATCGCCGCCGTGTCCCGGCTCGAGTGCGTCTCGGCCGATTCCTCCTCCGGCCTCGCCCGGCGCATTGTCATCGAGGGCGGCGCCATTACGGCGGACGAGCCGGCGAACTCGCCTCAGGGCACGGACATGACGGTGAAGGATTTATTTTACAATACGCCTGCCCGCCTCAAATACATGAAGGCGATCCAGACGGAGCTCGGGCACATATCGGATTACGTCAATCGGATCGCCCTCGCGCACCCGGGCATCGCGTTCACGTTCAAGCATAATGGCAACGTGCTGCTGCGGACCCTTGGCACGGGGGACAGGCTGCAGGTGATCGCCGCCGTCTACGGGAGCAACACGGCCAAGGTCATGCTTCCCGTCGAAGCGGAAAATTCGGATTACGAGCTTCGCGGCTTCATCTCGAAGCCGGAGCTGACGCGGGCGAACCGGAACGGCATTACCGCGATCGTCAACGGACGCTATATCCGCAGCCATGCGGTGAATCAGGCGCTGATGCAGGCGTACCATACGCTGCTGCCGATCAACCGGTACCCGCTGGCCGTGCTCGAGATCGGCATGCATCCGGGCTTGCTGGACGTCAACGTCCATCCGTCTAAGATGGAGGTCAGATTCAGCAAGGAGGCGGATCTTCGCTCGCTGATCGAGGACGCCGTGAAGCAAGTGCTTTCTCGCCAAAGGCATATCCCCGGACCCGAATCGAGCCGCAGGCAGGACCGTTCGAAGCCGCTGTTCGTGCAGGACGCGATTTCCTTCCACCGGCCAGAGCCCGCGGAAGAACAGGTCAAGCCGTCGCAGCTAAGTAACTTCGGCTCGTACGGTCAACAAAGCCAATCCGCGAATCGCCCCAGTGCCGCCTATCCGGCCGTACCGAAGGCCGAACGCGAGCAGATCCCGCCCCAGGCGATGGAGAAGCTGTACGCGCCGCCGTCGCCGGCGAAGACGGAGCCCACGGCCCTGCGCGAAGCCGCGGCGGTCTGGGCGCAGGCCGCTCCCGCGGCTTCGCACGATACGCCAGCGGAATCTGCCGGCGAGACGCCTGCCTATCTCGATACGCTGGCGCCGCCCGATGCATATCCCGTCTCCGAGCCGGCCTCCTTGGATCGGCCGTCCGGCGAACCGGAAGAGGAGCCGAAGAAGCCGGCCTTTCCCGAGCTGCACTGGATCGGGCAGCATCACGGCACGTACATCGTCGCCCAGTCCGAGGATGGTCTGTACCTCATCGATCAGCATGCCGCGCACGAGCGGATCAATTATGAATACTTCTTTCATAAATTTGGGAATCCTGAAGCTGCAAGCCAGCAGCTGCTCGTCCCGCTGACGCTGGAATTTACGCCTGGCGATGCGGCGCAGCTCCGCGAGCTGCTCCCGCTATTCGCGCAAGCCGGCGTAGAGCTCGAGCCGTTCGGCGCGCAGACGTTTCTCGTCCGCGCCTATCCGGAATGGATGCCCGCGGGCGAGGAGAAGGCGCTCGTCGAGGAGATGGCGGAGCTGCTCATTGCCGAGCGCAAATCGATCGACATCGCCAAGCTGCGCGAGAAAGCGGCGATTATGTGCGCCTGCAAAGCGTCGATCAAGGCGAACGACCGGATGAGCCGGGAGGAGGGCGAAGCGCTTCTCGGACGATTGTCGCGCTGCGGGCAGCCGTATACTTGCCCGCACGGACGCCCGATCATCGTCCATCTGTCGACCTACCAGCTCGAAAAAATGTTCAAGCGGGTGATGTCGTGATCGTAACCACAACCGCGCAGCCCTCCGAGCGCATCGCTAGACAGGCTTCCCATCTGTCGCGGGAGCTGTCCGCGACGCTTAAGCCGCGCGGCAACCTGACCGTACGCAAGCTGATGGCGATGAGCGAGGACGGGAGGCTCATCGTCGTGACGGAGCAAGAGGTCCGTTATTACGAAGGACAGACGGACAGCCCGTTTTATTTTCATCCCAGCATGGCGTTCGTCCGCGTGAAGCGGCTGCGCAGAGGGGACACCGATCCGCTCATCGAGCTGTCCGGCTGCGAGGCGGGGGACCGCGTCATCGATTGCACGGCCGGCTTGGCCGCCGATTCGCTCGTATTCTCCTACGCGGCGGGACCGCAAGGAAGCGTGACGGCGATCGAGAGCGAGCCGGTGCTGTGCGCAATCGTCCGATTAGGGCTCGCCGGGTACGAGACGGGGCTACCGGACGTGAACGCGGCGATGAGGAGAATCGAGCTGCGCTGCATGAATCATGGCGACTATTTAAGCTCGCTTCCGGATAAGAGCGCGGATATCGTCTATTTCGATCCGATGTTCCGGCAGCCGATCCGCGAATCGAGCGCGATGGAGCCGCTGCGGGCGATGGCGAACATGGACGCGCTCTCCGAAGAGGTGGTCGAGCATGCGAAGCGCGTCGCCCGCAAGAGCGTCGTGCTTAAGGAGCATCAGGCAAGCGGCGAATTCGCCCGTCTCGGCTTCGAGCGGAAGCACGTGAACTCGTCCAAAATCGCATATGGAGTGATAGAGCTTTGATCGAACAAAACAACGAGCGGCAGCCGGCTGCGGGTGAAGCGAAGCGCAAGCAGCCGCTGCTCGTTCTCATAGGCCCTACCGCGGTAGGGAAGACGCGGATGAGCCTGGATATCGCCAAAGCGTGGAACGCCGAGATTATTTCCGGCGATTCGATGCAGGTATACCGGGGCATGGACATCGGTACGGCCAAGATCGCGCCGGAAGAACGCGAAGGCATCCCGCATCATCTGATCGACATTTGCGACCCGGAGACGCCGTTCTCCGCCGCCGATTTCCAGGCCGAAGCGACGCGGGCGATCGCCGGGATTGCGGCGCGCGGCAAGCTTCCGTTCATCGTCGGGGGAACGGGTCTCTACGTCGAATCGGTATGCTACGATTACCGGTTCGCCGACAACGGCTCCGACGAGGTTTTTCGCGAGGAACAGGAGCGCTATGCGTCGGAGCACGGCAACGAAGCGCTGCACGCGCGCCTCGCGGCGATCGATCCGGAGGCGGCCGAGCGGCTTCATCCGAACGATACGCGCCGCGTCATCCGGGCGCTCGAGGTGCATCATTTGACGGGGCTGACGTTCTCCGAGCAGCAGGCGGGACAGAAAAAAGAATCGCCCTACGAACTTTGTATCGTCGGACTCACGATGGACCGCGCGGAGCTGTACCGCCGTATCGAGCTGCGCATCGACCTGATGCTGGAGCAGGGACTCGTGGACGAAGTAAGGAGGCTGCTGGCGTCGGAGAGGCCGCCGAACGCCGTGGCGATGCAGGGTCTCGGCTACAAGGAGATCGCGGAATATTTGCGCGGCGAGTGCACGCTCGAAGCCGCAGCGGAGCGCCTCAAGCGGGATACGCGCAGGTTCGCGAAGCGCCAGCTGTCCTGGTTCCGCCACATGAAGGATATTCATTGGATCGACATGCGGGAAAATTTTCACAACAATTTGCTCTCGATTCATGGTATAATAGCAGGAAAGTTTCAAGTTGATCTTGAATATACTTCTAATCAATCTTTTTTAGACGGGGGTAACGTCCAATGAACAAAACAATCAATATTCAAGATACGTTCCTGAATCAGCTGCGCAAAGACAATATACCGGTCACGGTTTTTTTGATGAATGGATTCCAAATCCGGGGCGTTATTAAAGCTTTCGATAATTTCACGATCATTATCGACAGCGAAGGCCGTCAGCAAATGGTGTACAAGCACGCGATCTCCACGTTCACTCCGCAGAGGAACGTATCCTTGATGCAGCAGGATAACGGAGGCGTCGAATCCTAGGCGGCGGCAGCAAGTGAAACTTTCTAATATGAAGCTTCGTTTAACTAGATAGCGGCATGGAAGAGCAACCCGCTCCAAGCTGGGTTGTTCTTTTCATTTCGCGGCAAAATATAGAGCGGACGGAATTTGGATTAGAGCAGGAGGGGAGTCGGCTATGGCTGATCGACCACGCAGCAAGACTGCAGCGAAACAGAAGAAGAAGAAAGCGTCGGGACGCAAATGGTTCTATGGCTTGTTTTTTACGGCGGTCATCGCGATCGTTTGCGGCATCATCGGGTATTTGCTAATTATTTTGAACGGAGAACGAATTTTGGCCGAGAACGGCAGCAAGCTCGACTTCGGAGAAGCGTCAATCATCTTCGACGCGGATGGCAACGAGATTTCAAGATTGTACAACGCGGAGGAGAACCGCGAGGTTGCCGAATTTTCGGAAATACCGGAGCAGCTGCTGAACGCGATCGTCGCGACGGAGGACCAGCGCTTCTACGAGCATTCGGGCATCGACTTCTTCGCGATCGGCCGCGCCGTCGTGAAGGACGTCATCGCGCGCAGCGCGGTAGAGGGGGGCAGCACGATTACGCAGCAGCTGGCGAAGAACGTGTTCCTGACCGCGGACAAGACGTTTTTCCGCAAAGCGACGGAGGCGTCGATCGCCGTCGCGCTCGAGCATCAGATGTCCAAAAACGAAATTTTGACGATGTACTTGAACCGGATATTTTTCGGCAAGAACATATATGGCGTCAAGCATGCGGCGAGCTATTATTTCGATGCCGAGCTGAAGGATCTCGAGCTGTGGCAGGCGGCGACGCTGGCGGCGATGCCGAAGGCGCCGAACCGCTACAATCCGATCAAAAATCCGGAGGATTCGATGAACCGCCGCGCGGTCGTCTTGAAGCTCATGTATGACCAAGGCTACATTACGGCCGAGGAGATGGAGCAGGCGAAGGCCGTCGTGTACGAGCCGCCGGCCCATATCGAGGAGAACACCGGAGACCCGTACCCCGCGTTCGTCGATTTCGTCGTCGATGAGGCGATCGAGAAAATGAACGTTACCGAGGAAGAACTGCGGATCGGCGGCTACCGGATCTATACGACGCTCAACCAGCAGGCGCAGAAGTCGATCGAGAAGCAGTTCGACGACGACGACAACTTCGAGAAGAGCGAGGACGAACGCCAGGTCGAGGCGGCGATGATCATCATCGACCATCGCGACGGCACGATCAAGGGCCTCACCGGAGGCCGCGACTATGTGAAGAAGGGACTGAACCGCGTCAACGTCACAAGGCAGCCGGGCTCGTCCTTCAAGCCGATCGTCGCGTACGGACCTGCGCTCGAGTCGGGCGATTACTTCCCTTGGACGACGCTGGCCAACGACAAGAAATGCTTCGGCGACTATTGTCCGTACGACCGGTGGGGGGCGACGCCCGTATCGATGACGCAGGCGATCAAAGATTCCCGAAACCTCGCGGCCGTCTGGATGCTGAACGAAATCGGCCTCGGCAAAGGGAAGGCGTTCGCGGAGAAGCTCGGCTTCAAGATTACCGACAACGACTCGAACCTGACGCTGGCGCTCGGCTCGAACGCCGCGACGCCGTTCCAGATGGCGACCGCGTACAGCGTGTTCGCGAACGGGGGCAAATCGGTCGACCCCCACTCGATCACGAAGATCGAGGGCAAAGGAAACACGACGCCGTACACGTATAAGGCACCGGAAGCGAAGCCATTGATGTCGCCGCAGACCGCCTGGTATTTGACGGAAATGATGCAGACGGTCGTTCAGAAGGGCGGATCGGGCGCGAGAGCGGCGATCGACCGTCCGGTGGCGGGCAAGACGGGAACGACGCAGTTCGGCGTCAGAGGCTCCGGCGTGCGGGACGCCTGGTTCGTCGGCTACACGCCGGAGTGGACAGCGGCGGTCTGGATGGGCTACGATAAGACGGACGAGAACCATGTTCTGGATAACGGCAGCGTGCAGTCTGCCGCCCTGTTCTCGAAAGTTATGCGAGACGCAATGAAGGGCGTGAAGAAAGACGCCTTCAAGAAGCCGCAGGACGTTCAGGAGGAAGAGCAGCCGCCGGCGGCAATCGAGAATTTCAACGCCGTCTACTTGCCGGAGGAAGCGAAGGTTCACCTCTCCTGGGATCCGCTGCCTGACGGCGAAGTGACGTACGAAGTGTTCCGGAAGGAAGCTTCTGAGCCGGATTTCATTCGGTTCGTCGATTCGTTGGAGACCAGCGTGGACGACATGAGCGCGTTCCCGGGCATGACGTACCAATACTACGTCGTCGCCTACGATGCGAAGAACGATCGGAAGAGCGATCCTTCACCGACGATAACGGTCCAAATTCCGGAAACCGAGATCGACATTCCGGAAATTCCGATGGAGCCCGATCCGCATGATCCCGATGGCGGAGAGGCTACCGATCCGGGCAACGGCGGCGAGCTGCCGCCGGATGAAGGCGAGACGCTTCCTCCGGAGCTTCCGGACGGCACGGATCCCGGAGGCGGCGAACAGCCGAGTACGCCTACCATCCCTCCGGATGCGGGCGGGGACGGCGGCACTGGCGACGGTAACGCCGGCAATGCGGACGGCGGCGCTATCGATGGAGGCATAACGCAAGGAACGGGTGGTTAGAGTCATGACGTTAAGCAATCAAAGGAAATTCCGGCTGCTTGCGGCAGCGCTCATTATGGCGCTGCTGCTCGCAGGCTGCGGCGGCAAGGATGACGGCTCGAAGCAAGGCGGCGACAGCGCCGCCGACGCCGTCAAGACGATGAGCTGGAGCAAGATGCCCGAGATGACGATTGACCTCGATAAGACGTACAAAGCGAAGTTTCGGACGAGCAAAGGCGATTTTACCGTCCTTTTGTTCGCTGACGAGGCGCCGGTCACGGTGAACAATTTCGTTTTCCTTGCGCGCGAAGGGTTCTATGAGGGCTTGACGTTCCATCGCATTATCGAAAAGTTTATGATTCAATCCGGCGATCCGCAAGGGAACGGGACCGGCACGCCGGGCTATTCCATCCCCGACGAGCTGGACACGGATCGGAAGTACGAGGAAGGCATCGTCGCCATGGCCAATCTCAGCAAGCCGAATTCCGGCGGCAGCCAGTTCTTCATCTGCACCGGCGAGGATGCCGAGAACTTGAACCGCGAGCCGAACTATACGATCTTCGGCAAGGTGGAGAGCGGGATGGACATCGTGATGGAAATCGCCAAAACGCCGGTGAAAGACAACAAGCCGAGCGAGCGCGTCATTATTGAATCGATCGCCATCGCCGAGAGCTGAAGAGTAACCGCCGCCCCCGACCGGGCGGCGGTTTTTTTGGCGTAAGGCGGGCGCCGGCTTGGTTTATTTTGACTGTCGGCTGGAGATGGACGTTAAGATATGGTAATCTTTTTTTATAGGATGTTGTCAATCGTCGTTAGTCGCTGCATGACCGAATATTTGGGCAATACAACGAGGAGCAGTCGCATATTTCTGCGGGCTTTTCCAAAATGACCGGAAAGGTACGTTCCGTATGAAGAGAAAATTTTCCGACCGAGCGAACTGGCGGCGTATCTTGCGCAAGAGCTATACGTGTCTGGCGCTTGACGGCGAGGAGTTCAAAGGGCTCGTAACGTTTTACCGGATTCACGAATTGCGGGAACCGCTTTGGAAAGAATACAATGGACGCCGTCTATGCCTTGCCGATCGAGGTTACTTGTGGATGCAGCATTTTCCGAGGGGCGAGCATTTCGTCGTGACGACGATGTTCGACGATAAGGGGCGCGTCGTGCAGTGGTACATTGACGTATGCAAGACGCAGGGCTTGACCGATCAGCAGGTGCCCTGGTTCGACGACCTGTACCTGGACGTCGTCGTGCTGCCGAGCGGGGAAGTGTTCCTCATGGACGAGGATGAGCTGGAGGATGCGATCCGACAAGGCGACGTGAGCGGCAAGGACGCGGCGCTGGCCCGCAAGACGGCGGGAAGGCTGCTCTCAAGCATCCGCAACGGAAGGTTCCGTTACTTCACGCTCAGCCTTAAGCATAGGAAAAGCCTGCTCGAGAAGACAGGGGAGCTGAGCGAATCATGATGGCCGCGACCGGCCGCAGGAGCAGACCGCGCAAACGTGCCAAAAAAACTCGTTCGTGGCTGCTCCTTTTTCGTTTGGCTGCTTGGCTCGTCGTAGCGGGCGTCTTCTGGTGCGGCTATTTGCTTTGGCTGATCAACGGGTTTCCGTCGGACAAACCGGTCGCCAAAGCGGAGGCGGGCATCGTGCTCGGGGCCGCGCTTTGGAACGACGTTCCCAGTCCCGCGCTGAAGGAACGGCTCGATTACGCCGCCGAGCTCGTCCAGGGCGGCATCGTGGACAAGCTGATTTTGACGGGCGGACTGGACGCGAACGGCGCGACGATAACGGAAGCCGAAGGCATGCGCGAATATTTGACGAAAGCAAAAGGTATATCGGCTGACAAGCTGTTGCTAGAGAATAAAGCGACCAGCACGTACGAAAATTTATTGTTCAGCAAAGCGGTCGCCGACGCGAGCGGGCTCGAATCGCTTGTCGTCATTACGCACGATTACCATGCCGCAAGGGCGAAGGAAGTGGCGAAGCGGCTTGATTACGGGCAATTTCAGGTTGCCGCCACGAAATCGAAGGTGTTGAATCCCGTCCTGAACGAAACGCGCGAGGTGCTTGCCTTCACGAAGTGGAAGCTGGATTCCTTGCTCCTGGCGCTAGGAATCGGTCCATCCGAATCGAAGCTGTGAATCTGCTAATATGCGGCTGCAAGCTAGAATAAACTTGTAGTGCGGTCAGCCGCCATAGCTTCGATGCAAAGGACAGGTGATGCGACAGATGAGTGGACACGTCATATCGGGACCCGGAAATGGATCCGCAAGGCCTTCCCGCCAAATCAACGTGGTGCTAAGAAGCCCAGATCCCATTCAAACCGGAGCATCCGCCCACGCGCTCGATTCCGAGCCGCTTCAGGCGGTTAAGCCGCTGCCGAGCATGGACCATTACGCCGATATCCAGAAAGAGCTGGAGACGATGATCGGCATGGATAACGTCAAAGCGCTCGTGTACGAAATCTACGCGCTGCTGTATATTAGCCGGATGAGAACCGAAGCCGGGCTATCCGGCGGTTCACAGGTCTATCATATGATTTTCAAAGGCAATCCGGGAACGGGGAAAACGACGATCGCCCGCATCGTCGCGAAGCTGTTCCAGAAGATGGGCGTACTTGCGAAAGGCCATCTCATCGAGGTGGAACGCGCGGATCTCGTGGGCGAATACATCGGGCATACCGCGCAAAAAACGCGCGACCTCGTGCGCAAGGCGATCGGCGGCGTGCTGTTCGTGGACGAAGCGTACAGCCTCGCCCGGGGCGGAGAGAAGGATTTCGGCAAGGAAGCGATCGATACGCTCGTGAAAGCGATGGAGGACCACCGCAACCAGTTCGTCCTCATTTTGGCCGGCTACCCGGCGGAGATCGAGGATTTTCTGCTGACGAATCCGGGCTTGCCCTCGCGGTTCCCGATCCAGATCGAGTTTCCCGATTACTCGATCGACCAATTGATCCAAATCAGCGAGCTGATGGCGAAGGAACGCGATTATATTTTGCAGCCGCAGACGATATTTAAATTAAGGCAGCATTTGATGCAGGAGAAGCAAAGCGCGATGTTCTCGTTCAGCAACGCGCGGTATGTCCGCAATTCGATCGAGAAAGCGATCCGGTATCATGCCGTTCGCCTGCTTACCCAGTACGCGAATTCGGTGCCTCCGAAGCAGGAGCTCATGTCGATCCGCCCGGAGGATTTGAAATGGGAGAACAGGCCGTAACGACTTAACCATGCGAAGGAGCATGCCATGAACGGCAAAACATACGAAACGAACATGAATATGGCGGAGAAAGCCATTCTGATCAGCTTGGTGACGCCGGACGACAAGCGCGGAGGCGCCGATCACGAGCATTCCTTGCAGGAGCTCGCCGCTCTTGCGGAAACGGCCGGCGTCGAGGTGCTGACCGCTCTGACGCAAAACAGGGAAAACGTCGATTCCAAATGGTTTATCGGCAAAGGAAAGGTGCAGGAGGTGAAGGCGCTGGCCGATGAGCTCGGCGCCACGACCGCCATCTTCGACCAGGAGCTATCGGGCGCCCAGGTACGGAACCTGGAAGAAGCGCTTGATTTGAAAATCGTCGACCGGACGCAGCTGATCCTGGATATATTCGCGGGGCGCGCCAAAACGCGCGAGGGCATCATCCAGGTCGAGCTGGCACAGCTCAGCTACTTGCTGCCGCGTCTATCGGGCCACGGCAAAAACTTGTCCCGCCTCGGCGGCGGCATCGGCACGCGCGGTCCGGGCGAATCGAAGCTGGAGACGGACCGTCGCCATATCCGGGGCCGCATTTCGGATCTCAAAGCGCAGCTGGAAGAAGTCGTCCGCCATCGAAAGCTGCACCGCGAACGCCGGAGGAAGTCCGGCGTCATCCAGGTCGCTCTCGTCGGGTATACGAACGCGGGCAAGTCGACGCTGCTGCGCGAGCTTACGCAGGCGGACGTGTACGTGGAGAATCAATTGTTCGCCACGCTCGATCCGACCTCGCGCGCGCTTACGCTGCCGAACGGTCGCGAAGTGGTGCTGACCGATACCGTCGGGTTTATCCAGAACCTGCCCCATGATCTCGTGGCCGCCTTCCGCGCGACGCTCGAAGAGGTGCTCGAGGCCGATCTCGTGCTGCATGTCATCGACGGCAGCTCGCCGATGCGCGACGAACAAATCCGCGTCGTGCATCATATTCTCGGCGAGCTAGGCGCGGCCGACAAGCCGATGGTCATGGTCTACAACAAGAAGGATCTGTGCCGGGAGAAGGGCATGTTGCCCAATCTTCCGATCACGGGCGGGGACAATCTGGTCATCAGCGCCTATGAGATAGAGGATCTGGAGCTGCTTCGGCAGACGGTTCAGGACAAGCTGAGCGGCGATACGCTTACGTTCCACCTTCCCGCGGAGCGCGGCGATTTAATCGCGCTTGCTTACCGGAGCGGCGAGGTGCTTCGGCAGGAAGTTAACGAAGATACGATGAAGCTGACGGTGCACGTCAGCAAGCAGCAATACGAGCAGCATGGCCGTTCGCTGCAGCCGTACGTCCATTAAGAGGCGAACGGATTGATCGACAATTACGTTCAGGGAGAAGATACGGACAATGAATGAGCAACCGGACAAGCAGACGATATTGAAGCGGCTCGAGCGGCTCGCGGAGGAAGCGGAGAACCGGGCGCATGAGGCGTTCCGCAGCGTGGAGAGGATCGCGGAGCGTAATCAGTGGAAGGTGATCGAGGCGTTCAAGCGGCATAAGGTCAGCGATTTTCATTTTGCCGGATCGACGGGATACGGCTACAACGACCGCGGCCGGGAAGTGTTGGATCTCGTCTACGCGGACGCGATGGGCGCGGAAGCCGCGCTCGTGCGTCCGCATTTCGTGTCCGGCACGCATACGATCAGCTGCGCGTTGTTCGGCGTCCTCCGTCCGGGGGACGAGCTGCTGTACGTTACGGGCAGACCGTACGACACCCTGCATAAAGTGATCGGAAAGCCGGGGGACGGAAGAGGGTCGCTGCAGGATTGGGGCGTCCTTTACAAGGAGGTTCCGCTTGCCGCCGGCGGCGGCTTGGACTGGGAGCAGATCGAACAAGCGATTACTCCGAGGACGAAAGTGATCGGCATTCAGCGCTCGCGCGGCTACGATTGGCGGGCTTCTTTTACCGTTGCCGAAATCGGCGAAATCGTGAAGAAGGTTAAAGCGCTAAAGCCGGATTTGCTCGTCTTCGTCGACAATTGCTACGGTGAATTCACGGAGCCGCTGGAGCCGACGCAGGTCGGCGTCGACCTGATGGCGGGCTCGCTGATCAAAAATCCCGGCGGCGGCTTGGCCGAGACGGGAGGCTACATCGCCGGAACGGCCGCCGCCGTGGAGGCGGCGGCTTTCCGATTAACCGCCCCCGGGATCGGCGGCGAGGTCGGCGCCATGCTCGGCACGATGCGCGCGATGTTCCAGGGGTTGTTCCTCGCTCCGCATTTGGTCGGACAAGCCGTCAAAGGAAGCGTGCTGGCCGCGGCCCTGTTCGAGGAGCTCGGCTTCGAGACGAAGCCGCGCTGGCATGAGCCGCGCACCGATTTGATCCAGGCGGTCCGATTCGGACAAGCCGAGCATCTCATCGCATTCGTGCAAGGCATTCAGCAGGCGGCGGCCGTCGACGCGCATGTCGTTCCGGAGCCTTGGGACATGCCCGGCTACGAGAACGAGGTCATCATGGCGGCCGGCACCTTCATCCAAGGAGGCAGCCTAGAACTGTCGGCGGACGCGCCCATACGCGAACCTTACATTGCTTACATGCAAGGCGGCCTGACTTACGCTCATGCGAAATACGGCATTCTTACCGCGTTATACCGGCTAGTGGAGAGCGGATTAATTGTGACTAAACCTTACATAACTTGACACATTTACGGTATATCGTATAGAATGAACTTATAAATGAGCGACTGGAAGGTTGATGCGACATGGCTGATGATATTCGCAGGAATATGGCCTTATTTCCGATCGGCATCGTGATGAAGCTGACGGATTTAACGGCAAGGCAAATCCGTTACTACGAGCAGCACGAATTGATCGTGCCCGCTCGGACGGCTGGGAACCAGCGGTTATTTTCGTTCAACGACGTGGAGAGGCTGCTCGAAATCAAATCCTTGATCGAGAAGGGCGTCAATATCGCCGGCATTAAACAAGTCATGAATCCGGTTTCGAAAGAATCCGAGGAAGCGACGATCGTCAGCGAACAATCCGAAGTGAAGCGCAGGGAGCTCTCCGATCAGCAGCTCCACCGCATGCTGAAGCAGCAGCTGCTGGAGAAGAGGCCGGGTCAAGCGTCGCTTATCCAGGGCCAGCTGACCCGTTTCTTAAATAAGCGTTAGGCGGCACGACCAATTCAATCGATTCGCATACAAAGGAGATGATTCTGTGGGTTTCACGAAAGAAGACATCAAGCGCATCGCGCAAGAGCAAAACGTCCGTTTCATCCGTCTGCAGTTCACCGATTTGCTGGGTACGATCAAGAACGTCGAAATTCCGGTAAGTCAGTTGGAGAAAGCACTGGACAATAAAATGATGTTCGACGGTTCCTCCATTGAAGGTTATGTCCGGATCGAAGAATCCGATATGTACTTATACCCGGATTTGGATACTTGGGTCGTGTTCCCTTGGGTTACGCAGGATCGCGTCGCACGTCTGATCTGCGACATCTACATGCCGGACGGCACGCCGTTCGCCGGCGATCCGCGCGGCATTTTGAAGCGCGTGCTCAAGGAAGCGGAGGAGCTTGGCTATTCGGCCATGAACGTCGGTCCCGAGCCGGAGTTTTTCCTGTTCAAGACGGACGACCGCGGCGAGCCGACGACCGAGTTGAACGACCAGGGCGGCTACTTCGACCTTGCGCCGATGGACATGGGCGAGAACTGCCGCCGCGAAATCGTGCTTACGCTCGAGGAAATGGGCTTTGAAATCGAAGCTTCCCACCATGAGGTCGCTCCCGGACAGCACGAAATCGACTTCAAATACGCCGATGCGGTCAAAGCGGCGGATCAGATCCAGACGTTCAAGCTGGTCGTCAAAACGATCGCGCGCGAGCATGGCTTGCACGCTTCGTTCATGCCGAAGCCGCTGTTCGGCGTGAACGGCTCCGGGATGCACTGCCACCAGTCGTTGTTCCAGGGCGACTCGAACGTATTTTACGACGAGAAGGACAAGCTCGGCCTGAGCGCTACCGCCCGCCATTACATGGCCGGCATTCTGAGGCATGCCCGCGCGATGGCGGCCGTCACGAATCCGACGGTCAATTCCTACAAACGTCTCGTTCCGGGTTACGAAGCGCCATGCTATGTCGCTTGGTCGGCAAGCAACCGCTCGCCGATGATCCGGATTCCGGCTTCCCGCGGCTTAAGCACGCGCGTCGAGGTCCGTAATCCGGACCCTGCGGCGAACCCGTACCTGGCGCTTGCGGTCATGCTCAAGGCCGGTCTCGACGGCATTGCTAACAAGCTGCCATTGCCTTCCCCGACAGACCGCAACATTTATATCATGTCGGAAGAAGAACGCCAAGACGCGGGCATTCCGAGTCTTCCGCTCGATTTGAAGGAAGCGCTCGACGAAATGCTAAGAAGCGACGTTGTCTGCGAGGCGCTGGGCGATCACGCGCTCGCGCATTTCTACGAGCTCAAAGAAATCGAGTGGGACATGTACCGCACCCAGGTCCACCAATGGGAGCGCGATCAATATTTGACGCTGTACTAATGACAAATCCCTTAACGCCTGTCGCGTTAAGGGATTTTTGATAGTCGGCCGCTCCCCGATCGCCAAATGAGCATGGAGATGACGGTCAGCGTTAAACCTGCAAGAATGGCTGCGATTCCGCAGATTCGCGTCACGAAGAATTGGCATCGCTAGGCTCCGATTCGCAGTCGGACGGCTTGAATATGCCGGTTTCATGTAACGGCCATGAAGAAGAGGCTGAATCCCAATATGACGATAGGGATTCAGCCTCTTCTTGCGTGAGCAATTCTCGATTAGTGAATGTCGCGGAACAGGCCGATAACCTTGCCCAGAATCGTAACGTTCGGCAAAATGATCGGTTCCATGGAGGAATTTTCCGGCTGAAGCCGGATATGATTCTTCTCCTTGTAGAACGTCTTGACCGTCGCTTCGTCGTCTTCCGTCATCGCGACGACGATCTCGCCGTTGTTCGCGGTCTGCTGCTGACGCACGATGACATAGTCGCCGTCGTGGATGCCCGCTTCGATCATGCTCTCGCCCATGACGTTCAAGATGAACACGCTGTTGTCCCCGACAAAATGGGCCGGGAGGGGGAAGTACTCTTCGATGTTCTCCGTCGCGGTAATCGGCACGCCGGCCGTTACCTTGCCGACGATCGGCACCTTCGAGACGGCGAGCGGAATAATGCCGTCGACGCCTTCCTGGTCCAAAATTTCGATGGCGCGCGGTTTGGTCGGGTCGCGGCGGATGAGGCCTTTCTTCTCCAGACGGTCCAGATGCCCGTGCACGGTCGAGCTCGATAATAATCCGACAGCTTCGCCGATTTCGCGTACGGAGGGCGGATAGCCTTTCTCCCGGACTTCATTCTTAATAAATTCCAGAATCGAATGCTGCCGGTTTGAAATCTTCGACACTGCGATCACTCCAGTTAGTAGGTTTGTAGCAAATTATAACATAGAACCGGAGTTCGTACAAACATAAGTTCTCAAGTACAGAAGTTCGCATTTTGGGGTTGACACCAAACGTCTGTTCGTGTAATCTGAGAACAGAACAAATGTTTGGGGTGTTGATAATGATGATGACAAGTCCAAGTTTTTATAGAACGATACATAAGCGCGAAGAGAGCGGATCGTCGAAGCTGCGGCGCATTGCCAAGCATTTGGCAAGACGCCATGCGGTTAAGCTCCTCGTTAGCGTCGCCGTGTTCGTATTGCTGTTCACGAGCTTCCTGATGATGGGAACCGATGCTTCGGGTACCGCTCCCGCTTCCGCGACCCCTCAGGAGCAAGTCGTCACCGTGCAGGCCGGCGATACGCTGTGGACGATCGCGAAGCGGTTCGGCAGCGAGAACGAAGATGTCCGTTATGTGATCTATTTAATTAAAGACCGGAACGAGCTGCGGTCGGCGGACATTAAGCCCGGCCAGAAGCTTATTATTCCGGCCGTCTAGCTCTAAGCCAGCCTCGATTGCCTGTCAGACGACATAACCGATCATAATATAAATTAAACTTTCCGACGAACGGATTGGAGAAATCCGGCTCAGTTGGAAAGTTTTTTTGCTTTTTCCGCAGGGTGTAGTATCATTCTATACGTCTATTAAAAAAGGGGAGGAAGGAGAGAGAGGATGCTGCAAATTGATAGGTTAAGCCATTCGTTTAAAAACGGTAGCGAAGTTACGGCCGTGCTGCGCGATATAAGCTTCCGGGTACACAAGGGCCAAATGGTTGCCTTGCTCGGCAGCTCCGGTTCGGGCAAATCGACGCTGCTCCATCTAATGGCGGGCCTCATGAAGCCGACGGAAGGCGATATTTTAATAGCCGGACATAACATCGTGTCGATGAGCGAGAACCGGTTGGCCGAATTCAGGCGCCATCATATCGGATTTATTTTTCAGGCTTACGAATTGCTGGCCAATTTGACCGTCAGGGAGAACATCGAGCTTCCGCTTGTCTTTCAATCGGTTCAGCCATCGGTTAGACGAAAGAAGGCGCTCGCGTTGCTGGAGCAGGTCGGCATCCCCGAAAAAGCCGAATTGTTCCCGTCCCAGCTGTCGGGAGGCCAACAGCAGCGCGTGAGCATCGCCCGATCGCTCATTACGGAGCCGTCCGTCATCTTCGCGGACGAGCCGACCGGGAATTTGGACACGCGAACGGAGGAGGAAATCCTCGCGATTCTTAAAGAGCTGAACAAGGCGCTCGATACGACCTTCGTCATCGTCACCCACGAGAGGGAAGTCGCCGCGCAGACCGAGCATATTTTATCGCTTCGGGACGGCTATCTGATTACGGAGAGGCAAGGGTTTGCAGAAGCTTCGTTGACGGGAGGGCCGGCCATTGCGATTACGTGACATTACGCGCCAGTCTTGGGACCAGGTGAAGCGGAGGAAGGTCGTCACCGCGCTGTGCGCGGCAGGAATCTCGATCGGCTGCGCGGCCATCATCGTCGCGATGAGCATAGGGGAATCCGCACAGATCTACATCGAGCAGCAAATGAACAGCTATTTGAAGATGGATGAGATTACGGTGCGGGCCAACAACGGCGCGCTTGCGGACGATTCGGGCGGCACGGCGGACAGCGATTCGCTGCAGCAAGGCCGGCTCACCGGCCAGAAGCTGGACATTATGCGCCAGATCGCGCATGTGAGCGCGGCGGCCCCTTACTTGCAGATCGGTCATATGCAGATGACGACGATGGATAATAAGTCCGCGCAAAATCCGACGGAGCTGCTGGGGACGGATCTCGAGACGCTTGCAAGCTTCGGACATTCTTTCTTGTACGGAGGACTGTCGGACATGCAGGGGACGATCGTGCTCAGTTACGGGGCGACGCTCGGCCTTATGGATGAAGAAACGAGAGACAATCTCCAGAAGCAGATGAGCGGAAATTACTACGACGAGTCGCTCATCCGGCAGATGGAGAGTCTTAACCGCGTGCCGGGCGAGCTGTATCAGAAGCAGGTCCGTTTCGTTCAATACACGCCGGAAGGTGAAGCATACAGCATGCCGCTGCGCGTCGTCGGGGTATTGGCAAAGCCAAGCGGCTCGACCGAGGATTCAATCGTGTATGACAAGAAAGGGTATATCTCGCTGGAAACGGCCGAAATGCTGAAAAAGGAGCTGAAGCTGGACGGCGAGAGGAACGGTGCATTTGACACGGTCATCGTTAAGGTAGACGATCAAGCGTACGTCGAGCAGGTCGAGAAGCAAATCCAGAAGCTGACGGTGACGACGGAAACGAACCTGTATCAGAAGGAGCGGCTTGCCGGGGAATTCAAAATTTTGAAGGCGGCCGCTCTCGGAATCGGCGTATTTATTTTGATTATCGCTTCGATCTCGATCGTCGTGGCCATGACGATGTCTACTTATCAGAGAAGAAGGCAGATCGGCATTATGAAGGTGCTGGGCGCGAATTTGAGCCAAATTCGGAACCTGTTCATCGTGGAAGCGGCGCTGCTCGGTCTTCTTGGCGGCTTGCTCGGCGTCATGTTCTCCTACTGGATCGTATGGGGGATCAACGGCTTGATCTACAGGCTGGCGAGCGAGCAGGATTCGGTCATCATTTTCATTCCGCTCGCAACGATACCGGTCGGCATGGCGTTCGCGCTCGCGACCGGCATCTTTTCCGGCATATATCCGGCCGTTAGCGCCTCGCGGACGGATGCATTGACGGCCATAAGGCGCGATTAATTATGGGGGTTAAAGGGAGAAACGGACAATGAAGAAAAAAATAAAATGGGCAATTATCGGTTTGATTCTCATCGCGGTCAGTTTCGGTTTGTACCGGATCGGCAATCCGCCAAGGCAGACGGTCATCATGAACGAAGCGGAGCAAATTACGTTCGAGGTAACGAAAGAGACGCTCGTTAATACAATAGAAGTAAAGGGGAAATCGTTGTACGAGCAGGAGACGCCGGTCTACGCCCCGTTCAGCTCGGAAGTGACGGCGTGGAACGCAACGGACGGACAGCAGGTGACGAAAGGAGACGTCCTCTTCCGCCTTGACCGGACGGCCGCGCAAAACGAAATTTCGCAAATGGAAGCCGCATTGCGCAAGGCTCGGCTCGAGGCGGAGCTTAACCGCTATTTGAGCCAAGCTTCGGACGAGTTGACGCCTCTTGCCTCTTCCGATGAAGAGAGGAAGAAAACACTGGTCGAACGCGAGGCGGCCCGCCTTCAGAGCGAACTCAATGAGGTGACGGCGGACATTCAGGAGAGCGAGCTGGCGCAAAAAAAGAAAAAGCTGCGGGAGGCCGATTTCAAATCGCCGGCGACCGGCATTTTTCTGTACGAAAGCCCGGGAAAACGCCCGCAGGCCGTCGGGGAGAACGAATACATCGGCAAGGTCGTCGATTTGAAGAAGCTGCAGTTCATCGCGCTTGTCGGGGAACAGGACGTATTTCGAATCAAGCCGGACATGCCGGTTCAAGTGAAAATGAACGCGATGAAGGATTTGGAACTGGAGGGAACCGTCCAGAAGGTGTCCAAGTTCGCCAAAACCGGCACGGACCAGAACAATCTCGATCAGGCGGCGCAGTTCGAAATTATTATCGCGCTCGAGCCGAACGAGCATTTAATCGCCGGATTAAGCTTGAACGGCGCGATCGAAACCGAAAGAAAGGAGCTCGCCGCCGTCATCCCGTCGATCGCGATCATTAGAGAGGGCGGGAAGCATTATGCGATGGCGGATGCCGGAGACGGCCGTTTTGAGCGAAAGGAAATCAAGATCGGATTGGAAACGCCGGAGAAGACGGAGGTCACCTCCGGCTTGAAGGAAGGCGACCGGGTCGCCTTGCCGTAAATAGCGGGGGAATTGCGGTTCGACCTGCATCGTTGCCTTGACAACGGGGTGTCGAAATGTAAAAGTAAAGAGTAGAGTGTCCGGACAGCAGGAGAGGGGTGGAGCAGATCATGGAAATCGAGAAATTGGTTGCGCGCATCAACGAGCTTTCCCGCAAAAACAAAACGGTGGGCTTGACCGATGCGGAAACGGCGGAAAGAGACGAGCTGCGCCAACAATATTTAAGCAACTTCAGGCGGAACTTTCGCCAGCAGCTCGATAATATTACGATTGTCGACGGCGACGATACGATCAAGCATTGACGGCTGCCGTCGCTCAATTCATTTAATATCCTTCAGGAGGGTGATTAGATGAAATATAATCTGTTAGGGAAGAGCGGTCTCGCCGTGTCCGAGCTGTGTCTCGGCACGATGACGTTCGGCGGCTCTACGGGCGAAGAGGAATCGATCGAAATGATCGACCGCTTCATTGACCTTGGCGGCAATTTTCTGGATACGGCCAACGTGTACGTAAGCGGCCGTTCGGAGGAGATCGTCGGCAAGGCGATCAAGAACAAACGGTCCGACGTCGTGCTCGCGACGAAGGTCAGAATGACGACTTCCGATAACGTCAACGGCGTCGGGTTGTCCCGCAAGCACATCATGGACGGCGTCGAAGCGAGCCTCCGCCGCTTGCAAACCGATTATATCGATTTGTACCAGGTGCACGTGTGGGATCATGCGACGCCGATCGAGGAAACGCTGCGGACGCTGGACGATCTCGTGTCGTCGGGCAAGGTCCGGTACATAGGCTGTTCGAACTTTTTCGCATGGCAGTTAATGAAGTCTCTCGCCTGCAGCGACGCGAATCGATACGTGAGATTCGCATCGATCCAGCCGCAGTATAGCTTGGTCAGCCGGCAGATGGATCGAGAGATGCTGTCGCTTTGTTTGGAAGAGAAGGTCGGCGTCATTCCCTGGGCCCCGCTGGGAGGCGGCTTCCTGACGGGAAGGTATTCACGCGAGACGCCGACGGAGGGGCGCTTAACCTCGAAGGTGGGCGAAAGCGCATGGATTAACCGCGCTTCGGACAAAAACTTCGTCATCCTGGACGCGCTGCTCGAAGCGGCCGCCGAGCTCGGGAAAACGCCGGCCCAGGTTGCGCTGAGATGGCTGCTGCAGCGCGAAGGCATTACGTCGCCGATATTCGGGGCAAGCAAGCTGGAGCAGTTCGAAGATAATATCGGCGCGGCGGGCTGGGAGCTTCCGGACGACGTTTGGCGCAGACTCGACGAGGTTAGCGCGCTGCCGGCCGATTACCCGAACCGTTTTATCGAGAAATTCCGCAGACCGTTTGAATTGGGTTAACAAATAGGAGGAGTCAGCTTGTCACGTTCTTGGGAGCGCAAAGTGCGCAAAAACATGAGCAACGTCAATAAACAGCGGAAGAAGCAGGGCGCGGGCCAAATCGTATTCAACGCCGATAAATCGGAAAAAATCGTCGGCCGTAATTTCATCGCTCCCATTCTATTGCTATTGTTCATCGGTCTGTACGTCATTCTTATGCAAAGCGCGGAAGGGTTCCGGACGGACACGATGTTCTGGATCACGATCGGCTGCTATATCCTGCTCGCATCGCTATTCTACTTCCGCAGGCCATACCTGACGATCGGCAAGGACTATGTTCAGACGCGCCGGTTTACGGGGGACAAGCGGATGACCGCTTCCGCCATCAAGGGCATTAGCGTTCAGCCCGGCTACGTCGTCATCGAACCGGTCAAGGGGGCGAACTGGGTATTCTCGCGCGTGATGAACCGTTACCCGACGGAAGAAATGGGCGAGAAGCTGAAGACATTCGCGCAATCGAACGGCATCAAGTACGAGCAAAAATAAAAGGCAGGAGCGTTCAAACAACAATGGCTAAACAAGCAGTTTTATTCGACTTGGACGATACGCTGCTGTGGGACGACCGCAGCGTGAAGGAAGCGTTCGAAGCAACGTGCAAGGCCGCGGCGGCGGAGACGGGGGTTAATCCGGAGGAGCTTGAAGAAAGCGTGCGCCGCGAGGCGAGGGCGCTTTATGAATCCTATGAAACATTCCCCTTTACGAAAATGATCGGCATTAATCCGTTCGAGGGACTTTGGGCGCCGTTCCGCGAAGGGGAGCAGGAGGAGTTCCGCCAGCTGGAGCGGCTTGCGCCGCAATACCGCAAGGCGGCTTGGACGCAAGGCCTCAAGTCCCTCGGCGTCGACGACGAAGAGCTGGGAGCGAGGCTTGCCGAGCAATTTCCGGCGGAGCGGAGGTCCCGTCCGATCGTATATGAGGAGACGTTCCGCCTGCTCGACGCGCTCAAAGGGAAATACAAGCTTCTGCTTCTGACGAACGGATCGCCGGATCTTCAGCGGGAGAAGCTTGCGGGCGTCCCGGAGCTGGCTCCGTATTTCGACCATATTATTATTTCGGGAGAGTTCGGCGAAGGAAAGCCGGCCGCATCGATTTTCAAGCACGCGCTCGAGAAGCTCGGCATCGAGCCGGAGCACGGCATCATGGTCGGAGACAAGCTGACGACCGATATTTTGGGCGCGAATACGATCGGCATGACCTCGGTCTGGATCAACCGCCACGGTACGGTTCGCGACGACGAAATCGTGCCGACGCACGAGATCAAGCATTTGGAGGAGCTGCTGAAGCTTCTGGAAAATTAGCAGCAAGTCACTTGCCGCACATAAAAAGCCCCCGCCGTCAGCGCTTGCTGCATGCGGGGGCTTGCCTCATAAGTTCGGCTTTACGCTTTGTTGAAAGCTTCGTCCGCGTACGGATGCGCGATCCAGCCTTCCGTCTCGATGAACAGGCGAACGGCGACGATTTGACGGTTCTCCATCAGCGTGAAGAAATGCGGCTTGTATTCCGGTACGGAAATGACGTCGCCGGCTTCCAGCTCCACGTCAAAGTAGCCGACGTCGTCCGTGCCTTTGATAATGAAGATCCCTTTGCCCGCCGTAATGGCGCGCACTTCGTCCTCGGTATGCGTATGGACGTTCTCGAATTTTTTGAGCAGCTCCTCGAGATTCGGCGTCGCGTCGGACAACGCGATGACGTCCCAGGTCCGGTAGCCGCGGCGTCCGGCCAAATCGCGAATTTCTTCATCGAACGTCGCGAGAATTTGCTGCTTGTCTTCGTCGGAGAGCACGAACTTCTCCTGCAGACTCGCTTCTAATTTATTCGGATCCCAGTGCTCGTACAGTACTTCCTGCTTCTCCAGAAATGCCCGTACATTCTCTTCCCCTTGAATCCGTTCATCCGTATTCCGAATTCTTATTTCCGCCATGAACATTCCCTCTTTTCCCATAGAGATTAAATGATAGGCCCATTATAAAACAAATCAAAGGTATTGTCGATGGATGCTCCTTTTCACCGGAAGGGTATTCTGATAAACTATTGGTTAATGATTTCGGGGGGAAGGGTGCATAATTTTGTCGAGACCGACTATACAACAACTGCTGCAGGAGCGCATTCTCATTTTGGACGGTGCCATGGGGACGATGATTCAGCAGGCAGACTTGAATGAAGACGATTTCGGAGGGGCGGAGCTCGACGGCTGCAACGAGATGCTCGTGCTTACCCGACCGGACGTCATCCGCACGATTCATGAGCAGTACCTGGAAGCGGGAGCGGACATTTTGGAGACGAACACGTTCGGCGCGACCAGCGTCGTTCTGGCCGAATACGATATTCCGGAGAAGGCAAGAGAAATCAACCTCGCGGCGGCTAAGCTTGCCCGCGAAGCTTGCGATAAGTACAGCACGCCGGACAGGCCGCGGTTTGTCGCAGGCGCGCTCGGGCCGACGACCAAGACGCTGTCGGTTACCGGAGGCGTGACGTTCGACGAGCTGGTGGACAGCTATTATGAACAGGCGATTGCCTTGATCGAAGGCGAAGTCGACGCCCTGCTGCTCGAAACGTCGCAGGATACGCTCAACGTGAAAGCGGGCAGCATCGGCATCCGGAAGGCGTTCGAGACGACCGGCCGCGAGCTGCCGATCATGATCTCCGGCACGATCGAACCGATGGGGACGACGCTCGCCGGGCAGAACATCGAGTCGTTCTATATCTCGCTCGAGCATTTGAAGCCGATCTCGATCGGGCTTAACTGCGCGACGGGTCCGGAATTCATGCGCGACCATATCCGGTCGCTCAGCGAAATCGCGAAGGCGGCGGTCAGCTGCTATCCGAACGCGGGCCTGCCCGACGAGAACGGGAACTACCACGAATCGCCCGAATCGCTCGCGAAGAAGATGGCCGCTTTCGCGGAACAAGGCTGGCTCAACATCGCCGGCGGCTGCTGCGGGACGACGCCGGACCATATCCGAGTGATGGCGGAGACGATGGCCGCCTACAAGCCGCGCACGAAGCTCGGCGAACACCCGAACGCCGTATCGGGCATTGAGACGGTGTACATCGAGCCGGATAACCGCCCGATCATGATCGGGGAGCGGACGAACATCTCGGGGTCGCGGAAGTTCAAGCGGCTGATCAAGGAAGAGAAGTTCGACGAGGCGTCGGAAATCGCCAGATCGCAGGTAAAAGGCGGCGCGCACGTCATCGACATTAACCTGCAGGACACGGATATCGACGAGGCTTACGCGGTGCATCATTTCCTGCCGCAGGTCGTCAAGAAGATCAAAGCGCCGCTCATGCTCGATTCCACCTATGACCATATTATTGAGCTCGGGCTCAAATATTCGCAGGGAAAAGCGATTATTAATTCGATCAATCTCGAGGACGGGGAGACGAAGTTCGAGAAGATCATTCCGCTCATCCATCGCTACGGCGCGGCCGTCGTCATGATCCTGATCGACGAGCGCGGGCAAGCGGTCAGCCGCGAAGCGAAGATGGAAGTGGCGGAGCGCTCGTACAATCTGTTGGTCGATAAGTACGGCTTAAATCCGGAGGACATCATTTTTGACCCGAACATGTTCCCGATCGGCTCAGGCGATCCGCAGTATATCGGCTCCGCCGTCGAGACGCTCGAAGGGATCCGGATGATCAAGGAGAAATTCCCGCTTGCGAAGACGATCCTCGGCCTGAGCAACATTTCGTTCGGCCTCCCCGACGCGGGCCGCGAGGTGCTCAATTCGGTATACCTGTATCACGCGACGAAGGCGGGGCTCGACTACGCCATCGTGAACACGGAGAAGCTGGAGCGTTACGCCTCCATTCCGGAGGAAGAGCGCAAGCTGGCCGAGGAGCTCATTTACAATACGACCGACGAGACGCTCGCCGCGTTCGTGGCCGCGTTCCGGAACAAGAAGGTTGAGAAGAAAGAGAAAGTGTCGAACTTGACGCTGGAAGAGCGGCTCGCTTCCTATATCGTGGAAGGAACGAAGGAAGGGCTCATCCCCGATTTGGACGAAGCGCTCAAAAAATACGCGCCGCTGGACGTCATCAACGGTCCGCTCATGCGCGGCATGGAAGAAGTCGGCCGGCTGTTCAACAACAACGAGCTGATCGTGGCCGAGGTGCTGCAGAGCGCCGAGGTGATGAAGGCTTCCGTCAGCCATTTGGAACAATTCATGGAGAAGAACGAATCGTCCGTGAAGGGCAAAATCATTTTGGCGACGGTCAAGGGTGACGTGCACGACATCGGCAAAAACCTCGTCGAGATCATTTTGTCGAACAACGGCTACAAAATAATTAATCTCGGCATCAAGGTGCCGCCGGAGCAGCTCATCGAGGCGTACCGGAAAGAAAAAGCGGACGCGATCGGTCTGTCCGGGCTGCTCGTCAAATCGGCGCAGCAAATGGTCGTCACCGCGCAGGATTTGCGCACGGCGGGCATCGACGCTCCGATACTCGTCGGCGGGGCGGCGCTTACGCGCAAATTTACGAAAACGAGAATCGGTCCGGAATACGACGGTCTCGTCCTGTACGCGAAGGACGCGATGGACGGGCTCGATATCGCGAACAAGCTGATGGATCCGGAGCATCGCTCGCGTTATGAGGAAGAGATGGCCGCTTTCAAAGCGTCGGGAGGAGCGGACGAAGACGAGAAGAAGCCGCTGCCGCAATTGACCCGCGCCGTCCGCTCGAACATTTCGCCGGATGCCCCGGTGTTCGCGCCGCCGGATCTGGACCGCCACGTCCTTCGCGACGTGCCGCTCCCGCATATTATTCCTTACGTCAATATGCAGATGCTGCTCGGGCATCATCTCGGCCTGAAGGGCAACGTCGAAAGCTTGCTCAAAGAGAACAACGAGAAGGCGGTGCAGCTTAAGGCGACCGTCGACGAAATATTGCGTGAGGGCAGCGAAGAAGGCTATATCAAGGCGCACGGCATGTACCGCTTCTTCCCTGCTCAGTCGTCCGGCAACGATGTCATTATTTACAGTCCGGACGACAAGGAGAAGGAAATCAAGCGGTTCACCTTCCCTCGCCAGCACGTGGAGCCGTTCCTGTGCCTCGCCGACTTCCTGAAGCCGGTCGAGAGCGGCATAATGGATTACGTCGGATTCCTCGTCGTAACGGCCGGCCAAGGCATTCGCGAGCTTGCGAACCGCTGGAAGGACAGCGGCGATTATTTGAGGTCGCACGCCCTTCAGTCGGTCGCCCTTGAGGTCGCGGAAGGCCTTGCCGAACGCGTGCATCATATGATGCGCGACATATGCGGCTACCCGGATCCGGCGGATATGACGATGAAGCAGCGGCACGGCGCGAGATACCAGGGTATCCGCGTGTCGTTCGGCTATCCGGCCTGCCCGAATCTGGAGGATCAGGAGCCGTTGTTCGACCTGATGAAGCCGGAGGATATCGGCGTCGAGCTGACCGAAGGGTTCATGATGGAGCCGGAGGCGTCCGTATCCGCGATGGTGTTCGCGCATCCGGAAGCTCAGTATTTCAACGTCGAGAAAGTATAAACGAGCACGATTTGCGCGAAGCGGAGCCCTCCGGCGTTCGGAATACCGAGCCTTAAGAGGGCTCTTCGTTTCATAATCGGCTCCGGCAAGACAGATGCTAGTAACGAGGTGATCGGGTAATGAAAATATGGTTTTTGGGGACTGGCGCCGGCCGGCCGGGCAAACATCGGAACGTGACGGGCATCGCGCTTCAGCTGCCCGATCCGAGCTGCCATTGGTGGCTGTTCGACGCCGGCGAGGCGACCCAGCATCAGCTGCTCCGCACGCCGCTGAAGCTGAGCAAGCTGGAGGCGGTATTCGTTACGCATCTTCACGGCGATCATCTGTACGGGCTGCCCGGCCTGCTCAGCAGCCGTTCCTTCGACGGCGGCATTACGCCGCTCAGACTGTTCGGACCTCCCGGTCTGAAGCATTACGTCGATACCGTATTCGGGATCAGCGGCACGCAGCTCGATTACGAGCTGCATATCCACGAATTGACGGCACCCGAAGGAGAGATTTGGGACAACGGAACGGTCCGGATCGAAGCGGGGGCGCTGGAGCACCGGATCGCTTGCTACGGTTATCGCGTGACGGAACGAGAGCAGCCCGGCAAGCTGCTCGTCCATAAGCTGGAGGAGCTCGGGCTGACGGCTGGACCTTTATACGGCAAGCTGAAGCAAGGGCAGTCGGTCGCCCTCGAAGACGGCACGCTTATCCGTTCGGAGGATGTGACGGGGGAGGCGAAGCCGGGCCGAGTCGTGACGATACTCGGCGATACGAAGCCTTGCGCGAACGTGGTCAAGCTGGCCAAAGGCGCGGATCTGCTCGTGCACGAAGCGACGTTCGCGCGCGGGATGGAGGAGAAGGCGCATGAGTTCGGCCACAGCACGACGGCGGAAGCGGCCGAAGCCGCGGCGGCAGCGGGCGCGAAGCGGCTTGTGATGACGCATTTTAGCGGCCGGTACGGGAGCGAGGATTTGATTCGATTGGAAGCGGAAGCCGCCGAGCGATTCAAGCCGGTCACGGCCGCCGTCGACTTGATGATGCTGGAAGTCAACCGCGAATAACATCGAGCTCAAAGCAGCCCGATTCGCTAAGGATAGCGCCTCGGGCTGCTTTAAGTTCGATCAATCGTCCAGGCTTTCGAGTTCTTTCGCGAGCAGCTTCAGCGTTGCCTCTCTGTCCCGGTCGTCTTGGCGATCGAATAAGAGCTGCTCCATGAATTCCCAAATATCCTCCAATTTCCGTCTGCCCTCATAGAACGATAACGCTTCGGCGTTGGCGGAATAGCCGGGGCGGACGCTCAAATAGGCGGACATAAACGATTCGTAATACGGCTTGTCCGTCAGAAACATCATATCGGCTTCGGCGGGCGCGAGCTTCAAGCCTTCCCAGTCGATCAACACGAGACGGTCTTCCGCCTTCATCAGGTTCCAATGATGCAGATCCGTATGGCAGAGCACCATCGGCAGCGATCGGTCCGGCAGAAGGGCCGACAGCCGTTCGATGTCGGCAATCAAGGCGTTCAATCGCGAGGAGAACGGAAGCAGCCGATCCCGGATTGCCGGCGGCAACGTCGCTCCATTGCCTCGCAGCGCATCCTTAAGTCGCTCTAGAAAAGGAACCCGGAAATCTTCCTTTATAGCCTCCGTATCAAGCGGGAAGGAGTCGCCGAAGGAATGGAGCTCCGCCACGATTTCCGCGAACCGGACGGCTTGAAGGCCGGTCAAGGCGTCCGCGCCGATCGTTGTTCCTTCGATATAGTCGTACAGCATGTATATCCCTTCATCGTCTTCGCATTTATAGCGCCCGTTCACCGTTAACAACGGAACTGGAATTTTTCCGTTCAACCCGCTGTTCCGATCGAGCCAAACGAGAATAGGCGCATAGCGGTCGATCAGCGCCGTCCATTTGGGCGTGGAGGCCCGGCTTTTTTCGTACTTTTTCAAGAAATAGGCCCGCTCGCCCTTCTGCACGCGGTAGGCCAGCGCCGCCCAGCCGCCTTGCTGCGGCGTTACGCCGCTCGGGTGAATACCGTAACTTTTTATCAGAACGGTGTTGATTTTATCCACGTAAATTGTCCCCCTCCGGACTGGAAGAATAGAAAATAAATCGCCTTCGACTCATAAATTTTACCACAAAATCAAACGTACACGGTTGCGCGGCGGCGGCTTCAGTGATAAATTATGATAGAACATACGAAGGAAAGAGGTGGGGGTATGAAATTCAACATCAAGCCGCACAACCGGATGGGTCTCGAATTTCCTATTTCCGCCGATTGGATGCACTGAAGCGATGCCGCTTCGGTGCTTTTATTTTTTCGGGGAGGTGTTTCGCATGCTCAGGTATAAGAGGGTACTCGTTAAATTAAGCGGAGGCGCCGTTGCGGGGGACAGCGAATTCGGGTTCGACCCGGCCAGACTGGAGCATATCGCGGGCGAAATTTTATCCGTAACGGAAATGGGCATCGAGGTGTCCGTCGTCATTGGCGGCGGGAACATCTTTCGCGGCAATATGGCCGAGAGCTGGGGAATCGAGAGGGCGGAGGCCGATAATATCGGCACGCTCGCGACGGTTATTAACAGTCTAATGCTCAGGGGCGTGCTTAAGGCGAAAACGGCGAAGGAAGTAAGAGTGATGACGGCGCTCCCCGTTACGTCGGTCGCCGAGCCGTATATCCGGCTGCGGGCGGTCCATCATTTGGAGAAAGGCTATATCGTCATCTTTGCCGGGGGGAACGGGCAGCCATACGTCACGACGGATTATCCGTCCGTGCAGCGCGCGATCGAAGTGAACTGCGATGCGCTGCTCGTCGCGAAGCAGGGCGTCGACGGCGTTCTGAGCGCCGATCCGAAGCAGGATCGCTCTGCCCGGAAGTACAAGTCGATGCACTATAACGACGTTCTGGGGCAAAACTTGAAGGTGATGGATCAGTCGGCGTTTATATTGGCACGGGACTATCAGTTGCCGATTCACGTCTTTAATTTCGACCGGCCCGGATCGATGAAGCAAATTTGCGAAGGAAGGAATAACGGCACGATCATAAGCGAGGATTCGGAACTGCAGCTGGAATAAACCGCATACGACAGACGGCCAATCGTGCGACGAGGCGCATGGTCAGCCGTCTTTTTTTCGAAAAATTAGAACCGTTTCTTCGTGTAACGCATGGAGACGAATATCGTGGAGAGGGCAACGCCGACGATGATGCAAAGGAAGGCGACGCTTTGAAACGGTGCCGGCACGAATGCGGTCAGGATCATAAGCAGGCCGCCGATGACGTAAAACTTGGCCGTGGCCTGGTGCGTTTTTCTCCAAACGGTTTCGTTGCCGAGCGTGCTCGCGGTCTTAATGCCGACATGGCTGTTCGGCTGGAAGCGGGGCATATAGTTCCCGAGCGCGACGAAAATGATCCCGATGACCGGCGGCACGATCATGGAAACGTTGATCTCCATTCCGTATCCGTAACCGATCGTTATGCCATGAAAGACGAGCAAGCCGAGGAGCACGACGTTCTCTAAGATCCGAATGCTGGATTCGAACTTCTCGTAATTTTGCTTCTTCGCATCGAGAAGCGGTATGACGCGGAACATCGCGATAAGGAGCGCCATTAGTCCGGGCAGGAAAAACAGGGCGAACGCCTTGGAGGTGAACCGGTCGATCTCGCCTGCCGCGTTCCAATGAATCGGAAGCCGATCGGGCATGTCGGCGTACGTCAAGGCGCTTGCGATAAGAGCGGCGGCAACGATCAACAAAGAAATCAGGCTTTTTTTCATGGCGAATCATTCCTTTCGGTTTTTGTTCTGCTGAAAGGATAACATCCATTTCATCAGGTCATGGAAGACGGTCGTATTGAGCGAGTAATAAATGTGCTGTCCTTGCCTCTCGTCCCATACGAGCTCCGCTTGCTTCAGCAGGCTCAGATGATGCGAGATGCTCGGCTTCGTCATTTGAAAGTGATCCGCAATTTCTCCGGCCGTCATGTCGCGGTCGCGCAGCAGATCGAGAATTTTGCGCCTTGTCGGGTCGGACAACGCTTTAAAGGCCAAGTTGATCGACATAGCAGACTTCCTTTCCGGCTGTGCCGCGTTCTCTTCGATATTTAGAAAATTATCTAAATGTTTAACTTAAATCAAAAATAGCTTACTCCGAAGCGATTGTCAACCGGCGAATCGCCTCTTATTTCCGGAAAATTAAAATTGCGGACCGAACATGTATTCTGTAAAATGAGGGTAGAGGTGTGCGATCATGCTGAAAAAGAAAAGTTTACCCGAAATCATCGAACAGTTGAGAACGAACGAAAACATAATCAATTGGCACGAAGTCGAGCCGGTGGAGGCCAAGACGCGGCCGATGCCGGAGAGCGCGGATCCAAGAATACAAGCGGCGTTGGCAAGGCGCGGCATCGAGCGGCTCTATACGCATCAGGCCACGGCCTACGACACCGTCCGCAAAGGCGAGAACGTCGTTGCCGTCACGCCGACCGCGTCGGGCAAGACGCTTTGCTACAATCTGCCCGTCCTGCAGGCGATAGCCGAGGACGATGGCAGCCGCGCGCTTTATTTGTTCCCGACGAAGGCGCTCGCGCAGGACCAGAAGAGCGAGTTGAACGAGATCATTGCCGAGATGGGGATCGACATCAAGAGCTTTACATACGACGGCGACACGTCGCCGGCCATTCGGCAGCTCGTCCGAAGCGCGGGGCATATCGTCATTACGAATCCCGACATGCTGCATTCCGCCATCCTTCCTCACCATACGAAATGGATCAGCCTATTCAGCAATTTGAAATATATCGTCATCGACGAGCTGCATACATACCGGGGCGTCTTCGGCAGCCACGTGGCAAACGTGGTACGGCGTCTGAAGCGGATTTGCAAATTTTACGGCAGCGACCCCGTATTCATTTGCACGTCCGCGACGATCGCCAACCCGAAGGAGCTGGCCGAGCAATTAACCGGCAAACCGATGAGGCTCATCGACGACAACGGCGCGCCGAGGGGAAGGAAGCATTTCGTCTTCTACAATCCGCCGATCGTCAACAAGCCGCTCAACATCCGGAAGAGCGCGACGGTCGAGGTGAACCAGCTCGCCAAGCAATTTCTCGCGAACAAAATCCAGACGATCATCTTCGCCCGCAGCCGGGTGCGCGTGGAAATCATCCTAAGCCACATCCAGGAGCTCGTCAAAAACGAAATCGGTGCGAAATCGATTAGAGGTTATCGGGGCGGTTATTTGCCGAATCAGCGCCGCGAGATCGAAAGAGGCTTGCGCAACGGGGACATTCTCGGCGTCGTCAGCACGAACGCGTTGGAGCTGGGCGTTGACATCGGACAGCTGCAGGTATGCGTCATGACGGGGTATCCGGGAAGCGTGGCGAGCACATGGCAGCAGGCGGGAAGGGCCGGTCGGCGGCACGGGGAAGCGCTGGTGCTGATGGTTGCGAGCAATACGCCGATCGACCAGTATATCGTGCACAATCCCGAATATTTCTTCGACCGGTCTCCGGAGTCCGCGAGAATCAATCCGGAAAATTTGCTCATTCTCGTCGATCATTTGCGCTGCGCGTCCTACGAGCTTCCTTTCAAGAAAGGGGAGGAATTCGGACCGCTCGAAATCGAGGAGCTGCTCGAGTACCTGGTGGAAGAGCGGGTTCTCCATTATGCCGGCGACACGTATTACTGGGCGAATCAGTCCTTTCCGGCAAGCGAGGTCAGCCTTAGATCCGCCGCGCAGGAAAACGTCGTCATCGTCGACCAGTCGAACGTCGCCAGCGTGAAGATCATCGGGGAGATGGACCGGTTCAGCGCCATGACCCTGCTGCACGACGAAGCCATTTACTTGCACGAGGGCGTGCAGTACCAGGTGGAGAAGCTCGATTGGGACCATAAGAAGGCATACGTGAGGGAGGTCGACGTCGAATATTATACGGACGCGAATTTGGCGGTGAAGCTGAAAGTGCTGGAAATCGACCGGACGGAGACGAGGCGCGCTTCCACCGTTCATTACGGCGACGTCGTCGTGAACGCGATGCCGACGATATTCAAAAAAATCAAGCTGACCACGTTCGAAAACATCGGCTACGGGCCGATCAGCCTTCCCGAGGAAGAGCTGCATACGAGCGCCGCTTGGGTCGAGCTGACGGAACCGGATCCGTCGCTCGGCACGAAGACGCTGGAGCAGCTGCTGATGGGCATATCCAACGTCCTCAGGCATATCGTGCCGATTCACGTCATGTGCGACCGGAGCGACATTCACGTCGTATCGCAAATTAGGGCGGAGCATACGCAGCTGCCGACGATTTTTATTTACGATCATTATCCGGGCGGCATCGGTCTTGCCGAAGACGTCTATAAGCGGTTTGACGAAATCAAGACGGCCGCAAGAAACCTGATCCGGAAATGCGCTTGCGAGGACGGATGCCCTTCCTGTATCGGCACGGAAATCGAGGGCATCGACGCCAAACAAAAAAGCGTAGAACTATTGGGGGCCCTATGAGCGGATTAAAGGATCGCATGATGCGGCTGCGCGGCCATTCCTCCGAGGCGCCGGCCGACCGGAAAACGGAGGAGCCGGCCTCAGCTTCGGCTGCTATCGATTCCGAGGAAACGGATCGCCGCGCAGCCGATTCGTCGGATGACGGCCTATCGCCGGTTTGGGACCGAATCGGCGTGAAGCTGCTTACGAACGATGCCGGCAGCTTCCTGCTGCGCAAGGTCGACTATCCGGCCGACTACCGGCACGGGCTGCATGCGATTGAGGAGCTTCGCCAAGCGGCACCGGGCTTGTCCGCCTTCCATCCCGGCGCGAACGCGTCCGCGGAGCAGGTGCTCTTCCTCGACCTGGAGACGACGGGTCTTGGCGTCGGAACGGGCAACGTGCCGTTCATGCTCGGCATTGCCTACGAGGCGCAAGGACGCTTTACGATCGAGCAAGCCTTGATCCGCCATCCGGCGGAAGAGAGGGCGATGCTCGCTTATTTGGCGGAGAAGCTGCCCAAGTTTACGTATCTCGCTACGTATAACGGCAAGACGTTCGACTGGCCGCTCGTGCAAAGCCGGTTTATAATGAACGGCTTGGGCCGGAACGTATGGGAGCCGAGGCATCTCGATTTTCTGCATCCGGCGCGTTCGGTATGGCGCAATACGCTCGCTTCGTGCAAGCTGAGCTACGTGGAAGAAGAGCGGCTGGGCATTCATCGGGAAGACGACGTGCCGGGCTCGCTTGCCCCGCAGCTCTATTTTCAGTTTTTGGCGGACGGCGACCCCTCGCCGCTTGCTGGCGTATTTCGCCATAACGAAATCGACATGCTGTCGCTTGCCGCGCTCGCGATTCGGTTCGGGCATTTGCTGAACGGCCGTTTCCAGCCGTTCATTCCGCTTCCGAAGGAGCCCGAGGAGTTGGTCCGTACCGGACTTTGGCTGGAGAAGATGGGCATTCCGGCGCTGCCCGAGCAATTATTCGAGCTGGCCGCGCGGACGGAGGAAGCGAATCCGGCCACGCTGCTAATGCTTGCCGCGCGCGATAAGAAGGCTGGAAATTGGGCACGCGCTGTGTTATTGTGGCAGAAGACTGTTTTAAGAGCGTTGTCGAATTATGGCGCGGCCGCTATGGAAGCGAACATCGAACTGGCCATGTATTACGAGCACAAGCTCAAAGATTTCGATTCCGCTCTCGGCTATGCGGATGCGGCCTTCGAGCATGCGACGAATCAGGCGATGCTCGTCCGGCGAGACGCGAAGAAACGCGCGGAGCTCGAGGCTTTGCGGAATCGGATCGCGCGGCTGCGCCGGAAAGCGGAGGCGGCAACGGCGCGCAGGGCCGAACCGGCGACTTTTTTGGGGGAGGAACTTCTATGACCGGCATAAGTCCAAAAATGCGCGGATTTTTAATCGATTTGGACGGCACCTTATATCATGGCCATCATCGGATCGACGGGGCGGATACGTTGATCGCGTACATGCGCGACTCGTCGCTGCCGTATCGGTTCGTGACGAACAATTCGTCGGCATCGCCCGAAGACGTAGCCGAACGGCTTAGAAATATGGGAATTCCGGCGGAGGCGGCGGAAGTGTGCACCTCGGCGCACGCGGCCGCGAAGCATATCGCGGGTATGAAGCCAGGAGCCTCCGTTTTTGTCGTCGGCGAGGCCGGGCTGAGGAGTGCGGCCCAGGAAGCGGGATTGCGGCTTACGGAGGAACGGCCGGATTTCGTGCTGCAGGGCATCGACCGCTCGCTTACGTATGAACGGCTGGCGAAAGCGGTAAGATTTATTCATGAAGGCGCCGAGTTCGTCTTGACGAATCCCGATTTGCTGCTGCCTTCCGGCGACGGGCTTATTCCGGGAGCGGGATCGATCGGCGCGATGCTGAGGGCGGCAGGGGGCAAGGAGCCTACGCTAATCGGCAAGCCGTCCTCGATTTTGATGGACTATTCTTTGAGGAGCATCGGGCTAACGGCGGAAGAAACCTGGGTAATCGGGGACAACCTCGCGACCGACATCGCCTTCGGCAAAGCGGCGGGCTGCGGCACGCTGCTGGTCCTGACCGGCCTTACCACCGAACAAAACATCGATGACTACGCTCTTCAGGCTGGCTGCAGGCCGGATGTCGTGTGCAAGGATCTCGGCGAGCTTCTCGCGTATATTGCCGAACATCGAGCGAACTGACAAACCGAAATACCGAAAGGCATAGGAAGGAAGAGAGCTTTCATGCAGGAACTGCCGGAATTGGACGTATACCGGGCTAAGCTAGCGGAGCAATTCGCCGGAGCTCAAATAACCGGTATCGAAGTGTTGAAAGAAAAAGTGTCGCAGACGGGCACCGATCAGCTGGAACGCGACATCGCTTTGAAGGCGCTATGGTTCGTCGAACGACGCGGCAAGCATTTGGTTTTTCATTTGGACAACGGCAAGCGTCTGCTTGTCCAGTTATCCCACGGCGCTTATTTGTACGCGGGATCCGAAGAGGACAAGCCGGGCCGAACGGCGTCGGCGAAGATTCGTTTCGGCGATCGCATCCTGTACCTCGTCGGACTGAAGACCGGCGATTTGCAGCTGCTGTCCGTGAAGGAGGTTGAGGAGCGGCTCGGCGCTTTAGGACCGGATCCGTTCGATAAACGGCTGACGCTCGAGAAGTTTATCGCGCGCTTCGCCAAGAAACGCGGCGCCATCAAATCCGCGCTTATGGATCAAACCGTCATTACGGGAATCGGCACCGTCTATTCGGACGAGATTTGCCATGACGCGGCGATTCGCCCCGACGCGAAAATTCCGTCGCTTGGACAGGATGCCTGGGAACGACTGTATCAATCGATGCATAAAATATTAAAGGAAGCGATTTCATACGGCGGCGCAGGCGTTCATCCGTTCAGCGAGGGAGACGAGTTGACCGGCGGCTACAGCCGGCACTTGAAGGTGTTCGATCGGGAAGGGGAGCCGTGCGGACAGACCGGCAGCGCGATCGAGACCGTCGACGTATCGGGGCGCAAGGCCTATTTCAGCCCGGGCTTCCAAACCAATCAATGAATAAGCGAGCATGTCATCCATTATTAGAATGGAGGCTTCATTCATGATTCATGTATACTTAGACGATTATCGCCCATGTCCGAAAGGCTTCGTCCCGGCCTTAAATGCGGAGGAGTGCAAGCAGCTGCTCGATCTCGAAGCGGTCGGCATTTTGTCGCTGGATTACGACCTGGGCTGGGCGCAGCCTACCGGCTATGAAGTGGTACGTCACATCGTGGAAACCGGCCGATATCCGGAGGAGATTTATTTGCATACGTCCAGCGCGGCCGGCCGCATGCAAATGTACCATACGCTCTCGACGAGCGCGCCGTCCCATATCAAGCTCCACAACGGCCCGATGCCGGAGTCGCTTATCCGCCAAATTTCGGAGACGCCTTAACAAGAGTGACCAGACGGACTTCTCCCTTCAAGGGAGGAGTCCTAGAGCGCTTCATACGGATTGGACAAGCCCTTTGTCCTTCGTCGTTGTCGACCCGGATGAAAGGCTGCAGGGCGGACGAATCGGCGGATTTCCATTAACTGCACCTGTACACGCGCTCAGGATTTGTACGATCATAAAGTAAAGCTGTTGTTGCACTTGCGCACCACCTGGAAGCGTGTCCCGAAAGGGACGGAAGCGGTCCTAGCTCAAATCTGCTAACACCCATCTCTTGGGCACATACGTTACTCATGATCTATACAAGGTTGCACGAGTGCCCCACCTGGAAGCGTGTCCCGAAAGGGACCGAAGCGGTCCTAGCTCAAATCTGCTAACACCCATCTCTTGGGCACATACGTTACTCATGATCTATACAAGGTTGCACTAGCGCACCAACTGAAAGCGTGTCCCGAAGGGACGAAAGCGGTCCTAGTACAAATCTGCTCACATCCGTCTCTGTGGCTCTCATGTTCATTCAATTGCAGGTGTCCAGAGGACGCAGTCCTTGGGGCCCTCCCTTGGAAGGGAGGGTTTGGGAGGGATCGAAGGGTTTCGGTTTGGGAGGGATCGAAATAATTACGAAAGAGGAAAAGTCATTGAGCCAATGGATCGGAACGGCGAATCAAGGTTATGCCCCGTACGCGATCGAGGAGCTGCGTCGACTAATCGACGGCGCGACCTTCACGCAGCTGGCGGCGGGGGAAGTGTTCATGATGAACAGTCCGCTCGATCGGAACGAGACGCTGCAGGCGATCCGCCAGCAGGAGCCGATCTTCCTGCGGCACATTCAGCCGGTCGACCGGACGCTCGAGATCGAAGGAAACGCCGACGATCTGGAGCGGTTGTCGTCCATGGTGCGCAATGCCGTTCTTGCTTTGGAGAACAAGCGGACGGCGGTGCATATCCGGCGCACGCCGAAGACGGTCTACGTGTATTCGGCGGCCGATACGAAGGCGATTCTGGATGCCGTGCTGGAAGAAATCGACGCGGAGCCGGCCGTGCAGCAGCCGGATATGATCATCGCGATCTACGCCGCGGATAGCCAGCTATACGCCGGCTTCGGCACGCCGCAGGACATGCTGTCGGACTGGCCGGGCGGCGCCGTTCGCTTCCAGCGCGAGGAAGGGCAAGTATCCCGCGCCAAGTTCAAGCTGCTGGAGGCGGAGCGGGCGTTCGGCTTAAATTACGCGAAGCATCGCAACGCGCTCGACGTCGGCGCCGCGCCGGGTGGTTGGACGTCGCTCCTGCTGGAGCGCGGCCTACGCGTAACGGCCGTCGACCCGGCGGAGCTGCATCCGTCCTTGCTGGAATACCCGACGCTGACCTACGTGAAGCGGAACGCTTCGGATGTCAAGTTCGATGCCGGAGCGTTCGATTTGCTCGTATGCGACATGAGCTGGAGTCCGATGCAAATGTGCAGGCTCGTTCTCGATCTGGAGCCGGCGCTCGCGAAGGGAGCGACGGCCGTCATAACCGTCAAGCTGATGCATCGCAAGCCGCTTCAGACGATCCGGGACGTCATCTCCCGGCTGTCGACCGCGTTCGTGCTCGGGAAGGCGAAGCAGCTGTTCCATAACCGCGAAGAAATTACATTGCACCTTCAAAAAAAATAAAGAGCGGTCTCCTAAGCGGGACGCTCTTTTCTTCTACCCGGCGAACGGCGATTTTTCATCGAACGGCGATTTAGCGTTAATGCGGAAAGGAGGCGACTCGCATGGCCCGTCTGAAAGCGCTTTATATGAATTTGCGCATCAAACATAAAATGTTCGTGCTTATTTCGGTGATCATGCTCGTCGTAGCCGTGCTCGGCATCGTCGTACAGCGCTACGCCTTCGATTTCTACGATCAGGAAATTTATGAGCAATCGGCCAAAGCGCTGCGGCTGTCGACGCTGAACATCGAGAACGAACTGAACAAAATGGAGAAGCTGACCTTCCGGCTCGCGACCGATCCGACGATCCAGCATTATTTGCGGTCGATCAAAAGCGGCCAAACCGATTACGACGACTACGAGGCGCGCACGACGGTCCGGGAGAGGATGGTCGACCTCGGGGCGCTTGATAAATACGTGCTCTCCGCGCAGCTCTACGACGTGTACGACAACGAGTACGCGGTCGGGGCCAATTCCATTACCGTCGGCAAGGACCGGTTAGCCCGGTTCAAGGAAAGCACGGCGGTCAACCTTGGCGGCAATACGTGGATCGCGCCCGCCGGGAACGACAAATCGTTGATCGCGGCCCGCGAGGTGCGTTCGTTTCAGCAGCTGAACCTGGATTACATCGGAACGTTGGCGCTGCGCATCGACATGAACAAGGTGTTCGCCGATTTCGCCAAAGGCATCAACAGCAACGACGCCAGACTTATCATTATGAAGAACAACGAAGCGGTCTACCCGGAAGCGTCGGAATTTCCGATCGATCGGCTGACCGGGCTGTCCGGAAGAGAGGGCTACAAGGTCATTCAGACAGGCGGCAAAAAATATTTCGTCACGTACGTCGCCTCCTCCAACACGGAGTGGACCTATTATACGCTTATTCCGTTCGACAGCATTTTCGAGCGGGTCGTCAAGGTGAAGAATACGATCATCATTATTTTTATCGTGCTGTTCATCGCCATTCTATTAGTCGCCGTCGGCTTCGCGAACGGCATTACCGAGCCGATCGAGAGGCTGAACGCGAAGATGAGGCGGGTACAGCTCGGCCATTTCGAGTACGCGGACGAACCGAACGGCCGGGCGCTCGCGATGGACGAGGCGGGGCAGATGCACCGCAATTTCCGGATCATGGTGGAGCGGATCAATGACTTGATCCACGAGAATTACATCAAGCAGCTCACGATTCGCGATACGGAATTCAAAGCGCTGCAGGCCCAAATCAACCCTCATTTTTTGTACAACACGCTGGAATCCATCAACTGGTCGGCGAAGCTGAGCAACCAGACGCATATTTCCCAAATGGTCGAAGCGCTCGGCTCTCTGCTCCGGACGTCTCTCAATTTGAAAGAGCCGCTCATTCCGCTGTCCAAGGAGCTGGAAATCGTGAATCATTACGTCACGATCCAAAAATACCGGTTCGAGGAAAGGCTCGACTTTCATGTCAATGTGCCGGACAAATTGCTGTCTGCCCGCATTCCGAAGCTGTCTTTGCAGCCGCTTGTCGAGAATGCGATTAATTACGGACTCGAGCAAATGATCGAAGCCTGCACGATCCAAATTCGCGCCTATGTCATGGACGATATGGTATGCATATCGGTCGAGGATAACGGTCCGGGAATGGAGAAGCCGTTTCTGGAGCAGCTGCTGAGCGGGCAAGTGAAGCCGAAGGGCTCGGGTCTGGGACTGAAAAATATCGAGGACCGCATCAAGCTGCTGTACGGCGAAGCCTACGGCTTATCCGTCGAAAGCGCGCCGAACGAAGGGACGAAGGTGATCTTGATGCTTCCGTATGAAACGAGGGATTCGAATGTATAAAGTACTGCTGGTGGACGACGAGCGGATCATCGTCGAAGGCATTTCGCGCACGGTTGACTGGGAGGCGCATCGGACAGAATTGATCGGCACGGCCCGCAACGGGCTCGAAGCGTTGTCCTTTATCGAAACCCATATGCCGGACATCGTCATTTCCGATATTAAAATGCCCGGGATGAACGGTCTGCAGCTCGTCGAGAAGGTAAATGAACGGTTTCCGCATATTGCCTTCATCCTATTGTCCGGCTTCAGCGAGTTCGATTACGCGCGCACGGCGATGCAGTTCGGCGTAAAGCATTATTTGCTGAAACCCTGCAACGAGAACACGATTACGCAGGCGTTGGCCGAGATCATCCTCGATCTGGAGAAGCTGCAGTCGCAGGAAAATTTCATGGCGAACATTCAGAAGGAATTAACGAAGGTGCTGCCCCACGCGAAGGAGCAGTTCCTGAAGGAGCTCGTCACCAACAAGACGTACGGCCAGCGGGATTGGGACGATTACCGCCAAATGTTCCGGATGACGGTCGAGAACGACAGCGTGCGGCTGCTGCTCTTTCAGCTTGAAGGCAAGTTCGAATTCGAGCATATGTTCGCGATCAAAAACATCGCCGAGGACGTGCTCGGCAAGTCGACGGTGCTTCTTAGCACGACGATCGGCAAGCACGTGCTACTGTTGATCAAGGCGGATGGGGAATCGGATGCGCTATTTGCCAATCTGTCTGAAATCAAACGGACGTTCGCGGCTTATTACAAAATGGATGCGACGGCGGCCGTCAGCGATCCGGGCCCGATCGTCGAGGCGCGCAGCATGTACCGCGAGACGCTCGAATGCTTGAACTACCAGTTTTATTTGGGCGAAGGCAGCATTATAACGAAGAAGGACATCGGCCGCGACGACGAATCGGCGCCGGGGACTTTCCTCTATGACGAGGAGCCGCTATGCATGCACGTCAAGTCGGGGGATTGGGCATTCGTGCGGGACGAGCTCCAGGCGTACTTCTCGCAGCTGGCCGACAGCCGGCTCGATACGCATCTTTCGAAATCGTACGTCATTCCGCTATATGTTTCGATCGTGCGCCAAGGAAGTCCGGAGGAGATCAACGACTATTTGCAAAAAATCGCGAGCTTCGACCAATTCCAGACGCTTCGGGCGATCGAGCAATTCATTACGGACAACGCGGAGCAAATCTGTCTGAACAATTACCGGTTGCTGACCCGGAAGCACTCGTCCATTATCCTTAAAATGCAGCAGGTCGTTGAGGAGCAGCTCGGCAATCCGGACCTGTCGCTCGGGTGGGTCGCAACCGAGATTCTATACATGAACGCCGATTATTTAGGCAAACTGTTCAAGAAGGAGACGGGCGACAAATTTTCGAATTACGTCGTCAAGCTGCGGATCGAGAAGGCGATGGAGGAGATCGAGAAAACCGGCGACGTCAAAGTGTTCGAGCTCGCGGAGCAGCTCGGCTTCGGCGACAATCCGCAATATTTCAGCCAGGTGTTCAAGAAATATACGGGCTTTACGCCGTCCGAATACAAGAGGTCGCCTTGACGGCGACCTCTGTTTTTTTAACAAAGAAAGCGGTTTTTTAAATTCCGACAATTCGACATAGGTCCTATAATAAAGCATGTCAACAACAACTCAAGAGTTTGGAAGGGGCGTAACACGATGAAAGCAAGGAACAAAATGCTTTTGCTGCTGATGGCTTTCGCTCTCGTTCTCGTAAGCGCTTGCGGCGGGAATGCGGAAAATTCCGGAAATAGCGCAAACGGAACGAATTCGGGGACGGAGACTGCGGACGGATCGGGCGAAGCGAAGCCGGTCACCCTTCGGATCGCCTGGTGGGGCGGACAGCCGCGCCACGATTACACGATGAAGGTCATCGAGATGTATAAGGAAAAAAATCCGCATGTCACGATCGAAATGGAATACGCGAACTATGACGATTATTGGAAGAAGCTGGCGCCGCAGGCGGCCGCCAACGAGCTTCCGGACATTATCCAGATCGACACGCAAAACTACTCGCAATACGCGGGACGCAACCAGCTGGCGGATTTGACGCCGTTCCTGGGCAAAGAGATCGACGTCACCGACATTTCGCAGAACGCGATCGACGGCGGCAAGCTGGGCGACAAGCTGTACGGCATGAATCTCGGCGTCAACGCGCTCGGATTCAACTACGATCCGGCGCTGCTGAAAAAAGCGGGCATCGATTCGATTCCGGAAAGCTTCACTTGGGACGATTACGTCGCGTGGGCGGGCAAAGCGAAGGAAGCCGACCTGTACTTCGACAACGGCATGCGCCCGGAAGTATTCTTCGGCTACTACCTCCGCACGATGGACAAAACGTTGTTCAACGCGGAAGGCACCGGACTTGGCTACGAGGACGACCAACTGTTCGTCGATTTCTTCGGCATGCTGGCTAAACTCGTCATCGACGGCGCGGTTCCTTCGCCGGACGTGCTGGCGCAAATCAAAGGCGCGGAAGACAGTCATCTCGTGCTGAACCAGGGCATCGGGGTATGGCAATGGTCGAACCAATACGTCGGCCTGCAGCAAGTAGCGAACCGTCCGCTTGCGATCGCGCCGATGATGGGACCGAATATGGAAAAAGGCTTGTTCCTGAAGCCGAGCATGTTCTTCTCCATCTCCGAAAATTCGAAGGCGAAGGAAGAAGCGGCTAAATTCATCAACTTCTTCGTGAACGACATCGAAGCGAACAAATTGATCCTAGGCGACCGCGGCGTGCCGGTATCCGCGAAGGTCAAAGAAGCGCTGAAGGAAGTTTCCACCGAAGCGCAGGTGCAAGTATACGACTATGTGGCATGGGCGGAATCGAACAGCTCGCCGATGGATCCTCCGGATCCGATCGGCTCCGCGGAAGTGTTCAAATCGCTTACCAGCCTGGCCGAGCAAATGAACTACGACAAAATTACGCCTGAAGAAGCCGCTAAGAAATTTAGAGAAGAAGCAACCGCCATTCTGAAGAAAAACGGGTAACCTCAACCGAGCTGCGCGGTGGCCGGTCGCAAGATCGGCCATCGCGCTTTCATACTTGGCGCGTTAGCTGGCGCATAGGAGTTGGATTAAGATGAAATCGCTCTCATTCAAAAATAACCTCATCGGCTACACGTTCATCGGACCGTTCGTCATCGGATTTTTATTGTTCACGTTAATTCCCGCAGTCGCATCGCTCTACTTCTCGGTTACGGATTACGATTTGCTGTCCACGCCGTCTTATATCGGCCTTGAGAATTATTCCTCGATGTTCACGGACGACACGAAGTTTTGGACATCGCTTCGGGTTACGTTCCTGTACGTCTTTATCGGCGTGCCGCTGCGGCTCGCGTTCGCTTTGTTTATCGCCATGCTCTTGAACACGGCCTCGAAAGCAATCGGGTTATATCGGACGGTTTACTACCTTCCTTCCATCATCGGCGGAAGCGTCGCGGTATCGATCATGTGGCGCAACCTGTACGGCGACGAAGGGGTCATCAACCACTTCCTGAACACGCTCGGTTTAGATAGCGTCAGATGGTTCGCGGAACCGGCAGCTGCTCTCTGGATGTTGATCACGCTGTCGGTATGGCAGTTCGGTTCCTCCATGCTTATTTTTCTTGCCGGCCTAAAGAATATTCCGCCAGAGCTGTACGAAGCGGCGAATGTGGACGGCGCGGGTCCGGTCGTCCGGTTTTTCAAAATGACGCTGCCGATGCTGAGTCCGATCATTTTGTTCAACACAATCATGCAGACGATCGGCGCGTTCATGACGTTCGTGCCGGCCTACATTATTTCCAAAGGAGAAGGCGGTCCCCTCGACGGCACGCTTCTGTATTCGCTTTACCTGTTCCGTCAAGCGTTCGTTTACTTTGATATGGGCTACGCGTCCGCCATGGCGTGGGTCATGCTTATCATCATCGCCATTCTGACCGGCATTTTGTTCTGGACATCGAAGAAATGGGTGCATTACGAGTCGAAAGGAGGCCATTGATCATGATCTTGAAAAAGCTGAAGTGGCCGGCATACCACGTTTTCGTCTCGCTGCTCGCGCTCGCCATGATCTACCCCGTGCTGTGGCTGCTCATGAGCTCGTTCAAGCAAAGCAATCTGATCTTCGCCACGGCGGACTCGCTCATTCCGCAGCCGTGGATTTGGGAAAACTACAAAACCGGCTGGATCGGCATCGCCGGCCAATCGTTCGGCACCTTTATGATGAACTCGCTGGAAATCGTCGTGTTGTCAACGATCGGCGCCGTGCTGTCTTCGGCCTTTATCGCCTTCGGGTTCGCTAGACTGAATTTTACGGGCAAGGCGTTCTGGTTCGGCATCATGATGGTGACGCTTATGCTGCCGCATGACGTCGTCCTCGTCCCGCAGTACATTTTATTCGCGAAGCTGGACTGGCTCAATTCGATCAAGCCGATCGTCATTCCGCAATATTTCGGCATTCCGTTCTTCATCTTCTTGCTCATCCAGTTCATCCGGACGATTCCGAGCGAGCTGGACGAGGCGGCGACGATCGACGGCTGCGGCAAGTTCCGGCTGTTTTTCCGCATCATCTTGCCGCTCGTGGTGCCGGCTCTGGCGACGGCCGCGATCTTCTCGTTCTACTGGCGCTGGGAGGACCTGCTCGGACCGGTACTTTACCTGAACCGGCCAAGTCTGTATCCGGTATCGATGGGGCTCAAGATGTTCCTGGACAGCGATACGGTATCGAACTGGGGCGCGATGTTCGCGATGTCGATCGTCAGCTTGCTTCCCGTACTCGGCATCTTCTTCGCGTTCCAGAAGTACATCGTGGAAGGGATTAGCACCAGCGGTCTCAAATAATTAGAACCAGGAGAGAGGAAGATGGATATGCCGCAGCTGCAATATGACGAAAATCAGATCCGCGACGTCATCGACCGGGTCGTGGACCGTACGTTTAGAATGGATTTCGGTTGGGATTGGCCGGGAGGCGTGGCGTTCTTCGGCGTAGCGGAAGCTTATGAGGCGACGGGCAACGAGCGGTATATCGAATGGCTCAGGGAATGGGTGGACGAGAAGCTGGAGGACGGCCTGCCGAAGCTGTCGGTGAACGGCGTGTCGATCGGCCACTGTCTCCTTTCGCTGTACAAAGCGACGGACGACAAGAAGTATTTGGACGTTGCCGTCCAAATGGCCGAATACTTAAAGCATGACGCGGTCCGGTTCGCGGACGGCATCTTCCAGCACACGGTCAATTCCGAGACGTACAACTTTCCCGAGCAGGCGTGGGTCGATACGATGATGATGGCGGGTTATTTCCTCGTGCGCATGGGCCATTCGCTGGACCGGGAAGATTATTTGGAGGACGGCCTGAAGCAGTATCACGGGCACGAGCATTTCCTGCAGGATCCCGTAACGAATTTGTATTACCACGGCTGGGACAACATCGCGCAAAATCACATGTCTTCGATTTTCTGGGCGCGCGGCAATTCCTGGGCCGCCCTGACGATGGCCAAAGCGCTGCCCCTCGTGGCGGTGCAGCATCCGTCCTTCATGATGATCGAAGGATCGATGCGCGATCAGCTAAGCGCGCTCGTCCGTCTGCAAGGAGACAACGGCCTGTGGCATACGGTGCTCAATGACGATGCGTCTTATTACGAGACGTCGGGCTCCGCCGGCATTGCAGCCGCGCTATTCGCTTTCGGTTCGCTTTACAACAAATACATCCAGCGCTCGATCGACGGCATTCTGAGCCAAATTGCCGAAGACGGCTCGGTCATGAACGTATCGGCCGGAACGGCGGTCATGAACGACCTGCAGGGCTACCGCGAAGTTGCCCATAAGCGGGTGCAGGGCTGGGGACAAGGGCTGGCGCTCGCTTTTTTGGCCGAGCTGCTGAATGCCAAGAAGCACCGCTAAACGAGGCTATGCCGCCAACGACGGCGTAAGCCGTTTTCGCTTGAATGAAATAGTTGTGTGCGCCCTCTCATATATGGTACTATTTACGAAATGAAATGAACCGGGAAAGCATCCTGGGGGCGCTTGCGCATCGGCAAGCGGCTTCAGGATGTTTTTTTGTGTCCGCAGAAAGGAGAATATCCGTTGGACAGCAGGCAGGAAGAAGCGGTTCCGACGCTTGGCGGCGGAGTGATCGTGGGAGGGCGCTATCGCGTCGCGGGGATGATCGGGCGAGGCGGAATGGGCACGGTATACGCGATGGAGGACATGAAGCTCGGCGGCATGCTGCGAGCGGTTAAGGTGACGCGGCTGTCACCGGACGCGAACGAAGCCTATTCCGCGGAGGCACATATGCTCATGTCGCTTAGCCATCCCAATCTCCCGCATATCGTCGACTATTTAAGGATGGAGGAGAGCGGTTGCGACGCGCTGGTCATGGATTATTTTAACGGACAGACGCTTACGGCCTATGCGAACGGCACGTACGGCTCCATCCCGTATGGACAGATCGTGCAAATCGGCCTGCAGCTCTGCTCGGCGCTCCGTTATTTGCATCGGCAATCCCCCCCGGTGATCCATCGGGATTTGAAGCCGTCCAACGTCATGATCGGCGGAAACGGGGAGGTCAAGCTGATCGATTTCGGCATTTCCAGGCGCTACAAGGAGAATCGGCGGCAGGACACGGAGCAGCTTGGCACGGAAGGCTTCGCCGCGCCGGAGCAGAAGGGAGGCGGCCAAAGCGATGCGAGAACCGATATATACGGCCTTGGCGCGGTGCTCTTTTATTTGGCTTCCGGAGGCGCGGTGTTCCGGCACGGCGAGGGCGCAGCAAGCGATCCGTTCGCCGGCATGCGTGCGGATATTCCGCCCAGGTTCAAGGCGGTCGTCGAACGGATGCTGCAATCGCAGCCTTCGCGGAGATATCCAAGCATGGCGGAGGCGGAGGAAGCGCTTGCGCTGTTGATTCACGGAGAAATGCCGTTTCTGAACCAGGTCGCGCCGACTGCAAAGGCGGCTTTGTTTCCTGCGGGGCAGATTCAAATCGGCGTTGTTTCGCTATCGCCGGGAGCGGGCGCGACGTTCCTGACCTTTGCGCTGCATGCGTTGTTCGGCCATGCCGGCTCCGCTTCGTCGGCCGTAGAGTATACCGGATCCAGGCCGGAATGGCATGCCGTCCTATCCCGCCATCTACGACTTCGCAACGCTCCTTATCGGGAGAGCCGCGGTTTTGACGATCGGTATACGCATGTTTGGCGGCAGGACGGCAAGCTGAGCTGGTTCGCCATCGATCCGGCGCGCCCTGTGCCGGGCGACCACGTCTCGCAGAAGTTCGACCAGATGCTGCGCCAATCGGGCAGCTCCGTTCACCTGTTCGATTTTTCAAGCCGTTGGGACGAGCCCGATGCCATGCATAGGCTGCTGCAATCGCATATCGTCATTGCCGTCGGCGACCCGGCCGTGCATAAGTGGCAGCCGGCTATGCTGGGCAAGCTTGAACGGGTTAAAGAAGAGCTGCGCGGCAAGGGGGGCATGCTCGTTTGGGCGGCCAACAAGGATATCCGCTTCGGCGGACGCCACGAATGGCTGTCGTTATTTCCGGACCGGCCGCTGGCGGTCATTCCGCAATTGCCACCGGAGCATGTCTGGGACGCGCTGTGGGACGGGAGATGGGTAACCGGCCAGCGGAAGACGGGGAAGCGGCTCGCGCGGGCGCTTCAACCGATTTTGACGTTCATTGCCAACGGATTTAACACAAAATAAACAAAGCCATGCTACAATGATGCGGGCGTTATCGGCTAAGTCCGGCCTAAACTTGACCGAACGGGATTGGGGACTCATTGTCATGAATTTGTTGACGGTACAACGATTAACGAATAGGTTAAGCGATCATCGGATGATCGAAGACGGAACCTTTCTGCCGCAGCCGATGCTTCTTATCGGCAAATCTACGGTCTCATTGCTCGATGAGACCACGAACTATTTGGACGGAGAGCTACTCAACCGGCCCTCCGCGACTCCGGCATCCGAGAGCGTCTGCCGTTTGCGAAGACGGGAGGGCTAAGGGATGACGGAGAGAAAATTCGGATTCGGCGCGGCCGGCGACGTATTCTGGACGGCGCTTAAGCTCGGTCTTACTTCGTTCGGCGGTCCGATTGCCCATATCGGTTATTTCCGCGAGGAATACGTCGGCCGCAGGCAGTGGCTGTCGGATCGGTCGTTCGCCGAATTGGTTGCCCTTTGCCAGTTCCTTCCAGGTCCGGCGAGCAGCCAGCTCGGCATGGCGATCGGCGCGAAGCGCGCTGGCGTTCTTGGCGCGCTTGCCGCCTGGATCGGCTTCACGATGCCGTCCGCGCTGCTGATGGTCGCTTTCGCCTTCGGCGCGCAAGCGGCGGGAATCGGCGGAGCGGGATGGCTGCAAGGATTGAAGCTCGCCGCCGTCGCGATCGTCGCGCAGGCGGTCTGGAGCATGTCGCGCACGCTGGCGCCGGACCGTCCGCGCGCCACGCTCGCTCTTGTTACCGCATGTGCGGCGGTACTGTGGCCATCGATGGCCGGCCAGCTAGTACCGCTTCTCTTCTGCGCGATAATCGGCATTGCGGTTTATAAGTCGAAAGCGGGTGCAGGCGCAGAGGAAGGGTCTGGGGAGCCTCCGATCCCGATCGGGCGGAAGCTCGCGGCTGCGATGCTTGCGCTGTTCATCATCCTGCTGATCGGCTTGCCGATCGCAAGCGGATGGTCGGGTTCCGCCGCTTTGACGCTGATTGACAGCGTCTACCGGGCAGGCTCGCTCGTATTCGGCGGGGGGCATGCGGTGCTGCCGATGCTCGAGACCGAGCTTCTGAGCGGGAAGCGGCCGCTGCTTACGAGCGATCAATTCATGGCGGGCTACGGCGCCGTTCAAGCCGTACCGGGCCCGCTCTTTACTTTTGCGGCATACATCGGCGCGGCGATGGAAACGGGCTATGCGCGGATCGGCTATGCTATGATCTCGCTGTTTTCCATCTTTTTGCCATCTTTCTTGTTGGTGCTTGGCGCGTTGCCCTTCTGGGAGAGGCTGAAGCGTAACAAAACCGCGCAATCGGCGTTAATGGGAATCAACGCAGGCATCGTCGGCATCCTGCTCGCGGCGTTGTACGATCCGATATTCATGGACGCGGTCGGTTCCGCCAAAGAGCTGGCCATCGTCATCGTCTTGTTCATACTCCTTCAAATATGGAAGCGTCCTCCTTGGCAAGCCGTCGCGCTTGCGGCGCTTGCCGGCCTGCTCTTTCTGTAGGCCGGCTTGCTTGCATTTGGAATAAAGCTTCATTATGATGAAATTACCGTTCTCGCCAGGGAACGTCGGGACCAATGGGATAGGCTTAACATTTAAATAGACAACCGAAAAGCAGGTGAGCTTCTAAGATGAAAGAACGCATTCTCGTCGTGGAAGACGAAACGGGCATTTCCCGCATATTGCAATTGGAATTGGAGCACGAAGGCTATACGGTAGGCTCGGCCGCCGATGGCCGGACCGGGTACGAAATGGCCTCGACCGGCGAATGGCAGCTCGTGCTGCTGGACGTCATGTTGCCGGAGATGAGCGGCATCGAGGTGCTCAGGCTGCTCCGGCAGGCGGGCAATCCGGTGCCGATCATTTTATTGACGGCCAGGGATACCGTGCCGGACAAAGTGAGCGGCTTCGAGCACGGGGCGAACGATTACATTACGAAGCCATTCGCGATGGAAGAGCTTCTCGCCCGCGTCCGCAACATTTTGAGGATTTTCCAGCAGCATCCGCGCGAGGCCGAGGGCTCGGATCTGATCAAGGTAGGGGATCTGACGATCGAGCTGCGTACGCGCAAGGTGTACCGCAAAGATATATTGATCGAATTGACGCCGCGCGAATTCGAGCTGCTCGTCTACCTGGTCGAGAATAAAAACGAGGAAAAGTCCAGGGAAGATATTTTGTCGGAGGTGTGGGGCTACGACTTCATCGGGGAGACGAATCTCGTGGATGTTTACATCCGGTACTTGCGGCAAAAGCTGGACAAGGGATACCGCCACAAGCTTATTCACACCGTGCGCGGCGTCGGCTACATGATTAAGGAGCCCGATGCATGACCCTTCGCAAACGGTTTACGCTGTTCACGATCTTTTGGTTAATCTTCATTCTTATTTTATTTAATATTTTCGTCTATTTCTACGTAATCAAGATTACGACGGAAAGCGAAGAAGAAGTGATCGCGAATAAGGTAACCATCATGCTGGAAAATCCGAGAATCCAAAGCGGCCGCGGGCTGAATACGCCGGAGCTTCTGAACGAGTATTACAATGTGAACGAAATGATCCGGATCATCGTGCCCAATAATCGGGTCGTCAACATATCCGGCTCCGATCCGCTGCTGCTGCAGCTGCCGGCGGCGTTCGAATCGGAGCATAGGACCGGAATGATCACGAAGGGCGGCGAGCGCATCTTGTACATGCGCGTTCCGCTCTACGAAGGCAACCGGGTCATCGCGATGCTGGAGATCAACCGGATATTGGACGAGCTGGACAATTATTTGCAGGTGCTCGTCGCCGCGCTCAGCGTAACGAGCGCCGGCGCGATTTTGTTCGCGATTTTCGGCACGTATTGGTTCACGTCCAGGCTGACGGCGCCTATTCAACAAATGGTCAATACGATGCGCGAGATCGACCGAAGCGGTAAATTGAGACAGATCGAACTGAGCAGCCGCGAGGAATCGGCGGAGCTGCTGCAGCTCGTTCGCGCGTTCAATCAGATGATCGGACGGCTGGATCGGACCTTCGAGAAGCAGAAGCAGTTCGTGGCCGACGCCTCGCACGAGCTGAAAACCCCGCTGACGGTCATCAGCAGCTACGCCGGCATGCTGAAGCGCTGGGGACGCGACGACGAGAGCCTGCGCGACGAAGCGATCGAGGCGATCGACAAAGAGGCGAACCGGCTGCAAAACTTGACGAAGTCCATGCTCACACTGGCCGAGGCCGAGCAGGAAGATTGGCTGAAGCAGGAACTCTTCGACGTCGTTCACGTCGTCGACGAGCTGGCGACGATGCTGCAGACGACGTTCGGCCGCCAGATCCGCGTCAAAGCGGGCTCGAAGGCGATCCGCATGGTGGGCGACAAGGATAAGATCAGGCAGCTGCTGGTCATATTGCTTGACAATGCGATAAAATACTCGAAGGATCCGATCGACATTACGCTGACGCTCGTCCGGCATATCGTCAAAATCGAGGTCAAGGACAAAGGAATGGGCATCCCGGAAAACGAGATTCCGCATTTGTTCGAGCGCTTCTACCGCGTCGACGGCGCGCGAAGCCGGACGACGGGCGGCGTCGGGCTGGGCTTGTCTATCGCGAAGCGGATCATCGATCTGCACGAGGGCAAGGTCGACGTCTTCAGCTTGCCGGATCTCGGCACGACGATTACGCTGCAGTTCAAGCAGCGCAAGCAATAGAGCTACATAGGGAGGGGAAGACGGATGAAATTCCGCACGGCGGCCGTACAGTACCGTTTGACGGATATCCGCTCGTTCGAGCAGTTCGCGGAGCAGGTGACGCATTACGTGCGCAACGCTTCCGAATATGGGGTTCAATTCATTTTGTTCCCCGAATTTATGACGACGCAATTGCTTTCCATTGGGGATGAAAGCGGCAACGCGCTGCCGATTGAACGGCTGCCCGATTTCACGGAACCGTATTTGGCTTTATTTCGCGGATTGGCGGCCGAATACGGCGTTTATATCATCGGAGGAACGCATGTCGTCGAGGTGGGCGGAGGCAAGCGGAGAAACGCCGCGCATCTGTTCCACCCGGACGGGAAGGTCGACGTTCAGCACAAAATCCATCTGACGCCGACCGAGGTCAGCGAATGGAATATGTCGCCCGGCGAAGGGCTCGACGTGTTCGAAACGGCGTTCGGCACGATCGCGATGCTTACGTGCTACGATATTGAATTTCCGGAAATCGTGCGCATGGCGCGGGCGAGGGGAGCGGACGTTATATTTTGTCCTTCGTGCACGGACGATCGCCACGGCTTCTATCGCGTGCGATACTGCTGCCATGCGAGAACGGTGGAGAATCAAGTGTATATCGTCACGACGGGGACGGTAGGCGCGCTCCGCAAAGTCGACTTCATGCGCGCCAATTTCGGCCAAGCGGCCGTCATTACGCCGAACGATATCCCGTTCCCTCCGGGGGGGATCCTATGCGAAGGCGTCATCAACGACGATATGCTGATCGTTGCGGATCTGGACCTTGATCTGCTCGAGGACGTAAGGGCCAAAGGGTCGGTTACGACTTGGCGGGATCGCCGTACCGATCTGTACCCGGATTGGAGCTGAAGCGCCGGTCGAACGAGTCCGGCAACGGGGGAGGGAGAACGCTGCGCAAAGAGCTGTATTTATTCGCCGGCGGCAAGCCGGAGCGAACCGTTATCCGCAATTATGACGCCGGGGATTTCCGGCAATTGATCGAGGTGCAAAAGGCCAGCTTCCCGCCGCCGTTTCCCGAAGAGCTGCTGTGGAACGCCGAGCAGCTGGCCGAGCATGCGACGCGCTTTCCGGAAGGAGCGCTCTGCGCGGAGATCGACGGCCGGTTGATCGGCTCCATGACGGGACTCATCGTGAATATGGACGATTACGGCCATGCGCATGACTGGGAGACGATAACGGGCGGCGGCTACATCCGCAACCATAATCCAAGCGGCGATACGCTGTACGTCGTCGATATATGCGTCATTCCGGAATACCGCAAATCCGGCATCGGCAAGTGGCTGATGCAAACGATGTACGAGACGGTCGTTCAGCTCGGCCTCGACAGGCTGCTGGGCGGCGGGCGAATGCCGGGATACGCCCAGCACGCGCACGAGGCGACTCCGGAGGCCTACTTGGAGAACGTCGTGAACGGCGTCTGGAAGGATCCCGTCGTCACGTTTCTGCTGCGCTGCGGCCGCATGCCGGTCGGCGTTGCCCGCGAGTACCTGGAAGACGAGCAGTCGAACAACTGCGCGGCCATCATGGAATGGCGCAATCCGTTCAAGTAAAAGGAGTTGGAATCGAACTTGTTAACCTATCATCGCCTATCATCTATTCAGGATCCGAATTTCCGCGCTTTGCATCATTTGCTGCAATCGATTTTTCCGCCGGAGGAAGTGCTGGCCTACGACCTATGGAAAGAGCCGCTTGAGGATCCGTCCATTCACGTCTGCGTTGCCGTTCATGAAGGCGAAGTCGTCGGCGCGACGGAGTACCGTTATTATCCCGAGCTGCGCGTGGCGATGACCGACTTCACGATCATCGGCAGGCCGGCGCTGGGAGTCGGGCGCTTCCTGCTCCGCAGCCGCGAGCGCGATCTCGCGCGGCTTGCCGAGCAGTCGGAAACGAAGCCGATCGGCATGTTCGCCGAAGTGTACGATCCGTTCCGGGCGGCCGATCACGCTTTCGGAGGCGTATCGCCGATGAATCCATACGTCCGCCGCGAGGTGCTGTCTCATATCGGCTACAAGCGGCTGGATTTGGCTTACGTTCATCCATCATGGGACCACGAGGGAGAAGCGGTGTCGGAGCTGGATTTGTGCTTCTTGCCGGCCGACGAGGAGCAGTCTTCGATCGACGCGTCGCTCGTCGCGACTTTCCTGGAACGGTATTATTCGGCTCTTCCGAATAAGCCGGAGGAGTGGCTGGGCATGATGAATCGCATCCGCTCGTCGGAGTCGATCGGATTGCTGCCGATATGACGAAGCTAATCTTTCGCGGCACTGGCGATGCGATGGGCGTCCCGCGCGTCTACTGCGAATGCGCGGTTTGCGAGGAAGCCAGACAGTCGGGCCGGAACCGCCGGTTCCGCTCTTCCGCCCAGCTCGACATTCCCGGCGCTGGCACGGTCTGGATCGATTGCGGTCCGGACTTCGGCAAGCAGCTGGAAGCGGCCAAGCTGCGCACGATCGACGTCATGCTGATTACGCATGCCCATTTCGACCACATCGGAGGATTGCCGGAATATGCGGACGCTTGCCGCTGGCTCAAGAAGCGAGGAACGGTTTACGCGCCGTCGGAGGTCATTCAGGAAATTTCGGCCCGCTTTCCATGGCTCGGCAATCAGATCGACTTCCGTTCGTTCGACGAGCCGATAACGCTCGGGGATTGGAAAGCGGCAAGCTGGCGCGTCAACCACGGCAAGAACGGCTATGCCTACGCATTCCGGTTCGACCACCGATCGTCCGGATACCGGTGGGCGTATTGCTCCGACTCGATCGGGCTGACGGAGGAGCAGCAGAAGCCGCTGGCCGGCCTCGATCTGCTCGTTCTCGGCACTAGCTTCTACCGGGAGCCATTTCCATACGAAACTCGCTCCGTGTACGACGTGACGGAGGCCGTCGGTTTAACCGAGAAGTGGGGATGCAAGCGCACGCTGCTTACGCATTTGTCGCATGATATCGATCTCGAAGTCGCGTATCCGATGCCGGAGGGGATGCAATATGCGGAAACCGGGATGGCGATTGCGATCGGCTGAACCGAATTTTAAGCGGTGACCGCTTGACAAAGGACTTGTCGATTTTGTACATTTAGTAAGTAACAACGAAAGGGGAAATTTTCATGTTTGCTGGTGTCCATAACTCATAAATTGGATAAGGTCAGATAATGATTTAGTCTTGCGCCGTTTCAAGGACGATTTCGTCCTTAAGCAGGGCTTAGTTTGTGATCTGACGCCATGAGTTCTGGACATGAGGATTTCCGCCTGATTCGCTATTCGACAGCGGCCCAATCACCGTGCTCACCAGCACGGTTTTTTTGTACCCATTTTCAACGATGCGCGGTTCGCCTCCGCGCGGGAACGGGTGCGAATGGAGCGGCAGCGGTCGGTCAAAGACAGGAATGGAACGCACTCGCGTTCTGTTTCTGTCTATTTTTTTTCACCTCAAATCAAGGAGGCTTTATCGAAGATGAACGATACGTCTAGAAGAAGATTGGAATTCGACAAATTGAAGGTCCAGGTGGTTGGCTATGCGGTATCGCCGGCGGGCAGACTGCTTGCCGAGAAGCTCGAGCCGAGCGCCGATCGGCGGCAGATCGAATCGTGGCTGCAGGAGACGGAAGAGGCGGCCGCGCTGCTAGCGGGCGGGGCGAGCATCCCGCTATCCCCGATGGAAGGGATAGACCCCTTTCTGGCGCTGCTCGGCAAGGGACGAATCTATAACGAAGCCGAGCTGGAACAGCTTGCGGTGTGGCTGACGTCAGTCGCGCAAATGAAGAAGTATATGAACGCCAAAAGGACGATCGCGCCGACGATCGCCTCCTACGCGGATTCGATGTACGATTGCCCGCAGCTGAGGGAGGAGCTCGGCAGGTGTATCCGTTACGGGCAGCTGACCGACCAGGCCAGCGCCGATCTCGCCTATATTCGCAGGCATATTTACGCGGCCGAGGATAAGATTCAGAAAAAAATGGAGCAGTCCTTGCATAAATACCGCTCCTCGCTGCAAGAGCCCGTCATCAGCAAACGGCGGGACCGATTCGTCATCGCCGTCAAGAGAGAGCTGCGGAAGCAGGTGCCCGGCACGGTGTGGGACGAATCGTCCAGCGGCCAGACGCTGTTCGTCGAGCCGCTGGACGTGGCGGAGCTGCAGGGCGAGCTGCAGCAATGGAAAGCGGAGGAGGAGCGCGAACGGACGATCATTTTGTCCCGGCTGTCGGAATCGGCGGATTCGTTCTCGTTCGAGCTGCGCCGCAACGTCGAAGCGATGGCTTCGTTCGATTTCATCATCGCCCGCGCGAAGCTGTCGCGTTCCTACGACGGGATAAGAGCGGAGCTGTCGGAGCAGCCCGTCGTCCGATTGGTTGGCGCCAGGCACCCGCTGCTCGGAGCGGATAGCGTCGCGCTGCACGCGGAGCTGGGCTTCGGCTGGAAGCAGCTGATCATTACCGGTCCCAATACGGGAGGGAAAACGGTGACGCTCAAGACGATCGGCCTCTTCGTCCTGATGACGCAATCGGGCCTTCTCGTGCCGGCGGAGAAAGGAACGATCATCGGCGTCTTCCGGCATGTCGTGGCGGATGTCGGGGACGGGCAAAGCCTGGAACAGTCGCTGAGCACCTTCTCCTCCCACATCACGGTGCTGAAAGAAATGCTGGAATGCGCCGGACCGAGATCGCTTCTCCTCCTAGACGAGCTGGCCGCGGGTACGGATCCGTCCGAAGGGATCGCGCTGTCGATCGCCTTGCTCGAAAAGCTGCTCGAGCGGGGAGCGATCGCCGCAGCCACGACGCATTTCAACGAGATCAAGTCGTTCGCGGCAAGAACGGCCGGCTGCCAGAACGGCAAAATGGCGTTCGATCCGGATACGCTGAGGCCGCTTTACCGTCTTGAAATCGGAGAGGCGGGGGACAGCCACGCCTTCGCGATCGCCAGGCGCTTCGGGCTGCCGGAGGACGTCATGTCGCGCGCGGAGCGGCTGCTCGCCCGGAAGGACGGCCGATTGCCAGCGGGTGAGGGACCAGACCCGGAATCCGAGCGCCCGTCAATGCAAGCCGGCAGCGTCGTTATGCCGGATGTTACGGGAGCCGCCAAACGGGAGAGGATTGAGAAGCCGAAAAGGAGAAGCTTCGAGAAGGGGGACGCCGTATGGATCTATCCGCTGAAGCGGGCAGGCGTCGTATTCCGCCCCGCCGACGAGCGGGGGAACGTCGTCGTGCAGGTGCAGAATCAGAAGATGACCTTTAACCATAAACGACTCAAGCTGTATATCCCGAAGGCGGAGCTTTATCCGGACGATCAATACGATCTGGATATCGTATTCGAAACGAAGGAGAACCGGAAAGTCCGTAAGCTGATGAGCCGAAAATACGTGGAAGGACTGGAGATCGTGACGAAGGAAGAGGATCTCAATTAAAAAAGCGGCAGGCGGCCGGTATTCGCGAAATCTCCGGCTCCTGCCTAATCGGGGAATTAATCCCGGCTTTGAATGATAAGAAGCAGGCCGTCGCTTATCCGGATCGTGCCTGTCGATCGTACAAGCACATTGCTTATGCCGAGCGATTGGCCGATCGAAAGCGTCGCGTCCGTAAGCGGATATTGAAAGCCCGTCAGCGTAATGCCGCTAACTTCCATCGTTAACGGTAGCAAGGAGACGTTCGGGAATCCCTCCTGCACAATCGTTGCTTCTCCCGACGTCAGCACAATTTTGTTATGCTCGTCGACGATCACGGCGTTCACGTTACGGGCATCCGCAAGCGCCAGCAGATGAACGTTGGCAAGCGTATGGTCGAACCGGGTGCCGAGAGCGCCAAGAAGAACGAGCTCGCGCGGCTTCATATCGAGCGCGAGCCGGAAAGCCATTTCCGTATCGGTGTAGTCCTTGTCGACGGGGTCGCAGGCGATCGTCCGGCCGCTCCGCTGCCGGATCGCCGCAAGCTCGCCGCCCGATACGGAATCGAAATCCCCGATCGAAATGTCGGGCGAAAGCCCATGCGCTACGAGGAAGCGCGCGCCGCTGTCGGCGCCGATCAGCACGTCTTCCGGATTTATATATTCGAGCGCCCAACGGCCGAGCCGGCCGCCCGTGCAGATCACGATGCGTTGCTGCATACAAAATAACCTCTCTCGTATGGAATGGTGCGACTATTCCATTAGTATAAGTCCATTTGCCGCTTGAAAACTAGTGCGAGAACAAGACGTGGCGAACGATTGCGCATATGGGCGAAATTTGTCGTTGCTATTTCCCGGTGCCGCCGGATAAAATGGGGAAGGAAGTGCCGGCGGCCTATGCCGGCGAATGAACGGGAAGCGAGGAGTTACGCATTGAGCATGGATATTTTCGGCATATTCAGCATTATCGGCACCATCGCCTTCGCGGTCAGCGGAGCGATCGTCGCGATGGAGGAGGAATACGACATACTCGGCGTATTCGTTCTCGGGCTCGTGACGGCATTCGGCGGCGGTGTCGTACGGAATTTGCTGATCGGCATGCCGGTCACGACGCTCTGGAGCCAAGGCTATTTGCTTAAAATCGCGATTATCGCCATGACGATCGCGTTCGTGCTGCCCGTCGCCTGGATACAGCGCTGGCGGCGGAGCGAAGCGTTCTTCGACGCGATCGGCCTGTCTGCGTTCGCGATTCAAGGCGCCCTGTACGCGACGCAAATGAAGCATCCGATCAGCGCCGTGCTTGTAGCCGCCATGTTGACCGGAATCGGCGGGGGAATTATTCGCGACGTATTGGCCGGACGCAAGCCGCTCGTATTGAAGGACGAAATATACGCGGTATGGGCGATGCTGGCCGGTCTCGCGATCGGGCTCGGATGGTTTAAGACGACGCTGGAGCTGTTGTTTCTGTTCGTCGTCATCATTACGTTCCGGATGCTGTCGGTTTATTTCAAGTGGAAGCTGCCGCGGCGCTCCTTGAAGGCCGCTATTCTGGAGCAGGAGAGGAAACGGGAGGTGCAGCAATGAAAGTACGGATATTATTCGTATGCTTGGGCAATATTTGCCGGTCGCCGATGGCGGAAGCCGTCATGCGCCACCAAACGGAGCAGGCGGACCTGTCGAGCGTCATCGAAGTCGATTCGGCCGGCACCGGCGATTGGCACATCGGCCATCCGCCCCACGAAGGGACGCGCAAGCTGCTCGACGAGCACAGCATTTCCTATGCCGGCATGAAGGCGAGGCAAGTAACGGCGAACGATTTCGGCGCGTTCGACTATATCGTTTGCATGGATACGAATAACTTGCGCGACGTGCGGAAGCTTCTTGACGGGGCCGGTCCGGGAGCTGAACGACGGAAACCGCATCAGCTGTTCGCGTTCATGGACCTGCTGCCGGACAAAGGATTGAAGGATGTTCCCGATCCGTATTACGACGGCAATTTTCCTCTCGTCTACGAATTGGTCGAGAGCGGCTGCCGGGAGCTTCTGAGACGCGTTCGCGCGGACTTTAATCTGTGACGAGGAAATGAAAGAAGCTGCCTTGGCGCTCCAAACGGAGCCAGTCAAGGCAGCTTCTTTTTTCGCGTTATTCCGCTGCGATAAAATACGACAGCGCCTGGTTGAGCTCCTTCTGCCAGAAGCCCCATTGGTGCTTGCCGTCCTTCTCCTGGTAGGCGACGGCGGCTTGCTTATGCTCCAGCAGCGCCTTGGCATTCCGGTTCAGCGCGACGAAGTCGAATACGCCCCGATCGGTCTCGTACGCGTCCTCCTGCAGGCCGACGATCATGTAGACGGTCAGCCAGCTGAGATCGCCCTGCTGCGAAATGATGTTTTGCGACACGCCGTAGAATGCGCCCGACAGCGACATGACGCGGGTGAACAGATTCGGGTAGGCCAGCGCCAGGTGAAGCGATACGGAGCCGCCGAGCGAATCGCCGGCAAGCAGCCTGTGCCGGGGCTCCCTCCTCGCCGCATAACGCTCTTCGACGAACGGGACGAGCTCCTCGCCGAAAAATCGGATGTACGCGTCGTGCCTGCTTCCGTCCGGCGCGTATTCATCGGTGCGCAGCTTCTTGTCGACGTCGACGCCGACGATGATGAAGGGCTCCAGCCCTTCGTCGAGGATCAGCATGGTCGCCGTCGTCGCGATGCGGCCGAAATTGAAAAAGTCCTCGCCGTCCTGGCAATAGACGACCGGATAGCTCAGCACTTCGTTATAGCCCGGCGGCAGGAAGATGCGCAGGTTGCGGCTTTGCTCCGGCAAGTAACGGCTCGGGACGGTTTCTTTCACGATGGTGCGTTTCAAGTATCTCTCGTCGGTCATTTCTTTATCTCCTTACGATTCGTCGTCATTGAATGGAATGGTACCGTTGTGGGCAAACAATAGTAAGGTGTGGAAAGGGACATTTCGGTAAAGCGCTTGCTTGTATTATGCTGTTACAGTGAAAAAATAAATCTGTAGCATATACAATTTCTTAAGAGTATGATCATTATTGGCGAAAAAACAACGGTTTTTTTGTTTTTTGCTTTGACCATTTTCTTTAAACAGGTTTATAATAATTCTATAACAGAGGCAAACGATTTTCAAATATTTCAATTGAGGTGAGCGTTCAAAATGAGCAAATTGCCATACGAAGTTCAAACGGAACCGGTAACGCCGCTAGCGGTCTTGTCGCTTGACGGAGAAGTCGTTAACCCGGACTACATGCCGGAATTGACGGACGAGCAATTGAAAGAAATTATGTACCGCATGGTATTTACCCGTACTTGGGACGAGCGAGCCGTTAACCTTGGCCGCCAAGGCCGACTGGGCTTCTACGCGCCGGTATCCGGACAGGAAGCTTCGATGGTCGGCAGCGAATACGCGCTTAACAAGGACGACTTTATTTGCCCGGGCTACCGCGACATGCCTCAGCTGGTATGGCACGGACTGCCGCTGTACCAGGCGTTCCTATATTCCCGCGGTCACCAGCACGGCGGACAAATTCCGCAGGACGTGCACGTGCTAATGCCGCAAATCATCATCGGCGCCCAAATTTTGCACGCGACCGGCGCGGCGATGGCGTTCAAGAAGAAGAACGAGAAGCGGGTCGCCATTACGTACACGGGCGACGGCGGATCGTCCGAAGGCGATTTCTACGAAGGCTTGAACTTTGCCGGCGTATATAAGCTTCCGGTTATTTACGCGGTGCAAAACAACGGCTACGCCATTACGACTCCGTTCTCGAAGCAGACGGCGGCGATGTCGATCGCGCATAAAGCGGTCGCGGCCGGCATTCGCGGCGTACAAGTCGACGGCATGGACGTCCTTGCGGTGGTCAAGGCGGTTCAGGAAGCTGCTGAACGCGGACGCAGCGGGGAAGGCGCGACGCTGATCGAGCTGCTCACGTACCGTTTCCGCCCGCACTCGATGGCGGACGACACGACGAAATACCGTACGAAGGACGAGGAAGCGGAATGGGCGCTGAAGGATCCTCTCGTTCGGTTCGGCAAATATTTGGAGAAAAAAGGTCTTTGGACGGAAGAAGACACGAACCGCGTGAAGGAAGAAGCGAAAGCGACAGTCAACGAGCATATCAAGAAAGCGGAAGCGGTCGAGAAAATGACGGTTGCCGGCTTGATCGATTCGATGTTCGAAACGACGCCGCAGCATTTGGAAGAGCAAAAGGCCGATTTTCAATAGTGGAGGAGGAATAGACGATCATGGCTCAAATGAATATGTTGGAAGCGATTCGCGACGCGATGCGCGTTGAACTTAAGCGTGATTCGAACGTGCTCATCTTCGGTGAGGACGCAGGCAAGGTCGGCGGTGTATTCCGCGTAACGGAAGGTTTGCAGGAGGAATTCGGCGAGGACCGCGTATTCGACACGCCTCTTGCCGAGTCGGCGATCGCCGGCATGGCCGTCGGGATGGGAACGCAAGGCTTCCGCCCGATCGCGGAAATTCAATTCGTCGGTTTCATTTACGAAGCGCTCGACCAAATGTTCGTCCAAGCGGCCCGCATGCGCTATCGCTCAGGCGGACGCTACAATTCGCCGATCGTGTTCCGCACGCCTTTCGGCGGCGGCGTGAAGGCGGCCGAGCTGCATACGGACTCGCTGGAAGGGCTTGCCGTTCAGACGCCGGGCATTAAAGTAATCATCCCTTCGAATCCATACGATGCAAAAGGTCTGTTGATTTCCGCGATCCGCGATAACGATCCAGTTTTCTTCATGGAACATTTGAACCTGTACCGCGCGTTCAAGGCCGATGTGCCCGAGGGCGAGTACACGGTCGAAATCGGCAAAGCGAACGTGGTCCGAGAAGGTAGCGACGTGACGATCATCGCTTACGGCATGATGGTCCATACGGCGGTGAAAGCGGCGGAGGAGCTGGAAAAAACGGGCGTAAAGGCGGAGGTTATCGATCTGCGCACCCTGCTTCCGCTCGATATCGATACAATCGTCGCTTCGATCCAGAAGACCAACCGCGCGATCGTCGTGCAAGAAGCGCAAAAAACATCCGGCGTAGCCGCCGAAGTCATTGCGCAAATTAATGAAAAAGCAATTTTGCATCTGGAAGCGCCTGTGCTTCGCGTGGCGGGTCCGGATACGGTATATCCGTTCGCTCAGATCGAAGATGCGTGGCTTCCGTCCGCAGCTCGTATTTCTGCGGCGGTTCAGAAAGTATTGAACTTTTAAAGGAGGGTGCTAGCGTTGGCTAAATTCGAATATCGTTTCCCTGAGCTGGGCGAAGGATTGCACGAAGGCGAAATCGTCAAAGTCAATATCAAAGTCGGCGACACGGTAACGGATGATGACGTAATTATGGAAGTCCAGAACGACAAAGCGATCGTCGAAGTGCCTTGCCCGGTTAACGGCAAAGTGCTTGAGGTGCTTGTAAAAGACGGTCAGGTCTGCCACGTCGGCGAGCTTGTAGCCGTCATTGAGGCGGAAGGCGATCTGCCCGAGCAGGCGACGCCTGCGGCAGCGGAAGCTCCGAAGGCCGAAGCGCTTGCGGCCGCTCCGGCTGAACCGGCAGCGCCGGCTGCTGCGCCTGCAGCCGCTCCTACAGCTGCGCCTGCTGCAGCGCCTGCTCCGAAAGCCGAAGGCGGACTCGTGCTGGCAACGCCAAGCGTGCGCAAGTTTGCCCGCGAGAAAGGCGTCGACCTGGCGCAAGTGAACGGAACGGGCAAGAACGGACGAATTACCCGCGACGACGTCAACGGATTCGGCGGCGCGCCTGCTGCGGCAGAGACCGCGGCTCCTGCGGCAGCCGAACAGAAGGCGGGCGAAGAGGCTAAACCGGCAGCGGCAACGGCGGCGTCCGAATCGTCTTATCGTCCGGAAGAACGCGTGCCGTTCAAAGGCATTCGCAAAGCGATCGCAAGCGCCATGACGAAGTCGGTCTACACGGCTCCGCATGTCACGATCATGGACGAAGTCGACGTGACCGAGCTTGTCGCGCTGCGCGCGAAATATAAACCGTACGCGGAGAAAAAAGGCTCCAAGCTTACGTACCTGCCGTTCATCGTGAAGGCGCTCGTGGCGGCATGCCGCCAGTTCCCGATCTTGAACTCGACGCTCGACGAGGCGAACCAGGAAATCGTCCTGCGCAAATATTACAACATCGGCATCGCTACCGATACGGATAACGGACTTATCGTGCCGGTCATCGAAGACGCCGACCGCAAAAATATTTTCATGGTGGCGGACGCCATCCGCGATCTGGCTGCACGCGGCCGCGAAGGCAAGCTGAAGCCGAACGAGATGAAAGGCAGCACGATTTCGATCTCGAACATCGGTTCGGCGGGCGGTATGTTCTTCACGCCGGTCATCAACTTCCCCGAGGTTGCCATCCTCGGCACCGGCCGCATCTCCGAGAAGCCGGTCGTTCGTAACGGCGAGATCGTCGCGGCTCCGGTAATGGCGCTGTCCCTAAGCTTCGACCATCGTCTGATCGACGGCGCGACGGCTCAAAACTTTATGAACTACATCAAACAGCTTCTGGCGCAGCCTGAACTGTTCATAATGGAGGTATAAGACATGGTCGTAGGTGATGCTTCCCTCGATATCGATACTCTAGTCATTGGCGCGGGTCCCGGCGGTTACGTGGCGGCGATTCGCGCCGCCCAACTCGGGCAGAACGTGCTTATCGTGGATAAAGAATACGTCGGCGGCGTATGCTTGAACGTAGGCTGCATTCCTTCCAAGGCGCTTATTTCCGCCTCGCATCAATACGAATCGATCGGCCACGCTTCGGACTTCGGCATCGAAGTCGGCGAAGCGAAGGTAGACTTCAGCAAGGTTCAGGAGTTCAAGAACGGCATCGTCAAGAAGCTGACGGGCGGCGTCGCTTCGTTGCTGAAGGCGAACAAGGTGCAATACTTCCAAGGCGAAGTCATGTTCATTAACGAGAACGAAGCCCGCGTCTTCAACGATCAGGAAGCGCCGCGCTACCGGTTCAAAAACTGCATTATCGCGACGGGCTCCCGACCGATCGAACTGAAAGCATTCCCTTACGGGGGCCGCATCGTATCGTCGACCGGCGCGTTGTCCTTGCCGGAAGTGCCGAAGAGCCTCGTCGTCATCGGCGGCGGCTACATCGGCATCGAGCTTGGCCAAATGTACTCCAAATTCGGAACGAAGGTTACGGTGATCGAGGGCTCCGATTCGATCCTGCCTGGCTTCGACAAAGATATGTCCTCCATCGTGGCGAAGAAGCTGAAGAGCAAGAACGTCGATATCGTCACCGGCGCGCAGGCGAAGAGCGCCGAGCAGACGGACAAAGACGTAACCGTCACTTACGTCGTGGGCGACAAAGAAGAGAAGGTTACGGCGGATTACTTGCTCGTTACGGTCGGACGCCGTCCGAACACCGACGGGGAACTGGGCCTTGACCTGATCAACGTGAAGCTTTCCGATCGCGGCCTCGTCGAAGTCGACGAGCAATGCCGCACGAACATTCCGCACATCTACGCGATCGGCGATATTATCGCAGGTCCCGCGCTCGCTCATAAAGCGATGTACGAAGGCCGCGTCGCGGCGGAGGCGATTTCGGGCCTCAGCAGCGTGATCGACTACAAATGCGTGCCGGCCGTCTGCTTCTCGGATCCGGAATGCGCAAGCGTCGGTCTCAGCGAGAAGGAAGCGAAGGACCAAGGCCATAACGTAAAGGTCGGCAAATTCCCGTTTGCCATTAACGGCCGCGCCATGTCGCTTAACGCGAACGAAGGCTTCGTGAAGCTCGTATCCGACGCCGATTCCGGTCTCGTGCTCGGCGCCCACATCGTCGGCCTCGAAGCTTCCAACATGATCGCCGAGCTTGCGCTGGCGATCGAAATGGGCGCTACGCTCGAAGATATCGCGCTTACGATCCATGCGCACCCGACGCTCGGCGAGATCGTGCTCGATGCCGCCGAAGTAGCGCTCGGCCATCCGATTCATACGTTTATAAAATAAACGGCTATCATCGTCGTCGTTTTGCGAAACCAGAGGTCACGCGGCTGCCCAGCCACGGGGCCTCTTTGCGCATATAGAAGCCAGAGGCAGGAAGGGCGTGAATACGCATATGGAGTTGAACCCAAAACCGGCAAGCCGTTCGCGGACGTTAATGACGCAGCTTATTTTCCCGCTCGATACGAATCCGCATCATACGATGTTCGGCGGCAAGCTGATGGAATACATGGACAAGGTCGCCGCGATCGCGGCGATGAGGCATGCCAGGGGACAAGTAGTAACCGCCTCGACGGACAGCCTCGACTTTTTGGCGCCGATCCGGGTCGGCGAGGTCATCGAGGTGGAAGCGTTCGTCACGTGGACGAACCGCAGCTCGATGGAGATCTACGTATCCGTCGAATCGGAAAACTTGTTCACGGGCGACCGCCAAAAAACGGTGACGGCTTTCTTCACGTTCGTCGCGCTGGATGAACGAGGCAAGCCCGTCGCCGTACCGCCCGTCGTCCCGGAGACGGAGGAAGAGATCAAGCTGCATGCTTCCGCCCCCGAGCGCCACAGGCTTAGAATGAAACGAAAGCAGGACAGAAGGAGCGATTAATGATATAATAAATGTTATTTTTCGATTTTTTTCGCATGTATAGTTATAGGGCCAAATCTTTATGAGCAGAAGCGAGCAGGCTTATTTGCAGCTGCTTAGGCATGTGCTGGAGAACGGGGCGAAGAAGGAGGACCGGACCGGCACCGGAACGATTTCCGTCTTCGGCTACCAGATGAGGTTCGATCTAAGCGAAGGCTTTCCGCTGATCACGACGAAGCTCGTCCCTTTTCGCTTGATCGCGAGCGAGCTGATTTGGTTTATTCGCGGCGATTCGAACATCCGGTTCCTTCTTCGGCACAACAATCATATTTGGAACGAATGGGCGTTCAAGAAATGGGTAGAGAGCGACGATTACGCCGGCCCCGACATGACGGATTTCGGGCTTCGCGCGCAAGCCGACGCCGCCTTCGCCTCGCGGTACGAGGAGCAGATGGAGCGCTTCAAGCAGAGGGTGCTGACGGACGACGCTTTCGCCGCGGAATACGGCGAGCTCGGCAACGTGTACGGCAAGCAGTGGCGGCAATGGAAGACGTCGCAAGGGGAGACGATCGATCAACTGAAGGATGTCATCGATGCGATCAAGCGCAATCCGGATTCGCGCAGGCTGATCGTATCTGCCTGGAATCCGGAAGACGTGCCGACGAACATGGCTTTGCCGCCATGTCATACGATGTTCCAATTCTACGTGTCGAACGGGAAGCTTTCGTGCCAGCTCTATCAACGGAGCGCCGATATTTTTCTCGGCATTCCGTTCAATATCGCGAGCTATGCGCTGCTGACGCATTTGATCGCCCATGAATGCGGGCTTGCCCCCGGAGAATTCATTCATACGCTCGGCGACGCGCATATTTATTCGAATCATGTGGATCAAATTCGGCAGCAGCTGGATCGGGACCCCCGGTCGCTGCCTGTCTTAAAGCTGAACCCGGACAAAACATCGATATTCGATTTCGAGGTTGCCGACATGGCCGTAGAAGGCTACGAGCCGCACCCTGCGATTAAAGCGCCGGTAGCCGTCTGACCGAATGCCGAACGGGAGAGAAAGGTGCGATACCTCATGCCTATTACATTGATCGCCGCGATGGATCGCAGCCGCACGATCGGCGTCGGCAATAAGATGCCTTGGCGGCTGCCTGCGGAGATGGCGTATTTTACGAAGATGACGACCGGGAAGACGGTTCTGATGGGGCGCAAAACGTACGAATCATTGAGGGGACCGTTGAAGAACCGAAGGAACGTCGTGCTGACCCGGCAGCCGGATTACATGCCGGAAGGGTGCGAGGCCGTTCATTCGGTAGAGGAAGCGCTTGGACTCGGCGAGACGGATGAACTCATGGTCATGGGCGGCGCGGAAATATACGCACTCTTTCTGCCCTATGCGGACACGATTCTGCTGACGGACGTCGAGACGGATATCGAAGGCGGCGACGCTTTTTTTCCGTCGTTCTCCACGGCGGAATGGGAGCTTGTCGATAGCGACAGACGGGAAAGCGACGAGAAGAACGCGTACGCGTTCACGTTCCGGACGTACAAGCGTCGCGCCTAAGGTCGAATTGGCGGCTCTTCGATAAATTGACGAACGATATGTCATATAGTGCAAATGATTGTGCGGATAATCCATTAACGGTTTCAAGACAGGAATGCTAGGATGTTATAAAATAGTAGAACCATAATCCGAACGTTTTTACCGCTTCGCCATAAGTTTGTTATTGAATAATTGATGGATTCCCGATATAGTTTGATAAGAGAATCGTTATGACGGTACACGGGAAATATGGATGGAGGAAATGCGATCATGTCTACACCTACTGGTTTTATGGAATATCAACGCGAACTGCCGGCCGATCGCGATCCGCTGGAGCGTATTAAAGATTGGAACGAATTTCATAAGCACTTTTCGGAAGAGCAGCTGCGGACGCAGGGCGCGCGCTGCATGGACTGCGGCACGCCTTACTGCCACACGGGCATGGAGCTTGCGGGCTCCGCGTCGGGCTGTCCGGTCAACAACCTCATTCCGGAATGGAATAACCTCGTTTACCGCGGCTTGTGGCGAGAAGCGCTCGAGCGTCTGCACAAGACGAACAATTTCCCGGAATTTACCGGCCGCGTATGTCCGGCTCCGTGCGAAGGCTCTTGTACGGTCGGGCTGATCGGGGATGCCGTTGCGATCAAGACGATTGAACAGGCCATCATCGACAAAGGCTTCGAAGAAGGCTGGGTCGTGCCGCAGCCGCCGAAAGTCCGTACCGGCAAACGAGTCGCCGTCGTCGGTTCCGGACCCGCCGGCCTCGCCGCGGCGGCGCAGCTGAACAAAGCGGGCCATACGGTTACGGTATACGAGCGCGCGGACCGCATCGGGGGCTTGCTCACTTACGGCATTCCGACGATGAAGCTGGAGAAGCATGTCGTACAGCGCCGCGTCGATCTGCTGGCGGCGGAAGGCGTCGAGTTCGTAACGAATACGGAAATCGGCAAGGACATTGCCGCAAGCGAGCTCGTCGACAACTTCGACGCCGTCGTCCTTTGCGGCGGGGCGACGCGCGCACGCGACGTGGGGATCGAAGGACGGAATCTGAACGGCGTTCATATGGCGATGGACTATTTGAACGGTACGATCAAGAGCTATCTGGATTCGAACCTCGCAGACGGCAACTACATTTCGGCCAAGGACAAGGACGTTATCGTCATCGGCGGCGGCGACACGGGTACGGACTGCGTGGCAACGGCGCTCCGCCACGGCTGCAAGTCGGTCACCCAGTTCGGCACGCATGCGAAAGCGCCGCTGGAGCGCGATATGGTGAACAATCCGTGGCCGCAATTCCCGAACGTTTATACGCTTGATTACGCGCAAGAGGAAGCGAAAGCGTTGTTCGGCGAAGATCCGCGCGCCTTCTCCGTCCTGACCAAAAAATTCGTCGGCGACGAGAACGGCAACCTGAAAGAGCTGCATACGGTACAAATCAAGCGTACGGTCGACGAGACCGGCCGCAAAGTTTACAGCGAAATTCCGGGCACGGAGAAAGTATGGCCGGCGGATCTCGTCTTCATCGCGGTAGGCTTCGAAGGTCCCGAGAAGACGATCATCGAGCAGCTTGGCCTTGAGCAGGACCGACGCACGAACGTGAAAGCGGCTTACGGCAAATACACGACGAATGTCGACAAAGTGTTCGCCGCCGGCGATATGCGCCGCGGTCAAAGCTTGGTCGTATGGGCCATCAACGAAGGCCGCGAGGCTGCCCGCGAGGTCGACAAATATTTGATGGGCTCCTCGATGCTGCCATAAGCACCGGAACGAGCGACATCGACGTAGCTGAGAAGCGCCTGCGGGCGCTTTTCTTGCTGAGGCCCACAAATTGGCTGGAGTATATCGACTTTAGAGGAGGAGAGCGCGATTGATTAAATATGGACTTGACCGCGTGACGGAGCTTCGGTTCGAGTCGTTTCGGCCCGTCATCGAGCGGAGAGACGATCAATGGATCGATATTGCGCTTCGCTTCGAGCTGGCGCCCGGATCGGAAGAACCGACGGATCTTATCGATTTCACCGCCCTGGTCATTTGCACGCTGGACGGCACGATCGTTCAAATGGTTCCCCAGGACGAGGAATGCGACTGCGAATATCAATTTACGGCAGGGGAGAAGGAACAAATCGCTTCCTATATAAATCAGTCTGCGATTCAATCGGCGATTCGGAATCTAAGCTCCCCGCAATAAGGAAAGTTGTGGTAAAATCGGTGTGAGATAACGCGTTTGTTTCGGCCGGCGGACGTTTACGCGTACACCTGAATCAACCGCAAGTACGCCCGGGATCGAAGTTGGCGGAAGGAGTCCGCTCGATTTCTCGATGAAGAACTATATAGAGAACGATTCGACGAGAGAATAAGGTACAGCATGCGATGAAGGGGCGATTATCTTTTGAAGACATTAGTCATTGCGGAAAAACCGGATATGGGAAGAAACATAGCAGCCGCAATCGATCCGAAAGCAAAAAATCACCGCTCCTACATTGAAGGAGAGCATTACATTATCACGTGGGCGATCGGGCATCTAATCGGGCTCGCGGAGCCCGACGCCTACGACGACCGCTACAAGAAATGGAATATTAACGATCTTCCTATCATACCCGATCGGTTCAAGCTCGTTCCGAACCGAAAAACGATCGATCAGCTAAAGGTGATTGGCGAGCTGGCCAAGCGGAGCAATCTGCTCGTCAATTCCTGCGACGCCGGGCGAGAGGGCCAATATATTTTCTCGCTCATCCAGCGGCATTTGAAGCTGAGTCAGCCGGTCAAGCGGCTCTGGATTTCCGATTTGACGCCGGAGACGATCCGCAAAGGCTTTGCCGAGCTGAAGGACGGATCGGATTACGACAATTTGACCAAAGCTGCCACGGCGCGCAGCGAAGCGGATTGGCTGATCGGCATGAACGGATCGCGCGCTTTTACGACCAAGCATAACGTGCTGCTCTCGGTCGGCCGGGTCCAGACCCCCGTGCTCGCGCTGATCTATGACCGGCAGAAGCAGATCGAAGCGTTCTCGTCGCTGAAGTTTTTCGAGCTGGAAGGGCATTTCAAGCAGGACGGGACGACTTATCGCGGGATGTGGCAGGGCGAGCGGATGACCGATAAGGCGAAGGCGGACGAGCTGGCGGCCAAAGTGAAGGGCAAGCCGGGCCGGATCGCTTCCTACGAAGCGAAGGAGACGAAGGAGTATCCCTTCAAGCTGTACGATTTGACCTTGCTGCAGCGCGACGCGAACGGCAAGTACGGCTTTTCCGCGAAAAAAACGCTCGACACGGCGCAGGCGCTGTACGAGAAGCATAAAGTGATCTCGTATCCGCGGACGAATTCAAACTATGTAACCGAGCAAAATATTCCGGAAATGCACAAGACGTTAAATGCGCTGCAGGGCACCGCCTATAACGAATGGGTTCAAGGAGCGAACCGCGGCCTCGTCCATAAAGGCAACAAGTTCATTTGCAATCCGGCGAAGGTCGAGGACCATCACGCGATCCTGCCTACCAACCGCAAGGCGGGCGGGCTAAGCGCTGACGAACAGAAGCTTTACGATCTGATCGTCAGACGATTTCTGTCGCAGTTCTATCCCGCTGCCGAGTACAAGGTGCATTCGGTCATGACGGAAGTGGAGAACGAAACGTTCAAAACGACGGTCAAGGAGCTGCTCAGTCTGGGCTGGAAGGTCATCTACGCCGATCAGAAGAAGGACAAAGCAAAGTCGAAGGGCAAGGAAACGGACGAGTCCGGCGAAGAAGAAATCGAAGTTAGCGAGCCGTTCTCCGTCAATCCGGGCGAAGGCGTCACGTGCTCGGATGCGGTCGTTAAGGAGAAGGATACGCAGCCGCCTAAGCATTATACGGAAGGGACGCTGCTGAAGGCGATGGAGAGCGCCGGCAAGCAGATCGAGGACGAGGAACTTCGCGAAGCGATGAAGGACTCGGGCCTCGGTACGCCCGCTACGCGGGCCGCGACGATCGAACGGCTCAAAAACGTCGGCTACGTGGACATGCAAGGGAAAAAAATCGTCGTCACCCAAAAGGGCCGAACGGCGATCGAATTGATCCGGGGAGCGGGCATCGACCTGCTCACCTCGCCGGAGATGACCGGATTATGGGAAAGACGGTTAAACGAAATATCGAGAGGGACCGCTTCCAACGCGCAGTTTATGGAGAACGTCAAAAAATTCGCGACGATGATCGTCGATAAAGTACGCGTGCAATCCCGCGCGGCCAAAACCTCGTTCGAAAGCGATCCGTCCTCGGCGCCGGCTAGCAAAGGGACAACCCGGAAAGCGGCCGTTTCCCGCAGCCGTGCGGCCAAGCCGAAGCCGGATGGAACGGCAGCACCGTCCGCAAGCAGTTCCGCTGTCATAGCGGCATGTCCGAGGATCGGATGCGGCGGCTCCATCTTCATGGGACGCAAAGGCTACGGCTGCTCGCACTACAAGGAAGGCTGCAAATTCGTCATATGGAAGGATAGCTTCGGGAGAAGCTTGACGAATACGCAGGTCAAAGCGCTCGTGGAAAAGGGGAAAACCGCGAAGCTGAAGCTTCGTCTTGAGGACGGCACGGAGACGGAAGGCAAGCTGGTCTTAAGAAATATAGACAACGGCGAGCTTGGAATCGAAACCTGATCGCATGCGAATAACAAATAGACCCGAACCGCTCTTGGCTGCAAGAGCGGTTCGGGTCTATTCGCGTTATCGGGAGCGTTACCGGTACACATACCGGCGGATCGTCTCGGGCACTTCCTTCAAATGGTCGAGCGTGAAGAAGGCGCCCTTCGGCTCGACGTCGATTTGAACGACATTGTATTGCCACTCGGTTTGGGCGCGCATGTGGATCGCGTGAATGCCAGCCGTTAACGCCGGCACAACGTCGGTACGGATGGAATTGCCGATCATCCAGGTACGGCCGCGATCGAAACTTCCGGCCGACAAAATGCCTTCCAGCGCGTCGTTATTTTTCAATCGGCGAATGTAGATCCGGGTGTCGAAATAGCGTTCCAATTTCAAGCGCTCGATCTTGCGGCGCTGGATCGGAAGCTCGCCGCCCGTGTACAAATGCAGCTCGTGACCGGCGTCCGCCAAAGCAAACAACGTCTGCTCCATGTTCGGATAAGGCTCCGTGTCATGCTCGTATACGCTAAGTCCGAGCTTCCAGAGGAAGCTTTCCTCGGACGGGGCACGCTTGCGCCCGGTTAAGTGGGAGAAGTAAGCGTACGTATCGACGAACGATTGCGGAAAGTGCTCGCTCTTGAAGCCGGACACGGCTACGCAGGCGATGTCGATTTCCATCTGCTTATCCCGTACCGCTTGCGGGGTGACGAGCGAGTGCCCGGCAAACCAGGTCGTCATGGAATCGATGAATTGATCGATCACCAGGTAGAAATATTTATTGCAGTGAATTAATGTATCGTCCAAGTCGAATAGGATCTGCTGCTTCATCATCGATGTCTCCTTTGCGGATGTTGAACCGTATGATCAATCTACCGCAATGGAAGGTCAGAGTCAACGTAACAAGCGCGGGAAATTCGAAATTTACATAGTTAACCAATTGTTGTCGCATAATGAGTAGGGAGGTGATGATCATGGCAGGGAACAGAATGGACAAAGCGGAGGACCATCGGATGCATACGAGCTTGCGCGAGCATACGGCGACGTTGAAAACCGAGAAATTCGCCAAACGGCCGCCAAGCTTAAACCGGATCAATAAGCAGCTTCCTTAATACGGAAGGCAATGAAAGGGGAAGGAGAGCTCCCTTCCCCCGAAAATGCGGCTAGGCGTATTTGAGTTGGGAGGCGATCAGCTTGTTCTTAATGAACGCGATCCGCTTGCGAACGTAGAAGTCTCTGCTCTTCCCTCTTAAATCCTTCGGGGAGATCACCTCCTCGGCAATATTGTCGACAATGACAAGCCGTCCGTCGGCGTAAAACTTAAACGTCAAATCGCGTTCGAAACGTCCTTCCTCTACAAAACGGAAATTTTCGCAAGTGTTTTTCATGGTGATCTAGCCTCCTTCAAAAGGTTTAATTGGTCCGATTACAGGAACATTTGTTCTTGTTCCCATTATACCAAACATTTGTTCGTATGGAAACTGTTTTTTGTTTAACGTAAACTAGATTCATAGAAACGATTGCTGCTAACAGAAGGAGCGCGGAAGATGATCAGAATCAAAGGGTTGACCAAACGTATTCCCGGCGGGCCGAAGGTGCTCGACGATATTAGCTTCGAAGCGTATCCGGGCGATTTTATCGCCATCAAGGGGGAGAGCGGAAGCGGGAAGTCGATGCTGCTTCGCTGCCTGGCTTTGCAGGAGAATTGGAGCTCGGGCACCTATCAATTCGACGGCAAGGACGTGTTCAAGGAAGGGCTGAAGGGCAAGATGAAGGTGAAGCGGGAAGTCGCCTACGTGGAAGAAAAGCCTTTCCTGTTCCCGAACAAAACCGGACTGAAAAACGTCATTATCGGCTCCGTCTCGCAGACGCCGGCCTGGCGCAGATGGACGGGCATGGTCCGGAACGACGATTATATGGGCGCCATGGATATGATCGAAAAACGCGGACTGATCGATAAAGCCCATCAGAAGGCAAGCACGCTGAGCGGCGGGGAGAAGCAGCGGATGGCCATCGCGAGGGCGCTCGTGCACGGCGCGAAAGTTATCGCGGCCGATGAACCGGTATCTGGCCTCGATCCTCATACGGCGGATCAGGTGCTGAGCGATTTGAAAGCGCTATGCCGCGAGCAAGGGGTTATCGTCATCGCGGTCATGCACCAAGGCGACTGGGCGGAGCGGTTCGCCGACCGGATTCTCGGCCTAAACGGCGGGAAGCTTGTTATCGACATTAGGGGCCGGCGGCTCACCGAGCGCGAGAAGGCGATGCTGTGAGCGGCGATTTCGAGCTTCGGCCCATCGCGGAGGACGAGCTGGACGCCGCGATCGCGCTGGAGAGGCGCTGCTACGCCCCGGAGGCGGCCGCGACGCCGGAAGGCTTCCGGCATCGCTTCCTCCGATTCGGGGATTTTTTCTGGTCGGCGTGGTCGGGCGGCGAGCTGGTCGGCATCGCGAACGGCATTCGGACCTCGCAGTCGTCCTGCGGCGACGAAATGAAGGGCGAGCAGGCGGACGATGCGCGCGGCGTCAACTTTTGCGTGCTGACGGTTGCCGTGAATCCCGAATACCGAAGGAGAGGCATCGGAACCTTGCTGCTGAGACGGCTGGTGCGGCAATGCGAAGCAAGCGGCATTCGCGGCATGATCCTCATGTGCGAGAAGCATCTCATTCCGTTCTATGAAGCGGAGCGGTTCGAACGGCATGGCGTATCCTCCTCGACGCACGGCGGCATCGAATGGCATGAAATGAGCAGGAGGCTGCATACAATGGAGCATCTTACTTAATGGGAAGGTGCCTTCAGCATGCCATTTCAATCGCCTGTCGTCGTTCAAACCGTCAAAACGGGTTTCCCGAAGGCCGAGTTGTATTTGCCGCATATCAGCCGCGGACCGAGCGACGCTTCCGATCGCCGGATCAATCAAAAAATTCATGAAGCCGTACAGCATCTCGTGAACAGCCAAGGCTCCCTGGACGATCCGAGGGCCGAAATGCTGGGCTACTTCGAACAGAAGACGAACGAGAAGGATTACTTGAGCCTGTCGTTATTTAATTACGCGTACACCGGCGGGGCGCACGGGCTGACGCTTCAGCATTCGCTGACGTTCAAGCAATCGACGGGTCAGGATTATTCGCTCAGGCAGCTGTTCAAGCCGGGCTCGGGATACGTTGCGCGAATCAACGCCATCGTCGGTGCGCAAATCAAAGCGAGGAAGATCGATACGCTGGAGCCGTTCCGAACGATCCGGCCGGATCAGGATTATTACGTGGCGGACCGATCGCTCGTCATTTATTTTCAGCTGTATGAGCTGACGCCCTACGTGTTCGGATTTGCTTATTTTCCGATTTCGGTATTCGAGCTGCAGGACATGATTAATGAAGAAGGTCCGCTCGGACCGATGATCGTTAACGATTAGCCGCTCTTGGCGCCGTACCGGCCGAATGGTCACGACCGCATACCCATAAGGAGACGACGCCATGATCGAATATGTTGTTTTCGCAGCGGCAGCCGCGCTGCTTGCCGTCTCCATCGTTGTATACCGGAAGCGCGGCAAGGAACGGCGGCGCATCCGGGAGACGGAGCCGAAGGCACGGTCCGCGAACCCGAATTCCGCAACCGTCGTACATGCTTTTTCGGCCCGTTCCTCGGGAGCGCCGGCCAAGGCGGATCATGCCGACGCCGCCGACTTGACCTTCGGCGTGCACGCCGGAATCCTGGTCGTGGACGACCAACCCGCGATCCGGATGCTGCTCAATGAGTTGTTCTCCGCGCTTGGCGCCGACGTCTATGCGGCCGAACGCGGGGGAACCGCGTTGCGCCTGATGAACGAGCACGCCATCGATTGCGTGCTGCTGGACCTGAAGCTGCCCGATATGGACGGCATCGAGGTGCTGCGGGAGATCAGAAGACGGCATCCGGACGTTCCGGTCATTCTCATGAGCGCGTATGTCGAGCCGTCCGAGATGGAGGAAGCGGTGCGGCTTGGCGTCAACCGCCTCATTTCAAAGCCGTTTGACGTCGAAGAGCTTAGAGAGGCCGTGCTGAAGCAGCTGGAGCGGCGTTTTGAAATTACGACTTGAACGAACCGCAAGACGGGTTCGCACCGGAGTGGTGCGGGCTTTTTTTATAAGTTTTGCACTTATAAATTAGCTTATCTTTCATCGCGAAACGAGTTTATGCCGCCAAAGACGGCACAGAACCGAGCTGCGCAAGATGCAGCTAGCGGTTCGTGCGTAGCGTCAGCCGTTTACGCTTGGCCGCCATCCGCGGGGTTTCGTCAATTGCATACATAAGCAGTCAACCGTTCTATTTTCGGAGCAAAGGGAAACTATGCAGGAGGATCGGGCGGGAAATAATACGGTCCAATATAGGAAATAGTCAAACTATTCCGAAAAAATTTCCCGGGGAAGCGCAATATGCTACACGAAAGAGACCAATTCGACAAAAGCGGGCCGAGAGAAGAGGGAACGTGTCGAATGCGGGCTCGTCGCCAAAATCGTTCATGTCATTAATTTTCTTTGCCATCTTCTCCCTCCCAAGATTATAATAGTCAAATAAAGAGAATGGGAAGGAGGCGGACAGGCCATGTCCGGAATAATGAAAACGGCGCGCATCGTATCGTTGAACGTCGGCATGCCGGCGGCGGTCGCGCACGGCTCCAAGGAAGTGTTGACGGGCATATTCAAGCATGCCTCGGCGGACGCGCACGCGCTTGCCTTTACGGGGCTTGCGGGAGACGGCCAGGGGGATACGGTCCATCACGGCGGTCCGGACAAAGCGGTATGCGTTTATTTCGAACGGCGCTACCCGTATTGGAAGGAGCAGTACCGCGTCCCGTTCGAATACGGATCATTCGGCGAAAACTTCACGTTGTCGGACTGGACGGAGGAGGACCTGTGCATCGGCGACGTCGTGGAAGCGGGCGAAGCGCTGCTGCAGGTCAGCCAACCTCGCCAGCCTTGCTTCAAGCTGGGGCTCAGGCACGGGCTTCCGGAGCTGCCCCAGCATGTTCAGCGGGAGGGCTACACGGGCTTTTATTTTCGCGTGCTTCGCGAAGGGGAAGTAAAGGCGGGAGAGACCCTGACGCTGCTCGAGAGGCATCCGGCGGGCAGGACGATCGCCGAAGCGAACCGCGTCATGTACAACGATAAGAACGACGTCAAGGGCCTCCGCGAATTGCTGGAGGTCAAGGAACTGGCCGCGAGCTGGCAAGAGCAGCTCGGAAGCCGGCTCGCGCGCCTGGAGCAGAGTTAGGGAGGCATGCAGTTATTGAAAGAAGGCATCGATTTCGATTCGTTTTTGAAGGCGTATGATTTCCAGGTTCCTTATGAAGTCGAGAATCGGGAAAGCGGCATGAACAACACGACGCGGATCATAAACGCGGGAAGCGAACGGTTCGTTCTGCGAATCTATAACAACCATCGCGACCCGGCGATCGTCCGCCTCGAGCATGAAGTGCTCGCCGCGCTGGACCGGCGCGATCCGCCCTTCCGCGTTCCCTCTCCGGTACGCGATAAAAAAGGGGAAACCGTCGGCATTGCGGGCGACGGGACGGTATCGGCCTTGTATCGCTACATCGAGGGGGAACGCCCGGATCCGGAGAAGCCGGCACATGTATTCGCGCTCGGCCGCACGGCGGCGCTTCTCACGTCCGCGATGAGCAGGATCGAGCCGGCCGGAGCGCCCTTATACAGTCCTTATTACGAGCTGGAGGACACTTACGCCGCGATGGACGAACGCGCATTCCTCGCGCTTCCAGAGAGCTTCGAGGCGCTTGCGCCGATTCGCGTCCGCTTCGCAATGCTGCAGAAGGAGAGGGAAGGATTGCGCGAGGCCCGCGAAGCGGCCGCGCGATTGCCGAAGCAATGGATACACGGGGATTTGGTTTTTAACAATACGGTTGCGCAAGGCGACGAGATCGTCGGCGTGCTCGATTTCGAATTCAGCACGAAGGACGCGAGGGCGATGGAGCTGGCCGTGATCGTCGCCGACCTTCTGAAGCCGGACGATCCGGGCTGCGGGGAGAAGATCGGGCTGCTGCTTGGCGGATACCGCGAATCGTTCCGGTTGTCCGAGGAGGAGCGTCGGCTGCTTCCCGCCCTCATGAAGCTAAGGCTGCTCGACGTCGCGCTTCACTTCGCCGTCCGCCTTCGTGACGGCTTGGATCGCGAAGACGTCCTGAGCGGCATTATCGAACAGACCGCATTCGGCTGCGGCTGGATCAATGAATACTGGGAGGATGAGTGGTTATGAGCTTGGCAGAGGCGCTCGGTTACGGGGAGAAGGATCGGTTGCTTATCGTAAACGCGGATGATTACGGCTTATGCCACTCGGTAAATGCGGGCATTCAGCAGCTTCTGCTCGAAGGCGCGGTGAGCTCGGCGACAATCATGATGCCATGCGGCTGGGCGAGGGAAGCGGCGCTATGGAGCGCGCAGAACCCGCAGGTCGACGTCGGGGTTCATTTTACGTTTACGAGCGAATGGGACAATTATCGCTGGGGACCTGTCCATCGACACGGCAGCACGGCGTCGCTCGTGGCGCCGGACGGCTATTTCCCGAACGGTTGCGCCGATTTCGAGCAGCAGGCCGATCCGGCGCAGGTAAGGGAGGAGCTGGTCGCGCAGATCGAAATGGCGCTCGCGGCCGGCATGAACCCGTCCCATGCCGACAATCATATGGGCAGTCTCTACGGGCTTGCGACGGGCCGCAATTTTCTTCCCGTCGTTCTGGATGTATGCGCTTCCTACGGGCTCCCGTTCCGACTGCCGCGCTATTTGCCTGACGAGGACGGCCAGGTGGCGCCGCCCGAGCTGAGCGAGAAGGCGAAGCAGCTTGCGCAGCTGGCGGATTCGATGGGCGTCGTCATCCTCGACTATTTGGTCGGCCTTCCATTCGGACTGCAGGACGGCGAGACCTACGATTCCTTTAAAGGCAGCATGAAGCAGCTGCTTGCGGGCCTGCGTCCCGGCGTAACGGAGCTGATCATCCATCCTTCGCTCGTTACGGAGGAGCTCCGCGCGTTTCACGGGCAGCCGCTCAAGCGGGGAATGGAGTTCGACCTGTTCCGGGACGACGAAATCAAACAAACGGTGAAGCAAGAGGGCATCCGCCTCATCCGGTGGAGCGAGCTGCAGAAGCTGCAGCGCGGCCGCGCCGGATATTCGAAATAAGCAAAGGAGCTGTTCGTTATGACATTTGAAGCCGTAACCCGGTTGGCGGAGCAGGTTAAGACCAATATCGGCCGCGTCATCGTCGGGAAGGAAGAAGTCGTCGAATTATTGTTGATCGGACTCATCACATCGGGTCACGTGCTGCTCGAGGACGTTCCCGGCACGGGCAAGACGCTGCTGGCCAAGTCGCTGTCGAGATCGCTCGACCTATCCTTCAAGCGGATTCAATTCACGCCGGATCTGCTCCCGTCGGATCTAAGCGGCATTCATTTCTATAACCAAAAAACGAGCGAGTTCGAATTTCGGGCTGGCCCGTTGTTCACGAATCTTTTGCTGGCCGACGAAATTAACCGGGCTACGCCGAGGACGCAATCGAGCCTGCTCGAATGCATGGAGGAGCGCCAAATCAGCATCGACGGGGAGACGAAGCGGCTGGAACGCCCGTTAATGGTCATCGCGACGCAGAACCCGGTCGAGCACCAAGGCACGTTCCCGCTGCCCGAGGCGCAGCTGGACCGGTTTCTGTTCAAAATCAAGATGGGCTACCCTTCGACCGAAGAGGGGCTGAAGCTGCTGAAGAGGTTCAAAAGCGACGACCCGCTGGCCGCGCTCGAGCCGGTCGCGGACATCGGCGCGATCGTAAACGCCCAGCTTGCTTACAAGGACGTCAAAGTGACGGACGACGTCCTGCTCTACATGCTGCAGATCGTCGAAGCGACAAGAAACCGCGACGAAGTGTCCGTCGGCGTCAGCCCGAGGGGAAGCCAGGCGCTGCTTCGCGCCGCGCAGGTGCACGCGATTTTGCGCGGACGCGATTTCGTTACGCCGGACGACGTGAAGGCGATGGCGAAGCCGGCGCTCGCGCACCGTCTTGCGATCCGCGGCATGCAGCGGACGGCCGGCAACGCGGAAGCGGTCGTCGACGATATTATCCGGCAAATCCCGGTGCCGACGGAAGCCGGCCTAACGGTTCGATAGGCGGCGCGCGATGATTTTGTTCTGGTTCATCGTTGCCGCCCTGGCGATCCTGTTCGTACAGAGCCGGATCTTTAGACGGTTCGTGCTTCGGCGCATTGCGTATCGGCGGCATTTTCAAACGAAGGCGTGCTTTCGCGGCGAACAGATCGAATTGATCGAGCAGATTTCGAACGCGAAATGGCTGCCCGTGCCATGGCTGCGGGTGGAGTCGCAGCTGTCGACGCATCTGCACTTTCAGAAGCTGGAAAATTTCGCGGTAAGCAGCGGTCAGCTCTATCAGAACCACAAAAGCTTCTTCAGCTTGGCGCCATATACCAAAATTACGCGAAAGCACCGCATTACGGCGGCGAGGCGGGGCTGGTACCAGCTGCAAACCGTGACCCTTACCGGCGGCGACCTGCTTGGCATAACGAACGATTCCGCGCAAATTCCGCTTAGCGGGCAGCTGTTCGTCTATCCGAAGCCGGCGCAGGTGCCCGTTCACGAGCTGCCTTATCATAGCTGGCAGGGCGACCAGTCCGTCCGGCGCTGGATCGTCTCCGATCCGTTCGTCATTGCGGGCGTACGGGATTATCAGCCCGGCGACACGTTCAGGCAGATCAACTGGAAATCGACGGCCAAGACGGGACACCTGCAGGTCCACAAACCGGATTATACGGCGGATCGCCGCTTGATGATTTACTTGAACGTGGACGATGCGGAAGGGATGTGGCGCACGGTCAGCGACGAGGAACTCATCGAACGCGGCATCGAATGGGCGGCCGGTGCGGCGGAAGCGGTGATCGGACAAGGGATGGACGCCGGGTTCGCGGCCAACATGCCGATCCGCGGCTCCAGGGAGAGCGTATGCATCGAGCCGCGCGGCGGCCACGAGCACCTTATGGAGCTGTTCGAATGGATGGCCAAGCTTCAAATCGAGCGGACCGAGCTGTTCCATCATCTGCTCGAGCGGGAGGCGTTAAGCGGTTACAGCGAACGGGATGTCCTGATCATTACCTCCTACTGGAACGACGCGCTCGAGCTTCAGGCGGAACGTCTTCGCTACAACGGCAACGCGGTTGCCGTATGGATGCTAACGGACAAGCTGACGGGAACGAATGCGGATGACGCCGTTGCCGGCAATGGCAGGGATGGGGTGAGCGCATGAAGAAAGACGCGAAGGTTCCGTTGTCGCTGTCGTCGCCAGCGACAGGCGTCGTTGAAATCTTTTTCTACTTGCCCGTGCTGCTTGCGGCGACGATCTATTTTCTTCCGGCCGGGGCCGTATGGACATGGATCGCGGCTTTGCCGCTCGCGTATTGGCTGGCGGCCGCGATCGTCGAAGCAAAGCCCGGCATGCGCCGAATCGCGCGCTTTCTGCTCGCGGTCGCCATCGGCGCCGTTCACGCCGCGTTATTCATCTCGGTCGCAGCGGGCGAGCTCCCGGTCATCGCAACGCCTATATGCGGCATATTGGGAGCGATCGCGGCTGCGCGGGGCATGTCGCTGAAACTGCGGGGCTGGGTCGCTTCGTTCTCGAATGCGCATATGCTGGTCGGCATCGTCGCTTACGTCGCAGCTCAGCCGCTCAAGCTGTTCGCGTTCAAGCGGCTTGCCGACTATAACGGCGTGCTGCTGTTCTGCGGCATCGCCGCCGTCATCCTGTTTTTCTTCATCGCGAACGAGCGGCATTTGAACAACGAGACGGTCGATACCGCGAAGTCGCCGGCGACGGCCGCTTTCAAGCGGCAAAACCGGCTGCTCATGATCATTGTCGTAGCGGCTATTACGATTCTCGCGCTTTTCCGTCAAATCCAGCAGGCGATCGAAGACTTCTTCCGATCGATGGTGCAGAAGCTGATGGCCTGGCTGAACAAGCCGGGCGGGCAGGAGACGATCGAGCAGCCGCCCGTCAATCAGGCTCCGCCGGACTTGACGGGAGGCGAGGCGCCGAAGCCGCCTCCGGAATGGATGGTCGTGCTCGAGCAGATTTTGAAAATAGCCGGCATCGTCGTCGTCGTCATCCTGGTCGCCGTTGGATTGTTCTTCCTGTTCCGTAAGCTGTATCAATGGATAAAGCGGCTCGCTGCCAAGCTAATGGAGCGTGATAACGCGCTGCGCAAGGGCGACGCCGGCTACACGGACGAGATCGAAAACTTAATGTCGTTAACGAACTGGCGCGAGCAGCTCGGCGACCGGCTTCAGAAGCTCATCCCGAAGCGGAAACGCGGCGAAAGCTGGGACGATATGAAGTCGAACGCGGAACGGATTCGGTTTTTGTACGCGCATCTCGTCCGTTCGGACGCGACGAAGGGCCGCAGGCACGAGCCTTCCCTGACGCCGCGGGAGACGGCGAATCGGATGGAGGCGCGGGAGCGGCGACCAAGCGAATTGAACCGTTTTATCGAGGCGTACGAGCAGGTTCGATACGGCGAGAAAAGCGTGGGGGACGATCGGGTATCCGACTTCAAGCGGCAGCTGTACAAGGATGAAAATTGATTGCGAGTATAGGCGAACGCGGCGGCCGAATTCGGCCGCCGTTCTGTTCGCAACGGGCTTTACCGGCTTGACCGGATATGCTCCGCGATTTTGCGTCCGTGAAAGCGGCCCGATTCGATAAAGATTTCGTTGGCCTCGTGGCGGGAAGCGACGACGCCGGCCAAATAAATGCCGGGCACGTTCGTCTCCATCGTATCCTCCCGAAAGGTCGGATAGCCTTCGTCCTCCATCGTTACGCCGGAGCGCGTCAAGAAGCTTCTGTCGGGGTGGAAGCCGGTAAGGGCGAGGACGAAATCGTTCGGAATCCGATACTCGCCTTCCGGTCCGTTAATGGCGATTTCCCGCTGTTCGATTGCCGTCACCGACGAGGAGAAGAGCATGCGAATCGCACCTTTATTGACTTTGCTTTCGAACCCCGGCCTGACCCATGGCTTAATGCTTCGGGAATAGCTCTCGCCGCGGTAGACGACCGTGACCTTGGCGCCGACGCGCTCCAGCTCGAGGGCCGCGTCGATCGCCGAGTTGCTTCCCCCGATTATCGCAACTTCCGTGCCCACGTAGGGATGCGATTCGCGGAAAAAGTGGCTGACCTTCTCCGATTGCTCGCCCGGAATGCCGAGCTCGTTTGGATGGTCGAAATAACCGGTCGCGATGACAACGTAGCGGCAATAATAAACGACGCTCAGGCCGAACCGGTCTTCGCCAGTCAGCAGGAAGCCGTCCGTTTCCCGCCGAATCGCGTTAATGGCCGTATAGGGCCGGATCCGCAGGTCGCGGCGCTGCGCGGCAACCCGGTAGTAATTCAAGGCTTCAAGCCTGGAAGGCTTGTCGCTTGCCGTCGTGAACGGGATGCCTCCGATCTCGAGCAGTTCGGGCGAGCTGAAAAACTGCATGTATGTCGGATATTGCGATATGGAATGAACGATATTTCTTTTTTCGATAACGAGCGGATTAAGGCCGATTTCCTTCAGCTCGATCGCCGCGGCCAGGCCGCAGGGCCCGGCCCCTATGACGATCGCTTCTTCGTGTTGCATCCGATATTCCTCCCGATCCGTGTTTCGGTATAATTTGACGCGCCGCTAACGATTGCCTAACGAACATTTTACTGCGCGGCGCGGCGATTGCGCAAATTTGGATTTTTGACTCTCTTGAACAGGCTATGTAATATTGTATAATAATGTGGAAATGTTTTATAGAAAAGCTAGAATAGCATTGGGAGGAGATCGCATGCGGCGGCGTTTTGTAATTGAAGCGGTATTGGTGGCAACGTATGGGCATCTTCTCGTACCTAGCCGTCCCGTCGATTATGTCGTGCCTTATTCCTCGATCGCGGAGCTTTACGAGATGAGAGACGGCTCCGAGCCCGTGATGGACGATCCCGAGGATGACGGACACGTGAAGAGCAAAATAAACGAGCTGATCACTTTTTTCGAAGATCCGCTCAACCGCAAAAAAATCGAAAAGGCCATGCAGGTGCCGTGGCGGGAAAGCTCTCCGCTGCTGCTGAGCGACCGGATTCAGTTCACGGTCGTTCATGCCGTCGATAACGCGCACTACGGCGAGACGTTCGATCCGATCGAAACGGAGCTGTTGCTGACCGGCATGAAGCTGAACGCCCCGCTGCTGTCCGATCAGTTCGAATTTCAGGATCGGCTGATCGAAGCGGAGGTGCCGGTGCAGATATACGATATCGAAGATTTTGAATTCGCGGTGGAAGAGGGTATATCGGCAAGCGACCTTGCGCCGTTCAACGAGACGGACAGGTTCTCGTAATTTTTCGGGGAAAGCCTCTTGCGCGAAGAACGGACCCGGTGTTAAGATTTGGATGGGTTAGAAAAGCAATTTATTCGGAACGGAAAAAAGGGGGGCTTACGGATGTTGAACAATCAGATTGGAATGAATGTCGGCGGCGCTTTGTCCAACATGAATTTCTACCGATTGCGTTCGACATGCCGAACGGCCTGCCTTCGTGTTTGGACAGCCGCGCAGCGGCTTGATTAGCTGCCGCCGTCCATTCCTGCGAGGATCCCGAGCCTTCTGCGGCTCGGGGTCCTTTTTTTATGACCCGAGGAGAGAGGAGCGATTGGATGAAAACGCTATTTCGATTAATGATTTACGTCAGGCCCAGCGCCAAATGGGTCGCTCTCGCCGTTTCCGTCATGATTATGGGTACGCTTATCGATCTGATCGCCCCTTGGCTGCTGCGCGAAATTTTCGATGAAGGCATCGCGAAGCGGGACATGGCCGTCGTATTGTGGCTGACGCTCGCGCTTGCGGGCGTTCAAGCGGTGAAGAGCGCGGGCATGTTCGCGCAGGGCTATTCGCAGGAGCTGGTCGGCCAGAACGTCGTGTTCCGGCTGCGAAAGGAGCTGTACGCCCACCTACAGCGGCTCTCCTTCAGCTATTACGACCGGGCGCAAACCGGGCAGCTGATGTCCCGGATGACCGGCGATATCGAAGCGGTCAAAAACTTCGTCGGCTTCGGCGCGATGAACCTGTTCGCCGGCATGCTGACGTTTTTGGGCACGATTATTTTCATGATGTCGATGCAGTGGAAGGTAACGGTCATCAGCCTCGTTACGATACCGTTCATCTTGTTCGTGCTGTGGCGCTTCAACGACAAAGTCGGTCCTGCCTGGTCCAACATCCGGGAGCAAATGGGACGGCTGACGACGACGCTGCAAGAAAATATATCCGGCATCCGGGTCGTCAAATCGTTCGCGACGGAGAAGACGGAGCAGCAAAAGTTCGCGGAGCGGAACGAGCAGAATTTCGAGACGAACATGGAGCGCGCGAAGCTTGAAGCAAAGGCTTTCCCGCTAATGGGTTTTTACGGAGGGCTGACTTTCGTGCTCATGATTTGGATCGGCGCCATCTTCGTCGTGAGGGGCGAAATGTCGCTCGGCACGTTCATGGCTTTCCAATGGTATACCTGGGGAATTATTTGGCCGCTTAACATGCTCGGCTGGCAGATCAATATTATGCAGCAGGCGATCAAGGCCGCCCCGCGCGTATTCGAGGTGCTCGATACGCCGGTGGACGTCGTTTCCCCAAGCGTCGGCGTGCCGACAACCGGCATGAAGGGGGACGTCGTGTTCGAGAACGTCAGGTTTTATTTCGCCGACCAGGACCCGGCGAGCGATCAGCCGGTATTGCACGACATCTCCTTCCGGGTGAAGCAGGGCGAAGTGGTCGGGGTGCTCGGCTCGACGGGCTCCGGCAAAAGCAGCCTGATCGGTCTGCTATCCCGGTTCTACGACGTATCCGGGGGGCGCGTCGCCATCGACGGCGTCGACGTCCGCGAATACGAGCTCGACGGGCTCCGGAGAAGCATCGGCATCGTGCCGCAGGAGACGTTCCTGTTCTCGGCCTCGATCCGCGACAACATCGCGTACGGTTTTCCCGAGGCGACGCGGGAGCAGATCGAATTCGCGGCCCGCAAAGCGCAAATCCATGCGTTCATCGAAGGGCTGCCGGACGGCTACGACACGCGGATCGGCGAGCGGGGCGTCGGCCTCTCCGGCGGTCAGCGCCAGCGCGTCGCGTTAGCGAGGGCCATCTTGATGGACCCGCCGATTCACGTCCTGGACGAAGCGACGGCAAGCGTGGATACGGCGACGGAATCGGCGATCCATGTGGCGCTGCTCGAGGTCATGAAGGGGAGGACGACGTTCATCATCGCGCAGAGGCTGTCCTCGATCCAGCACGCCGATCGGATCATCGTGCTCGAGGGCGGAAGGCTGACCGAGCAGGGCACGCATAAGGAATTAAACGAAGCGAACGGCTTTTTCCGCCAATTGTTCGACCGGCAGAAGCAAATCGCGCATTCATAGTGAGGGAGGGAAAGCCATGAGTCAAGCGGAGTGGGATACGGACGACGAAATCGAAGAGAAGCCGTTTAACGTCAAGTACATGAAGCGGATGATGCGGTATTTGGTGCCGTACCGCCGATTGATGACTGCGGTCGTCGTCATCGTCCTGTTCAACATGCTGCTCAGCTTAGCCGAGCCGATCATGCTCGCTTATATTATCGACGAGGGCATTATTAAGGGCAATTTTGCCGTCATTCATATTTTGGGCTCGGTCTTGCTGGGCATCCGCCTCATCAGCTGGCTGTTCAGCTTCATGCATACGCGATGGATCAATTTTACCGGACAGCGCATTTTGTTCGACTTGCGCCAGCAGCTGTTCAACCATCTTCAGTCGCTGTCGTTCCGCTTCTTCGACGGACGGCCGGCGGGCAAAATTATGTCGCGAATCACGAACGACACGAACGCGATCGGCGAGCTTATTAACGGCGGCTTGATTACAATGGTGATGGAGACGACGCATTTGCTCGGCATCGTCGTTATTTTGTTCTGGATGGATTGGCAGCTGGCGCTCTTGTCGTTCACCATGCTTCCGCTGCTTTATTGGATCATTGCGAAGCTGAGGCCGAAGATCGAAGGCTCCTGGTCGCGCTCGCGCGCCACGATGTCGGCGATTAACGGCAATTTGAACGAGACGATCCAAGGCATTCGCGTCATTCAGGCATTCTCTCGCGGGCGGATAAACAACGAGAAATTCAACGGCATTAATACGAGGAATAAAGAAGCGTTCATGAAAGCCGTAACGCTCGAATCGACGGTGTATCCGTTAGTCGAAATGATCGGCATGATCGGCACGTGCATCGTCGTATGGTATGGTGCGGTACGCGTCATGGAGGAAGCCCTTACGCTCGGTTTCATTATGGCCTTCATCAATTACTTATGGCGGTTCTGGGGACCGCTGAGCGCATTGTCCAAAGTATATAGCCAGCTGCTGTCGGCAATGGCCTCGGCGGAGCGGATATTCGAAATATTGGACACCGAGCCCGAAGTGACGAACAGCAGCAAAGCGCGCGAGCTGCCGACTATTCGCGGAGAAGTCGTCTTCGACAACGTCTCGTTCCGCTACGAGCCGAATAAGCCGGATGTGCTGCATAACGTGTCCTTCCGCGTGCAGCCGGGGCAGCGGGTCGCGCTCGTCGGACCGACCGGCGCCGGCAAGAGCACGATCGTCAATCTGCTTATGCGCTTCTATGACGCGACCGGCGGGACCGTCCGGATCGACGGCATGGACGTGAAGGAGGCTACGCTGGAGTCGCTGCGCAAGCAGATGGGCATCGTCCTGCAGGATTCGTTCATCTTCGCGGGAACGGTGGAGGATAACCTGCGCTACGGCAACGAAGGGGCAACCGACGAACAGCTAGTCAAAGCCGGAGAAAGCGTCAGGCTCGACCGCGTCGTCGCGCAGCTGTCGCACGGCTACCGGACGGAGGTCGAGGAGCGCGGCTCGAAGCTGTCGGTCGGACAGCGGCAGCTGCTGGCGTTCGGCCGCGTGCTTCTGTCCGATCCGCGCATTCTCATCCTGGACGAAGCAACCTCGAGCGTCGACACGGAGACGGAGCAGCATATTCAAGAAGCGCTTCAGACGCTGCTCGCCGGCCGCACGGCCTTTATTATCGCGCACCGGCTGTCGACGATCAAAGACGCGGATTTGATCCTTGTCGTGGAGAACGGCCGAATTGCCGAGCAAGGCTCGCACGAGCAGCTTATGGAGAAAGGCGGCATTTACGCGAATCTCGTGCTGACGCAGCTGTCGATGCAGGAATCGGTCATCCTGCAAACCTCGACTTAGCGGGCGCATATCGAAATAGAAAGAGGACGAAGCGGTCGGCGCCGGTTATGCGCTGCCCGCCTCGTCCTCTTTTTTGGTACGGTCGATCGCTTCGGCCATCGTCTTGTCGGTCAAATGCGCGTAAATTTGCGTCGTCTCCGGCGAAGCGTGTCCAAGCTGCTCCTGCGTCTTGTAAATGTCGTTGCGCAAATAGTAATCGGTGGCGAACGAGTGCCTCAGCTTATGAACGGACAAGTAGGGCTTGCCGAAGCGCTTCGCGTATTTGATGACCATCTCCTGGATGGCGCGCTTGGTCATGCGCGAGCCTTCGCTTTTACCGTTCGCAATGGCTAGGAACAACGCCTTCTCGCGCTTGGACGCTTTGTAGCGGACGTCGCGAAGGGCCAAATAAGTCTGCAGGTCGGCAACCGCTTCCTGCCGGAAATAGACGGGCGTCTTGAACGTATCGTCGTTCTTGCCTTTCCGGTAGACGTAGCAAAGCTTCTTCTTCAGGTCGATATCGTCGACGTTTAAATTGACGAGCTCCGATACCCGGAGACCCGAATGCAGAATGAAGCCGATCATGCACGCGTCACGGACCATATTGAGCTCATAGGCGTATAGCGCTTGCTTATTCGATGCGATATCGGCGCCGTAATCCCGCTTTACGTAAGCCATGAACTCGAATATCTCTTCCTCTTGAAGCAGCTTTCCTTCCAGCTTGGCCGCCGTGTCCTTCGGCTTGTGCGTCCGCTTGATCGCGACCTTCGCCATGACGTTGCGCTTCAGCAGCGGATAGAAGTTTTCGTCCTCGGCGATTTGGCTGAGATAATGGAAGAGAGAGCGGAGAGAGGAGAGCTTGCGCGATATCGTCGTCTTGCTGTTCCGCTCTTCCTTATGCGTCGAAAGGAACATCCGAAAGGCGTCGATGCTGTCCATATGCAGCCTCTCGAGCTCCAGCAGCGTCACGTCCTTCATATCGCGGGCTTCCGACAAGCCTTCGGCCATCAGCCAGCGCAGAAACGTCTCGTAATCCCGCATATATTCGACGAGCGACGAGGGCGAGAGATCGGGCAGCTTATAGTTGATGAATTTCTCGATATACCAAGGCATGCCCGGCAGCTTCTTATCCAGCTCCAGCCGATCCTTTTGCTTTAAAATATTGATGACGGCTCACTCCCATTTAGTTAATGATGTTAATAATAAACCGACTTAATTGAATTCGAAGGAAACATAATAATCGTTATGTAAACAAAATGGGTCGATCTAGCTATTTCCATTGTAGCAAGCGGCAGGTTAAGGGACAACGGCATATGCGGCAAAAAAGTCGATTCCGACTCGGGGATTGACCGCTAAACGCGGGAACTTGGCGGTCCTTCGATCGCGCAAAATCCTATTGAAAAGCAAATTAGTAAATCTATGTAATTTCCCGATTCCGGTTACTTTTGTTAAGCAGCTATGCTAAACTCGGAAAAAGCCAGTCGACGGGTTCCAAACTTATTCTCATTTGCGAATGATTCGTGCACGCGCAAAAGAAAAGGGAGGTTCATTCCATACATGAACAAGAGATTCATTCAATATAGCATGACCGCCTTGCTCGCCGTTTTGCTGGCGCTGGCAGGCGTGCCGGCGCAGCAGGCGGAAGCGGCTCCGCCCGCGACGCTGGGGAAGGGAAGCGCCGGCGCCGACGTGCCGGACTTGCAGTATCGGCTTAAGACGCTCGGTTACTTTACCGAGGACTTGACGAGCTACTTCGGCAACGAGACGCTGGAGTCGCTCCAAAAATTCCAGAAGGATTACGGCCTCGTCGCCGACGGCGTTGCCGGAGAGAAGACGTGGGCCAAGCTGAAAAAGGTATCCGTCAACCAGAAGGAGCTTGACCTGCTCGCCCGCATCATTTACGCGGAAGCCCGCGGCGAGTCATACAAGGGGCAAGTCGCGGTAGGCGCGGTCGTCATGAACCGGCTCGCTTCCTCCAGCTTCCCGGACACGATCAGAGGCGTGATCGAGCAGCCCCGCGCGTTCACGGCCGTCGACGACGGGCAATATTACTTGAAGCCGGATTCGACGGCATACAAAGCGGCGCTCGAAGCCGTCCGAGGCTACGACCCGACGAGCGGTGCGCTCTATTACTTCAACCCCGACACGGCGACATCCGACTGGATCTGGTCGCGCAAGCAGACGTCCAAAATCGGAAAGCATATTTTTGCCGTCTAATATCGAAAATAAAAACGGTCTTCACGCTGTCGATCAATCGGCGCGTGAACGATCGTTTTTTGTTTTTTTAAACTCGTAACCATTCGTGTTACAATAGAACGGAGAAAACGATCATTCCGCACATAAAGCGGCAGGGGAGGAAATTGGCATGAAAGTGGAAATTTGGTCGGATTACGTATGTCCGTTCTGCTATATCGGCAAAAAGAAGTTCGAGGCGGCGCTGGAGAAGTTCGCGCACAAGGACAAGATCGAGACGACATTCCGCAGCTTCGAGCTGGATCCGGGCGCGGATTCGAATTCGAACGTCAGCACGTTCAGCATGCTCGCCTCCAAATACGGCATGAGCATCGAACAGGCGAAGGCATCGACCGTGAGCGTCGCCCAGCAAGCCGCGGCGGTCGGCCTTGCGTTCCGCTTCGAAGGGACGGTCGAGACGAATACGTTCGACGCGCATCGCATGGTGCATTTCGCCGCCGGTCACGGCAAGGACAAGGAGCTGTCGGAACGGCTATTCAAGGCGCATTTCACGGACGGGATCAATATCGGGCAAAGAGAGCGTCTGATCGAGCTGTGCGCGGAGGTCGGCCTCCCGGCGGACGAAGCCGCCGCGGCGCTTCAATCCGGCCTTCATGCGGACGTCGTGCGCGAGGAGGAGGAAGAAGGGAGCCGGCTCGGCATCCGCGGCGTTCCGTTCTATGTCATCGACCGCAAATATGCGGTATCGGGCGCGCAATCGCCGGAGGTGTTCCTGGATGCGCTAAATAAAGCATGGGAAGAAAAGTATCCGACGCTCGTGCAAGTCGAAGCAGGCAACCCGGACGCCATGTGCGCGGACGGCGTCTGCGCGCCGAAGCGGGAGCCGCAAAGCTGAATGTTCGATTCATCGGGAGGCGGGAAGGCCGGCAGCTGCCGAATCGAGCGTACCGGCGAGGTCGTTCGGATCGATACGGATTCGGCCGTCGTGTCATTCGGAGGCAAAACCGTCTCGATCCCGGCTGCCAAGCTGGATAAAGGCATCCGGCTTGGCGACCGGGTCGTTTGGACGGGCAGCGTCTGGAGGCGAAGCGAGCCTCTGGTGCCATTGGACGATGCCGAAACGGATTTGTCTGAAACGGAATGACGAATTATAATAGATACGGCTTAATCAATTTTGATTTGGGGGGAAGCTCGTGGCAAACGAAGGGCAGCGGCTGCTCGTATTCGTCGGTTCCTATGCGGAAGCGGAAGAGAACGGCGTATACGCGTATGCTTTTGATGAAGAATTGGGCACATTAACGTTGCTAGACCAGTATGCCGGCATTAAAAATCCGACCTTTCTGAACGTGGACGCGGATCGGAACCGGTTGTACGCCATTTGCGAGACGCTAAGCCCGGAAGGGCAACGAATCGGCGCGGCGGCTTCATTCGCGATCGATCCGGCCTCGGGAACGATCAGCCTGTTGAACCGCCAACATACGACGGACGGCACGACCTGCCACATCCAGCGCGACGCCGAAAGCCGGTATTTGACCGTGACCAGCTACGGCGGGGGGATGATCGGCTTGAGCCGCATCGCGGAGGACGGCTCGATCGGCGAGGTGCTCGACGTGCGGCAGCATGAAGGACGAAGCGTGCACCCGGAGCGCCAAGACCGGCCGCATCCTCATTCCTCGCTGTACAGCCCGGACGGCAACTATTTGTATGTGCAGGACCTTGGACTCGACCGGATCGTAACTTACGCCGTACGGGACGGCAAGCTGGAGCGCCTTGGAGAGACGGAGCTTCATCCCGGCGCCGGTCCGAGACATCTTTCGTTCCATCCGAACGGGCGGTATGCGTATGTCATCAATGAGGTCGATTCGACGATTACCGCCTTTACATACGATGCCGCAAGCGGACGGCTCGATGCGCTGGGAACGGTGAGCACGCTGCCGGCCGAATTCGAGGGCGAGAATACATGCGCCGAAATCGCGGTGTCGAAGGACGGCAAATTCGTTTACGGCTCGAACCGCGGCCACGACAGCATCGTCGTCTATGCGGTCGACGAGAAGAACGGAACGCTGAATTACGTGCAGCATGCCTCCGTGGAGGGCGGCCATCCGCGTCATTTCGCGCTTACGCCAAGCGGACGCTACTTATTGGCGGCCAATCGCGACACGAATAATATCGCGGCGTTCGCCGTCGATCGCGACAGCGGAGAACTGCGTTATACCGGCAAAAGCACGACGGTTTCGAAGCCGGTATGCGTTATGCCCGTTTATTTTAAAATATAACAATTTATTCATGACATAAGTTAGGGAAGAAGAGGAGTTTTGCAAGCGTGGCTACGACCGAAGACGAGAAACAGAAGCTAATACCGACAAAAATTTTCAAATGCAAAAACCCCGAATGCAAAGCATGGGTCAGGGACGAATTTGCCGCCGGGGAGCAGGCATGCCCGATATGCAAAGGACCGATGCTAAGAAGCATGAGACATCTTCCGCCCGTACAGAACAAGGCGAAGTCGCAGCCGCGCAAGCCGAAATCGGACTATTAATAGGAAACGTACGACAACCAACCCTGCGATCAAGCGGCAGGGTTGGTTTTTTTTATGATGGCGGCAGAGGCTTCCGGCTTCCGGTTGTGTTAGGATAGAAGAAGCGAAACGTTATATCACGAGGTCAGGACGGATCTTCACATGCTGATTTATTTTATCGCCTTATTCACGGCGGCCTTCATTATATGGCTGAATAACAGAAGCGGCGAAACGAACCGGTGGGCGGCGTTTTTTTTGTGCAGCGCGTCGATCGGCGGGCTTGCCAATCTGCCGGCCGCAGCCGAATGGCCCGCAGCCGCAGCGGCGCTGCAGTTTCTGAATTATACGATCACGCCATACGGCGTTCTCGTGTTCGCCATCGTATATGCCGGAATGCCGGCGAGCGGATCGGCAAGGCGTAGGCTGAAGCTTTGGCTGCTGCTGCCGGTTATCGTCATGGCCGTCTATGCGGCGTTTCGATCCGGCGATCGCCTCTTTTTTGTACTGCTGCTCTTGTGGAGCGCGCCTTATTATTTGGCTGCCTGCGGTCTTCTTGTCTATTCAACCTGGATGGAGCGGGAGGCGAGGGCGAGGAGAAGCCGCTTCATCGCGACGATCATCATCGTGCCCACGCTGCTCGGCGTGCTGGCTTTTATTTACGTGGCGAAAGTGTTTTCGCCGGATTTCGATTTTTTTCATTACATCTCGGTCTTTATTATCTACTCGCTCGGGCTTGCGTTATTATGCACGTTCGTGTACGGCGTGCTCGGGGTTCGGGTCCGCCTGGAGCACGATCCGCTCGAGAGCACGATGAAGGCGGTCAGCACCGGCGCGGCGATGCTCAATCATACGATCAAGAACGAAATCGGGAAAATTTCGATCAGCACCGAAAATTTGAAATCGCTGCTCCCCGCGCAAGACGAGGAATCGCTGCACCATATGCGGATCATTACGAATTCGGCCAATCATATGCTCGAGATGGTGAACCGGATCCATCGCCAGATGAAGGATATCGTTCTGCGCGAAGAGCCGGTACGTCTCGACCTGCTGACCGATGCGTGCATGAGGCAGCATGAAGGGCTGATGGAGAAGCGCAAGGTGCGGTATCGCGCCGAATATGCCATTCGTCCGGTCGTCATCTGCGATCCCGTGCACGCGAGCGAGGCGATCGGGAACCTCATGACGAACGCGAGCGAAGCGATGCCCGGCGGCGGCGTTATCGAATTTCGGCTTCTTCCCTACAAAGGTGGCGTCTGCCTGTCGATTTTGGACGACGGCGTCGGCATCGACCCCGAAAAGCTGTCCCAAGCGTTCGAACCGTTCTACAGCAGCGGCAAATCCGGCGGCAACTTCGGACTCGGCCTATCCTATGTGTACAACGTGATGCAAAAAAGCGGCGGCAAGGCGGAAATCGCGCGCAGGGAAGGCGGCGGCACGAAGGTATCGCTCATCTGGCCGCGCAAAAAAACGGCGGAGTCGCATAGTAAGGGGAGGCAACCGTGATGAGTCACATTAAAGTGTTCATTGTCGAAGACGACGCGGACTGGGTGAAGGCGCTCACCTCTTATTTGAACCGCGAGGAGGATATGCTCGTAACGGGAACGGCTTCCCATTCGGATGAAGCGTTGAGCCTGGCGCGAACGACCCGCTTCGACATCGTGCTGATGGATATCCAGCTAGAGGGCAGCGAGCTGAACGGCATTCAGACGGCGGTCATGATGCACGAGCTGACGTCCGCCAAAATCATCATGCTGACGTCGCTAGCCGACGAGAAGTCGATGGCGCAATCGTTCACGGCGGGCGCGGTTCACTATTTGGAGAAATCGCGCTACAAGGAGCTTCCGCAAGCGATTCGCGCCGCGCATTATTATCCCGCGCCGATGGATGCGCTGCTTAAGGAGCTGGCGCGGCTAAAGCGGGAGGAACAGCTTAAAGCGCTGACCGGAGCGGAGAGGGAAGTGTTCGAGCTGATCGAAGCCGGCTACACGCAGTCGCAGATCGAACGGAAGTTGTATAAGGCGGAAAGCACGCTCAAAAATCAAATCAACAAAATGCTGAAAAAGTTCGGCGTCAAGAGCAGCAAGGAGGCGGTCGAGAAGGTCCGCCGCAGAGGCCTGTTCGATCGGGGAGATAACGAATAGGCGGGGACGCCGGAAAAATTCGAGAGGGTACTACAATCCGTAGTACCCCTTCGTTCGTCGTACTATGAAAGTTGGAACTGCAACGCGAAGGACGCATGCCGTACAATAGAAGCGAGAGGCAGGGATGAGGCGATGAGAAACTGGAAGATTGACGGCGCGGCGGCATCCGTCCTGTTGATCGACGGCGAGTGCGCGCTTTGCAGCGGCATTACGCGGTTCGTCGTGAAACGGGACAAACCGGGCAGGTTTCGCTTCGCTTCGCTGCAGTCGGGCGCCGGGCGGAAGCTCTTAACGGAGGCCCGGCTGCCGGTTGACGATTTTCAAACGTTCGTGCTGATCGAGAATAGCCGCATTTATACGAAATCGGAAGCGGCGCTGCGCGTGCTGCGGCGGTTGAACGGATTGTGGCCGCTTCTGTACCTGCTCATATGGATTCCCGCGGGCATTCGCGACCGGGTTTACGATTGGATCGCGCGGCGCCGCTACCGCCTGTTCGGGAAAGCAGATATTTGCCTGCTCCTATCGGCGGAAGTGAGGGAGCGATTTTTGATCGACGGCGTCTATGCGGCGCGTCGGGAGGGAGCCGGTGATGAGCAATAAACCGATATACGTCGAGCTGGCCATTGACGCTTCACTTGACGAGCTCTGGAAGTATACCCAGTCGCCGGAGCTGCACGAGCAGTGGGATTTGCGGTTTTCGGAAATCCGCTACTTGCCGAAGGCGAACGAATCGGACAATCAAAAATTCGTCTACCGGACGCGCATCGGGTTCGGCCTGCGCATCGAGGGAACGGGGGAGTCGGCGGTCATCATGAAAAACAACAGGAAGGACAGATTGTCGACGCTCGCGTTCGCATCGGACCAGCGGCTGTCCCTGATCCGGCAAGGAGGCGGCTTCTGGAAATACGAGCAGCGCCAGCCGGGGCAGCCGGTCACGTTCTCGACGCTGTACGACTACCGGACGCGGTTCGGACCGGCAGGCCGGCTGTTCGACCGGTGGCTCTTCCGGCCGTTGTTCGGATTCGCGACCGCATGGAGCTTTGACCGGCTCCGCCTATGGCTGGAGGAGCGCGTACCGCCGTCCGTTACGGCCGAGCGGGCGCTGATCCACTATTGCAGCGTCATGCTGCTCTTGCTCTTATGGTGCTTCGAAGGAATCGTACCGAAGCTTCTGTTCCCGGAATCCGGCGAGATGGCTCTGCTCGGCGGCACGGGATGGTTCGCGGGCGCGGAGCGGGAAGCGGTGCGGCTGCTCGGGCTGGGCGAAGTCGCGTTCGGCGTCGCGGCCGCCATCCTTCACCGCAAGCGATGGGCGCATTTGGCGCAGCTGGCCGCGCTGCTGCTGCTTACGATTCCGGCGCTCGCCTTCAACAGCGGGATTATGGCCGAGCCGTTCAATCCGCTCACGCTGCTGCTGCCGATGGCGGGGTTATGCATGGCCGCGTATTGGACGGCGCGGCAGCTGCCCGACGCCAGGCGATGCAGGCGGCGGCCCGCGGCCAATCCGCGCAAGGCAAGGAGGCGATCGAATGAGATCGATCTATGAACAGGCGTTAGGCGATGATTTCCGGAAGCTGCACCCGCAGATTCGCCAGCGGTTCGGCTTCAGCAGCGCGGACATGATCGCCTCGATCGGGCGAGGCGTCATGAAGCGGATCTGGTATAACAAGCTGGCCGCTCTTCCGCTGCAGATCGGAACGCTGAGGCATATGATGTTTCCGCAGGGGGGATGCGACGTTCCGTTCTCGATCGAAAATTACGCCTACGTCGACCGTTTCGGGCGAGAGACGGTGTCCTGGATCCGCAAGTTTCAGTTTCCGAGATCGGTCCGCCATTTCGACGCGACGATGATCTACAGCGGCGAGAGGGAGCGGATCGTCGATTACTTAGGCAATAGGCAGCATTTGGCCGTCGATCTGGACATCTCCGCGGCGCCGAACGGCGGCATCCGGATCCGGTCGGGCGAGCAGCGCTTCTACGAAGGAAGGCTTGGCTTCCGGTTTCCGAGACTGCTGACGGGCATCGCGGACGTGAACGAATGGTACGATGACGGCGAACAATGCTTTCGTATATCGGTTCACGTGAACAATCCGCTCCTCGGCCCGGTCTTCCGGTACGAAGGCAGCTTCCGGGCCGAGCTTATAGCGGCGAAGCCCGGCGCGATACCGGTCGGCATTCGTCCTTTGCGCGACGAAAGCAGGGAGTAGGCGGCCGCGGCCGCTTATTCCCTTTTGTCAGTCCGCCGATCGCCGTAGTATAATAGTTCCGTTCGGTCATAGACGGCTCGGGCGCTTGCATTCGCCGAGCCGAGGCGGCCCGATAGAAACGGAGCTAACGCGCAGATGAAAAAATTCAAAAAATTTTATATCGAAACGACGAGCATATGCAATCTTTCCTGCACGTTCTGTCCGCCGACGCAGCGGGCGAAAGGGTTTATAAGCCTAGACGATTTCACGAAAACGCTGGACCAGGTCAAGCCGCATACGGATTATATCTATTTGCACGTCAAAGGGGAGCCGCTGCTCCACCCGAAGATCGACGAGCTGCTCGACATCGCCCACGCGAAAGGCTTTAAGGTCAATATCACGACCAACGGCACCTTGATCGCGAAGAACAGAGCCAAGCTGCTGAACAAGCCGGCGCTGCGCCAGATCAACTTCTCGCTGCACAGCTTCGACGGCCATCCGGGCTCGAAGGACAAAGCGGGCTATTTGGCGGAAATCTTATCGTTCGCGCGCGAAGCGGTATCCGCAAGCGACATCATTATCTCGTTTCGGCTCTGGAACCTGGACATGGACAACGAAACGAATTTGCAGCGCCAAAAAAACCGCGAGCTTCTCGGCATGATCGAAGACGCGTTCCGGCTGGATTACCGGATCGAGGAAAAGTTTGCGCCCGGCACAGGCGTAAAAATCGCCGACCGGATCTATTTGAACCAGGATCCCGAATTTAAATGGCCGGATTTGAAGGAACCGGAGGACGACGGCAAAGGGTTCTGCCACGCGCTTCGCAACCAGGCGGGCATCCTTATCGACGGCACGGTCATCCCTTGCTGCCTCGACGGCGAAGGCGTCATTAATTTGGGCAATATTCACGAGACGAAATTTTCCGATATCATCGAGAACGAGCGGGCGGCGCGGCTGTACGACGGCTTCTCCCGCAGGGAAGCGGTCGAGGAGCTGTGCCGCAAATGCGGATATCGCCAGCGCTTCGGCTGACGGGAGGAACCGGGACAAATGCAGAAGACGATATTGATCGTGGAGGACGACCCCGCCATCGCCGAAATGGTCGCCGACCATTTGACGAAGGATGGCTATCAAGTGCTGCACGCACCGGACGGACGAGCAGGCCTGGAGAAGTTCGAACGGGAGCGGATCGATCTGATCGTGCTGGACTTGATGCTCCCCGAGCTGGACGGCACCGAGTTTTTGAAGCAGGTCCGTTCCGCGAGCTTCGTGCCCGTCCTAATCGTGTCGGCCAAGGACGGCGTGCTGGATAAGGCGCTCGGGCTCGGCTTCGGCGCGGACGATTATTTGACGAAGCCGTTCTCGTTGATCGAGCTTTCCGCGCGGGTGAACGCGTCGCTGCGCCGAGCGACCTTATACGCGGCGGAAGGGCGGCCGGAAGCGCGGAGCGGCACGACGCTCCGCATCCACGAGCTGACAATGGATACGGAGCGCCTCGCCGTCAGCAAGCGGGGGGAAGACGTTAAGCTGACCGGCAAGGAATATCACATTTTGAAGCTGTTCATGCTGAACCCGCGCCGCGCCTATTCCAAAGAGCAAATATACAGGGCGGTATGGCACGACGATTATTTCGGGGACGACAACGCGATTAATGTGCATATCAGCAGACTAAGGGACAAAATCGAAGACGATCCGTCGAGTCCTCGCTACATCATAACGGTATGGGGAATCGGCTACAAGCTGGGGGAGTTCTAGCATGCAGCCGTTTTTTGCCGCCGCTCTTTGCTTGCTGCTCGCCGCCGTCCTCTTACTTGTTCGGGACGTCCGCGCGCGCAAGAAACAAATCGTCTATATTCGCGCCAAGCTGGAGGAAGCAAACGCGGCGGAGGGGACGGTGCCGCTGTACTTGAACACGTCCGACCGCGAGCTGCAGCGGCTGCTCGTCCAGATCAACCGGCTCATCGACGGCAACCGCAAGGCGACGGCGGCTTACGCCAGGAACGAGCGCTCGATGCGCACCATGCTGACGAATATGTCCCATGACCTCAGAACGCCGCTGACGGTCGTGCTCGGCTTAACGGAGACGATCGCGAAGGACGAGGCGATGAGCGGCGAGGAGCGATCGCGCCTGCTTCACCGGGTCCATGCGAAAGCGCTCGAAATGACCGGCTTGATGGACAAGTTTTTCGATCTGGCAAGACTGGAATCCGACGATAAGCCGATTCCGCTCGCCGTCATTCCGATGCATGTTTTTTGCCAAAATCTCATTTTGTTCTTCTACGACGCGATTACCGCGAAGGGGCTTGAGGCCGCGATCGACCTGCCGGACGAGCCGCTGTACGCGCTTGGCAACGAAGAAGCGCTCGAGCGGATCTGCGGCAACCTGCTGACGAACGCCATCCGATACGGGAGCGGAGGCGGCGTCATCGGCTTCGCGCTGCGCGGCGGCGAGTCCGGCGTCGTCGTCGAGGTGTGGGATCGCGGCCAAGGGATCGCGGAGCCGAACCGGCAGCGCGTGTTCGAGAGGCTGTACACGCTGGAGGATTCGCGGAATCCGCTATATCAGGGGAGCGGTCTCGGACTCGCCATATCGAAGCGGCTCGCGCAGAAGCTGGGCGGCGATCTCGACCTGCGCAGCGTTCCCTACGAGAAAACCGTATTTACGCTTACGTTGAAGCAAGCCGCCGGTCCCCCGAATCGGCAAGGCCAGAACGCTAAGAAGGATCGCCGTTAGCCGCCGCCGCGGCGCCGGCGATTTTTTTTGTCGCGCCGTCGCGCCGATCGAAAGACTTTCTTAATCATTGCGAAACGGGAACGACAGCTTCATTTGTTACACTTGGCTTGCGAATGCGTAAATCTGCAGGATGAATTGGAGGAATGGCGAATTTGAGCATCGTATTGCGGACGACAGGGCTAAGCAAATCGTTTAAGGGCAAGGAAGTCGTGTCGGAGGTTAGCATGACGATACGCAAAGGCGAAATTTACGGCTTCCTCGGACCGAACGGAGCGGGGAAGACGACGGTGATGCGGATGCTGACGGGGCTCGTTGCGCCGTCCGGCGGGACGATCGAACTATTCGGCGAGCCGGTGCGGCGCGGCGAGGTCGAGCCGTTGAAGCGGATGGGCAGCATGATCGAGTACCCCGTGTTCTACGAGCATTTGTCGGCGCAGCAAAATATGCGGCTTCATTGCGACTATATGGGATGCTACGATCCGGACGCGATAGGGGAAGCGCTGCGGCTGGCCGGACTTAAGGATACGGGCGGGAAGCCGGTCAAGGCGTTCTCGCTCGGCATGAAGCAGAGGCTCGGCATCGCCAGGGCGATCTGCGCGAAGCCGGAGCTGCTCATCTTGGACGAGCCGGTCAACGGGATGGATCCCGTCGGCATCCGCGAGCTTCGCGAGCTGTTTCGGGCGCTCAGCAAGGATTACGGCATCACGATCCTTATATCCAGTCATATTTTGCAGGAAATCGAAGTATTGGCCGACACGATCGGCATCATCCATGAAGGGAAGCTGGTTGAGGAAGTGTCGATGGAGCAGGTGAGAAACGAGCGGACGGCCTGCATCGAAGCCGTCACGTCGGACGCGAGGCAAGCGGCCTTCGTCATCGAGGAGCAGCTCGGCATCCGCAGCTTCAAGGTGCTGGGGAACGACACGGTTCGCGTATACGACCCGCGGATCGCCCCATCCGAGCTGGCAAGAGCGCTCGTCCTTCACGGGATCGGCCTTACGAGCTTGACGAGGCGAAACGTGTCGCTCGAGGAGCAATTTTTGAAATGGATACAAGGAGGAAAGTCCCATGGCGATGCTGATGAGGCTCGAGCTTCGAAAAATTAGGCTGCGCAACTGGCTCTTGTCCTTTGCCGCCGCCAACCTCGTCATCGCGATGTGGGTCGTCACGAATTTGCCGAACGAGGGCGTTCGCACGTTCGTCGAAGCTTTCTACAGCAACCGTTCGTATGTCGAAATGACGTTCATCGTGTTCTCGTCGGTGTTCATGTCGAAGCTGGTGATGGACGAGTACAAATCGAAGACCGTCGCGAATTTGTTCGCGTATCCGATTGCCCGGAGCCGGCTGCTGGCCGCGAAGCTGATTGTGACCGCGCTGTTCTCCTTTGCCGCGTCGATGCTGTCGAACCTGTTCGTGGCGGCGTTCTTCCTTGCGGCCAACGCGAAGAACGGCTACATCGCGGAACCGCTCACGAGCGGACTGTTGACCGACGAAGCGCTGCGCATCTTCATTAACGCTTTCGCGGTCACCGGCGTCGTCCTGCTGCCGCTCTATGTCGGCATGGCGCGGAAATCGGGGAACGCGATCATCGTCGCATCGTTCGTCCTTGCGCTCGGACTCGGCGGCTCGCATGACGAGAGCGGGCATAATTGGACGCTTGCCGCCGCCATTGCAGCCTGCTGCGTGGGGGCGGGCTTCGTATCGGCCGCGTTTGCGGTACGCAAGGCGGAGCGGGAAGATATTTTATAGGACTCCCGTATTTTGTCGGCCTCCCCGAATTATGTTATGATTTGAAACGGGCTGCTTTCATCGGAATCTATCATTTCTAAGTTAGGAGATTTGCCGAAATGGATTTTTTAACGATTTTAAAAGCGATTATTCTCGGATTTGTGGAAGGGATGACGGAGTTTGCGCCCGTATCGTCGACGGGTCATATGGTCATCGTCGATGACATGTGGCTGCAGTCGGAGCAATTTTTGACGAAATATGTAGCCAATACGTTCAAAATCGTCATCCAGCTAGGCTCGATCCTGGCCGTCGTCATTTTGTTCCGGCACCGGTTCATCGAGCTGCTCGGCCTTAAATTCGGCAAGAACAAAACGGAAGCGGCATCCGCGGAGCCTGGGAAGAAATTGAAGCTTGCGCATGTCCTTGTGGGCCTTATCCCGGCCGGCGTGTTCGGTCTGCTGTTCGACGATTACATCGACGAGCATCTGTTCTCGACAAGAACGGTGCTGATCGGACTCGTGATCGGAGCGGTGTTCATGATCGTCGCCGACCGATTCAGGCCGAAGAAGCTGAAGACCGAAACGGTCGACCAGATTACGTACAAGCAGGCGCTGTCCGTCGGTCTCATTCAATGCTTGTCGCTCTGGCCGGGCTTCTCGCGTTCCGGATCGACGATCTCTGGCGGCGTATTGCTCGGCATGAGCCACCGCGCGGCCGCCGACTTCACGTTCATTATGGCCGTGCCGATTATGGCCGGAGCCAGCTTGCTCTCGCTCGCGAAAAATTGGGAATACTTCACGCTCGATACGCTTCCTTTCTTCATTGCGGGCTTCATCAGCGCGTTCGTATTCGCCGCCATTTCGATTCGCTTCTTTCTAAAGCTGATTAACAAGATCAAGCTCGTGCCGTTCGCGATATACCGGATCGTGCTCGCGGCCGTCATCTACTTCGTCTATTTCTAAAAAAAGATAGTAGGCCTGCTCTCCATGACTGGGAGCAGGCCTTTATTATTGCCGCAGCTATTGCCGCTGCGCCTCGTATATCCCCGTCCGCCCCGAGAAGAGGAAGCTGATCAAGCAGCCGATGAACAAATAGACCGCGCCCTCCGAACCGAATAATTCGATCCCCATGACAAAGCAGGCGATCGGCGTTTTGGCGGCGCCGCCAAAAACCGATACGAAGCCGACCGCCGCAAGGAACGGCGCGGATACGCCGAGCAGGCCGGCCAAGGCGCTGCCGAGCGTCGAGCCGATGACGAACAGCGGCGTCACCTCTCCTCCTTGGAAGCCGGCGCCGAGCGTTACCGACGTGAACAGCGTCTTGAGCAGGAAATCGAGCGGCGAAGCGGCCGTTTCGAACGATTCCCGGATAAGGGGAAGGCCAAGCCCCAAATAATCGCGCGTTCCGACCGCGTACGCAAGCCCGATTACGATCAGTCCGCCGGCTGCGCTTCTTAAGACCGGATGCTTGAACCATCGGCCGAACAGCAGCTTGATCTGCTTGGTTAGCCGGGTGAACAGAAGGGCGGCCAATCCGAACGCGATCGATGCGGCTATTAGTTTGGCAAGGAACGGCAAATCGGCTGCCGGGACGGGGCCCATCGCGTAATGGATATGCCGGATGCCCCAGGCCGTCGTTACGAGATGGCCGACGGAGCTCGCGACGAAGCACGGGAGCAGCGCTTCGTAGCTGCCGATCATGCCGATCGCCAGCACCTCCAAGCCGAATACCGTCCCGGCTAGCGGCGTTCCGAACACGGAGCCGAATCCGCCGCTGATGCCGCATATCAATAGGAGCTTGCGGTCCGTCGCATTCAGCTTGAGCAGCCTTCCAAGCCGCTCCGCCAAGCTGCCGCCCATCTGCACCGCCGTCCCCTCGCGGCCGGCCGAGCCTCCGAACAAATGCGTCGTCCACGTGCCGATCAGGACGAGCGGCGCCATTCGCAGCGGGATGGCGCCGTTACCGTCATGAATTTGCTCGATAATGAGATTGTTGCCTCTGCCGGCCTCTTTGCCGGCTTTCATGTACAAATAAGCGACGGCCGCTCCTCCGACGGGCAGCAGCCATAGCAGCCACGCATTCGCTTCCCTCGTCCTCGTCGCGAGGTCCAGTCCGGCAAGGAAGAGGGCGGAGGCGCTCCCCGTCACGCTACCTGCAAACCCGGCGATGCACAGCCATTTGAGCGAAAATAAGACAACAGCCTTCACAATTCGACGCCCCTTCGATGTGTTCTAATAAAAAAACTCCTACCGGCAGCAAAAAAATGCCTGGTAGGAGTCATTAGCGCTAAGGCGGTTATGGCGAACTCCATCGCCAAATTTCGCCTTAATTATACCGGGTGGCGAACCTCTGGTCAATGACCGCAATAAATATAAACAAAAATAATAAATGGACACGTTGTGATGAATTGATTTTTCCTGATCCAATCAACCCCGACATTATAAGAAAGTCTTATATACCATAAATGACAAGGGGATAAAACCGCCGTATAGCGTACGATAAGAGAGGATGTGGGAGGAATTGGATGGATCGGCCCCCTGACCCCTCCTCTCGATACGAGAGCAGGCTATTCGCTGAATTATCATACAATTCTGGAAATGACCTCCCAGGAGATAGATGGTAGCCTTATAGGTGTTCCAGAAAACAGAAAGGAAGTGGGAAGTCGTGAAGAAGGGCATAGCCGCCATTATGGCGCTGTCCGTGCTGCTGCTGGCAGCCTGCGCTAACCAAGGCGCGGAGAAAACGGATACGCTTGAGGAAGCGAGGAAGAACGGTTACATAACCGTCGGCTTCGCGAACGAAAATCCGTATGCCTACAAAGACGCGGATGGAAATTTAACGGGGGAAGCGGTAGAAATTGCGCGAGTCATTCTGAAACGGCTCGGGATCGACGAGCTGCGCGGGGAGCTGACGGAATTTACGTCCCTTATCGCGGGCCTTCAGGCGGAGCGATTCGATCTGATTACCGCCGGCATGTTCATTCGGGAGGATCGGTGCAGCGCCGTGCTGTTCGCCAATCCGGAATACAGCATCGGCGAAGGACTGGCCGTCAAGGCCGGCAATCCGCTCGGCCTGACGAGCTATAAGGCGATCGCCGATCATCCGGAGGCGAAGGTCGCCGTCATGTCCGGCGCGGTGGAGGTCGAATATTTGAAAAAATCCGGCATTCCCGAGGATCGCATGGTCATTGTGCCCGACCAGGACGCAGCGATCAGCGCGCTGCAATCCGGAAGGGCGGATGCGATGACGATGACCGGTCCCGCGTTGGAGTCGCGCTTGACGGCAGCGGGCGACAGCAAGCTTGAGCGGGTTATGGATTTCGAGCAGCCGGAAATCGACGGAGAAAGCGTGCGGGGCTACGGCGCAACCGCCTTCCGGTTCGGCGACGAAGCGTTTCAGGAGGCTTATAACGCCGAGCTGGAGAAAATGAAGGAATCCGGCGAGCTGCTCGAAATTTTGCAAAAGTTCGGATTTACGGAGCAGGAGCTGCCGGGGGATGCTACGGCTGAAGCGCTCTGTAAGGCATAGCCATGAATCTGCCTTGGCTGGAATCGCTTCCGTTGCTCGTTGACGGACTGCTCATTACGGTTCAAGTAGCCGTCCTGTCCTCCGTCGTTGCGCTGGCGCTGGCGGCGGCGGCAGGGCTCGCAAGAACATCGCGCTACGCCGCGATACGGGGATTGGCAGGCACCTATGTGGAAATTTTCCGCGCTTGTTCGCTGCTCGTGCTGTTGTTCTGGGTTTACTTCGCTCTTCCTTTTCTTGGGATAGAGCTGTCGAAAGTAACGGCTGCCGTGCTGGCAATCGGCCTTAATATCGGCGCCTACGGGGCGGAGATCGTCAGAAGCTCGCTCAAGGCGATTCCGGAAGGTCAGCATGAAGCGGGCATTGCGCTCAATTTATCCCCGAATGAGCGGATGCTCCGAATCATTCTGCCGCAGGCGGTCGCTCGGATGCTGCCGCCGTTCGGGAATTTGTTGATCGAGCTGCTGAAGTCCACCTCGCTCGTATATTTCATTACGTTGTCCGACCTGACCTACGAAGCGATGGTTATTCGGAACAATTATTATACGTGGACGCCGCATATTTTCGGCTCATTGTTGATCATTTATTTCTTGCTGTCGTCTTGCATTTTTATAACGTTCCGGCTGCTTGAACGCAAGCTGACGGCGTGGAGGTGAACGGGACGATGTGGAAATGGGATTATGTCATCGAGCTTTTGCCAGCGCTGCTTCAAGCATTTGGGGTTACGCTAGGCGCTACGCTCGCGGGCTTCGCATTATCGATTATTATCGGCCTGCTGTTCGCCGTCGGCGCCCGTTCCCCGATCGTACCGGTAAGGCTGACCGTCCGCGCCGTCGTCGATTTTATCCGCAGCACGCCGCTGCTCGTGCAGCTTTTCTTCCTGTATTTCAGCCTGCCGATGCTGACGCCGTTCGCGATGTCCGCCTTCGCGACCGGAGTGATCGGACTTGGCCTTCACTACGGCACGTATATGTCGGAAGTGTTCCGCTCGGGCATCGAAGCCGTGCCGCGCGGCCAATGGGAAGCGGCGACCGCGCTTCACTTGTCCAAACGGAAGACGTGGTTCTCGGTCATTTTGCCGCAGGCGCTGCCGCCGGTCATCCCGATGATGGGCAACTATTTGATCGTTATTTTCAAGGAAACGCCGACCTTATCCGCGATAACCGTAGTCGAGCTGCTGCTCACGGCGAAGAGCGAGGCTTCGATAACGTACCGCGTCTTTGAGCCGTATTCGATCGTGGGACTTCTGTTTCTGATCACGAGCTTGCTCTTCTCGCTCGGCATACGGTATTTCGAGAAAAGGTATTTCGGCGGACACATTGCGGACGGGGGTGGAAAACGATGATAGCGGAAGCGGAAAACGGCTTGAAGCCGGAACGGGAGGAAGCGGCCGAGCAAACCGGGCTCCCGAACGGCTATACGCATCTGGTGCCGATCGTACGGTATCGTTCGATTCAGAAGAGCTTCGGCGAGCTGCAAGTCATCAAAGGGATCGATCTCGATATTTACCCCGGAGAGAAAATCGCGCTGATCGGTCCGAGCGGTTCGGGGAAAACGACGCTCGGCCGCATGCTCATGACGCTGGAGGAGCCTTCGTCGGGCACGATCACGATCGAGGATGAGCCTTTGTGGCAGATGGAGAAGAAGGGTAATTTGGTTCGCGCCAGCGAGAAGCATCTGCATCGGATGCGCAGTAAAGTCGGGATGGTGTTCCAGCACTTCAATCTGTTTCCCCATATGACGGTGCTGAGAAACGTTACGCTTGCACCGCGTTCCGTTCTCCGATTGGCGAAGGAAGAAGCGGAGGAACGCGCGGTCGAGATGCTGCGCAAGGTGGGACTCGAGAACAAACTGCACGAGTACCCGGCCAAGCTATCGGGCGGGCAGAAGCAGCGCGTCGCCATCGCGCGGGCGCTCGTCATGCAGCCGAAGGTCATGGTGTTCGACGAGGTGACCTCGGCTCTTGATCCGGAATTGGTCGGCGAGGTTCTTAATGTCATTAAGGATATTGCCGAGGACGGCAACATGGCCATGCTGCTCATCACGCACGAAATGGAATTCGCCAGAGAAGTCGCCGACCGCATCGTATTCGGCGCGGAAGGGCGGATCGTCGAGCAGGGCACGCCCGTGGAATTGTTCGAAAACCCGCAAAGCGACCGGCTTAAGTCTTTCCTTCAGCGCTTCCGGTAATGATACTGCGGTTCGCCTGCCGACAAGGAGGTGTTGTAAAGATGAGCTTGATAACGAATGGAAGCATCAGCTATCGCGTTCCCGCCCCGCAGGACGGAGCGGACGTTTGGCGGCTGGTCAAGGAAGCCGGCACGCTGGATCTTAATTCGCCCTATTGCTATATCATGCTTTGCGACAAATTTCGCGGCACATGCGCCATCGCCCGAAGCGACGAATCGGTTATCGGTTTTGTGTCGGGGTACCGGCTGCCGGATAAGCCGGATACGCTGTTCGTGTGGCAGGTCGCCGTCAAGCGCGAAGCAAGGGGCAAGGGCGTCGCCAAATCGCTGCTGCGGGAAGTGCTGCAGCGACAGGGCAACGAAACGATCCGATTCGTCGAAGCGACCGTCGGCCCGGATAACGCGGCGTCCGGCCGGCTGTTCAAAAGTTTGGCCGAGGAACGCGGCTGCCGTTGCACCGTTACCGAACACTACGGGAGCGAGCTGTTTCCCGGATCGACGGGACATGACCGGGAGCTGATGCACCGGGTCGGTCCTCTGCGTTAGGAGCGGGTCCATGATCAGAACCGAAGAAAGAAAGGGTGATTCATAATGAGTACGAAGCAAGCGGAAGCAACGGATATGCAAGTGTTCAACAAGCTGGAATCGGAGGTGCGGAGCTATTGCCGCAGCTTTCGGACCGTGTTCAAGAAAGCGTCGAACGCCTTCATGTGGGACGTTCACGATCGGCGCTACATCGATTTTTTCGCGGGAGCCGGAGCGCTGAATTACGGGCATAACGATGACTCGATCCGGAAGAAGCTCGTCGAATACTTGATGAGCGACGGCGTCGCCCACAGCCTGGACATGGCGACGGAGGCGAAGGAGAGTTTTTTGGTCAAGTTCCAAAACGTTATCCTGAAGCCGCGCGGGCTCGACTACAAAGTAATGTTCCCCGGACCGACGGGGACGAATACGGTGGAGAGCGCGCTCAAAATCGCCCGTAAAGCGACAGGGCGCACGAATGTAATCTGCTTCACGAACGCGTTCCACGGGATGACGCAAGGATCGCTGGCGGCGACCGGCAACCGGTTCAAGCGCGGCGGAGCCGGACAGCCGCTAGGCGGCACGACCTTCATGCCGTACGACGGGTACTTCGGCGAGGAGCAGGATACGAGCCTCATGCTCGGCAAGCTGCTGGACGACCCGGGCAGCGGGATCGACCTGCCTGCCGCCGTCATTCTGGAGACGGTCCAAGGCGAAGGCGGTCTCAACCTGGCGTCACCTTCATGGCTTCGAAGCGTGGAGCGGATATGCCGCAAGCACGGCATCCTTCTCATCGTGGACGACGTGCAGATGGGCTGCGGCCGGACCGGAAGCTTCTTCAGCTTCGAGGACGCCGGCCTATCCCCCGACATCGTGTGCCTGTCCAAGTCGATCGGCGGCTATGGGCTTCCGCTCGCGCTAACGCTCATTAAGCCCGAATACGACATCTGGCGTCCGGGCGAGCATAACGGCACGTTCCGCGGCAACAACCTGGGCTTCGTCGCGGCGACCGAAGCGCTTCGTTTCTGGGAAAACGGACAATTTCAGGCTTCGATCGAGCGCAAATCCGTCGTCATCGGCAATGCGTTGAAGCGTTTCGCCGCGAATTATCCGGAGCTCGTCAAGGAAACGAGAGGAAAGGGCTTCATTCAAGGGCTCGTCTTCCATAAGCCGGAGCACGCGGCCTCGTTATGCGCCGAAGCGTTCAGCAACGGGCTCATCATGGAAACGTCGGGACCGTTCGACGAGGTCGCGAAGCTGATGCCGCCGCTCACCATTGAGGAATCGGTATTGCGGCAAGGACTGGCGATCGTGGAGCAAGGGCTTGACCGGCTCCAGGCCAGCTTGGCGACGCCGAGCGAACCCGCTTTAAAGCAGGAGATGAACGCCTAGCTTGTATTGTTAGCCATAGCTTGCATGAACGAATTTCGAATAAGGAGGCTGCCGCAATGATCGTAAAGCATTTGTCGGATGTAGTCGGAACGAAGGACGATATCGATACGAAAACCTGGAACGCGAGAAGGCTGCTTTTGAAGAAGGACGGCATGGGCTTCTCCTTGCACGATACGCGGATCAAAGCCGGCACCGAGACGCTTATTTGGTACCGCAACCATGTCGAAGCCGTCTATTGCATCGAGGGCGAAGGCGAAATCGAGGTGATCGGCGGCGAGACGTACAACATTCGGCCCGGCATTCTGTATGCGCTTGACGGCCATGAGAAGCATATGCTTCGCGCCAAGTCGGAGCTCCGCATGGTGTGCGTGTTCAACCCGCCGCTGACGGGCGATGAAGTGCATGACGAGAACGGCGTTTATCCGCTTGTCGAGACCAATTAAACTCAAATCGAAGGAGTGATCGCGATGCAATTTGCAAACACGAAACAAACGGCGAGCCCATCCGCCGCCGACCGGTATCCGTCCCGGGTCGAGGAACAGCCGGCCTTTCTTGAACGTCAGGATCCGGTCGTCTACTCGGAATGGACGGCGGACAGTCCGCTTACGAAGGAGCAATCGGCCTTTTACGAGAAGAACGGATATTTGGTGCTCGACCGGTTTTTCTCGAAGGAGGAGATCGGGGAGTGGCGCACGGAGCTTAGAAGACTAAGGGAAATATATCAAAGCAAAGAAGCGGAGCATGTCATTGCCGAGCCGGAAAGCCGGGAGGTCCGTTCCATCTTCGCCGTGCACGACAACAATGAAATGTTCAAGCGGCTCGCGGCCCATCCCCGCCTCGTCGCGATCGCGGAATATTTGCTCGGCTCCGGTACTTACATTCATCAATCGCGCATTAACTTTAAACCCGGCTTCTCGGGCAAAGAGTTTTATTGGCATTCCGACTTCGAAACGTGGCACGTGGAGGACGGCATGCCGGCGATGCGGGCGTTCAGCTGCTCGATCGCGCTTGAGGATAACTTCCATCATAACGGTCCGCTCATGGTCATACCCGGTTCGCACACCGCGTTCGTATCCTGCATCGGCAAAACGCCGGACAACCATTTCAAGCAATCGCTTCGCCGCCAGGAGTACGGCGTGCCCGACCCGGACAGCTTGGAGAAGCTGAGCCGCGAAGGCGGCATTCACACGACGATCGGGGAAGCCGGCTCCATCGTGCTGTTCGACTGCAACATCATGCACGGCTCGAACAGCAACATTACGCCGGATCCGCGAAGCAATGTGTTCCTCGTCTACAATTCGGTCGAGAACCGGCTCCGGGAGCCATATTCCGGCCAGAAGCCGCGTCCTCCCTATATCGCAACGAGGTCGTAAATGACGACGGTTTCCAAAATCGAATAGAGAATCCTTTTGACTATGCGTATGGTCTGGTGCTATATTAAAATGTACGCTTAGTCGCTAGGAATCGCGCAGACGGCCGCATGCACGCACGCAGCCGTCTGCGTCTATTATATGGAGGAAACCAATCCGTGAACCATTATCCGTTTGAATTCGATCCGAAGCAGCCGTTTGTCCGGCAGGCAAGCGATTGGATCGCCGACGTCTTCTACGAACGATTGCCCGAGGCCGGATTCGAAATCCGGGACGAACAAATTTATATGGCGTTCCAGCTGGAGCGCGCCTATGCCGAGAAGCGGACGATATTCGCCGAAGCGGGCGTCGGCACGGGCAAAACGCTCGTCTACCTGCTGTACGCGATCAGCTACGCCCGCTATACGAGAAAGCCGGCCGTGATCGCGTGCGCAGACGAATCGCTCATCGAGCAGCTCGTCAAGCCGGAAGGCGATATCGCGAAGCTTGCGCGCCACCTCGACCTCACGGTAGATGCCAGGCTCGGCAAGTCCGCCGATCAATACGTCTGCTTGAACAAGCTGGACGACGCGCGCGGCGACTTCGAGGATGCGGAGCTGTTCGACCGCATTTACCGGGAATTGCCGAGCTTCGTGAACCGGCCGGATTCGCTGCAAAGATTCCATCCGTACGGAAGCCGGCGGGATTACCCGCATCTGAACGACGAGCAGTGGAGCCGGATCGGCTGGGACGTCTTCCAGGATTGCCTCGTATGCGAGAGGAGGCATCGCTGCGGGCAGACGCTGTCCCGCGATCATTACCGCAAGTCGGCCGATCTTATTATTTGCTCGCACGATTTCTATATGGAGCATGTATGGACGTACGACGCGAGGAAGCGGGAAGGTCAGCTTCCGCTGCTGCCCGAGCACAGCTCGGTCGTCTTCGACGAAGGGCATTTGCTGGAGACGGCGGCACAGAATGCGCTGACCTACAAGCTGAACCATTCCGTCTTCGAGAGCATCATTACGCGGCTGCTGCAGGACGAGATCCGCGAGTCGCTGGCGCTTGCCGTGGAAGAGGCGATCACGCAGAGCGAATTCGTCTTTCGACTGATCGATCGGGGAAGCGAGAGAGTCGAAGGCTCGAACCGGAAGGAAATCGCCTGGAGCGCGGAGCTGCTGAAAGAGATTAACCGGCTGCAGGATACGCTGACCGTCATCGAGGAAGAGCTCGTCTTCGAAAGCGGGCTGTATACGATCGACGCGTATCAGCTTCGAATCGTGGAAGAGCATTTGGAGATGATCCAGTTCGCCTTGTCGTTGTTCAAAAGGGAGGACAAGCCGATCAGCTGGGTGTCGCGGGACAAAGAAGGCCTCTCCCTCGTCATCATGCCGAAGTGGGTGAAGGAAGTGCTGAAGGAGCATGTATTCTCCCGCAAAATGCCGGTTGTTTTCTCGTCGGCGACGTTATCCGTGGGCGGATCGTTCGACTATATGGCGGACCTTCTCGGCATCGAGGACGCGCTTTCGTTCTCCGTGCCGTCTCCGTACGAGTACGCGGACAGTATGAGCCTTCTTGTACCGCGAGCTGACGTTCCCATGAGTACGCCTGACAAAACGAGGGCGATTCACCGGCTGCTGCGGCAGTCGGGAGGACGGTCGCTCATCCTGTTCCCGTCGATGGAGCAGCTTGCGTCGTACAAAGCCGAAGCCGGGCAAGACGGCGAGACGGAAGGCTTCACGATGCTATACGAAGGCACCGCCGAGATCAGCAGCTTGATCGAGCGATTCCAGCGGGACGAGACGAGCGTGCTGTGCGCCGTTACGCTGTGGGAAGGGCTGGATATACCGGGCCCGTCCTTATCCCAGGTTATCGTGTGGGAGCTGCCGTTCCCGCCGAACGACCCGTTGTTCGCCTCGAGACGAGCGGATGCGGCTTCGCCCTTCGAGCAGGTGGACATGCCGTATATGCTGCTGAGGCTGAAGCAAGGAATCGGCCGGTTGATCCGGGCACGAGACGATCGCGGGACGGTCGTGCTATTCGGCGACAAAATGACCGATGCCGCCATACGCGAGCAGGTGCGCGGGATTTTGCCGGAGGACGTCGGCTTGGCGATTTTGGATGAGGAGTAAGGGCTGTGGGCCGCATTTCGCGATGCCGGCCCGCTTTTTTCTTCCGAAAAAATTGCATGAAATACATATTTCGCGTAATTTTAATTTCAAGCGGCTTTTTCGAGAGGAATTGAAACAAAATACGATAAAAATTTAATGAATCGGACGTTTGATAGGAGGTGCTCGCGGTGCGAAACCGGCGTCATGAAGTTTGGGAACGGTACGGGATCGAGCTGGAGCTGTTCTCGATCTGGATGAAAAATAAAGGGATGACGAAGTCGACGCATCAAGCTTACCTGAACGATGCTTGCCGATTTCTGGCGACGGTAAACGAGGCGGAGACGAGACGGATTACGAGATTGGACGTCATGCGGTTTCTGTCCGAGTGCCGGGAGAAGGGAGCGGGGGACGAGACGCGCAACCGGAAGCTGTCGTCGCTGCGGTCCTTCTTCAAAGCGCTCATCGAGATGGAGCATCAGGACGGCAATCCGGCCGCGATGATCGCCAAGTCGAAGCAGGAGAAAAACCGGATTCCGGTCTACCTGGAGGAGAACGAGCTGGAGCGCCTGCTTCAGGCGATACAAGGCAAATATTATGCCCGCAACGTCGCGATCGTGCTGCTCATGGCTTTCGCGGGACTTCGGGTCGGCGAGGTGCACCGGATGAACGTGCAGGATTTCCGGCAGGACGGCTCGGTTCACATTCTCGGCAAAGGGAGGAAATGGCGCGTTATCCCGCTGCCGGATCCGCTGCAGCGCGTCCTTCGCGAAGCGCTTGCCGAGCGCCGGGACGTAAGACAAGGCAAGGAACAGCCGTTTTTCGTATCGCAATTCGGCCGTCGGCTGTCGATCCGAATGATTCAGACGGTAGCCGACGATACGATCAAGCTGCTGAAGGAAGCGATGCCGGCGCTGGCGGACAAGAAGCTCTCGAGCCACAAGCTGCGGCACTCCTTCGCGACGATGCAAATCCGGAGCGGCACCGACATCCGGACGCTGCAGGAGCTGCTAGGGCACGCGAGCATCGGAACGACGCAAATCTATACCCATATCGACAATCGCCAGTTAAAAGAGGCCATGAACAACATTTCGGCGAAAATTCCGATTACGAGGCGTTTGAAGTGACATAATTATAGTTATGTAAACTTTTGCGTGACACGAACGAAAGAGTTCTATTTGCAGATAAAGCTGAGCGATTGGAAGAGGTTCGGATTGCAATGAAAACTACAGATGAAATCTGGATGTATGTACGCTACCAGTGCATTTATTTATTCTTTCGAGTGAAATTCGAAGTCGAATTAAGGAAATTTTAGACCTTAACATTGAAACCGTCGGCATCTATTTCCGGTCAATTTGTGCTGGTGGCTTAGCGGGACTTCAGTTGGATCACTCACCTGGACGATCAAGACTATTAACCACTGAGCAAGAACAAGAATTATGTCAAATCATCACACATAAGTTTGTCTGATGATGTTGGCTTCCCAGCCGATATGAATTGGAATTCAGGAATGATCAGGCATTGTGGATAGAGCAGCATTTTCAGGTCAAATATTCTGAACGAGGAACACGTGAACTCCTGTATCGACTAGGCTTCAGTTTATCAAGGCCAACATATTCGTTGGCAAAAGCAGACCCTGAACAGCAAGAAGCATTATGTTGAAGATCACGAACAATACGACGCTCAAGTATTTCTGTCATTTCTCAAAAACATCGTTGCTAAATATTCAGAAGGTAAAACCCCGCCAATACTACCATGAAGCGGCGGTGGCTAATATAATTGGCGAGCGAATCAATTTGGCATGGTGCATGCGTGCATTACTCAAGAATGGCGCGGCTACTGTGGATTCAGATTATCCGTATCGGTGAGAACGACGGATGTACTGATAGCCGTGATTTCTGGGAATCTATAGAAATGTTTTTTCCGAGGATCTTCAATGTATAAAGCATGGAACACAATTCACTACAGACTGCGGCTTTTGAAGCCGCAACAATCTAAACAACGGCCCTTGCAACAATTCTCTCCCCAAGTACGTCTATAATGGAGAAATCCGTTTAGAACGTGTGAAGTTAATCAAATCGATCTGTGTCACTTCGACCTATTTTCCCATTCGACAAAATATAGGTTACTTCGTCATACATAATATGGTGCAATTTATATGCTTCAAACAAATATGGGAAAGGATGGTTGTCCATTGCCAACAGGAGAAGTTGAAATACAACCCGTAGAAATGCAGAACTAATCGTAGAAGAAGAAGTAGTTGCAAATTAGGGCCGTCATCAGCGTTTTCACTGTAGGTGTTATTGCTTGAACACTCTCGTCCTTTGCGTATGCTGCAAATGTAGGAAGAACTCCTAAGATTTACGATCCGGTTAATAGGTATTAAGTATCGGCCAGGGTTGCCACATTTCCTAATATAAAAAGAAATAACATTTTTATCTTACTAAAGCGCTTTCTTTTTATACGGTGAAATCATTTGGTAAATAAAACCCAAGACAGGGGATGGTTTTAAAACCGGTCTGAATGGTTTATTTACTTCGATCAAAGTAATTTTTGTTAAAATCGGAGTCCTTTAGCACAACAACTCAGAAATTCTAAATTAAGGGGCTGAGGAGAGTATGTCAACCGAAAAAAAGACCATTTTGCTCATATTTCTCTATTTAGCATTTATCGTAATTGGTGGTCGGTTACTTTTTATCATTCCAAACAATAATTATTTGGGCATTTTAAATGCAGATAACTTCTTTATTCTGAGTTGTATCATTATTTTGCTGATGATGTTACCTGTTTATTTACTACTTAAAACGAATATCTTCAAAAAAACGTTAATCAATTTTACTTTAACTATTGCTGTTTTTGTTCTCGTAGCGGTGTTCTATTATTCCAATCTTCCTATGTACACTTATGAGGAAGCTGGAAAAGTAGTGGAAGATGCAGAGAACAAAGAAGGTAGGAATGCACAAGTATTTATTCCTGAACAACGTGAAGACAAAATTGCTTTCGGTTCAGGTCCTTACTTCAAGACAACCAATGATAAATATTTCATTTATTTAAAAAATGGTGATGAAATATTTATCTTCAGATTCGATCCCTTGAATGGTGAATATGATGCTTATAATGGAAGTAGGAAACTTTTAGAGTAATCGATACTGGAGGAATGGCAATTGAAACTGAAAAAATACATGAAGCACATCAGTTTGATGCTCATATTGTCCGTTTACTCACCATGCTTCCTATGTCAGTCTTTGCAGAAAAAAATAACACTACCACTTTTACCGAAGACGGATTCACATATAAATTAACGAAGAACCCAGAATTGGTAACTACGGAAAAGTTCAATTCTCAGGGGAATCTTGTTGATTCCACGACAGTAAATAAAGTTACTGGTGAAGTAACGATTAAGCAAGCAAATGGAAAAGTCGAAGTATCCGACTTGAATGACTATGTTCAATACAATGTGAGCTCAAATAATCCAGAATCTTCACCTCTAAGCGATCCAATCAGCCAAGGATTCTTTTCAAAAGAAGGAGTTCAAGTTGTAAATGATCTAATTACTATCCAAGACGCTGTAGACGACGAGCCAATAACCGATGATGGTTTAGCTAATTCTGTATATGGAGATGGCTATAAGTTTTTGGGGAATATGTCGTGACAAGAACTTGTATCATTAAAAGACAAGAGCTAATATACAACAATGAGACGACGCTCAGGCAAGTACTCAACGTCTAGAGGTGCCACCACAGATCCGCAGTTATCCAACATGTGCAGGACGTGCCGAGGTGCCGCTTGCGGCCACTGCAGCGCCTCCCGGGGCGGCCGCTGCGGGAAGTAGCGTCCGAAGAATTTTAGTTGTTAATTCTTAAACTATCTGTTAATGGAATTTCAGCAATAACTTTTGGTCCATCGAGCATGAGTAAAACACCAACGAGTGAGGATGATTTTATTTTTCCAATATCAACATTTTCTTTAATTTGATATTCAACGTGAAAAGATGCTTCTTTTCCAGGTTCTATACTACCCTCTGAGCCACTTCCTCTTGCATTTTTCTAAAGCCGTGTTCTATTCCATTATCATCATCGAGGCAAGCTTTTCATTTGGTCTTATTGTTGTTTCCACACTTGTCAAAACAAGGTCACCCTTCTTTGCGAATCCCAAAATGATCGGCAAACTCGTCAGCAAAACAATTGATATTTTTTTCATTATTATCTCCTTTGATTAACTAAATCACTTTAACTCAAAATTTGTCTTTTGGATAGTTTAATCATATCTTTGAAAATTATTCACCTTTCATCACTGGTACCAACGAAGCTGACACCACCCGCAAAGTAGATGTTATTATATGGGGAATTTATTAATGGCCTCGTTGTACTCCTGCTGGGCATCAGTGATCGTAAGCTTTGAATAGACTTCCAACGACTTACGGCTTTCGGCTTTTTAAGTCAGGTCAACAGGAATTGTCACAGCTTTTGCGGTAACTGTTTTTTTACCAGACCGGCTTCCTCCGAATATTTGGCCAATATCTTTCGTATTCCCCGATCCGTATGTTTTTTCTTCCATGATGATTCGAACACTTTTTCGTTGAATCGGCGTGCATGGCCAGCATATGCTTCCCTTTCCCTTATTTATCCGGATTTGACAGAAGTCGAAATCAACATCGGACTAATGAATAAGTGAATGGGTCATCATTACATAACAATGATTATGTTAACTATTTCGTGAAAAAATAAGGCAAACAAAAGGCTTGTACCTCGTCGTCTGCCTTATTCTTCTAACTCTGGCTTGCCGCAAGCACTTCCTGCCGTCGTTCCTCGCGTTCCTCCGGCAGCATGCGCGGGCAATTGTAGCATTTCTCGCCGTCTACCCGGCAATCGTACATACAGCAGGAAGAGCGGAGCAGCATCTTGCCTTCGGGCGGGGACCAAGGATCGTCTATGTAGCGCGGTTTGTGGATGAACGGGTTCCGCTTGCGGTTGAACACTTCGGGCGGCAGCTCCTTCAGCATGGCGAAATCGCGCTCGAACCGCTCCAATACGTCTTGCCGCTGCTCATAGAGCGGAAGATAGTCGCGTATCGCGTGAATTTGGCCGCCGAACTGGTTCCAGATCATCGCGGACTTCACGTCCGCGCTTGCGGCTACCGTCTCGATCGCCTCGTTCAGCTCCTCTTGAAAATAGGCCGTGAGGTCATCGAGCAGCAGCCTCTTGCGAGCCGGCCCGTCTTCGGGCAGCGCTGCCGAGTTCAGCTCCCGGAGCTTAAAGCCGAGATGGGCGTGGTCGTCATGCGGCTCGAGCTGGAAAGTAAGCTCGGTCAGCGGCAAATCCAGCAGCCGGTTGCACTGGGCGGCGACGATCAGCTTCGCGACGCATAGGTTGAAGAACGACATGCCGACAAACGACGCGGCCAGCTCCATGCCCGTAGCTTGTACCAGTTCGCCGCCCAGCAGGAGAGCGGACCTAGAGCGTTCCTTATCCAGAAACGCGGTTGCCGGCATCTCGAATACGGGATGCTCGGCGCCTTGCGGCGAAATATGAAAAAACGTGTCTAGAATCGTAAAATCGATTTCCTGTGCCATCGGCCGTTTCCTCCAAACCTGAATTGGCAGCATGAACGTACGTTTGACGAATACGATAATGATTATCATTCACGCGGCATTTTCAGTATAGGAGCGAAGCTATCGCGCTGTCAATACATAGGGCTCGACAATGGCTTTCACCCGTTCAAGGCCTTCCCACATGTCGCCCGGACCGTCGTAGATAAGCACGTAGGCGCCATCGAAGCCTGCCTGCCGGACCTGATCGAGATAGGCGATGAGCTGCTCGCGGTCCGGATAACCGGCTTCGTCGTATGTCGGCTTCGCATGGATGGACACGCTGTACGGCGTAGTGGACGCGATTTCCGCAAGCTTCCGTTCGCCGTGGTAATTGCCGAAATCCGTAATGAAGCCAACGCGGCTGCCGGCCTGTGCGAGCAGCTGTAGGGAGCTTTCGCCGGTGGAGGCGAGCGGCTTGAAGTTTTCCGTTATAACCCGAACACCGAACTCGGCTGCATATTCCGCCAGTTCGGCCAAGGCGGCTGCCGATATGGCGATAGCCGCCTTGTCATCCGGCTGCGCCTCGCCGGCGACGACCCGGATCTGCTTGGCGCCGCACGAGGACGCGATGCCGATCCACTTCCGGATGAACGCCAGATCGGCGACTCTCCTTTGTTCGTCTGCGCTCGTCAGATCGCCGTAATCCAGCAGCAGCGTATCAAGCGATACGCCCGCCGTGCGGAACGCTTGCCGAAGCTCCTCCAAGTATGCGCTTTCCGTGGAAGGGAAATGGAAGTGGCACACCTCGACGGCCCGATAGCCTCTTGCCGCGGCTTTGCCGGGGAGCTCGAGCAGCGTCAGCAGCTGCGGCTGTTCCTGTACCCGCGTTAGTTGGGATCCGCTCTCCGCGTCCCATACCGTCAATCGGAGCGGACCGAGCAGCCGGTGCAGGCTCCAGGTGCTTACCGATAAATAAGACATATTCATCCCGCCCTGTATCGTATTGGTGAAGCTTCACGAATAGAATAGCACTCTTGCCCGTAAAAAAGATGCATCGATATTGGCGAATTGTTCCGCATATTAGGGATGCCCCCCGCTAACGATTTTGGCATATCGGTCCGCAAGCATTATAATGAAAGAAATCAAGACATGCCTTAAGAAAGGAAAGTGGAATGATGATCGACGTCATAAAGGTAACGACAGACGAACAATTGGAGGATGCGTTCCGCGTCCGCAAAACCGTATTCGTGAAGGAGCAGGGGGTTGCGGAGGAGGTTGAGCTGGATGAATATGACGACGTTGCGGATCATGTCGTTGCCTATGTCGGCGGCGAGCCGGTAGGGACCGGGAGAGTAAGGATCGTCGATGACGTCGCCAAGCTGGAGCGGATTTGCGTGCTCGCCTCGCATCGCAAGCATAGTTTGGGCAAGACGATCATGAAGGAGCTCGAAGCGATCGCCGCCGGCAAAGGCGTGGCCAAGGCCAAGCTTCACGGGCAGGTGCAGGCCGCTCCGTTCTATGAGAAGCTGGGCTACGAGATCGCTTCGACCGTCTTCATGGAAGAGAATATTCCGCATGTTAAGATGGTTAAAGATTTATCGCATTAAATTAAAAATCAGTGCTTTTTCAAGAACGGTTGCGGCATATCCGACGGAGCGGGAAATTTCCGATGTTAACGTAATTTTAAGCTTTTTTTAAACATTGCTTACAAACCTCTTAAATTTTGACCTTTATCTTATTGAGTAGGATAACGAGTCAAATTTAGGAGGTTTTTCTTTTGCGAACAAAGCTTATCGTTCTGTATGGCGGCAAATCCGTCGAGCATGAAGTATCCCTGAAAACGGCCTATACGGTCATTCAAGCGATAGATGAAACCAAATTCGAAATCATCCCGATCTATATCACGCGCGAAGGGCTGTGGGGCAGCCTGGATTGGACGAGCGTCCCCGCGGGGCTGCGGATGGACGATCTCGTTGCGGAGCCGGTTCACGGCAGTCCCGCCGCCTCGATCGGAGACGTGCTCATACAGCGGTTGACGGCTCCGGGCAAGAAGGCGGTGCTGCCGCTGCTGCACGGCTCGAACGGGGAGGACGGCACGGTCCAAGGGCTGCTCGAGCTGCTTGACGTTCCGTATGTCGGCAACGGCGTGTTGTCCTCCGCGCTCACACTCGATAAGGCGGTATCCAAGCAGCTGCTTGCCGGTGCCGGCATCCGGCAAACCGAATTTGTTTCGTTCCGTCACGAGGAATGGCTGGAGGAGCACGCGGCATTGCTGGACAGGCTGGAGCGGCGGCTCGGCTATCCTTGCTACGTGAAGCCCGCCTCGCTCGGTTCGAGCATCGGCATCAGCCGATGCGAGAGCAGAAGAGAGCTTCAGGCCGGCATCGAAGAAGCGCTGCGATATGACGGCAAGATCGTCGTCGAACGCGAGATCGCGGGACGCGAAATTCAGGTTGCCGTCTTGGGCAACGAGAAGCCGCTCGTCTCCTTGCCGGGCGAATTTATTCATAACCGTAGTTTTTTCGATTTCGACTCGAAATATTTAGACAAGAGCCTGACGATGTCGATCCCCGCGCAAATTCCGGATCCCGTTACCGAGCAAATCCGCCGTACGGCGCTGCATGCGTACCAGGCGCTGTGCTGCTCGGGCCTTGCCCGCGTCGACTTCTTCCTGGACGGCGACGGCGCGCTGTATCTTAACGAAATCAACGCGCTGCCGGGGTTTACGAATTTCAGCATGTATCCGGTCATGTGGGAGAGAACGGACGGCACGAGCTATTCGGAGCTGATCGAGAAGCTGATCGATTACGCCTTCACGCGCCACGCGGAGAAGCAGACGATTCAATACGCGAGGTGACGATATGTTCAGAGTGACGCGGGCCGAGGTACGGTTGGGCAAAATTCGCGACAATATGAAGCAAATACGATGCCTCTTCCCGGACACGGTCAAGCTGATGGCGGTCGTGAAGGCGGACGGCTACGGGCACGGCGATGCCGAAGCGGCCCGTATGGCGGAGCAAGGCGGCGCCGACGCCTTGGCGGTCGCATATTTGAACGAAGCGCTGCGTCTGCGGGCGCAGGGCATTACGCTGCCGATTCTTATATTGACGCCGATCGAGCCGCAGGAAGTTCCGCTTGCGGAAGAGCATGAATTGATGCTTACCGTTACTAGCGGGGAATGGTTTCGGGAAATGCGCCGATACCGCAACGCTTCGGCGGCAGATAAGCTGAAGGTTCACGTGAAGGCGGATACGGGTCTTGGCCGGATCGGCCTTAGAAGCAAGGAAGAATGGGATGAGCTGGCGCCTTGGCTGCATGCGGACGACATCGTCGTCGACGGATTTTTTACGCATTTCGCGACGGCTTCGAACGAGGATACGACCTTTTTGACGCGCCAGCGCGACCGCTTCGCCGAAATGATCGAATGGGTCGAACACTCCGGCGTTGCCGTGAATCATTATCATTGCGCGGGAAGCGCCGCCGCGCTGCGCTTCCCGGAGCTTGCCATGGATATGGTGCGAATCGGCGCCGCCATGTTCGGCTTCTATCCGGAGCGGCTCGTACCTTCGGTTAAGCTGGAGCCGGCATTAAGTCTGCGCAGCCGGCTTATGCAGGTGAAGCAGCTTCGCAAAGGGGAATATATCGGCTACGACAATTCGTACCGGGCGGACGGGGACGAATGGATCGGCACCGTGCCGATCGGCTATGCCGACGGTTGGTCGCAAGGGCTGCAGGGAACGCAAATGCTGGTGAACGGCAAGAGGGCGACCGTCGTCGGCAAAATTTGCATGGACCAGCTCATGCTTCGCCTGCCGGGCCCTTGCGAGGAAGGCGCGGAGGTGACGATCATCGGAAGCCAAGGCGACGAACGGATTACATGCGCCGAGCTGGCCCGCCACATCGGCACCGTGCCGCAGGAAATTTCCGCGTCGATCGCGCCTCGCGTATCGAAAGTTTATAAAGAATAGAGGGGGTTCACATGATCATTACCGTTGGGCAAGAAGCGGTGCATGCCGGTTATTTGGTCTTAATTAACGGGGACCATCCGGTTCGGGAGGATGCGGGCGCGGATCGGCTTCGACCGATCGGCGTCCATGGCTCCCTTCGCGGACGGCAGGAAGGGATACGGCTTGAGCAGACCTGCCTCGGGCAACTGGCCGCTCTGCTTGAAGCGTCGGGAGGAGAGAAAGACATCGTCATCGTCAGCGGTTTTCGGTCCCGAACGGAGCAGGCCGTCATCTATCGGCAATCGTTAGCCGAGAACGGCAAGGCCTACACGTCGAAGTACGTGGCGCTCCCGAATCATAGCGAGCATCAGACCGGACTTGCGGTCGATGTCGGCAAGTTGGTCCGGGACGTCGATTTTATCGCGCCTACTTTTCCGGACGACGGCGTCTGCGGGCGCTTTAAGCAGCTTGCGGCGGAGTACGGCTTCATCATGCGGTATCAGGAAGGGAAGGAGGCGATTACCCGGATCGCCTGCGAGCCATGGCATTACCGTTTCGTCGGACGTCCCCATGCCGCGTTGATCGGGCAGCATGGCTTCTGCCTGGAGGAGTACATCGATTTTGTGAGGGACTACCGTTACTCCGGCGCTCATCTTACGACCAAGCACGGCGGCGGCGAGGCGGAAATTTATTTCGTGCCGTCCCGCGGCGATGGCAACACCCCGGTTCCGATCGTCGCTTGCGAAGCGTACCGGATTTCGGGCAACAACGTCGACGGCTTCATCGTGACCGCATTCCACGGAAAGGAATTCGCGCGCAGTGAGGCATAAGCCAGAGAATATTGCGGGCTGGACCGGATCGCTCACAGCCTCGGGCATTTCGCTGCCGTATGCATCGTGACGATATTGCTTGCCTTCACCGCGGCGAGATTATTCGTCATAAAACGGAAACCGCGCTCATATAGATGATAATGGGAGACGTTGCACCCATCAACGAGAGGAGAGGCCGATGCGCGAAGGAGCATTACTTGCGGCTGGGAGGGATTCGGATGAGTGCGGAACTGCTCATTCAACTGCTCGTGCTAATCGTAATGATCATCGGGCTCGCCAACAAATCGAAGGATTCATAAGGCTTTGGAGGCAAAACGCCGTTTTCCGGCGTTTTGCCTCTTTGTGCGCTTGGCAGCGCATTCGACTAAGGAGCGAAAGTCTCCAGTACACCGCGAGGTGGCGGAAGTACATAGCTGACACATAGTGCGTAGTCCGTGAGGATGTGAAGGCAAAACCCGGAACAGGCGGCGCAACCATGTTGGCTGGCAGAGCCGGATGACCCTGCAAAAGGGGGTAGTACCAGCGAAGCTGACACCACCCGCAAAGTAGATGTAATTAAATGGGGAATTTATTGATAACCTCGTTGTATTCCTGCTGGGCATCGGTGATTGCAAGCTTTGAATAGACTTCCAACGACTTACGGCTTTCGTGTCCTGAATAAGGCTGTATGAGTGCGTCATCAATGCCCTGCTTTTTAAGCCAGGTCAACAGGAAATGTCGTAACTTATGCGGCGACAGATTTTGTACAAGGCCGGCTTCCTCCGAATATTTGGCCAGAATCTTTCGTATTCCCCGATCCGTATATTTTTTCTTCCACGATGATTCGAACAGGTAAACCGCCTGCTTTTTTTTCATTGAATCAGCGTGCATGGCCAGCATTTCCTTGAACGATTGAGGGAATGGGACAAGGCGATCCTTGCTCCCCTTGCCCTTTTTAATTCGAATTAGGCAGTAATGGAAATCAACATCAGATAACTTGATATTGATCAGCTCGCTTACCCGAACGCCGGTATATAGCAGCGTCTTGACGATCATCATGTCTTGAAAGTTCTTCGCTTGCCAAACCACATCGTAGTAGCGCTTAAGCTCCTCTTCTGTAGGTACATAGGGAATGTTTTTGGAACCTCTACCTCCAGCTCTGCTCGAAGATGCTGAAACAGGCTTTTGAGATAGGCATAATCTGGCCGTTCCCCCCGGAGATACTTGGCCAACTCCTTCGCTTTGCGTTTCGGGGATATGTGTCTTTCATTCACGCAATAACACCTTCTTCCAATGGAAGGCGTTCACTCATGTCCAGCCTAAATGTACCGTAAGGGTTTACGTGCGTGTAGATAAGCGGGGTAAGCGCCCGCAAGTCTTCCGGAGTCATCATATCGAACCATTTACGGTCGGATAGGATGCTTTGCAGCATAATGGTATTGATGTACACCAGGCAGTTTTGCCTTCACTCGGAGGAACTGCGCCGTGAGATAAATGCAGGCTTGAATGTCGTAGAAAACTGGAACTCGGCCAATAGCTTTATTTTTTACGGCAAAGGCGGAGAAATTGCTACCAACCGGTTAGAGTAACACGAAAAATGGCATTCACCACTTCGGAAACTGCGTTTCGAAGATTATCCTTATGAATAAATTTCCTCCGGACGTACAGCAAGTCTTTGTAGCTTTCTCCATGCTCACCGGCACTCACACGGTTCAAGCCGGTATTCGTCCCGAGTCCATAAAGGGATAGGATGAGTCTTTTTTGCAGCGTATCCCGGCCTAACGCTTCGCGTACAGCAACAGTCTTGAATTTTTCCGTAAATCCGACACGAAGATCGGCCTCTTTTAAAATGTCCAATAGGCTCGTCATCGGCCATCGCCGAAGCATCTCTGATTTTATTCGTGATAGGTTGACCGGCTCTGCTTGTGGTTCTAACGGAGATAAGCTAATCCAACCATTCCCCTTCTCCGTGATCCGGACCTTGGGTTTTTTCTGGAGCCCGGTATCAAGCTTTTCTAATCCATCTTTCATGGCCTGCTTCAACGTTGCAATGAATGCTTCCGCATCCAGCGGCTGCTTTAGAGCTTTATAATTTTCTTCCCGCCGTTCCTCAAAGTCTGTTGGCAAGTCATCGTCCGGATTACGGTACCGGTTCGCTCCGGCGACCCATATTTCCTTGCAACGAAGCTTTTCCCGTAAAGCTTGCAGGACGCTTATCTCATAATTCATCCGATTAATCCGCTCTTGGCCTTTCTCGTCCTTCTCTACAATGATTTCTTTATTAACAGTCCGGATTACACCATCTACCGGGATTTCTTCGGACATCGGCAAATAATGATGGCCAGTATCTGAATATTTCTTGACCAGTTCCAACGCACGAATCACTGGCCGATATAATGGTATGGATTTTCTCCCGGTAAGCCGGACCTGTGTGTTTGAATAACTTTTATCAAATCCCGTAATGTTTGCTCATTAACGACCGGGAAAATGACATCACGAATTATTCCGTCTGGGTTATTGACGGCAGACTGGGCCATATTGAATAAAATGCCATACTTATTGCTTACCTTGCGTAAGTCATTCAGGATTTCCTTTTCGACTTTGCATTCTGCCCGTACTCCTATCCGATGGACGATTTGAATAAGCAGCTCAATCAAATTGTCCGTTATCTCCATACTCCTTAGCCAGAAGAATGCGGCCAACAATGTGTAACGGATCGGATCAGGATGGCGGCGAAGTTCCCGAAGATCCTCAGTTGCGGTCCGCTGCCGGTACTTGGTCAATACTTTAAGAGGGATATCACGAAACAGATCATCGGGAAGTTCCAGATTTCGAATCGTTCGCAGCTTGCTTGCTTCTCTTAACACACTTTCGACACCTGGTTTACCCGGATCGGCCTTTAGCTCTTGAAAAGAAAGAAGTCCTTCGTCGCTGCTTGGGCCACCCTGGTCTTCATCCAGAAATGCAATACTATCGACGAGTGAATCCAATTTAGACAAAGACGCCATAGGCAGCTTTTCCAGTGTGGCTTGGAAAAATTGCTCCTCATATGTACGGATTGCGGTTCTGATAAGTCGCTCGATGCGATCAGGCGTAGGCGGTACAACTTTCATCTCCCGAAATCGCCGGTATACGGTTTCAACCAAATGTTCGAAGTCGTGATCCTGGAATAACACACTTTTGCATAGCCAATCGATTACCTCTTCAGCATCATTGATGGTATCCTCACGAAAGCCAAAGAACTCCCTGATTTGTGTTCGATGGTAGGTTATAGAGCGACCGGCCCAATCGTATTGTGAATACAACTCTGCCGGTGCCTCGATCTGCTTTGCTATGTTTTGAATGACTGCTTTGGGCACTTCGAATTTATAGAAGGGGAATCGCGCTTCATATTGGAAAAACTTAAACAGAACAGCAAACCCCAACCGAGTCTCCCCCGACTTATTGCCGACTTGCTGCATTTCATTTGGAAGAAATGTAAAATGCTCAATTAACTCCTCCAGCTCCCAATTTCGCTTCATATGATCCCTTCCGAGAAAAGTTCCTAAAATGGTCAGAATCGGAATTATTCTATTGAAATCAGTATACAAAAGCCTACTTTACGGAGCAATGTGAAACTAAAATGCTTTGAAGTTCTAATTACAAAATTAAATTCGGAACTTTATCAAAATGACGATATGTGCGATTAACAGCGAAGTCATTAGAGAATGAAAAACGCTAAGCCCAGACACGATCAAGGGCTAAGCGTATATTTGCGGTAAACTGTCGGCGAGTCCCCGAAAAGCAAATTCAAAAGCGAATCGCGCAGGTTCTGTAAGGTACGCTCGCATCTCGGCAGTCGGCGACATCATTATTGAGGGATGAGTTTCATATTAATAATCAAGGACCATTAACAATAAGAGGAGATGACTATGGGAAAGAAAAACTTTTAATCGGAAATCATCACAAAAATCCATAAATTATTCAAGCTCACAAGTGTGGAATTTTGTTTCAGCCCCCGACTTGCATCCCATGATGGTTACGATAAATGTAAATAAACCAGGAACGGCTCCCGGTTTCATATTCGTTGCACCATATACATTATTCGAGGCAAAATTGTTTGGGCAAACTGGTGCACTGATCATGGATCAGACGGGTAACCCTGTCTGGTTTAGGCCTCTCAATAACAAATTTTATACAAAATACGGATTTTAGAGTACAAACGTACAATGGGCAACCCGTTCTTACCATGTGGCAAGGAACGATATCTGGAACTCAGTCTGCAAATCCCAACCTTCCTGACGGGGATGCTGAGCCTGGTGCTTTCTACCTGATCATTGATCAGCATTATCAAGTAATCAAAACGCTCACTGCTCAAGAGGGGTTCACTTCAGATTTTCACGAGTTTACGATCACGAAGCAAAATACCGCTTTGTTTCTTGGACTGAAACAAGTGCCGGCAGATCTAAGCCCGTTTGGAGGACCGGAAGACGGATTTTTCGATAATTATTCCATTCAAGAAGTCGATCTCGCGACAGGCGAGCTTCTTTTCTTTTGGGATGTGCTTGCACATGTCGATCCGGCCGACTCGATGTTGCCCGCGTCATCTGCATTCAGCTCTAACAATATATGGGATTGTTTCCATGCGAATTCGGTTGAAGAGGGGCCAAACAATACACTCCTGGTAAGCATGCGCAACATGTGGGCCATTTACAATATCGATAAAGCAACGGGAAATATCATTTGGCAGCTTGGTGGAAAACAAAGTGATTTTACTTTCGGTCCGAACGCCGTATTTTCATGGCAGCATGATGCGCGGCATAGATCTGGAAATAAAATCAGTATGTTTGATGATGCTTGTTGTGCGACTCCCAGCTCTCCGGCTATGGGGCCGGCACACGGTTTGATCCTTCAGCTCGATTTCCAAACCATGACGGCAAATGTAGATCGAACCTACTATCACGATCCGGCGCTAAAAGTTCCAAGTCAAGGAAATGTTCAACAACTGTCGAACGGAAATCAATTCGTCGGATCGGGACAGGAACCCTATGTTTCTGAATATAAAAATGCTGGTAATACTGAGAAAAATCCTTCATTCAATTTCTTATATGATATGCAGTTTCCTGGTCAAAATTTATCTTATAGAGCATTTAAAAATGAATGGGTGGGGTTGCCGATTGATCCCCCCGGCATTGCCGTAGATATACTCGGTGAAGATTATGCGAATGTTTTTGCATTATGGAATGGCTCAACAGAAACTGTCGCTTGGCGGGTGCTAGCTGGTCCAACACTTGATACATTGTCAGTAGCAGTTAAAAGCACTCCTCGAACCGGATTTGAGACAGAAATTGATGTTAAGTCAGACGGGCCATTTTTTCAGGTAAATGCATTGAATTCATCTGGCCAAGTCATTGGTACGTCACGGATTATTCAAGCAGAGGAAGAGGACCAAGAATAAGCCTCAAAAGCGGAAAGGAAATGGTAAGATGGGTTTCGCATACAAACCGCCTGTTTTTAACAGCAAAACAGCCATATTTCTCGCAGCAATGAGCTATCAGACGTACCCGTTCTTTTTTGAGGGAAAGCTGGTCTTGCCGGAAGGCTTTAAGCTTCAATTTACGATTCGCGCTTTCGCCGACGTTGAGAATCCTACGGAGCTCGTATTCGGCTTTATTGCCGAGTCGCCGGATCAAATCGTTGTTGCGTTTAGAGGATACGCTTCGTATCCGGCAGACCTTCTTGCCTCGTATGACATCTTTCTGATCCCGTATCCTTTCGTCCGAAACGGGGGGAAAACCTCTCGTGGCTTTACATGTTTGTATCGATCAACCCGAAACAACATAATCCATGAATTAAAAAAGCTTTCGACAACTAAAAGGCTGTATATTACCGGCCACAACTACGGCGGAGCTTTGGCCACGCTGGCCGCTTTGGATATTGCGGTAAACACCGGGTTCAAGCATCCGTTCGTCTATACGTACGGCAGTCCACGCATCGGAGATCCCAACTTCGTTTCCCGCTTTAACAGTACGGTTAAAAACAGTGCGCGAATCGTCAACATTCATGATTCTTTCCCGACATTTCCGGCCCGAAGGTATCCGCCTCCTTTTACAAAGAGAGGAATTACTTATCGGCATGTAAAAACGAAGGTACCAATCTCTTTTCAACTGAACAATGTGCCGCGCAACGACTCGATTGCTTGCTATTTCAACAAGCTCAGCCAAAAGAATCCCGAATTTGCCAAAGCGTTATGCGACGAAAATCCGGGGTTCTGTCCCGATACCGGCATGTGCTTTCCGTTTCAAGGATGCTAGAGTTCGAAGCCTTGAATATATAGGAGGAGCTGCAGTTATGAAAATTTCAGGCATTTACAGCAGCGAAGACGCGATATTGCTTGCGGCCATGATCAATCAGGCTTATCGGCTTTTTGAGAAGGAAAAGGTTGTTCTGCCGCTAGGTTATACCCTTCGATTTAACATTCTCGCGCTTGCCGGTGTCGAACAACCGGAGGAAGAAGTATTCGGCTTTCTCGCGGAGTCGAAAGACAATGTTGTACTAATTTTTAGAGGAACCCGAACTTTTAAGGACAATGAGTCGGACCAGGACTTTTTTCAAATACCGTATCCTTTTATCAGACATGTTGGAAAGACTCATCGCGGATTTACATGTATTTACCAATCAGCAAGAGAAGAATTGATCGGGGAATTGAACAAACTTTCTACGAATAAAAGACTGTTTGTTGCTGGCCACAGCTTGGGAGGGGCTTTAGCCGTATTGGCTGCTTTGGATATTGCGGTGAACACCGAGTTCAAAAATCCTGTCGTGTATACGTATGGCAGTCCGCGTGTCGCAGACCCGGAATTTGCTTCCTCTTTCAACCAAACGGTAAAAAACAGTTTTCGTATAGTCAATGTCCACGACATCATTCCGACTTTGCCGGCTAAGGCGTATCCGCCTCCGATTACAAAGAACGGACTATTTTATCGGCATGTTAATACAAAGGTTCCGATCTCTTTCCAGCTGAACAGTTTGCCCGTTCGCAATCATGAGATTGTCTGCTATTTTAAATTCCTCAGCCTGCAGAATCCTCGTTTTACCGAAGCGTTATGCGCTGATATCCCGGGGTTTTGTCCCGATACGGGATTATGTGTTCCATTTATAGGAATATGCAGTGCGGAGGAAGAAGACGAAGAATAGAGGCTACATGGATGATCCTAACACTGATCGGTTGTGTTACTCTGAATGAAGTGAAAGACGTTCTTCGAGCCACCGCTCCACCCTAAAAGTGGAAAATACGAAGGCCGAGACGACTAATATTCATTTTTGAACAGAAGTCGTTTTTTGGGCCAATTTAACCTTTGGTTTACTATCCACGATCATGCCGTTAATAGGGACGTGCTAGATAACAAACGCAGTAATAAGTAAGCATTAGAATGGGTAAAAAGATCAAGACGGACATTGATCGAGGATTTTCGTTTAAATGTTGACTCCGATCCCGGAAATGATTCTCTACTTTACATATATATCCATCTACTTTGCGGGTGGTGTCAGCTTCGCTGGTACTACCCCAAAAGAAGGGAATGTCCAATACCACCGGAGGCCCTGCAAGTTAAGAGGACTGGACTCGGGGGAAAGTCAAATGACGTGACCCAAGGAGATCTCATCGTTTCTGCAACATGCGGTAACCCTAGACCAAGACCGTGAGGGTCAAGGCAAGGCTATGGATGGTGAGAAGTCAGACGTAGGGATAGTAGTGAGGAAATTTGCCAGAAAAGCCGTAAAGGCAAATGAATCGGCGTGAAGTCGCCGATACAAGCATCGACTCAAAAGGCGGTGACTTGTGCGAAGCCCGAAACCATGGAAGAAGAGAGATGGAAGGGATGCCATGCGCCAGGCAGGAGCCGGTGAGCTACGATGTGCGAAGAACCGGGGCATGAACAAAAGGAGAAGCCGTCTGGGGCGAGTACCAACAGAGAAGTGGAGATTGCCGAAGGGCTACAAGCCATGGAACTGGAAGGGAAGGAAAACAAGCATGGACGAACAAGGGAAGCGCAATCACTCTCGTGAAGCAGCAAAACAAAGAGACCGCAAATGGTACAGCCTCATCGACAAGAT
>NZ_JACXIY010000015.1 GCF_014705655.1 Paenibacillus arenilitoris | reverse complement strand
GCTCGGCCGCGCGCTTCGCGAGCGCGGCCAGCGCCTCGAGGGCGCCGGCTTGCGAGCGAAGCGCCGCAAGCCGCGCCTGCGCCTCGGCGGCGGCCGCATCGCCCGCCGCCGCCTTGTGATCCGCCAGCTCGTCGATGAGCGCAAGCGCTCGCTGGCGGTAGACGCTCTTCACGTCCGCGGCCAGGTCGCGGCAATACGTCATCGTGTACTCGTTCCCGATGACGGCACCGGCCTTCACGCGCCCGATCAGCCAATCCGCGTCCGGCTGCCAGCCCAAGGCGCGCGCCAGCTCTTCCTCGAGCCGCGCGCCGGCGAAGCCGGCCTGCTCCGCCGCCGATCGCAGCAGATCCTTTACGTGCCAATCGATCGAAGCGCTGACGAGACCGTTCAGCTCCTCGAGGAAGGCGCGCAGCCGGCGCTCCTGCTCGGCGGCCGTCTTCGCCGCAGCGAACAGCAAGCCGGCCTTGAACCCCGGCTTCCGGCTCTCCAGGAACGACTGCGCCAAGTCGCGCAGATTCGCGGGCGTAATGTTCGCGTTATCGAGCAGCGACTGCAGCTCCTTGCGCAGCCCGGCGCGGTACGTTTCTTTCTCGGCTTCGATAACGCGAATGTCCGCTTGCAGCCGGTCCATCTCGCCGCCGAGCCGGGCCGCCGCTTCTTCGCCTCCGGCTTCCGCTAGCAGCCGCTCGCGCTCCGGCTCCGCCTGCCGCTCGAGCCGCTTCAAATGCCGCGCGGCCAAATGCCGAAGCGAGGCGTCCACGCTGTACGCGCACAGCGGCCCGCGCAGCGACTGAAGACGGGTAAGCAGGTTCAGCAGAACGTCCCATTCCTGATAAGGATGATCCGGCTCGCGGAGCGACAAATACAGGATGCCCGCGGGCTCCAAGTGCCAGGCGTGAAAGGCTTCCTCGACGCTTTGGCGGTAGCTGGCGAACGACAGCTCGCGCTCGCGGTGCTTATCGATTTGATTGACGATAAAGTATAAGGGCTTGCCCCAGTCCTTCAACTGCTTGGCGAATGAAAAGTTGATTTCGGATTGCACGTGGTTATAATCCATGACGTAGAACACGACGTCCGCCAAATGAAGCGCCGATTCGGTCGCCATCCGGTGCGCGTCGTCGGTCGAATCGATGCCCGGCGTATCCAGGAGCACGGTATGCTCCCCCAGCCGCTCGCTCGGATAGACGATCGATACGGACGTGAAGGTTTCCCCGTCCACGCAGTACCGGTCAAGCTCCCCGATCGGCACTTCCGCCTTCGACGGAACGCCGTCCTTGATCGTTTCGACCGCAGCGTAAGCCCTGTCGCCGCCGCGGATCGAGACGACGTTCGCGCTCGTCGGGATCGGGCTCGAAGGGAGCAGCTTCGCGCCGCACAACCGGTTGATCAGAGTCGACTTTCCAGCCGAAAAATGTCCGCAAAAAGCGACAGTAAGCCGACCTTCGGTCAGCTTACTGTTCAGCTCCTGCGTTTGCCTTGCCTGTATCGCGTCTCCCGCGGCCGACATCGCGCCGGCCGCTTCGGTAATGGCTCCCGCTAAGCTTTGCACCGTCACTTGTGTCATTCTCGCTGCTCCTTAAACGGCTTCCTCTTCTTCGGACGGCAAGCAAATTTCAAATACGTTGCCGTGCTGCAAGATCATAATGTTGCGCTCCTTCTCCCTCATCACGACGACCTCGGGCTTCGCCCGCATCCGATCGATGTATTGAAGCGGCACATCGCCCGATCCGCTGACCGTAACGCCTTCGACGACGATATCCTCGTTCTCCTGCGGCGGCGCTTCCAGCACCTGCTCGTAAATATCGGAAAAAAGCTCAAAGTTGTTGGTGTACACGGAAATGCATTTCATCTTCATCATCCTTCACTGGCAATTTTCGGTTTCTTCGTATTATTTTTCGTTTTCGTGCCGGTCTTCATACGTGTTTTTCCTTCTTTGCAGCCGTCAAGCAGCGGACAAACCGGGCACTGCGGGCTTTGCGCCTTGCAATGGTAGCGGCCGAAGAAAATCAGCCTATGGTGGGTAATCGTCCACTCCTCGCGGGGCACCAGCTTCATCAGCTTCTTCTCGACCTCGAGCACCGAATCTTCCGGCTTCGCGAAGCTAAGCCGCTTCGATACCCGCTCCACATGCGTATCCACGGCGATGGCCGGCACGCCGAAGGCGTTCGACATGACGACGTTCGCCGTCTTGCGTCCGACCCCGGGCAGCTCCGTCAATCGTTCATGGCTCGCCGGAACTTCGCCTCCGTATTTATCGATGATGATGCGGCAAAGCTTCTGGATGTTCGAAGCTTTGCTGCGGAACAGACCGATTCGCCTAATATCCTGCTCCAATTCCTCGAGAGGCACGTCTAAATAGTGCTCCGGGCGCTTATATTTTTGAAATAAAGACGCCGTGACCTTATTCACCGTCTCATCCGTGCATTGTGCCGACAGCAATACGGCGATCGTAAGCTCGAACGGGTTGCTGTGATTAAGCTCGCAGTGCGCGTCCGGAAACATGTCGCCCAAGACGTCCAACACATGACGCATTTTTTGCTTCGCGCTCATCGTCCTCTCCCCTAATCCATACACTATCGTTCAAAGTGTAGCGAAATTTGTCACGGTTAGCAACCGAAAACGGCCATATTCTATAAAAAAAACTGCCCGGAGGGCAGTTTTTTCACAAAATATAAATATATCGCTTCGAAACTACTGCTTCACGATTTCCAGCGCGTTGTTACGGAAGCCGTAAATGAGAATGACGTCGCCAGATTTGAGAGATTGCAGCGTGATCGCGCTGCCGTTCTGCGTATACTTGGTGCTGTTCGTCACGTTGAAATAATTGCGGTTATCCGAGCTGGTCGTCTTCTCGGTCCAAATTTGGCTGTCGGCCGCGTTAAAGCTCGTAAAAATGCGGCTTTCGGCAACGGCTGCCGTAAACTGCGTTTTGCCGTTCTCGGTTTTGACGACCTCGACGTAATCGCCGACGGTCAGAAGGCTGGTGGACGTACCCTGCGCGGTTCCTTTGTAGACGATGAAGCCCGCGCCTTCGCCGTACGTCACGCTTTTGCCCGTCATGTCCGCAATCGCCACGCCGCTTCCGGTTACCGACGTCACCTTGCCCTGCGTGACGTTAACGACGCGAACGACCGTCGTCTGTTTGCCGACGTATGTGGCGTTCACGATCGCACCCGGAGCGATCTGGTTCACCGTAAGCGTCGCGCCCGCTTCGTTCAGCAGCTGCGTGCTCAGCACGGACAGCTCGAATAGAGGCGTCGTCGCGTTTTTGATCCGGAGCTTCTTGTTTATCGCGTCCACCGATACGACCTCGTATTGGGTAAGCGAATGAACTTTGATCGATGCGATTCGATCCTGCGTGGAAGTCAGGCCAAGCGTCAGCGTGTCGCCGATCTTCAAATCGGTCAGCGACGCCGACGTAATGCCGTTGATCTCGATACCGGCATTTTGATACGGAAGCGTCACTTCGGCGCCGCTGTCCAGCTTGACGGTCAATTGGCTCGTCGAGCCGTTAATCGAGGTCAGCGTGCCGGTGTAGCCCGTTACGAATTGCAACGATACGATCGTATTGCCGGTGTAGCTGACGACGACCTTGCGGTTCTGGGTCAGCATGCTGCTGGCCGAAGCAAGCGTGATCGAAGAGCCGTTATAGTCGATTCTGGTCTTATCCGTAAAATACAACGCCTGCGCGTTCAAGCCGCTCGCGTCAACGATCGTCAGCAGCTTCTTGTCGTACAGGAAAGCGGCTATTTGGGCGCCCGCAAGCACTTTCACGTTGCGGTTGGTCACTTTGATCTTCGTCACTTCGCCGGTCGCGTTCAAGCTGAGTTCGACCTGATCGGCTTCCTTCAGCAGATCGGCCGTCGTCGCGCCGGCCATGCCATCGATCTCGACGGTTACGCTGTCCGCCAAAAACTTCGAGACGAGGCTCGTACCCTCCATGATCGTAATCGTGTCGCCAACGGTCCCGTAGAACGTTCCCTTCGCCATCGTCGGCGTGGAAGCCGGCGCCGCGACGATTTTGATCGTCGCCGGGTTGTCGCGGAACGTATCCTGCACGATACTGATCGGCGTGTCCCGCTGCAAATCGCCAAGCGACAACGGCTTGCCCTCGCTGTCTACGATGGCTGTCGAATCGGTATAATAGAACGGGATCGGCTCGTTATTGATCCAGACATAAATTTTGTTCTCTCCCGCGATGACGCGGTCCAGCGTTCCCGAAGTCGACTTCACATGCTGCGTCTCGCCCTTCACCTCGACGTAGAGCGCCTTGCCGTCCTTCGCGATGACCGATGCGTCGCCGTATTCGATCAGCTGCTGCTTCGTGATCGCTTTCTCCGAATCATAGTGATAATACAGCGTGTCGGCGTCGACGGTGTAGGTCGTCTCCTTGCCTTCGCTGTACAGCGTGACCGCGGTATCGGTCAGCTTGGTCAAAATCCCGTCCGTCTGCCCGACGTATTCGACCGGATACAGCTTCTGGGCGCGGCTGAAGAGCGTTGCGAGACTTGCCCTCGTCACGTTCGCCTTCGGATCGAATTTCTCCGCCGTTACGCCCTTGACGAGCTCCAGCTCGGAGGCGGCATTGACGTAGCCTTTATATTTGCCGTCGATTTGGCCGGCATCGGCGAACGACGAAGCCGCGTCCTTCAGACGCTCGGCTTCGTCCTCTTTGTCGATCGCCCGGATCATCAGCTTGGTCACCCACTCGCGCGAAGCGGGCTTCGTGCCCCAAGACACTTTCGCATCTTTGGCCGCGTTAGCATATTCCTCCTGCTGGTCGAGCAAGCCGAGCGAGAATGCCAGCAAGATGTAAGGCTTGTAGTAGTTGTTGACCGTAAAATTGTTCGGAAAGCCGATGATCGCATCGTCGTCCACTTGATCGTCAAGTCCCGCGAAACGAAGCGCCATCAGAACCGCTTCCTGCTGCGAAACGCTCTGGTTCGGCTTGAAGACGTACGTGCTGCCGCTCGCATAGCCCGTTATGATGCCTTGCAGCGCCAGCTTGGCGACATGCTTCTCGGCCCAGTGGCCGCTGCTGATATCCGTGAACGGCGTGCTAAGCGCAGCCGCATGGACGTTAACGGGAGCCGCCAAGCCGCTTCCCGCTACGAGAGAAAGCGCGAGCGCCCCGACCAAAATCTTTTTACCGGCAAAATGCAATGTCATAAAATCCGATTCCCCCTGAATGAATTATTCCTTCTTGAACGGATGCTCCAAATCGACGTGCCCCATCAAGCTCTCGACGGCCTCCCCGTCGACAAGCAGCTCGATCGATTGGACGAAATCGAATTGAAATAATGTTTTTTGCAGCGTTTCGATTACGAGCAATTCGCCCGGCGCGCCAAGCCGCGCTTCGTCGGGCACATGAACGTCCAGGTCGACCTGCCCGCTGTCCAGCTTCACGGATTTGATCTCGATCGGCTTCCAGAGCGACAAGGCGTTCTCGCCCGCGTCCTTCTGCAGCTCGGCAACGGCCGCCTTCACGAGTTCTTCGTCCGTCGAATAGGAAAGCTCGACCGGATGCTCCACCGTCTCGAGAAGCTCCGCGTCGGTCAAATAAATGATCGCTTCGCGCTTATTTATCGTTGCCGCCGGTTCATCGGAAGGCTCCTGGACCGCGGCGCCCGGATTATCCGCGGGCTTGTCCTGCCCGCCGCCGCATCCGGCCAAAGCGCAAGCGAGTACGATGAAAGCAAGCAGCCCTCGCGTTTTCGTTCCCGTCATCTTAGGTGAACACCTGCTTTCTATTTAATCTCCAAGTACTCCTTGATGCCCTTCACGACTTCCGAGGCGATCCGGTTCTGGACGGCGTCGGAGAACAGCGCTTTCGAGTCCGTCTGATTCGTAAGGTAACCCGCTTCGAGCAGGACGGCCGGCATCGTCGTTTCCTTGATCACTTTATAATTCGCCTGCTTGACCTTGCGATCCTTCAAGCCCGTGCCGACCAATAGATGCTTGTGCATGACGTCGGCGAACGGCTTGCTCGCGGCTCGGCTGTAATACGTTTCGGTCCCCGTCACGGAAGATTTGTCGATCGCGTTCGCATGAATGGAAACGAATAAATCCGCTTTCAGATTTTCGGCAAACTTCACCCGGTCGATCAATTCGATGAACGTATCGTCCGAACGCGTCAAATGGCCTTTGAGCTGCGTTTCTTTGTCCAGCAGCGCTTTGATCTTGAGCGCCACGCTTAGATTGAATTCTTTCTCGTACCGCTTCTGCACGCTGTAGGCGCCCGGGTCCTTGCCGCCGTGACCGGCGTCGATCACGATGTCGTATACCTCAGGTCCCGTCGGCGTTTCCGGCTCCGTTACCGGAGGCTCCTGCGGCTCGCCCGGATCGACCGGCACCTCTTCCGCCGGCATCAAATCCAGTCTGAGCTCGCCCACGTTCTCGGTCATGACGAAGCCGATGCCCTCGCTTACGTCGATTACGACCCGCGCTTTCGTAGGCTCGAACAAGGAATAACGGTAAGAAGCGAGCAGCGGATTTTGTTCGACGGCCGTTTTGATCTCGCCGACCAGCTGCGACATGATTTCCTCCGTGTACGCCGTATTCGGAAAATCGATCACGATCCGTCTCGGATTTTCCAAATAAAAAGGCTTGTCCGCTTTCAGCGTGCCTTCGTAACCGATCGTCAAGCCGCTGACGCCGTCGAACGACACCTGCTTGATCCAGCCCGTCGGTTCCGCGGGCGCTTCGGGCTCCTTGGGCTTCTCATACATATGTACTTCCTTCTCGAGATGCTTCCATTCGAAATCCAGGCCGAACTGCGTGCCGATGAAGCTGAGCGGCACCATCGTCCGGTTGCTGACCAGCTGCGCCATTGTTTCCATCGCAACCGGTTCGCCGTTTACGATTGCCGTCTTGTCGTTAATCGATAATACGATGCTGCTCTCGCCGCTGAATACGGTAACCCGCTTCGCTTCATGCTCCCATTCGTACGTATACCCCATGCCGTCCGACAATACCGCGAGCGGCACCATCGTATAATCGTTTACGATTTGGGGATTGACGTCCGACTTCAGCAGCTGCCCGTTCAAATAAAGCTTGGGGACGACCTCGGCTGCATGGCCGACTGAGGCGAACATCGTGAAAAATACCGACAAAAACAACAACATGGACACAAATCTTTTCATTTCCCACCTCGATGACTGAAATTGCCCGCATCGAATGAGCGCATTCGACTAATACAGACGAAAATATAGACGCGGCTTGTCAGAAAAAGTTGCGTTCTCAGGAAAAAAGAGGGCAATCCGGCCGGTATGGCGGATTGCCCTCGAAAGTTATTCGATTAGCCCAGACGAGCGGCGTGCTTTTGCTCGTAAGCGGCGATTTTGTCTTCGTGCTGAAGCGTGAGGCCGATATCGTCAAGCCCTTGCAGCAGGAACTGGCGTCGATGCTCGTCGAGATCGAACGAAATCGCAAGGCCGTACTCGTCGGACAGCCGCTTGTTCTCCAAATCGACCGTCAGCTTGTAGCCTTCGTGCTTCGCCGTGCGCTGGAACAGGTCTTCCACTTGAGCTTCGCTCAGCTTGATCGGCAGAATGCCGTTCTTGAAGCAGTTGTTGTAGAAAATGTCAGCGTAAGACGGCGCGATGATCACTTTGTAGCCGTAATCGAGAATCGCCCACGGCGCATGCTCGCGCGAGGAGCCGCAGCCGAAGTTCGCGCGGGAGATCAGGACGGAAGCGCCCTCGTAACGCGGCTTGTTCGGTTCGAAATCGGCGTTCACGTCGCCGTTCTCGTGGAAGCGCCATTCGAAGAACAGGAATTGGCCGAAGCCGCTGCGCTCGATGCGCTTAAGGAATTGTTTCGGAATGATCGCGTCCGTGTCGACGTTCACCCGGTCGACCGGGGCAACGATGCCTGTTAGTTGTTTAAATGGTTCCATATCTAGAATACCCCTCTCATCCGTCCAGTTAGTTCAGCACTTCTGTTTTGATTTCCCAATCGCGTACATCCGTGAAGCGTCCCGTAACCGCTGCGGCAGCGGCCATTGCGGGCGATACGAGATGCGTGCGTCCGCCGCGGCCTTGACGGCCTTCGAAGTTGCGGTTGGAAGTCGACGCGCAGCGCTGACCCGGCTTCAGCACGTCGGGGTTCATCGCGAGACACATCGAGCAGCCCGCGTCGCGCCATTCGAATCCGGCTTCCGTGAATATTTTGTCGAGGCCTTCCTTCTCCGCCTGGATTTTTACCCGGCCCGAGCCCGGAACGACGATCGCCGTCACGTTCTCGCTTACCATGTAGCCTCTCGCGATTTCGGCGGCGGCGCGCAGGTCTTCGATGCGGCCGTTCGTGCAGGAGCCGATGAACACGTAATCGATCGCGATTTCGGTCATTGGCGTGCCCGGCTTCAGATCCATGTATTCAAGAGCGGCTTCGGCCGCTTTGCGCTCGTTCTCGGTCGGAAGATCCGCAGGGAACGGCACGGAAGCCGTAATGCTCGTGCCCATGCCCGGGCTCGTTCCCCAGGTGACTTGCGGGATAAGCGCGTCTACGTCGAATTCGACGACCGTGTCGTACTGGGCGCCTTCGTCCGTCGTCAGCTGCTTCCACGCTTCGACCGCCGCATCGAAGTCGGCAGGCGCGTACTCGCGTCCGCGCAAGTAGTCGAACGTCGTCTCGTCCGGCGCGATCAAGCCGGCGCGGGCGCCCGCCTCGATCGACATGTTGCAGACGGTCATGCGCTCTTCCATCGTAAGGCTCGTAATCGCTTCGCCGGTATATTCGATAACGTATCCGGTCGCGAAATCCGTGCCGTATTGCGCGATGACGCCGAGGATCAAGTCCTTCGCGGTTACGCCCGGCTTCCGCTTGCCGTTAAAGCGGACTTCCATCGTCTTGGCTTTCGACTGCTGCAAGCATTGCGTCGCCAGAACGTGCTCCACTTCGCTCGTTCCGATGCCGAACGCGAGCGCGCCGAACGCGCCGTGCGTGGACGTGTGGCTGTCGCCGCAGACGATCGTCTTGCCGGGATGCGTCAGGCCGAGCTCGGGGCCCATGACGTGAACGACGCCTTGGTCGATGCTGTCGAGATCGAACAGCTTGACGCCGAAGTCTTTGCAGTTCTGCGTCAGCGTATCGATCTGCTGCTTCGAGATCGGATCCGAAATATTGAAACGGTCCTTCGTCGGCACGTTGTGGTCCATCGTCGCGAACGTCAGGTCCGGACGGCGCACTTTGCGGCCGGACAGGCGCAAGCCTTCGAATGCCTGCGGCGAGGTTACCTCGTGCACGAGCTGAAGGTCGATATAAATGACGCTAGGTTTACCTTCTTCCTGATGAATGACGTGATTGTCCCAGATCTTCTCAAACATTGTCTTTTTCGTCATTTTGTTCACCCCATCGATTCATTAAAGCTTTCTGCTTTTATGCCGCCAAAGGACGGCTTCAACCGCTTACGTTTGACTGAATCTACTATAACATTTCTTTCTTCATTGAACCAAGATATAATATCTATAACGTCTATAGGAAATAGCTATAATGGAAAATGGTGAAAATCCGTGCAAATACATGAAATCCGGAAGGTCCGAATTCGATCTTTCTATGAAAAGGAGTCTTGTCCCATGGAACTGAGACAATTGAATTACGTCATCCAAATCGCGCACGAAAAAAACTTCTCCCGGGCGGCGGAGAAGCTGCATATCGCCCAGCCCTCGCTCAGCCAGCAGCTGTCCAAGCTGGAGCAGGAGATCGGCGTCCTGCTGTTTCGGCGCACGACCAATTCCGTGGAGCTGACCCAGGCCGGCCAAGTATTCGTCGAAAAGTCGCAAGCGATCCTCGACGCGGTGGAGCAGCTGAAGCAGGAGATGGACGACATGGCGCAAATGCGCCGCGGCCGGCTCGTCGTCGGCACGCTGCCGATTACGGGCTCGCATATCCTGCCGTTGGTGCTGCCCGTCTTCGGAGCGCATTATCCGCAGATCGAAGTCGTGCTCGTCGAGGACACGACGGCGAAGCTGGAGCAGCTTACCGCCAGCGGCGGTACGGACTTAAGCCTGCTGTCGCTTCCTCTCATCGACAGCTCGCTCGCCTACGAGCCGTTTCTGGAAGAAGAGATTTGCCTGGCCGTGCCGCCGAAGCATCCGCTTGCGGGGCGGACCGGCCCGATCGACATCGCCGAGCTGCTGGACGAACCGTTCATCGTGCTCAAACGCGGGCAAGGCTTCCGGCAAATCGCGATCGAACTATGCGAGCAGGCGGGATTCCAGCCGCGGGTCGTGTTCGAGAGCAGCAACATCGAGACGGTTCAGTCGCTCGTCGCCGGCGGGATGGGCATCGCCTTCGTGCCGCAGATGCTTACCCGGGTCAAGAGCGCCGACTTCGTCCCCGCTTACTTGAGGCTGCGCTCCAAACCGACCCGCACGCTCGTCATCGCAAGCCGCAAAGGAAGGTATTTGTCCAAGGCGGCCGACGCCTTCATCCGGACGTTGAACCGGACGATCAGCAATATGGGCTGATCCTTCGGACCCGATCAAGAACCGTACACCGACGGGCGGCGGTCTTCGAATACGGGAATTTTCGTGCGGACGGCATCGACGAGCGACAAATCAATGTCGGCGTAGACGATCGTCTCTTCCTCGCCGGCCTCGGCGATCGTCTCGCCCCACGGGTCAAGCACGAGCGAATGCCCGAAGAAGCTGGTGTCCCCGCTCGTGCCCGTACGATTGCAGGCAACGACGAACATTTGATTCTCGATCGCTCGCGCGGTAAGCAGCGTACGCCAATGATGCAGCCTGGGATTCGGCCATTCCGCCGGCACGAACAGCAACTTGGCGCCTTCGAGCGCCAGCTTCCGGGCCAGCTCCGGGAACCGGATGTCGTAGCAGATCATCATCCCCGCCCCGGCCCCTTCCAGCTCCAGCTTGCCCGGCTTGTCGCCGGCCGCCAAATATTTTTCCTCCTCCATCAGCCGGAACAGATGAATTTTGGAATAGTCGGAGACGACTTTTCCTTCGCGATCGAACGCGTAGATCGTATTATAGACTTTGCCGTCTTCCCTCAGCTCGGCCACCGAACCGCCGATAATATGAACGCCGTGCTTTTTGGCGAACGCCGACAGGAGCGCCTTCGTCCTCTCCCCTTGCCGGTCCGCGATGCGTTCGATTTCCGTCAGCGCGTAGCCTGTGTTCCACATCTCCGGGAACAAAATGACGTCGGGCTTCTTCTCCCCGCTCGCCGCTTCCTCCAGCATCGATTCGAGCTTCGCGTAATTCGCTTCGACGTTGCCGGCTTCTATTTGCATTTGCAGCAGCGCCAGCCGCAATGATTGACTCATGTGGGTTTCCTCCCGATATGGCGTTTTTTCCTAATGATACCCTCTCATGGTTCCGTGTCAAGCTGGGAACGATATCGAAGAAGCCTTACCCAATCGCAAACGCAAAGGAGAATGTCCCTTATGGTTTTAAAACGGATAACCGTCCTGCTAGTCGCCTGCTTCGCGCTGTTCCTTCACGCTCAAGCGGCATTCGCGTCGCCCGGCGGCGCTCACCGGGCCGAAGCGTCATCGGAGACCGGCCTGAAGCCCGTTCAGGTGTTCGACGTGCAAGCGGGCAAAGTCGTAAAGACGATCCCGAACGACCGGCAGTTCCAAACCTTCGCTTCTTCCTGGATCTCGTCGATTACCGGCCTTGCGCCGCAGCTGACGAGCGACGCGAGCTGCAGCTTCGTCTACCGGATCCCGCTGGAGAAGAAAGTGACGTTCAAAGCGAATGACATCGCCGTAGCTTCCGACGATTTGTTCCTCTTCTATTGCAAGGACAAGCCGCCGCTACTGCTCGTGTTCGACGACGCTCGCAAGCCTTATCTGTTCCTGTTCGGCGCAGACATAAAGCCCTTTATCCAAAAGGTCGGCATTCCCGCATCGTGACCGCGCGCTTCTCTTCTTCGCGTATTCATGCTACATTAAAGCTATTGCCTGATCTATAGCGAATTTGTACGTGTGGAGTGTGAAGGATGGAAACGCAAATCGGTCAACATGTCATTCAACCCGCGGATCGGATGAACGGTCTGCCGACTCAATTTTTCGCCAAGCTGGTCGCCAAAGCGAACGCGCAAGCGGCCAAAGGGCGCGATGTCATCAATATGGGGCAAGGCAATCCGGACCAGCCGACCCCTCCCCATATTGTGGCGAAGCTGCAGGAAGCCGCAGCCAACCCGCTCTATCACAAGTATCCCCCGTTCAGCGGCTATTCGTTCCTGAAGGAAGCCGTCGCGAAGCGGTATAAGGAAGACTACGGCGTCGACGTCGATCCCGCGGCCGAGGTCGCGATCCTGTTCGGCGGGAAAACCGGTCTCGTCGAGATTAGTCAGTGCCTGCTAAACCCGGGCGACGTCTGCCTCGTTCCCGACCCGGGCTATCCCGATTACTGGTCGGGCGTCGCGCTTGCCGGCGCCGAGATGTCGTTCATGCCGCTGAGCGAGCAAAACCGTTATCTGCCCGATTACGAGGCGATCGCTCCGGACATCGCGAAGCGGGCGAAGCTGATGTTCATGAACTATCCGAACAACCCGACCGGCGCCGTGGCCAATGCCGGCTTCTACGAGCGAACCGTCCGGTTCGCCGAGAAGCACGGCATCGTCGTCGCGAGCGATTTCGCTTACGGCGCCATCGGCTTCGACGGCCATAAGCCCGTCAGCTTCCTGCAGACGCCGGGCGCCAAGGAAGTCGGCGTCGAATTTTACACGCTGTCCAAGACGTATAATATGGCGGGCTGGCGCGTCGGCTTCGCGATCGGCAACGCGCGGATCGTCGGGCTGATCAATCTGATCCAGGATCATTATTACTGCAGCCTGTTCGGGGGCATACAAGAGGCGGCCGCGCTCGCCCTTACCGGCCCGCAGCAATGCGTGGCGGATTTGAGGGCCATGTACGAGAGCAGGCGCGAAGCGCTGTTCGGTTCGCTTGAGCGGATCGGCTGGAAGGCGGCGCGTCCGGGCGGCTCCTTCTTCTGCTGGCTGCCCGTGGCCCCGGGCTATACATCCGAAGCGTTCGCCGACAGGCTGCTTCAGGACGCCGACGTCGTCGTCGCGCCGGGCGTCGGATTCGGCGCGCACGGCGAAGGGTATGTGCGGCTCGGCCTGTTGACGAGCGAAGCCAGGCTTCAAGAAGCCGCGGAACGGATCGGCAGGCTTGGCCTGTTCGAAGCCTAGACGGCCGCTGACCGCCTTTACAGCCTTTTCGGAACGTGTTATGCTTATAGGAATTGAACATGAAACGTGATGACGGGACTAGTAAGCTTGAAGGGTCGCGATCAGAGAGTAAATTCCGAAGGCTGCGAGAATTTACCGAAGGCCGCTTGCTGAACCTACCTCCGAGCGGCCGGCGACGAGCCGGACAGCGCCTTCTGTTATAGGCTTAAGCTGGACGATCCTCTCATGGGGATTGTCAATGAAGGTGGTACCGCGGAAGCCAAGGCTTTCGTCCTTTAAGGACGAAAGCCTTTTTTGTCGTCACGAAACAAGCATAGGATGGGATCTAAGATGACGGAGAGGATAGTCGTAAAGATTGGCAGCAGCTCGCTCACTTCGGAGGAAGGCGGCCTTAATCGCGAGAGGATCGGGTTCTTCGCCTCGGAGCTCGCCTCCCTCTACCGGCGCGGCGAAGCCGTCATGCTCGTGACGTCGGGCGCGGTAGCGGCGGGCTTCCGGCAGATCGGGTATGCGGCGAAGCCGAAGCTCTTGCACGAGAAGCAGGCGGCCGCCGCGGTAGGTCAGGCGCTGCTCATGCAGGCTTATCAGGAAGCGTTCGCCAGGTACGGGATCGTAGCCGCCCAAATTTTGCTCACCCGTGCCGATTTCTCGAACCGCAGGCGGATTCATAACGCGTTAATGACGATCGAGGAGCTGCTAAAGCAAAAAATCATTCCGATTATTAATGAGAACGACACGGTCGCGACCGACGAGCTCAAATTCGGGGACAACGACAATTTGTCCGCCCTCGTGGCCGCGATGACCAAATCGGCCAAGCTTGTCATCATAACCGATATGGACGGATTGTACACGGAGGATCCCCGCAAAAATCCGCAAGCCGTCAAAATCGAGCGGGTCGAGCAAATCTCGGAAGATATTATGAAGCTTGCGGGAGGAGCCGGCTCCACCGTCGGCACGGGCGGCATGCGCTCCAAGATCGAGGCTGCCCGCGTCGCGATGCGCGGCGGCGTTCACGCTTTTATCGGCAAGGTGCAGCAGGAAGGCGACCTGGCGCTTGCCGTAGAAGGCCGCGGCCGGGGCACCTACTTCGACACGAAGCTGCACAGCCTGCCGATGAAGAAGCAGTGGCTCGGGTTCCACTCCGTGCCGCAAGGAAAAATCACGGTCGACGACGGAGCGGTATTGGCGCTTCTCGAAGGCGGCAAGAGTCTGCTTCCGGCAGGCGTGACCGCTATTGAGGGCGACTTCCATTCCGGCGACGTCGTCGAGGTGACGAACCGCCAGGGCGAAACGTTCGGCCGCGGCGTCGTGAACTATACGGCGGAGCAAATTCAGGCCGTAGCGGGCCTGTCGAGAGAGGAAGTGCGGCGCCGGGTCGATGTCTCCCGCATAGAGGTTATTCATCGCGACGAATGGATTACGTTGAAATAAGAAGGAGGAAATCCAGCATGATAAGTGAAGTGAGACATAAAGCGGCGCTGGCCCAAGAAGCTGCCGCCACCATGAACCGTCTGTCGACGGAGCAAAAAAATACCGCGCTGCTACATATGGCTGACGCCCTGTTGACGGAGCAAACAGCCATCATCGAAGCGAACGGGCTTGATTTGGCGCGAGGACGCGAACAAGGCACGTCCCCTTCCCTGCTCGACCGCCTTGCGCTGAACGGCGAACGTATCGAAGCGATCGCGGAAGGACTGCGCCAAATCGTCGCGCTGCCCGATCCCGTCGGCGAATTGCTTGAGAAATTCGACCGTCCCAACGGATTGAAAGTGGAAAAGATAAGAGTGCCGCTCGGCGTCATCGGCATGATCTACGAAGCCCGCCCGAACGTGACGGTAGATGCCGCGGGGCTTTGCCTCAAGACGGGCAATTGCGTCGTCCTTCGAGGAGGTTCCGCCGCGATCGAGTCGAACCGCAAAATCGTCGAGGTGCTTAAAAATGCACTCGCGGCGACCGATATGCCCGCGGAAGCGATCCAGCTCATCGAGGATTCCGACCGTGCATCCGTGAACGAGATGCTGAAGCTGAACGGCTTGCTCGACGTGGTCATTCCGCGCGGCGGCGCTTCGCTAATCCGCAACGTCGTCGAGAACGCGACCGTGCCCGTCATCGAGACGGGCGCGGGCGTATGCCACACGTTCATCGACGGCAGCGCGAACTACGGCATGGCCGAAGAAATCGCGTTCAACGCCAAAGTCCAGCGTCCATCCGTGTGCAATTCGATGGAGACGCTGATCGTTCACGAAGCGTTCGCCGAGCGGCATCTTGCGGCGCTGGCCGGCCGGTTCGTCGAAGCCGGCGTGGAGCTTCGCGGCGACGAGAAGTCGCGGCGTCTGGTCGAAGGCGCGAAGCCCGCGACCGAGGAAGATTACCGCACCGAATACAACGATTATATTTTGAATATCAGAATCGTCGACAGCCTTGAAGACGCGCTCGACCATATTCGCCACTACGGCACGAAGCATTCCGAATGCATCGTTACGGAAGACGCGGCGAATGCCGAACGCTTCGTGCAAGAGGTCGACGCCGCGGCCGTCTATCACAACGCGTCCACTCGCTTCACCGACGGGTTCGAATTCGGCTTCGGGGCGGAGATCGGCATCAGCACGCAGAAACTGCACGCCCGCGGGCCGATGGGACTCCCCGCCCTGACATCGACCAAATTCCGCATCTACGGGAACGGACAAATACGGGGTTAAGTAACGTAACGGAGGAATGTAAGATGAGCTTATTAACGCAAGCCGGCATTTCCAGCCTTCAGCTGTGCTTCTACGGAGCCGGCTCCATGGCGGAAGCCATCGTGAGGGGACTTATTAACGAGAAACTGGTCGAGCCCGGCCGGATTTCGATGCTCAACAAGCAGAACCGGGATCGCCTTGCCGAACTTCACGATCGTTACGGCGTGCAGACGGTCGTTCAAGGCTCAAGCAACGAAGCCTATTTACGGGAAGCGGACATTATTTTTCTGGCGATGAAGCCGAAAGACGCGGCCGCCGCTTTGTCTTCGATCAAGCCGTATCTCTCGCCGAAGCAGCTGATCGTCTCCGTCATCGCCGGCTTGTCGATCAACTCGATCGAGCGTCTGCTCGGGCGCGAGGCGGCGATCGTGCGGACGATGCCGAACACGTCGAGCACCATCGGGCTCGGCGCCACGGGCATCAGCTACTCCGAGTCGGTGACGCCTCAGCAGCGGCTGCTGACGGAAGCGATTATGGGCTCCGTCGGCATTAACGCCGTCGTGGACGAATCGCTGCAGGAAGCCGTAACCGGCGTGTCCGGCAGCGGGCCCGCTTACGTTTACTATTTCATGGAAGCGATGTTGGAAGCCGCCAGCCAGCTCGGTTTAACGAGGGAATCGGCGAAGGAACTGGTCGTGCAGACGGTGCTCGGCGCGGCCGAGATGGTAAGGACGACCGGTGAGGAGCCGGCCGAGCTGCGCCGCAAGGTAACGTCACCGAACGGGACGACGCAGGCCGCGCTCGAGGTCATGGATGAAGGACTGTTCGCCGAAACGGTCGTCAAGGCAGCCCGCCGCTCCGCGGAACGCGCCGGCGAGCTGGGCGAAGCGATCGAAAGGAGCATAAACGAATGAATGGATTATGCGTTGCCACGTACCGTGCTTACGACGATAAAGCCGATTTCAGCAAAAAAGCGCTGTCGATCGCGGTCGGCTTGACCGTCGGCAGCTGGACGGAGCTTCCGGAGGCGCAGAAAGCCGAAATGGAGAAGCATCTGGGCAAAGTGGTGTCCGTTGACGTGCATGAGCCGTCCGGAGCGGCGCCGGGAGAGCGTTACGCCGATATCCGGATCGCCTATCCGGACATCAACTTCAGCCGCGACCTCCCTGCCCTGCTCGTCACGGTGTTCGGCAAGCTGTCGATGGACGGGCGGATCAAGCTGCTCGATCTCGACGTATCCGACGCGTTCGCCTCCGCCTTTCCCGGTCCGAAGTTCGGTCTGAACGGCGTACGCGAGCTGCTGGAGGTAAATGATCGTCCGCTGCTGATGAGCATTTTCAAATCGGTCGTAGGCCATGACCTTGCCAATCTCCAGGAACAATTCTATAAACAGGCGCTCGGCGGCGTCGACCTGATCAAGGATGACGAAATTTTGTTCGAGAACCCGCTGACGCCGCTGGAAAAGCGCGTGGAAGCCTGCATGGAGGCGGCGCGGCGCGCCCGGGAGGAGACGGGGCAAAAACTGCTATATGCGGTCAACCTGACCGGCCCTACATCCCAGCTTGCGGCGAACGCGCGCAAGGCGATCGACGCCGGCGCCAACGCCCTTCTGTTCAACGTGCTCGCCTACGGCTACGACGTGCTGCACGAGCTGAGCAGCGACAAGTCGATCAACGTTCCGATCGCGGCGCATCCGGCCATGGCGGGCGCGATTTACCCGTCGCCGCACTACGGCATCGCGGCGTCGCTGTTGCTCGGCAAGCTGATGCGACTCGCTGGCGCCGATCTCGTCCTGTTCCCTTCCCCGTACGGATCGGTCGTCATGCCGAAGGAAGAAAACCTCGCCGTGAAGGACGCATTGCTCTCCCCGCTGCACGGTTTGCGGACAAGCTTCCCCGTCCCTTCCGCCGGCATTCATCCGGGACTAGTCCCGCTTATTTTGAAAGACTTCGGCATGGACGTCGTCGTAAATGCCGGGGGCGGCATTCACGGGCATCCGATGGGCACGGCGGCTGGGGGACAGGCTTTTCGGCAGGCGATCGGCGCCGCTTTGGATGGAACGCCTCTGCAAGAGGCGGCCAAGCAAGCAGGCAACGAGCCGCTGCAAGCCGCGATTAACGCATGGGGGATCAAGGAAGCATGACGGTTAACGAGACAGCCAAGAAACGGATCGTGTTTTGCGACTTCGACGGAACCATTACGGTCAACGACAACATTATCGCGATCATCAAGCATTTCAATCCGGAAGGCTGGGAAAGCATCGCCGAGCGGACGATCGCCCAGGAGCTGTCCATCAAGGAAGGCGTCGGGCAATTGTTCCGACTCCTCCCCGCCTCCATGGAGAAGGAGGTCGTGGAATTCGGCATAACGAACGCCCGCATCCGCGACGGTTTTGAAGCCTTTTTAACGTATTGCAAGGAAAACCGGATCGAATTTTACGTGACGAGCGGCGGGATCGACTTTTTCGTCTATCCGATACTGGAGAGGTTCGGCATCGCGGCCGACCATATATACTGCAACGGCAGCGATTTCAGCGGCGACCGCATCGAAATCCTGTGGCCGAATCCATGCGACGAGCATTGCTCGAATGACTGCGGCATGTGCAAAACGACGATCATGCGCAATTTCCCGTCCGATGAGTACGAGCGGATCATTATCGGGGACAGCGTCACCGACTTCGAAGGCGCCAAGCTTGCCGACACGGTATACTCCCGCTCCCACTTAACGGCCAAGTGCAAGGAGCTCGGGCTGCCGCATCACGAATACGAAACGTTCTACGACATTATCCATCACATGAACGCGGAAAGGACGGCAACGAAATGAGCTTTGAACAAATCGCATTGGAGGATAAGCAGAAGGCCCTCGCCGAGCTGCGCGAAGTGAAGGAGCTGTTCGCCTCGCGCGGCTGGTTCCCGGGCACGAGCGGCAACCTCTCCATCCGCGTCGGCGACTTTAAGCCCGAGCAATTCCAGTTCGCGATTACGGCCAGCGGCAAGGACAAAACGGTTCATACGCCGGAAGACTACTTGTTCGTCGACCAAGACGGCAAGCCGTGCGAAACGACCCGGCTGAAGCCTTCCGCCGAAACGCTGATCCACTGCGAAATTTACAAGCTGACGGGCGCCGGGGCGATTTTTCACGTCCATACCGTGTTCAACAACGTCGTCTCCGAGTATTTCTGGGACCGCAAAGCGGTGCCCGTAGACGGCGTGGAGCTGATCAAGGGCTTTAACATTTGGGACGAAGAGGCGCACATCGATATTCCGATCGTCTCCAACTTCGCGCATATCCCGTCGATCGTGCCGGAGGTAACCGAGCGGATCGTGCCGAGCATCCCCGGCATCGTGCTGCGCAAGCACGGGATATACGCATGGGGCGCGAACGCGTTCGAAGCGAAACGCCACCTCGAGGCGTTCGAGTTTATTTTCGAATATGTGTACCGCTTGGAGCTGCTGAAGAAAGGCATTTAGAAGGTTGCAAAGCGCTCGTAAGGGCAGTCCGCAACGAATCCTCGTTCGCCGTGGCTGTCCTTCTTCTATTCGGCCGCTTGACCTTGACGCGGCGTCTACGTTCATAATGGGTTGCGGGAGGCGATCGGGTGAAGGTGCACGAAGCGGCGATGCTCCTTGGGGTTACGCCCAGGGCGCTGCGCTATTATGAACAAAAAGGGCTGATTAAGCCATGGAAAGAAGAGGAGAACGGCTACCGCGCCTATTCGGAGGAAGATATCGAGCGGCTGCGCTGGATCGTCTCGCTGAGAGAGCTCGGGCTGCCGCTCATCGCCATCGCGGACATTTTGGACTCGCTTGCGGAGCCGGACGCCTTCTTCCGTAAAGTAGATGGCGCCCGCGCTGCGCTCTACGAGGAATGGCTGGACATGGAGAAAGCGCTGCGGTCTCTTGACGACGCGTTATCGGACTGGCAGCGCTCCGGAGAAGCCGATCTGTTGCTCGCGGAACGGGCGGCGGAACAAATGAGGCGGACGCGGCAGCTTCGCTCGTCCTGGAGCGATCAATGGAACTACGACGAGCTGGCCAGCCGGTACGGCGAATTTGCCCCGCTCGTCCACATCGAAGCGATGCTGACCAAGGAGCAGTACTACCGGTCGCTTGTCCGCACCGCCGACTGGCTCGATCCGCAGCCGGGCGAGCTCGGACTCGAGCTCGGCGCAGGCAGCGGCAATCTGACGGCGCTGCTTGCGGCCGGCGGAGCCCGGCTGACGGTCATCGAGCAGTCGGCCCGGATGCTAGCTATCCTCCGAAATCGTCTGCCGGACGTCGAAGCCCGGCAGGGCAATTTGCTGGCGCTGCCGTTGGCCGGTCATGCGTACGCGTTCATCGGCTGCAGCTTCGCCCTGCATCATCTAAACCAGTCGCAGCAGCTGCTTGCATTGGAAGAGATGGACCGCGTCCTCCGGATCGGCGGCCGCCTGGCGCTTACCGGATTCATGGAGGAATCGCGCGGGCAGTCAGGCGGGCAAGCATCCCCCTCCTCCCTGCCGGAGCTGATCGGCTGGCTTGAGAGGAGAAGCTATGCGACGGTTCATGAAAAGCTGTACGACGGCACACATCTCTTGTTTGCCGTGAAGCCATGATGCATGACAAAAAAAGGAGCTGACTCTTCGGTCGCGTCATGACCTTTAGAGACAGCTCCATTAACACTTATACGAATGCTGCTATTTCGATTTTTTCTTCGCGGCGGACCGGCCTTGCTTCTTCGGATCGTCGGATGGAGGGGCAGCGTGCTGGGAACCGTTAGGCTTGATCGAGTCGGACATCCTGCATTCTCCTTTCCTGAAGTCATCCCTCTTACTATTCGCTTACCCGGACCGATCTATGACGGCTTCCGGCCCGTTCGCATGAAACAAAAAAAGCCAAGCCGACCGCGGCTTAGCTTCTTCCCCTGAATTTCTGCGCATGAGCCCGCGCTTCCTCGGCGTTCGTTATCCGGTTGCGGCTCCATTCGAACAAGATCCGGTCGATATACCGAAGGCTGAGCTTGCCGGCGAACACGGCTTCCTTCAGCGCGAAGAGGATGATCTCTTCCGTATAGCGGTCCTGGTCGAGCCAGGCGACAATCGTCTCGCATTCCATCGGCGACAATAGCCGGCCGAACTCCTGCTCGAACACGCTGAACAAGTCTGTTGACGCCGATACCGCCTGTCGCGCAGGCTGCTGGCGCTCCGCTTTCCTCGTCTCCCGCCTCAGCTCGGAAGTCAGCTGCGCCGACTTGTACAGCCATCCGCTCCAATTATACCTTTCGGCCTGTCTTCCGGTCGCCCCGTCCATATATTCGTCGATCGTCAGGAAATCTTCCTTGAGCAGTCTGCCGAGCATTTGTCCGATCGCCGCGACGGACAGCCCCATCCGCTCGCCAAGCTGCTCCGGCGTCGGAAATTCATTCCGGTCAGCTTCCGAATAGGCCATAATTTGCAGCATCAGCATCGCTTCCGAATCCGACAAATCAAGCTGGCGGTACGTGCGCAGCAGCATGGCCGAAACGTGTACGCCGCCCTCCTGCAGCGCCGCGGCCATTCCGTGAGAGTACGCCTTCCAAATCTCGTTGTTCACGCTTTGCCGTCTCCCCCTCGGCTATCGGCGGCTGCTATGAGGTTCTGGACTGCTTCACGAGTCGGAACGTATCCCTTGCGATAAGCAGCTCCTCGTTGGTCGGCACGACAAGCACCTTCACCTTGGAGCCCGCGACGGTAATTTCCCTCGTGTCCTTCCTCCGCTCGGCGTTGCGCTTGTCGTCAAGCTCGATGCCGAGGAACGTGATGCCCTCGCATACCGCTTTGCGTAGCGCAGCGGAATTCTCGCCGACCCCCGCCGTAAAGACGAGCACGTCCAAACCGTTCATTGCCGCCGCGTATGAGCCGATATATTTTTTCACCCGGTAGCAGTACATGTCGAATGCGAGCTTCGCGTTCTTGTCGCCTTCTTCCATCGCTTCCGTCACCTCGCGCATATCGCTGCTGATGCCGGATACGGCGAGCATGCCGCTATGTTTGTTAAGCATAGAATTAACTTCATTCAATGTCAATTCCTCTTTGTTCATGACGAACGGGACGATGGCCGGATCGAGATCGCCGCTTCTCGTTCCCATCATCAATCCTTCGAGGGGCGTCATGCCCATGCTCGTATCGTACGATTTGCCGTTCAAAATCGCCGTGCAGCTTGCGCCGTTGCCGATATGGCAGGTGATCATCTTAAGCGATTCGAGCGGCTTGCGCAAGTACGCGGCCGCCTGCGCGCTCACGTAAGAATGGGAAGTGCCGTGGAAGCCGTAGCGGCGAACTTGGTGACGTCGGTATAATACCGTCGGAATCGGATACAAATACGACGTGTTCGGCATCGTTTGGTGAAAGGCCGTATCGAAGACGACCGCCTGGGGAACGCCCGGCAAGTTCGCTTCGACCGCGGAAATCCCCATCATATGAGCCGGATTGTGCAGCGGCGCGAGATCGAACAGCTTCCGGATCTCGAGCTTCACCTCCAGCGTGACAAGGACCGAGCTGCTGAACGCCTCGCCGCCGTGCACGACCCGGTGGCCGACCGCATCGATTTCGCTCATATGGGCAATCGCCCCGAACTCCGGGTTCGTCAGCATTTCCATGACGCGCTTGACCGCCGTGACATGGTCCAATATTTCGCTGACTTGGCGCACCTCGGGCTTGCCGGCCGGCTCGTGCGTCACGATCGAGGAATCCATCCCGATCCGCTCCACCCGGCCGCTCGCCAGCACCGACTCGTCCGTCATGTCGTACAGCTGATATTTTAACGAGGAGCTTCCTGCGTTGATGACGAGTACTTTCATTCGATCCGATCCCCATCCTTGTCGTATTTGAAGAAGCCGACGCCCGATTTGACGCCCAAATGACCGGCGCGCACCATCTTCTTAAGGACGATGGACGGACGGTATTTCAGCTCGCCGTATTCGCGGAACATCCGCTCGAGCGCGGCGAGCACGGAATCGAGGCCGAAGCGGTCGCACATCTCGAACGGACCGTGCTGGAACGAATAGCCGACCCGCATCGCGTTATCGATGTCTTCCGCGGAAGCTACGCCTTCCTCCAGGACGTGCAGCGCCTCGTTGATCAGCAGGCAGATCAGCCGAGTCGTGACGAAACCGGGCGATTCGAACACCATGATCCCTTTTTTGTGAATGACCTCTTCGACGAAATGTTTCGTTCTCGCGAAGATTTCCTCCGATGTCTTCAAGCCGCGCACGATTTCGACGAGATCGATCTTCGATACCGGATAAATGAAATGCGTGCCGATGACGCGGTCGGGATGCTTCGTAACGCTCGCAAGCTCCGTCAAGCTGAGCGTGGACGTGTTGCTTGCCAGAATGACGCCGGAACCGCAAATCCGGTCGATCTGCTCGAATATCGTCTTTTTGGCTTCGAGATCCTCCGTAACCGTCTCGATCACGAGCTCGCATTCCCGAAGACGGTCATAGCCATGCGTCGGTTCGATCCGCGACATGATCAGCTTTTTCTCCGCCTGCGTGAGGGCCCACTTCTCGATTTGCTTATCCAAGTTGATCTCGATCATTTGCCTGCCGTATGTCAGCCGCTCCTCCGAGCGTTCAATAATAAGGACGTCCAAACCTTTGGAAGCCAGCATTTCCGCAATGCCCTGGCCCATCGTTCCGACGCCGATCACGCCGACCTTCTTTATGTTCAAATGCGACGACTCCTTTTTTCCGGTGAATAGGTTCTTATAACCAATTGTTCAAAATATGTCGTGAATTCGATTCAATCTCATTATAACGATTTTCATAAAAAAGAGAAGGCGGTAACGATACCCGCCTTCAAATTGTAATATTGTAACCGTTTTAAGCGGCAGAATTTTCGTCCAAAAGGTGTCGGAACTCGTCGCCGCTCAGCGTTTCCTCGCGCATCAGCGTCGCAAGCGAGCGGGTGAAGACGTCCCGTCTCTCCTCGAGCGCCTCCTTCGTCTTCTCCATCAGCTCGTCGAGGATCGAACGGTTGATGCTTGCCCAGGCGTCCTTCGTCATCATTGACGAATCGATGATGCCCATCTCCGTCAAGCCGGATTCCACGAGCGTCTTCACGATGCCCATCGATTGCTCGAAATCGCTGCGCGAGCCGGTGCTTCGCTCGCCGTAGAACATTTCCTCCGCAGCCGCGCCGCCGAGCGCGATCATGATCTGGCCGTTCAAAAATTGCTTCGTGTACAGGTATTGGTCCTGCTGCGGATTGTGCCTGACGTAACCAAGCGCTCCGCCGCGCGGAGACAAGGCGACCTGCGAGACGCTGCCCGGGCGTACGATCTCCGCCATGATGGCATGTCCGAGCTCGTGGAGCGCCACCCGCTCCCTCTCTTCCCGGGTCGATTCGCGGTCCGTCTTCTCGCCCATCATAACCTTGTCGATCGCCATCGACAGATGCGACTCCGCGATCCGCTCCTCATTCTCGCGCAGGGCGTAAATCGCCGCCTCATTCATGACGCTCTCGAGCTGCGCGCCCGAGAAGCCGAACGATTCCGACGCGATTTTCTCCAATTCCACGTTATCCGCGATCGGTTTATTGTTTGCATGGATGTTCAAAATATGCAGTCTGCCTTTCTTGTCGGGCAGGTCGACGCCGATGTGCCGGTCGAACCGGCCCGGCCGAAGCAGCGCGCTGTCGAGCATCTCCTTCCGGTTCGTCGCCGCAATCAGCAATATGCGCGGCGCTTCGTTCGCGTGGATGCCGTCCATTTCCGTCAGCAGCTGGTTCAACGTCTGATCGTATTCGCGCTGCTGTCCGCCGTCCCGCTTGCCGCCGATGACCTCGATCTCGTCGATGAAGATAACGGCGCTGTTTTTGCCTGCTTTGGCCGCTTTCGTACGCGCCTCCTTGAACAGGTCGCGGATTCTTCCCGCGCCGACGCCGACGTACATCTCGACGAATTCGCTGCCGGATGCGGCCAAGTAGGTCGAATCCGTATAATGCGCGGCCGCCTTCGCCAGCAGCGTCTTGCCCGTTCCCGGAGGACCCGACAGCAATATCCCTTTGAGCGGGCGGATGCCGAGCTTCGCGATCTGTTCCTGCTTCACGAGAAAATCGAGCGCCTCGATAAGCTCCTGCTTGGCCCGCTCCTGCCCGCCGATTTGCTCGAACGAGAACGATTCGGCTTTCGCGCTCGGACGCCGCTGCTGACCGGGCAAAGCCGTCAGCTTGCCTCTGCCGCGCGATGCGTAGACGACGCCGAAGCCGATCGCCGCAAGCATGAGCATAGGCACCACGTTCTGCCCGATGAAGATAAAGAAGGCAATAACGACGGGGATGGCTCCGATCAGTATTTCAGGCCAATATTTGCGCATATTACCACACCTCCAGCTGGGCTGGCGTGCGCGGAAGGACAATGTATTTCGCCGTATCCGCTTTTTTGAGCGTGACATACACGTTCGTTTCGTCCATCTCCGTCGATACGGTAACGCCGTCGTAACCTTTGGCCGCTTCCTTCAAGGCAGCCGGAATGTTGGAATACGCTTTCGTCTCCATCGCTTCGGCAACGACGAACAGGGACGACGACCAAAGCTCGTCCAGCTCTTTGCTTGATTCCGATTTCACGTTCAGGTTCAGCTTGCGGCCGCCGAACAGCTCCTTGCCGTTCGCCGCAATGCGCTCGTAGACGTCGCGAATGTTCGCGTCCGGCTCGAGCACGACGTCGATCGTCACCTGCTTGTCGTCCATGACCGGCTTGGCCGAAGACGCGACGCCCTCCGCTTCCTTCGCCACTTTCTCGAGCGGCGCGGCCACCGCTACCTGATTATAAACGGCCCATCCGCCGAACAGTAAAGATGCCGCTACGGCGGCCGTTATGAGAACGGGAATTACGCGCGGTTTCCTCATATCCATATCCCTCCCGTTGTTTATATCGTTATATGCTTTTCGTATATCAACTCCGCTATACGAAAGTATATCATAATTAACGGCGGGATTGGCCGTGTAAAAATAGGAAACGGAGCCTTACGGCTCCGTCTCTGCGGGCAATTTGTATTCGTCGATAAACGTGCCGTCGTCGAACCGGTAGAAGTCGTAATAGTAGCGGTCCGGGCTTCCGGCGATGCGGTAAAATATTTCCCACACCGGCGTATCGTTCAGCAGCCCCGGCTGCATTCGTTTAATGTCGGCCTGGGGCTTGCCGAGCGCGAATGCGGACCTCAGCTCGCTTGCGGAAATGCCTTCGGACGCCTTCAGCGTCATCGGCTCGTTCTCCTCGGCGAGCCATACGAACACTTCATCGCTATTCGCGTCTACCCCCTTCACGACCCAGCTTTCCTTGTTCCAAATATGATGATAGACTTGCTCGACCTCGGCCAAATCCGCCGCTTCGACCGCTCTTGCCTCGGCATCGCGCTCGGCGCTCCACCTTGGCATCTGAATGTCGCGGAAATAGATGCCGATCGCCGTGCCGAGCAGCAGCAAGCTCGCCACGATAACGAACACCCAGCGCTGCGCCGTCATGAACGGCGGACGCTTCTTCGTAACGGAGCGCAGCATTTAACCGTTCAGCAGGCGCTCGAAGCTCGCCTGCGCCTCGTAACGGATTTTCTCCTCGTCCAGAAGCGTGCATTCCCCTGCGTGCACGACCTGGCGTCCGTCGACCCATACATGCCGAACGTCCCGGCCCGAACCGGAGTAGACGAGATGCGAGACGATATCGGTTTTCGGGTAGAAATGCGGCTGTTCCAAGTCGATTGCGATGAAATCCGCTTTCATGCCTTCGCGCAGCATGCCGATCCGATCCTGCTGCCAAATCGCCTTCGCTCCGTATACGGTTGCCAGCTTCAGCGCTTCCATCGCGGGAATGGCGGTAGGATCGCCGGATACTCCTTTATGAAGCAAAGCGGCGAGTCGGATTTCTTCGAACAGGTCCAAATTGTTGTTGCTCGCCACGCTGTCCGTACCGAGCGATACCGTAATGCCCGCCCGCATCATCTCCGGTACGCGTGCGATGCCGCTCGCCAGCTTCAAGTTGCTGACGGGATTATGCGAGACCGACACGCCCTTCTCCGCAAGCAGCTCGATTTCCGCATCGTTAAGATGTACGGCATGCGCGACGAGCGCGGGGCGCGAGAAGAACCCAAGCCGATCGAGATGCAGCACAGGTCGCAGGCCATAGTCGCGCTCGTTCTGCTCCACTTCGGCGAGCGTCTCCGACATATGTGTATGAAGCGGCAGATCGTAGTCATGCGCGGCCTGCACGAACCGTTCAATATAAGCCGGCGGGCAAGTGTACGGCGCATGCGGGGAAATCATCGTCGAAATGCGGCCGTCCGCCTTGCCGTTCCATTCGCGCGCGAATGCGATCGCTTCGGCAAGCTTTGCTTCCTGCACGTCTTCCGGGCACAGTCCGATGACTCCGCGGGTCAGTATGCCCCGAATGCCTCCCTGCTCCACCATCTCCGCGACTTGATCCATCCGGTCGTACATGTCTACGAATGCGGTCGTGCCCGTGCGAAGCATCTCGACGATCGCGAGCGCGCTGCCCGCGCACGTGTCCCGGTCGACGTACTTCCCTTCCATCGGCCACATTTTTTGCTCGAGCCATACTTGCAAATTTTGATCGTCGGAATAGCCGCGCAGCAAGCTCATCGCCGCATGGCCGTGCGTATTGATAAGGCCGGGCAGGAATGCCAGCCTGCTGCCGTCCACCTTCTGCACGCCTTCCGCTTGCATGGCCGGAGGCTCCTCGCCCAAATACGTAATCCGGTCGTCCGTCACGACCATATGGCCGCGCAGGGTCGGCCGCGTCTCGTCCATCGTAATAAACAACCCGTTCTCAATCCAAATCTGACTCATATTGCGCGTCTCCTTCTCGATTTAAATAATACGCAAGGCTAAGCAATTCCTTCGTGAAATCGGCATTATGTATGCGGATAGCGTCCGGTACGCGCAGAATGGCGGGAGCGAAATTCAATATGCCTTCGATGCCCGCTTCGACGAACTGGTTCGCGACGTTTTGCGCTTCGAACGCGGGCACCGTAATGATGCCGATACGAATCTTTTGCTCGGCGACGGTCGCGGCAAGCTCGGTCATCGGGAGCACCTTCAAATTGTTGATGCTCGTTCCGATTTTGCTCGGATGAACGTCGAATACCGCCGTAATTTTCATGTTGTCCTTCGAATACTTGTTGTAGTTGCATAGGGCGTGTCCAAGGTTTCCCGCTCCGACGAGCGCAACTTTGATGGTCTGGTCGACCTTGAGGATTTGCCGGATCTTCTCGATCAAATAGACGACGTCGTAGCCGACGCCTTTGCGCCCGAACTCGCCGAAATATGCCAAATCCTTGCGGATTTGCGCGGGATTCAGATCGAGCTTCACGCCCAGCTCCTGAGAGGATACCGTCTGGATTTCGCGAAGCAGCATTTCGTTCAATACTTGAAGGTAAATGGGAAGCCGCCGGACGACGGCTTCCGAAATTTTCGCTTGTTTCAACCCTTCTCCTCCTCATCTCCCGCGTTCGAGGCCGGAACCGCGAGCGGCTCCGGCGGATGATCGGGAGCAAGCCATTCCCGCATCCGGCCAACCATCTGCTCGACATGCATCGTCTCGATCTTCGGACCCGGCAGCGAATACAAAAAATGTTTGCCGTAATACGTATCGATAACCCTCGTATCATAAATAATAACGATTCCTTTGTCCGACGACGTGCGCACGAGACGGCCGAATCCCTGCTTGAAACGAATGACCGCCTGCGGGATCGAAAGCTTCATGAACGGATTTTGCTTCTGCCGTTGAAGCATCTCGGCCTTCGCCTCCGCGAGCGGATGATTGGGCGGCTGAAAGGGCAGCCGGACGATCGCCAGGCATACGAGCGCCTCGCCGGGGATGTCGACCCCTTCCCAGAAGCTGCTCGTGCCGAGCAGCACCGATTCCGGCGTCTGGCGAAACCGTCTCGTCAGCTTCGAGCGGTTGCCGCTGTCGATCCCTTGGCCAAGCACCTGAATGCCCGATTCCGTCAGCAGCTCCTTCAGAGGCTCGTAGACCTGCTTCAGCATCCGGTACGAGGTGAACAGAACGAGCATACGTCCATTCGTCTCGCGCGCGGCGTCGGCGAGCGATCGCGTCAGCATATCCAAATACGAATCGTCGACGTTCGACCCTTTCAGCACCGGAAAATTGCGCGGGATGACGACGAGAGCCTGCTCGCGGTAATTAAAAGGCGACGGAAGCTGCACCGTCTTCAGCCGGCCTTGTTCCTCGTATCCCGAAAGACCAAGCTGTTCCGCCGCGTACTGAAACGATTTCTGAACGGAAAGGGTTGCGGAGGTAAGCACGATGCTTTCTTTCACATCGAAAAAATATTTCTGCAGCTGGGCGCTCACGTCGACGGGGACGCCGTAAAGCTGGACGGAACGGAAACGGTACAAGGTGCTTGCCTCGATCCAGAACACGGAATCGGCAAGCTCCAGCTTGATAAACGTCCGCAGCTCGTCCTTCACCCGCGTCAAGTCGCGCACTGCGCCGTTCAAATCGGTAAGCAGCGCCTGGATCGCCGAATCGTCGACCCTTTCTTTAACGTCGTTCATCATTTTCTCGACCGTGCGTATGACCCGGTTCAACTCGGTGTGGATGTTCGCTTCCGCGGCAACCGCGTCTTCCCAGCCCTTAGGCAGCTGATCCTTCTTCAACCGGCATACCGATTGCCCGTTATCGCTCGAGCTGTCGCCCGAAACGGAGGTGAAGCCGTAGAACAGCTCGAACAGCTTATCCCAATGCTCCTTCACTTCCTGGAAGACGGGAATGACGGTATCGATCGTCTCGATCCAGGCCGTTTGATGGGCGTCGTCCTCCGAAAGAAGCTTCTGCCGAAGCGCGGGGAGCAGTCCCGAACGGGAATCTTTATACAAGCGGACGATGGCCTGCGCGAGCGAGAAATAATTGTTCTGCATGCCGAGATGCTTGCCGGCCACTTCCTCGACATGATGGGCCTCGTCGATGATCAAGTGCGAGTACGTCGGCAGCAGGCGATGGTCGGCTTGAATGTCCGTGAACAGCATCGAATGATTCGTAATGCAGACATCCGCGATATTCGCTTCGTGCTTCGCCCGATGATAGAAGCATCTTCTGAACCAAGGGCATGCGCGGTTCAAGCAGGAATCCGTATCGCTGGCGACCGTCGACCAGAATTCGGCGCCTTTGTTCCCGAAATTCAGCTCCTCCTGATCGCCGGTTTCCGTTTCGCCCAGCCATACGACCATCTGTGCGGCCGTAACCCCATCCTCGATCGGAGAGACGAGATCCTTTGTGTTCACTTTCCCTTCGAATTTGCGCAAGCATAAATAATTGCCGCGGCCCTTGAAGACGGACGCCTTGAATTCGAAGGGCAGGACATCGTTCAGCAGCGGCAAATCGCGCTGCCGGAGCTGCTCCTGCAAATTGATGGTATGCGTGCTGACGACGACTTTCTTGCCGTTCTGAACGCCGTAATACAAAGCCGGTATCAAATACCCGAGCGATTTGCCGGTTCCCGTCCCGGCTTCGATCAGAAGATGCCGGTTCCCGCTCAGCGCCCCGTACACTTCCCGGAACATCGCCGCCTGTGCCTCGCGCTCCTCGTAATTCGGGTATTTCTCCTCGAACCTTTGCTTGACGTCGGCCAAATATTGCTCGAACGCGACGCCCTGCAGCGGTTCTTCTCCTTCGTCCGCGCGCGGCGGCTCTTCGTCGGACCATTCCTTCACCTTCAAGGCGAACTGGTTAAAATAATCGTACTCGTTCGACTCGAACACGACGCGGAATTCCATTCGCTGAAGCGTTTCTTTAATAAACCAGCTTAAATCGCTTCCATCGTCGATAAGCGCGGACAGCCGCTGCAAAGTGAGCAGCGGCATGTTCCGAAGCTTGTTGACGGATTCGATAAGCAGGTGCGCGGTCGCCATCGCATCGCTGTCTGCGCGGTGATGCTGATCGTGCTCGATGCCGAACAGCTCCGTCACGGCCCCCAGCTGATACGTATTGATGGTCGGATACAAAATGCGCAGCAGTTCGATCGTATCGAGCCTGCGGCCGGCAAACGGGTAATACCCGCAGCGATCGAGCGCCTGATTCAAGAAGCCGGCGTCGAACCCGACGTTATGGGCGACGAGCACGGCGTCGTCGAGCAGCGGAATCAGCCGGACCAGCACCTCGTGGAGCTCCGGCGCATCGGCGACGTCCGATTCCTCGATGCCCGTCAATTGGGTGATGAAAGCCGGTATTGGGATATTAGGCCGAACGTAAGAGCTGAACGTATCGATAACGTCCAGCTCTTCCGAGACGATGACCAGCCCGACCTGCAATATATCGTCGCTACGGCCGTGTCCCGTCGTTTCCAAGTCTAATACAGCAAATTTCATTCATTCCCCGATCCTCTCACAAACAGCACAGCTCCGTGCTACCAAAATATAACGATAATTGCTGGGGTGTTTCCTGGCACGACCTTAAATTGCTCAGCGCCTCCGTGAAGCTTGGACAAACGTCGTGCGCTTTCTTGAACAGCAGCTCGGCCTGCGCCAAATTCAGGTGAATCGCTTGAATGCATCCAAGCGCATTATAGCCCATCGCAAGCCATTTCGGGAAGTCCGTCAAAGCGATAAGCAATTGAAAATGCCTCTGCGCTTCGTTCCAATTCTGAAGATGCATGTGCGTCATGCCCAAAAAAAGTCTCGCGAGGTTGCATTCCGGCGATAGGACGATAGCCGACTGAAATTGCGTTGCCGCTTGAGGAAACATAAATAACTTATAATAGCCCTGTCCCTTGGAAATAATCGAAGCGGCTTCGTCCGAAATCATAAGATCCGCTGCATTGCAGGACGCCGTTCCGCTAACCGGCAGCTCATGCTCCGCATTCATGTAACCCGAGTACGCCGGTGCCGGGGCGGTGGATGCCGATTGAGCTGAGGACGGCTCCGAACGCCGTTCCTTGAATTCGGCGAACTTCTCCTCGAATTCAAGCCATTGCTCAACGAAATGGTCGCTAACGTTCTTCAATTCGGTTAACTGCTCCTCGTACTGCTTCTTTTCCTGCGCGCCTGCGTCATCATACCGATCCATGATTCGATCGAGCATTTCGTTCATTGATGCAAACATATGCTGGAACATACCGCATCCCGCCTTCGCTTAAGGATTAAGGAGTGTATGTTCATTTTTTGTCGCAACGCGGTATTTCATACGGTATGCCAGCCGTTACATAACGCAGGGCCGGCCGTTCTATTCCATGCAGTTACAGGATGGCGCCGTGCATCTCCGCGTTCAGCAGCTGAAGCGGTCGGTTGCTTTCGTCGAGAATCGTGACGATCGGCTTGTGCGCCTTCGCTTCCTCGTCGGTCATCATCGCGTAAGAAATAATAATGACCTGATCGCCCGGCTGCACCTGCCTTGCCGCCGCCCCGTTCAAGCAAATGACGCCAGAGCCGCGTTCCCCGGTAATGACATACGTCTCGAAACGCGCGCCGTTATTGTTATTTACGATCTGCACCTTCTCATTTTCCCATAAATCCGCCGCATCCATCAAATCCTCGTCAATGGTTATGCTCCCGACGTAATTCAGGTTCGCCTCAGTAACGGTTGCCCGGTGCAGCTTCGACTTCATCATCGTTCTGAACATGTCCATTCACCTCGCTTGCTTCAAATATCCGATTATCGATTAATCGCGTACCGCCGAACTTCACGGCCAGCGCAACAATGATAGACTGTCCGATCGACCGGATCGGCGCATTCGCGGCCGGCGGCTGCAGGCTTGGGTAATAAAGCAGCTCCGCGTAATCGATCGCCGATTCGCTTGCTTTGGCGATTTGCACTTTAACCCGGGCGATAAGCCGCTCGACCGTCATTCCGTCTTCACTCAGCCATTCGGCTGCATCGCTTAGCGTTTGCGATAGCACGACCGCCTGACGCCGCTGCTCGGCGTTCAAATAAACGTTGCGCGAGCTCAGGGCAAGCCCATCGGGCTCGCGTACAATAGAGCAAGGCACGATCTCGACCGGGAAATTCAAGTCGTCGACCATTTGCGAGATGACCGCGACTTGCTGCGCATCCTTGAGGCCGAAATAGGCGCGATCCGGCTGCACGAGATGGAACAGCTTGCTGACGACCGTGCCCACCCCGTCGAAATGCCCGGGCCTGGAAGCGCCGCACAGCCGGTCGGTCACTTGATTGACGATGACGCTCGTCAGCGGCTTCGACGGATACATCTCCTCCACCGACGGCAAAAACACGATGTCCGCGCCGCATTCTTCCGCAAGCGCGAGGTCGCGCTCCTCGTCGCGCGGATAACGGTCGAGATCCTCATTCGGGCCGAATTGGAGCGGGTTCACGAATATGCTGAGTACGGTCGCCTCGTTCTCGGCCGCGGACTGCCGCATCAGGCTCGCGTGGCCTTCATGCAAATAGCCCATCGTCGGAACGAAGCCGACGCTTCTGTCCTGCTTGCGCAGCTGCGCAAGCCTCTCCTTTAATTCCGCTTTCGTCCGGCAGACGATCATGATAAGCCGACCCCCTCTTTCGACGCGCCGCTGCCCGGCTTGCTCTTTCCTTCGCCTGCCTGCGCCCCGCCGCCATAGAGGCTGTCGACCGCGGCCGGCTTCGCTTGCGCCTGGAACGAGTGCTCCTCGCCGGGGAACGCGCCCGTCTTCACGTCGGCGACGTAAGATTCGATCGCATGGCGTATAGTAGAGCCGATATCGGCATAAGTTTTTACGAATTTTTTCTCGAAATACGGCGAAGCGTACTGCAGGATGTCGTGGTAGACCAGCACTTGCCCGTCGCATCCGCGTCCGGCTCCGATGCCGATGACCGGAATGGACAGCGATTCGCTGATCAGCGTCGCCAGCGGCTCCGTAACGAGCTCCAGCACGATGCTGAACGCCCCCGCTTCCTCGAGCGCCTTCGCGTCCTGAAGCAGCCGTTCCGCCTCTTGATCGAGCTTCCCTTGTACCTTGTAGCCGCCGAGCTGGTGCACGGACTGCGGCGTGAGCCCGATGTGGCCCATGACCGGGATGCCCGCTTTCACTAGTGCCGCGACATCCTCGGCGATGTCGGCGCCGCCTTCCAGCTTAACGGCTTGGGCCCCGCCTTCCTGCATGATTTTCGCCGCGTTGCGAAGCGTCGATTCGCGTCCGATTCCGTAGGTCATAAACGGCATGTCGGCGACGATGAACGTATGCTGGGCTCCCCTTGCGACCGCCCGCGTATGATAGACGATGTCGTCAATTGTTACCGGAATGGTCGTGTCGTAGCCGAGCACGACGTTTCCGAGCGAGTCCCCGACCAGAATGACGTCGATCCCCGCTTCCTCGGCCAGCTTCGCCGAAGGATAATCGTAAGCCGTCACTACGGAAATCGCATTGCGTTCCTGCTTCATTTTCTTCATGGCTGTAATCGTCAGTCGTTTCCTCATCAGCTTCATCCTCCGTTCAAATGATAGGATAAACACAAAAAAACCTTTTAGCCGCTGCTAAAAAGGTCCCCAAACGGAAAAGGAAACGATTGCTTGTCGTGCTTCCTTCTGTCTCGGTCCCTACGGCTCAGAGCAGAATGTGCATTGCCAACCATTTGCATCATTGTGTTCCTCATCAGTGCAGCTTCAGCAGCGAATACCGCCTGATACTCGTAGTGTAACAAATTTTTCTCCGTCCGTAAACGTGTATCGCATCCTTATAGCGGTTCGCCCATTTCGGCGGAAAAAACGGATTTGTGGCTGCCGTCATCCAGCCTGACCCGGATCGCGCCGCTTTCCTCCAGCGCCACCGGCGTGCCGGCAACGTCGCCCTGAGGCGTAATGAGACGCACTTTCTTGCCGAGCGAAACGGACAGCGCTTCCCACAGCGTCACGATCGGCCCGAAGCCTTGCTCCCGATACAGCTCGTACAGCTGCTCCCATTCCTTCAGGAAGCCGGCGATAACCTCGGTCCGGTCCAGCTTACGGCCGCCCGCGATTCGCAGTGACGTCGCTTTGTCCTTCAGCTCGTCCGGATAATCGTTTTCCTCCAAGTTGACGCTGATGCCGATGCCGGCGATTATATATTTCAACCGTTCGTCCTCCGCGGCCGATTCCAACAGGATGCCGCTAATTTTTTTGCCTTCGATCAACAGGTCGTTCGGCCATTTGATGCCGATCGACAGCCCCGTAATCCGCCTTAAGCTTCTGCAGAGCGCGACAGCCGTGAGCAGCGTAAGCTGAGGGGCAAAATGAATAGGAACGGATGGCCGAAGCACCATGCTCATCCAAATTCCTTTGCCGCGCGGGGAAATCCAGCCCCTGCCCATCCGGCCGCGTCCGCTGCTCTGCTGCTCCGCAATGACGAGCGTACCTTCAGCCGCACCGTCCTCTGCCGCGGCACGGGCGGTATTTTGGGTGGAATCGACCGTATCGAACAACTGGAAGGGCCGGCCGAATCGTTCGGTTTGCATTCGGGCGCAAAGCTCTTCTGCCGAAAGGAAGTCCGGGGCGCTGAGCAAGCGGTAACCCAGCCTTCTGGAAGCTTCGAACCGGTAGCCGGCCGCTTCCAGCTTGCGAATTTGCTTCCAGATCGCCGTTCGGCTTACGCCCAGCTCGTGGCTGATCCGTTCGCCGGATACGTATTCGCCCGGACTCGCAGTAAACAATTGCAGCAATGCGTCATGATTCATCGTTCGATTCCTCTTTTTTGTCCCAAAGTTCAGCCTGCCGTAGAAGCGGCTGTTTGTCGTTCGGCACGCGGCCGAGAGCCGCCTCGAGCAGCAGCCGGCTCAGCCAGTCGGAAATCCATGGGCCAGTCGGCTTGCGGAGATGCTCCGCCAGCTCTTTGCCGCTTACTTTAAGCTGCTTAAGCGTTGCGACGGGCATTTCGTTCATCCATGCTTCGAGCTGCGCTGCGGGCACGATGCACCGGGCCGGCGTCGTCCGCTGCAGAAGCTCGGCGATCTCCAGCCATTGCCCGGCCATCCGGACGCCATAGCGCAGCACGATGCCGAGCCATGCAGGACGAAGCGAATGCTCCTCCGGGTCCGGTTCGGCCTCTTGCAAATCCAGATGGATGCCTAATAGGCCCATGATCGATTTGGTCCGTTGGTTGGACAAGCGGAGCGCCTGCATCGACCGCAACGCGGCATCGGACGTCAAGGATAAGCCGATCGCCACGGAAGCGAGCCGCAAATCGGCTTCCTTGAGCTTGCCGAGCCCGGCGAATAGAGCTGCGGTGCTTCTCGTCCGGCAAGCTTCGGCGGCCGCTAGCGTCACTTCGGCGGGCAGCGGCTCCTTCAGATGCTCCAGCAAGCGGCTTGCCGCGGCGTAATGAAGCCCTCGCGCGGGCGACGCGCCCGCGATAAGCTTGTCCAGCTCCGAGGCGACCCGCTCCATGGCGATGAACTTCATCAAATGGCCGTGACGAAGAAGCGCCCGCCATGTCCGGTAAGCGGGCTTAAGACCGTACGCGCCGATAAACCGGACCGCGCGTAGCATGCGCAGCGCATCCTCCGCGAATCTGGCGTTTGGATCGCCGACGCAGCGGAGAAGACCGAGGCGCAGATCGTGCAAGCCGCCGTAAGGGTCGATCAATTCTCCGTCCGCCGACAAAGCCATCGCGTTCATCGTAAAGTCTCTGCGCAGCAGGTCTCCTTCAAGCGAAGCGATATAACGAACGCTCTCCGGCTTCCGGTGCGCCTCGTACCGCGCTTCCTCCCTGTACGTCGTTACCTCGTACGCAATCTTGTTATGAACGACGGTAACGGTCCCGTGCTGCAGTCCCGTCGGTATGCATCGTTCGAACAGCGCAAGCACCTGCTCCGGAAGCGCGGAGGTGGCGATGTCGACGTCCTTGACCGGCAAGCCGAGCACCGTATCCCGAACCGCGCCGCCAACAAAGACGGCTTCGAAGCGATGCTCCCGAAGCCGCGTAACGATTGGCAATGCCGCTGCGATCACTTCCGGCGGCGATAGTTTCAAATGCGATGCACCGTCCTTTACGCGGTAGCCGCCGCAGTAGGCGAATCGTTAATCGCCGCACACCGCCACGGGCAAATCCGCTTCTATGCCGAGCACGCGGTAATAAATATGCTCGTACTGCGTCGTAATGACGTCGTTGCAAAATTCGTTCCTCGCCCTGAACAAGCACGCCTGCCTGAATTGTTCGTGCAGCTTCTTGTCCGTCAGCAGCCGCTCGACGTTGGCCGCCATATCCTCGACATCGCCGATCGGCGACAGGAAGCCCGTCTCGCCGTGCGTAATCAGCTCCGGGATGCCTCCCGCGTTCGAACCGATCGTCGGAACGCCGCAAGCCATCGCCTCGAGCGCGACCAGTCCGAAGCTTTCCTTCTCCGAAGGGAGCAAGAGGACGTCCGCCATAGAGATGACCTGCGCTACGTCCTCCTGCTTGCCCAGGAAGTGGACGCGGTCCTCGAGACCGAGCTGGCGGATTTTGCATTGGATCTTCGACAGCTCCGGTCCTTCGCCGACGAGCAGCAGCTTCGAAGGCAGCTTCCGCGACACGCGCTCGAAGATATCCACGACGTCGCCTACGCGTTTGACGGGCCGGAAATTCGAAATATGCATTAATATTTTTTCATCCTCCGCCGCGAAATCCGCTCGCAGAGCGGCGGCTTCCCGCGGGTAATAGACGCGTTTGTCCACGAAATTGTAAGTCAAATCGATCGGCGTCGTAATATCGAGCAGCTGACGGGTTTCCTGGATCAGGTCATTCGATACGGCCGTAACGGCGTCGCTTTGATGGATCGCCAGCCGGATCAAGTCCTTCAGCGATTCATCCTGCGCCAGAACCGTAATGTCGGTGCCGTGCAGCGTCGTGACCGTCCTTAGGCCGTCGCCGTTCATCTGTTTCGCCAGATAGGCGCATACGGCATGCGGCACGGCATAGTGAACGTGAAGCAAATCCAGCTGCTGCATTTTCGCGACCTGGGCCATCTTGCTGGCCAGCGCCAAGTCGTAAGGAGGATAGCGGAATACGTAATAATCGTTGACTTCGACTTCGTGATAAAATATGTTTTTGTTGAATTTGCCCAGCCGGAACGGAATGCTGTGCGTGATGAAATGAATTTCGTGCCCCCGTTCCGCAAGCAGCTTGCCGAGCTCCGTCGCAACGACTCCGGATCCTCCCAGAGTCGGGTAGCAGGTTATCCCGATTTTTAACTTTCTCGCCACCTTGCCGCACCTCCTGTGTTTGTCACGTCATCTTATTGTATCGACAAGAGCTGTACGATTTGTCAAAAAAATTGTACGGCATGCGGGCGCTTCAAGGCAAAGCCCTCTGCGTATGCCCAGCCCCGGGCTTGTCCGAGCTGCGAGTCGCGCGCTTCCACGCGTTCGATATATCGGTTCGTCAGAGGCGTCGCGACACGGTCCGCGCCAGCGGCGGCCGATTCGAACTGCGAACGGTACGCGAGCAGCGACTGGCGCTTCGCTTCATAGTGCTCGCTTATGTCGATGATAAGCGATATTTGGTCGGTATCGTTAATGTAATAGTAAATAAGCTGTTCAACCTGAACCGCGGGCAGCTCCGGCATGTAGCGCCGAAGCTTGGCGTTGAATACCGCTTCCTCGATCAAGCGGCTGCATGCGACGTGATCGGGATGGCGGTCCACCCAATAGGGCGCGAACACGACGCGCGGCTTGCATGCTCTGATCTCAGTGACGATCCGATCGATTTGGCTTCTCGAAGGCTCCAGTCCGCGGTCAGGCAAGGCAAGATTCGAACGTCTGCTCAGACCCAATACGCGCGCCGCGGCCGCCGCTTCTTCCTTCCGAAGCTCCACCGTGCCGTTCGACGACATTTCCGCTTCCGTCAGATCGCAAATGCCGACGCGGTAACCGGCCTTGACATGCTTCGCGATCGTGCCGCCCATCCCGATTTCCGCATCGTCCGCATGGGCGCCGAATACGAGAATATCAAGCGGCTGCATCATGATTCGAGACCCGGCTTATATTTGTGGACAAGCTCCCGCCACGCGAAATCGCCGCGTTCGAGAGCTTTCACGAGCAGCTCGGCGGTGGCCACGTTCGTCGCTACCGGAATGCCCTGCACGTCGCATAGCCGGAGCAGCGCAATAATATCCGGCTCGTGCGGCTGCGCCATAAGCGGATCGCGCAGGAAAATAATAAGATCCATCTCGTTCTCCGCGACCATGGCGCCGATCTGCTGGTCGCCGCCGAGCGGCCCCGACATGAACCGATGAATGGTTAAATTCGTTTGCTCCATGATGCGCGTGCCGGTCGTGCCGGTGGAGTACAGCTTATGCGGAACGAATACGTTCTCGTAAGCGATGACGAAATTGACGATTTCCTCTTTTTTGCGATCATGCGCGATAAATGCAATGTTTAACATGGCGTTCCCCTCTCCCGCTGCCGGATGAAACTAATCCATAATATGTTCGAAGCCGTAAATTAAACCGCTGTACGTCATAACCTTCTTGACCGCGACGTTGACGCCCGGCATGTAACCGGCCCGGTCGTACGAATCGTGGCGGATCTTCAGCGTTTGCCCGTGACCGCCGAATACGACTTCCTGCTGGGCGAATACGCCCGGAAGCCTGACGCTATGTATGCGGAAGCCGTTATAGTAACCGCCGCGGGCTCCTTCGATGACTTCTTCCTCGTTCGGATTGCCTTGGCGCAGCTCGCGGCGAACCTCCGCAATCAGCTCGGCCGTCTTGATCGACGTGCCCGACGGCGCATCCAGCTTCTGGTCGCCGTGGTACTCGATAATTTCCACGTGCGGCAAATATTTCGAGGCTTCCGCCGCGAACTTCATCATGAGAATGGCGCCGATCGAGAAGTTGGGCGCGATCAATCCGCCGATTTCCTTCCGTTTGCACAGCTCGTCCAGCTCCGCGATTTGTTCGGGCGTGAAGCCGGTCGTCCCCATGATCGGCCGAACCCCGTATTCGATCGCCGTTCTCGCGTTGCCGTAAGCCGCCTGGGGAACCGTAAAATCAACCAGCACGTCCGCTCCCGAGCCGTTCAGCGCCTCTTCCAGCGTCGCGCTCGCGATGACGCCGGTAGCCGGCTTGCCCGCGAATACGCCCGCGTCGACGGGACCGGCCGAAGGAGCGGCGGCTGCGACTAATTGAAGCGCGTCGTCCTCCAGCACCATTTTTACGACTTCGCGGCCCATTCGTCCGCTTGCGCCTGCTACGGCTACTTTTATCTGTTGAGTCGTCATGCTCATCACCTGTTCCTTTTCCTATTTCGCGCGTTGATCCGTACGCGAAGCAATCGCCGCTTGCGATTGACGTCGGCAAGCAGTCTGCGCGCGGCGGAATGCGCAGGGTCCAACCGCATTGCTTCCTTGGCGCTGGCCGCCGCTTCGTCCAATCGATTAAGCTCGGAGTAGACGACTCCCAGCTTGTAGAAGGCTTCGAAGCTTAGCGGATCCAGCGCCGCCGCCCGCTTCAGCAACTCGGCCGCCTCGGACAGTTTGGGCGGATCCGAGGCAAGCAGCAGGTCGGCATCGTTCCGAAACATGCCTGCCTCCACCGTCTGCAGATGATAGTGGTACTCGGGATGCTCCGGATCGAGCTTGACGGCCGCGTCCGCATGGAGCTTCGCTTTCGCCCATTTGCCGCTTCGCGCGCAGGATACTGCGCATTTATGATAATAAGACGCGTTATTCGGATCAGCTGCGATTGCTTGTTCAAACCAATAAATGGCTTGCTCGAAATCGCTGTTGAATATGAATTCGTATGCTTTCTTGATGCAGCTCTCTCCATCCATCCGCCCATCCTCCTTGTACACAGGTTGATGGTACAGCATATGTAGCGAGCTTGTTTACTGTTCGGTCTATTTCTTCGTCCACCGGTTGGCGTCCCGGGTAGCGAACTTATGCATCACTTTATTGTGCGCCTCCGTCAGGTCGATGTTCAAGGAATTGGCGAAGCAGGATAAAAGGAATAAAATGTCGCCAAGCTCCATCTCGACGGAATTTTCGGCTTCGTCCGCTTTTTTCGGCTTTTCGCCGTAGAAGTGGTTCACTTCCCTTGCCAGTTCTCCGACTTCTTCCGACATTCTGGCCATCAAGGCCAGCGGACTGAAATAACCTTCCTTGAATTGAGAGATGTAATCGTCCACTTCTCTTTGAATATCTGCTAACGATTTGTCCGGCATTCTCTACGTTCCTTTCCCGTCAATGGCTATCCATTCCCTATGTTAACGAAACGCATTGTTAAAATCAATGTTTTTCGAATCGCCGCCTTGTGCCATACTACAAAGGAATCCATCATCCAAAGGAGTCGTAACCCATGTCGAAAATCATAGAACAATCGCGCATCGTCTTCCCGATATTGATCGGAACGGCCATCTACGCGTTCGGACTTCATTATTTCGTCATCCCTAACCAGCTGATGGAAGGCGGCGCCACCGGCATAGCCGTTCTTCTTAATTACGCGGCCGGCTGGCCTCTTTCCATAACGACGCTGCTGCTTAACGTGCCATTGTTTCTGATTGGCTGGAAGGCGCTCGGGAGGGGCCAAATGATGTACACGCTGCTCGGCATCGTCTCGCTGTCCGCGTTTTTGGCGCTTATGGAGCGGTTGATCGAAACCGGACTGCTCGTTCCTTTTCGCAGCACGCAAGATTACATGCTTGCCGCGCTTTACGCCGGCGTGTCGCTCGGCACGGGCCTCGGCATCGTATTCCGTTTCGGAGGAACGACCGGAGGCGTCGATATCGTGGCCCGGATCGTCGCCCGTTCTAGGGGCATCAGCATGGGCCAGATCATTTTGACGCTGGATGCCGTCATTATCGGCGCTTCCTTGTTCTACATACCGATGTCGAAAGTGCTCTATACCCTCGTAACGGTATTCATCGCCTCGAAGCTGATCGATTTTATTCAGGACGGGGCCTATGCCGCAAAAGCGTTCTCCATCATTACCGACCATGGGGAGGAGATCTCGAAGCAAATCACGATCGATCTGGAACGCGGAGTTACCCTGATTCCGGCAAGAGGGGTATACTCGGGACAGCAAAAAGAGGTCGTATACTGCGTCGTCCAAAGGCAGGAAATCCGCCGTTTGAAAACGATCGTCCGCAGCATAGACCCCAGGGCGTTCATAATTATCAATGAAGTGCATGACGTTCTCGGCGAAGGCTTTAAGGAAGAATAGCCGACTAGGTGATCGGCTTGCTTCCATAAGGATTCGTCCTGTATTTCCGCCAGCCTGAATAAGTGAGCACCGCGGAGATGATTGCGCCGAGAAGCATCGCCCAGCCGATCGGATTCGCCGAAGCGGGCGGAGCGACCGCCGGCACGGCGATCGCAGCGCCGCTGTTCTCGTATAGCCTGACGATCGCATCCTTCAAAGCGTTCAGGGAATGATCGACCGGGCCGTCCTTGTCCGCCGGCGCGGCAGCCGACTTCAGCAGCCGATCCGTATATCGCAGCCTCTCCTTCAACTCAAGCATCCGATCGGATCCGTATAACATGGCGACAGCGGGCTCGACCCGCTCGGCATGCGACCGCAAGCTATCGAGCGCCGCCCGGGCGGCCTGTGCGGCATCCCCGGTCTGACGCTTCCACGCCTTCTCGGTTCGGGACAGATCGTCCAGCATGACGGTTTCGTATTGCAGCCACAGCGCATGCTCCGGATGAACGAGGGCATCGGCGGATAACCGGAGGCGGGAAGCCTCGGACAGCCAGCCCGCCCCGCTCCCTTTAATAAGCAGCTTCAGCTTGATCGCGTCCGCATCCTTGGCCATTGCGGTCCAACCGTCCCGATGCCCGGGCAATACGTCAGCCGCCACATCTAGAACGCGCTCCAGCTGCTGCACATATTGAAAACCGGCCTGACGATTACCCGTATAGGCCGCGTTATAAATCGAGTTGGCCAATTCATCCAGCTTGGACAGCTGTCCTTGCGGCTGCGGCAGGAAAACCGATGCGAACGGGTTCATGGAAGACGAGCCTCCCCAGACAGCGCTCGCCGATCCGATCGACATGACGATACAGATAACGAAAGGAACAATGATACGTACCTTCATGGACATCCCCCCCTTAGACCAATCTATGAAAGGATGTCCACCCTTATGCCTGCTTTCGGAAGCGCCATACGAGCCAAGCGGCGGCGAAGCTGAATATACTCAAGCCGTACGTAAACGAGCGAACGGCCGGCAAATCGTCGTCAAGCTCGTCCGCGAGGTAAGGGAAAATCCCGAAGGTGTAGTCGACCGTATCGTTTAAGAGCAGCCAGCCCGTTCCGACCAGCAATGCGGCGATTCCGGCCCGCATGAAGCGGTAGTACAGCAGCGCCTCGAACGCCATGCCGAGATGCGATGCCATCAGCATGTAATGCTGCCAGTGCAGCTCCGCCCCCTGCCACGCTCCCGCGACGATCATCGCGACGGCCCATATGCCGTATTTAACCGAGCAGACGACGCCGAGCGCTTCGATGACGCTGCGGCCGGCGGCCGCGACGCGGTTCGGATCTCTCGGCGGAAACAGCCAATATAGCAAGGTTAAAGTGAAGAATAAGCTTGCCGTCGGCGAGTCGGGCACGAATACGATCCGCCATAGCGGATGATGCTGCAGCGTATCGGCCAATTGTCCTTCGTACCAAATATAGCCGTATATCGTCCCCAATAAATTCACGATAAACAATAACCATAGAAATGACCGATTAAGCAAAAAATCGCGGCTCCAAAAGGCGGAGAGCATGGATCGGCACGTCCTCTCGGGTAGGGATTCAAAAAAAACCTGACCGCATGATACGATCAGGTTTTTTTATAGGTCGGCGGACTATTCGGCCGCCACTTTTTGTTTGGAAAGCCAAGTCGCGAGCTGGTCGATCTCTTCCGCGGAAAGCTGATCCTTGAATTGAGGCATTCCTCCGCGTCCATTTGTAATCACATCTACGAGTTGGTCCTTATCCAGACGGTCGCCTATGCCGGTCAATGCCGGTACCGAGCCTTGACCTTTCAGGTCGGCGGCATGGCAGCTTACGCAATTGGCTTGCTTCGCAATCTCCATGGCAGGGTCGTCAGCATCGACTAGCGAAGCCACTGGAGCCGGCTTCGTATAGTTCGGACGTTCCTCTCCGGCTTCGGCCGCTTCGCGAGCCTTCTCTTCACGTTCGTGATGCTCCGGAATTTGACCGTTGGCTTCCAGCGTATGCTGGTAGTGATCCCAAGAAACGATGGTCAAATAGATGCAGGCGATAAGCGAGAGAAACATAAGCGACGATGCGATCGGCCTGCGGTAAAAACGGCGTTCCTTGCCCGTATCCAGGAAAGGAGCGAGCATTAATGCGCCGAACATAACGCCGGGAACGCCCAGCGTTCCGAGCAGGATATAGTCTTGAGATACATACGGATATTTCAAAAATTGATACAGGAACAGGAAGTACCAGTCCGGCATCGGGATGAACGCGGCATTCGTCGGATCGGCGGGATACCCAAGCGGTGCGGGCTCCGCGATCGTCCAGACGAGGAAGCCGACCAATACGACACATCCGACCATCCATTCCTTAAGCAGGAAGTTCGGAATGAACGCTTCCGACTTGCCCGGGAACGAAGTGTAGTCAGGAGGGATGTTCGGATGGTTGCTTCTCTTCACGCGCGAATCGCCGACGTAGACAACCTTCTCGTTCGATTTATGACCGTGCGCCATAAGTAAGCCCTCCTTCGCTTAGAGTGGTCCGGAAATACCTTGTCTCCGAATCATGATAAAGTGCGCGGCGAGCATCGCGATCAATGCGCCAGGCAAGAAGAATACGTGGATCGCAAAGAAGCGGGTGAGCGTCTGCGCGCCTACGATATCGCCGCCGTACAGGAAGTCGGCGATGTATGGGCCAAGTACCGGAACGGATGCGGCAATTTCGACACCGACCTTCGTCGCGTAGTAGGCTTTGTTATCCCAAGGGAGCAGGTAGCCCGTGAAGCCGAGACCTAACATGATGAAGAAAATGAGCATTCCGACTACCCAGTTCATTTCGCGCGGCGCTTTGTAGGAACCGGTAAAGAACACTCGGAGGGTATGTAGGAACATCATAACGATAACAAGGCTCGCCCCGAAATGGTGCATGCCGCGGACGATTTGCCCGAATGCGACTTGGTGCTGCAAGTAGTCAACGCTCGCATAGGCGTTGATAATGTCCGGTACGTAGTACATCGTAAGGAACATGCCGGACAGAATTTGAATCACGGTAATGAAGAACGTCAAGCCGCCGAAGCAATAGACGAAGGCGGAGAAGTGGTGCGCCGGGTTGACGTGCTCGGGCACCTCGTGATCGGCGACGTCTCTCCAAAGCGGCGTAATGTCAAGACGTTCGTCAATCCAGTTGTATACACTTTTAAACATCTGCAATACGCCCTCCTTAACCTAATCGTGTATTCGGTCTTACCGGACCCACGTATACGAATCCGTCTTCAACCTTAACTTCGTATTCATCGAGCGGCTTCGGCGCAACGGCAAGGTTCTTCCCGTCTTTCGTGTAGCGGGCGTCGTGACAAGGACAGTCATACTCGTTCTTGCCCTTGGCGTTCCAGGCAATCGTGCAGCCAAGATGCTTACACACCGGCGAAAGCGCAAAAATATTGTTGTTCGCGTCCTTGGAAATCCACGCGGACAGCTCGGGATCGCTTTCGTACCAGCCGTCGACCTGATGAATCTTGAATTTGAATTCTTGCGGCTCGTCCGTAATTTTGCTTTCTTCCACAACTTTTACGAAATTGCTTCCGGTCTTCTTCACCAGCAGCGGATCCACTGCAAAACGAACCATTGGCAATACCGCGCCGCCCATCATAAATGCAGTCGTGCCGCCAAGCGTATATGACAAAAATTGACGCCGGGACATCTCTTTGCGCTGAACCGGTTTATGCGCGGAATCATGTTGTTCATGGTTACTCATCTTCTGTTCTAACCCCCTTTGCCAACCATATCTCGCGTCTTGCCGCACGGCAAAAACACATGACGAACTAGGACATAACTATAATAGCCTAGGTGCTTGGGAGCGTCAAGAATATGGCCATACATTTGAGTCGTTAACAAATTGTCGTTCAAAAATTTGTTATCATTTTGTCACATTTGACCTGCTCTGGCATTTGTTTTCCCCAAAATCGGCCCTTCTTATTCGGAGCCCGCCTCCGATTCGGCAGCTTGTCCGCTCCACAGCGCACGAACGGTTTCCGACACTTCGGTCGCCTTCGGAAGCTTCCCGTCTTCATCAGGCAGAAAACAGAGATCCGCGGAATGCTCTCGCAGCTCCAGCGCCTGGTTGGCCGAAGCGACGATGACGTACCGGAAGCCGGATTTCTTGGCCGCCTCGCACCAGCCGTTCAGCGCTTCCTGCCAATTTGCGCCGTTCGCATAATGCCAAGCCGGATACGTCACGATCCTTCCCTTGAACGGAATCTCGATCAAATCGAGCAAATCCCTTAAACGCTCCAGCCGCTGCGTCGCCTCATGGGGCTTCTCGCCGCCGGACAACCCCGTTACGGGCAGCAGGCAAGTATCCAAATAAGGAGCGAGTTCCTCCCATTGTTCGCTTGCAATTTCGCTAAACTTCATTTTCTCTTCTCACTCCCAAAGTATAGTCGCTTCGAAACCTCGCATCGGCTGCTCCGCTTTTTCTTGGCCGCCTATCGCGCTTATCCTATGGTAACGCCAATCCGCCATCTTGCCAATCTGCCCGAGCTCCCAAAAAAAAAGCTCCCTCCCCCTTCCGGACGCGCGGTCCGGCAAGGGCAAGGAAGCTTCCGCTTCTTATGCCGCGCGACTCTAGCAAAAGAAGCTATCTCTTTAATGCATTCAACTGTTTCGCAAGGCGGTAAAACGTATCCTCGTCTCCCGCGGCCAGCGCCTTGTCGATGTCGTCGTAAATTTGGTTCGTCCGGAACTTCAGCACCGCTTCGTCAAGCACGAATTCCGCGGCCAGACCGAGCATCGCTTCGTACGTTACTTTCATTTTATCCATAGGATACACCTCCAAACCGGCGTTAAGAGATCCTATATTCTATTCCTTTCGTCACGTAGCTCTCCATCGTTCTTTTCATGCGCTGTAGATCGTCTTCTGTCAGTTCTCTTACGACTTTGGCGGGTGAACCGATTGAAAGAGTATAGGGTGGTATTTTTTTATTCTCCGTAACAATCGAACCGGCTCCTATTAAAGCATATTCACCGATGTCTGCGCCGTTTAGTACGATTGCCCCCATTCCGATTAATGTGCCTCTGCCTATCTTGCAGCCGTGGACGATGGCGCCGTGTCCGACGGACACCTCGTCTTCCACGAGCAAAGGCTGATTCGTATTGACATGGCCGATCGTTCCGTCTTGGATATTGCAGCTTCGGCCGATCCGGATCGGGGCCAGATCGCCGCGCAGCACGGCGTTGAACCAAATTGTGCTCTGTTCCGCGACGGTCACGTCCCCTATGATTTTGACGCCTTCCGCTATGTATACGTCCTCGTTGATGGTAGGCACAATGCCTTTGTATGGCAGCAGCATTCGGACCAAGCACCTCTTTCTTCAAAATATAAAGCCGGCTAAGCGTCCTTCCTGCTTATACTCTACCTTATATTTTGCCGCCTACCAAGCGGATGCCGCAAGCTATGGCCGCAGAAGCGGCTTGAGCTCGTCAAGTCCAACCCCCGTAACGATCGCCTTGCCCGCCTTCGTCATCTTGACGACGGCGCCGTGCGACGGATGCTCGCCTACCCGAAGCATGCCGAGATGAACCATCATCGCCATAATCCTTTGCTCCAGTATCGTATTCGCGTCGTCGTAATAAAAAGGTTTGATGAACGGCACCAGCACTTGGCGCATCGATTCGACGGTTACCCACTCTTCCGCCAGCGCGTTAACCCAGTGAACGAGGGCCAGCAGATTGGCGACCGGACCTTTGTATGCCTTGAGCCAGAATCGGTACAGCAGCTCCGGTTCGTTCGGCGGCTTTGAAACGAGCCGCTCCTCGCCCGCCGGCGTTAAACGCAGCGCCGGCTGAATCTCGCTAATGTATTGGCTCGCGAAGCAATAATCGTAGATGAACGAGAACCGGTTCGGGTAGTGGTTGAAATGCCGGCCGTAGCCGAACCGCCATTCCCCCTTCGACGGAAACTCTTCCCTCACGCCGAATCTGTCCAATATTTGCTGGGAGAACCTTTTGTACATCGAGCCGTCGCCCGTAAGCTGTATTTCGTTATGGTACGCGTAATGGAGAAATTGGGTAATGTCGTCATGGATAAGCAGCTGTTCGTCCCGATAGACCGGCGGTTCGTCGGTCACTTTCAAATCGGCCGCAAACCTTCTGGCCAGCGTGTCCCTAAATCGCTTCTTTAAATCGTTAGGCACCTGAAACAAATAGCGGTTCGGCCCGCTGAACCCGTTGAACAGCCAGCCGTGATGCTTGAACTTGGCGATCATCTCTCTCGGGCTGAGCGGCTTTTCGGCTTCTGCGGCGGCTTTTTTGCTCCGCTTCGCCTTTTTGGGAGGTTCCGCAACGGGCGCCGGCTTGACGGCGACGTCGCCGAACCGGCTTTGCTGCACGCGGGCGATCAAATCTTCCAGGCTGAAGGCGTTCCTTGATTCGAATAGCAAAGAATTCAAAAAACGGAGGTCTTCGAGCTTCATGCTGCTAATTTGCGCTTCGAACACTTCTTTTCGACTTACGGTAGAGAGAATAGACTGAATCAAATCGTTTTTGGAGTTTCCATTGCACTCGCATCGGTAAACATCTGCTATTCTGCTAAGCTGCTGTATGTCCGCGTATCCTAGCATATCCGATAAATTCATAGCTCTCTCCTTTCATAAGCTTTCGTTAGTACCATTATGGGAAGATGAACTATGATTTATAACCGGATCGGGAACGGCCGTAAAAAAAAAGACCCTCTCCTTATAATAGGAGAGAGCCTTCGCGCCTTCCGGCTAAGCCGTCCAAATGCTTGACGCAATTGTACACTCTTGCGCGCCATTCTTGCCCGTGGCGTTCCAAGACGGAATAGGAAAGATTATGAAGATGTTCGTCGGTCAGCCCCGGACATAGCTCCGCGAGCAACCCGACCAAGAAGCTGCCGTGCGTCACGACGAGAAGATTGCGTTCCGGATACCCGTTGACCCATTCCGCGAGCGCGTCTAGCCCGCGGGCTTTCATCTCGGCGGACGACTCGACGCCGGGCGCCGCGCTGCGCCAATCCGCGCCCCATCGCTCATGCCTCTCGTTTTCTTTCGTGCCTTCGGCATCGCCGAAATAGCGTTCTCTCAGCCGCGCGTCGCCATCCAGCAGCGGAATGCCGAGGCCTTCCGCAATAATCCCGGCCGTCCGGTAAGCCCGCGACAGATCGCTGGATGCGACCGCATCCCATATCCGTTCCTCGCCTTTAAGCCGCTCGGCAAGCGCATGCGCTTGCCGGATGCCTTCCTCGTTAAGCGGAATGTCCGTTTGACCTTGAATCTTGCCTTCCGCGTTCCAATCCGTCCTGCCGTGTCTAACGAATCCGATGATCACCTTGCGATCCACTCCTTCTCTTTATATGGCAAAAAGCTCCCGAAGGAGCTTCCCGAACCAATTCGTCAGCTTCGAGTGCGCGACAGCCAGTTTAAAATAAGCAGCGTCATGACGAGCCCAAGCAGCGATAATGCGACGTAATATTGAGGAAAAGCGGGAACGACCTTCAGAACGAAGGGGTCGCTGATGCTCGCGACCGGAACTTCGGAGAATACGCCCGCCGTGACGACCAGTCCGTCTCCGTCTACGTTCGCCGTATCCATGAGTCCCGACAGTTCGGCGATTTCGGCCGTGGAAGCACCGCCGGGATGATCGAAGACGAACATGAAGAACGCGCATGCGAACATTGCCATGCACGCGGCAAGAACGATCGAGAAGTTGCGCCGAAACGACTTGGAGAACTGATAGCTCTTATGCGGAACCGGCATAAGCCAGGACTGCTCGGCATAAATCCGCTCCATCACTTTCCGGTTGACGTGCTCCGTCGGTCCGATCGAATCCTCTTCGACGGATAACACGCGAATCATCTCCTCGCTCTCTTCCCAAATCCGGAACTGCTCGGCGCATTCCCTGCATCCGAGCAGATGGAGTTCGATCGCGATCCGATCCGCGTCATGCTCCGCCAAATCCCAATATTCGCCGAATTTTTGTTGCGCATCGTTGCAGTTCATCTTGTATTCATCCCCTCGAATTCTTCCAATAGCGGCGTATGTCCGAAATAGGGCTCCAGCTGCGACTTCACGCTTGCCCTGGCCCGGAATAGCAGCGATTTTACGGAACTGACCGTCTGTCCCAATATATTCGCGATTTCTTGGTAGTCCAGCTGGTCGTATTCCCGAAGAATAAGCGCCGAGCGTTGCTTCTCGGGCAAGTTATTGATAGCCTCGCGGACCATCGCCATTCTTTCGCTTCGAAGCACGTGCTGCTCGGGAACGGCGTCTAAAGCCGCGACCGGCTCGAAGCCCGACTCGTCGAGCGACACATGCGCGGATTTCTGCTTTCTCAGTTCACTTAGCACCGTGTTGCGGGCAATCGTATACAGCCACGTCGAAAAAGAAGCATCCAGCTCGCGAAACGAATGAAGGCTGCGGTATGCTTTATAAAACGTTTCCGAGCACAAATCTTCGGCCAGCAGCTCCAGCTTCGCGCTCTTCAGCATATGAAAGATGAAAGCCAATATTTTTCGTTGATAGCGCCGCATAAGCTCGGAGTACAGCTCGACATTGCCATCCTTTATCTCGCGTATTAGTTGGGAATCAGTCATGACAGGCGAACCTCCTCCACCTGCTAATTATTCCCGGGCCCCATGTAGCATTGTACCGGTCCGGAAACGAAAAGTTGCGGTCATTATCATAAAAAATTCAAAAAATACGGGTATACATATAATTCGTGTCCCAAAGTCAAAATCCTTCTTCATTCGACAATGGCTGGAATACAATTTTTTTACAGATCAGGAAGCACCCATCCTTCGATGTATATGAATAAAAGCGCAAAAAAAAACCACTCCGAAGAGTGGCAGCCCTCATGATGAGCGCTATAGGATTTGGATAGGAGTGGAGAGAAACCATACTGTACCTTTATTATATGTATACGCTTCCAAGTTGTCAATAAGCGTTTTCATTTTTATCTCGATAAATTTGAAAACGCATTGTTGCTTTTTTTGTGAAAGTGCCTCCGGTTACATGTGCACGTCGTACCCGCTATTGCCGAGCAGCAGCATCGCTTGATCCAAAGCTTCCTGCGAACGGAACGACAGCCGCAAAATGCCGGGCACGTCCTCCCTGCTCTCGATGATCTGCAGGTTGCTCAGATTGATTCGGTTATTGCCAAGCTCGCTCGTTATTTTGCCGACAATGCCGGGATGGTCCGGTATGTCCACGTAGCAATCGTATGCGGACAGAATCATCCCTTTGCGCCGCTCCGGCATGCGGCTGCGGAATGCGCCCGCCGACTCGAACGCTTCCTTAATGGCGTTGCCGTCCGCCCGCTCGAGCATATCGGCGAACTTGGCCGTCTCCGCGCTCCAATCGCGAAGAAGGCCGAGGAGCACCGTCCGGTTATTGATCAGAATGTCGCGCCATATGGTCGGATCGCCCGACGCGATGCGGGTAATGTCGCGGAACCCCCCAGCTGCCAGCGATTCGTATAGGCCATTCTTTTCATTGTAGCCGCGCACCTGATTGACGAGCGACACCGCGATCATATGCGGCAAATGGCTGATCGCCCCTACAATCTCGTCGTGGGATTCGGCGTCGACCATGACGATATTCGCTCTCGTCCAAGCGAGCAGCGCCTTCAGCCGGTCGACGGCTTCGGTCGGCGTCGATTCGTCCGGCGTCAGCACGTAATAGGCGTTCTCCAGCAGATGGTACGATGCCGCCTCCACGCCGGAGCGCTCCGAGCCGGCCATCGGATGGCCGCCGATAAAGATGGCTTCCCCCAGGTCCAGCGTGCGGGCGCATGCCGTGATGGTCGCCTTCGTGCTGCCGACGTCCGTAATGATGCAGCCCGGCTTCAGCTTGTATTCGCTTAGCTCGCGCAGATTTTCCTCCAAATTGCCGACCGGCACGCACAAAAAAATGAAGTCCGCCTGCTCGGCGGCTTCCCGTTTGGACGTCGTCGCGTAATCGACGACGCCTCTCTGCATATATTTTTCCACGGAAGAGGACCGGTTCGAATGTCCGACCACCGTCATATCCGGTTTTCCTTTTAAGCTTAGGGCGATGGAGCCGCCGATCAGCCCTACCCCGAAAATCGCTACAGTAGTCATAAAATTATCCTTGCACCGTCTCTTCCTGCAATACTTGCTCCAATGCCGAGATAAACTTCTCGTTCTGCTCGCGGGTGCCGACCGAAATTCGGATATGATTCGGATAATACGTCCACCGGGCGCGCGAAATAATGCCTCTGCGAAGCAGGGCGTCGAATACTTCCGGCGACGGGCGCTGCACGTCGACCATGACGAAATTCCCGTATGCAGGGAAATAGGACAGACCCATCCGGTCGAACTGCTCGCACAGATATACGATTCCTTGTTTATTTTGCTCGCGGCAGTAGGCAATGAACGCGTCGTCGCCGATGGACGCCTTGGCCGCCGCTTGCGCGGCTCTCGTCGTATTGAACGGCTCGCGCACCTGGTTCGTGAAGCGGATGACGTCGGGATGGCCGATGCCGTAGCCGATACGAAGCGACGCGAGGCCGTAAATTTTCGAGAACGTCCGAAGGACGATCAGATTGCGGTGATCTTGCAGCAGCTGCACGCCGTCCGGATATTCGGAATCGTCGATGTACTCGCCGTACGCTTCGTCAAGAACGACGAGCACGTTGCCCGGCACCTGCTTAAGAAATTCGCCAAGCTCCCGGCGCGAGACGATCGTCCCGGTCGGATTGTTCGGATTGCAGATCCAAATGATCTTCGTGCGGCCGTTCACCTTGGCCAGCATGGCCGGCAGATCGTGCTTGCCGTCCCGCAATGGAACTTCGATAACGCGCGCGTTCTCGACTTCCGCGTTATGCTTGTACTGGGCGAACGTTTCGTCCGCCATGATCGTCTCGTCGCCGGGCACGAGAAACGCCCTGGCAATCATCAAAATAATTTCGCTGGAGCCGGTTCCGAAAATAACCTGGTCCGTGCCGACGCCAAGTTTGTCGGCCAGCGCTGCGGTCAACTCGACGCTCGCGCCGTCGGGATAAATATTTAAATTGCCAAGCTCCTCCATGATCGCCGTTTTCGCTTGTTCGGAGTATCCGAACGGGTTCTCATTCGATGCCAGCTTAATGACTTCGGTCAGTCCCAGCTCCCGCTTAACATCTTCAACCGGCTTTCCGGGCTGATAGACGGGAAGGTGGACGATATTGCTTTTGGGCTGCATGAGCCGTTCACCTCTTTTTTATTATCTGGTCATATTGCCTGTCAACCATTGTCTCATATCTGGTATCGGTTTTAAAGTATTTTTGAACAGAAAGAAGCCGCGCGCATAAATGCGGCGGCTCCCCTTGTTCGATTGTCAGCCTCTCAGCTTCGCGACGAAATCGCCGATCAGCTTCAGCCCTTCCTCGCGCTTGCCCGCGTCCTTCAGGAGCGGAATCGCTTCTTCGATGGTGCGCACGATCGCGCTTCCAACGACGACGCCGTCGCACTGCTTGGAGAATCGCTCGACCTGCTCTCGGCTCGAGATGCCGAATCCGACGGCGATCGGCAGATCGGTCGCTCCCCGCACCGTCGCCAGAAACTCGTCGATGCCCGTGTGGAAATCGGCCCGCACGCCGGTTACGCCAAGCGAGGATACGCAGTACACGAAGCCTCTGGCCTTGCCCGAAATCCGGACGACGCGGTCCTTCGACGTAGGCGCGACGAGCGGAATTAGATGAACGCCGGATGCTTCGGCCAATTGGCGGACGTCCTCGTCCTCTTCGATCGGCAAGTCCGGAATAATGAGGCCGCTAATGCCTTTGCTCCTTACCAGCTCGAAGAAGGCGTCAAGGCCGTATTGGTAAACCGGGTTATAATACGTAAACAAAATAAACGGGATTTTGACGCCTTCCCCGCGCGCCTGCTCCGCGACTTGAATGCAATCCCCGATCGTGATGCTGTTCGTCAAGGCTCGCTCGGAGGCGCGCTGGATGACGGGTCCGTCCGCGAGCGGATCGGAATAAGGAACGCCAAGCTCGATCATGTCGGCTCCCGCCTGCTCCAGCCTTTTGATGATTTCAACCGACGTTTTCAAATCCGGATCGCCCATCGTCAGGAAAGGAATAAGCGCGGTTCGGCCTTCCTCCTTCAGTCGCGCGAATGCCGTATCAATGAGATTCATGCTTGTCGCCTCCCAAATAATTCATAATCGCTTCCACGTCCTTGTCCCCGCGGCCGGACAGGCTGACGACGACGACCTGGTCTTTGCCGAGCGTAGGCGCGAGCTTCATCGTTTGGGCGATCGCATGGGCGGACTCGAGCGCGGGAATGATGCCTTCGGTGCGCGAGAGCAGCTGAAGCGCCTCGAGCGCCTCCGCGTCGGTAATCGGCACGTATTCCGCGCGGCCGGAATCCTTCAAATAAGCATGCTCCGGCCCGATGCCCGGATAATCGAGCCCTGCCGAAATCGAATGCGCCGGCTGAACCTGTCCGTGATCGTCCTGCAGGACGTAGCTCATGGAGCCCTGGAAGACGCCGTGGCGCCCCTTCGTCATCGTCGCCGCGTGCAGAGTCGTATCGACGCCGCGGCCCGCCGCTTCGACGCCGAGCAGCTTGACCCCTTCATCGGCAACGAAAGGATGGAAAATGCCCATCGCGTTGCTGCCGCCGCCTACCGCCGCGACGACGTAATCGGGCAGCTTGCCTTCTTCTTCCAAAATTTGCTTGCGCGCCTCGTCCCCGATGATCCGCTGGAAATCGCGCACCATCATCGGATAAGGATGCGGTCCGGTAACCGAACCCAAAATATAATACGTATCGTCCACGTGGCTTACCCAGTAACGAAGCGTCTCGTTGCAGGCATCCTTCAGCGTGCGGGTGCCCGACACGACCGGAACGACTTCGGAGCCTAGCAGCTGCATGCGGAACACGTTAAGCTGCTGCCGCTTCATAACCTCCTCGCCCATGAACACCTTGCATTCGAGACCGAGCAGCGCGGCGATCGTCGCCGAGGCGACGCCGTGCTGGCCCGCGCCCGTTTCCGCGATGATCTTCGTTTTGCCCATCCGCTTCGCCAGCACGCCTTGACCGATCGTGTTGTTGATTTTGTGGGCCCCGGTATGGTTCAAATCCTCGCGCTTTAAGTACACTTTCGCTCCGCCGAGATGCTTGCTTAGCCTTTCGGCGTAATAGAGGGACGTTGGCCGTCCTGAATATTTATGCAACAGATAGCGAACCTCGTCTTGGAACGCCGGATCCTTCGAATAGTGGAGGTACGCTTCCTCCAGCTCCAGCAGCGCGTTCATCAGCGTCTCCGGCACGTAGCGTCCGCCGAACTTGCCGAAGCGGCCGTTCTGATCAGGTATTTGCGTCATGCTTCCATCACCCTTCTTACGAATAATCGGATTTTATCGATATCTTTCCGTCCGTCCGTCTCCACGCCGCTCGAGACGTCGATGCCGCCCGGCGAATGGGAGCGAAGCAGCTCCTTCACGTTTCCTTCATGCAGCCCTCCGGCCACGTATAACGGGATGCCGAACTCTCCGGCCGCCTCTTTGTAAGCCTCGATCGCCGCCCAGTTGAACGTATGGCCCGTGCCGCCGCCCGGAGCGTCGATAAGAACGGCGTCGACCGCTCCTTCGTACGGGGCAAGACGCCGCTTGGCATCGGCTCCCGTCGGCGAATCGTCGGCATTTTTTATTGAAAATACTTTCCAAACGTCGACCCGAAGCCGCTCGCGCGCTTCGCGGCACAGCGCGGGGCTCTCGTCGCCATGAAGCTGGACGACGTCGAGCGGCGCCTCCGCAAGGACAGCCTTCAAGCCGTCGAAGCTTTCGTTCACGAACACCCCGACCGTTCGGGGACGGATACCGCCCGCCGCCTTCAGGCGGTGCGCGGCTTCGATGAGGCCGGCAGCCGTCGGCTTATCGACCTGCCGCTTGCTTGGCGCGAAGACGAAGCCGATTTCATGGACGGGCAGCCCGTCCATCGCCGCGATCGTTTCGGCATCCCTAAGGCCGCAAATTTTGATGCGCGGGCTTGACGTCATCGCGCCGTCACCGCGCCCATCAAATCGTTGACCGCCGCACCGACGTCTTCACGGCGCATGAAATGCTCCCCGACCAGCACGCCATGCGCCCCGGCCGACTGCAGGTAATCCATATCCGCCCTGCCGGCAATGCCGCTCTCGCTGATGACCGTCACGTCCTTCGGCATGAGGCCGATGAGCGCTTCCGTCGTTTTGAGATCGGTCACGAACGTTTTTAAATCGCGGTTATTGATGCCGATGAGCTTCGCTTTATCCAGCGCGAGCACATCCTCCAGCTCTTCCCGGTTGTGCACTTCGACGAGCGCGTCCATGCCGAGCGCCTTCGCCAGATCATGGAATTCGCCCAGCTGCGCCGGCGTAAGGATCGCCGCGATCAGCAGAATCGCGTCGGCCCCGATCAAGCGCGCCTCGTAAATTTGGCGGGCATCGATCGTGAAGTCCTTCCTGAGCAGCGGCACGCCTACCGTATCGCGCACGTCGCCGAGAAAGGCGTTGTCTCCTTGAAAATAATCGCGGTCCGTCAAGACGGAGATGCAATCCGCGCCTGCCGCTTCATATGCCGCCGCGAGCCGCGCCGGGTCGAAATCGGCCCGGATCAGCCCTTTGGACGGGGAAGCCTTCTTCACCTCGGCGATGAGCCCCATGCTCCTTTTCCGGCCTTGCGCCGACAAAGCCCGCTCAAAGCCCCGGCACGGGCCTAACTGCGCGATACGCTTCTCCGCGTCCGCGATTTGTAACTGTCCGGTGAGCGCTTCAACCTCCGCTCGTTTCGTTGCAACGATTTTATCCAGAAACATGGGCCAACTCTCCTGTCATTTGAATAAGGCTTGCCAGCTTGCGCTCGGCCTTGCCCGAATCGATCACTTCCGCGGCGATCGCCACGCCCTCGCGCAGCGAGGAAGCCGCTCCGCCTACGTAAATGCATGCGCCGGCGTTCGCGAGCACGATATCCCGATACGCACCGCGCTGCTCGCCTGCGAATATGGCTCGGATCAGCGCCGCGTTGACGGCCGGCTCCCCGCCCATCACTTCGGAGATCGGGTATTTGGCAAGCCCGAGCTCCTCCGGGGTAAGGTCGTACGTCGTTACTTCGCCGTCCAGAAGCTCGGAAATTTGCGTCGGCGCCGATATGCTGATTTCGTCCAGGCCGTCATGGCTGCTGACGACCATCGCCCGTTTCAGCCCCAGCTCGCCGAGAACCTCGGCCACGGTCGCCGTTCGCGAGCGATCGTACAAGCCAAGAAGCTGCCGGTCCGCTCCCGCCGGGTTCGTGAGCGGGCCGAGCATGTTGAAGATCGTTCTTACGCCAAGCTCCCGTCTCGGCACCGCCGCATGCCGAAGCGACGGATGGTACAGCTGGGCGAACATGAAGCATATGCCGATCGCGTCCAGGCATTGCGCCGCCTGCTCGGGCGTAATCGCGATCTGAACGCCGAGCGCCTCAAGCACGTCGGCGCTGCCCGCCTTGCCGGACATGGCCCGGTTGCCGTGCTTGGCTACCCGGATGCCCGCTGCGGCGGCAATGATCGAAGAAGCCGTCGAAATATTGAATTTATGAATGCCGGAGCCGCCCGTTCCGCACGTGTCGAGCAGCCCTTCCTGCTCCGTGTTGACGCGGCTCGAGTGGGCGCGCATCGCTTCGGCGAAGCCCGTGATCTCGTCCTTCGTCTCGCCCTTCATTCGGAGCGCGGTAGCGACGCCCGCGATCTGCGAAGGAGTCGCCTCTCCGCTCATGATGACGTTCATGACCGCCTTCGCCTGCTCCCTCGTCAAATCGGAACCGCCGACCAATCGTCCGAGCGCCTGCTGCATCGTTATGTTGTTGCTGATTGTCTGCATTATCGACCGAGCCCCTCTCCCGCATTGACATAATAGTCCATATTGATCGTATTGCCTCGATCCGTCGGTTCCTTCGTCCCCGCGAAGATCGCTTCCGCCGCCCGGATCGCTTTCAGCATGCCTTTCGCTTTGTTGACCGTCTCCATATATTCGTTCTCCGGCACCGAATCCCACACGATACCCGCTCCGGACTGCACGTAGGCTTTGCCGTGCTTGAAAATAATCGTCCGAATCGTAATGCACGTGTCCATGGTACCGCCGAAGCCAAGATAGCCGATCGCGCCCGCGTACGCGCCCCGAGCCTCGTTCTCGAGCTCCGCGATAATTTCCATCGCCCTCAGCTTCGGCGCGCCCGATACCGTTCCCGCCGGCAAGCAGGAGATGAAGGCATCGAAGAAATCTTTGTCCTTATGCAATTTGCCCGAGACGTTCGAGACGATGTGCATGACATGCGAATAGCGCTCGATGTCCATGAACGAATCGCATTTCACCGTGCCGAACTCCGATACCCGGCCGATGTCGTTGCGGCCAAGATCGACGAGCATCAAGTGCTCCGCCCGTTCCTTCTCGTCCGCCAGCAGCTCGAGCTCGAGCGCCTTGTCTTCCTCCGGCGTGCGGCCCCGGGGCCGCGTGCCCGCGATCGGCCGCGTCTCCACGCGGTCGCCGTTTACTTTGACGAGCGCCTCGGGCGACGTGCCGACGATGACCTCCTCGCCCATCTTCAAATAGTACATGTAAGGCGACGGATTCATCGTTCGCAGGACGCGGTACACGTGAAGCGGATCGATGTCGGTATCGATGCTGAACCGCTGCGACAGAACCACCTGAAAAATGTCCCCGGCGCGGATATACTGCTTAGCCTGCTCGATGTTCGCGATGAACTGCTCCTTCGTCACGTTCGACTGGATATCGCCGAGGTCGTGGTCGGCGTCGTCGGCTTTCCCGGACGTGACCGGGATCGTTACGGGCTGCTGCAGCCGTTCGATCGTCGCTTCGATCTTGGCCTCCGCCGCTTCGTAAGCCCGAGCGATTTCGCTGTCCGTCGCTCCCTGCCCGATATGGACGTTGCCGACGACCTGCAGCCGCTGCTTAAAGTGATCGAAAACGATGATCTGGTCGCAGAACATAAACTGAATGTCGTTCATGCCGAGGTCGTCCACGCGGTGCGCCGGAAGCTTCTCGTAATACTGCAGCAGATCGTAGCCGAAAAATCCGATCGCCCCGCCCGTGAACGGAGGAAGATCGGGCAGCGACGGGCTGCGGAACGAGCGCAGACGCGCCTTCAGAAGCTCGATCGGTTTGTCGCTCAGCAGCGTTTTTTGGCCGTCCTGCTCCAGTACGATCTCGCCGTTCTTGCCGTAAATCATCATGAACGGATCCGTGCCGATGAACGAATAGCGCGCCCACTTCGCTCCGCCTTCGACGCTTTCCAGCAGGAAGGCGTGCTTCTCCTTCGCGAAGTGCTGAAATAATCGAATCGGCGTTTCCGTATCGGCCATCATATTGCGCACGATTGGAATTAAATTGTACTGGCTGGCAAGTCGCGTTACATGCTGCAGCTCGTTTGACATCCCGATCAACCTCCAAGTGAATGAAATCCTCCTAGCCATTGGCACAAAAAAAGCTCCTGCCTGAGCAGGAGCGTTGGTTTTAGATGATTACGGAAATGGGTAAGCGGAAATAAACGCAGCGGCGCGTACGGCTTTATGGCGCTTTTGCCCCTTTGTTCCAACGAACAACGGAGCTCAGCCTTAGGCACTGCTACGGCAGCTACTTTCCCTTCTAGCAACCTCATCTCAACTCGACTCATCTAAACTAAACTGTTCTCTGCTACTCTCGCTTACGCTTTTCAATATACTACACCGGCCGGCCATGCGTCAACTAGCAAGCATGCTTCTCTCGAACCGTGCCCGCGATCCGTCAAACCCTGCGTCTATGCTTTCGACGACAAATCGGGACGCAGCGCCTGAGCTCCGCTCAAATAGACATGGCGGATTTCGGCTTGGGTCTTGTCCGTATTTATAAGCACCATTAAGCGGATGCACCTCTCCAGGCTGCCTTTGACCGGCACCTCCAGAGCGCACATCAGCGGAACGAGCTCCCAGCCGTTCATTTGGCGGATCGCCCGAGCCGGAAACGTCTCGTCCAGATCGTTCGTCACCGTGACGAACACGCTGCAAATATCGTCCGGCACGATCTCGTTGTCCGCCACGATGGCGTGAAGCAGCTCGATCGTCGCGTTTAGAATGGGCTGCTCCTCGTTAACGTCGACGGTAATCGCGCCGCGGATCCCTCTCACACTCACTGCTGATCGCCCTCCCGTTTCAATTCGTCCACAATTTCCCTCACCCATTGCACGGGAACGTCCGGTTTGATTTCGACCTTCCCGATCGCGGTCGGCACGATGAATACCATGGTGCCTTCCATGAATTTTTTGTCGTGCATCATCGCTTCCATGACGACATCCGTATCGAAGTGCTCCGGCAATCGGACCGGCAGTCCGCATTTCGCCAGCACCCTCTTCGTCACCTCATACACTTCATCGGACGCGCCGTAGCGAAGTCCAAGCTTCGCCGAGCCGATCATGCCGATCGAGATCGCCTCGCCGTGCAGCAGTTCGTTGTAGCCGGCTACCGCCTCCAGCGCGTGGCCGATCGTATGCCCCAAATTCAAAGTGGCCCGAAGGCCGTTCTCCCGCTCGTCCCTCGAAACGACCTCCGCCTTCACGCTGCAGCCCTTGAACAGCGCGTAGCCGAGCGAGTCCGGATCGAGCGCGAGCAGCTTGTCCGCGTGCTCCTCGCACCAATCGACGAAGCGTTCGTCCCAGATCAGGCCGTGCTTGACAACTTCCGACAAGCCCGCCTTCACTTCTCTCGGCGGAAGCGTCTGCAGCGTCTGCAAGTCGTAGAGCACGAGCTCCGGCTGATGGAACGCTCCGATGATGTTCTTGGCGTTCGGATGGTTAACCGCCACCTTGCCGCCTACGCTGCTGTCATGAGCCAGAATCGTCGTAGGCACTTGGACGAATTTGATGCCTCTCATGTACGACGCGGCGACGAAGCCCGCCAAGTCGCCCACGACGCCGCCGCCCAAGGCGACGATCGCCGATTTGCGGTCAAGTCCCGCTTCAAGCGCTTTCGTGACGAGCGACTCCAGCATCGAAAGCGATTTCGAGCTTTCGCCGTTCGGCACGACGGCGCTCGCCGTCCGGAAGCCGGCCGCCTGAAGTTCGGCTTCGAACGGCTGCAGGTGAATGCTCGCCACCTGGGCGTCCGTAATGATCAGCAATGGAGATTTCTTGCTGATGCCATGTTTAAGCAAGTAGGAGGAAGCCCCCTTCAGGAGGCCCTCTCCGATATAAATGGGATAAGAACGGTCGCCTAGATCAACGATAAGTTCGCGCATCGATTAGTACCGTCCGATTTGCTCTAAGTAATGGTTCAAGTTGGCGCGGATCTCTTCGATCGAGTCGCCGCCGAACTTCTCGAGGAACGCCTTGGCCACTTCCCAAGCCACGACATGCTCCATGACGACGCTCGCCGCGGGTACCGCGCAGCTATCGGAACGCTCGACCTGGGCCGTGAACGGCTCCTTCGTATCGATGTCGACGCTGCGAAGCGGCTTGTACAGCGTCGGGATCGGCTTCATTACGCCGCGGACGACGATCTGCTCGCCGTTGGTCATGCCGCCTTCAAATCCGCCGAGACGGTTCGTTGCGCGGTGGTAGCCTCTCTCTTCGTTATACATGATCTCGTCGTGAACCTGCGAGCCGCGCAGCTTCGCCGCTTCGAACCCGATGCCGATCTCGCAGCCCTTGAAGGCGTTGATCGATACGACCGCTTGCGCAATACGCCCGTCGAGCTTGCGATCCCACTGGACATGGCTGCCGAGACCGATCGGCACGCCTTCGATCACGCATTCCACGATGCCGCCGATGGAATCGCCTTCCGCCTTGATCTGATCGATGTAGTCCGTCATTTTCCGTTCCGTTTCCTTGTCGACGACGCGTACGGACGATTCCTCCGTCAGGCGGACGAGCTCGTCCACCGGCAAATCGTTGGCCGGCGCCTCGATCTCGCCGATGCGGATCACTTGCCCGGCCACCTTAATGCCGAATTCGGCGAGCAGCTGGCGGGCAACGGCGCCGACCGCCACGCGGGCAGCCGTCTCGCGCGCGCTCGAGCGCTCCAGCACGTTGCGCAGGTCCTTCAAATCATATTTCAAACCGCCGTTCAGATCGGCATGGCCCGGTCGCGGGCGATGCACGCGCCGCTTCTCTTCGTCGCTGCCCTCGATCGGCTCGATGTTCATAACGGATGTCCAATGCTTCCAGTCGTTGTTGGCGACGACGATCGCGACCGGCGCGCCGGTCGTTCTGCCGTGGCGCACGCCGCCGACGATATTCGCGGTATCCTTCTCAATCTGCATCCTCCGGCCGCGGCCGTGACCTTTCTGGCGGCGATGAAGCTGAAAGTTCAATTCCTCGAAATCGATCGTTAAATTACTCGGCAGTCCTTCGATGATCGCCGTCAATTGGGGACCGTGGGTTTCCCCCGCTGTCAAATACCGTAAACTCAACCAAAGCTCCTCCTTCAAGGCAAACGTGCAAAAGCCTGCCTGGTTCTACTGCCCGAAACATCTTTGCTCATTATAGTACAGCCCTCCCGGTTTGACAAGAATTTGAACGGCCTCCTCCCGCGCAGTCCGGCCATGAAAAAAGGCCCGCTTGCCTGCCTTCGTGAAGAAGGCAAACAAGCAGGCCCCGCTCATTCATTCTCGCGAACTGGTTATCGATCGTTTCCTGCGCACCGCCGAACCGTCGCTTACGAGCAGCGGATCGTTCACGAGTCTGGTCATTTGCCCGCTGTCGACGCCCAGTATTTGCGCGCATTCCTGAAGAGAAATGAATCCGCGTCTGTAGGCGGCAATAACTTTACGTTTATCCATGTGCTGCTTCATCCTCCAAAGTCGTCGGTTAAGACTAGTATAGGAGAACATGGAAATCGATATACATCATGCCGGCACGCGACGGTAAAAGAACGTATCCGCCGTCTCGAAGCCGTACTGGGACGGCGAGAAAATCTGCTCCGTGCTTCCGACGAACAGCAGCCCGCCCGGCTTGAGCGCCTTGGCGAATTTGTGGTAAAGCAAATGCTTCGCTTCCTCCGTGAAGTAGATCATCACATTGCGGCACACGATGACGTCGAAGCCGCTGTCAAAGGCGTCGTGCAGCAGGTTTTGCTGCTTGAAATGAACATGCTGCTTGAGCTGGTCCGCAATCCTGTACGCTCCGTCGGCCTGCTTGAAATACTTTTGTCTGCATACGGGCGGCACGTCGCGAAGCGATCGCTCCAAATAACTGCCCTCCATCGCTTTCTGCAGCACGTTCGCGTCCAGATCCGTCGCGAGCAGCGTCGCTCGCTGCAGCGCGCCAAGCTCGGACAGGATCATGGCAAGCGTGTATGGCTCTTCCCCGGTGGAGCACGCCGCGCTCCAAATTTTCAGGCGGTTCTCCGTTTGCATCATTTCCGGCAGGAACCGCTTCTGCAGCACGTCGAACCGCGACGGGTTCCGGTAAAATTCCGAGACGTTGATCGTCATCCGGTCCAAAAACTCGTTCATCAGGCTCCGGTTCTTCTCGATGGCTTTCCAGTATTCGTCGAAGGAGGAATAGCCGTGCTTCATGCGCAATGTCGTGAGCCTTCGCTTCATTTGGGCTTCTTTGTACTGCGACAGATCGATGTCGGTCTTCTGCTTAATCCGCGTTATAAATTGTGCAAAATCTTGATCCTGCTGCATCGTGCCCTCCACCCGGGTGAAAGTATTAAGACTAGATCCACTTTTGAATGGCGTGCTCGTAATCGACTAGCTCCGAAGGCGCGAAGAATATGCCGATCTCCCTCTCGGCGTTCGCCGGCGAATCCGATCCGTGGATGAGGTTAAAATTGGTATGTACGGCAAAATCGGAACGGATCGTGCCCGGCAGCGCGTCGATCGCGTCGGTCTTCCCGATAAGCGCGCGCGTCAAGGCAATGACGTTGTCTCCTTGCCACACCATCGCGAATACGGGACCGGACGTAATGAATTCCAGCAGCGGCTCGTAAAAGCCTTTTCCTTTGTGCTCCTCGTAATGCTTCTCCGCAAGCTCACGGGTAACAAGCATGAATTTGGCCGCCGACAGCTGCAGGCCTTTGCGCTCGAACCTCGCCACGATTTCGCCGATTAACCCGCGCTGCACGCCGTCCGGTTTGATCATCAGAAACGTTCTCTCCATCTTCAACCACATTCCTCTCTTTTCCGGATGATTAATAATTTCGCTTACCAATAAAATGGGCGATATCGATCAAGTTCTTCTTCGCCGCGATGCCTGGCAATCCCTCTATCGCCCGCAGCGCTTTATTTATGTATCGGTTCGCCAGCTGGTCGGCAAGCTCGCCGCCCTCGCTTCTGCGGATCATTTCGATGGCGCGCCCCGCGTCCGCTTGCCCGCCCCTTTCGCGGATCGCCGCGATTTCGACGAGCAGCGATTCCCGCATGCGGGCGTCCCGCAATGCCAGAATGACCGGCAGCGTAATGTTACCTTGGCGCATATCCGAGCCCGGCGGCTTGCCGATTTGCTTCTCCGTTCCGTACAGGTCCAGCAGGTCGTCGCGGATCTGAAACGCCATGCCGACGTTGTAGCCGTACCGGTATAACCGGTTGGCGGTCTGTCGATCGGCCCCGGCCGCCACGGCGCCAAGCTGGCAGCTGATGGCGATAAGCAGCGCCGTCTTGCGCCGGATGCGAAGCAAGTAATGCCGGATGGTCTGCTCGGTGTTGAAGAAATCGCGGATTTGCTCCATCTCCCCGATGCACATCTGCACGAGCGCATGGGAGAGAATTTGATGGATTTGCGGATTCGGCAGCTGCGCGGCGATGGACAACGCTTTTCCGTGAATGTAATCGCCCGTATACATGGCGATCCGGTTATCCCACTTCGACTTGACCGTCAGCTGGCCGCGACGGGTTTCGGCGTCGTCGATGACGTCGTCGTGCACGAGCGAAGCCATATGGATCAGCTCGAGCGGCACGGCCACCCGCTTCATGACGTCAAGGCGATAGTCGCCGAACTTGCCCGCAAGCAGCACGAACACGGGACGGATCCGCTTTCCCCCGGCTTTGAGCAAATGAAGGGAAGCGTCGCTGAGAAGCGCATGGTCGTCGGAGACGCTGCGCTCCAGCTCGAGCTCGATTTGATTGAGGTCGCCTTTCATCTTTGCATACAAATCAAGTAGTTTCATTCTTTCACCTATTGGGCAGATTGGTCTCTTCGAAAAAAGTAAGCTCCACGTCGCTACCTAGCAGCCCGAGCTGCTTCGAATAGCGGAAATACAGCTTCAGGCCTTCTTGCAGTTCGCTGCCGAAATCGTACTGCAGCGACCGGAAATACATATCCCAATACGCTGCCTCTCCTCCCAGTAGCGAACAAGCATAGTTGATCAACGGCTCCAAATGGGCCTTATTATACTGTTTGCTCGCCAGGAGCGCGTTATATACGGCTTGAATCGACTCCGGCGCCGCCGCGGCGATGTCTTTTCTGGCTGCAACGACCGCGTAGGTCATGCCATGGCCCGTCCATTCATGCCATAGCCTGCCCAAATCGATGACGTGCAGGCCGTGTTTTTTCCAAGAGGCATGGATCGCTGAATCGCCGATGATAAGGGCTGCGTCCGCTTCCTCGAGCATGCTTTCCAGCTCGGGCGCCGCTGGCGAATATTCCGGTTCGCACTCGTAATACATCGTCATGATGATTTTCAATAAATTAACCGAAGTGGCGGATGTCGTCGTAACGGAAATTTTGCGAGGCCGCCTGCGCTCGATCGGCTCCTTCAAAAATAACAGGATCGAGTTCACGTTTCCGATCGAGCCGACGCTCAGCTTCGGCAGCAGCACGTAGTCGCTCGCGTTTTGTCCATAAGAGAAGGACGAGATCGCCGAGACGTCGAGCTCGGCCGACTGCAGCATTCGATTCAATTCAGAAGGTACGCGCGAAATCACTTCATAGCTACTCAGGGTAGAACGTTTCTCGAATTCGTGAAATAGCGGCCAAGCATTCGCGTAGTCAATTCTTCCGATGGTGATCGGGCGATTCATGCCCATTCTGTTCATCTCCCCATCTTCTGTACAAATCATGTTCGATATCCATGTTGTCAAGCACTTTTCCGACTAAGAAATCGACCATCTCGTCCATCGATTGCGGCTTGTAATAAAAAGCCGGCATCGCCGGAATCATACGTACGCCGAGCCTCGACAGCTTCAGCATGTTCTCCAGATGCACTGCATGAAGCGGCGTTTCCCGCGGCACGAGCAGCAGCTTGCGGTTCTCCTTCATCATCACGTCCGCCGCCCTCGTCATCAAGTCGTCGGATATGCCGTGCGCGATCGACGCGAGCGTCCCCATCGAGCACGGCGCGATCACCATCCCCTGCACGCGGAAGGAGCCGCTCGCGATGCTCGCTCCGATGTCGGCGTTCGGATGAAAGATCAGCATGCCGCCCGCGACCGCTTCGCCGAAGCGGCTCTCGATCGCAGCCGATCGCCTTGCCGTCTCCCAGCCCAGCTCTTCTTTCAGTACCCGCCAGCCGGCCTCCGTCACGACCAGGTGAACCTGATGCCCCATGTCCAGCAGAACCTCGATCAACCGGATTCCGTAGACCGAGCCGCTCGCGCCGGTAATGCCGACGACCCAACGGCTCGGCCGGGCCGCGCGTTCCAAGCTCATCTCCGCGCCTACCATTGGCGGATTACCAGCAAATCGACGATCGTGAACAGAAACAGCACGACGCTAAGCGTGCCGTTCATGCCGAAGAATGCCGTTTGCACGCGGGACAAATCATTCGGGCGTACAAGCCGGTGCTGGTAGAACAGCAGCGTAATCGATACGATCGTGCCGAGCAGATACATCCAGCTTAGTTCCGTCATCCAGAACAAGGCGATAAACCCGATTGCCGTCACGGCATGAAGCGACCGTGCAAACCAGAGCGCGCCGGCGATGCCGAAGCGGGCCGGGATGGAATGCAGTCCTTCGCGGCGGTCGTATTCGAAATCCTGCGTGGCGTAAATAATGTCAAAGCCGGCAATCCATAACGCGACCGTGCCGTACAGGAGCCATGCCGCGAGATCGAAGCCGCCGGTTACGGAAACCCATCCGCCAAGCGGCGACAAACCGATCGTCAGCCCGAGGAAAATATGGCAAAGCCACGTAAACCGCTTCGTGTACGAATAAAGCACCAGCATGACGACGGCGGCCGGCATAAGCTTAAGCGCGATCGGCTCCAGATTGGCGCTAGCGAAGATGAGCAGCGCGAAAGATACGATAATAAAAGCCAATACTTCGGCCGACTTCAGCAAGCCGGCCGGCAATGCGCGCTTCTCGGTGCGCGGGTTGCGCAGATCGATCGATTGGTCGATCAACCGGTTAAGGCTCATTGCCGCGCTTCGAGCGCCGAACATGGCCAGCGTGATCCAGCCGATCTCCGCCCAAGAAGGAAGACGCTGCTCCATGACGACAGCGCCCAATATCGCTCCCATAAACGCAAACGGCAGCGCGAATACCGTATGCTCGAATTTGATCATTTCCAAAATAATGCCGATTTTGCGAATCATAGCTGTTTCTTCTCCTTCGTTCCCATATGAAGCGCCGCCACTCCGCCGGTCAGCGGATACGCGCTCACCCCGGCTAGGCCCGCTTCTTCGAACATCGCGGCAAGCTCCGCGCGGCCCGGGAACAACTTCAACGATTCGGGCAGCCATTTGTATTCCTCGAACCGCTTGGCGACGAACTTGCCCATCACGGGCAGGATCCTCTCGAAATAGAGGCTGTACATCGCTTTGAACGGCTGCCAGGTCGGCCTCGACACCTCCAGGCAGACAACCCGGCCGCCCGGCTTCACGACCCGCCGCATCTCGCGAAGCACTTGCATATAATCCGGCACGTTGCGGAGGCCGAAGCCGATCGTCACGAAATCGAAGGAATCGTCCTCGAAGGGCAGGCTCATCGCGTTGCCCTGAACGAGCGTAATGCGGTCCGCCAAGCCCAGCTTCCCGATTTTTTGGGCGCCGACGTCCAGCATGTTTTGGCTGAAATCGAGTCCGACCACCTTGCCCGTTCCGCTCGCCTCCGCCAGCGCGATCGTCCAGTCGCAGGTGCCGCAGCACAAGTCAAGCGCCGATTGGCCGGGCCGGACGTCCATCTTCTTCATCGTGAACTTCCGCCACGACTTATGCCTGCGGAAGCTAATCAAATCGTTCATAAAATCGTATTGCGGGGCAATCCTCTCGAATACGCCATGCACGTGGCTCTTGGAGTTCGTATCCATGCTTTAAGTCACCTCGTCTTGTTGAGTGCGGGCGCATAACCGGAATTGCCGTTGCCGTTCAACAGGCCGTCTACGATCTGGTTCAATTCGCCGAGCAGCTTGTCCGATTCCAGCCTTCCCGCAGCCGCTTTGAACGCTTCGACGGATTGCTTGAGCTTGGCGGCAAGCAGTCGGCGCACTTCGTATTTGTCCACCAGACCCGCGATAAAAGCCGTTTCGCCGGAACGTTCGGCGAGCGTTTGGCGCTCTTCCTCCGTCCCCTCTTGCAGGACATGCCAATAAGCCCAGCTCTTATCGAATCGAACGGGGCTTTCGCTTCGTTCTATTTCGTCAAGCACGACCTCGCAGCGGCTTATGCCGCCCACGACTTCGGACCACAATCTCGCCGGATTCCCTTCCAGGACGCCCGTGAACAGCTGGAATAGGGTGCTGCGAAGCTGAACGGATTGCGTCAAGTAATCCTCTGCCGATATTTTCAGCTGCCTCATCCGCATGTACAGGTTCACCTTCAGCCGGTTGACTTCGCATACGGCGCCGCTAATCTTCGAAACCATATCGATTTGTCCCGCTTGGGAGAGCAGATGGTAAAATCGTGCGCTGAAATAGTCGCCGGCCAAGACGTTCAGCTGCCTTGCCCGCATTTCGGGCTCCGGCCGCTTCGTCTCGTCCGTATCGATGAGATCGTGCGTGTCCATTCCGAGCTGGACGAGCGAGATGACCAGCGTGTACAGCTCGCTGTGCTTTGCGACCGATTGCTGCTGATTAAGAAAGGCATAGAGCGCGCGCAGTCTCGGACTCGACATGGCCGGCAGCTCCGTGTGCGATTGAATCATGTCGTATTCGACATACTTTTGGGCTATTTCTGATATACGGTATGGTTTCATGGGGTAAGCCTCCGAACAGAGAAGCGCAGATCGCCGCTCAATAATCTAAACTATTATAGCACATCTTCGTCCAAAGAGCATTCCAATCGCGCTCGATGTTCATCAAATTGCAACATCCTACCGCCTAAGGACGGGCACCTGCAGCCGGGTGGACGGAGAAGCCCGCAGGCGGTCCGAATAACGCCTCCCAAGCGGAGGTGAAGCTGACTCTGAGACGGCTTCGCCACAGCTCGTCGTGCACGGGGTCCGCATGCGCCAGCTCATCCATCTCCCGGATGAGCCAGCCGTCGGTCTTCCTCACGTCGACGGCGGCTAGCAGTACGGAGCCTTCCTCCCGCTCCTCCACGATGCGAATCAGGACGCGCCTAACGTTCTCGAGCTGCGCGAAGGAGACGCGAATCAGCTTCGCCGCATCGCCGAACCACGCGGATGGCCGCCCTTCCTTCGCGTTCACCTTCATATCGACGGAGAGCACCCCGCTCCTCCACTCCGCCTTTTCCAGACGTTCGTTCAGCTGGGCCCCGATCAGAACGTCGACTAAGTTATTGTTCGTAAGCTTTACGGCCGGGGTCGACCGAAATACGGCCACCTCGCTCTGCCTGGCCGGGTGCTCCCAATCCGAAAGCGGCAGCATCCCCCAAATCAACATAACCGCAATCGCGGTCAAGCAAGCGGCCAACAACGGTTTTGCAACCTTCATTCCGCACCTCCATATTGCAGTCGTCGATTCCCTTATACAAAGCTTTCGCAATGCGGGAATGACTCATACAACATTGTACGAGAGGGTCGGGACGAATATTCGGACAACCGCGGGCATAAAAAAAGCAGGCTGAGCCTGCCTCCCTGCGCCGCTTCGCTATTGGTCGGTTTCCATCGTTCCGTACTTCGTCATGACGACCGCCTTGCCGCGAATCTTGATCGCCGACGTATGGTCCGTAAATTGGCAAATCAATATTTCGTTCTTGTCCAGCTTCTCGGTATGATGAAATTTCGTATCTTGTCCGCGCGTCAACCCGATGACCTGCACGCCTTGGTCTTTCGCTTTTACGACGATGTACTCGCCATTCGTTGGTTCCATCGTTATCCCTCCGCATCCGCATTGCCGTGCTATCCAAGTGAATTATAGTGGAAGTCGGGCGATTGTGCAATCTCCGCGGGACCGCATCTCATAGAAAACGCCCGAACGGCAATTTCGTTCGAGCGTCATTTCGTATGCGTATGCTTAATTGGATACGAGGTCCTTAAGAGATTTACCCGGTTTGAAGGCAGGCGTCTTGCTTGCCGCGATTTCGATCTCTTCTCCGGTTTGCGGGTTGCGGCCTTTGCGGGCTTGGCGCTCGCGAACCTCGAAGTTGCCGAATCCAACCAGTTGTACTTTGTCTCCGCCTTGCAGAGCGTCGGAAATCGCGTCAAATACGGCGTCAACCGCTTTCGTCGCATCCTTCTTCGAAAGGTCGGTCAATTCAGCCACTTTGGCAATCAGATCTGTTTTGTTCATTGTTTCACCTCCTTAAAAGTTTTGCGAAGCAAAACTTGCTTCGATAGCATCTGCTTCGTCCAGTGAAGCAAAACGCGCTTCGTAAGCGTGCTTCGTTAGCGAAACGAATCTCGAAAGGATAGGCGTCTTGCCGTTGAAGACTCATCTTATCCCTCTTATTAACGGAAATCTTCAAAAATATACCTTTTGACCGAACAAAACTATAGTAATACAGCTAATTCGCAATTTCAAGTGGTAACCTGCATTTCCGCAAAAACAAATAAAGCCGCTTCGCTGATCCGAAGCGGCTTTATTCGAGGCGCGGCCACGACCGGTTATAAGATGATCGCGATCAGGCCGCCGGAACCTTCGTTGATGATTCGCCCAAGCGTCTCCTGCAGCTTGTAGCGCGCGTTGTCCGGCATCATCGCGATTTTGCCCTGGATGCCCTCCCGCACGATCGAATGCAGGGAGCGACCGAAAATATCGGATTCCCAAATTTTGATAGGGTCGTTCTCGAAATCTTGCATTAAGTATCTGACGAGCTCCTCGCTCTGCTTCTCCGTGCCAATGATCGGAGCGAATTCCGACTCCACGTCGACGCGGATCATATGGATCGACGGCGCGGTAGCCTTCAGCCTGACGCCGAAGCGCGAGCCTTGGCGGATGAGCTCCGGCTCGTCGAGCGCCATTTCCGCAAGCGTGGGCGCCGCGATGCCGTAGCCGGTCGTTTTGACCATTTCGAGCGCCTCGGCGAACCGGTCGTACTCGCGCTTCGCGTGCGAGAAATCCTGCATCAGCTGCAGCAGATGATCCTTTCCGCGAATCTCGACGCCGACGACCTCCATCAGGATGCGGTCGTACAGCTCGTCGGGCGCGTACAGATCGATCTCGGCGACGCCTTGCCCCATGTTCATGCCGCTAAGCCCGGCCCGCGCGATAAAGTCGTATTCCATGAACTGCGTAACGACGCGATCTACGTCGCGCAGCCTGCGGATATCCTTCACCGTATCCCTTACGGAGCTCTCGTAATTGCTTCTCAGCCAGTGATTATCGTTAAGTACCATGACCCAGCTTGGCAGGTTCACGTTTACTTCGTGAACCGGGAATTCGTAGAGCACCTCGCGAAGAACGGAGATGACCTCCTCCTCGCCCATCGTTGCCGCGCTAAGCGTCATGACCGGAATATCGTACTTGGCCTGCAGTTCGCTTCGAAGCTGCTGCGCCTCGTCGCTCTTTGGCTTCGTCGAGTTGATGACAAGCACGAACGGCTTGCCGACCTCCTTCAGCTCGCCGATGACGCGTTCCTCCGCGACGACGTAGGAGCTGCGCGGAATTTCGGCGATCGTGCCGTCCGTCGTCACGACGACGCCCAGCGTCGAATGCTCCTGGATCACTTTCCTCGTTCCGATCTCCGCCGCTTCCTGGAACGGAATCGGCTCGTCGAACCAAGGCGTCGTAATCATCCGCGGACCGTTCTCGTCTTCGTAGCCTTTGGCGCCTTCCACCGCGTATCCGACGCAATCGACCAGTCTGACGTTTACCTCAAGTCCATCGGTAACCTTAAGCTGAACCGCTTGATTAGGAACGAATTTAGGCTCGGTTGTCATAATCGTCTTGCCTGCGGCGCTTTGAGGGAGTTCGTCCACGGCTCTTACGCGGTCGGATTCGTTCGCGATGTTCGGAAGGACGACCGTCTCCATAAACCGTTTAATAAACGTTGATTTGCCCGTTCGGACCGCCCCGACGACCCCGAGGTAAATATCCCCGCCGGTACGTTCGGCTATGTCCTTGAAAATGTCCACTTTCTCCACTGAATATCCCCTCCCAATTGAATTTCCGGTTCGCCGCCTTCCACCGGTCAATAGGGCAGGCCAGCGACGCAACTCGTACATGCTTTTGGACTAGTATCATCTTATGTGCAGGGTTCGCGATTATGACGATTCTTTCTCGAAATCTTTTTTTCGCCGCCGGCTGACTTCCCTTCCAAGATTGAGTTATATGTTTAAATGACGAAGACTATGACGGAGCGAACAAAAAAACGCCCTGCGGCCGCGATGGCCGCAAAGCGTCTTCGGATTGGAAACGTGTTCCGATTCAATTCTAGATCAGGGTTGAACCGCTTGCGGCTCGCTGCCCGTCCACCGGTATGCCGGCGCTTTGACGGGAACGAATTCCGAGCCGTCGACAAGGAGCGTGCGCAGGTCGAGCCCGGCGCCGAAGTCGGTTTGGCCGCTCCTTTGCACGGCCTGCATAATGTCGATGCCGTAATCCGCGTAGACGACGCCGCCTCCGTCCACCAGCGCCTGAATGGACTGGCCGGAGAACACGCTTCGGATCGCGGGCTCCGCTTTGTTCATGCTTCCGTAATCGATCAAATGGAAGCCGGGATACATCTCGTCGCCCTTCGGCAGCTCGCCTCCGCCCTGAACATGGGCGTTCACCCAGCTTTGAATATCGTTTATTTTTTGAAAGGTTACGATGTCTAGCAGCTTGATTCTAGGCGAGGTCTCTTCGTCAATGACGAGGAAATAATAGTTTCCGCCGTTTTCGAACGCCGCTGCCGGAATGTCGCTCAAGTACCCCGTTCTCGTCAGCTTGGCGAAATCGACTTTGAATTTTTCGTAAACCGGCGTATCGGCCGTGCTGTTCTGAATCGGCAGCATGCCCGTTTCGCTCTTGTATTGCTCGATCGCCGCCTGCACGTTCCGCACTGCTTCCTTAGGCGCGACCCGGTTCTGCTTCAGCTTGTCCTCCGGGTACAAGCACCCCGTGAGCGCGACGCTCAGCAGCGCGATCGCAGCGGCGAGCAGCGCCGCTGAACGCGCCGTCCGCCGCAGCGCCGCGGGGAATAATAATTTCATTCTCGCTCCAACCTCCTGCCCACCTGAAACAATTCTGTTCGTCGTACTTCGTCCGATCACCATAATGAGTCGTCCTCCGCCTGCCTGGCCAGCTGGCGTTCGATCGCGGCTCGAAGCGGATCCTTCGGAACGTCGACCGCTACTTTGCCCGCCGCCCTCGCTTGACAGGCGAGCCGAATGCCTTCCGATTCCAATCCGCACAGCTTCCTTCGTTCGATGTCCTTCATCGGCTGCAGCTCGCTTCCGGGGCGCACGGCGACCTTGCACATGAAGCAGGCTGCCTTTCCGCCGCAGCGCGTGCTGACCGGCACGCCAGCCCTTCTGGCGGCGTCCAGCAGCGTCGTACCCGGCTTCACGTCTACCGTCTTGCCGGATGGCCAGAACGTCACCTTGCATCTCATCGCGCGTCACCGGCCTCTCGCAGACCGATCAGCCGGCGTACGCCGGACTTCGCGGCAGCCGTGAACGAATTGCCCGCCTCGATCGCCTCCAGCGCCTCTTCGTGCCGGCCGGGCGCCGCAGCGAACGCGTTCGCGATAAGCGCGACCCGGTCTTCCCTGCCCCGGAGGCGGTTGAACCATAGCTCGTGCGCGAGCGGCACGACGGCAGCCTCCCGGGAGCCGTCCCCGAAGGAAACGACGTCGCCATAAGGAATAAGTAAATTCTTCACGTCCGTTACGTAACGGCAGCCGTCGGCGGTTACTTGAAAGCCGCCGACCAGCTCGACCTGAATGCCTTTAATATGAAAGTGGCACAATCTCGAGCGATACATGCCGGTAACGCTAAGCTCCGGTTCATCTACCGCGTATTGGCGCAGCGCCTCGTAGATCAAAGCGACGTCCTCGTCGTCGCAATAAATGTCCAAATCGCGCGGCTCGGCTGCGAGCGGCAAGCCGCGCAGCATTAATCCGGCGCTCCCGCCGACGACCCAGCTTGCGCCCGGGGATGCCGTGGCGTGTACTATGGCGGCCAACGCTTCATGGATGGGTTCGTTATCTGTCATCGCCGGCACTTCCTTCGTTTTAAAAATACGGCTTGTTCGCGGCGGATATCCGCGCGTCTCCCGATTTGACGACGGCCTGGCAGCCCAGCCGATAGCCTTCCTCGAACTCCTCCGGCTCGAGACGGTCCCATTCCTCGTCCGTAATGCCTTCGAGCTGGTCCCCGCCCTCCGTCACGAGGCAGCGGCAGCGGGCGCATGTGCCGCGGGCGCAGGAGAAGCTCCAATCGACGTCGTGCTTCAATGCCAGATCCAGAAGCGACATGCCGGCTTCCGCTTCCACCACGGCTGTTTTGGTTCTACCCTTTAATTCGATCATCAGCGCCAAACTCTCCCTTACGTTCTGTTCGTTTGTCTGTCTAACCTGTATGTATATCTGCTAAATAATGGATATTAATCCGCATATAAATCCGATTCCGAGAGCCAGGAACGCGATCAGCGACAGGACAAACTTCACGATTCCTTTCGTCTTCCGCCTGGCAAACGTAATTAGCAAAGCGGCGACCGCCATCATTCCGATCCCGAACAGCGAGACCCACATTTTCGTCATTGCGTCCATTCCGATACCATTCTCCTAATCTAAAGCATAATAAGTTCTAGCCCATTATAACACCGAGCAAAAAAAAGGACAAAAGCCGACAGAGCCCGGCGCCGAATGAAGCTTCGGACCGTTTTCCCGCTTTTGCCGCGCCTATGTTATTTCTTCATCATCATTTTCATGATCGATTCCATGCTGGACGTGTTCATGCCCGTCGCTTTTACGGCTTTCACGATATCGTTGATCGTCGATTCGGCGACTTTGACGTTCGCCATTTCCGATACTTGCTTGATCAGCTTGCGCAGCTCCGCTTCGTCCTGCATCGTCGAAGCCGTTACGCCGCTCGCGATTTTTTTGACCGAATTTTCGGTAATGTTTTTGCCGGTTTTTTTGTTTATCGCATGAAGCACGTCCTTGGATAAGTCTTTCGACATACTCTACACCTCCGGGATGCTCTAAGTTAAGACTCCTTGCATCATATGAGGTGGGTATTCGATTGGTGTAGGCACTTGTACTTATACAAGCTCCTCGATTTCGTGCGTGCGCAGCCGGCCCATCAAATGCTCGACGGCCGTCCTGGGCGCCTTGCCCGCGAACAGCACCTCGTACAGCTGCGCCGTAATCGGCATTTCGACCTCGTAGCGCTTCGCCAGCTCGTGAGCGGCCCTCGTCGTTTTGACGCCTTCGACGACCATGCCCATTCGGCTCAGCACCTCGTCCAGCGGCGTTCCGTCGGCCAGCATCGAACCCGCGCGCCAATTTCGGCTATGCTTGCTCGTGCTCGTGACGACGAGGTCGCCGACGCCCGCAAGCCCGGCGAACGTCAGCGGATTCGCGCCCATCGCGGCCCCGAGCCTGCCGATCTCCGCCAGGCCGCGCGTCAAGAGCGCCGCCTTCGCGTTATCCCCGAATTGCAGACCGTCCGACAAGCCCGCTCCGAGGGCGATAATGTTCTTGATGGCGCCGGCCACCTCGACACCGACGACGTCGGGATTCGTATATACGCGGAAATCCGTGTTCATCAGCGCATCCTGCGCCTGTTCCGCGGCCCGGATATTCGCCGAAGCGACGACGACGGTCGTCGGCAGCTTTCGGATCACTTCCTCGGCGTGGCTCGGTCCGGACAGCACGACGAGCTCGTCGGCGCTTCGCCCGAGCTCCTCCGACAATACCGTCGTCATCCGCTTGAGCGTATCCGTCTCGAACCCTTTCGTTGCATGCACGACGAGCGTATCGGGCGACAGGTATGGAGCCGCTTGTCTCGCGACTTCTCTCATGGCGCCAGACGGCGCGACGAAGAGGGCGAGCTCCGCGCCGCCAAGCGCTTCTTTCAAGTCGGTAACGGCATGAATATTCTCAGGAAGCTTTACGCCCGGCAGAAAACGTCCGTTCTCCCCCGTCTCTCGGATGCCCTTAGCCTGATCCTCGCTCCGCGTCCACAGCATAACCTTGTAGCCGTTGGCCGCAAGAACCGACGCGAGGGCGGTGCCCCAGCTCCCGGCTACGAGTACGGCCGCGCGCTTATCCGTCGATTGATGTTGGTTTGACATGCTCTCGTTCACGTTCCCTTCTTCGCGCCCAGCTTGTTTTCGGTTCCTTGCAGCAGCTTGACGATGTTCGTCCGGTGACGCACGAACGCGAATACGCAGATGAGCAAACTTACGCACAGCAAAGGCAAGGAATAATAAAAGATGGATATGAATACCGGCGTGAGGGCGGCGAACAATAACGAACCCAAAGATACGTATCGGGTAACGGCAATGACGGCAATCGCGACAACCCCCGCGATAAGGGCGGGGACGAAAGCGAGCGTCGCGATGACGCCGACGGTGGTCGCAATGCCTTTGCCGCCTTTGAAACGAAACCAAACCGGCCAGTTATGGCCCGCGATCGCGGCAACCCCGCACAGGACGGGAATCCACTCGTTCCCGCCGAGGCCGTGCCCGATCCATACCGCCCCGACGCCTTTGGCGATATCGAGCAAAAACACGAGTATGCCCGGCCCTTTGCCGAGCACCCTCAGCGTATTGGTCGCTCCCGCGTTCCCGCTCCCGTGCTGGCGAATATCGATGCCCTTCACCCATTTGGCAATGACGATGCTAAAGGAAATCGAACCTAACAAATAGCTGACGATTATCGCTATTACATCATTCAACAAGCTGACTCTCCCCTAATCTTCCTCGGACTTACGACGTGAAAATATTCGTATCGGCGTTCCTTCGAAATCGAATGCGGCGCGTATTTTGTTCTCCAAATACCGCTCGTAAGAAAAATGCATAATCTCCGGATCATTGACAAACACGACGATCGTAGGCGGCTTGGTCGACACCTGCGTCACGTAATTGATGCGCAGCCGCTTCCCTTTGTCCGAAGGCGGAGGGTTGATCGCGACGGCGTCGGATACGACGTCGTTAAGCAGATGCGTCTGAATCCGCATCGCATGCTGCTCCGATACGTGATTGACGACGGGCAGCAGCTTTTGTAAGCGCTGTTTCGTCAAAGCGGACAAGTAAACGATCGGCGCATACGACATGAACAAGAAATGATCGCGGATGTTTTGCGTAAAATGCTGCATCGTTTTATCGTTTTTCTCGACCACATCCCATTTGTTCACGACGAAGATCGAAGCTTTGCCCGCTTCATGGGCGTAGCCCGCGATATGCTTGTCCTGCTCGATGATGCCCTCTTCGCCGTTAATAAGCACAAGCACCACGTCGGCGCGCTCGATCGCCTTCATCGCCCGCATGACGCTGTACTTCTCGGTCGACTCGTACACCTTGCCGCGCTTGCGCATGCCGGCGGTGTCGATCAGAACGTAGCGCTGTCCGTCCCGCTCGAACGGCGTATCGATCGCGTCCCGCGTCGTACCCGCGACGTTGCTGACGATAACGCGGTCTTCGCCGAGAAGCGCGTTGACGAGCGACGATTTGCCGACGTTCGGTCGGCCGATCAGCGCGACGCGGATCACGTCCTCGTCATAGCCGTCGTCCGTCAATTCCGGCAGCTTCTCGACGGCGGCGTCAAGCAAATCCCCGATTCCGATGCCGTGCGAGCCGGAAATCGCGATCGGCTCCCCGAAGCCGAGCCCGTAAAATTCGTACACTTCGTCCATTCGGCTTTCATTGTCGACCTTGTTGACCGCCACGACGACGGGTTTGCGCGAACGGAACAGCATCTGCGCGACCTCGTCGTCCGCGTGCGTCAAGCCGCTCTTGGCATCGACCATAAAAATGATAACGTCCGCTTCTTCGATGGCAAGCTCGGCCTGCATGCGGACGGATTTCATGATTTCATCTTCGCCGTCGATTTCGATTCCGCCGGTATCGATGATGCTGAACGGCTTGCCGTTCCACTCTCCAGTGCCATACAGCCGATCCCGCGTGACACCCGGTTTATCCTCAACAATTGCAAGGCGGTCTCCGATGACTCGGTTAAATATGGTCGATTTCCCCACGTTCGGACGCCCTACGATAGCGATAACGGGTCTTGCCATAGTTTGTTTTCCACTCCTTCAAAAATACTCACGATTATCATCATAGCAAAAAAGTGCGTTCTTGGCTAACTTTTCATATTACCGTCTATCGACTAGTATAATCGTCCCGTTCTTGAGGTTATGCGCGCTTGCATCCAAAATCTTCTCCAAAAGGAACGAAGTTTCCTCCAATTTTTGCTCGTCCGGCACAATAAATATTGGCGCTCCTCCGCCTACGGCATCCGCGCGCAACGATACGACCGCGACGATTTCAGCCATTTTCGCCAGCCCCCTTCCGGTTTACCGACGCTTCCGTCGGCATGCGAACTGCAGATTCCAGAATCGGCACGCGCATGATCACTTGCCTGCCCTTGTTCTCGTCCGCTTCTTGCGGCAGCGAAAACACCGCCAGACGACCGTCCTTCATGTCCAGCTTGGACAACGGGATGAGCATCGGCTCCCCGGAATCGCGGTAGACGCCGAGAATGGTCGCGAGATCGTAGAGAATCGCTTGCCGCTGGCCGAGATTGCTCAAGGTGACTTTGCCGTTCGCGTTATGCGGCGTCAAGACGAAGCCCATGCCCCGCTCGGCGATGATTTCCTGGTTCGCCTTCAAACCGACATTCATGATATAAATATCGTCCACGTATAGATCCGGACCGTCGACGCGGACCGCCGCCTTCTCCACGCGCGCAATATGAGATACGGACTTGCCCGACTTTAGTTTCTCGACCAGCAGCAGCGCCAGGCACCCCGCCGCGATACCCGCCCATACGTTAATCAGAACGGCGAATAGGCTCGTCAGCAGCGCCGTCATGATGACCAAATAGTTGCGTCCTTCGAATACCATCGCAATCCCTTCAATATATGTAGAGCCGCGGGAGACAAGCTCCAGATCGTCGATCTTGGTCAGCGTCTCCCGCTCCATCTTCCGGACATCGCGAAATTGCTGTGCCGCCAGCGTCAAAAACGTAATAGCCGTATAGTCCTTGTTGAAGAGCGCGGGCACGGCTACGGCCCCAAGCGCGGCAGCGATTACGCCTAGCGAAATATGGATGATCCTGCCGTGCGGATAGGTCGGATACTGTCGATAATCCGTTCTTAGCATGAGCAAACGCGAAATAATGCCTAGCGCGATGCCGAGCAGCACGCCGACCAAATGCTTATTTTGAATGAAAAAGTGGTCCATTACGAGGATCGTCCCCCTTTCATGTGCCAGAACAGAATGCCGAGCTTGGACAAGGCGGCTCGAAGCAGCTTAAGCGCGAACGCGAACAAACGCGCCGTCGCGACGGCGATCCAGAAGCCGTCCCACCATGACAAGGTGCCGATCCATGCCGTATAGCCGCGGGCTTGAAGCAGAGTGTTTAGCCATTCGCCCAGCACGGCGCCCCATATGAGCATGCCGAATTGATGCTTTGCGGACGAGGAGAATGCGCCGCAGAGCACGCCGGCTAGCAAAGGGGCGTCCCACACCGGACCAAGCCAATAGAAGACGGGATCGTAGCTGTAAATTTTGCGGACGAAGCCCCAGATGACGGCGATCATAATGGCGCATAACGCCAAATAGCTTTTGTAGCTCCACTGCTCTTCTCCCCAGAAAGCAAGCAGGCCGGCCAGCAGCAAAAAACATACGCTGACGTGGATGCCGACGTGCATCGATTCGCGCATGGGGGACCACCAGGCGGACACGGGAAGAAGGGCGAGCATAACGATACCGAACAAGGTCATCGCCGGCCTGCTTAAGTCGGGTGCGAGATATGGCTTCCAGCCGGTCGCGAGCAAGATGATCATAATGAGCATGATCCATAAGGACATAAAACCCGGGTTCATCCGAATATCACCTCTTGTCACCCTATTATGCGCCAAAAAAAAGGAGCTATTCCTGCGGTTTCCCGCAGCAATAGCTCCTTATCCGTATGCCGGCCTATTTCAGGTTTTTCAATTTGTCGCCGAAGCGTTCAGCGAGCGAATAGCTCATGCTTTCGTTGCTTAGGCTTACGTTAGGGTTATCGATCTTCTCGATCTTCGGAGCGCGCGGCGCTCTTTCGGATCTGGCGCTCGGAGCTGGCTGCTCGGGCGCTTCTTCCGTTTCTTTGATGCTCAGGCTAACGCGCTTCTCGGCAGGATTGAAGTCAAGGATCTTCGCTTGAACTTCTTGGCCTTCCTTCAGCACTTCGTTAGGCGTGCCGATGTGGCGGTGAGCGATTTGAGAAATATGAACGAGTCCTTCAACGCCCGGAGCGATTTCGACGAACGCGCCGAACGGCACGAGACGGCGAACGGTACCCGTAACGATGTCGCCTGTTGCGAATTGGCCTGCCGCCGTATCCCAAGGACCTGGCTGAGCGGCTTTGACGCTGAGGCTGATTTTGCCTGCGGCAGGATCGACTTTAAGCACTTTCACGCGCACCGACTGTCCTTCGGATACGACATCCTTCGGATGGGCAACATGCTGCCAGGATAGCTCGGATACGTGCACCAAGCCGTCGATGCCGCCGATATCGACGAACGCGCCGAACGGCGTAAGACGCTGAACGGTGCCTTCAAGCTCTTGCCCCGCTTGCAGGGAAGCCATGATTTGCTGTTTGTTTTGCTCGTATTCCGCGTCGAGCACTTCCTTCTGCGAAAGGATGACCTTGTTGTTCTCGCGGTCGATTTCCTTCACTTTAACGCGAAGCGTGCGGCCCTTGTAGTCGGAGAAGTCTTCGACGAAGTGGCGCTCGACCATCGAAGCCGGAATAAATCCGCGTACGCCCACGTCCGCGACTAATCCGCCTTTTACGACGTCGGCGACGGCAACTTCGAATACTTCGCCGCTGTCGAAGCGTTCCTGCAGCTGGTCCCAAGCTTTCTCGCTGTCGACGAGACGCTTCGAGAGCACAAGGCTTTCCTTGTCGTCGTTGATGCTGACGACCTTCAGCTCGACTTCTTGACCGATTTGAACGGCGTCCGTCGCGTTCTCCAGCGCGACGGCGGAGAGCTCGCGGATCGGAATAACGCCGTCATATTTATATCCAAGGCTCACGTAAGCTTGGTTATCTTCGATTTTGACGATCGTTCCTTTGACGGAATCGCCTTTCTTCAAAGACACGAAATTATCCATAGCGTCTTGGCTTACTTCCTCCGCTGCGGATTCTTGCACATTGATTTCTTCTGACATTGAAATAACCTCCTCAGTTCATACCCCAACTTTATTTAAATCCGTCCGTGCGATAAGACGCGAACGGCATTTAAAACGTAAATTAACGATGCCTCTCGGCTAGCGCGCGAATGCGTGCCATAATCGCGTCCGTTACTTGGTCAAGCATATCCGGCGATGATTGTTCAATAATGGCGGTTAGATCGATTGGCTCGCCGTAACAGACTTTGATTTTGCTAAATGGTTTGTAGCGGCCGACAATGGCTACGGGAACGACGGCGGCCCCGCTTCGAACCGCGATCATCGCGGCGCCCTTCTTGGCCGCGCCGGACTGGTTGTTGCGCGATCCTTCCGGAAATATGCCCATCATGCGGCCTTCCTTGAGCAGCGCGATCGCCGATTTGATCGCGTCCTTGCTTACGCCGCCCCGTTTGACCGGGAATGCGCCGAAGGCGCGGATCAAAGAGCCGAATACCGGAATGTTGAACAATTCCTCTTTGGCCATGAAATGGACTTTGCGCTCCACCTTTACCCCGACCGTCGGCGGATCGAAGTTGCTTAAGTGATTGGAAGCCAGGATGACCGGGCCGTTCGCCGGAATGTTCTCGGTGCCGATCGCTTCGAGCCGGAACAGTAGCGTGTAAATGCAGCGAAGAAGAAAACGGAAAAGGACGTATAACATAGTTTACTTCGCCTCCGCCAATTTGGTTCGGCTTAGCTGAACAATTGCCCGGATTACTTCTTCGATCGTCATGCCCGTGCTGTCCAGGACAACGGCGTCGGAAGCGCATATGAGAGGCGATATTTCGCGTTGCTCGTCCAGATTGTCGCGCTCGGCGATCTCCTTCTCGAGCTGCTCGAGCGTTACGTTCTGGCTACCTTCGATTTCGCGGTAGCGCCTGAGCGCCCGTTCCTTGACGGTGGCCGTCAGGTAAATTTTGAGTTCGGCTTCCGGCAGCACGTTCGAGCCGATGTCGCGACCGTCCATGACAACGCCCTTGCGTGCCGCAAGATTGCGCTGCATCTGCCCCAGAACTTCCCTGACCGTCTCGTTGGCCGCGATATGCGATACTTGAAGCGTTACTTCGCGAGAGCGGATCTGCAATGTGACGTCCTCTCCGTTCACGAATACGGACTGACCTTCCTTGCCGGGAGCCAGCTCGATCTTCATCGATCGGACCAACTCCGCCAGCATGGTCGGCTGGTCTGGCGTAATGCTTGCGCGCTGCGCGCCTAAAGTAACGGCCCGATACATCGCGCCCGTATCGATATACACATAGCCAAGCTGCTCGGCGACCTTTCTCGCAACCGTGCTCTTGCCCGCGCCTGCCGGCCCGTCAATCGCGATATTCATGCGAAAATCGTCGCCTTCGTGATGCATCACGTAAGGTCAACCCCCTTTTTATGTAGAGACGGCTGGCTGAATGCATGACGGATGCGACGCAAACCTCTCAAGAAAAAAGCAGGCATTGCCTGCGAACGTGAAAATTATACCACACTATAACCCCAGATGCAAAAGCCGGGCGTCAGTTTAAGCGGGTTCCTTCCCACCGATCCACGCCCGTAATCACGCGGCGAACGCTATCAATTTGCAGCGCCGCCTGCGAGCAAATCAGCAGAATTAGCAGCGAAATAATAATTTTCCGTAGAACGGCGCTTACTTCGTCCGTCAATCGGATAAGCTGCTTCCGGTTTTTCTTTTTTAGCGATAATTTGCGCATCCTTCAAACATCCGCCTCCCTTATTGGGTAGTTTTCCATTAAGCGGCGAATTTATTCATTTACCGGTTGCGCGTTTCAAGCTGCTTCTCGAAGCAGTACCGGATAATTTTCTGCCTCTCCGAGTCGTTAATGCTGACGAACTTGATCATGGCCTGCTTCCTGCCGATATCCAGCTCCGCGACGCGTACGATTTCTCCCTTGAACGGCGCGTGCTCGATACTGCCGTTGCGGTAGGAGAGCAGCAGCCAGCATTCCAGCGTTTGCCCCTGTTCAAGCGGCCATTTTCCGTCGCAAACGAAAGAAATGCCGCCGCCGCCGACATCGTCGGTTTTGCAGACGAAGCGGACGTGGCTCGACAGCTTGACCGCAAGATCCAGCTCGGCCCCGACTCGCAGAAAGCTGCGGCGCTGAACCTTCGCGATCCGGTCCGGATCGGGCTTGCGGATTTTGACGAGGCGGATGCCGTCCTCCTTGAAGCCCGTCACATGAGAATCGAAATAATTTTTGATTCCGTCCTCGGAGACGAAATACATCGAGAGCTCGTCGCCGAGAAACAGCCGCTTGTAGCGGCCCGTCTTCTCGCTGATCGGCATCTCGATCAGGAACCCGTCCTCAAGCTCGTCGGCTATTCGGGATTTATAGGCGATCGCGGCTTCCTCGGCATCGGAAGAAGCGATCTGATAGTGCAGCATTTGGTTTAACTTCGGCAACAAAGTGGCTCCCCTCCCATTTACATGCCATTATAACACGTAAGCGCCGGTTTGAGGGGAGCCTGATCGTCAACTTGTCATTCGGTTATTGGTTCGCCGCGGCCTTTGAATCGAAGGGCGACATTTCTTCGATCATTTCCTCGAGGCCGGTTTCCGAATTGATATAGACGCGGTACAGCGATCCGTTAATGCGGCCGGTATACTCGTAGCAAAGCACTTCTTCGCCCAATTCGTTGTCGATCAGCGCCAGCTGCTCGCTTTGCACCTTCATCTCCGGATTTAGCGCTTTGCGGGCATCGGGTTTCTTGATGATCGGGCTTGGCAGCTTCCGTTTATGGTGCTCATAGACGTAATCGTTCGCCTGAAGGCCGACCGGCTCGCCGTTGTCGAGCGCGACTTTGACCGTCAGCTTCTCCGGGTAGATGAGAACGCCGCTTTGCACGCCGACATAGGTAAACGCGCCGGTATTGTTGAACAAATCGTAGCTGATCGCCTTCATCCCGTCAAAGCCGTGCTCGTTAAGAAACGCGTCCGCGGAGCTTTTCGCTTTGTCGAGATCGATTTTTTTGTCTCCGATGTCGCGCGAATTCATGAACCAGATCAACTGTCCGCCTTTTTGCGTAAAGTCCATTTGCAGCTTGCCGTCATTGCCTTTCTCGACGGTGGCCGAATAGGACGCGTATTCCGTTCCTTTTCCGTTTTCGACGACACGTACCTCCGATTCATTCGAATTGCTGAACTCCGCGGCACGCTTCTTAATTTCCTCGGCCGTAACCAGCGTGCCGCTCAGCATGCTGATCGTCCGCTTCTGATACATGCTCGTCACCGAAGGTCCCCAATTGATTTCCGGGTATTCGCTTACCTTTTTGTCCACCGTCTTGAAGCCGTCGATGATCGCGTTGTCGTTGTTCGATTGCTCGGATGCAAGCGCGATTTCGACGTCCATCCAGCGCAAATTGTTGGCCAGCACCGATTGCTGCATGCCGAGCAAATCCTTCGAAATTTCCTCGGATTTCGCGTACAGCGTCTTCATCGTTTTGAATTCATCCTGCGTAAGCGGCTGCTTGGTCAAATCCCGGACCGCCGTCTTGTAAGCGAAGTTGGAAATATGCGACAGGAAATCCTGCGCTTCGTTGAAAGGTAGCAGCGTTAACGGCAATTGGTTGATTTCGTTCTGCGCCTGGCTCGTTAACCGCCACACATTGACAAGTCCTTTGCGGTGGTAGCCCTGAGAGGTCGAGTTGACGGCAAGCGTATTGCCCAATTGCTGGTGCAGCTGCTCGACGTGATAGGTCAGGTCGTGGAACGCGCGCTGGTACTGGTTCTCGGCCTTGATCAAGATCGAGTTTTTCTCCTGATGCTCCTGGTAGCCCCAATAGATCGCGCCCAAAAACAAGAGGGACATAATGGGGAACATAATCGAACTGAGTCGATAGTACATAACACAAAAGCTCCTTTCTTGTGCAAAACCTGGTTTTAGTTTGGTTTGCCCAAGGGAGCTTTATGCATCCTTCTATTCGATTGCGTACCCGGCGAACGAACAAGCGAAACGGCTAAAGCCATTTCAGTAGACGCTATGTTCCTCGATTTCCAAATCGTTCGCGTTATTGCAGATGCACTGCTTAAAGCCGGTATCGATCGTACCTTTGTCCCTCCGGCCGCGCAGGACGAACTTCTCCCCGCATACGTTGCACCTGATCGTCACCTTGATTCTTGCCGCTTCCATACCTACCTCCAGCCGAAAGAATGGAGCGCCGCCGCTGCGGACGCCCCTCTAATTGGACAGTATAGACGGAAACGCTACAGTTTAATCTCGTCCTCCCGCGCGACGAACCGGAATGGCGATCGCGAGTTGGCGTGATTCATCTTGCGCAGCCCCCAAATCCACAGAACGATCATGAACGGGATGATGAACCACATCCAGTTCGAACGGCTCGTCAGCATGATCCAATCGTACGAACCGTGAAGCAGCAGCGGCAGCGCGAACGAGATTGCGAGAAACATGCGACATTGCCGCTTGGAGGCGAATTTCGCTTTGCCCAAATAGTAGCCCATCATAATGCCGAACAGCGCGTGGCCGGATACCGGCAGCAGCGCCCGGACGAGCAAAGTGCCGAACGTAGCCGGCGAATAGATGGCGTACAGGACGTTCTCCAGCGTGGCGAAGCCGAGCGATATCGAAGCCGCGTACACGATGCCGTCGTACGGCTCGTCGAATTCCGTATGGTTGTATATGACGTGATACAGGACGAACCACTTGACGAATTCCTCGACGCCCGCCGACTGAATAAAAGCGAATACGACGTTATGGTCGCCGAGCCATAGTTCAAGTCCCCTCTGGATGACCATGATCGGGACGACCACCAGTATACCGAGCACGAACATCTTGACAACCATATGGATCGGTTCGGCATCGTAGCGGTCTCTCAAATATAAGTAAGTAAGCAGCGAAACGCCTGGCGCCACCGCCGCCGTCATTACGGAAAACAACACCAATATCTCCCCTGCTTTCTACACCCAGCCGCGAAAGCGGACGGCTTCGGCCATCTTGCGTACGCCGGCCATGTAAGCGGCAAGCCGCATGTCGACCTTCCGGGTGCGGTGTATTTCATACACGTGCTCGAAGCCGCGAATCATCATCACTTTCAGCTTGTCGTCGACTTCCTGTTCATCCCAGTAATAGCCTTGATTGTTCTGCACCCATTCGAAATAGGAGACGATGACGCCGCCGGAGCTGGCAAGGACATCCGGAATAAGCAATATCCCTCTGTCCGTTAGGATCTTCGTCGCTTCCAGCGTCGTCGGCCCGTTAGCGGCCTCGACCACGATCGCCGCGCGCACGTTCGGCGCGTTATGCTCCGTAATCTGGTTCTCGATCGCCGCCGGAACGAGTACGTCGCACTCCAGCTCTAACAGCTCCGCATTCGAGATCGACTTCGGAAATAAATTCGTCACATTGCCGAAGGAATCCCTGCGGTCGAGCAAATATTCGATATCGAGACCCTCTTCATTATACAACGCGCCGTGCACGTCGGAAATAGCGATTACGCGCGCGCCGGCCTCATGCATGAATTTGGCAAGGTAACTGCCGGCATTTCCAAAGCCCTGAATGACGATTCTCGCGTTCTTCATCGCGATTCCCTTCAGCCGCAGCGCCTCGTGAATCATGATGACGACGCCTCTCGCCGTCGCGGTCTCTCTCCCCTTGGAACCGCCGAGCACGAGCGGCTTGCCCGTAATGAACCCCGGGGAATCGAATTCGCGGATCCGGCTGTATTCGTCCATCATCCACGCCATGATCTGCGAATTGGTCATGACGTCCGGGGCCGGAATGTCTTTGTTCGGTCCGACGATCTGGCTGATCGCCCGGACATAGCCGCGGCTAAGCCGCTCCAGTTCCCGGAACGACATCGTCCTCGGGTCGCAAATGACCCCGCCTTTGCCGCCGCCGTAAGGAAGATCGGCAATTCCGCATTTTAGGCTCATCCAAATCGAGAGCGCTTTGACCTCGTTCTCCGTTACGTCCGGATGGAAGCGGACGCCTCCTTTGGTCGGCCCGACGGCATCGTTGTGCTGGGACCGGTAACCGGTGAATACTTTCGTCGTCCCGTCGTCCATCCTTACCGGAATTCGCACGCACAGAAGCCGCATCGGCTCCTTGAGGAAATCGATAATCGTCTGATCGTAGCCTAGCCTAAGGAGCGCTTGTTCGATAACGATCTGAGTGGAATGCAACACATCGCTTGCTCCATGGTTGCTCATACATTCACCGCCTTTGTCTACATCTAATATGAGCGCCTTTCCCCCGTCGTATTCGAGCCGATTCCGAATGGATATATGCAAGAAGAGCATCGTGCGGAATCAGCAATTCCGCAGATGCTCCTGTAGAGGCAAGCCAGACTTAATATTTAAAATGATTACAAATTTCCCGAATAGCCGCTTCGGGCATAATCACTTTACCGTATTCCTCCAGCATGGCGTACGTAACCGAGGTCGCCTCGCCGTATTCGGCTAGCAGAGCGATGACGGCGTTATGCCTCGAAGAATCGATGAGCGCAGGCTCTAATGCAAGTATATACTTACCGTTGTAGAAATATAACCTTCCGTCATCCGTCAACGCGGACGCCTGCAATTGCTTGCATACCGATATGACGTCCTCGAATTCCCGAAAGGCATACATCACAACGTCGCTTTGCTCGAGCGTAACTTCCATCTCGTATATTTCGTCTTCCGTGTCGTCATCTTCGGTTGAACGTTCACCATCATGAGCGTTCATTTTGCCACGAGTGACAATCACCACCATGCCTTGCGCGGGGAGGGCGAACACTTCGACCGCTAACGGTCCGCTTGCGTCGAATCCAAGTTCACTATATGCTTGATCCATCATTTCACTGAACAATTCGTGAACCTTCGGAATTTCGCGCCACATGTCTTCCTTCTGGATCCCCCGTTCCAGCAGGTCGTCGAACGTCAAGAAAATCCGTATCTTGTCCTGACTTAGCCGTTCGATTTTCATGACAGGATCCTCCTCTGCAGCATCTGTTGTAACAGCGTATGAAATTTTGTAGTCAGATGTGATCAATGATGATCAAATCGTGCTATGTAATTACTTTATCACGTCTGTTCGTTGATTGCACTAATAATGGCTTATAATGAGCAAAAAAAAGAATCGTATGTCCGCTGCGCCTTTCCGCGCCGCGAACCGACGATTCCGTCCCCGCCGAATTGCCTTTTAATGCGAGATGGAAGACGATTCCGCTTTAATCTTCTCCGCCTCCCGCTTAACGGCGGGATCGCTCTCTACGATTGCCTCAATTTGTTCCCAGGCGGCTTCTGATTTTGCGGCGGTATCGTCTGAATGCTTTGGGGCCATGGTCACGGCCTCTTCTTTCCAGTTGTTGTTCATGATTTTGGACATCGACTTGCGCGCGATTCTCGAGCTGACGTCCGACAGCGCATGGCCCGCCCAGGCAACGGCCCCGGGCCTCCTTTTGGAAAGGTACACCGTCGCAGCCGCCCCGAGTAATCCTCCAACTAACAATCCGCTTAACCTCATGATGGCGGACACCTCTTTCCTTTATCGTTTACAATCATTATTTTGGCCGCGGTCCGTTGCCGCCATTCCATATAAAATAAGGAAATCATTCTAGTCCCCGCGCCGGGCAAATATGATACAATGATGTCGTTTACGCGCGAATGTCGCATCTCTCGATAAACGGAGGCCACAATGATAAAAAGCTGCTCGCTAGTACTTGCGCTCCTGCTGACCGGCATTTCGCTGGCCGCTTGCGGCGGCGAAGCCGCTGACGGGGAAAGGGGAGCGCCGATTGCGGTTCCGGCCGACGCCACGCCGGCCGCTACGACTCCCGCACCTGCCGGGACGGAAAGCCCGACCGGCGCAGATGCTTCGATCGAGCCCGATCAAGCCGCCGAAGTCGCGCCGCGGACGAATCGATACCGGATGACGGACGCATTCCGCTTCGTTCCGACGGAGGAAGGGATTGCCGAGAAAGCGGTTCTTCTGACGTTCGACGACGGCCCGAAGGACGAGGCCGTGCTGCGGAGCATGCTGGACACGCTCGACAAGCATAAGGCCAAGGCGATCTTTTTCGTGAACGGTTACCGCGTCAAGCAAAACCCGGAGCTGCTGAAGCTGATCCACGAGAGGGAGCATGCGATCGGCAACCATTCATGGGACCACATCGATTTGAAAAAGGAATCCGAAGAAACCGTGGAGCGGCAAATCGGCGACTTGCAAGCCGAGGTCGAATCGCTTATCGGCGAGAAGCCGCTGTTCTTCCGCCCCCCGTACGGTTCGGGCGGGGATGTCGTGCGCCGGATCGCAAAAAACCACGGCATGCTGTACATGACGTGGTCGAACGGCTCCCTCGACTGGGATCGGTCGGCGAGGGACAAACCGGAGGAAGTGATCCGCAACGTGCTGGAGCAGCTTCATCCCGGCGCTAATATATTAATGCACGAGCTGCCATGGACCGCGGACGCGCTGGATGAGCTGTTAACCCGGCTGACGGGCAAAGGCTACGCGTTCATCGATCCCGGCGAGATCGAAGTCGACGTTACTCGCTGAATTTGAGGCCGTACCAGAACAAACCGCTGACCAGGCAAACAAATAGCAGAAATAACAAATTATAATACCACTTCGTTACTTTTTGCGCGCTTGACGGAAACTTCAGGCGTCGCGGCGGCAGCGACTCTCCTGCTTGGGACTCCGTTCCTTGATCGTGCGGCGCTGCCGCCTTTTCATGCCGCTTGGACGCCGAGGAACGGCCAAACCTTTCTTTCCTGCTCATGACTCCCTCCTGAATTTGATGATTAACCCCATGACGAAATCGATGATGAAGTGCGCGATGATCGGCGCCCAGATCGAGCCGGTCTCCAAATAAATGTAGCCCAGCCCGTAACTGATGGAGAAGACGAGCCCGGTCGGGATCCAGTGCCTCAAGTAGCGGACGTGGATCGCGGCAAACGCGATGCTCGTCCAATAAGGACCGATCGCATGCTGCACGGCCCCTCTGAACAGCAGCTCCTCGCATACCGATACGACGAATGAAATGACGGCAATGTGCCAGACGGGCCGGTTGCGGAATATCCGCTCGTTGACGCCCCCGTCGTCGCTCGCTTCCTCCGGGACGAACCGCGCAATAAGCAAATCGACGAGAATAACGGCGCCCGCAAGTCCCGCTCCCCACCATAGAAAGGCGGCTTCCTTAGGAAAGGCAAATAAATGGATCACATTCTGGCGCTGAAATAAAACCCATATCAATCCGATAATAAAAGTAAGCGCCTGCGTGCCGTACAAATTGAGGAGCAGCATCCTATCGTCCAGATCGTCGACCGATACTTTGCGGATGCGGATGTTGCGCAGATCGAATTTCTTCATAGCTTCCCGCCTGTCCGGTACGTTCTTATTTTCTTTTTCGACCGTTTCCCCTATACTGAGAGGACAAATCGACAAAACTACCTATTTTTTTACATAGAAGGAGATAGAGATAGAGATGGAAAAAAAATTAACGGCCAGTGCGATGTTATTCAGCGTCGGTTTCGTATTCATGCTTGTTTGCGCAGTCGGCGCGTTCTTCTACGGCATCCAGATCGGTACGGAAAGGACCGAAGCCAAATACGCCAAGGAAGAGGAGGCCGCAAGCGGCACCGCCGCATCCGTCAGTCCCTATCAGCAGCAGGACTTGGTTTCTTTTTATCATACCGTATTTTTGCCTTACCGTGAATTTCAGACCGAATGGTTCGCCGCGATGAATAAATTATCGCAAGGATCGTCGGCTGCGGCAACCTCGATGTTCAAAGAGTTGTCGAATCTTGCCGAAACCAAGGCCGGCGAAGCGAGCTCCGTCGACATGCAAAAGTCGCCTCTGCTCGCCGAGGCGCAGGTGAGCTATATCCGAAGCCTCAAGCTATTCAAGGAGGCCGCCGCGAAAGCCGCGGTCAACTCCAAAACGTCGGCCGGCAACAAGTTGAGGCAGCTCATCGAGAAGGAGCAGGCGTATCTGTCGGCTTCGCAGAACGCGTTAACGGCTCAGCAAGCCTATTATTCGGCCATGCTGAAGTGGTCGTCGTCCGTCGATCTGGATATCCCGTCCGACTACAAGTCGCCGGCGATGCTGGAGCTGGCCGCTTGGTCGAAGCTGCCGGTCACGATCAAAAATAAGCTGACGGCCGATCAGCTCATGTCGCGCAAGAAATTGACGGCTTATTATCCGCAGGATCTGACCAGCCGCGTCGACGACTTCGTATCGTCCGGCCAAGCGGCCAAGATGAAGCTCCGCACCTACACGGCCGTCGTGGATCTGCTCATCAACACGGACGCCGTCCGTCCCGGCGACTTTACGCAAAACAAATCGCGCCTTTATTCGGAAGAGCTGTTCCCGCAGCTGCCGTTCTTCTATCCGGAGACGAATTAATCGTACGCAAATCCTTTGAGAGAGGCTACGGCCGCTATCCCGCCTTCGACGTTGCGGATGCCGCCGTAGCCTCGTTCATCCAAAAAGTCGCATACGGCGACGCTTCTTACGCCGTGAGCGCAAATGACGTAGATCGTCTTCGAATCGTCGAGTTCGCCTAATCGCGACGGAATCGTATTCATCGGTATGGGGATGCTTCCTTCGAGATGATAATAATCCCATTCGAACGGCTCCCTGACATCTATTATTTGAATCGGCTCGATCCGGCCGTTTCCCAACCCTTCGAGCAGCGCTTCCGGTGTCACATTTTGCCAATTGGCCACGAACGATCGCCTCCCCTGTCGCTTAATGATGCTTACAATGGTTGAATCATAACGAAATTTTCACATTTCGGCAAGTTTGAGCATTGCATTTGTCCGCCGCCTTGCTATAAAATAGAAAAGTCGATTACGACAGCTTTGGACTTACCTATTCATTCCTACGATCGAAGATCAAACTCTCGTCCCGCTGCTGCACAACGGTGCCGGGTAGAGGGTTTTTCTGTACATATTAGGCGAAAGCATTGCTTCGCCCATTCTAGGAGGCATACTTCAAATGTTTAAAGTGTTAGTTTCGGACCCCATCAGCGACATGGGCATTCAGCAGCTCGTCGAAGCCCCGGATATCGCGGTCGACAAAAAACCGGGTCTAAGCGAAGATGAGCTAGTCGCCATCATTGGCGAATACGACGCCCTGCTCGTCCGCAGCCAGACGCGCGTAACGGCTAAGATCATGGAAGCCGGCAAGCAGCTGAAGGTCGTCGGGCGCGCCGGCGTAGGAGTGGACAACATCGATCTGGACGCCGCCACGCAGCGCGGCATAATCGTCATTAACGCTCCCGACGGAAACACGATCACGACCTGCGAGCACACGTTCGCGATGATGATGGCGGTTGCCCGCCACATTCCGCAGGCTTATATGAAAACCGTAAGCGGAACTTGGGACCGCAAGTCGTTCCTCGGAGTAGAGCTTCGCAACAAGACGCTCGGCGTTCTTGGCATGGGCCGCATCGGCAGCGAAGTGGCCAAACGCGCCAAAGCGTTCGGCATGGACATTATGGGATACGATCCGTTCATGACAGAGGAAAGAGCGGAGAAGATCGGCGTGAAGCTGGCTTCCGTAGACGAAATCGTGCGCAGCGCCGACTTCATGACGGTGCATACGCCGCTCACGCCGGAAACCCGCCACATGATCGGCAAAGCGCAATTTGAAGTGATGAAGCCAGGCATGCGCATCGTCAACTGCGCGCGCGGCGGCATCATCGACGAGCTCGCTCTCGTCGATGCGATCGACAAAGGCATCGTGGCCGGCGCGGCGTTCGACGTATTCGAAGTAGAGCCGCCGGCCGAGGATCATCCGTTCCTGACGCATCCGAAAATCATCGTTACGCCTCACTTAGGCGCCTCGACGGTGGAAGCGCAGGAGAACGTCGCGATCGACGTTTCCGAGCAAGTCATCCATATTTTGCGCAACGAGCCGTTCATGAACGCCGTGAACATGCCGCCGATTCCGGCAAACCTGCAAAACATTTTGCAGCCTTACTTCACGCTCGGCGAGAAGCTCGGCAGCTTCATCGCGCAGGCGACGGAAGGCGCGGTTACCGAAATCGTCGTCGGCTACGCCGGCGAGCTTGCCGAAGTGGACACGCAGCCGCTTACGCGATATATCGTGCGCGGAGTGCTTGCGCATCACCTGGGCACCGAGCAGGTCAACGTCGTGAATTCGCTACACCTTGCCAAGGTGCGGGACGTCAATATCGTCGTTCAAAAATCACATGCATCCAAGGACTTCACGAACCTGGTCACCGTAGCGCTCCGCACGAAGAAGGAAGAGCGGATCGTGGCGGGAACGCTGCTTACCGGCTACGGGCCGCGCATCGTGCAAATCGACAAGTTCCCGGTAGACGTGACGCCGGAAGGCAATTTGATTCTGATCTCGCATAACGATAAGCCGGGCATCATCGGCCGCGTCGGAACGCTGCTCGGCAACAACGACGTCAACATCGCGACGATGCAGGTCGGACGCCAGCTTGTCGGCGGCTCCGCCATCATGGTGCTTCGCGTCGACAAAGCGACGCCGAAGGAAGTGCTCGAGCAATTGACGAAATTGCCGGAATTGAACACGGCCAAGGAGATCACTCTTTATTAATAAAGGAAGGAGCCATCCGGACTACCCGGATGGCTCCTTTTGTTTCACGAACAACAAGAATTATCTGCCCCGTTCTACAAAAATAGCGTTCCCGGAGGAACGCTATGACAAGGATTGATGGGCTTCGACAGGCAGGAGCAGCGTAAAGGACGTGCCCGTGCCGGCCGAGCTCTCGACGACGATCCGTCCGTGATGAAGATCGATCAAATTTTTGACGATGGCCAGGCCGAGGCCGGTTCCGCCGCTTGACGCCCCGCGTTTGCGCGCTTTATCCGCCTTGTAGAACCGTTCGAATATATAAGGAACGTCTTCAGCCGGAATCCCTTGCCCTTCGTCGCTGATCCGAAGCTGAACGTACGATTTGCCGCTCACGCTCGCTATTTTGCCGGCGAGCGTGATCGATTTCCCTGACGGCGTATGCCGAAGCGCGTTGTCGAGCAGATTTGTCAGCACTTGCTCGAGCCGATCCTCGTCCGCTTCTTTCACGATGAGCGGGCTTTCCGGCAGATCGGCATGGAGCTTCACTTCCCGCTCCTTCGCGTAGACAAGGAACTTGCGGTGCACTCTTCTTACGATATGGCTAAGGTCCACTTCTTGGAAATTCATGTCCGCGTGGCCGGCTTCCATCCGAGCGACATCGAGAAAGTCGTTCACGAGCCTGCCCATTCGGAGCGATTCGTCGTAAATGACTTGAACGAGCTCCTTCCGCTCCTCGGGAGAAGCGACGATATCGTCGAGCAGCGCTTCGCTGTACCCTTGCAGCATGGAGAGAGGCGTTCTGATTTCATGCGAGATGTTCGCCACGAAGTCCCGGCGCAGCTTCTCGAGCTTATGCTCCTCGGTGACGTTGCGGATGACCGCCACCGCTCCGCGTATGACGCCTCCCGACTGCAGCGGGGCCATAACGACCGACCATACGCTGCTCAGCACATGGATTTTGTCCGTTGCGTCCTTGCCTTCCTCCATTACGCTCTGGAACAGCTCGCGGAGCGGAATCGGCACCTCAGACACCGTCCCCTCTTCCGCGCCTTCCCGCACGTCCCATGCCTGCTCGATGTTCGACCACTGGCCGATGAGCAGATGCGCGCTTGGGTTAGTCAAGATCACTTTCCCTTCGGCGCTGAAGGTGATGACGGAATCGCCCATGCTGCGAAGGATGCTCGCGAGATGATTCTTCTCGTGATTCAAATCGTGGATCAGCTTGTCGAGCTGCTCCGTCATATGATTGAACGCGTTCGCAAGCTCGCCGATCTCGTCTGAAGATCGGGTATGCACCCGGGCGCTATAGTTGCCCATCGATATTTTGACGGCCGCGTCCTTCAGCTGCAGAAGCGGCTGTTGAATTTTTTTCGATAAGAAGAACGCAAAAAAAGTGGACAGCGAAAATCCGATGATCGCCGTGATGACGAAAAGCACCTTTACTTTGTGGGCGTCCTGGAACGTTAGAATGTCGACGTATTGGAGCAAAAAACCGCCGACGATCAACAGGACGACGGCAACGAGCAGCATGATCGTCGCCCATAGCTTGCCGACCACGCTTCGCAGCAGGAAGCCGATAAGACGCTGAAGCAGCTTCATCTACTTCGGCACCTCGAGCTTATAGCCGACGCCCCACACGGTCGTGATCATCGCGGCCGCGTCCGGCGATACTTTATTCAGCTTCTCGCGCAGCCGCTTCACATGCGTGTCGACCGTGCGCAGATCGCCGAAAAATTCGTAATTCCATACGTCCTTGAGCAGCTCCTCGCGCGAGAACACCTTGTCCGGCGATACGGCCAAATAATGCAGCAGCTCGTATTCCTTCGGCGTCAAGCTCACTTCCTGTCCCCCGGCCGTTACGCGATGCGCGTCATGCTCGATGACCAGGTGAGGGAATACGATGTTGTTGCTCGAGTTCATTTCCTTCGTGAGAAATGCGGTCACCGAGGAGCGTCTCAGAATCGCCTTCACCCGGTAGATGACTTCCCGCGGGCTGAACGGCTTCACGACGTAATCGTCCGCGCCGACCTCGAAGCCCTGCACGCGGTTCATCTCTTCGCCCTTGGCCGTCAGCATGATGACGGGCGTCGCCTTCACCTGGCGAAGCCGCGAGCACACCTCGACGCCGTCGATTCCGGGAAGCATGACGTCGAGCAGGATCAGCGCGTAATCGGTTCCCGAAGCGAGTCTGAGCGCCGTCTCCCCGTCTTCCGCCTCGTCAATCGTATAGCCTTCCTTCTCCAAGTACATCTTGAGCAGACGGCGAATTCTTTCCTCGTCGTCGACAACCAGAATCCGGCTCGAATAATCAGACATGCAGCATGACTCCTCTCAGCTTATTGGCTATACGCCAGAATAAGAATGCAGACCCGCAATGATGAGGTTGACGCCGATTAGCGTGAACAGCACGATGACGAATCCGATAACGGCCAGCCAAGCAGATCTTAGCCCTTGCCAGCCGCGGGATAAGCGGAAGTGCAGGTACGCGCTGTAGAACAGCCAAGTAATGAGCGCCCAAACTTCCTTCGGATCCCAGCCCCAGAAGCGGCCCCATGCGATATTCGCCCAAATCATCGCGAAGATGAGCGCGCCGAGCGTGAAGATCGGGAAGCCGATGGCAATCGACCGGTAGCTGATTTCGTCCAGGTCTTCCGGATCGATGCCTTCCATGACCGGATGAATAACGGCGCCGAGCGGCTTGCGGAAGACGAGCCTGAGCAGGCCGTACAGCAGCGTACCGGCGATAACGGACCAGACGACCGTGTTCAGCTTTCTGCCCGAATTGACCCCGTTCATCCAATACGGCGCCTCGAAGAGCGGCTCTTCCATGCCGAGGAAGCTTTCGATGCTGACCGCCTGACTGTTATACGGCTTCACGATCGGCGGAAGCGTATAATCGACCGTTTCGGTCGTCGTCGACTCGATCCCCTTCGTGTCGATTTTCGATTGCTCCTGCACGAATTGCGCTTCGTAGCCCGCCCCGCGGAAAGCGAAAACGGCGAAGATGAACCCGACGATGACGATGATCGTGTACAATGAAAATTCGACCCAAAATTGCGATCTGCGCGCTTCCTTCGTTTTTCCTTTGAAGTCGACGACCCGCAGCAAATACATGAGGCCGGCCGCGAACCCGACCGCGAAGAACGCTTCCCCGAGCGCCGCCGTCGTCACGTGCACCTTAAGCCATACATTTTGCAGAGCCGGGATGAGCGGCTGCACTTCTTGCGGAAAGACGGACGCATAGGCGACGATAATGACCGTCAGCGGCAGTGCGAACATGCCGAGCAGCGCCTTGCGGTATATGAAATAGACGATCGTGAACGCGATCATGATCGACATGCCGAGGAAGGTCATGAACTCGTACATATTGCTCGTCGGGATTTGCCCGCTTCCCGCCCAGCGCGTGAAGAAGAACGCGAGATGGGCCGCAAGCCCGAGGCTTGACGTTCCGAACGCGATGCGGCCCCATCGTCTCTCGTGCTGCTCGGGGTCGCGGTTGCTCCATTTTTTGCCCGCGATGGCGATGACGTAGAACATGAAGGCGAAGCAGTATAGAAAAAATGCGACGATAAAGGCGTCGCTGCTGAAATCGACTAAACTCACGCGTTGTTCCCTCCGTTATCAAGCGACTTCGGATCTACCGCAATCCCTGTTTTGCCAAGGGCCTTGGCGACGTCCGAGCGCATGCCGTACCAGTTTTTGTTCGTATGCGCGCCAAGCGCCAGCTCGCCCTGGTCAATGCGCAGCCATATGCGCCGATGCTGCCAATAAGAGCCCATCAACAGCCCGAGCATGGAGAACGCGGCCCCGATCCATACGTATGGAAGCGCCCGGTCCATCCTGACGTTCAAGTAGGTCGACGCTTCGGAGAAATCGACGTTCTCCATGCCGTCGACCCTTATTTCAATCTTATCCGCGATTGCGGCGTTTATAGCATCCTGCGAAAATTTTACTTTGTCCTTCTGCATCGGGAAGTACAAGTACGGCTCACCCGCCGGGTCGAGCCCCGGACCCTTCACGGTGAATATAAACGCGGGCGCCACGGGATCGCGCGACAACGTAACCGGTTCGCCGTTCTCGTCGATCGAAAATTCCATGTAATTCGCGTACAAATCGAGCGTAAACGGTCCAAGCTTATGCTGCGGGGCCGAATCCTTCATCGGAAGATCGAACGGCCCGTACGTATCGCCCGTTTGCTTGTCCACCAGCACCGGCCTTACCTCATTCAGCCGAGGCGTCGTATCGAAATCGAATTGGTACAGCTTCAGCCCTTTATATTTCAAAGGTTCGTTCACGACGATGTCATGCCGCTTCACTTCCTTCAGCTCCGGCTCCTTAAGCGGATCGCCGCAGCTGCTTACGCATTCGTACAGCACCGCCTTCGTCTCGAACAGCTTCGCCCGCGCCGTGCCCTTCAGTTTATCCGGCAGCTCCTCGTCCTTGTAATACTCGACCGTGAACTTCTCGTTCTTCACGTAGTAGTTCGTATCCGCGATTTGCACGGTATCGCCGTCGGGCACGGTAATGTAAGTATCCAGCTGCCAGCTCGGAATGCTGCGCGCAAGGACGGCGAGGAGGAACAATATGAGGCCGATATGGTTAATGTAAGGTCCCCATCGGCTGAATCGGTTCTTCTCGGCGAGCAGCGCGGTTCCGTCCCGGTGGATGCGGTAGCCCTGCCGCTTCAGCTGCGCCGCGAAACCGTCGGCCCACTTCGTCTCTTCGCCTTCGATCCGCCGTTTGAATACCGTCTTCTGGCGAAGAATGAATTGGTGGTGCTTGCGGATTTGCTGCTTGTTCAGCGCGCGGTAAAGCGGCAGCACCCGGTCCAGACTGCAGATGACGAGCGACGTGCCGATCATGACGAGCAGTCCGATAAACCACCAGGATTCATAAGTATGCGTCAAGCCGAGCAAATAATAAATTTTGCCGGGCAGCCCGTACGTTTCCTCGTAATAAACCGACGGATCGAAGTTATTGACGAACGTATTCTCCTGCGGGTAGATCGTGCCGAGCATCGCCGTCAAAAACGTAAGGACGATTAAATAAATCGCGATTTTGACCGACGAGAAAAAATTCCAAACCCGATCGATGACGTTCGGGTTGGTCTTCTGCGATCTTCGGGCTACGCCGTCGTAACGCATTTCGAGCGGCATGTCCGATTGATCGTTTTTATCGAGCGGCTTGCCGCAGCTCTCGCATAACACGGTGCCGACGGCGTTCTGATGGCCGCATTCGCACTTTGTGTTTTCAACCAATGACACTTCAATATACCTCCTACGTCTTCAGCAGCCGTTCCACCCGTTCATCAATTTCGGCTTCCGTCATGCCGCCCACCTTAATCTCCGCGATCTTGCCGTCGCGGCCAATGAAGAACGTGGTCGGGTACGATTTGAGCCCGTAGCTCCGTTCCGTCTTGCGGTTCACGTCCCGGAGAATCGGATATTGAAGCTCGAAACGGCGTACGAAATTGTTGACCGTAAGCGTATCCTCGCTTAAATTGATGGCCAAGATGACGAGACCTTGATCCTTCCACTTCTCGTATTGCCTCTCGAATTCGGGCATTTCCTTGACGCATGGCGGGCAAAAGGTCCCCCAGAAATTAACGACGACAGGTTTTCCTTCATAGTCGGACAGTTCCCTCAAATTGCCGTCAAGGTCGGCCAGCTTGAATGGCGGCGGTTCGCTGCCGGCCCCCAGAGGACCCTTGTCGTTATCCGCGAACAACGCGGTTCCGATCGCATAACCGCCGATCAGCAATACCGCGAGCAAGATGACGATTTGCACCGTTTTACGCGACTTTCCCATCCTACGATCACCACCTGCTTCTATCTGCACAGTCACGAATATTTCCATTATAACGAAAAGTCGACGGCAATAACTGCCGCCGTCGATTACTTTTTATGAACTTTATGTGTCTTGCGCGCTATTGACAGCAGCTCCTGCACTTCGCCAGGCGTCAGATGCCTGTACTTCCCCCTGCCGAGCGATTCGAGGCCGATCTCGCCGAATTTGATCCGTTTCAGCCTTGTCACTTTGTGGCCGATCGCTTCGAACATGCGCCGGACTTGTCGATTCCGTCCTTCGTATATCGTAATCGTAATCGTCGCTTCGTTCTTCTCGGGATCGACGTCGTGATATTCCACCTCCGCGGGAGCGGTCATGCCGTCCTCCAGCTTGATTCCTTTCTGAAGCTGCTCGAGCGCCGTTCCGTGAGGAATGCCTTTGACGGTCGCGCGGTACGTCTTCGGCACGTGGTGGCTCGGATGGGTCAGCAAGTTGGCGAATTCGCCGTCATTCGTCAGTATTAGCAAGCCTTCCGTATCGTAATCCAAACGCCCGACCGGATAGACCCGTTCTTTAATGCCTGGTAGAAAGTCCGACACGACTTTCCTGCCCTGCGGGTCCTTGGCGCTCGTAATGACGCCTTTGGTCTTGTTGAGCATCAGGTAAAGCTTCTTCTCGCTCTTGATCGGCTTGCCGTTCACGGTAATGGCGTCGGCCGCCGGGTCCGCCTTCACGCCGAGCGTCGTCACCTTTTTGCCGTTCACTTCCACCGCTCCGGCCAAAATCATTTCCTCGCATTTGCGGCGCGACGCGACGCCTGCCGCCGCTAAAATTTTTTGTAAACGCTCCAATGTGTTTCACCTCAATCTCCATCATAACGATAAGGGGAACAAAGCACAAGCGCCGTTATCCGAATATGTACAAACAAATGAAAATGGCGGCAAAAAAACCGACGATGTCGGAGAACAACCCGACCTTCAGCGCATAGCGGGTACGTCGGATGCCGATCGCCCCAAAGTAAACGGTTAGTACGTAAAGCGTCGTATCGGTGCTTCCTTGAATCGTCGATGCGATTCGGCCGATCATCGAGTCGGGCCCGAACGTTTGAATAAGATCGGTCGTGAAGGCGAGCGAGCCGGCGCCGGTGAGCGGTCTCAGGATGCCGAGCGGCAGCACTTCGCTCGGAATTCCGATCCAATCGAATAGCGGACGAACGGCGGAAAGCATAAGCTCCATCGCGCCGGAGGCGCGGAACATGCCGATGGCCACCATCATGCCGACCAGATGGGGAATGATGTTAATTGCGGTTCCGAAGCCGTCCTTGGCGCCTTCGACGAACGTTTCGTATACGGGCACCTTGCGGCGCAGCGCGGCGTACAGCGGAATAAAAACGATAATGGCCGGAATCATCCAAGCGGATACGTTCGTGAATAAGTTATACAACCGCCTCGCCTCCTTGGTCCGGAGACGGCGTCGTTATGCCGGCACGCCTTTTGGACTTGACCTGCGGCGGCGGCGATTTGCGCCGGTACCAACGGTCGGCCAATATGGCCGCCGAAGTCGCGACGAACGTCGCGGCGAGCGTCGTGCCGATAATTTCGGCCGGATTGGCCGAACCGTAATTCATGCGAATCGCGATTAGCGTCGTCGGTATGATCGTGATGCTGGACGTGTTCAAAGCAAGCAGCGTGCACATGGCGGGGGTTGCGGTCGCGGGGTCGGGATTCAGCTTCTGCAGCTCCTGCATCGCCTTGATCCCCATCGGCGTCGCCGCGTTCCCAAGCCCGAACAGATTGGCGCTCAGGTTGCTCATAATATAGCCGATCGCCGGATGGTTCCGAGGCACGTCCGGGAACAGCATCCGGACGATCGGGCCGAGCATGGCCGCAAGCTTGCGAAGCAGGCCCGCGTCTTCGGCTATACGCATCATGCCGAGCCAAAATACCATGATGCTGATCAGTCCGAAGCTGACGGTGACGCCCGATTTCGCCCCCTCGAAGGCAGCCTGCGTCACCGCGTCCATCTTTCCGTTGACCGCGGCGACCACGACGCTCGCCACGATAAAAAACAACCAAATCCAATTTACCATTTCGGCAGCCTCCCCCTTACTGCAAATGCGCGTCCAAAGCGTCTCCCTCGCTTTGCCGCGCCTAAGTCCCAAACAATGCGCCGAGCGCTTTGCCGATCGAATCGGCCAGATCGGCCTCTTGCTTCGACGCTTTCTCGAATTCCGCCCACGACGAGAGCGACTTCGGCGTCGTTTCCGGCAAGCTAAGCCTGCTGCTGCCTGTATCGTATACCGGCACGGCTCCTATTCGATGCCCGTTCATGTACCACTCGAGCAAGCCGCGTTCGCCGAACGCGTAGCGCATCGTCGCCGCGTCGTACAACACCAATTTGGACTGAACGGCGCCTTCTTCCTGCGATTCGAGAGGATAGTTGAATTCCCGTCCGACGACGTAAGGATATCCGGCAATGGCTTGTCCTTTGGCGGCGACTTGCTTTAACGGATAATGGGCGAAGCCCCAATCGAGCATTTTGCGATGGTCGGCCCAATCGTCGCGGTCGTTAATCGTAACGGCGGCGAGCTGCTGACCGTTACGCGTCGCGGAGCTGACCAAGCAGCGAAGCGCCTTTTTCGTATAGCCGGTTTTCACGCCGTCCGCCCCTTCGTACATCGCCAGCATTTTATTTTTGTTCGTATAGCTGTAATCCCATTTCTCATGCGGATTGGGCACCTTCTTCACCCGCGTTTTGACGATTTCGGCAAAAACTTCGTTTTTGAGCGAGTAAGCCGTCAACCTCGCAAGATCGTTCGCCGAGGAATAATGACCTTCATCGTCAAGGCCGTGCGGATTCTTGAATTGCGTGTGCGCAAGTCCGAGAAAGGACGCTTTCTCGTTCATTAAATGAACGAAGCCTTCTTCGGAGCCCCCCACGTGTTCGGCGATCGCCGTTGCCGCATCGTTGCCCGAGCGAAGCATAAGCCCGTAGAGCATATTCAATAAGCTCATCTCTTCGCCGAGCCTAAGGTAAATGGACGAGCCTTCCTTTCCGACGGCACGCTTGCCCGTTTTCACCATATCGGTCAAATGGCCGTGCTCGATGGCGACGATGGCGGTCATAATTTTCGTTAGGCTGGCGATTCGCATGGAGACGTCACCGTTGCTGCTGTACAATATTCTGCCCGACTTGACGTCGATTAGCGCCGAAGCCCTCGCGTTCGTGTACAATGGATCCGGAGCCGCTTCCGCGCGGCTTGCCAGGCTTGTCCCTGTCAGCAAAGCGACGAGCAGCACAAGCGCCGCATTCCGCTGTAGCTTGTTCCAAAACATCTGTCCTCTTGCCCCTCTCGCTGCGTTCTAGCTTCCGCTTTCGTAATCAGTATATGCCCGTAGGCGCCGTTCTAGACGAAAAAAAGCATGCGGCCTTAGCGAATAAATATGGAACGTAAAATGAAAAACTGCCCTCTCGGGCAGTTCGGTCATAAGAGGTGATCGTTCGCGTCGACGCTTTCCGCTATGACCGTATGCGTCGGATCCGTGTAAGAGACCGAGGACGAAGGCTTCTTCATCATCGACTGGATTTTGTCGAACACGTGAGGAGCGGAATCGATCATGCGTTCGAACAGATGCGTCTGATTGTCAAGCGGCACGATTCTTACGCCGTGCGTGCCCACCACGAGAAATGCGATCGGCGTAATCGATACGCCTCCCCCGCTTCCTCCGCCGAACGGCATGGATACCGATGCATGATGCGCGTCGGATTGCGACACCGTCTTGTGCTCGGCATCATCCAGCCTGATGTCGCTGCCGCCCGCAACGAACCCGAAGCCGACTTTCGAAATCGGCATAATAACGCTGCCGTCCGGCGTTTGGACCGGATCGCCAACGATCGTGTTGACGTCGACCATTTCCTTAATATTTTCCATTGCGGTTTGCATTAAGCCTTGAATAGGATGTTCTGCCATGCTTTGACGCCTCCTTTCGCTTTCTTCATGCGAACTAATAGCTGCAGTCCGGCAAGGATAGCATAACCGAAGCGGATTTGAGCTATGCATGACCATTCCGTAGTAAAAGCAGGGTGCTGATATATCGGCTGCACATGCATCACTGGCTCTGCTTTCAGCTTCACCATCTGTGATAGTATGCCCAAAAGCGACGTTTTTACCGACCAGACGAATCCCGTCGCCATCGCCGTCCACATCGCGTCTCCGGTGCCGACCGAGGTGTTCCACTTCCATTCGACGAGCCTGACCTTCGTCATCGTTTGCCGGACCCATCCGGTCAAGTTTTTGGTCAGCTGCAAGATGAGCTTCATTTTGTCGATCGCGCTAACTACTCTATCCGCGTCGATCTCGTCCGTGTATTGCTTCCACGTATTAATGCCTGCGTTCGTCGCCGATAGTTGTTCCTTCAACTGCACCGTCGAGCCTGTAAATTGGATAATGGGCACCTTGTACCGGAAGCGTACGATGCCGTATAACGCTTTGATCTTTAATTCCGCGTCATCGTTGCTGCCTTCCCGCCGCAAATGCCCGTTAATGACAACCGGCGAGGCGAGGATCAGCGTCAAAACAAGCAAAAAAAAGAGACCGGCCGCCGTTATCCAACCGTAAGGGTAACCGAGCGTCATGCCGCTTCCTCCGTTTCCCGCATATGGTTGAATATAGTATGACCCGGCGGTCAAATCTCATTCTTTGATTTCCTCGATTGTCATCTGCCGACCGTCAAGCCGCTCGAACAGCAGCTGTGTCTGTTCCTCGAGCTCGTCGTCGAAATCGACGTTGCCCGGTTCCGGAAGCTCCTTGATCGACGGCAGGCCGAAATAGTCCAAAAACGATTTGGTCGTTCCGTATAGGATCGGCCGCCCTATCGCCTCGGCTCTCCCGACCTCTTCGATCAAATCCTTCGCGACAAGCGACTGAATCGCGCGGTCGCTCTTCACGCCGCGGATTTCCTCGATGGCGACTCTCGTGATCGGCTGGCGGTAAGCGACGATCGACAACGTCTCCAGCGCAGCCTGCGACAGCTGCGAGCGGGTCGGCGTATAAGCCATTCTCTCGAAGTAGGGCGCGTGCTCGGGATGCGTCGTAAGCCTGTAGGTCGACGCTACCTCGGCAATCTGCACCCCGCGCCGCTCCCGCTCCAAATCGCGCTGCAGATCGTATACGAGGTCGGCCGCGAGATCCGCGTCCAGCTCCAAAATATCGGCCAACTGCTTCTTCGTGAGGCCTTCGTCGCCTGCCATGAAGAGCAAGCCTTCAATAACTGTCTTCAATTTCGGATAATCCACTGTCCGAAGATTCTCCTCTCCAATGAATGACGATGTCGTCGAATAAGCGATGCTGGAAGCAGCTGATATGCTTCATTTTCATCAGCTCCAAAATCGCCAGAAACGTCACGACGATTTCGTGCCTGTCCATATTTTCGCGAACGAGTTTCGAGAACCGGACCGTCTCGTATTGCTTGAGAACGTCCATAATGTCGCGGATCCGGTCCTTCACCGAAATTTCGTCCCGCTGGACGGTCGCCACCACGTTGCGTCTCGAAGCCCGCCGCAGCGCCTTCTGGAACGCCGCGATCAGATCGGAGACATGAAGCCCTTCGACCGGATTGACCTTCTCCTCCTTCATGAAAGGAGTCAAATCCTCCGGCTCCCGCGAATAGACGAGACTGCGCTCGAATTCCTTCTCGCGCAGCTGCTCCGCGATCTGCTTGAACTTTCGGTACTCGATGAGCTTCTGGATCAGCTCGTCGCGCGGATCGAGCCCGTCGTCCGGCCATTCCTCGTAATCGACATCCTCGAACACGGGAGGCTTCGGCAGAAGCTGCTTGCTTTTGATCGCCAAGAGGGTGGCCGCCATCACGAGAAACTCGCTCGTCACCTCGAGCTCGAGCTCCTTCATCGCATCCAGGTATTCCATATATTGAATGGTGATCTCGCTGATCGACACCTCGTGAATGTCGATCTCGGCTTTGTCGATCAAGTGAAGCAACAAATCAAGCGGTCCCTCGAAGGAATCCAGCTTATAAAGCACCGACACACCTTATTCCCCCCGCCTAAAGCATCGTACGAGCCGCTTGTTAGTCCTTCAGCTGTCTTGTCAGGTTCGCCATTTCGATCGCGCTGGCCGCGGCTTCATAGCCTTTGTTGCCCGCTTTCGTGCCGGCCCTCTCGATCGCCTGCTCGATCGAGTCGACAGTGAGCACGCCAAAAATCGTCGGAACGCCGGTTTTCAGCGCGATCGCCGCTACGCCTTTGGCCGTTTCGTTGCACACGTAGTCAAAGTGCGGCGTTGATCCTCGAATGACGGCGCCGAGCGTAATGACCGCGTCGTATTTGCCGCTCTCGGCCATTTTCTGCGCGATCAGCGGAATTTCGAATGCGCCGGGTACCCACGCGATATCGACTTCTTCTTCCTTCGCCCCGTGTCTCTTGAAGGCGTCCAGCGCGCCGCCCAGCAGCTTGCTCGAAATAAATTCGTTGAACCGGCCGACGACGACGCCGTATTTTAAACCTTCCGATACTAAATGCCCTTCAAAAATTCGTGCCATCTTCCATCATCCTCCTGAAGTTTTTTTATATGCTATAGTCCTGATCCTCGAAGCGGAGCAAATGACCGAGCTTCGTTTTTTTCGTGCGCAGATAGCCTTTGTTATCCTCGTTCGCGTCCATTTGAATCGGCACGCGCTCGACGACCTCGAGGCCGTATCCTTCAAGCCCCTTGATTTTGCGAGGATTATTCGTGAGCAGGCGCATCTTGGTAATGCCGAGGTCCTTCAATATTTGCGCGCCTATTCCATAATCTCTTAAATCGGCCGGAAAGCCAAGCTTTAAATTGGCGTCGACCGTATCGAGCCCCTGCTCCTGCAGCTCGTATGCCTTTAATTTGTTAATGAGACCGATGCCTCTGCCCTCTTGACGCATATAGAGAAGCACGCCGCTTCCCGCTTCGTCTATCTGCTTCAAGGCGGCTTCGAGCTGCGGTCCGCAATCGCAACGATGCGAATGGAACACATCGCCCGTCAAGCATTCCGAATGGACGCGGACGAGCACCGCGCTATGCGGATCAAGCTCGCCCTTTACAAGCGCGACATGCTCCTTATTATCGACCATGTTCGTATATGCGATCGCCCGGAAAGTGCCGAAATCGGTCGGAAGCTTGACGTCGACCGCCCGTTCGACCAGCTTCTCCTTCTCGTTGCGGTAATGAATCAGCTCTTGGATCGTGATGAGCTTCAGGTTATGCTTCCGCTTGAACGCCGTCAGGTCGGGCAATCTGGCCATCGTGCCGTCTTCTTTGATGATTTCGCAAATGACGGCGGCGGGATCCGAACCGCACATGACGGCGAGATCGATGGCCGCTTCGGTATGGCCCGCTCTGCGGAGCACGCCGCCCGGTCTTGCGATCAGCGGGAAAATATGTCCCGGCCTGCGGAAATCCGCCGCCTTGGTCGTCGGATCGATTAGCGCCTTCACCGTCTGCGACCGTTCATACGCCGAAATTCCCGTCGTCGTGCTGACGAAATCGACGGAAACGGTAAACGCCGTTCCGTGATAGTCGGTATTGTGCTTGACCATCGGCGGCAAGTCGAGCTCCTCCGCGCGCTCCTGCGTGATTGGGACGCATACGAGTCCCCGCGCCTCGGTGATCATGAAGTTGATGACCTCGGGCGTCGTTTTGTCCGCCAGCGCGATCAAGTCGCCTTCGTTCTCCCGGTCCTCGTCGTCCACCACGATGATCGGCCGTCCTTGCTTCAAGTCTTCCAATGCTTCCTCGATCCGGTCGAATACCGTTATATCTGTATGTTCCATATGAATTTCCCTCCTTTGTGTGAACCCCATGCCCTGTGAGGGCTTTTTACCCGTACCCTTCAAAGGGTTAATCCAAACCTTCAAAGACTTCAACCAAACCTTCAAAGACTTCAACCAAACCTTCAAAGGCTTCGAACCCTCCCAAACCCTCCCTTCCAAGGGAGGGCCCCGAGGCGCTGCGCCCTCTGGACACCCGCAATTGGACTAACGTTGGCGCTGCAGTGATAGGTGTGGGCTACGTTTGTGCTTGGAACGCTTTCGTCCCTGAGGGACACGCTTCACGGCTAACCAACCCTTAAAGGCTTCGATCCCTCCCAAACCCTCCCTTCCAAGGGAGGGCCCCGAGGCGCTGCGCCCTCTGGACACCCGCAATTGGACTAACGTTGGCGCTGCAGTGATAGGTGTGGGGCTACGTTTGTGCTTGGAACGCTTTCGTCCCTGCGGGACACGCTTGCTTTGGGAGCGAAAGTTTGTTTGTTTCAAATTTTTAAATTCGAGAGCGGTTTGGGCAGTTTGGTGCATGGTTAGTTTCAAAATTTGATTCTGAAGACGTCAATTCCGGCTTGGTTTGACTTGTTTTCTGTATTTAGTTTCAATAGTTGAATTTATTGACTCGATCAGACGCTTACGCTTGGATTTAGTTTCAAATTTTGAAACTAAATCGGCGTACTTACCGCGGCTGCGACGATAATCTGCGAGATCATTACAAAAATCCGTTTTCCAGAAGAAACGCCGTCGAAAGCTTGGACGCCGGCTTGGCCGATTCCGGCTGCCGGAAATGTAGCAGATGGTCGACGTATTTGCCGATGACATCGCACTCGATATTGACGGTATCGCCCGCATGCTTGTGCTGAAGGGCGGTTTCGCCGAGCGTATGCGGGATGATCGATACCGTGAACGTATGCGAGGTTGTGTCGACGACCGTCAAGCTTATTCCGTCAATGGCGATCGAGCCCTTCGGGATGACGTATCGCAGCATGCCGTCGTCATGGATCCGAATTTCAAAGACGACGGCATTGGCATCCGTTTCCCGCGAGACGATCTGTCCGGTTCCGTCGATATGTCCTTGCACCATATGACCGCCGAAGCGGGCTCCCGCCTGCATCGCGCGCTCCAGATTGACGCCTTCGCCCGGCCTGAGCCGGTGAAGCGACGATTTCCGGTAAGTCTCGGGCATGACGTCCGCCGCGAACGACGAGCGGTCGAACGACGTAACGGTTAAGCATACGCCGTTTACCGAAATGCTGTCGCCGATCATGACGCCATCGAGCACCCGTGACGCGCCTATGCGCAGTTGCATCGCCTCCCCTTGCTTCGCGATCCCCTTCAACTGTCCGACTTCTTCCACTAAACCGGTAAACATGGCAGGCCTCCTCTTAGATTATTCCTTATAAGCGGGGTAGCCTGTTACACTAATGTCTTCGCCCGCCATTTCGATTTGAACCCGTTCCAGCGCGATCGCGTCGGCCATTTTATCGACGCCCGGGAACGTGAACGTGCCCGGAGCCTCCGCTCCGCCGACGATTTTGGCGGCGTAGTACAGCACGATTTTATCGATCAGCCTCGCTTCCAGCATGGCACCGTTTAATCGGCCGCCGCCTTCGAGCAGGATCGAGCCGATCTCGAGCTCCCCCAGCTTCTTCATCCCCTCGGCCAGATCGACCTTCTCGCCCGATCCGCATACGACGACCTCCACCCCGGCGGCGGTCAGCGCGGCTATTTTGTCCGATGATGCACTGCAGGATGCGAGCACGATCGTACGTATCGTGCGATCGGTGACGACGCGCGCTTCAAGCGGGAGCCGAAGCGAGGTGTCGACGATAATCCGGACCGGATCGACGGCGGGCACGGAAGCCCGCGTGTTCAGCAGCGGATCGTCCGCCAGCACCGTGCCGATTCCGACCATAATCGCATCGTGCTGGTGGCGCAGCGTATGCACCTGCTCGCGCGCGATCGCGCCCGTCACCCAGCGGCTGTCTCCCGAACGGGAAGCGATTTTGCCGTCAAGCGTGCTTGCCGTCTTTAACGTAACGAACGGCAGCTTGGTCGTAATGTATTTATTGAACTTTTCGTTCATCAGCCGGGATTGCTGCTCCAGTACGCCGATGGTAACGTCGATTCCCTCTTCGCGCAGCCTCGCGATGCCCCTGCCCGACACTTGCGGGTTCGGGTCTCCGCTCGCGACGACCACTCTCGCCGCCTTCGCGGCAATGATCCGCTCGCAGCAGGGAGGCGTCTTGCCGAAGTGGCTGCACGGCTCGAGCGTAACGTATACGGTTGCCCCTTCCGCCTCGTCTCCGGCCATTTGCAAGGCATGCACTTCCGCATGACCCGTTCCTCGCTTCAAATGCGTGCCGACGCCGACGATTCGGCCTTCCTTGACGACCACGCAGCCGACCACGGGATTAATGCCGGTCTGACCGGCCGCTTTTGCCGCTAATTCGAGCGCCAGTCGCATGTAATACTCGTCGTTCAAAATTTCCACAAACAAAAAACACCCCAATCGGCAAGCAGTCCGACAGGGGCGATGTAGCAAAGCAAGAGTACATACGACAGAATCGAACGAAAATTCGCGTTAGTAGACGCTCCTAAATAAACCGTACTTTCTACGGCGCCGATTCGTATAAAACGCTGCTCAAACAAGCCCGCTCCGTTTGTGAAATAATGCACAAACAAGTAAGCAAACCGCTCGCAGCTGTCGATGCCTCTCCTTCTCCCATCCAGACTATACTGTCGGTCCCGGATTTGCACCAGGTCCACCGTTCCCATTCGTTCGACCAGGCATGAAGCCTGACGAACCGCAATCGGACCGGGTCACGGACTGACGGATGACGCACGGCAAGTCCGGTTATCCGATCCTCGCCATGCAACTCCGATCACCGCCGGTTAGGAATTTCACCTCACCCCGAAGGAAAGCCGCACAAAATATTTAAATATAAATCCAACTTTAATAAGTAACAATGAGGAAATGTTACCACTGTAATTTGAAAAAAGCAAGGATTTTCATAACGGCCATTCCTACCGCTCCGGAATCGCAGCCCGTAAGCCGACGGCTTATCGCATGCTTACCCAAACTGCTAGAATTTCCGCAGGTGCATCGGGAATGTCCAATCAAATCTACTATTCTATGAATATTGTATATTAATTCACGGTAAAGGAGGAGTTCACTATGGGATACGGACGCACTGAAAAGAAAAAGAAAAAATTCGTCATCGTCGTATTGGCTAAAAAAGTAATTTTCGTCGCCAAGAAAAAGAACCACAAACGCAACGGCTACTGCTAATTTTGCGGGAGCGCCTGAAAGTTCAGGCGCTCTTACATACGAATATACGAAAAACCGTCACTCCTCTTGAACATCAAGTGGATTGACGGTTTTCAACATGCGCGGATATACTATACTTCCGCGACTTCGACTTTTTCCATCTTGTCTCCGCCTTTGAGCGCGTCTACGTGCTCCATGCCTTTGGCTACGCGGCCGAACACGGTATGTCCGCCGTTCAGATGTGGCTGCGGCTGGTAACAGATGTAGAACTGGCTTCCGCCCGTATTGCGGCCGGCATGCGCCATCGCGAGCGTTCCGCGCTCATGCTTGTTCGGATTGATCTCGCAATCGATCGTGTAGCCGGGACCGCCCGTGCCGTTGCCGTTCGGGCAGCCGCCCTGCGCGACGAAGCCCGGGATGACGCGGTGGAACGTAAGTCCGTTATAGAAGCCCTCGTTCGCGAGCTTCTCGAAGTTCGCTACCGTATTCGGCGCGTCTTGATCGAACAGGTCGAGTACGACTTCTCCGCCGCTTGCCAACGTGATTTTCGCTTGTTTTGCCATGACTGCATCTACCTTTCTTTGTCCGGATAAGACTACGTTACCAAATTTCGCCCTTATTTCGCAAGCGACGATTTTTGAAGCCTTGCCGGGATGACGTCGTTGCAGACGATATTTTCGAGCGATTCGCGCTTGACCGCAAGATCCGCTTGACCGTCCTTCACGAATACGACGGCCGGACGGCGGATCCGGTTATAGTTGCTCGCCATTGCGTAGTTGTAGGCGCCCGTGCAGAATACGGCAAGCAGGTCGCCGTTTTCGGCTTTCGGCAGGTCGAGATCCCAGATCAGCATATCGCCGCTTTCGCAGCATTTGCCTGCTACGGATACCGTCTCTTCGACCGGTTCGTTGGCGCGATTGGCCAGTATCGCTTCGTACTTCGATTGGTACAACGCTGGGCGAGGGTTGTCCGTCATGCCGCCGTCGACGGCGATATACTTGCGCACCCCAGGAATGTTCTTGCTGGTGCCTACCGTGTACAGCGTCGTGCCGGCGTCGCCGACCATGCTGCGGCCCGGCTCGACCCAAATTTCGGGCAGCGGGAAATCCGCCTTGGTAAAGTTGGAAATGATCGCGCCCGTAATCGCGGCCACGTACTCGCCGATCGGAAGCGGCGTGTCGCCTTCCACGTAACGGATGCCGAAGCCGCCGCCCAGGTTGATCACTTTGAAGGTGAGCCCAAGCTCGCTGCGGACGGAAACCGCGAATTCGGCCACTTTGTCGACCGCCATGCGGAACCCTTCCACCTCGAAAATTTGCGAGCCGATATGGGAATGCACGCCGAGCACGATCAAGTTCGGGAGCGCCAGCGCCTGCTCGATCGCTTGCTTCGCCGCGCCGTTGCCCAGGTCGAATCCGAACTTCGAGTCTTGCTGGCCCGTCGAAATATAATCATGCGTATGCGCTTCGACGCCAGGGGTGATCCGGAGCAAAATGTTGACCTTCTTGCCCTTGTCTCCCGCCAGCGCGTTCAGCAGCTGAAGCTCCAGGAAGTTATCGACGACGAAGCAGCCGATGCCCGCGTCGAGAGCCATGTCGATCTCTTCCGGCGTCTTGTTGTTGCCGTGGAAATGAATCCGCTCGGCCGGGAAGCCGGCCTGCAGCGCCGTGTAAAGCTCGCCGTCGGATACGACGTCGAGCGACAGGCCTTCCTGCTCTGCGATCGCGCACATCGCCATTACGCTGAATGCTTTGCTCGCGTAGGCGACCTGAAACTTCAGTCCGGAAGCTTTGAACGCTTCGACGTATTCGTTTGCACGTTGGCGCACAAGCGTTTCATCGACAATATATAGCGGCGTGCCGAACTGGCTTGCCAAGTCAGCTACATCGCAGCCGCCGATTTCCAAATGACCGTTCGCGTTAATTTTACTGGTTCCGTGTAGGTACATCTATTTCCCCTCAGCTTTCTTCTATTTGCCCATAGGCAGATAGAAAGGATAGAATTTGCATCAATAGCAACAGTATAACGCAATCTACCCGCGCGAGAAATGGATAAATTCACATTTCATTTGCATTTTTTAGTTTTCGTCAAGTCTTGGGCATTTTATCGCGCTGCTGGGGCCGGAGAATGTTCGGCCGCACGCGGTTCTGAAGCACCGGCTGCCTGATGATGATGCTCCATAACGCCTTCATGTCGAACGGAATGATCGGCCACATGTAAGGACGGTTGAAGGAACGCGTGCATACGAGCATGAGCAGGATGGCCGTCGACGCGACGACGAACCCCGGCACGTTGAACGCCGCCACCGACAAAATCAATACGAGCCGTACGATCCGGTTGGCGAGGCCGAGTTCATAGCTCGGGGTAGAGAACATCCCGATCGCGGCGACGGCCATGTACAGGATGACCTCGTTGACGAATATCCCCGTCTGCACGGCGATATCGCCGATCAGGATCGCCGCCACGAGCGACATCGCCGTCGCGAGCGACGAAGGCGTGTGCACCGACGCCATCCTCATCAAATCGACCCCGACCTCGGCCAGGACGAACTGGACGACGAGCGGCAGCTTGCCGGTTTTGTTCGGGCCCAGAAAGGCGAGCGCCTGAGGCTTCAATTCGGGGTACATGACGAACAGCAGCCATAGCGGCAGCATGAACAAGGACGCGAATATCCCGGCGAATCTGACCCAGCGCAGGTAGGTGCCGATAAACGGGGTTTGCCGGTTCTCTTCCGCGTGCTGGATCAGATCCGTATACGACGTCGGCAGCGTCATGACGCTCGGCGACGTATCGACGAAGATCGCCACCGCGCCTTCGAGCAGATGCGATGCGACGGTGTCCGGGCGCTCGGAATATCGGACGAGCGGGAACGGGTTCCAGCCCCGGTTCACGGTTGCCTCCTCCAGCTGCTTGTCGGCGAGCGGCAGGCCGTCCAGCTTCACCATCCTTATTTTTTTCTTGATCGATTCGAGCAGCTGCTTGTCGACCAAATCGTTGATGTAGGCGATGCACACGTCCGTCTTCGTCCGCTCGCCGATTTGCACGATTTCGTACCTCAGCTGCGGGTCGCGCACGCGCCGGCGAACGAGCGACACGTTGGCCATCAACGTCTCGACGAAGCCGTCCCGGCTGCCGCGAACGACCTTCTCGAGCGTCGGTTCTTCCGGTCCGCGCGCGGGAAACGCCTTGGCGTCGATCATGATCGCGCTCGTCTCGCCGTCGATGAAGAGCGCCGTTCCGCCGGCCAGGACGCCGGCCAGCATCTTGTTCCAATCGTCCTCCTTCGATACTTGCGCTGCTGGGACGTACATGTCGAGGAAGGCATGCAGCGCATGGGTCGACAAATCGTCCGGATGAAGGAAGGTGAGCCGCTTCAGCACTTCCGTCAAAATCGTGTCCTTCACGAGGCCGTTCATGCACAGCATGGCCGTGCGCCGCTCGCCGAACGTCATCTCCCTGACGACGACGTCGAAGCTCGTTTTGTACCCGATTTCGTTCTCGAGCCGAACAAGCACGTCGTCTAGCCGATCCGGAATAGGCTCGTTTCTTTCATGAGCCGACGTTTGGCCGCCTCTCCCCTCACGCTTCGGTCTCGAGACGAGCGGCTCACCCTCCTCGCGCTTGCCCGACTCCTCGCGCAGCTGGTCGCCCGATACTTCCCCTTGCGGCGGCATCGCGCTTCTTCCTTCCTCTTGCTCCTGTCCCGTATAAGAATCTCTCATCTCGCTTCACCTCGTTCGTATTGAGCTACCACTGAAACACGAGCCAGTCAAACAAAGAGCCTAACGTTTTGCCGAGCACCATCGCCATGACAAGCGCGACCATATAATCCGACAGGTTCATTCTTTTCGCCAAAATCGGGAGCACATTCATGACCTCCGTCAGCGCGGCGGCCAGCATCCCGACGAACATGCCGTCGATCAGTCCCGCGCCGCCCAGCAATAGCCCGGACGGCAGCTTGAACGTCCAATCCATGAAATCCGCGAAGGTCCAGTACAGCGAGCCGCAAATGACGGCCGTCTCGAACCAGACCGACAGCCGGTACGCATTGCCGATTTGAGCGAGCCGGGGGATGAGATCGAGCACGATGAGCAGCGCGACCAGCCCGCTGCCGACCGCGAGCCCGCCCGCGAGGCCCAGCACCGCGACAAATAAATTCGCCGCCCCGTGCATCATGACGATCCGTCCCTCTGCTGATCGTAATCCGCCTTTTTGCGCATTTCGTCGGCAATGACGTAGGCGTTCACGTTTTCTTGATACATGTACAGCTCCACCTCGAGCGGATTCGGCTCTTCATTGAACCGCTTGCGGAACAGGTGGTTGAAAAATAACACCATGCCGAGTCCGATGCCGAGTGAATAAGGAATTTGGAACCATAGCGGATGTTCCGTCCGCTCCCCGGTAATGAGCTCGACGATCCGGATATGAACCTCCTTCATGCTGACATCGGTATGGAAGTTCATGATGGCGAGTCCCGCCCCGAAAAATAGCAGCAGCCACGACAGAATAAGGATCGGGATTCGCGGCTTCACCGGCTTCTCGGCCACCATGACCAGCACCTGCGGGTCGCCGTAAGCTTCGATCGTCATGTCCGGGTTCAGCTCGCGGATATGTCTGACGATTTGCAGCAGGTCGATGACGACCCGGTTCCCGTCGGCCTTGTTATGCTTATAGAGCACGAGCTCCTTCAGCCGTTTCTCGAGCGCATCGTCGTAAGCGAGCAGCCGGGCGGCCTGTCCGAGCGACACGGCCTGATCCGGCTTAATGTAGATCCGTTTCTTGAGGCGCAGATAGAGGACAGATGGTTTCGAAGCTTCCATGCGTCAGCATCCCTTCTGCTTTGCGTGATGGTGATTGTTTCCCGATTAGTATGAGATAAGGACGTTTCGGATACTCATGCAAAATGAGGTAATAACATGAAAAGACCAACTCGCCTTAAAGGGCGATTTGGTCTTTGATGGACTGCAGTATTTTTTTCTCCAGCCGGGAAACCTGCACCTGCGATATGCCTAGCCTGCTCGCTACTTCGGACTGCGTCTTGTCGCGGTAATACCTTAAGTACACGATCAGCCGCTCCCGTTCGCTCAACCCTTCGATCGCTTCGACCAGCGCCAGCTTATCGAACCATTTCTCCTGCGAGTCGTCGGCGATTTGGTCCATGAGCGTAATCGGGTCTCCGTCGTTCTCGAACACCGTTTCGTGGATCGACGTCGGCGGCTTGTTCGCTTCCTGGGCGAACACGACGTCCTCGGGCGTAATGCCGAGCCGCTCCGCCACCTCGCCGACGGTCGGAAGCCGTCCTAACGTCTTCGAGAGCTCGTCCTTCATTTTGCGCACCTTATTGGCCGTTTCCTTGAGGGACCTGCTTACCTTGAGCGTGCCGTCGTCGCGCAGGAACCGCTGGATCTCTCCGATAATCATCGGCACCGCGTAAGTCGAAAATTTCACGTCGTAGGACAAATCGAACTTATCCACCGACTTCAGCAGCCCGATGCATCCGATTTGGAACAAGTCCTCCGGCTCGTAACCGCGGTTGATGAACCGTTGAACGACGGACCAAACGAGCCTGATATTGCATTGCACGAGCGTGTCTCTAGCCAGCGTGTCGCCGGATTGGCTTAGCGCGATGAGCCGTTTGACTTCCGCGTCATCCAGATACGGCTGGGCCGACTGCTTCAGATCGACATCCATGAGGCTCAACCCCTATGCGCTAATTGTAGAGCGCTTTTTTCGATTCGATACGCTTCAACATCTCTACGCGGGTTCCCCCGCCTAATCTGCTCGATACCTCGAAACGGTCCATGAAGTTTTCCATAATCGTAAAGCCCATGCCGGAACGCTCCAGCTCCGGCTTCGACGTATACAACGGCTGGCGCGCGAGCTCCAAATCCTCGATGCCGCTTCCCGAATCGAGCACCGCGATGGACACGCTGTCGCCTTCGATCCTCGCCTCGATCGTCACCTGGCAGGAAGGATCGCTTTCGTAGCCGTGTATAATCGCATTCGTCACCGCTTCGGATACCGCCGTCTTCAAATCGTTCAGCTCCTCCAGCGTCGGATCAAGCTGCGATACAAACGCAGCGACCGCAATTCGGGCGAACGCTTCATTCTCCGAACGGGCGCTGAAGGAAAGCGTCATTTCGTTCAATCCGTTCATGACACCACCTCCAAACTGGAAATCGCGGTACGTTCATCGTCGTGAATCGTTAATATTTTGAACAGCCCCGACAGCTCGAACAAGCGGTGTACGCTCGGGTTCACGTCGCAGACGACCATCTTGCCGCCTTTGCTCTTCACCTGCTTGTACCTGCCCAGAATGACGCCGAGCCCGGAGCTGTCCATAAATTGCAATTCCTTCAGACTGAGGATCACATGATCGCTTCTTCCGTGGAGTAGGGCTTCCTCCATCTTGTACCGAACGACGTCGGCCGTATGATGGTCGAGCTCGCCCCGCAGGCGTACGATCAGCACGTTGCGATAGTGCTCCAATTCTGCTTGCAGACTCATCCGCAGTTCATCTCCTCCGGTTTTATTCGAAACGCAATTCTGCCGAGATAGAACTAGCAATTCTCCATGGCGGAGAAGGATTCCTGCATGGCGACAAAACTAGAAGCATACCGCTATCAGCTGACAAAATGCGAGAGCCCGCCGGCCGCCCGGGTTCATGCTTCGGTCAGGTGAACAGACCGGAGAAGGAGCGCTTCAGCAGCTTCCACCAGCCCGCGCGCTCGATGGATATCGGCGCGTCGACGTCGAATTCCTTCAGTATTCTGTCGCCTTCGTATACGACGAGCTTGCCGATCGGCTGGCCGATTTGCACCGGCGCTTTGACCGGACCGTCGATTTTCAGCTCGTAGCGGATGTCCTGCGTCGCGCTGCCTTTTTTGAGCAGGACGCTGTACGGATGCTTCGCGAGCAGCGGCAGCTCCGCCGTCGTGCCCTTTTCGATCTTCAGCATGCCCATCGACTCGCCTTCCTGGATAATCGGATGGTTCATGTACTGGGCGAACGTATAATCGAACATTTGCGAAACTTCCGCATTGCGGGTCTTTGTGTCCGGCTCGCCCATGACCACCGCGATGACGCGCATATTGTCGCGCTTCGCCGTAGCGGACAAGCAGTATTTCGCCTCGCTCGTGAAGCCCGTCTTAAGCCCGTCCGCGCCGCTGTAGAAGCGGACCAGCTTGTTCGTGTTGACGAGCCAAAAAGGCTTCTCCGACGTTTTGCGCAAATAATCTTGGTACAGCCCCGTATATTTCGTAACTTCGGGATGCTTGAGCAGCTCCCTGGACATCACTGCGATGTCGTGCGCCGACGAATAATGATTCGCTACCGGCAAGCCGTTCGGATTGACGAACTGCGTATCGTTCATCCCGAGCTGCTTCGCACGTTCGTTCATCATGGCCACGAATTGCTGCTCCGTTCCCGCAAGCTTCTCGGCCATGGCGACCGATGCGTCGTTGCCGGAAGCGAGCGCGATCCCTTTCACCATATCGTCAACCGTCATTTCTTCGCCGGGTTCCAGGAAAATTTGCGATCCGCCCATGGATGCGGCGTATTCGCTCGTTTGCACCTTGTCCGTCCATTTGATCTTCCCGTCGTCGATCGCCTCCATAATGAGAAGAAGCGTCATAATTTTCGTAATGCTCGCCGGCGGCAGCTTGTCATGGCTGTTTTTCTCGTAAATAACCGTTCCGGAGTCCGCATCCATCAATATGGCCGACCGGGCCGACGGCGCCAATTGAGGGGACGGAGCTTGATTCGCCTGCGAGGGCTCAACTGCGGCAAACGCGGCCGCGGGCATCGCCAGAGCGAGAACAAGAGTAAGGATGCATAGCTTGATAGAACGATTCTTCAACAATATCTCCTCCTGAAAGTTGCGCAATTCGGTTATCTTTTCCATTATTCAAGTGTTGACCTGCCGAAAGAAATTTATTCCAATCCGGCCGCGCAAAAAAATCCGTCCCGGCTGCCGGAACGGATTCATTCGTTTCATGGAACGATAATATAAGGGGAGAAGCCTTTCTTCAAACGTAGCGTTCAATACCGTTAGCCGTCACGACGGATAGCAGCAGCGCGCGCTCCTCCGGCTTCGATGCGCTGAACGAATACGCCGCGCGTACGCGCTCGGCGACTTCGCGCGCGGCTTCGCCCTGCTCGCGCACGTGCAGCACCGCAAGAGTAGCGCCGGCCTCGACCGGATCGCCGACCTTCATGCGGAGCGTAACGCCGACGGCGTAGTCGATCGGAGCGTCCTTCGTCTCCCTGCCCGCGCCAAGGAGCATGGCGGCAAGCCCGAGCTGCTCCGCTTCGATCGCCGAAACGTAGCCGGACTGCTCCGCCTTCACTTCCACCGTGTGCGGCGCCTGAGGGAGCCTGGACGGATCGTCGGCGATCGATGCGTCCCCGCCTTGCGCCGCGACGAACGCTTTAAATTTCGCAAGCGCCTCGCCGTTTTCGATTTTGCCGCGCAGCATTTCCTTCGCCTCCTCTACGGACGAGGCAAGGCCGCCCAGCTGAACCATATGGGCGCCCAGCGTCAGGCAAAGCTCCGTCAAATCGTTCGGGCCGTTGCCCTTCAGCGTTTCGATCGATTCCCTCACCTCGAGCGCGTTGCCGATCGCGAAGCCGAGCGGCTGGTCCATATCGCTGATGACGGCCGCCGTCTTGCGCCCGACCTCCGTGCCGATGTCCACCATCGCCTTGGCCAGCTGTTCCGATTGTGCCAGCGTCTTCATGAACGCCCCGCTGCCCGTCTTCACATCGAGCACGATCGCGTCCGCGCCGGAAGCGATCTTCTTGCTCATGACCGAGCTTGCGATGAGCGGAATCGATTCTACCGTCGCGGTAACGTCCCGAAGCGCGTACAGCTTCTTGTCCGCGGGAGCCAAATTGCCGCTCTGCCCGATAACCGACAACCCGATTTCGTTCACCTGGTTCATGAAGCGTTCGCGGGACAATTCGGTCCTGAAGCCTTCGATCGACTCCAGCTTGTCGATCGTGCCTCCGGTATGGCCGAGTCCCCGCCCGGACATCTTCGCGACGGGAACGCCCGCCGCAGCCACGAGCGGCGCGACAATGAGCGTCGTTTTGTCCCCGACGCCGCCCGTGCTATGTTTATCGACTTTAATCCCGCTGATCGGACCAAGATCGACTTGATCGCCCGAATTCGCCATCGCCAGCGTGAGCGCAGCCGTTTCCCTTGGCGTCATGCCGCGGAAAAAAACAGCCATCGCCCATGCGGATAGCTGGTAATCCGGTATGTCGCCGCGCGAATAACCGTCGATTAAATACGTTAATTCCGAAGCAGTCAGCTCTCCGCCGTCTCTTTTCTTCTGTATAAGATCTACCGACCGCATAAATCCTCCTTGTGTGCCGCGCCGTCAGTTTGCCTGCGTAAGCAATCGACGTTCCTCCTGCACCTGTACGATGATTTTGTCGAGCGATTGGCTCAGCGTGATCACGTCGCGGTGCAGGAGGTTCTGCTTCAACATGGCCGTTTCCACCATTTTGTCGCGCAACAGCTCCATTTGTACGAGTAACTGCTTGTCCATTTTATCGTCCACTCCATCTTTCTTTGATCATGGACATTATACGACGATTCGTAAAAAAAACACTGTCACATTGAGTCGACGGAAATGTTACAATTGTGTTACAAAAAAGGTTACATCGCCGCGATTAATGCGGTAACAAGTCCTAAAAACTGGGACTTGACTCGTTCGGTCGTTTCCATCACTTCCGTGTGGGACAACGGCTGGTCCAGTATTCCCGCGGCCATATTGCTAATGCAGGAAATTCCTGCCACTTCTATGCCCGAATGCCGGGCCGCGATAACCTCGGCAACAGTCGACATTCCGACGGCATCGGCGCCGAGCACGCGAAGCATGCGAATTTCGGCGGGGGTCTCATAGGTCGGTCCGAGCAAGCCCGCATAGACGCCTTCACGCAGCGTAATGTCTTGGCTCTGCGCAATGTCTCTGGCGATCGCGCGCAGTCGTTTGCTGTACGCCTCGGACATATCGGGGAAACGGACGCCCAGCTCGTCGTCGTTCGGCCCGACGAGCGGATTTTTGCCCGTCAGGTTCAAATGGTCCGAAATAAGCATCAGGTTGCCCGCTTCATATCCGGTATTTACGCCCCCCGCCGCGTTCGTCACGAGCAGCGTCTTCACGCCCAGCGCCTTCATGACCCTGACCGGGAACGCCGTCAATTCCGGGCCGTAGCCTTCGTACATGTGGAATCGGCCCCGCATGAGCAGGACGGTTCTGCCGGATAACTTGCCAAGAAGCAGCTCGCCCGCGTGGCCCTCTACCGTCGAGATTGGGAAATGCGGAATATCGTGGTACGCGATCGTCACCGCTTCCTCCAAGTAATCGCCCAGAACGCCGAGCCCCGAGCCCATAATAAGCCCGATCTCGGGCATCAGCTCCGTTCGTTCGCGTATGTATTGCGCCGCCTCCTTGATATGGGCCGCCGTCAATCCTGCCGCAGTCGCTGCATTCATCTCCAATATCCTCCTCGCTTATGTAATTACCAATTCAGCCAAAAAGCTCGTGCCGTTAGGGGGCGCCTTCACGCCGAAGTTATCCGCGATCGTTGCCCCGAGATCCGAGAAGGTCGACCTTACGGACAACGGCCCCGGCTGCTTGAACGCCGGGCTGAACAGCAGAATCGGAACATACTCGCGGGTATGGTCCGTTCCCGGATGAACCGGATCGTTGCCGTGGTCCGCCGTAACGATGAGCAGGTCCCGCTTCCCGATCCGCTTCTCGAGCCCGGGGACCGCCGCGTCGAACTCTTCCAGCGCCGACGCGTAGCCTTCAGGGTCCCGGCGATGACCGTACAGCGAATCGAAATCGACCAAATTCGTGAACAGCAATCCTTTGAAAGGCTCGTCCAAGCGCTCGATCGTCTTCGCGATGCCATCCGCGTTGCTCTTGGTCGGATTGGACGAAGTTATGCCTTCCCCGTCGAAAATGTCATTGATTTTCCCGATCGCAATCGTATCGTAACCTGCATCCTGAAGGGCGTTCAGCACGGTCGGCTCCGGCGGCTTGACCGCGTAATCGTGCCGGTTCGGCGTCCGTTTGAACGCGCCCGGCTTCCCGACGTACGGTCTCGCGATGACGCGTCCGACCGTGAACCGCTCGTCCATCGTCAATTCCCTGGCGATCTCGCAGGCGCGGTACAGCTCCTCGAGCGGAATGACTTCCTCGTGCGCCGCGATCTGGAACACGCTGTCGGCGGACGTGTATACGATCCAAGCGCCGCTCTCCATCTGCTGCGCGCCGAGCTCGTCCAATATTTCCGTCCCGCTTGCCGCCTTATTGCCGATGACCTTCCGCCCGGTCCGCTCCTCGAACGGTCCGATCAGCTCGGGGGGAAAGCCGTCCGGAAACGTCTGGAACGGTACGGTCATCTTAAGGCCCATCAGCTCCCAATGCCCGGTCATCGTATCCTTGCCGACGGATACTTCGGCCATCTTGCCGTAATACGCCGCTGCAGGTTCCCCCGCCGGCTTCCAATCCGCGATTTGCGCGATTCGGTCGAGCCCCCACCTCCTCAGATGGGGCAGCTTTATGGCCGGTACCCGCTCCGCGATATGTCCGAGCGTATGCGAGCCGGCGTCGCCGAACGATTCGGCGTCGGGCAGCTCGCCGATGCCGACGCTGTCCAGCACGATAACGGCGATTCGGTCAAATTTCATCGGTCTGTCTCCTCTCTGTAGTCGAACGCGCCGGCGGCCGAAGCGGTCATGCGCGCGGATGCGCGCTGCCGTATACGTCTCTCATGCGCGTCTTCGGGAGCTGCGCGTATTTGAGCGTCGTTGCTACGTCGGCATGTCCGAGCAGCTCCTGCACCGCCCGAACATCCGCTCCGCCCGCCAGCATATGGGAGGCGACCGAATGCCTGAGCGTATGCGGCGTAATTTCCGCTTCGATCCCCGCTTCCTTCGCGTATTTCTTAATCGTCTTCCAAAACCCTTGCCTTGTCAACCGCGTTCCGAGATGGTTCAGGAATGCGGCGGAATTCGCATCCCTTTGGGTCAAAAGCTCCGCCCGCCCCGCCTGCAAATAATCGGTCAGAGCAAGCTTCGCCATCCGCCCGAACGGCACGATTCTTTCCTTCATGCCGCTTCCGATGCAGTGGATAAAGCCGAGCTGGAGGTTGACATGCTCCAGGTTTAGCGCCACGAGCTCGGATACGCGAATGCCGCCTGCATAGATCAGCTCGAGCATGGCTCTGTCGCGCTTGCCCGCCGCGGTGTCCGCGCTTGGCGCCTCGAGCAGACGGTTCGTTTCGTCGATCGTCAACACGCTAGGCGGCTTCTTCTCCGGCTTCGGCGAATCGATCGTAAGCGCCGGATTATGTCGCAACCATCCTTCAGCCGCCATGTAATGAAAAAAAGCGCGAATGGAAACGAGTCGGCGCGAAAGCGTCGCCGCCATCCTGCCTTCTCCTTTCTGCCGCTGCAAATATTGGGCGATATGATGTTTATGTACGGCATCCGGATCGGCAAGCCCTAATTGCTCCGCATAGGAAACGAAATGGAGCAAATCCCGCTCGTAGGATGCCATGGTGTTGGCCGAGAGCCTGCTCTCCGACCGTAAATCTCGCAAGTATCGGTCTAATTGGTGTTTCATGCGGATTCCTTTCGCCTCATCGTCGGCAGCCGCGCGCGCGTCTGCCCTGCAAGGAAGGATTCCACGCGCGTTCAACCGATTCCTGCTTGTCCCGGACATTCTGTGCGGCTTGCACAAAGTCGAGCTTAAATCATTCCCCGTAATAGAAAAACCAGCGCAAACGGTCGGCCGCGTTGCTGCTGTCGGGCGGTCCCGGCTCCGACTTGAACACCTTGAGCGCGTCGCCCGCCGGCACCCGGTATGGCTGAACGGGCGAAAGCGCTTCGGCCAGCCAGCGGTAGCCTCCCGTGACGATAAGCAGCAAGATGGCGAATATGACCAAAAATACGATGCGGCTCATCCATCTCCGTATCGATAATACCATTCCTGTCAGCCCCCTCGGTACGCAACCTTTGTCCATCCGTACCACCATATGAGAGAGCCGACAGGATTATTCGCTTACGGCTGCAGACGCTCGTAAGGGATGCTTTCCAGCCATTTGTCAAGCGGGGTATAAGGCAAACCGACCGCATCCGCGACCGGTTCGTACGTTACCTTCCCGGCGTGCGTGTTCACCCCTTTTTGCAGCGGCACGCTCCGGCGAACGGCATTCATGCCGCGATTGGCAAGCTCCAGCGCGTACGGAATCGTCACGTTCGTCAGGGCAAAGGTGGATGTGCGCGGCACGGCGCCCGGTATGTTGGCCACCGCGTAATGGACGACGCCGTGCTTCACGTAGATCGGATCCTTATGGGTCGTCGGACGATCCACCGTCGCGATCGAACCGCCCTGATCGACCGCGACATCGACGATGACCGCGCCCTTCTTCATCCCCTTCACCATTTGCTCCGTCACCAAATGAGGCGCGCGCGCTCCCGGAATGAGCACCGCCCCGATCAGCAAATCCGCCCTGGCCGCCGCTTCGGCAATATGATACGGGCTTGACATTAGCGTGCGTATGCGGCCACCGAACACATCGTCCAAGTACCTCATTCTGTCGGCGCTGCGCTCGAGAATAACGACGTTGGCCCCCATGCCGAGCGCGATCTTCGCCGCATTCGTTCCGACGACGCCGCCGCCGATAATGACGACCTCCGCCGGCGGCACGCCGGGCACGCCGCCTAGCAGCACGCCCCTGCCCCCGTTGAACGTCTCAAGAAATTGGGCGCCTACCTGCACGGACATCCGACCCGCCACCTCGCTCATCGGCGTCAGGAGCGGCAAGCTGCCGTTTGGAAGCTGAATGGTTTCGTACGCGATGCCCGTTACGCCTTTGTCGACCAGCGCCCTTGTCAAATCGGGCGCCGCCGCCAAATGCAAATACGTAAATAGAAGCAGACCTTCGCGGAAATAGCCGAATTCCTCCGCCAGCGGCTCCTTCACTTTCAAAATCATGTCCGCTTTCGACCATACCTCGGCCGCGCTGCCGATAATTTCGGCTCCTTCACGGACGTAATCGTCATCCTCGAAGCCGCTCCCGCTTCCGGCTCCCGTCTCGACGAGCACCCGATGGCCGGCCGCGGCCAGCATCGTTACGCCGGCCGGCGTCAGGGCGACGCGAAACTCGCTTTGCTTGATTTCCTTCGGAACTCCGACGATCATGTTCCTTCTCCTCCTCAGACTGCGCGGTATCCGTCGCTGTTCTTACGGTTCTCATAGTATTGTTTATGATCGGAACGGGCTAAGTGACTGTGCGCTCGGGCAAGTTTGCCCATCAAATTTATCGTTTGTCATTATTCGAAAAATATGTGCCCTGCGGCAGTCACCCAATCGCCCCGCGGGCCATCGCCATAAACGGATAGAGTTACTTGCGAGGCGAAAGAGGCTGCAATACGCCAATGGCGAAAAAACTCGAAACGCTCATAAGCAGCTGCGCTTGCTTTCATCTCGACTCGAAGTCCTCTTTGCATCCGCTCAACGGAATCGTGAACCATTCCGATTTGTTCGTTGCAGGAGGAGTCAATACGACGCGATACCGTGAAGCGGGCGGCCCGGCAAGGCATTGTCGTCGTCGCTTCCGCGGGCAATTCCGGCAGCGGGAGCAAGGAGGATCGACGAATCGGATCAAATCGCAAGCTTTAGCTCCGGCTTGATGCAGCTTGACCGCATTTTCGATGCTTAAACTCCGCCCGACATAACAAAAACGGCTTTGCCGTCCAGATCAGCTGGTCAGCGAAGCCGTTTACGTTTGATTTGGGTTAGGCGCCGAGTCGTTCTTCTCCTTGCAGCGGTGACATACGCCTTGAAAATCGAGCCGATGATCGACGACGAAAAATCCGTACTCCCGCTCCAGCCTCTCTTCGAGCGGCAGCAGCCAGTCTTCCTTTATTTCATCCATAGTTCCGCATTGTACGCATATTAAATGATGATGATGATGCTTATTGCTGTCCGTGCGAAGATCGTACCTCGCCACCCCGTCGCCGAAATTCAGCTTCTCGACGACATGCATTTCGCTGAGCAATTCCAACGTCCGGTACACCGTTGCAAGTCCGATCTCCGGCGCTTTGTCCTTCACGAGCATGAATACGTCTTCCGCGCTTAGATGGTCTTCCTCGTTCTCCAGCAATACGCGGACCGTTGCTTCTCGCTGCGGGGTTAATTTGTAGCCCTGCGACTGCAACTGTTGTTTGATCTTCTCAATCCGGGCTTCCATGATTTCCCCCCCACCGCATGTCTGCGCCTATAACAGGAAACGTTTCCTCTCATTATAGGTGCTAACCTGCAATAAAGTCAAACTTTTTGGTGTCAAATCGTGGCGTTATCGGGCGAAAGAAAAGGGGAAACCCAGCCGATGAGCGCTGGCGAAACGTAAGCTTCGACGAGAGCGGCGCCGGCGAATATAAAGAGCATGAGCACCGCCGTCGACGTAAACGAGCCGAGCTGGGGAGCGAGATCTCCCTTCTGCCGAAGGAGCCTGTTCTTGACGACGTGCAGGGAGAAGGAAATCGCGGCCGCGCTCGTAATAATCATCGCGGGAACCGCGATGATGTTCTGCGGGACGATCGAAGCGAAGGAGAGGAGAACGCCTCTCCAGGCATATTGATTGATAAGGGTGCCGACCGCGAATCCGACCAGCGCCCCTTTCAAGAAATTAAGCGCCAGCACGCCCGGAATGCCGACTACCGTAATGCCGAGCACCCACAAGAGCACAAGCCATTTGCCGTGAAAGAAGAACCGCTCCCGGAAGGATGCCGCTTCCTCCGTCCCGATCCCTTCGTTCATGAACCGCACGTACTGGTCCACGTCCCGGGCCAGCTCCTGCTGCTGCTCGAGCGTCAGCGCGTTGACCATCAAGCCTCCGAAAATAACGCCTACGACGAATAGGACCGATACGAAGACGTATAGCGATAATTGATTTTTGATCATGTCTATTCCTCCGATATGGCTTCATCCAAACCTTCAAAGGCTTCTACCGAACCTACGTAGGCTTCTACCCAACCTACATAGGCTTCTACTCAACCTTCAAAGGATTTCGATCCCTCCCAAACCCTCCCTTCCAAGGGAGGGCCCCAAGGGTTGCACCCTCTGGACACCGCAATTGGACTAACGTCGGGGCTTCAGAGGCGATTGTAAGTGACGGTTAGCATTAGAGCGCTTCCGTCCCTGCGGGACACGCTGGACGTTTGGTGCGCTCGGGTTACCCGTTTCTAAGAAACGTAACAAGCCTTAGAGACGGTTGCGAGAACCGTTCGGTTAAGGAGCGCTTCCGTCCCTGCGGGACACGCTGGACGTTTGGTGCGCTCGGGTTACCTGTTTCTAAGAAACGTAACAAGACTTAGAGACGGTTGCGAGAACCGTTCGGTTAAGGAGCGCTTCCGTCCCTACGTGATACGCTGGAGTTTTGGTGTGCTCAGGTGAGGAGACGCTGTATTTTGGGTGCGAACATAAATTTGTTTGAGAGATGGACGGTTCTTCGACAGGTATGTGACCGATGCCGGGCTTAGTATCAGTTTTTGAAACGAAATGAAGTTCACGATAGGGAAATTCTTTATTAATTTCAATAATCGATCTTATTTGGGCGGCTAATTACACGATGCGGCTTCGATTGAGCCATTTAATTCAATTATTGAAACTAATACGGGCTTACCGGGGCATTTCGCTATTTTTGTTTCAATAATTGAAATAGCCCGGGCCAAGCCAAGATGGGGTTGTCTTCTTCATTGTATGAGGCATTCGGGGGAGGTATGACGCGGAATGCGAAGGCCGGCTATAGCCGGCCTGTCGCTAAGTAGAGCTTCCAGGCGTACACGGCGAGAATCGTCTTGGCGTCGCTGATCCGGCCTTCCCGGATGTAAGCTTCGGCCTGCTCCAGCGTGATCGCTTCGACCTTCAAATCCTCGTCTTCGTCAGGGTTTTGAACGCCTGGCAAGACCTCGTCGGTGAAGTAGACGTACAGCTTCTCGTCGGCGAAGCCGGGCGATGTATAGAAAGCGCTGATAAGCTTCAGCTTGTCCGAGCGGTAACCGGTCTCCTCCTCGAGCTCGCGGGCGGCGGCCGTCATCGGATCCTCGCCGGGGTCGAGCTTGCCGGCCGGAATTTCGATCTGGAATTTTTCAAGCGGCTTCCTGAATTGCTCGACGACGAGCAGCTTCCCGTCCAATAACGCCATGACAGCTGCCGCTCCGGGATGCTTCACGATCTCCCTCGTCGCCGTTCGGCCGTCCTGCAGGGCGACCGTGTCGACTTGCAGCGAGATCATCTTTCCCTCGAAGATCGGTTCGCTCTTGATCGTTTCCTCGCGCCAAAGCGCATTCGTTTGTTTCTGTTCCACCTTCATCGACTCCTTATTTCGTCTACGGCTTGTCATCAGGCATATCCTGTCCCGATTCGGCATATCTATCATTATATCAAATCGGCGGGGGCGGTAAAATTGAAACAATACATAGCGGTAAACCATTTGAGACTGGTAGGGAAAGGCTGGGAAATAAGGCATCAGCTTCGCAAGCTGTCCGCATCGTCCATCTCCAAGAGCCCGATGTCGGAGTATACCAACGTGCTCAGCGTGCGCCGGATTTATCCGGAGAAAGCGAATTGACCGACTCGGCAACCCGTGCCATTCGTCCAGAAAAAAGCCCTTCCTCCCCGGCAGCCTTCACTGATGCAGGGGGAAGGGCTTCTTGCTATGCCGCCGGCCGGACGCTTAGCGAACGCTGGCCGCTTGCTTCATAATTTCAACGACGAGCTCGGTCGTCGTGACGAGGTCGTCGACCTTGATTTGTTCCTTCGTCGTATGGATATGCTCATAGCCGACCGCGAGATTGACGGTTGGGATGCCTAAGCCGTTAAAAATATTCGCGTCGCTGCCTCCGCCCGAATGAAACGTGCGGGGCGTGCGTCCGATTGCGGCAATCGCCCGCTTCGCGAGCTGCACGACCGGATCGTCGTCGTCGTATTGATAGGCCGGGTAGATGATTTGGCTTTCCAGCTCGCCGCGCGCGCCGAACTCCTCCGCAGCGCTCCGCACCGCTTCTCGCATCGCTTCGATTTGACTGTCCAGCTTCCGCTGTACGATGCTGCGCGCCTCCGCCTCCAACTTGACGTAATCGCAGACGATATTGGTAGCGCCGCCGCCTTCGAATCGACCGATGTTGGCGGTCGTCTCCTTGTCGATACGGCCGAGCGGCATTCTGGCGATCGCTTTGGAAGCTACTTGAATCGCACTGATGCCGTCCTCCGGATTAACGCCGGCATGGGCGGAGCGACCGTGCATCTTGATCGTAATTTTGGCCTGCGTCGGCGCGGCAACCGCGATATCGCCGATTTTGCCGTTCGAATCGAGCGCGTAGCCGAACTTCGCCTCCAGCTTAGAGCCGTCGAGCGCGCGGGCGCCCATAAGGCCGGACTCCTCGCCGACCGTAATGACGAATTGGATGCGCCCGTGCGGAATGGACTGCTCCTTCACGACCCGTATCGCCTCGAAAATCGCGGCGATTCCGGCTTTGTCGTCGGCGCCGAGAATCGTCGTCCCGTCGCTGCGGATATAGCCGTCTTCGTCGAGCTGCGGCTTAATGCCTACGCCGGGCGTGACCGTGTCCATATGGCAAGTAAAAAAAATCGTAGGCGCCGATTCGTCCGCGCCCTCGGCTTCCCACATCGCGAACAGATTGTTCGCGCCGTGACCGGTTTTGGCCGCCGCGTCGTCCTCGCTGATCTTCATGCCGAGCGCTTCGAACTTCCGCTTCAGCACGCGGCTGATTTCCTGCTCGTGCTTCGTCTCGCTGTCAACGCGGACCAGTTCCATAAATTCGCCGACCAGGCGGTCTTTTGCGATCATTGCCGTTTCCTCCGTCCGATATTTTAGTATACAATAGAATACAGACAAGCTTACGACGTTTTCCCAAAGGAGGGGAGCCATTCATCATGCGCAGTCAAAAAATCATCCGCATCGTCGCCATCGTCGTCGTATCCGCCCTGCTGATCACGACCTTGTTCGCGGGGATTGGTTCGCTATTTTACTAATCCCCCGACTTCGAATTGAAATTCCTTCGCGAAGTATGGCAGCAGCTGTTCGGCGGCTTCCTCGACGGTAAGGTTCAGGCCGGTTAAATCGTTGAACGAAGTGACGCCGTACTGCTCGATCCCGCACGGAATAATTCCGCTGAAGCCGTCCGCGGCAATGCCCGCCTTGATGTTCAGCGCGAAGCCGTGACTCGTAATAAAGCCCCGCCGTTGCCGGGCTTTATTAAATTTCACCCCGATCGCCGCGATCTTCCGGTCGCCTACCCATACTCCTGTATATTCCGGCTTTCTGCCCGCTTCTATACCATACTCGCCGAGCCAATCGATCATGACTTGCTCCAGGCTGCGCAAGTACGCATGCAAATCGAGCCCTGCGGCATCCAGATACAATAGCGGGTACCCGACCAGCTGGCCGGGACCGTGATACGTAATATCGCCGCCGCGGTCGATTTGAAACAACGAGATGCCCCGCTCCTTCAATTGCTGCTCGCTTAGCAGCAGATGCTCCGGATGCCGATCGGATCCGATCGTATAAGTCGGCGGATGCTGAAGAAGGAGAAGCGTCTCCAGACGCTCCTCCCGATCGATTTCCTTCACGTATGCTTTCTGCAGCTCCCAGCCTGCCGCATAATCGAGTAGTCCTGCGTAGCGGGCATCCAACCTCTTCGAGCTATTCGCGCGAACCGCTTCACTCATGTTGGTATTCCCCATTTCTAGTACAGTTTGCTTTCGATATTAAAGCTTTCCAAATTATCTTTGACCCGCTGCAGGAAGCGGCCGCAGATGACGCCGTCCAAAATGCGGTGATCGAGCGATAAGCACAAGTTCGCCATCGAACGCACCGCGAGCATGTCGTTAATGACGACGGGCCGCTTCACGATCGACTCGAAGGTCAGAATCGCCGCCTGCGGGTAGTTAATGATCGGATAGGACAAAATCGAACCGAACGAACCGGTATTGTTCACCGTGAACGTTCCGCCCTGCATGTCCGAAAGCGTCAGCTTGCCCTCGCGCGTCTTGCGCGCGAGCTCGTCGATCTCCTTCGCGAGGCCGGCGACGTTTTTGTGATCGGCGTTTTTGATGACCGGCGTCAGGACGGAATCTTCCGTGCCTACCGCAAGCGAAATGTTGATATCGCGCTTCACGATGATTTTGTCGACCGCCCACATCGAGTTCATGATCGGGAAGTCCTTGATCGCGTTGACGACCGCTTTGAGCAGGAAGGCCAGGTACGTCAGGTTGATGCCCTCGCGCTTCATGAACTCGTCCTTCAGTTTATTGCGCAGCAGCACGAGATTCGTCACATCGACTTCGATCATCGTCCAAGCATGCGGAATCTCGCTGACGCTTTGCCGCATATTGCGGGCGATCGTATTGCGGATCGGCGTAACATCGATGAAGCTGTCGCCGCGCCCGAGACCCGCGGCTCCTTCCACCTCGATCTTCGGCAGCCTTGGCGTCTCCGTCAAATGCAGGCCGGAGGACCGCACCTGCACGACCGCGGCGTCCACTGCCGGAGCGGCGGCAGCGGATGAGCCGACGCTTCCCGGCTGGCCGGACTTGCCGGCACCGGAGGCGATATAAGCGAGTACGTCCTTGCGCGTAATCCGTCCGCCAAGACCCGTTCCGGCTATGTCCGCGAGCCTGATGTTATGCTCCGCCGCCAGCTGCTGAACGGCCGGCGAGAAGCGGCCGCGCATCGGCGCATCCTCCGTCTCCGGGGAACCGGCAGGCGCAGGCGCCGAATCTGCCTGGACGGGCTGCGAATCGGCTGAGGCGGCGCCTTCGGTCTCGATAACGCATACCGCGGTCCCGACCGGAACCGTCTCGCCGCTCTCCACTAAAATTTGCACGAGCTTGCCCGATACCGTCGAGGGCAATTCCGCGTTGACTTTATCCGTCAGCAGTTCGCAGATCGGCTCGTATAGGTCTACCCGGTCGCCCGGCTTTTTCAGCCATTTGTCGATCGTGGCCGATACGAGCGACTCCGCAAGCTGCGGCACGACGATCTCCGTCATTGTTTTCATGATTTTCATCTCCCAACTGGCCAGGGAATGTTAGCGGCTTCCTCTGGCGGCGCATTATACGATTCGCGGTCGTATAAGCCAAAAATTCTGTTCTACTGCGCGTTGCCGTATTAATAGAGAGCCAGTTTGCGCATAGCCTCTTTTACCTTTTCTTTGTTGAGCATAAAAAATTTCTCGCCCGGAGGGTTGATCGGCATCGCCGGCACATCGGGCCCGCATAGGCGCATGATCGGCGCGTCGAGCTCGTACAGCAGCTCTTCGGCGATGATCGCCGATACTTCGGCGCCGACGCCGCCGGTTTTGTTGTCCTCGTGGATGATCAGCACTTTGCCCGTTTTGCGAACGGCTTCGAGAATCGCTTCCTTATCGAGCGGCTGAATGGTGCGCAGATCGAGAATATGAGTGCTGATGCCCTCGCAGGCCAGCTCCTCGGCCGCCTGCTCCGCGAACAGCAGAGGCAAGCTGTAGCCGATGACGGTGATGTCGTCCCCTTCGCGCAGCACGTTGGCTTCGCCGATCGGCACGGTATAATCGGTATCCGGAACGTCGCCGTTAATAAGCTTATAGCACTTTTTATTTTCGAAATAAATAACCGGATCCGGGTCGCGGACGGCTGCCTTAAGAAGCCCTTTCGCGTCGTATGCGCGGTAAGGAGCGACGATTTTTAAACCCGGCGTTCCGAAAAACACCGACTCCGGACATTGGGAATGGTACAGTCCGCCGAAAATGCCTCCGCCGATCGGCGCGCGGATGACGACAGGGCAATTCCAGTCATTGTTGGAGCGGTAGCGGATTTTGGCCGCTTCGCTAATGATTTGGTTCGTCGCGGGAAACATGAAGTCCGAATATTGCATTTCCGCAATCGGCTTCATCCCGTACATCGCAGCGCCGATCGCGACGCCCGCGATCGCCGACTCGGCAAGCGGCGTATCCATCGCCCGCAGCTCGCCGAACTGCTCCTGCAGCCCTTTGGTCGTCGTAAACACGCCGCCCTTCACGCCAACGTCCTCGCCCAGAACGAACACGTCTTCGTCGCGTTCCATTTCTTCCTTCATGGCAAGGCGAATCGCATCGATATAATCCATTGCCGGCATTAGCGAACTCCCCCTTTCTCGTCATCCGCGTAGACGTGCAGCAGTATCGATTCCGGCGCCGGAAACGGCGCTTTGTCGCCGTATTCGTTCGCTTCGTCGATTTCTTTGCGGACCGCTTTGAGCAGCTCTTCGTCCTGCTCTTCCGACCAGATGCCGCAGTCGATCAAATATTGTTTATACTTCGGAATGCCGTCCTTCGCGCGATAGAACTCGACCTCTTCCTTCGTGCGATAGGCCAGGTCGTTGTCCGATGTGGAATGCGGGGAGAGTCGGTACATGAGCGCTTCGATAAGCGTAGGCCCTTCGCCCGCGACGGCGCGCTCGCGCGCTTCCTTCACGACCCGGTACACCTCAAGCGCATCGTTACCGTCGACTTGGACGCCAGGGAAGCCGTAGCCGAGCGCCCGGTCGGACACTTTGCCCGCCAGCTGCTTGTGCAGTGGCACGGAGATCGCATATTGATTGTTCTCGCACATCAAAATAACCGGAAGCTTGTGTACGCCCGCGAAATTGCAGCCTTCATGGAAATCGCCCTGATTGCTGGAGCCTTCGCCGAACGTCGCGAAGCTGACGAACGGCTTCTTCTTCATCTTCGCCGCAAGCGCGATGCCGACGGCATGAGGCACCTGCGTCGTAACCGGGCTTGAGCCCGTCACGATTCTCAGCTTCTTATGACCGAAATGGCCCGGCATTTGCCGTCCGCCGCTATTCGGGTCCTCCGCCTTCGCGAATACGGACAGCATCAGATCCCGAACGGTCATGCCGACCGAAAGGACGAACCCGTAGTCGCGGTAATAGGGCAGAAAATAATCGTGATCGCGGTCCAAGGCGAACGCCGCCGCGACTTGGGCGACCTCCTGGCCTACGCCGGATACGTGAAAGTTAACCTTGCCGGCGCGTTGAAGCAGCAAAATTCGCTCGTCGAACTTGCGGGCCGTCACCATCTTTACGTACATATCGATTGCTTTCTCATCGCTAAGCCCTAATTCCATATGACGTAATTTTTGGCCGGATGAAGCGGATTGGGTCATAAGGAGTTCCTCCTTTGATTACTTTTATAACCTGGTACTAAGACTTGATCATACCCATTATAACCTTAATCGCCCAAAAAAGAAAATAGCGTCATTTAGAACGCTATGGCTTTGCCGTCGACAGCAAGCATCGCTTCGCCGAGCGCTTCCGCCAGCGTCGGATGCGGATGGATCATCTGCCCGACCTCCCACGGCGTCGCGTTCAAAAATCCGGCGAGGCTGGCTTCCGAAATCAGGTCGGTCGCATGCGCGCCGATCAAATGCACGCCGACGATATCGTTCGTCTTGCGGTCGGCTATGACCTTCACGAAGCCGTCCTTCTCGCCGAGCACGAGCGCCTTGCCGATCGCTTGAAACGGAATTTTGCCCGTCTTGATATCATGCCCCTTCGAGCGGGCGCCGTCCTCCGTCAATCCGTAAGAAGCGATCTCAGGCCGGGAATAGATGCAGCGCGGGATCAGGTGGTGATCGACGGCGGCTGGCTTGCCTCCGCAAATATGCTCCGCCGCGATGAGGCCTTCGTGGGCCGCGGCATGCGCCAGCTGCACCCCTCCGACGACGTCGCCGATCGCATAAATATGTGGCTCGCTCGTCTGCCCGAAGCCGTTGACCGTTATCGCGCCGTTCCCGGTCCGGATGTCGGTATTCTCAAGTCCGATTCCGTCGATCTTCGGATTGCGGCCGACGGAGACGAGCAGCTTCTCGGCCGTCAGCAGCACGTCGCCGTCAGGCGTGCTAGCGGATATCGTCACTTCGCCATTCCCGGCATTGAAATTTTCCGTCCGGAGCTGAACGCCCGTCAACACCCGGACGCCCCTTCTTCTAAGCAGCTTCGCCAGCTCCGCCGATACTTCGGCATCCTCGCCGGGGAGCAGGCGAGAGCCCGCCTCCGCGAGCGTCACTTGAACGCCGAAGTCTTGCAGCATAGAGGCCCATTCCACGCCGATCACGCCTCCGCCGACGATAATGATCGATGCGGGCAGCTTGTCCATCGCAAGCGCCTCATCGCTCGTCAGCACATATTCGCCGTCGGGCGTCAATCCAGGGAGCGTACGCGGCGTCGATCCGGTTGCGATGATCAGGTTCGTCGAAACGACCGATTCCATCTCGCCGTCAGGAAGCTCTACGGCAACCGATCCGCTTCGCGGGGAGAAGATGGACGGTCCGATAATCCGCCCTTTCCCGTGAATAATTTGGATGCCGTTCTTTTTCATCAAACTTTGCAAGCCCCGATGCAGCTGCTCGACCGTCTGTTCCTTGCGAGCTTGCACCTTATCGAAGTCCAGCGCGATCGCGCCTTCGTTTACTTGAATGCCGAACGAGCCGGCTTCCAGCAGCGTTGCATATACCTCTGCGCTGCGGAGAAGCGATTTGCTCGGAATACAACCTTTATGTAAGCATGTTCCGCCAAGCTTGTCCATTTCGATAATGGCGACCTTCTTCCCCAGCTGCGCGGCGCGAATCGCCGCCGTATAGCCGCCTGGCCCGCCACCCAATACTGCTACGTCCACTTCTATAGCCATAATCTCATTCCTTTCGCCGGTGCTTGCATTGTAACACGACATTCTTCTCTATTGTACCTGTTTTTACCGCCGTTTTCATCGTGCATTTCCGAAATAGACACCTGTCCCGTAAAAAGGTATGATAGATGAAACTGTTGATTTTGACCGATAAGGAGACCATGGTGGTATGAAATTGGTTGCGGCCCGATTTATCGCGATTCTTATGCTCGTTATTCCAGGCTTGCTTGCCTGCTTCGGCTTTCTCAAAATGAAAGATTCCGTCTTTATCTACTTTTCCGATTTCGGCAACGATGCCGTATCGCCGTCGTTCGACTGGCTTCAGTTTCTTCTCGGCTTGGTCATGTTCGCCGCCGGCGCCGGCTTTATCGGCGGCTGGACCTTCTTCCGCGACCGCAAGCGCAATTACGTCGCGCCCCGGTTCAAGCAGAAGCGTCCGCGCCCCCCGAAGCCCCAAAGCTGATCCTCTCATGCAAAACCGCTCAGTCCGGACGTTTCGACATCCGCGACCAAGCGGTTTTTTTCATCCTTTCGAGCGGGCGGGACGTCAGTCTTCAAACTCCAACATCCGCGTATAAGCTTTAGGCATCATATAAGTGGAGGCATGCTCCGTCTTATCCGAATTCAGAAACATGCGAACAAGCGAGCTGCTCGTCTGCATGTAGTGCGTATACGGCGACAAATAGATCGTATCGGCCATCGTCGTATTCCGGATGTACTGCTCCAGCTGGAGCTCGTACTCGAAGTCCGTCGCGTTCCGGATTCCCCGTATGACCGCGTCGATCTGATGTTCGTTGATGTAATCCGCTACAATTCCCTCATAAGGCGCAACCCTGATTTTCTCGTCCTGGGGAATTGACAGAACGACCAGCTCCGTCCGTTGCTCAATCGTAAAATGGTGTTTTTTCGAGCGGTTATTCGCCACAAGAATATGCAGTTCGCTGAACAAACGGATAGCCCGCTCTATGACGGATACGTGGCCCAGCGTAATGGGATCGAAGCTCCCCGCGTACACGGCCTTCATGCGTTCACCTCCGAAGCGTTCGTTTACATTGCGATGACGGTTGACAAAAACGATAACAATCTTTGGCATTTCATTTTATGATTCCAAAATACGCGGATCGTAAGATGGGAGTATCAAAGGAAACCGAGGTGCCAAAAATGAAAATCGTATTCGACGTGTTCGTTGACGGAAAAGTGAAGGAAACGCTTCAACCAAGCAGCCAGCGATTAAAAGAAATCCACGACTTTATTAAAGCAGAATCGTCCGGTTTAATCAAAAAGTACGGAAGGAACGTTTACTTGAATCGAAGGGTCGTGTATAACTGATCGCGCGTCCTCCCGCATCTCCGCCTGCGGCTTTGGCCGCCGAATGCCATCCATCCTGCCAATACCGCTATCCTTTACGTACCGGCGCTCCCTTCCACCTAACAAACTCGAATCGAAAAAAAACCGTTAATTAAAGGATTTGTGCAAGCAATCCGATAATGAACGGTTTTTATCGTTTTGAACGTTTTTAGCTTACTTTATGCTCGATGCGAAGCTTGTCCGCAACCATCGCGATGAACTCGCTGTTCGTCGGCTTCGACTTGCTGATGTTGATCGTGTAGCCGAACAAGTGGCTGATGCTGTCGATGTTGCCGCGCGTCCAAGCGACTTCGATCGCATGACGGATGGCGCGCTCGACGCGGGAAGGCGTCGTTTTGAACTTCTCTGCGATGGCCGGATATAGCGTCTTCGTAATGGCGCCGAGAATTTCAATATTGTTGTAAACCATCGTGATCGCCTCGCGCAAATATTGATAGCCTTTAATATGGGCCGGAACGCCGATCTCGTGGATGATGCTCGTAATATTGGCATCCAGGTTTTTGCCCTTGGGTATCGGTACGACGTTGGATTTGATCGTAGACGATGCGGACGAGTAGCTTCCGCTCGATGAATAGGTCGGATTACCGGCGAGCTGGCGAATCCGGTTGGCGAGAATATCCATATCGAACGGTTTCAAAATGTAATACGACGCGCCGAGCTGTACCGCTTTTTGCGTAATGTTTTCTTGACCGAATGCCGTCAGCATAATGATCTTCGGCATGGGGGACAAATTCATTTCCTTCAAGCGTTCCAACACCCCGAGACCATCAAGATGAGGCATGATAATATCAAGGATAAGCACATCCGGAACTTTTCTCGACTCTTCCAGATGCCTTAGTACTTCTTCTCCGTTATAAGCTACGCCGCTTACGCTCATATCGCTTTGTTCGGATATGTATTCCGATAACAGGTTAGTGAACTCACGGTTGTCGTCCGCCAATAATACTTCGATCTTATGCAAGTTGTGGTCCTCCCTTAAATGATATTCATGGAATCGATCACTCAGTTGTCTGCTTAAAGTTTTCGACATCAGCATTTGAATTCCTTCTGTCGAAAATTATTTTTCTTTATTTTTTTATTCGCTTTCGTTATAATAAAAAATTTATTACATTGTACGCTACCAGTCGTTCTCGTTCGACAAAGTTCAGGCTTCATTCGATGCATCATGCGGTTTTCATCTGCGCTGAATCCATTTAAACAGAAACGTCCGTTGAAGCCTTGAAGCCTCAACGGACATTTAACTTAAGCAGCTTGATCGATTACGCCGTTAGCCGACTTCAACAATACGCCCGCATCCTGCAGCATCCATTCGATAAAGCAGCCGTATCCCGAAGAAGGGTCGTTCACGAACACATGCGTCACTGCGCCGACAAGCTTGCCGTCTTGAATAATCGGACTGCCCGACATACCCTGTACGATGCCGCCGGTCTTGCTAAGCAGCCGTTTGTCGGTAATTTTGATGACCATCCCTTTCGTCGCTGGTCCTGACTGTTTGGAAACATGCACGATATCGATATTGAAACGCTCGACCTTTTGGCCGTTTACGACCGTCAAAATTTGCGCGGGCCCTTCTTTGACATCTTCGGCAAAGGCTACCGGAACGGATTTATCGCTATAACTGTGAGTTGGGGCTTCGTTCATTTTGCCGAAAATGCCAAACGGAGTGTTCCGTTCGACGTTACCCAATATTTTGCTCTCTTTTACAAAATGAGCGCGTTTCTCTCCCGGCTCGCCGTTTTGACTTTTGTTGATCGAAGTGACGCTCGATTGCAGAATTTGACCTTCGCCGACTTCGATGGGCGTCTGCGTATCCATGTCCGTAATGACATGGCCGAGTGCGCCGTATACGCCTTGATCGGGCGCGTAGAAAGTAAGAGTGCCAACGCCAGCCGCTGAATCGCGGATATACAAGCCCAATCGCCAAGCTTTATCCTCTGCGTCGAATACCGGATTCAAATTCGTCTCCGCCAACCTGCCATCGCGTTTATACGTAACGGCTAACGGCTTTTTTTCTTTTCCGGCCTTCGTGCAAAGATCGGCTACTTTATGGACTTCGTTAATGGCGGAACCGTTAATTTTCACAATGAGATCGCCGAGGCGCAAACCTGCAGCTTCGCCGGGCGATTGCTTCATGCCGTCTTTCCCGGATACCTGATGATGTCCCACCACCAATATGCCGGCGGATTTGACCTTGACGCCGATGGTTTGGCCGCCCGGTATGACGCGCAGATCGGGAACAACGTTTACTTTTACCGTCTTGAATGGAATTTTACCGAATAATTTCACTTTCATGCTTGTTTGGCCGCTGTGGTTCGACTGCAGGGACAGCGGTTCGTTCAAATTGACGGACAGTGAGTGACTGGAAGATCCGTTGATCTGAAGCATGTGAGGGTCGACCGTTACTTCTGCATGTACCGGCACTCCGTATTGTAATCGTTTCAGCTGCCCGGAGAATAAACGGAGTTCATTCGGGATTGCGGCAAAATGTTGAAACGGGGCGGAGCTTCCGATCATGCAAATGAAGAAAACGAGAACTAGGCCAAACCATCGCTTCCGTTGATTGGAGTTCAATGATTTCACGCTCCCTGTATTTCCATCGCATGACGTTAAAGGCGTTTCGCCATTGGCGTACCTTTAAGTTACCCCGAGCCGTTTGTTTTATGTCCGCAAAAACATTCCCTGAATGCCTTCCATTACGCCCCCTTTTGCTTATGGGCCAAATCAAGCATTTCCTGAGCGTGATGTCTTGTTTTTTCCGTAACTTCCACACCGCCGAGCATTCGCGCAAGCTCTTCGATCCGCACGCTTCCCGTCAATTCCGTTACCGAAGTCGAGGTGCGGGCTCCGATAACTTGCTTGCGGATTTCATAATGATGGTCGGCCATGCAGGCCACCTGCGGCAAATGGGTAATCGAGAACACTTGGCATCTTGCGGCAAGCTGCGACATCTTCTCCGCGATCGCCTGAGCCGCTCGTCCGCTTACCCCGGTATCCACTTCGTCGAAAATAAGAACCGGTACCTGATCGATTTCAGCAAATATGCTTTTAAGCGCCAGCATGATTCGCGACATCTCGCCTCCGGATGCGATTTTGCTAAGCGGCTTGAGCGGTTCGCCGGGATTTGTCGTAAGCAGGAATACGGCTTCGTCCATGCCGCCGGCGTGCAGCCGGATTTGCCGTTCGTCGCCCGCATCGGGCTGCTCCAGTTGCACCTTGAACCTTGCGGAAGGCATCTGCAGCTGCCCAAGCTCCTTCTCGATCGCATCGGACAGTCTGGCGGATGCATGCTCCCGGAGCTGCGACAGTTCCTTCGCAAGGGAGAGAGCCTGCTCGAATAGCCGCGATTCCTTGGCGCGAAGCTCGTCCAGCAGTTCATCCCGGTTCTCGATCTTGTCCCGTTCCTCCGTCGTTCTCTCCAAGTAGGCCAAAATATCCGGAATCGTCTCTCCGTACTTTCGTTTCAGTCCGTTGATGAGATTGAGCCGGTCATCCACTTGCGCGAGCAGCTCCGGATCGGACTCGACGGAATCCCGATAATCTCTTAATTGAAAAGCCGCGTCTTCCGCCTGATAGAACGCCGATTGAAGCTGTTCGAGCAATGGGCTTAATATGGCCGCGTCATAGACCTGGATATCGATTAGCTTGGCAATTGCTTTACTGAAGGCATCCAGTCCTTTGCCGTCGTACAGAAGCGAGTAGGCTTCGGCGACGGCATCCATTCTTTTACCCGCATACATTAGCTTGCGCCGCTCCTCGGCAAGTAATTCGTCTTCGCCGGGCTTCAGCTTCGCCGCCGATATTTCTTCGATTTGAAACCGGTACAAATCGAGCATTTGCACGTTTTGCCTGGATGATTGCTCCAGCTCTCGCAAGGAAGCTTTGATCTGCTGCAGCTCATTGAATACGTCCCGATAATGATGCTTTCGCTCGATGAGCAAATCCCCCGCGAACAGGTCGAGCCATTCCAGATGCTGCTCGGTTCGAAGCAGCGATTGATGCTCGTGCTGGCCGTGGATATTGACGAGGCATTCGCCGATTTCTCGCAGCATCGTCATCGTGACGAGCTGTCCGTTGACGCGGCTGCCGCTCTTGCCGGTCGCCGATAGCTCGCGCCTGATGACGAGCATTTCTTCCGGGGAGGCGTTGACGCCGAGCTTCGCGAGCACCTGCCATACCGGATGTTCCGCCGCCAAATCGAACATCGCTTCCATCTCGGCCTTGTCGCAGCCGTAGCGCACCATGTCGGCGGAGCCTCTGCCGCCGACGACCAAGCTTAACGCATCGATCAAAATCGATTTGCCGGCACCCGTCTCTCCGGTCAACACATGAAATCCGTTATGGAACGAAACGTTCACCTCTTCGATTACCGCTAAATTCCGTATCGATAACTCACGCAGCATGGCCTGTAACTCCTCCCTAATTCAGTAACTCGAGCAGACGTTCCACGACTTCGGCGCTTTGCGCCTTCGAACGGCAAATCATTAGGATCGTGTCGTCGCCGCATATCGTGCCCATTACTTCCGACCATTCCATGTTGTCGACAAGCGCCCCGATGGCGTTCGCCGTACCGGGCAAACATTTCATGACGACCAAATTGTCCGTGTAATCGATATGTACGAAATGGTCGAGCAGCGCTCTCTTCAATTTGTGAATCGGATTTTGCTTTTGATTGTCCTGAGGCAAGGAATAGAAATACTTCCCTTCTCCCGACGGAACCTTGATGAGCATTAATTCCTTCATATCGCGAGAGACGGTTGCTTGCGTCACCTGCATGCCCGTCGCCCTCAGCGCCTCGACGAGCTCCTCCTGCGTCTCGATTTCGTGGTTCGAAATAATCTCCTTAATCCGGTATTGACGGATCCCTTTCATAACAACCCTCCATAGCGATTAGTCAGATAGGTGAAACGTAATCGTGCGAATGACTTTATCCTTGGCGTCGACGAACAATACGCCCGTGCATTCCGGCAGCAGCAGCGCGTATACGAGCAATCGGTCCCTTACTCCGCTTGCCGTCCAGTCCATCGGCATCCGGTCCCGTGCCGTCTTCACGACGTAGATCCGGTTATCCTTCTCGGCGATGTAGTCGATGTACAGCCGGCTCCCCTTGCCGAGCGGCACGCCGTCGAGCTCGATCGGGATCGGAACGAGATGCTTGCCCGAAGTTACTTCGAATCCCGCTTCTTCCAATAGCCGGACATTCTCGTCGTTCGGATCGAGTTCGCCGCCCTTGCCGAGCTTCAGGCGATTGACGCTTGCCGGCGCATGCAGCCATCGATAAAAGGCTCTGAACATCCAAATCGCCAGCACGATGCCGGCAACCAGCATAATGACCCAATCTCCGTATGCAGTCATAGGCAGCCCCCAATCGCCCGGTAATCATGTCGATACTTGCTTCGATGCGCCGGGGGCAATTTCCTGTCGTTTCGCCAAAACCGAACATTTGTTTGCTTTCTGTAGTTTACCAAATCCGATCGGCAGTTGTAAAGAAAAAAGATGCCTTGCCAGCTAAGAACTGGTTGGCATCCTTCTTGGACACTGCATTATTTGCCGGCCGTAAACGTCTGGCTGGCGAGCTTCGTGAGCCGCTCCAGCTCCGCTTCCGCAGGCACGTCCCGGTTAGGCGCAGCAGCCCACGTCCAGTAAGCGAGAAATTCGATGTTGCCCTCACCGCCGGTAATCGGCGAGAACGTCAAGTCCCGCAGCCTGTAGCCAAGCTCGGCCGCTGCGGTAAGCACCGTCCCGAGCACTTCCTTATGAACGGCCGGATCGCGTACGACGCCGGATTTGCCGACCTTCTCCCTGCCGGCTTCGAATTGGGGCTTAATAAGCGCCACGATGCCGGAGCCCGGAGCGATGAGCGTCGACAAAGCGGGCAAAATCAGCTTTAAGGATATAAACGATACGTCGATCGTGGCAAAATCCGGCGCGGGGCCCGTCAAATCGGAAGGCTGCGTATACCGGAAGTTCGTGCGCTCCATTACGTTCACGCGCTCGTCTTGGCGAAGAGACCAGTCCAGCTGGTTGTAGCCGACGTCGATCGCATAGATGTACGAGGCGCCGTTCTGCAAGGCGCAATCCGTAAATCCGCCTGTGGAAGCGCCGATATCGAGCATCACCTTGTCCGTCATGTCGATGCCGAAGCTGCGAATCGCCTTCTCGAGCTTGAGCCCGCCCCTGCTCACATAAGGATGCAAAGCGCCTTTCACCTTAATATCTGCCGTGCGGGCCACTTTCATGCCGCTCTTGTCGACGGGCTCGTCATCGACCAGCACCAATCCCGCCATGAGGGCGGCCTTGGCCTTCTCTCTGCTTTCAAAAAATCCGCGCTCCACCAGTAGCACGTCGATCCGTTCTTTCGCTGTCGTCGTCATCTTTCTCCTTCGTGCCTTAAGGCTGCCCCGTAACCCGCTTCATGAGGCGGGGCAGCATCGTTTTCAGCTCCGTCGCGACACGCTCGGCCGTCAGGCCGACTTCCTGCCGCTGCTCTTTGATCGTGCCGTGCTCGACAAAAATATCCGGCACCCCGATAATCCGCACGGGATGACCGTAAATGCCCTTGAGCGAATAAAATTCGAGCACGGAGCTGCCGAAGCCTCCCAGTTCCGCGCCTTCCTCCAGAACGATCATTCGCTTGCCTTCCGCCGCAAGCGCCAGCAGCATCTGTTCATCCAGCGGTTTGATGAACCGGGCATTGACGATCTGCACGTTCAAGCCTTCCCGCTTCAGCAGCTCCGCCGCTTCTTCGGCGACTTGAAGCATCGGACCGACCGCCAATATGACGCCCGAATCGCCTTCCCGTACCGTCTCCCACTTTCCGATCGGCAGCGGCTGCGGATCTTTGTCGAGCTCGACGCCGAGACCGGCGATCCGCGGATAACGGACGGCGATCGGTCCGTCGTTGTATTCCACGGCCGTCTTCATCATCCGCCTCAGCTCGTTCTCGTCCTTCGGCATCATGATGACGATGTTCGGAACATGCCTTAAGAACGGAATATCGTAAACGCCGTGATGCGTCTCTCCGTCGGGCCCTACGAAGCCCGCGCGGTCGATCGCGAAGATGACGTTTAAATTTTGGCGGCAAATATCGTGCACGACTTGATCGTACGCCCGCTGCAGGAAAGTCGAATAGACCGCGAACACCGGTTTCAGGCCTTCCATCGCGAGCGCGGCGGACATCGTTCCGGCATGCTGCTCGGCGATGCCGACGTCGATCATCCGGTTCGGAAATTTGTACGCGAACTTCAATAAGCCTGAGCCTCCGGGCATGGCGGGCGTAACCGCGATGATCCGGTCGTCCTTCTCCGCCAGCTCGATGAGCATATCGCCGAACACGTCGGTGTAGACGGGAGGCCCGACGGCTTTCACCACTTGGCCGGATTCGATCTTGTAAGGGGTAATGCCGTGCCATTTGAACGAATCCGCCTCGGCAGGCGAGTATCCCTTCCCTTTGACGGTCAAGACGTGTACGAGCACCGGTCCCGTCACATGGTCCGCCTGTTTCAAAATATCGAGCACCTGCTCGATGTCGTGCCCGTCAACCGGCCCCAAATACGTAAAGCCGAACTGCTCGAACAGAATTCCGCTTACGAGCAAATACTTCAGGCTGTCCTTGAACCGTTCCGCCGTTTTGGCAAGCTTTCCGCCGATAGCCGGAATTTTATTGAGCAGCTGCTGGAGATCGTCCTTCGCTTTCTGATAATGCCGGTCCGTTCTGATTTTGCCCAAATAATGGTGGAGCGCGCCGACGTTCGGCGCGATCGACATTTCGTTGTCGTTCAATATGACCATCAGATTTTTCTTCTCGTGGCCGATATGGTTAAGCGCTTCAAGCGCCATGCCGCCCGTCAGCGCGCCGTCGCCGATCACCGCGATGACGCGGTTGCTATCGCCCTTCAGGTCCCGGGCCAGCGCCATGCCCATTGCCGCGGACAGCGAGGTGCTGCTGTGTCCCGCTTCCCAGACGTCGTGCTCGCTTTCGGAGCGCTTCACGAATCCGCATAAGCCTTTGTATTTGCGCAGCGTATCGAACCGGTCCTTGCGCCCGGTCAATATTTTGTGGACGTACGATTGATGCCCGACGTCGTAAATGAATTTATCGTCCGGACTATCGAATAAATAATGCATGGCTAAGGTCAGTTCCACGACTCCCAAATTCGGAGCGAGATGACCGCCCGTAACGGAAAGCTTCTCAATGAGAAATTGACGGATTTCTCCGGACAACTGCACGAGCTGGGCGGTTGTCAAAGCTTTCAAATCTTGAGGTCCGTTAATCTGGTCTAGCAGCACGTTACTTTCCTCGCTTTCGCGGACGGCGTCAGTTCTCGTCCGTCCCAAGTGCAACATTTTACCTAGTATAACATACCGATCACTGTTTCCCAACAAATACGGCGGCGCTTTCCCGCGCTAATGATCGCGGCGCACGAGATAATCCGCGATTTCCAGCAGCCGGTCCGGCTTGGCGAAGCCTGCTTCGAGGACGGCGGATTTGGCTTCCTGCGTAAGCCGCTCCACTTGAGCCATGCTCGCTTCGATGCCGATCAAATAAGGATAGGTGACTTTATTCTGCTGGACGTCGCTGTTCGTCTTCTTGCCCAGCTTCATCTCGTCGCCGATCAAATCCAGGATGTCATCCTGAATCTGGAAGGCCAGCCCGATGTTCCGGCCGTATTTCGCCAGCAGCTCCAATTGCACGGCAGACGCACCGCCGATGCGCCCTCCCGCCGTCACCGAGAATACGATCAGGTCGCTCGTTTTGTGAAGATGAATGTATTCCAGCTCTCCAATGGACGTCATGCCCTGCTCGCCGAGCATGTCGGCCGCCTGGCCGCCGACCATCCCGGGAGCGCCGGCCAGTCTGGACAAATCCTCGACGATGGCAAGCGCGGCTTCCGCGCAGACGGTACCGGAACGCCCGGCCCGCGCAATCAGATGGAAGGCATGCGTCAGAAGCGCGTCCCCCGCGAGAATCGCCATAGCTTCTCCGAACACTTTATGGTTCGTCGGCTTGCCTCTGCGGAAATCGTCGTTGTCCATCGCCGGCAAATCATCGTGGATCAAGGAATACGTATGAATGTACTCCACGGCGCAGCCGACCGGAAGAGCGGCGTCGAAAGCCGACTTTTGGCCGGATACCGCTTCGGCGGCGGACAATACCAGCGCCGGGCGAAGCCTCTTGCCTCCCGCTTCGAGCGAGTAGAGCATCGCTTCCCGAAGTCGTCCGGGCATATCCCAACCGGCTGGAAGCGATTGCTTGAGCGCGGCTTCCGTGAGCTCCGCGCAAGAAGTTAAATATGCTTTTATTTCGAGCCCGTCGTTCAAGCTTATTCCCCTTTATCTTCGTTTACGGGCGTCGCAAACGGTTTTTTCTGAAACCCATTCTCCGACTCGATCAACAGCTCGATTTTCCGTTCGACCTGTTCCAGCTTGCCTCCGCACAGCTGAGACAGCTTCATGCCTTCCTGGAACAATTCGATCGCCGTCTCCAGCGGGACGTCGCCGTTCTCCAGCCTCGTCACGATCGATTCGAGCCGTTCCATCGCCTGCTCGAACGTAAGTTCCGCGTTATTCGTTGCTTCCATCGCTTCGTTCTCCCTTCAATGATCGGACAAGGCAGTCGAGCTGGCCGTCCGCTACTTTTACCGTTACGGCGTCTCCGGGCCGCACCTCGGCAATCGACTTGATTAACGTCTTCTCCCGCTCGTCGTACACGAGGCTGTAGCCGCGGGCCATTACCTTAAGCGGACTCAAGGCGTCCAATTGCCTGATCGATCCGTGAAGCGTTTGCTTCTTATTCTTCACGACCGCCGTCATCGCTTGTTCAAGGCGATTGCTCGCGCTCTCCAGCCGTTTCGCCGCGAATGCCGCTCTCTCTCCCGGATGATGGGCCGCAAGCGAAGCGCGCAGGCGGGAAATCCGCAAGTAACCTTTCTCCGCGATCATCCTCGTCCGCCGCTCCAGCTGCTCCTTCAACCGATCATGCCTTTGCGCCTGTTCCAGCAAATATTTGCGAGGATGCATGAAAAAAGGAGAACGTCTGATTCGATTCAGCTTCTCTTTCTCGTCCTGAACGAGATAACGCATGCTCTGGACGATCCTTTGCTTCTGCCGCTGGAGCTGCTGCTTCAGCTCGGCGATATTCGGAACGGCTAGCTCGGCGGCAGCCGTCGGCGTTGCCGCGCGCAAATCCGCCGCGAAGTCGGCGATCGTATAATCCGTCTCGTGGCCGACGGCGCTGATGACCGGAATGGCCGATCCGGCTATGCTGCGCGCGACCGCCTCCTCATTGAATGCCCAAAGCTCCTCGAGCGAGCCGCCGCCTCTTCCAACAATCAATACGTCGGTTTCGGCGAAACGGTTCATCGATTCGATCGCCTTCACGATGGAAGGTGCCGCCTGCGCCCCCTGAACGAGCACCGGGTAGATCAAAATCGGAATGGACGGGTATCGCCGCTGCAGCGTAATGATTATATCCCTTACGGCCGCTCCCGTCGGGGACGTAATGACGCCGATCGCGCGCGGGAAGCGCGGTATCGGCCGTTTGCGGGCAGCCGCGAACAAGCCTTCCGCTTCGAGCTTTGCCTTCAGCTGCTCGTAGGCGAGGTAGAGGCTGCCGATGCCGTCGGGCTGCATCGCCGTTACATAAAATTGATAATTGCCGTCCCGTTCGTACACCGACACGTTGCCTCTTGCGATCACTTTCGCGCCTTCCTTCGGAATGAAGGGAAGACGCTGATTATGGGAGGCGAACATAATGCTCTTAATCTTGCTATCCCTATCCTTAAGCGTGAAATACATATGGCCGCTGGAGTGGTGAGTGAAATTAGAAATTTCGCCCCGAAGCCAGACGTCGCTTAACAGATTGTCCGACTCCATCTTCATCCTTATATATCGGTTAAGCTCTTTTATGGAATAAATACGCGGCTGTTCCGCCATGCCGAACGTCACTCCTTGATTCCGTTTGCCCGCTTGGCCGCCGTAATCGTATTTTTCATCAGCATCGTAATCGTCATCGGTCCTACGCCGCCCGGAACGGGAGTGATGTAGCCGGCCGTCTCCAGGCAGTCCTCGTAATCGACGTCCCCGGCCAGCTTGCCGTCGGGGAGACGGTTAATGCCGACGTCGATAACGACGGCGCCCGGTTTCACGTATTTGCGGCCGATCGCTTTCGCCTTGCCGATTGCAACGACGAGAATGTCCGCTTGCTTTGCCAGCTCCTCCATATTCGCCGTTCTCGAGTGGCATACCGTTACCGTCGCGTTCTCGCGGAGCAGCAGCATCGCAACCGGCTTGCCTACAATATTGCTTCTGCCGATCACCACCGCATGTTTGCCCGAAATATCGACGCCGCTCCGTTTAATGAGCTCGATGACGCCGGCAGGCGTGCAAGGCAGCAGGCTGTCGTCACCGATGACGAGATTGCCGACGCTTTCCGGATGGAAGCCGTCGACGTCCTTGGTCACCGCGATCGCATCGATGACCGCTTTCTCGTTAATATGCTTCGGGAGCGGCAATTGCACGAGAATCCCGTTAATCGAGTCGTGCTTGTTCAACCGGTCGATGAGGGCGAGCAGCTCCCCTTCGCCCGTCTCGGATGGCAGGCGGTGCACCTCGGAATAGAAGCCGAGCTGCTGGCATGCCTTCTCCTTCGAGCCGACGTATACTTTCGAGGCCGGGTCCTCTCCGACGAGAACGACCGCAAGGCCGGGAACGATTCCTTTCGCTTTAAGCGCTTCCGTCTCCGCGATCAACTCGCCGCGAATCCGATCGGATATTTTTTTTCCTTCGATGATTTGTGCGCTCATGGCTTATGTCTCCTTTTTGGTATCGGATGAATGTATGGTTGCGTCGCAAGGATTATGATTTCAGCTCGTTAATGCCAAGCAGCAGCTTGCCCAGCACGCCGTTAACGAACTTGCCCGATTCCTCGGTGCCGAAGTGCTTCGCAAGCTCGATCGCTTCGTTGATCGCCGCTTTCGGCGGAACGTCGTCGCGAAATACCATCTCGTAGCAGGCAAGACGCAGCACCTGACGGTCGACGCGCGACAACCGGTCTACCTGCCACCCCGTCAAAAACTGCTGCAGCATGCCGTCGATCGCCTGCTTCCTCTCGAGGACGCCGAATACGAGCTCGCGCACGAATTCGTCCGTGCTGCCGATCTCGGCCGGATCCCCGCCGATTTCGTTGTCCTGGCGAAGCTCGTCCATCAGCATATCGACCGCTTCCTGCGCCGACACCTCGTTCATTTCCATTTGATATAAGCTCGCAACAGCGATTTCACGTGCTAATCTACGTTTCATATGACCTCCGCGGCAGCATGATTGCCGATTGAATTGAATGCTTTCTTTGATGCGTTCCACGCTTTTCAAAAAATCCTATGATCTCCTCCCTGCCCCGAATAAGCGGCAATCCGGAATACGGAGTACGGAGGAGACCACAGGATCATTTAAATGGTCGAAACCTTTCGAGCAGCGAGTGCCAAATCCGCTGCCACGGAAAGATAGGCCCGTTGTTCAGTTCTTTTTGCAGGCCGACCCAATAACCGATCGAAACTAGCAGCCCTACAAAAAGCATATCCCAAAAACCGACAAACAAGTATAGCAGGCCGAAAAACAATCCCGTCGCCGCGCCGGCCGCGCGCTTTCCGTAAACCGCCAGGAACTCCCTCCACATCAGTAAGCCCACCTCTATTCCACGCGACTCTTAAACGTTCCCGTTTGGATGATGTTCGCCACATAAACCGAAACATGGGTGACCGGTATGCCGGCAATGTCTTCAATATGTTCTTTGACGGCCTTCTGAATCTCTTCGGTCAGTACGGGGATGGAGCTCTCGCCGTCTACGACAGCGCGGATCACGATGTCGAGTCCCGCGTCGGTCGCGCGGATGCGCGCGCGCAGGTCCTTGACTCCGCGTTGGCGGGAAGCGGCTTTCAGCGCCAAATTTTCAATCGTCTCAAGAGAAATACGGATATCGCCGAAGTCGGTTCTTTGGTCGATGGATGGAGCGGAAGCCGAGCCGCGCTGCAGCGACACGATGAAAAACCGCAGGCTTAATACGAACAGGACGAAGCCGAGCACCGCGGTCGTAATTTGCAGCGAATCCAGCCGGTATAAATCGCCGATCAGATCGTTCATAAGACCGATCGATATTCCTCCGAAGCCTACGATGAGCAGGAAGACGGATAGGCATCCGATTATAATGCTGTACAAAAACAAAAGCAGCTTGTCCGCGACTTTAACCAAACGTATTGCCTCCTCCTGTGAAGCCGAATGAAAACCCCCTTGCGCCGAGCGGCATGCCCATTCACGAGGGGGTTGTACGGAATTCAGTTGAACTTTTGATTATTTTACCCGGTTCGGATGCTCTTCTTCCTCCGGTTTATCTACCGCTTTAAAATGCACGTCGTGAATATGTACGTTCACTTCGACGACGTGAAGACCCGTCATCATCTCGATCGAACGTTTCACGTTTCGCTGGATTTCCGAAGCGATTTCGGGAATCCGGTTGCCGTATTCGACGATGATCGAGACGTCTACCGCAGCTTCGCGCTGACCGACCTCGACTTTGACGCCTTTGGATAAATTTTTGCGGCCAAGAAGCTCAACAATGCCTCCGGCAAATCCGCCGCTCATTCCGGCTACGCCCTTCACTTCAATCGCGGCGAGTCCGGCGATCACTTCGATGACCTCGGGCGCGATCTGAATGGTGCCCATATCCGTTTTCTCAAAGTCCGCAGCGATTATGCTCATGATGGTTGTACACCTCCTTAAAGTTGCGCGTCCCCCGGCTCCGCGGCCGGGATTTTTAACCGCATCTTGTTAATATACTATAACATTCGGCATGAAATATGACAAACGATACAACTTGTTCACATTTTGCCGCCGAACTTTATTCGGGTGCGTTAATATCATGTTCTTCAAGGAACTTGATGTCGAAGTTTCCTTGAATGAATTTCGGATGATTGAGAAGCTTCAAATGGAACGGAATCGTCGTCCGGATGCCTTCGATCGCGAACTCGGACAACGCGCGCTTCATGCGGGCGATCGCTTCCTCGCGGGTAGCTCCCCATACGATCAGCTTCGCGATCATCGAATCGTAATGCGGCGATATCGTGTAGCCCGGGTACACCGCGCTGTCGACGCGCACGCCCGCGCCGCCCGGCGGCAGGTAGAACGGGATCGGTCCCGGCGACGGCATGAAGTTGCGCTCGGAATCTTCCGCGTTGATCCGGCATTCGATGGACCAGCCGTTAATCTTCAAATCGCGCTGCGAGAACGAAAGCGGATTGCCCTCCGCGACCGAGATCATTTCCTTGATCAGATCGACGTTCGTGATCATCTCGGTAACCGGATGCTCGACCTGGATTCTCGTATTCATTTCCATGAAGTAGAAGTTGCCGTCCGGTCCGAGCAGAAACTCGAGCGTTCCCGCGCCCGAATAGTTCACGGCGAGCGCCGCGCGGACGGCGGCTTGCCCCATCCTCTCGCGCAGCTCCGGCGTCAAAACGGCGCAAGGCGCTTCCTCCACCAGCTTCTGCCGCCTGCGCTGCACGGAGCAATCGCGCTCGAACAGATGGACGGCGTTGCCGTGCTTGTCGGCCATGATCTGGATTTCCACGTGCTTCATTCCCGTCAAGTACTTCTCCAAATAGACGCCGGCGTTGCCGAACGCCTTCTGCGCTTCCTGCTGGGCGGTCGTGATTTGCTGCACGAGCGATTCCTCGTCCTCGGCGATGCGGATGCCCTTGCCGCCGCCGCCGGCAGTCGCCTTGATAATGACCGGATAGCCGATCCCGCGGGCGACGCGGACGGCTTCCTCCATGCTCTCGATGAGACCGTCGGAACCCGGGATGATCGGCACGTCGGCCGATTGCATCGTCATCTTGGCTACCGCTTTGTCGCCCATCTTGCCGATCGCTTCCGGAGACGGGCCGATGAACGTAATGTTGCAGGACTCGCATATTTCCGCAAAGTCGGCGTTCTCGGCCAGGAAGCCGTAGCCGGGATGGATGGCGTCGCACTCGGTGATCGTCGCGACGCTCATAATATTCGTCAAATTCAAATAACTGTCCTTGGAGGCGGTCGGCCCGATGCAGTACGCTTCGTCGGCTAACCGGACATGCAGCGAGTCCCGGTCCGCTTCGGAATAGACGGCGACCGTGCCGATGCCGAGCTCGCGGCAGGCGCGAATGATTCTGACCGCGATTTCGCCGCGATTCGCGATTAATATTTTGTGAAATTTCACGTAGGAACCCCTTTCAATCGTCAGTTTCCCTGTTGAAGCTAAGCCAAGCGGCCGCTTATTCCGGCTTAACCAGGAACAACGGCTGGCCGTATTCCACGAGCTGGCCGTTCGATACGAGAATTTCGACGATTTCGCCGCGAACCTCGGCTTCAAGCTCGTTCATCAGCTTCATCGCTTCGAGAATGCAGACGACGCTCTTCTCGTTCACGCGGTCGCCGACCTTGACGAAGGACGGAGCGTCCGGCGATGGAGCGCTGTAGAAGGTCCCTACCATAGGCGATACGATCTGGTGCAGGTTGTCCGCGGCAGGACTTGGCGGCGCGGCATCGGCCGCCGGGGCTTGCGTAACCGCTCCCGCGGCCGGCTGCGCGGCCGGTGCGGCCAGAGGCGCAGGCGAGTATGTATGCGTAACGGGCGCCGCTTGCACGTTCACCACTTCGGTTTTGCCGGGCTTGCGGATAAGCAGACGAGTCCCTTCGTTTTCGATTTCCAGCTCATGAACGGAAGTTTGATCGACCAGCTTGATCAATTCTTTAATCTCGCTCAGTTTGAACATGAATATTTTCACTCCTTAAATTTGCGATAGCAACAATGCCCGTCGGGGCCGTTCAGGCTGTTCTCTGAACCCAATCTATCCATTTCTTTCACATAACGTTTAACATTATAACATAAACAAGCCTGAACACGAATCATTTTTTGCGGGCAGCCCTCCCCGGCTGCCAAAGAAGCCCCTGTCTTCCACGGCGGCGGAGCCGGGGGACAGGGGCTTTCCGGACGGCGCCGCGCTGCGGGCGGGGCCTGATTACGGCACGTATTGGACGGATACTTGGTTCGCGTCCACTTCCATCGTGCTCATGACGAGCTTGATGATGTCTGCGGCCTGCTTCTTCTCAAGCTTTTCGCTGGTCACGACAACTTTGAGGCGGTCGCCTTCCTCGGCGACGAGCGCCATCTCGTACGATTTCATGAGCTCGGATTCCAGGTTCGTAATTCTCGCGTTCTTGTCTTCGAGCTGCTCGAGCTCCGCTGCCGCGGCAACGGCTTCCTCTTCCTTGCTCTGCGTCTGGGAGATGGCCGCCATGATGCGGTTCTCCGCTTCGGCGTTCTCCATTTCGCGCTTGGCCAGCAGTTCGCTGAAGATGCCTCCCGACGCCAGTCCCTGCTCTTCCACTTGATCCAGAATTTTTTGTTCCGCTTCGCTGATTGCCGTCCCTTCGCCGCCTGGCTGCTCCACTTCGTTCACGACGAGCCCGTCTCCTTCCGCGGAAGCTTCCGTCGCGTTCTGCGCCCCTTGCTCGGTCTGCGTGCCGTCCGTGAGCACTTCCGGCGATTCCATGTCCTGCGTGAATAGGTAGTAAGCCGACAGCACCACCATCAAACTAAGCATCGATACGAGCCATACCGTTTGTCTTTTCGTGTTCATGCGAACACCCTCCCCGATTTCGTAATTTTTTGGTTATTGCTTGCTTGGCACGACGGATATCCGGTTGACCGGAACGCTGACGCCCTTCTCCACCGCGTTCACGATGAGGCGCCTGACCGTCGCGTTCTCCGCTCCCTTGGCGACGATGAGAATGCCGCGGATGCGCGGGTTGATCGTTTTGGTCACGATCGGCTTCTGGTCGCCCGCCACTTCGTACAGCACGACCTGCCCGTCCCTGGTGATCGACGTAATATGCCGGCGTCCGCCGTTTTTATCGTTCTCGTCCGTGGTCTGCTGCGACTCCTGCTCGTTCTCCTTCACGACGATCTCCTCCGTCGAATCGACCGTGACCAGCACGTCGACCGTGCCGACGCCGACGATTTTCTCCAATATTTCCTTCAGCCTCATCTCCAGCGGATGTTCGATGGCCGCGAACGGAGACGTATCCGCGCTCGCGCCGCCCCATGCCGGCTCGGCCTGCGGCGGCGGATTCGGATCCTGCGCCGACGTGCCGACTTCCTTGTACGTCAAGAATGAATTCATAATCATCAGCGCCGCGCCAATCCCTCCGACGATCAGCAATATTCGCAGCGTTCGTACCCGCTTCGGTCCGCCGGGACCGCCGCCGAATGCCGATTCCAAACCGTTCAGCCATTTGGACACCGCGCCGTTCCTCCTCTCCGTTCCAGCATTTAATGCGTAGCCTCACGACCCGCGGGCAACCTTACGACGATTTGCTCTTCGCCGACGCCCCAGCCCCGCGCAATAATCGAGCCGATCGCCGCGGCCGTCGCCGGATCGGCCCTCGTCCACCGGCCGGACTCTCCCGGCGGCTCATCGGCCCTTCCCGCCTCGCCCGCCGGTTCTTCCGCGCCCGCTTCCCGCGACGCTTCTCCCCCGGCGCCCTCCACGTCGACCATAACGCTTACCGGCTCCACCTCTTCCACCGTCGCCTCGCCCTCCCCTTCGCCGCCTTCTTCCTTCCCGGCGGCCTTGAGCGTAACGACGACTTGGCTAATATACGGCGTCCGGACGCCGGACTGGTCGACCCACTTCAGCGAGGCGTCCACGCTCTCGACAGGGGCGCCGCCCCGCTGCGTCAGCTCGTTCTTCATCGCGTCCTCGAGCGTCTTCTCCGCGAGCCCGGCCGCCTCGAGGTTCCGCTTCTCGCTCAACTGCTCCGCGTCCCGGCGGATTTGGCCAAGTCCCGTCATCGGCACCTCGCGCATCATCGCAGTCTCGCTCCACAGCCCGTCAATGCCGTCCAGTCTGGCGCTTACGTCGCTTTGAAGCAGCTTCAGAATCGGCGAGAGAATCGTCAGCAGGATGAACAAGCCGATAACCAGTCTGGCGTACCGAAGCATGGCTTTGTTCGGGAGCAGCAGCTCGACGAATACCGCCAGCAGGATTACCGCGATAATGTCTCTCAGCCAGTCGCCTAACCATCCGACCAATTGTTCTCGCCCCTTTCCTTATCTCACCATCAGGGCCGCGTTGCCCGCCGTCAAAATGATCGTGACCGCCAGGAAAAACATGAGGCTGACGGCCGCCAGCGCCGCGAAGACGTAAATCATCGTCTTCCCGATCGTCGACAGGCAAGTAACGATCGGCGAATCGCCGAGCGGCTGCATGACCGCCGCCGAAACGTTGTAAATAAGCGCGAGCGTTAAAATTTTGATGGCGGGAAACGCGCTGATGAACAACAAGACGATTACGCCGGCAATCCCGATCGCGTTTTTGGCCAGCATCGAAGCCGATATGACCGTATCCGCGGCGTCCGAGAACATCCGCCCGACGACGGGTACGAAATTGCCCGTCACGTATTTGGCCGTCTTCAGCGTGATGCCGTCCGTCACCGCCCCCGTCACCCCTTGGACGGAGATGACGCCGAGGAAGATGGTGATGAGCACGCCCATGACGCCGACCGCGATCGTGCGGAGCAAATTCGCCAGCTGCGTGACCTTGAACTTCTCCGACAGCGCGCTCGCGATATGAAGCACAGCCGAGAAGAACAGGAGCGGGAACACGAGCGTGTAAATCAGCGTTCCGACGGCATGGATCATGAAGATGATGAGCGGATGGAGAACGGATACCGTCACGACGTTGCCCATTGAAGCAAGAAGCGTAAGCAGCAGGGGCACCATGGCCAGCATGAATTCGATCATGCTCTCGATCGCGCCCTTGGCGTAGCCGATCGCGACGTTAAAGCTGTTGACCGCGATAATGATCAGCACCATGTACGTAATCGAGTAGGCGACCTTGCTGACGGCGTTCCGCTCGAAGGCGTTTTGCAGCGTCTCCAGCACCATGCTGAATACGGTCAGCATGACGATCGTGACGAGCAGCTTGCCGTTGTAAAGCACCTCGTGCCAAAAATATTTGAGCAAGCCCTTCAGCATATCCGTCAGCTTCAGCCCGTCGCCGCCCGGCATGATCATTTCGATGAAGCTCGGCACGCGCTGCTCGGGAAAAAATCCGCCGTATTCGCTGCTCAGCTTCTGCCAGTAGGACTCGACGGCGTCCGTGTCCAGACTGCCGATTTGGTCGCTCGTGAGCTCCTTGGTCAGCTCTTCCTGCCTGTCCCGGCCGCCGGCGGCCGGGTCTTCCGCGGCCGAAGCGAACGCATGGCCGTCGTTCGGCGCGAAGGCGAGCAGGAAGGCCGATACGAGAAGGAAAAGCGCCAGCTTCACCCCGTCGCGTGCGAAAGCGGGATTTATCATGCGCGTCAGCTCCCGGCCGGCAGCAGTCCGATAACGGTCTCGACGATGACGCTGATGATCGGTACGGCCATGACGAGTATGAACACTTTGCCGGCGAATTCGATTTTTGAGGCGATGCTTTCTTGTCCGGCGTCTCTCACGATTTGCGCGCCGAATTCCGCAATATAAGCGATTCCGATAATTTTCAAAATCGTCTTCAAGTAGATGGAAGGAATGCCCGACCGATTGGCCAAGTCTTCCAGCACCGAAATAATCACTTCGATTTTGCCGATCAGATACAGGAAGATGAACAGACCCGTAAAGACGGCAAGCAGAAAAGCGAACATCGGCTTCTGCTCCCGGACGACAAGTATGAGTACGGTAGCCAACAGGCCGAGACCGACGATTTGAATGATTTCCACTGCGCTCACCCGCTTGCTTGCACGTCCTTTAAGCAGACGCCTACTGAAACAAAAAGATCGTTTTGATTTCCTGAAACAAATCGTTGAGGAGCCTAACGACCATAAACAATACGACGACGAATCCGATAACCGTTACCCAATGCGCCATATCTTCCTTTCCCATTTGCTTGAGAACCGAGTGAATCATCGCGATGATGATTCCGATTCCGGCGATTTGGAAAATGGCGCTCACATCCATGTTCATCTGTGCGGCACCCCATTACACCATCAAAATGACGATCAGCACAGCGATCAGTATCCCGAGACTTTTCCACATTTTCTCGTAACGCGCTTGATCGTCTCTCGCTGCGTCCTCCTCTGCCTTCAGCTGCTGCAAAGCCAGTCGTATATGCTTCATCTGGTCTTCCTTGTCGCTAATTCCGAGCGTCGAGCCAAGCCGGATAAGCACGGCCTGCTCGCCGCCTCGCATCGACGTGGCTCCCCATTGCGCTTTGACCGCCTGCTCCCAGCTTTCGCGGAACGTGAAGCTCTCGGTCTCCCATATTCCGGTCGCGGCTTTGCCGAAGATCGAAGCGATCGGCTCCGGCGCGGCGGCTGCCGTTCGCTCCAGCGCTTCCGGGAGCGGGGTGTGCCCGTACCCGATTTCCGTCTCGAGCCGCTGCAAGGCATGCGCGAGCTGGCGCAGCTGGCGGGGGCGCTCGGCGTATCCGGCCGCCTGCTGAAAGCCGATCATCGCGCCGGCGAACAGGATCAGCACCGCCCCAAGCAGCTTGATCACGGGTCATCAGCTCGCTGCCTGCCGATCGAGACGTGAACCGGACCTTCCCCCGCCCGCTGCGAAGGCGGCAAGTCGCGGGGTGCCGGCCGGCCCTGCGTCTCTGCCGATACGACGCGGTGCATGACGCCCTGCTCGGTACGTTTAAGCTCGACAACGTGGGTGAATGCCCCGTCGTCCAGCAGCTTGCGCAGCACGGGCCGCCCTCTCGCGTCCTGCAAATCGTAGGCGTGGGCGGTAGCGACGACGCTGACGCCCGCATGGCTCGCCTCCCGGATCGCTTCGCCGTCCTCCGGCCGTCCGATCTCGTCGGCGACCAGCACCTCGGGCGACATCGACCGGAGCAGCATCATCATGCCTTCCGCTTTCGGGCAGGCATCCATCACGTCGGTTCGCGGGCCGACGTCGAACGTCGGTATGCCGCGCACGCAGGCGGCGATTTCCGAACGCTCGTCCACGATGCCGACTTTTCGCCCCGGCCAGCCGCTTGCCTCGTAGCCCGGCCATAACCCGTAGCTGACCGTTCGGGCCATATCGCGCACAAGCGTCGTCTTGCCCTGCTGCGGCGGCGCGAGAATAAGCGTCGAATGCAGCGTCTTCCTTGCACGGTCGATCAGCTTCGGCAGCAGAAGGGCGCTGGCGCCGATCACTTCCCGCGCCACCCGGATATTGAAAGCGCCGATATCCCGGATCCCCCTCACCGCGCCGCCTTCGAGAATCGTCCGCCCGGCGAGCCCGATCCGGTGGCCGCCGGACACGGTGATGAAGCCCCTGCGCAATTCCTCCTCCATGGCGTAAAGCGAATAGTTCGTAATTCTTTCGAGAAGCTTCCGGCATGTATCCGCCGAAGGCTTGTACGCCCCGTCTGCCGTCTGCCTTAAATTCCCATCGATCGTCATGAATCTGGACATTCCCCGAAATCCGACCTCGAGCGGCCTGCCTTCCCGGATCCGGATTTCCTCAAGCTGCTCCTGCATTTGTTCTGGAAGGCGCTCCAGCAGCGTTTTCAACTCCGCGGGCAGCAAATGCACGACGCGTGCGAGCATGTATCCATCACTCCCGGATGTTTGTCCTTCGTAGTTCCTATGTGTATGCTTATCCCCCAAAAATATGTCTCCCGACTTTCCCGTTGCTAGATTAAAAGTCTATTATTTTTTCAATATGCCGATCATCAGGCAGATGACGCCGGCCGCTACCCAGACGAACTTCGCCGGCGACAGCTTATCCGACAAGCCGACAAGCCCGATCGTCGTCGTCGCGATCAAGATGAGCGGTCCTACGAGCGCCAGCGAAGAATTGACGACCAGCGCCTTATCGATTTGGTTGAGACGAAGCATCAGGAGCGCGGCGCAAATTTCGATGGTGCCCGACGTCAGCCGGAGCGAAGCCATGGTCAGAACGATTTTATTGAGCATGAACGAGTCCTCCTCTCGTGAATGGTCCGTGACATAACTATATGCTCGCTTGTCCCCCTTTCATGCCGGGCACCTGCCCACCGGCAGCTGCATATAGTGAAGAATTGATTCACCCGATTCACGATTTTACGCAAAGAGGAGACAACGAGGATGAAAATCGCGACTTCAGAAGAGTGGCAAACCGCGCTGCAGGACCCAAGCGGGAAACGGGCGTCGAACCGGAAGAGCCGGACCGGCCTCACGATGGTCATCGACAAGGGGATGGGACCGCATGCGTTTTCGGATTTCGTACAGCTTGGCGGTCCGCATGTCGACATCGTTAAGCTTGCGTTCGGCACATCCGTTCTTTATTCCCCCGAGCTGCTTCGCGATAAGCTGAAGACGGCCAAGGAGCACGGACTCATCGTCATGCCGGGAGGCACCTTGCTGGAGGCGGCCGTGCAGCAGCAGTCCGTCGGTTCGTTCCTGGATGCGATATGCGCATTCGGCTTTAACGGACTCGAAATTTCGGACGGCACGATCGAGCTGGACCGCGGAAGAAGGACTTCGTTAATTAAAGAAGGGATCAAGCGAGGGCTGTACGTCGTAACGGAATACGGCAAAAAAGCGGCCGGCTCCATGGTCGATCCCGACGAGCTCGCCTTTACGGCCGACTGCGACTTGGAAGCGGGCGCCGCCCTCGTCACGGTCGAAGCGCGCGAATCGGGAATGAACGTGGGATTATTCGATTCGGAAGGCAACTGTCAGGAGGAAGCGCTTCAAGAAGCGCTCGCCAAAGTCGGCGACGCCAGCCTTCTCATGTGGGAAGCGCCATTAAAGCAGCAGCAGGTCTATTTGCTGCAGCAGCTGGGCTCGAACGTCCATCTCGGCAACATTTCGCCGGCCGATGCGCTTGCCCTGGAGGCGATGCGGCGCGGCCTCCGTTCGGATACGTTCCATTTCGGCCACGCGTCGGAACCGTATATTTATATGATCTGAACCGGCGGATAAAGATAGAAGAGCGGTTGGAAACGATAGGAAAGGCGGGTTGATCAGGTGCAGGTTCAAGTCATATCAAGCGTGAACGAAGCCAGTACGGCAAGGTTTCATCATAAAACAGCCGTTATCATCGACGCGCTCCGGGCAACGAGCACGATCGTCACGGCGATCGCAGCAGGGGCTTTATGCGTCATTCCGGCCGAAACGGTGATGGAGGCAAGGGCGCTGCAGCGTCCGGGAGATTTGCTTGGGGGGGAGAGGTTCTGCCGGCGAATCGCCGGCTTCGACCTCGGAAATTCGCCGGAGGAGTATACGGAGCAGGCCGTTGCCGGCAAACGGATCGTGCTGACGACGACGAACGGCACCCGCGCCATTCATAAAGCGATGCGCGCCGACTATGTCCTGACTGCTTCTTTCCTGAACGCGGATGCGTGCGCGCGGGCCGCGGTCGATCTGCGCCGCGACGTCGTTATTTTATGCGCGGGCAGCCACGATGAATTCGCGATCGAGGACGGATTATGCGCGGGACTCGTGCTCGATCGTATGCATGCCGCTCTCGGCGGCCCGATCGATATGGACGATTTCGGCACCGCGATGCTGGCGATGTACAAGGACCGATCCGCCCGTTTAAAGGAAACGATCATGAACGGCAGCTCGGGCAAACGTCTCCTGAAGCTCGGTATGAAGCGGGATATCGAGGCTTGCTCGGCGGTCGACGTCTATCGAGAGGTTCCAAGGCTGAACGGCGATCAGCTTACGAGAGGATAACAGACATAAGGGGACGGGATTGTCCATATAAATGAATAACCGCGGCCGATTCGCCGCCGCGATTATTTTGCTCGCGTGAGGAGTCCATGGCAATGGCTGGAGAAATCGTTTTGGTTGCTCTTATCATCATCGGATTAATCGGACGGTCGCCGATTATCGCGACGGCCGCCTGTCTTCTGCTTGCGATCAAGCTCGTACATCTGGAACGATTTCTTCCGACCGTCGAACGTCGCGGACTCGAGCTAGGCCTCCTGTTCCTGACGTTAAGCGTGCTGGTTCCGTTCGCGGCAGGCAAAATTCAGACGAAGGACATTACGGCCATCCTGACGACCTGGCCGGGATGGCTCGCCCTGCTCGGCGGCGCGGCGGCCACGTACATTAACGGCAAAGGGCTCGACCTGCTGCGAATCGATCCACAAATCATCGTCGGCCTCGTCATCGGCTCGATCATCGGCATCGTATTCATGCGCGGCGTCCCGGTAGGGCCGCTCATGGCTGCGGGCATTACCGCGATATTGTACAAGCTGTTCAAATTGCTGAGCGGATGATCGCCGAGCAAACCGAAGAGGGGATACCCCGGTGGCACGAATCTTCGCGCCTGCGGGGTAACCCCTTCTTCATGAATTGGAATTAGGACGGGTTGAAGCTGTAAAATTATCGGCGCTCCTGCGGGCCGCCGACGAATGCCTGCTCCGCCGTATCGAGGCCGTAAGCCGTATGAAGGGCTCGAACGACGTCGTTTAAAGGTTCCGCGGAAATGACGCAGGACACTTTAATTTCGGAAGTGCTGACCATTTTGATGCTGACGCCGAGCGAAGAAATCGCCTCGAACATTTTGGCCGCGACGCCCGGATTGCTGACCATGCCCGCGCCGACGATCGAAATTTTCACCAAATCCGACTCGGACGTCGTCTCGCGGAAAGGCACGGTGCCGCGGATGCCTTCGATGACCGAGATCGCTTTGTCTTGGTCGTCGCCGGAAAGCGTGAAGGAAAAGTCGGCTTTGCCGTCCTGCACGCCGCTTTGCACGATAATGTCGACGTCGATTCCGTTGCTCGCGAGCGCCCCGAATACGTTGGCCAGCACGCCCGGAACGTCCTCCACGCCCATAATGCTGATTCTAGCTACATTTTTGTCAAACGCGATGCCGCGAACGACCACGCCTTGCTCCATGACCGCTTCCTCCTTCACACTCGTACCTTCGTTTTGGGTAAAGCTGGAACGAACGACCAGCTTTACGTTATTGTGCTTGGCGTACTCCACCGCGCGGGGATGAAGCACCGCCGCTCCCAGATTCGCGAGCTCCAGCATCTCGTCGTATGAAATCTCGGCGAGCTTGCGCGCGTTCTTCACGACGCGGGGGTCCGTCGAATAAACGCCGTCCACATCCGTATAAATCTCGCACACGTCGGCCTTCATCGCCGCCGCAACCGCGACGGCCGTCGTATCGGAGCCGCCACGCCCGAGCGTTGTGATTTCCCCGTCTTCGCTCATGCCCTGGAAACCCGCAATGATGGCGACGTTCCCCTGCTCAAGCGCCTTGAAGACGCGATCCGGTCTAATGTCGGTCATCTTCGCTTTCCCGTGCAGCGCCTCCGTACGGATGCCGGCCTGCCAGCCCGTGAAGGACACCGCCCCGGCGCCCATCCGATGAATCGTCATCGAAAGCAGGGCGATCGATATTTGTTCGCCGACGGACAGCAGCATATCCATTTCCCTCGCCGGCGGATTCGGATTCAACTGCTTCGACTGATCGATCAAATCGTCTGTCGTATCTCCCATGGCAGACACGACGACAACGATATCGTTGCCCTCCCGCTGCCTCTCAATAATTCGCTTTGCGACTCTTTGCATCCGCTCCGGCGTTCCGACCGAGCTGCCGCCAAACTTCATCACTATCAACGACAAAGCTGATCCACTCCCAACCTTGACATATACATACAAGATAATATTATACCACAACATGCCGCCTTTTGGGTATAACCGCCTATGAAAAAACCGCCCGTTTTGCACGGGCGGCCGGATGACGCATTCATCTTATGCGCGCGAAATGTACTTGCCTTCGCGGGTATCGACCAGCAGAACGTCGCCTTCATTAATGAACAGCGGCACTTGAACGTTCAGCCCGGTTTCGACCTTCGCGTTTTTGGTGGCGCCTTGGGCGGTGTTGCCTTTGACGCCCGGCTCCGTCTCGACGACCTTCAGCTCGACGCTGTTGGCCATTTGGATGCCGAGAATTTCGCCTTGGTAGCTCGTAATGTTGACGTTCATGTTTTCTTTCAGGAAGTTAAGCTCCCATTCGAGCTGCGCCTTGTCCAGGTTGAACTGGTCGAACGTCTCGTTGTCCATGAACGTATACTCGGAGCCGGAGTTGTACAAGTACTGAACTTCGCGGTTCTCGATGATCGCGCGGCCGATCGTCTCGCCCGCACGGAACGTTTTCTCCACAACGTTGCCGTTGCGGAGGTTCTTCAGCTTGGAGCGTACGAATGCTGCGCCTTTGCCCGGCTTAACGTGTTGAAAGTCCAGCACGGTGAAAATATCGGAATCTACTTGTACGGTCAAGCCTGTCTTAAAATCGTTTACTGAAATCATTGCTGATTCCCTCCTGGATTGAATAGTTCCCTTAACCTAAAGTAATCAATTCCTTCGGTGAAGAGGTTAATATTTTAATACCGGTGTCCGTGATGACGATGTCGTCCTCGATCCGCACGCCGCCGAAGCCGGGGACGTATATGCCGGGCTCTACCGTCACAGTCATGCCGGGGGTTAAAATCGTGTCGCTGAGCTTCGACAATCTCGGCGCTTCATGGATCTCCATCCCGAGCCCGTGTCCGGTACCGTGGCCGAACTGATCGCCGTAGCCGTATTTCGTGATGATGTCGCGCGCCAGCGCGTCCGCTTCGCGGCCGCTCATGCCCGGCTTGATATGCGCAAGCGCGTGCAGCTGTGCCTCAAGCACGATATTGTAAATCTCGCGATGCTTCTCCGACGGCTTGCCGACGACGACGGTGCGCGTCAGGTCGGAGCAATATCCGTTGTAATAGGCGCCGAAATCAAGCTTGACGAACTCGTTCGCGCCGATGACGCGGTCGCTTGCGACGCCGTGCGGCAGCGCCGACCGTTCGCCGGAGGCGACGATCGTATCGAACGAGGATGAAGTCGCGCCGCGGCTTCGCATGTACACTTCCATCTCGAGGGCGATATCCGTCTCGCGGACGCCCGTACGGATCAGCTGCTGCACATGGCCGAACGTATGATCCGCCAGGTCCGCCGCTTCCTGCATAATTTGCAGCTCCGCCGCATCCTTTATCATGCGAAGCCTCTCGACGATGCCTGCCGCAGGCTGCAGCGCAACGCCGGCCAGCGCTTTCGACCAGGCGGCGTATTCGCTGTATACGACGTGTTCTTGTTCGAACGCAAGCTTCGTCAGGTTGTTCTGCCGCAGCAGCTCGCGCACGTCCTCGATCGGGCTCGGCCCGTGCTCGACGATTTGAAAGCCGGCCGCCTGCTGCGGCGCCTGCATGCGATAACGGAAGTCCGTGAGCAGGTAGCTTTCGGAAGACGTGACGAGCACCATACCGGAGGAGCCGGTAAATCCGCTGACGTAGCGGCGGTTGTGCGCGCTTCCGATCAGAATCGCTTCGAGCCCCTGCTCCTCGAGCGCTTGGCGAAGCCGTTTCACTCTATCGTTTGGCATATCCGCTTCATCCTTTCCTGCTAGCTTCCGCAATTTCCAGATGGCGCAACAGCGCCGTAAGGCCCAATTCGTAACCGTGAGCGCCGAAGCCGGCGATTTGGCCGACGGCCACCGGCGCGATGACCGAGACATGGCGGAACGTTTCCCTCTTGTGAATGTTCGACAGATGCACCTCGATCACCGGCAGCCCCACCGCGCTTAGGGCGTCGCGCAGGGCATAGCTGTAATGCGTCCATGCGCCGGGATTGATGACGATGCCGTCCGCCTTGCCGTACGCGCTATGTATCCGATCAATCATTTCGCCTTCGTGATTCGTTTGAAAAAACTCGGCCCGCACGCCTAGCGCTTCGGCCTTCTCCTTCAGCGCCGATTCGATGGAAGCCAGCGTATCCGTTCCGTAAACGCCCGGCTCGCGTATGCCGAGCATGTTCAGATTCGGTCCGTTCAATATCAAAATGCTGCGCAATTCCGTACCTCCCAATTAACCGAAAACGGCATGGCTTCAAAGTCCATTAGACATTTTACCACAAATGCCCTGCGCTTGAGAAGTGGATTTCAGTCAATGGGCGCCCAGCGGCTCCCGCGAAGCTTCGTCCGTAAATTCGAACGCGATCGAATAGCCGATGAACGCGCCCCACAGCAAAAAGACGCAAAGCTCCGAAAAGAGCGTATTCCAGCCTTCCTTCGTCACGCCTGCCATCACCCCGAGCAATGGGCCGAGCGCAACGAATAGAAGCGCCCACCACGCCAAGCCGTAAACGATTCCCGGCCACGGGCCTCTCATGCGTCCGAGCAGAACGTAATACAGCAGAGCCGCGATGATCGACAGCGCGATAAAGCATCCGATCCCGACGACCATACCCCAGCCCGTCTTCAGGAACGATTCCCGGAAGAACGGGTCGGCGGCAAAGCCCGGCAGAATCGTCGTAAATTTCATCGCATAGAAGAGCCAGCGCACGATGCCCCAAATGAGGCCGGCGAAAAAACCGATTTTGACCGCGTACAGCCAAGGATTCGTATCGTGATGCAGGCTGCTTCCGTTGCTGCGTTTCCTGTTCGTTGCCATTGCTTGCTCCTCCATTCCGTTTTGTTATGGCGACGGGCTTAGTATATGAAAAAACGGCGAACCGTAACCGTCCGCTAACTCAGCTTCCATCGCCCGCGGAGCGTTGGCAATTGGCCGCTCGATCAAGTACAATGGAGTTACGATACCGATAGCAGCATTCGCCCTCAAGTTCGGAGGCGAAAACCTACTCAAGGAAGGTGACAAGCAATTGCCGCAAGACTCCCGTGGTATATATGGCGGACAGGCGGTTATCGAAGGCGTTATGTTCGCCGGGAAGCACGTGAACGTAACGGCCGTCCGCCGCAAAAATGACGAAATCGTGTTTTACGAGGTGCCCCGAACCTCTCAGCGCTGGGTGCAGCGGCTTAAGAAGATCCCGCTCGTTCGCGGCGTGGTCGGCATCATCGAATCGAGCGCCAAAGGGTCCCAGCATTTGAACTTTTCAATGGAAGCCTATGCCGAAGACGAAGCCGGCGAACAGCCGGACCATACGCCCGTCAAGGAAGAGAAGAAAGGCGGCGGATGGAGTCTGAGCATGATCGTCGGCGTCGCGGTTGCCGGCGTGCTCTCGTTTATTTTCGGCAAATTGATCTTTACGGCGGCTCCGGCGGCGCTTGAAGAATTGCTGTTCGCGGGCGCGTTCGACAATAAAATCGCCCATAATTTGCTAGAGGGACTTATTAAGATCATTCTGCTTCTCGCTTATTTATACTTCATCTCCATGACTCCGCTGATCAAGCGGCTGTTTCAATACCATGGCGCGGAGCATAAGGTCATCAGCGCTTACGAAGCGGGCGAGGAGCTTACGGTTCGCAACGTCCAGAAGTACAGCAGGCTGCATTACCGCTGCGGCTCGAGCTTCATCGTCTTTACGGTCATCGTCGGCGTCATCGTCTATTCGCTGCCGATTTTCACTTGGGAAACGATATGGGAGCGCATCTATATCCGAATTTTGCTCCTGCCGCTCGTGCTTGGCATATCGTACGAAGTATTGCGCTGGACGAACGCGCTCCGGGAAGTGCCCATACTTCGATACCTCGGTTTTCCGGGGCTGTGGCTGCAGCTGCTTACGACGAAGGAGCCCAAGGACGAACAGGTCGCCGTATCCATCGCTTCGTTCAACCGGATGCGCGAGCTTGATCAGCAAATGAAATAAACGAATCACACACTTCATGCGGAGAGGCGGTATGCACGATGAGCAGAATGCCGAGTAGATGGAATGCTTGGACGATCGGCCTGTTGGCGCTGCTTGCGATCGGACTGGTGTACAGCGTAATTTTAAGCCCGAGCTCGTTCATCATTCCGATCGTGGTACTGGGCGGCATTTACCTGTTGTATAAATATCCTCCTTCTTTCTTAAGAGGGTACGGCGGCTCGCGACAGGGACGCCCGCAGGTGAAGCCGGGCCGGGCCGCCGCCGCGGCAAAATCGAAATCGGCCAAGCCGCGATCGAAGACGGTTCCCTTCCGCGTCATCGAAGGCGGCAAGGACGACGACGACGATTTGCCGAAATATCATTAACGACCACATCAAGAAGGTCTAAGGCGTCCGCCTTAGACCTTCTTTGTTAGCCTGCCTAGCAGGCCGTCTATGTACCTATTCGCTGTCCATCTCCGCACGCAGTGCCCGAAGCTCGTCCAGTCTTTGCGAATCGCGTTTGAAATATTCGACCAACGATTCGATGCACGTAATCGAGTCCCAGCTGAGATGATGCTCGATGCCTTCCACGTCCTGATAAATATTTTCGTCCTGCACGCCGATCGTCGTCAAGAACGATTCAAGCAGCTGGTGCCGGTCGACCAGCCTCTTCCCCATCTTCTTTCCTTTATTCGTCAATACGAGACCGCGGTATTTTTCATAGATCAAATAGTTGTCTTTGTCGAGCTTTTGAATCATTTTCGTCACGGAGGACGGATGCACTTCAAGGCCTTCCGCTATATCCGATACTCGCGCATAGCCTTTCTCGTCGATAAGCTTATAAATTCTTTCCAAGTAGTCTTCCATGCTCGGTGTCGGCATTGAAGAACCCCCTAACCCAACTTCTTCACCCAGTTTCCTCGGCGTTACTCTAAGTATCATACACTTTCTGCCGCATGCCCCGCAACCAAGGATATTCTCCGGCGTTTAGAAGGTCAGCCATTCCGGCGTAATCAGATTGAGCCAGATCGTGATTTTGGTCATTTGGTCGGTGAACAGCAGGATGCCCATCAAAATCATGACGCCTCCCCCGATTTTCATGACCGCGGCCGAATATTTCAATATCCATCTCGCCGTTCCCAGGAAAAACGCGAGCACGAAGAACGGGATCGCGAAGCCGAGCGCGTAAGCCGTCGTAAGCTGAAACCACGTGCCGGGCTCGGTGGCGGCCAGTCCCAGAATGGCGGTCAGCGCCGGTCCCATGCACGGCGTCCAACCCGCCGAGAAGCCGATTCCGAAGATGAACGAGCTGACATAGTTCGCTTTCTTCGGGATGAGGTTCATCCGGCGCTCCTTCATGAGGAGCTGCGGCTGGAACAAGCCGATAAGGAACAATCCCATCAAAATAATCAAGATCGCGGATAATTGCCGGATCAGATGCCGGTATTCGCTGAAAAACTCGGCAAAAACGTTCGTTCCGTAACCAAGCGCGTAGTACACGGTGCAAAAGCCGAGGATGAAGAACAGCGTATGCGACATCGTGCGCAGCCTTTTCTTCCTGTCGGGCGCGTTTTCTTTCAAATCCGTCACCGAAATGCCCGTTATATAAGATAAGTACGAAGGATAAAGCGGCAGGCAGCACGGAGAAATAAACGATGCAAAGCCGGCGCCGAACGCCAGCCATACATTAATATCGGACAAGCTTCTTCACTCCAATTCCTATCAGCTCAGCTGCCAACCCGTACGCCTCGGCGAATCAATAGCAGCATTAATAGAACCGCGATCAGCAGAAGAACGATCGTGCCGCCCGGAGCCAGGTTCCACACGCCAGCGATCAGCAGGCCGCTCACGACGGCCAGCTCGCCGACGACGACGACGGTCATGACGCTTTGACGGAAGCTGCGCGCTACAATTAAGCTGCATGCCGCCGGAATGGTCAACAGAGCGGACACGAGGAGCGCTCCCACGATTTTGATCGACGCGCTGATGACCAGCGCCGTCAGTACGCTAATCATAACATTATAAAATTTGACGGGCAACCCGCTGACCGCGGCCGCGTCCTCGTCGAACGTTAGGAGGAACAGCTCCTTCACCTGGGTGCGGATGACGATGAGCACGGCGGCCGTCACGCCTCCGATTACGTACAAATCCGTATTGTTCAGCGTATAGATGCTTCCGAACAAGTAGCTGTTCACGTTCATGTTGAAATTTCTCCCCATCGTGAACAGAAGGGAGGCGAGCGCTACCCCGCCGGACATAATAATCGCGATAGACAGCTCCGCGTAAGTCTTGTAAGCCTTGCGCAGCTTCTCTATCGCGAACGATGCGGCAATCGCGAACAACAGCCCGACCGCGATCGGGTACACGCCGATCAGGAAGCCGAGCGCGACGCCCGCGATCGATACATGCGACAACGTATCCCCGATCATGGACAGTCGCCGCAGCACAAGAAATAACCCCATAAGCGGGGCGGTGACGCCGATCAGCAAGCCCCCGACAAGGGCCCGCTGAAAAAACTCGCTAGTTACGATCTCCAATCAAAACAACCTCTTTCCCGCTCTCCATTTGCTCGCGCAGCCCCTTCAGGCTGTGCGCCAGATCGTTCTCCACGCAGTCCTGCGTTTCGTGCGAATGCTTGATATGGAACTTCAGCTTGCCGCTCTCGGCCGCGGGACGCTCGCCCAGATAGGAGAGAATCATGTCCAAATCGTGCGAAACCATCAGGAAGGTCATGTTGTGGTGCTGGTGCATGTGCTTAATCATGTGGAAGAAGCTTTCCTGCGTTTCGGTATCGATGCCTACGGTCGGCTCGTCCAGGATGAGCAAGGACGGATTGTTAATTAGAGCCCGAGCCAAAAATGCGCGCTGCTGCTGCCCGCCGGACAATTGCCCGATCCGCTTGTCGCGCAAATCCTCGATGCCCATGGCCTGAAGGGCGTCCTCGCACTTTCTCTGGTCGTCCTTGCCTATTTTCCTGAATATTTTATTCCGGTTGTAGAGTCCCGACAGGACGACTTCCCGTACCGTTGCCGGAAATAGCGGATTAAAGGCGTTTTTCTGCGGCACATAGCCGATTTTCTCCCATTGCTTGAAGGCCGACACCTCTTCCCCGAACAGTCGTACCGAGCCGGCTGTCGGCTTCAGCAAGCCTACGATCATGCGGAGAAGCGTCGTTTTCCCCGCGCCGTTCGTCCCGATCAGGCCGACGAAATCCCGCTCCTTCACGCCGAAGCTAAGGTTCGTGATGACGTTCTGCTGCTGATAGGAAAAGGAGACGTTGTCGAGCGAGACAACCTCTTGATGACAGCCGGCAGCGGCCGTTATCGCGTTCTTCTGCATATCGCATCTTCTCCTCGCAGCAAAGCGGAGCGCTTGATCCGCTCCGCATGTTTGCCTTTTGTTCTATTGTAATGCCTGCACGAGATTTTGCAAGTTTCGTTCCATCAACGTGAAATAGTTATCGCCGGCGGCTTCCTGTTCCGACGTCAAGCCTTCGAGCGGATTTAGCACCATCGTATCGACGTCCGCTTCGGCGGCCAGCGTCTTCGCAAGCTGATCCGAGACGAGCTCCTCGAAGAAAATATACTTGACCTCGTTCTCCTTTACGAACCTGGCGATATCGAGCAGGTCCTGGGCGCGAGGCTCGGCCTCGGGGCTCAGTCCCATGATCGCGATCTGGTTCAAGCCGTAATCGCGCGCCAGGTAGCCGAAGGCTTGGTGGGAGACGACGATGTTTTTATTCGCCGTACCCGCGAGCTGCTCCGTATAGTCGGAATCGATCTCGCCCAGCTTGCGCTTGACGGCTTCGAAATTTTTCTCGTAATCCGCTTTGTTCGCGGCGTCGACTTCAATCAGGCTGTTTTTGACGTTCTCCGCCAGCACGAGCGCCGATTTCGGGCTTACCCACGTATGCGGATCCAGGTTGCCGTGATCATGTCCTTCCTCTTCATGTTCATGCCCTTCTTCTTCATGAGCATGCCCCTCTTCGGCATGCTCTTCCTCCCCTTCTTCGAACCCTTCGATCAAAGGTACGCCGAGGCTGGCTTCTTTCGAGACGACCTTGCTGTCCTTCGACAAGCCCGTCAGGAAATCGTCCACCCAGCCTTCGAGCCCGGCGCCGTGATAGAGAAAAAGCTGCGCGTTCGATGCGACGCTCAAATCCCGGCTCTTCGGCGTCCATTCATGCGGTTCGACGCCGGAGGCGATCAAATTGTCGACGCTGACATGGTCTCCCCCGATTTCGGTTGCGAGAAAATATAAAGGATAAAAGCTGGTTACGACGTTAATTCGCTGCTCCTCTTCAACCTTGGCGGCCGTATTGCCTTCCTCCGCCGCGTTAGCGCCGCCGGGCGGTTGACTCCCTTCGTTGCCGCATGCCGCGGCAAGCAGCAGGGAAGACAGCAGCAAGCTAAGCGATGCCAGTCTTATCGGTCGTTTCAATGGCTTCATTACGGGATCTCTCCAATCTTTCCAACCCATTATTTCGTAATCGTTACTATTACGTTTTGTATTATACGACTCTCGCACTGGGCTGTCAACCTAATCCCACCCTAATGCTTCCCCGCTTTTTCCGGCCAGCGTCAGCGCTTGTTAGCTTGTATTGACCAGATCGAGCCAAAATTTAGCCGGAGGCCGATGCAAAAAAAAGGAGCGGACCCGAGGCAGCCGCTATGCCCGGGCGCTCCTTCAAGCACTACGTCCCTTATTTCACGATCGCGCCGTTCGGCATTTCGTCAGGCACCGCGGCGAGCGTCAGCTGATCGCCCTCGGACGCCGCCAGGATCATGCCTTGCGACCATTCGCCGCGCAGCTTGACCGGCTTAAGGTTCGTTACGCAAATGACTTTGCGCCCGACCAGCTGCTCCGGCGCGTAATGCTTCGCGATGCCGGAGACGACTTGCCGCTTCTCATAGCCAAGATCCAGCTGCAGCTTAAGCAGCTTGTCGGCCTTCGGCACGGGCTCCGCCGCGATAACCTGCGCGACTCTCAGCTCAACCTTCGCGAAATCGTCGATGCCGATTTCTTCCTTCGCCGAGGCCGGCTTCTCGTCCGCCGCGACGGCCGGAGTCGCGGCAGCGCTGCTTGCCGCGGGCTGCTCCGGCCGGGCGCCGCCGCCCATCGCCGCGGCGATGTAGGCCGCCTCCTCCGCCGTATCGAGGCGAGGGAACAACGGCGCGCCCTTGCCGACCTTCGTGCCGCCCGGCAAAGAGCCGAATCGCTTCGTGCTTTCCCACGTTGTCAGCTCCCCCTGCGCAAGGCCGAGCTGCTTCCATATTTCGCGAGGCGAATGCGTCAGGAAAGGCTGCAGCAGAATCGAGACGATCCGCAGCGATTCCGCCAGGTGATGCATGACGGATGCGAGCTCCTCCGTCTTCGCTTCGTCCTTGGCCAGCGCCCACGGCTGCGTCTCGTCAATGTATTTGTTCGTGCGGCTCACGAGCTGCCAAAGCGACGCGAGCGCCACCGAAAACTCCATGTTCTCGAGCGCGTCCTCCACCTGTACGATCGTCTCCGCGGCCAGCTTCTGCAGCGATTCGTCGAACGGCGTCACGGACCCCTTAAACGCAGGGACGGCGCCTTCGAAATATTTGTCGATCATCGCGACCGTCCGGTTGAGCAGGTTGCCAAGATCGTTGGCCAGGTCGAAGTTGATGCGCTCGACGAAGTTTTCCGGCGTGAACGTTCCGTCCGCGCCGAACGGCACCTCGCGCAGCAAATAATAGCGAAGCGCGTCCAGCCCGTAACGGTCGATCAGAACGACGGGGTCGACGACATTCCCTTTCGACTTCGACATTTTGCCGTCCTTCATGAGCAGCCAGCCGTGCGCGAACACCTTCTTCGGAAGCGGCAGTCCGAGCGCCATCAGCATGATCGGCCAATAGATCGTGTGAAAACGGACGATTTCCTTCCCGACCAGATGCACGTCCGCCGGCCAGAAATCGCGGTATTTGGCATCCGCCCCTTCGCTGCCGTAGCCGAGCGCCGTTATATAATTCGACAATGCGTCGATCCATACATAAACGACGTGCTTCGGATCGCCCGGCACTTTAACGCCCCAATCGAACGTCGTACGGGATACGGCGAGGTCTTCCAGCCCGGGTTTGATGAAATTGTTGATCATTTCGTTCTTCCGCGACTCCGGCTGGATGAATTCCGGATTTTGCTCATAATGCTGCAGCAACCGGTCCGCATATTTGCTCATCCGGAAGAAATAGCTTTCCTCCTTCACGAGCTCGACCGGCCGTCCGCAGTCCGGACACTTGCCGTCAACGAGCTGCCGTTCCAGGAAGAACGATTCGCAAGGCGTACAATACCAGCCTTCGTACGTCCCTTTGTAAATATCGTCCTGCTCCAGCAGCTGCGCGAATATTTTCTCGACGACCCGCTTATGGCGTTCCTCCGTCGTCCGGATAAAATCGTCGTTGGAAATTTCCAGCTTCGCCCACAAATCTTTGATGCCGACGACGATATCGTCCACGAACTGCTGCGGCGATTGGTTCTTCTCCTTCGCCTTCCGCTCGATCTTCTGCCCGTGCTCGTCCGTGCCGGTCAAATACCAGACGTCATAGCCCCGCAGCCGCTTATAGCGCGCCATCGCGTCGCCGGCCACCGTCGTGTACGCATGCCCGATATGAAGCTTGTCGCTCGGGTAATAAATCGGCGTCGTAATGTAAAACGATTGTTTGCTGCTCATTGAAGCTCCTCCTCTAACATCCGTTATGGTCTTAAAAAAACGCAAAAAACTCCCGTCCAACATGGGACGAGAGCTTGAACTCACGCGGTACCACCCAAATTCCGTCCGCGCGCGGGGCCGATGGTGGCCGACCTTGCGTCGCGATCGCTTCGTGCGCCGCCTGTCCGGCGGCTAAGCCGTTATCGCTGGCGCAGCGCCGCTCCCTTACCGGACGGCATGAACATGCCGCGGCTCGAAGGCGGATCCTCCCGGACCATCTTCCAATGGCGTCCCCTGCCGGCTTGCACCGCCTTGCCCGGCTCTCTGCGAGTGGCCTTCCATTGTACTTATCCGTTCCTCGGATCGTATGGGTTGCATTTATGAAAAATATACCGAAACGTACGCTCCCCTGTCAAGGTGGATTCGCCTTTCCCCCATAAACGGGAGGAACCGGGTCGTAGCCGCCCGGGTGAAACGGGTGACAGCGGGCGATCCGCTTCGCCGCGAGCCAGGAGCCCTTCGCCGCGCCGTGCTTCTCGATCGCCTCCAGCGCATACTGCGAGCAGGTCGGATAGAAGCGGCAGGACGGCGGCTTCAGCGGAGAGATGACCTTGCGGTAGAAGCGGATCGGCGCCTTCGTCACGCGCTGCATCACCTTCCGCCGCTTGCTCATCCCTGCCCGCCCTGGGCCAGCTCTTCCTGATCGCACGCCTTGCAATAGCCGAACACTTCGAACTTATGCTTCACGACCCGGAACTCCTCGGGAACGGCCGTCTGCTCCATCGGGCAGTACGTGATCGGATACGTCATGCCGCACTGCAGGCAAATCATATGATGATGGTGGTCGTGCTCCTTGCAATGCAGCTTGAACTTGCCGCCGTCCTCGAAGATGACCTGCTCCAGCACGCCAAGCTCCTCCATGACGCGCAGGTTGCGGTACACCGTATCGAAGCTTAAGCCCGCATAAGATTTCCCCATATATTCATAGACTTCCTTCGGAGCCAAGTAGCCCTGCGTTTCCGAGAACAGCTTCGCCAGCGTCTTGCGCTGGTCCGTAATCCGCAGCCCTTGACTAGACATCCGCCTAATAATGTCTTCCATCGTATGCATCTGCCCTACCTCCGAACGTAAAATGGTCTATCCCCATAATGACGAAAAAAAAAGCTCTCGTCAATGAGAGCCTCTTATCCGTTCACTCGCATATTGATAACGAAGCTGGCGACCATGGCCGCGAATAATAGAATGCCGATCGCCCCGGCCAGCTTGCGGCGCCCGTTCAGGCGGGCGACGAACGCGGCGTCGGCCGACAGCCGCTTCGCCTCCGAATAGGAGCGCAGAATGAATAAATAAGCGATGACGGCGGCGACGAACAATGAATTGCAAATAAACCAAGCGATTGTCCAGAACAAACCTATTCCTCCGGTCTTGATCGGCTATAATGCTGCTATAAATACCATTTGTTCAATATGTACATAAATCCGGCAAAGCTGACGACCGCCCCGCCGAAGCTCAGCCAGCCCGCGCGGAACTTCTGCTGGAACATCCGCAAAATGCCGAAGCTAAGCAGTCCGAAGATCAGCAGCAAAAACACGACGCCCAGTATGAATAAAGAAGCAGACACGCTGCTTACGTCGACTAAGGACACTTCACACACTCCCTTGTTTCCTGATAAGTACACGTTTATTAGACATTATAAGGGATACCGCAGCCATTATCCAGCCGCAAACCCTGTCGATTTCGTGACAAAAAGAACGCTCGCCAAGCACGACAGGCGCTCTTCTCTATGAATCGCCGCGTACATTACCAGCGAATGAATGCTTCATGATACGTCCGGTTCGCCGGCCTTTTCCGCAGCTTGACCTGCAGCACCCCGTCCTTCAGCAGCGTCTTGCAGACGCGCGGCTTGACGAGCTTCGGCAGCTTAATCGTCTCGGTCTTGTCGCCGGGCAGCCCTTCCAGGCGCAGCCGGTCCTCGCGGACGAACAGCCGCAGCCGATCCTTGTCGAAGCCTTCCGGCAACTTGAGTTTCACGTGGACGAAATGACGGGTCTCCGAAAAATCGGCGGAGCCTCCCCCGATCACGGCGCCTGCGGCTTCCGGCAGCGCCTTGGTCATCATTTTGCGGACGTAACGCTCAACCCAATCCGGCTCGCGCAGCAATTCGAAGCCTCTCGGCAGCCGCTGGTTCTCCATCCACCTCTCCAAATCATCCCATTTGGACGCCACAAGCATTCACCTGCCTTCCAGCACTCCTACCAGCATATGCATTTGCCCGGGTTCGGGCTACACGGGCCGCGGTAACCTCTGGGCGAATGCCGCATAAGATGTGACTATAACCTGTTTACGAAAAGAAGGGTGATGCACATGCCAGCCGTCGTCGGCTTCGTCAAAATCGTAAGCGTTGGCTCCAGCTCCATCGTCCAGTTCGGGGATTCGGTCCAAGTATCGCCGTCCAGCAACTCCAAAACCTATGCGGGCTCCGGCTCGTTCCTGACGGGCAGCCTTACCAATTCGAACAATGCCGTCAGCGCGACGAATTCCATCGATCCGGATTTGCAAGACAATACGAATAACGATATCGGCACCGGGGTTAACTTGATATGAGCTGGACGATCCATCAAACGATTACGATCCATCAGATCCGCGTTGACAACGTGTCGAACAGCTCCGTCCTTCAGGTCGGAAGCGCAGGCTCCATCCGCTCCTTATCGCAGCTGTATAACACGGGCGGATTCACGGGACCCGCCCCGCAGCTCGGCGAGGACAATCCGCTCTCCTTCGTGCCGCTTCCGAACCCGACCTGATCGGCGTCGGCGCGAGGCAATGAAAGAGGTGAAAGGAGGAATACCGCATGCAACAGATGAACCAGCTCTCTCCTTGGCAGATCTGGTCGCTTGAGGTGCAGAACGCGCTGAAGGCGCAGCAGGAGCGGATCGACGGCCTGGAGTCGCAGCTCGCCGAATTATGCGAGAAGATCAAGCAGCTCGAAGCGAAGCCCACCTATAACATCGAAAGCATCGAATACCATTTCGACCAATTGAAGGTGGAGAAGCTTGACGGGACGCTCAACATCGGCATGACCGCGCCGGGAGACGGCGACGAATCGTTCCCCGGCACGGTCGACCAGCTTGCCGTGGCCAAGCCCGAGGTGTTCCCGGCTGCCGGTCCGGCCATCCCGCCCCCTACGGGCCCGTATGCCGATATTTATGCCGGTATGAACCGCTATTTGGACACCGAGGCGCTTCAGAAGCTGCAATCGTTCGAATCCGAGCTTTGCTTGCCGCTCGATCCGTATCACCGCCGAATTATCATTGAAGACGTCCGCAAGCAGCTCCCTCCCCGAATCGAATATTATTTGCAGGCGGCAAGCAAAGGAAATAACGGCCAAAACGGCGCCGGAAATAATGGGGATGTTACCGGGCAAGTGCTAGCCAAAACAAAAAGAGACGCCGACGCGGCCATGCTTGCTTACATGAAGCAGCTGCAGAGCGGGTCGGCGCCTGCCGGAGGTATGGCGTAAATGATCCATTTCAAAGTCGTCAATCATAAGCTGAGCGTCGGGCATATCGAAATGCTCGGCGTATCCAGCGCGTCGATGGTGCAGGTGGGAGACACCGACAACGTTTCCCTCTATTCGATGTTCGATACGCCGCCCGAATCGGTCATCGTAGGTCCGCTCGCGCCGTTCCCGCTGCCGGAGAGCGCGAGCGAGGCGCTGGTCGAAGGTACGGAAGTCGCGGAAGAAAGCGACTGACGGGGCTGCCGTGAACAATCCGTATCCGATCAGGGAATCGAATATCGGTTCGATCTGCATTGTCAGCGCCGCATCGTCGGCCGTCGTACAGGTCGGGGACCGGGGCGAGACGAATGCGCGGCTGCGCGCCTTGGCGGTGCAGCGCCAGGAAGACCATACGAGGGCCGGCGACGTTTTTTTCGAATCGTATACGATATTCAGCCGCGATATGCCGGAGCTTACCGACCCCGACTACGAGGAAGGACGGGTCATCCGACTCGACCGCGTCAATTGCTCGCCGAGAATTACGGTCGGCTGCATCCATATCATTGCCGCAGGCTCGGCGGCGAGCGTATTGGCGGGCAACGGCATGCGCCTGACCGCCGATTCCAAGATCAAGCATATCCGGCAGTATCCGCGTCCCCGCCCCTACCCTCCCGCCGGCTGTTAGCGGCGATTGTTCCCGCGGACGCAAGCTTGCCCGTGTAGATAAAAGTTGCCGTTCGGACAATCGCTTAAAGGCGAGCGTACCGGTACATCCGTCTAGAACGGTTATCCGACGCCGGCATACAATAATCATGTGAGCATTAGCCTCACATCAACACGATCGGGAGGTATTGACCATGGGATATCCTGTAGCAGGCGCAGGAGCCGGTTGCGGGCTCGTAGGCGGCGTTTGGTCCAACACGGCATTCATACTCGTGCTTTTCATCTTGCTTGTCATCATTCTTCGCGCCTGCGCCTTCTAAACGGCGGCTAGGACGACATTATAGGTACGATGGCGAAAGCCGCACCGGTCTGACGGACCGGCGCGGCTTTCGTTTTTTGACGGGCGCTTATGCAAGGTTGAACGCGTGAACGAGCAGCAGTCCAAGCGCCGCGAGCAGCACCGAGCCGATTAGACCGGCTGCGAAAGCCCTTTGGCCAAGCTTGCGGAAGACGGCCAAATCGACGCCGAGCCCGAGTCCCGCCATCGCCATCGCAATCAGGAAATAAGCGGCGACGATGAGCCGCTCCGTCAGCGCCGCCGGGACGACGTTCAGCGAATGAAGGGCGCTCATGGCCAGAAAGCCGAGAATAAACCAAGGAACGGGCAGCTTATTCTGGCTCTTCTTCCCCGGCTCCTTGGCGGAGCGGCGGTGCCACAAGCCGATTAGAATGGCTGCCGGAACAAGCAGCGCAACGCGCGACATTTTCACGATTACCGCAAGCTCGATGGCTTCTTCCCCGCCAGGCGCCGCCGCGGCAATGACATGAGCGATCTCGTGAAGCGTCGCTCCGGAGAAGATGCCGTAGCCCGCGGCGCTTAAGCCGAGAACGGGATACAAGGTAATGTAACCGAGGGTGAATACGGTGCCGAGCAAAGCGACGGTGGCCGCGCTTATCGCGATTTCCCGGTCATCCGCTTTCATCTGCGGCGCGATCGCGACGACCGCGGCCGCGCCGCAGATGGCCGTGCCGCATGCCGTCAGCATGCCGAGCTTCTTGCCGGCGCCGAGCCGTCTGGCCAGGCCGTATACGAGCAAGATCGTGAAGACGACGTTGATGGCCGCAATCAAGAACGCCTTGGGGCCGGCATTCATCATGTCGGCCAAATTCAGGCGGAGTCCGAGCAAAATAATGCCGATGCGCAGCAGCTTCTTGCTGGCGAACGTTACGCCAGCCGTCATCCGCTTCGGCACGCCGAGCCATGACCGGAATGCCGTGCCAAGCAGAATGGCGATGACGAGCTGCCCCATGATATGCAGCAGCGGAAGCATCGCTATATATTTGGCGGCGATCGCCAGTAGGAGCGTGATCGCGGTGCCCAGGGCAAAGTTCAATTTTACGTTCAAATTTCCTAATGATGCGCGGTGTCGCTCCATTGTCCTCATCCTAGCTTTTTGCTTGTGCATCATCCTGTCGATGCCGTTCTTTAACTATAGAGCGGGGGATGGCAAATGGGAAATTCGAATCCTCTATCCTTCTCATTACATTTGCTTATAAAGGAGAAGTAGGGCGCGCCGAAGCCGCATATACATTTAGCAACTAACGAAGCAAAGGATGGAACGGCAAATGGATATGCACCGAATCCGCGAAAGGATTGGCGAGCTGTCGGGCGAGCTGCTCCGCCGGCAATCGGGCGACGGGGCATGGCGGATGTGCTTCGACTCCGGGACGATGACGGACAGCCATTACATTATTTTGCTGCGCGCGCTCGGCCGGTCCGACGAGACGCTTATTCGGGCGCTTGCCGCCCGGATCGCCTCCAAGCAGCTGGCCAGCGGCGCTTGGCAATTGTATCCGGACGAGAAGGAAGGCAGCCTGGACGCGACGGCCGAAGCCTGCTACGCGCTTCTCTGCGCGGGCTACAATCGCGAATGGGAGCCTCGCATCCAGTTGGCCAAGCAATTCATCCGCTCGCAGGGCGGCTTGTCGCAGGTCCGCTCGCTGCTGACGCAGGTCATTCTGGCCGCGACGGGCCAAGCGGAATGGCCGCTGCTGCTTCGCATCCCGCTGGAAGCCTTCTTCTCGAACAACGGCCTCGGCCTCGACCTGTTCTCGCTATCCGGCCACGCCCGCGTCCACCTGATCCCGACGCTGATCATGGCGAACAGGCAATATGCCAGGCGCTCCGCTTACTTGCCGGATTTGACCGATTTATTTCTCGGCGGCTCCCGGACCTTCGCGAACGACTCCACCTGGATATCCGCGCTGAACGGATTTCTTTCGACGCTCCCGTTATCGAGTCTCCTCACCTCGGGTTCGCCTACGGCAGAAGAGCAAGCGGTAACCTTTATGCTCGATCGGGTGGAACCGAACGGGACGCTGCTTACGTATTCCACCGCGACGATGCTCATGACGCTTGCGCTGCTTGCGGCGGGCTATCCGGAACATTCCCCCGTCATCGAGCATTTGCTGCGAGGCATCCGTTCGCTGCTATGCCTCGACAAACCGCATATCCAGATCGCATCCTCGGAAATATGGGATACCGCCATGCTCGGCTACGCGCTCCGGGAAGCCGGCGTTCAAGGAACAAGTCCGGCAATGGAGCGGGCAGGCGCATACTTGCTGCCGAAGCAGCAGACGCGTCTTGGAGATTGGGCGATCCGCAAGCCCGATACGCAGCCCGGGGGCTGGGGGTTCTCGGAGGCGAACACGATCTATCCGGACGTCGACGACAGCGTCGCCGCGCTCCGGGCCGTCCGCCCTTATATCGATCGCGTGACCGGCGGGGATGCCGACTGGCAGCGGGGATTGAACTGGGTGCTGGCGATGCGCAACGACGACGGCGGGTGGCCCGCGTTCGAGAGGAAAGGCGCCTCGCTTCCCGCAAGCTTCTTCGCCTTCGAAGGCGCGTCGGACATCGCGACGGATCCGTCGACCGTCGACCTGACGGGCCGCATGCTGGCCTTTCTCGGGCAAGAGCTCGACATGTCGCTCGGCCAGCAATGGATCGACGATTCGGTGCAATGGGTGCTGTCGCAGCAGACGCGGGACGGAAGCTGGTACGGAAGATGGGGCATCGCTTATATTCACGGAACGGGCGCCGCGATCCAGGGGCTGAAGGCGGTCGGAATCGCCAGCGACCATCCAGCCTTAACGAAAGCGGTCAAATGGCTGCTGGCAATCCAAAACGAAGACGGCGGCTGGGGGGAGTCCTGCCTCAGCGATAAGCTGAAGCGTTACGTCCCGCTCGGGGCCAGTACGCCTTCCCAGACCGCATGGGCACTGGACGCGCTCATCGCCGTCCATGACAAGCCGACGGCCGAGCTCGGGAAAGGCGCCGATGCGCTGCTGGCGGCGCTCGACAGGCGGGATTGGACGTACACCTATCCGACGGGGGCGGGGCTGCCGGGCAGCGTCTATGTGCATTACGCCAGCAACAATTATATTTGGCCGCTGCTTACGCTCTCCTCTCTCGTCAAAAAGTACGGCGGGCCGCAAGCTTGAAGGCCGAGCGGCCCGATCCGCGTCAAATGGCGGCTACGCCTCCTATGCGACCGGCATGACAAAGAAACCATATGCGAACGCACATGGTTTCTCTTCCATCCCTTTTTTCGCGAATTTATTCGTAGCCTCGCGTATTTTCTCGTTCCTGCAGCCGCTTATACTTCTCCGCATACTTGCAGACGCTGTGCACGAGAGTCGCGTGCGACCAGGTGAGGGGAGCGACGGAAAGCGGCGATCCGTCGTACGGGTTGAGCTGCTCCGGCAGCAGCCCGCTCTCCAGCGCTTGGTCGGCTACCCACTGCAGCGTGCGCCTGGGCCCTGCCAGCTCCTCGAGCGTCGAAGCCGATTCGATTTCGAAATTCGCGACCCACAGCGTGCATATGATCCACGGATTGCCGGGAACGCGATCGATCTCGCCGGATTGCTGAAAGTAATAATCGTTCGTGTAGCGGGCGATGCCGCCAATCGGCGTTTTGATCTGCAGGCCTTCCTTGATCGAGCGCATCGTCTGCACGACGCGGTAATCGTCGACGGGCAGCACGCCGAACTCGAATACGCCGAACAAGCTGCTCTCGAGCGTCATGTCCTTCACCCAGCGGTTATCCTTCTGGATAAGCCCGCGCGCGAAGCGCCCGCTCTCTTCGTCCCACAAATGCGCGACGATGCCTTGCTTGATGGCTTCGGCCGTGTTTTTGTAAAGGTCGCTTCGCTCGTAATCGCCGAACAAATCGGTGAAGAACGACGCCGCCATCAAGCCGCCGTATACGGAAGCGGCGGTATACGTCCAAATGCCGTATCGCTCCTCCCACAGATCGTAGCTCGGCTTCGGCAGCGACAGCGAAGGTTCCACGTACGTGCTCAGGAACGAAGCCGCCTTGCGGATCAGATTGCTGTAGAGCGACTGCGGCAGCTCGATGACCTGGTTGCGGGAATAGTCCTTCCACAGGGCGAAGAGCACGAGCGCGGTCTCGTCCTCCTGGATCGGCAGCCTTCTGCTCCCTTGCACGATATAAGGATGCCAGCTCGAGCCTACCGTCCCGTCCGGATTGTACTTATGGTACAGGTAGCCCTCCGGGGACAACGCTTGCGCGCAAAAATGGAAGAACGGCGCGATGACGCTCTGGTAGCCGGCCATCGACATCGCATCGGCGATGAGCGCTCCGTCGCGCGGCCACATATAGCTGTAGTGATCCCGATTATACTGCAAAATATCGGTGTCGTTCGCCGCCAAGATCGCGCCTCTCTCGTCGATCTGCGTTCGGACGAGCAGCAGGCTTTGCTTGAACATGCGCACGACGTCGCGAGGCAGGTCGCCAAGGTCCGTCTCCGCCCGCCTCAGCCAATGCTTCCAGTAAATGACCATGCGGCTGAGCAGCTTCTCCGGATGGTTCTCCTGCACGTACTGGTTAAGCTCCTTCACTTCCTCGAGGTTTTGGCCGATGGACATCCAGTAATAGATCGACTTCTCGCTGCCCTGCGGCACGCTCGTGCGGAAGCTGATCGTGCTGTCTACGGAGCCCTGCGCGATCGAATTGCCCATCAGGACGCCGTCCTCCGCGTCGCGCCAAGTGCCCTCCGCCGATTGGAACCGCTTGATGCCGGTCGAATATTGCATAATGCCGCCTTCGTCCGAGAAGCCGTTGAACATGAAATAATTGTTTCGCTTATAGTGGTACAACGTCCGGTTTTCCGGGTAATAGACGGCCGTGTCGCCGACCTCCGTGCCGTCGATCATCAGGTCCTGATGGAAGAACAGCCTGACCTCCTTCGGATGATCGGATCTGTTGCGGACGACGACTCTCTTGATGTATATGCATTCCCGCTGGTGGATGCCGTCGTTCATGTATAGCTCGATGCCGAGCCTCTCGTGCTTCGCCGTAATGTTCGTGACCAGCGAATCCTCGATATAATCAAGATCGAATCTCCACTCCGGCTCATCCAGCCAGGTGAAAGTCCCTTCAATCCACACGCCTAAACGGCAGTATTGTCCGCCCACGTGGTTGAGCTGCCCTACGAAGGGATAATAAATATCGCGGATGAAGCAATGCCGGTCCAGATTGAGCAGCATCTTTCCGTTGCCGATTACAAGATGACGGGCCATGGCTCCTTCTCCTTTCGGTGCGCTGCAAGCTGAGAGTAAACGGATATATAAGCTCTGGCGGAACGGTTCCAGCTGTAATCCTCCTTGGAGCCGTTCCTGACGATCTGCTTCCACGCTTCTTCATTACGATAGAGCGACAGCGCCCTGCGGACGGTGTACATATAATCATGCGCGTTGTAATTGGCGAAGCTGAAGCCGTTTCCTTCGCCAGTATATTCATCGTAGGCTTGTATCGTGTCCTTGAGCCCGCCCGTCTCGCGAACGATCGGCACCGAACGATAGCGCAGCGCCAGCAGCTGGCTGAGCCCGCACGGCTCGAACTTCGACGGCATGGCGAACAAGTCCGAGCCCGCATAGATGAGTCGTGCCAGCCGATCGTCGTAACCGAGCCGCAATGCCACCTTATCGGGGTAACGCGTAGCCATCTCCTTGAAAAAATGCTCGTAACGCTCTTCGCCAGCGCCCAATATGGCATACTCGGCATCTTCCAGCTGCAGCAGCTCCTCGAAGGTGGCGGCGATGAGATCGAACCCTTTCTGTTCGACGAGACGGGATACGATCCCGATAAGCGGCACCGTTTCGGATTGCGGCAGCCCGAGCTCCCGCTGCAGCTCGACCTTGTTTTTGCGCTTGCGGCTCAGGGAATCGCGGTACGGGCTATGCAGCGCCGGGTCGTTCATCGGATCGAACAGCTCGTCGTCGATGCCGTTGACGATCCCGATCAAGTCGCCGGAGCGGTAGCGCAGCAGCGAATCGAGTCCCTCCCCGAAATAATCGGTTTGGATTTCCTCGGCGTACGTGCCGCTTACCGTCGTCAGCTTGTCCGCGAAGACCAGCCCGCCCTTCATGCAGCTGGCCGCGCCGTGGAATTCCAGCCTGTCGGACGTGAACATGTCGTCGCCCGTGCCGAGCAGCTCCTTGAGCAGGTCGATGCCGAACAAGCCTTGATATTTCAGGTTATGGATCGTAAATACCGACTTTGCGTAGGCCCAAGCGGGATCGTACGCATACCTGGTCTTCAGCAGGAACGGAATGAGGCCCGTCTGCCAATCGTGGCAATGCACGACGGAAGGATGGAAGTCCATATAACGGACCGCTTCCATGACCGCGAAGCAGAAAAATACGAACCGCTCGGCATCGTCGCCGTAACCGTATAAGCCTCTCCGCTTAAAATAAAACTCGTTGTCGATCAAGTAATAGACGACGCCGTCAAGGCTGCCCTTCAACAGGCCGCAATATTGCTTGCGCCAGCCGAAATAAACGTTGAAATGGGCCACTTGCTCGAACGATTCGAGCAGCGCTTCCGGTATTTCCTCGTATTTCGGCAGTACGACTCTAGCATCGATGCCGCGTCTGTTCAGCGCTTTCGGGAGCGCCCCGGCAACGTCGGCGAGACCGCCGGTCTTCGCGAGAGGAACGGCTTCGGAGGCCGCGAATAGGATGTTCATCGGAAACTCCTTTCCAATTGGCGCTTTCTGTTCGCATTAAGCGAGCGCATTATATGATTTTCCTCTTTCCGGCCAGGAACGGCGTGCTTTCGGCTCCGCGAATGTCCCGATTGCCTTCGACCCGCACGTCTTTGTCCAATATGCTGTGCTGGACGATGCTGTTCATGCCGATTATGCCGTTCTGCATAATGATGCTGTTGCTGACGACCGCCCCTTTCCGGACGTGGACGCCGCGGAACAGGATGCTGCCCACAACCGTGCCTTCGATCTGGCAGCCGTTGGCAATGATCGAATTCACCGCTTTGGAGCCTTCCAGGTAGCGGGCCGGCGGCTCGTCCTTGACCTTCGTGAAGATCGGTCCCGGCTGGAAAAACAGCTCCTTCCATACTTGCGGGTTCAGCAGCTTCATATTGTTGCGGTAATAGCTGGTCAGCGTATTGACTACGCCTAAGTAGCCTTCATAGAGATAGCCGTATACGTTCAGCTTGTCTAAACGCGATAAAATTGCGTGACGGACGAGATGGTCCTGTCCTTGCGCGAGCGACGTCTCCACGAGCTCCATGAGCAGTTCCTTGCGCATGATATACATCTCCATCGAGCTGACGTCGCTTTCCATTCGGCCGTAATGGTCCTGGATCGCGGTAATGCGGCCGTCACCGTCCAAGCCCACCTTGCGCGCCCTGCCGGACAGAAGGTCGTCCTGTCGCTTACAGACGACCGTAATGTCCGCCTCGCGCTGCACATGGAACTGCAGCACTTTCTCGAAATCGATGTTGCATACCATATGGCTGCGCGCGACCACGACGTATTCCTGGGCGGAGCGGTAGAAATAGTCGCGATGCTGATAGAAGTGGTACAAGTCGCCCCGGCTGAATTCCTGAATGTCGTCGGCGGCGGGCGGCAGTACGAACAATCCGCCTTGGCGATGCTGCAAATCCCACGGCTTCCCCGTGCCGAGATGGTCCATGAGCGAACGGTATTTCGTATGCGCGAATACCGCGACGTTCGAAATGCCGGAATTCACCATGCTCGACAGGATAAAGTCGATCAGCCGGTACCTTGCCCCGAATGGAACGGTCGCCAGGCAGCGCCCCTGCGTCAAGCGCTCGAGCTTATCCGTTTCGTGGATCAAATTAACGACGCCTAGCATTTTGTGTTTCACGAATGCTCAACCTCCCGCAGCAAATGATCGACCGTGACGTATTGATCAACCGCAATGACGGTAATGGCCTCGTCCTCCGGGCCCCCGATCGTGACGCCGGGCTCTATGACCGCGCCTTCCCCGATAATGGCGCGATAGATTCGCGCCCCTTCGCCGATGCGGACGTTCGGCATGACGACCGACTCCGCGATCAAGCTGTCCTTGGCCGCGTCCACGCCGTAGAACAGCACGGAACGGTTAACCTCGCCTTCGAGCATGCAGCCTTCCGTTACGAGCGACGACGTGATTTTGGCATCCGCCCCTACCCGCTGCGCCGGCTGATTCGGGCTGACGGAATAGATTCTCCACGACGAATCCGACAGATCGAGCGGCGATTCGTCCGACAGCAAATCCATGTTGGCCTCCCACAGGCTGTCGATCGTGCCGACATCCTTCCAATAGCCCTTGAACGGATACGAATACAGCCCTTTGCCGTCCCGCATCATGGCCGGGATGAGATCCTTGCCGAAGTCGTGGCTGGAATTGCGGCTGGCTTCGTCGTAGATCAAATATTTTTGAAGCTCCGACCAGGTAAAAATATAAACGCCCATCGACGCGATGTTGCTTGTCGGGTTTTTCGGCTTCTCCTCGAAGGCGGTAATCCGGTCCTCGTCGTCGATGTGCATGACGCCGAACCGGCTCGCTTCCTTCCAATCCACCTCGATGCCGGCGATCGTGACGTCGGCCCCCGTATGCTTGTGATGCTGCAGCATGAGCTCGTAATCCATTTTGTAGATGTGGTCGCCCGAGATAATCAGCACGTATTCCGGATTATAGCGTTCGATGAAAGACATATTCTGATAGATGGCATTCGCCGTTCCTTTGTACCAGACGCCGCCCTTCTGCTTCACGTAAGGCGGCAAAATCGTCATGCCGCCGTCGCGTCGATCGAGCCCCCATGGACTTCCAATGCCGAGGTAACGGTTAAGCTCCAGCGGCTGATATTGCGTCAGGACGCCTACCGTATCGATCCCCGAATGCGCGCAATTGCTTAACGTAAAATCAATGATCCTGTATTTCCCTCCGAAATAGACGGCCGGCTTGGCCAAATCCTTCGTCAAGACGCCAAGTCTCTTGCCTTCTCCGCCGGCGAGCAGCATTGCGATCATTTCTTTTTGGCCCATGGACACCAACTCCCTCTCAATGTGTGTCCCCCGGATCTAAGGTGAGCAACAGGAACGTGAACGGGGGTAAACGAAGCGAAATGCTCTGATCGTGACCGTGCCAAGCGTCGCTCTCGCTGCGGTAACCTAGCTGCGGTTGTGCTTCCGTGCCTCCATACGGAATGTCGTTGCTATTGATGACGGAGCGGTAAGTGCCCGGCTCCGGAACGCCGATTCGATAATCGCGGTAATCGTTACCGGAGAAGTTGGCGATGATGACGGTGTAGTCCAAAAAACCGCGACGGATAAAGGATATGACGGATTGCTCCGCATTATGAACGTCGATCCATTGGAAGCTATGGGGATCGCTGTCCCTCTCCCAGAGGGACGGTAAATCCGCATAGGCCCGATTAAGCGACTTGACGTAGCGGAGCATGCCGCCGTGCATGTCGTAATCGAGCAGCATCCAGTCCAGCATGCCGCCGTCCTTCCATTCGTCGAATTGACCGAATTCGCCGCCCATGAACAGCAGCTTCTTGCCGGGATGCGTCATCCAATACCCGTAAAATAGGCGCAACTGCGCAAATTTCTCTTCGTAGCTGCCCGGCATTTTATTCAGCAGGGAGCGTTTGCCGTGTACGACTTCGTCATGCGATAAAGGCAATACGTAATTTTCGGAAAAAGCGTAAAGGAGTGAGAAAGTAATCAGATGGTGGTAATGCGCGCGTTCGGGCGGATCCAGCGCCATGTAGCGCAAAATATCGTTCATCCAGCCCATGTTCCATTTGAAATTGAATCCGAGTCCGCCCAGGTAGGTCGGCGACGTGACGGCCGGCCAAGCGGATGAATCTTCTGCTAGCATTAGCGTATCGGGGTAGTAATGAAACACCGTTTCATTGAGCTTCTTCAGGAAGCGGAGAGCGTCTAGGTTGTCATGTCCGCCTAAGGCGTTGTAGGTGAACAGCTCGGGCGGCTTGTCCATATGCAGGTTGATCATGCTGGCAACGGCGTCTACTCGCAGGCCGTCGATATGGTATACATCCATCCAATAGATCGCGTTAGAGATGAGGAAGCTGACGACTTCGCTTCTTCCGAAATCGAAGGCTAGCGTTCCCCAGAGCGGCTTCTCGGCGCGCTTCGAGTCGGCGCCTTCGAAGATCGGCGACCCGTCGAACAGCCGCAGGCCGTGATCGTCCTTGCAAAAGTGGCCGGGGACCCAGTCCAAAATGACGCCGATCCCGTGCCGATGGCATTCGTCCACGAAGCCCATCAGCTGCTTCGGCGAGCCGTACCGGCTCGTAACGCTGTAGAAACCGGTGATCTGATAGCCCCATGACTGGTCGAGCGGGTGCTCCGCGACCGGCATCAGCTCGATATGCGTATAGCCCAATTCCGCGGCGTACGGGACAAGCTGCTCGGCTAATTCTTCGAAAGTCAGGAACATTTCCTTCCCTTTGATTTTCCAGGAACCGGGATGGACTTCATAGATCAGAAGCGGATTGGAATAAGCGGGCTTCTTCCTCTTGCTCTCATACCAAGCCGCGTCGTTCCACTTGTAGCCTCCCAGCCCGGCGACGACGGAAGCCGTGCCCGGCCGCCTCTCGGCGTAGAAAGCGTACGGATCGGCCTTGCGGATCGCGCTTCCGTCCGCCGAAACGATCTCGTACTTGTACAGCTCGCCTTCGCCTATCTTTGGGACGAACAGGCTGAACACGCCCGTCGTACCCATTCTTTCCATGACATGCTTGCGTCCGTCCCATCGGTTGAAGTCGCCGATAACGCGCACTTCCGCGGCATTCGGCGCCCATACGGCGAAGCGAACGCCGCCCGTTCCCCTCCGTTTGATGAGGTGTGCGCCCATGAAGCGGTAACTGTGATAGGAGCTTCCTTCGTTAAACAAGTACAATTGTTCCTTCGTTAAACCGTTCGGTGCCGTTCGAACCACTCGTGGTCTCACCCCCGTCGTAGGCATTGTGGAACATGACTTGCGAAGTAATCGGCTTACATACCCATATTATACATGTTTTCGGGCAAGTTCAAAGCTAATTTTCATAGAATTCGACATTGACCTTTCGTTCTGCGTCAATTTACGTAACATTTACTTGACTTCTTCTTGACACCCTTTGAATGTAATAATGTTTGGAGCAATAGCCTTTCGTAATCGACTTTTTCTGGCAATTCACCCAGCTGCATTCGGACTCTTCCTTGACCCGTCGCGGCCTGACGGTGTGCGGGCTCCCGTGGCGCAGCAGCCGCTGATGGTGCATGGCGCATAAATCTTTTGCTTTGATCGGCTTCGTACAGTTTTCAATGCTGCAATGATTCATCTTGTGTCTCTCCCTGCGTCTGCCCAATATCGTTCACAATCTACTGTCGTCGACTGCTTTATATTAGCGGGAAAATGATTCATAATAAAGCCTGCTGTACGTTTATTACGGCCGATTAAGCACAACCTATACGAGAAATGCGCCGGAGATGTCCGAATCAAGCGTCCGAGTTTAATTAATTAAACCAAATCTCGCAGCGCGCTTGGCGCCGATTGGGCGATTTCGTTCGCCGCAAGTACTCTATTCGATCTGCCGTGCCGTTTTCCTTCCGCCGTCCGGAAATTGAAGGAGGTTAAAGTTTTTGTCGGTTTACCATCAAATCTTTCAGCTTAGCGACCGACCGATGGTCATTTTAATGCAAAACAAACGCGAAACGAAGATCGAGGACGCCAACGTCGCCTTCGTCCGCTTGACCGGCTACCGGCTTCCGGAAATGCAAGCCCGCGCGAACGAACATATTACGCAGCGGTATTTTGTCGATCCGTCTCAAACCTTGTTGAAAAGCGAAGTCGTCATTTATACGAAGAAAAAGAAACCGGTGTCGATTCGCGTCAATCAACAGCCTCTTCCGGCGGAAGAGCGGGACGACGCCCGCCGCTCCCTCATCATCATCGAAGATCTGAGCGCTTACAAATGGATCGAGAAGCAGTGCGCCAAAAATAAAGTGCTCATCAGCGGCACGCTTGACTGCAACCAGCATATCCGCTTCCTGCGCGACAGCCTCGCGCCGCTGCTCTTCGAGCCGGATAACCGGCTCGAAGACGAGACGCTGATGGCGTTCATAGCCGATGCGGACCACGAACGCTTGAAAAAAGCGCTTCACTCGGCTTCCCGGACCAAAAAAGAAGGCAGCTTGAAGCTGCAGACGAGCAAGCTGAGCGGTATCGAGCTCGAGCTTTCCATTACGTTCGCGCCGATTCTCGACGGTTTCGACGAAGTGAAGGAATTTGCGTTCGTCATCTTGGACTTGAAGCCGGTCGACGACAAAATCAGCGCATCGATGAAATTGAAAATATGGATGGCCAAAAGGGATATGAGCGCCGCGCAGTTGTCTATAGCGACCGGAATTTCAATCCAGACGATCTCCAAGCTGCGCAACGGAAAAATAAAAAAGCCCCAGAGGCTGACAGCGGAGCTGATCGCCTCGGAGCTTCAAGTTGAAATCGGTGAAATTTGGGACGCGATAAGAAAATAGCCGGCCCGGTCAGGCTTCGACAAAATGCGTAAGCCGGTCCGTATAGAAGAGATGCAGCTCGTGCATCGCTCTTGTGCATGCCGTGTAGAACAGCTTGCGTTCGCTTTCCTTTCCGTATGCGTGCCGCGATGCATCCGCGATCACGACGGCGTCGAACTCGACGCCTTTGGCCAGATAAGACGGAATAACCGCCAACCCTTTCTCGAACGTAACGGTCTCTTTCTCAATGAGCCGCAAATGGGGAGCTTTCGGCTGGAGCGCCTCAAAGGTCCGGGCGCTTTCCTCCGCCGTCTTGCAGATGACCGCAATGGACGCATAGCCCGCCTGCTGCAAGCTTTCGATTCGCCCGCCGATGGCCAGCATGCGGCGCTCATCGTTCTCCACGGCCGTGATCGTCGGTTCGGCGCCGTCCCGGTTAAACGGTTCGATCCGGTCTCCTCCTTCGATCATTCTGCTCGTGAAGGCGACGATCGGGCGCGTGGAGCGGTAGCTCTTCGTCAATACGATTTTCTCCGTCTCCTCTTCGCCGTACAGCGCGGACAGCGGCTCGAATCCGTCGCCGGCGACCGCGTGAGCGAAGATCGACTGGTTCAAGTCGCCGAGCACGGTCATTTTGCAGTTCGGGAAGATGCGCTTCAAATAATGGTATTGGAACGGCGAATAATCCTGCGCTTCGTCGATGAACAGATGCTTGACGCTCGTATTCGTCTGAAATCCTTCCAGCTTCTCCTTCAAATAGAGATAGGGCGTCGCGTCCTCGTACAAAATTTCGCCCCGCTCCAGCTTTTCGACCGTTAGCGCGCATATTTCCCTCCAGTCGTCCGGAAGCCGAAGCTCGCTCCCGGCTTCATATTCCGAAAGCAGACTCCTATCGCCGAATAAACGTTTATAAATCGACGGGACGTTCAGGAACGTTAAACGTTTCACCCGTTTTCGAAGCTTTTTGAACTGCTCCTGAACGACCATGGCCGCAAGAAAATCCTTCTCCGCGTCGAAATCGTCAAACGATTCGCCGGAAAACCGGTTTTTGCGCTTAAGCTCCTCGAACGCGTGCGCGTAAGTCTCCGGGTCAAGCAGCTCGATCTGATCCTGCACCCACTGCTGCTCCCGCTCCTCCTTGCTAAGACTGGTCAATCGCTTCAGCATCCATTCCGCCGTAAGCCGCATCCGGTTGCCGATGGAGACGGAACGGTCGAGCATATAAAAATATTCCGAAATGGCTGACGCTGCGATGAGCGTCCTGCCCTTGAACTTTACCGGTTTGAACAGGAGGCCGGAATGGCCAAGCATGGCGGCATAACGGTCGATGACGTTCAGGAAGGGCAATCCGGATTTGTACGTGATCGATGAAATTCTCGTCCCGTACCCGTCCTCTCCCGCGGCCGACAGCGTATACTCCATCTGGGTATAAGGATCCTCGAGGCTGAACGTCCGGCCAAGCCGATGCTCCAAATATTGCTGGTACGTCGTCTGCTGCATGTTCTGCTCGCCGAGCTCCGGCAGTACGGTCGCCACGTAGCTGTTGAACATCGGATTCGGCGAGAACAGCACGATTTGCTCGGCGGTCAGAATGCCGCGGTACCGGTATAGCAAATAGGCGACCCGCTGAAGCGCCGCGGACGTCTTGCCGCTGCCCGCTGCCCCTTGCACGATCAGCAGCCTGGCCCTCTCGTTGCGGATAATCCGGTTCTGCTCGCGCTGGATCGTCGCCACGATGCTTCTCATCTGCGCGTCGGATTGCTTGCCGAGAACCTCCTGCAGAAGCTCGTCGCCGATCGTTACGCCCGTATCGAACATGCTGACAATGCGGCCGCCTCGGATGATGTACTGCCGCTTAAGCGTCATTTCCCCGCTTACGACTCCGCTTGGCGTCTCGTATTGAACGGGTCCGGGCCCGAAATCGTAGTAAAGGCTGGATACCGGCGCCCGCCAGTCGTAGACCAAGTAATCGTAACCGTTCTCGTCAAGAAGCGAGCCGACTCCCAAATAGATGCTTTCGGTTTTCGTTTGTCCGTCCTCGGTCATGTCGATTCTTCCGAAATAAGGCGAATGCTCCAGTTTCAACAGCGTACGCAGCTGCTCTTCCGCATGGCGGTGACTCCGTTCCCGCTCCGACAACACCTCCGCCTGCTGCTTCATGCTGGCGTGCGTCTCGGCGGATTCCGCCGCATCCTCGAAGTTGACCGTCACGTCGTCCCAGAAATTTCGGCGGATATCGACAATATCCTCCCGCAGGCTTCCGAGCTGATCGCGCAATCCGTCAAGGCGTTCGCGTATCAAGCCCGTTACGCCGTCGACCCGCCGCTGTTCCTGGTCCAGCCGCTCATTTGGTACCGTCATCCTAACACTCCTTATCTGGTCGTAACGTTGAAGCTCCATTCTACCACCAATTTCCTCTCTTTTAAACCGTTACGATGCTTATTGCTCAAGCTCCGGAGAGCCGTTAATCATGACAAATTTAAAAGTTGCTGGCGCAAAATGAAGCATGTATAATTTGTCGTTCGGCGTCGTCTTCATGCTCGTCCATCGGACGGCGGGATGCTGATTTCGCGCATCCCGCCGTTCGTCGTCCTATTAAGGCATGAAGCCGATATCGTCGAGCATGACTTTTCCTTGACCGCTTTCGAACCGGAACGTAATGCCGCTAATCTCGTCCGCGCTCGAAGCCGATATGCCGAAATCCTCGATCGGGACGACGAACGTTTGGAACACCGGTTCCGTAGGCTGCTTGTACTTCTTGTTTTTCATCCTCTTCTCGAGCCACGGCAAGGACATGAAAGCCGTATACGCAGGCGCTGGAGGCTGCAGCACCTCCGACAGCCCGAGCCGCTTCGAGCGGCCGTCCGCGAGCGATAGCTCGACCTCCACCTTGGGCAGCGGCGGCAGCGCAACGGCCGTTTCCATTCCACCCTCAGCCTCTGCTTCCGCCTCGGCGAGAAGATCCCGCTCGAGATTGGCCATCGAGAACACGAGGTTCGGATCGCCCATCGCCCCGGCGCGCTCGGCCGCGCCGGCCGGAAGCCGGAGCTCGTATTCCGCGCCCGGCTTCTCCCATTCCAGCTCCAGCCCCTTCGTTCCCTTATTGTTGCCGTCGCGGTCCTCCGCGCTCGCGATTTTCCACTCCGACATCCCTTCGGCTTCCGCTTTGCCGCCGTTAACAAGCTTCGTCTTGCCGCTGCTTGAATCATAACGGGCGATTTCGGTAAAGCCGGCCTCTTCATAGCGGCTCGTATAGCCGGTATCCGGCAGCCACCGGCTCGCTGTGCGGTAATCCCGGAAGAGCGTTCGGTAACCGGGCTTATCCAGCAGCGTCGCCTGCAGGAATGCCGATACATATACCTCCGCGATTTCGCGCTGCTCGTCGCCCTTAAGCATACCGTCCCGATTGAGGAACAGTCCTCCCGGCAAACGTTCGTCCATCTTTCCCCACGCCGTGTTGAACTGGCTGTGATTGGCGTCGGCGATGTACAGCGCGGCTTTGAATAAACCGGCGCTCATCGAGAACGACGTTCGTCCGTACTGGCGGTCGCCGTAGAAGTTGTTGACGTCCGCGTCCCTTGCCCCCTGCAGCGTCAAATAATTGACGCCGGCGAGGCGGGCGGATCGTTCGTCGACCCGCTTGTCGGTCGGCGCGATCGCGACGACGGACTTGATCTTGACGGCTTCCAGGCCGTCCAGCGACCGATCCTCTTTAAACCAGCGATCGGCGTCCGCGGCCATCGCCACGGCTTGGCCGCCTCTCGAGTGGCCGATCAGCGCGACGCTGCCGAAGTCGATGCGTCCCGCGAGCGGATTGTCCGTCCCTTCGTTCAGCCGCTGCAGCTGCTGCAAATGCTTAAGCAGCACCCATGCCCGCATCTTCATGTCGTGATTCGGGATGCCGGACCAAACCGAATAATTAAGGAAGTTCTCGTCGACCGAGACCGCGATGATGCCGTGGCTCGCCAGCAGCTCGCCCAAATACGCGTATCCGCCGTCCGAGAAATGCTCCATCAGGTGATTGCCGTGAACGATAAGCGCGATCGGATGCTTGCCGGCGCCTTCCGGCGCCCACACCCTGCCGTTAATCGGAAGCGCATGCTGGTCGAACCCCCAAAAATACGTTTTTAACGCCGGCCATTTCGTAATATACGCCGATGCGTCCGCTGAAGCCGTCGCGACGTCGACGTCTTCGCCGAACCATGACCGGTGCTTGTCCCGGCCGCTTCCGTACGTAAAGGACGCAAAGGCATAAGTCCCCGGCTCGGAAGGGTTCGGCAACTTAAGCGGCTCGGCGGCCGCTTCGGCCGGTACGGGGTCCCGCTTCGGCATGCCGGCAGGTTCCGGCCAGCCGAACGCAATAACCAACGCCGCAGCCCCCGCTGCCAAGAGCGCCGTTGCCGCTTTGCCAAGGGGCCTCATCCGCGATCGCAACAGAAGCGCCAACAGGCAGCCGGCAGCCGAGCCGGCCAGCGTGTAAGCGGCAGCGAGCAAGATCGACATGAATACGCCCAGCTCGGCGTAATACAGGATCAGGTACGTCTCGATTCCGACGTACAGCATGAAGGCGGCGAATCTCCGCGGGACCGGAACGTACACCAGCGACAGAACAATGGACGCCGCGTACCCGCTCAGTCCCATTGCCGCCAAGTTGGCGCCGATGAACAGGACCGCGTCCGGCAATGCGCCCAGTCCCGTCGGCATGCCGAGCGCTGCGGTCAGCATCGATGCGGAGCCCAGCAGCATAAGGCCGCCGGAGGCGAAACGCCACACGTACGTATCCCGGCTGCTTCTAAGCTTGTACCTTCCGGCCAGCCATCTTCCGAGCAGCTTGAGCTTTCTCTCCGCCTTCTCCGGCTGTCGTTCGGGCTCCTGCAGCGTTAATTCCATAAAGCCCTCTTCACGCTCAGCCAGCTGCGCCCGGCATGCCGGTCAATCTCCACCGGCACGCCGAAAAACTCGCTCATTGTGCCCGAGGTAAGGACGCCGGACGTTTCCTTCGCTGCGAACACGCGTCCGTCCTTGATCAGGAGCGTCTTCGTAAAGCAAGGCAGAATCTCTTCGACGTGATGCGTCACGTAGACGATCGTCGGGGCGTTCTCCTGCCCGGCGACGGACGCGATCATTTGGAGCAGCTGCTCCCTTGCGAATACGTCGAGCCCCGTGCACGGCTCGTCGAGAATTAGCAGCTTAGGCGAAGCCATCAACGCCCGCGCGATCAGCACGCGCTGCCGTTCGCCCTGCGAGAGCGTGTCGTAGGCGCGGTCCATCAATCGGGCGCAGCCGATCGATCGCATGAGCTCCTCCGCCTTGTCCTCGTCCTCCGGTTCCGTCCGGTCGTATAAGCCGATCGTGGCGAATTTGCCGCTCAGCACGATTTTAAAAGCCGTTTCGCTGCCGTACAGCTTTTGCTGCAGCGACGTGCTGACCCAACCGATGTTTTTGCGGAGCTCGCGCAGATCGAATTCCCCGAATGTTCGGCCGAGAACGGACATGCTGCCCTCGGTAGGCCATATATAACCGTTAATCATATTGAGAAGCGTCGTTTTGCCCGAACCGTTCAGCCCGAGCAAGCACCAATGCTCGCCTTCCCGAACCGTCCAGTTCACGCCGCGCAAAATGGATTTGTCTCCGCGATCCCATGAAACGTTGCGAATGTCTATGATCACTGGCTTTCCCCCGTACTCCGCCCAGCCGCCGCCGGTTCATTTGACTTTCGGCCGTCCGATCGACCATTATAGTAATACAACCATCCCCAGGAGTGATTCGCAAATGAAAACCGACCAGCTAAAGCAATGGGCTCATTTTTTTCTTACTTATAAATTTGCGCTTGATGCCGTGGAAACGAAGCTAAACATCCTGAATGAGGAATTTCAATTCATTCACGACTACAATCCGATCGAGCATATGAAAACAAGAATCAAAACGCCGGAAAGCGTTATGCAGAAGCTGCGGCGCAAAGGACTCGACATCACGCTCGAGGACGCGAAGGCGCATATCCGCGACATTGCGGGCGTGCGCATCATTTGCTCGTTCTCGACCGATATTTACCAAATCGTCGAAATGATCAGCAAGCAGAACGACGTTCGCGTCGTGGAAATGAAGGACTATGTCCGCCATCCGAAGCCCAACGGCTACCAGAGCATTCATCTCATCGTCGAGATCCCGGTATTCCTGACCGACCGGAAGGAAAACGTGCTCGTCGAAATCCAAATCCGCACGATCGCCATGGACTTCTGGGCAAGCCTCGAGCACAAGATCTATTATAAATTCAATGAGCAGATTCCGCCACATATCCAGCAGCAGCTGAAAGGCTCCGCGGCGATGATCGATTCGCTCGACAAGCAAATGCTCGCGCTGAACGAAGAGGTTCAGAAGCATCGGGAGCAAGCGTTGAAATGAGAAAGAAGAGCTCGGTTCCGACGCCGGAACGGAGCTCTTCTTCGCTTGGAGGCAGACGTCAAGTTATCGCGTAATATAAAGGCACAATAATGACATTTAAAGCCAAAGCAATGATCCCGAGCGCCATCGCCCAGCCGCCGAGTCCTCTCGATCCTTGACGGTAAGCGATGTAGCCAAGCACCGCCGCGGTCGCGCCGAGCAGCACCGGCCAAATAAACCATGAGACGACGGCGAATACGAGGGATACCCAACCAAGCGTGTTGCCGCCCGTTTCCGTATCCGCCCTCTCCGCTCGCTCGACGTGCCGGTCTTCGGTTCGATCAACGTTAGCGACGGGGCTGCCGACGGCGAAATCCGCGCCCATCTCTTCGTTGACGTTGTCCAAATCGTTCGTCCCTCCTGCGACGGAACGGCGTCCCCGTTCACGACGATCCCGCTCATCCAGTAACGCTTTATAATCGTCCTCATACTTGCCCATAACCGTTCACTCCTTCGGCTTAAACGTTTGGCAGCAAGTTGCCGCGGATTGCTCCGCTTCATCCTGGTGGAAGAGACCCAAGTCGTCTCCGGCAAATTCTTCGTTGAATTTGGAGGATGCGTGCTGGTCGATTTCGATCATGATTTCTTTGGCTCCGCAGTTGTTGCCTTCTTCCCAAAAGCTGCAATTCGCTACGCTGCAGGACACGCCTTTCGGCATAAAAAATCACCTCCGTTATCAAGTTTCCCTGACCGGAGGCGATTCATTCTGCCTTATTTTTGTCCTTGCATGCGGCGCTGCGTCATGTAGTCGTTCTCGTAGTACGCAAGCTCGTCGCGCAGCTCCTCGAAAATTTTGGATAGGTTAAGTACGATATCGCGGGCCGAACGGATCGGCTTGTACCGGAATCGGATCGCGTCCTGCCCCGTGTAGGCGTACCGGCCGTCTTCGGAATAGCATTCGTTCTTCGGATAGAAATAGGCGCTTACGCAGTGATGGTACACCTCGTAGAGCACGCGCTCCGCGTAATCGGTATCGAAATTGGGTCTTCTGAGCAGAACGCCCAGCTTTTCAACCGAAACCTCAGAAAACACCAGTAAATGTCTCAAATCGGATAGCAATCCTTTGTAAAAGAGCTGTGCATCTTCCCCGCTGTCCTCCCCTGTCAACTGGAGCAAAGCATTGTTGTTCAGAAACGGTTCGAGCTGGCCCACCGCATCCTTTAACTTCGATTGGGTAGATTCCGTAAGTGCTTTGACATTAGCAGATGGCATATAGGTAGATCCCCTTTCATAATCCAAGCAAGCATAAAAAATACAATCATAAACATCGTACCACAAATTGCATGGAAACGGTACTGGCGTTTGACCGAATTGCTCCGCATATTTTCGGCCCTCGATTCCGAACCTAACGATTAGGCTCATCCTAATTAGAAGGAATCTGGAGGTCCCGTACATGAAAAAATATTGGATTGGCGCTTTAACCATTGTAGCCGTAGCCGCGCTGCTTATACCTACCACGCCATTATTCGCTCCCCGCGACGCCGGGAAGGGGCCGCAATCATCGGGGTTCTCCGCGAAGCGGGAGCATACGCTCAAGCTTGCCGCGGTGCAGAAGGACATGAACGCGACCGCCATGCTCTGCGTGACGGAATGCTCGAAGGATTTCCGGAAGCTCATGAACGACGGCATGGGCTCGAGCCGGGAAGCCGACGAGAAGATCAAGCATATGATGCATGAGCATTTGCACATGAACTTCATTAGCTGGGTATCCGGGGAGCGGAGCGTTAGCCGAGGCGCTCTGCCGAAATCGGATAACGGACAAGCGGGCAAATATTTGGACGTCGCCAAAAGCCAGGTCGCCAAAGGCGCCCAATTCGAATCGCCGGCCTTTACGGCGAAGGACGGCAGCCGGTATGTGGTGCTTGGCGTCCCCGATACGAAGCATGCGGGAATCGGCGTAGTCGGCGTCATCAAACAGGATATCGTGAAATCCGTCGAACGGCACCAAATGCGCAATATGCGTCTCGTTCCTTATCCGGCCGAAGGAAATTACAAAATCGAATCCGTCCTTCCGAATACGACGAACGACACGACGGTCCGTACCGGCGAGGATAACGGCAACGCGAGCCACTACCATACGCGCGATGTCGTCGTTCATTTCGCGAAGCCGATGAACGCTTCGGAGCTGGAGCAGGTAAAAAAGCAAATTAACGCGGAATCGATGAAGCAGATCGGCGATACGTTCGTATTCCGTTCGAAAAACATGGAGACCGAGCAGCTGATGCAATATTTCAAGCAGGCTTGGCAGACCGAATATACGGAGCCGCATTACTTGTATATGACCAATGCCGAAGCGCAGCCGATCGTGCCGAACGACGCGCTTTACTCCGAGTATCAGTGGAACTTGCCTTCCGTCGAAGCAGAGAAGGGCTGGAGCGTGAGCAAGGGCAATGAAGAGGTCATCGTCGCGGTGCTGGACACCGGCGTGCAGAGCAACCATCCCGATCTGAAGGGCAAGCTGGCGGAAGGGATCAACCTGATCGACGAGACGCTCGAGCCGGACGACGACGTCGGGCACGGCACCCACGTGTCGGGCATTATCGGCGCAACCGTCAATAACGGCGAAGGCGTGGCCGGCGTTTCCTGGTACAACAAAATTATGCCGGTCAAGGTGCTCGACAGCAGCGGAGCCGGCTCGACCTATTCCGTCGCGCAAGGCATCATCTGGGCGGTCGATCACGGCGCGAAGGTCATTAATATGAGCCTCGGCAACTACGCCGAAGCCGACTTCCTGCACGATGCGATCAAGTACGCCTACGAGCGCGACGTCGTCATGATCGCCGCGAGCGGCAACGACAACACCGACCGGCCGGGCTATCCGGCGGCTTATCCCGAAGTATTCGCGGTAGCCGCGACGGACAGCAACAAGGATAAGGCGTCCTTTTCCAATTACGGGGATTACATCGATGTGGCCGCCCCGGGAGACGGCATCGCGAGCACGTATCCGGGCAGCCAATATGCGGCCTTGTCCGGCACGTCGATGGCAAGCCCGCACGTGGCTGCGCTGGCCGGCTTGATCCGGTCCGTCAATCCCGAGCTTTCCAACGTAGAAGTCATGGAAATTATGCGTAAATCCGCCGCCGATATCGGCGAGGAAGGAAAGGACATTTACTTCGGATACGGCGAAATCGACGTCGAGCAGGCGCTGCAAGCCGCCTCAGCCTACGGAGGAGCCCTGCAAACCTATTCGGATCAGGTCAAGCGCCGGCTCGAGAAAATCGTATCCAAATACGAAAGATGACGGAAAAAGAAACGGCGGTGCAAGGATCATCCTTGGCACCGCCGTTTCATGCTTTATCGAATTCTTAATCAACACTTTGTTTGTTAGGTTCGTGCGGAAAGTTTGCCGTAAGCCGGGTTCTGTACTTCTGGTGGTTCGAACGGGAACGACCCTCCCACGAGGAAGCGACAATCATCTATCTAGGCCGCACATTGCTGTACGGCTCCAGCAACCAACCCGGACGCGCCTCAGGCGAAGGCTGCAGCGCAAGGCTGCGGCGTCCTCTCGGTCTTGCTCCAGATGGGGTTTACCAGGAACATAGTCGCCTATGCTCCTCGTGGTCTCTTACACCACGGTTCCACCCTTGCCTGTGCCGGCACGAAGCCGGCCATCGGCGGTCCATTTCTGTGGCACTATCCTTCAGCTCGCGCTGACTGGACGTTATCCAGCATCCTGCCTTATGGAGCCCGGACTTTCCTCTCGCGGCAACGAGGCCGCCAGCGATTGTCTGTCAAACTTTCCGTGTGCACGAATAAGTATACAAGTTATTTTACAAATTCTCAACCCTGAAAAGGTTGCCAGCACACTTACACGAATGTGAACGGTTCCGTGTTCAAAGAGGAGGCGATCGCGGTCGTCTCGTACTTGGCCTCGGCCAGCCGCTCGTTCAGCCAATCCGCGACGCGCTGCTTCATCACCTTCTCGATGTTATGGCCCGGATCGATGATGCTCATTCCGGACGCCAGCGCGTCATGCGCGGTATGGTAATCGATGTCGCCGGTAATCAGCACCTCGGCGCCGGCGAACTGCGCGTGGCGGACATATTTCGCTCCTGCGCCGCCTAATACGGCAGCCTTGCGCACCACCCGGTCCAGAGATCCGACTACGCGAACGGCGGGAACGTCGAACGCTTGCTTCGCCCGCTCGGCGAGCTCGCCCAGCGTGACCGGGCGAGAAAGCTTGCCCGCGCGGCCTAGCCCGAAAGAACGGCCCTTCAGGTCGACCGGATACAAATCGTAAGCGACTTCCTCGTAAGGATGCGCCTTCAGCATCGCTTGCACCGTTTTGCGGTGGACGCTGTAAGGTACGATCGTTTCGATCCGAATTTCATCGGCCTTCTCCAGCTTGCCCGGCATCCCGATGAACGGATCCGTGCCTTCCCCCGGCAAAAACGTGCCCGTCCCTTTAATGTTGAAGCTGCAATTCGTGTAGCTGCCGATTTGGCCGGCTCCGGCTCGCCATATCGCCTCCAGCACTTGTTCGTGATGGGTTTCCGGAACGAATACGGCAAGCTTGTACAGCTTATCCGTATGCACCTCTTCTAGGCATTGGCGTCCATCCGATTCGATACCGACCATATCCGCGATCCAATCGTTGATTCCGCCGTCGGCAACATCCAGATTCGTATGCGAAATATAGACCGCGACGTCATGCTTGATCAGCTTCTCGTACAGCCGTCCGGCAGCCGTCGACGTATCCAGCTTCGCCAGCGGCCGGTAAATAATCGCGTGATGCGCGATAATGAGAGTGGCGCCCCGCTCGATCGCCTCGTCGACGACGTCGTCCGTCACGTCGAGGGCGACGAGAATTTTGCCGATCGTTTTATTTAAGGTCCCTAACTGCAGGCCGATTTTATCGTTTTCGACCGCATAATGCTTCGGCGCAAGCTGCTCCATCAGCTGTATGACGGTTTGACCGTTGGCAAGCATTGCAGCACCTCCTCCAATCGATTCATTTCCTCCCTGTACCGTTCGCGTTTGCGGGCGGCTTCCGGCAGTTCCGAGTCGCCCATCTGCCACCATATCCGCTCCAGCTTATGCAGCTCGCCCCGCCATTTCGTAAATAGCGCCGGCTGCGGGCTGCGAAGCAAATGAGGCCCCATCCGCATTAGCAGCGCCCTTCCGGCTTCTCTCGACAGCTCCAGCGGCAAAAAACGGCCGTCGTACAGCTCGGCGTTTCTCGCCGCGGCGTCCTCCGATTTAACGGCGTGCATAATTTCGTAAATTTTCCCGTCTTCCTCGACGATGGACTCCGCCTTCAAGTACCACCCTTGCTCAAAGAGCCACTCTCTGACGAGCTCTTCCCCTACATTCGGTTGAAGTACAAGCTCTTTAACCCCTTCAAGCTTGCCTTCTTTCCTGCCCGTTTCCAAAATGTCCCGCATCAGGCTTCCGCCCATGCCCGCGATCGTGACGGCATCGGTCTCACCGGCCCGCACGACGGCCAGCCCGTTGCCTTGACGGACGGCAAGCCGTTCGTTCAGGCCGGCGTCCGCGACCTGCTTCCGCGCCGCCTCGTACGGTCCTTTGTTCAGCTCTCCCGCAACGGCGGAAGGACATTTGCCCGCTTGCAGCAAATAGACCGGCAGCATAGCATGGTCCGAGCCGATATCGGCCATCCGGTGGCCGCTTGTCACGTAGTCCGCAACCGCCTGAAGTCTTCTCGATAGTTTCATCATTATGCAACCCACACCATCCATTGTTTTCGCATTAAAAATAATACCCCTCCGCCGGCCGCGATTTTCGCGATGAGCTGCGCTTGAAGAAGCAGCGCTTCCTCCGCGAACATCATCGCGTACAGCTCGGGCATGAACCATACGATCGCGCAAACAAAAAAGAATACCGCCGATACCGGCTTCGACCACCGGTGGACGAACCAGCTGCCCCATCCGAATAAGCAGGCGACCGGCAGCCAATACAGCTGAATTTCGTACCAGCTGGAGTCGGACGTGAAGCGGGCCAGCAGAGAGGCGTATACCAGGATGGCCGCAAGCCAGCCGCAGGCGTGAAGTACGGGAATGCGTCCCTTTATGCCATAAATGACCCACATCAGCGAACAGCCGGCAAGAAGCCCCGGTCGCCAGCCCCAATGCTCCATGCCGTGCAAATCCAGCATATACAGACCGCCTCCGAGCAGCAGGAGCATGCCGAGGCCGGTCAACGTCAAGCCGGCGGCTTCGCTGCGGCTACGAAGCCGCTGGCCGATCCATAGCAGAACGACCGTCGAGCCGGCCACGATCCCCATTTGCATTAGCGGATGAAATTCGTTAAAATAAAGCACAACAAAGGAAATAAAGGTAAAAGTTCCAAATGTAAGTAGCCACTGCATGCCGGTCGCGCGCTGGACCGCAGCTACGGCTTTGCCGACCGTGCCGTGATGGCTGCCGCGGATTTGTGCCGACGTTTCCTGATCGGCATATAAATTCAGCAGAAAATCACAGTACTGATCCGGCAGCAGCTTGCTTCGCCGCCAATGATCAATCTCTTTGACGATAATTTGCCGACGATCCTGATTCATCGCGTGAATTGTCCCCTCGCTCTTGGCCTTGCTTGGATGCCGGCCGCATGTATAGGTCGATATTTAGAAAAAAGACCTCGCTGCAGGAGCAGAAAGGTCGTCAAATTTGGTAGTTGCCTTTATTCGAGGAAGTCTTTCAGACGCTTGCTGCGGCTTGGATGACGAAGCTTGCGCAGCGCCTTGGCTTCAATCTGGCGAATCCGCTCGCGCGTAACGCCGAACACTTTGCCGACCTCTTCCAGCGTTCTCGTACGGCCGTCATCGAGACCGAAGCGAAGGCGAAGGACGTTCTCTTCTCTTTCGGTCAACGTGTCGAGCACGTCCTCGAGCTGTTCCTTGAGCAGCTCGTAAGCGGCCGCGTCCGCAGGCGCGAGCGCCTCCTGATCCTCGATGAAATCGCCAAGATGGGAATCGTCCTCTTCGCCGATCGGCGTCTCGAGCGATACCGGCTCTTGCGCGATCTTCATAATTTCGCGTACTTTCTCCGTGCTGAGCTCCATTTCGGCCGCGATTTCCTCCGGCGTCGGTTCGCGCCCCAGCTCCTGCAGCAATTGACGGGAAACCCGGATTAGCTTGTTGATCGTTTCCACCATGTGGACCGGAATCCGGATCGTGCGGGCTTGGTCGGCAATCGCGCGCGTAATGGCCTGACGAATCCACCAGGTTGCATACGTGCTGAATTTGAACCCCTTCTGATGGTCGAACTTCTCGACCGCTTTAATGAGACCCATGTTCCCCTCTTGGATCAAATCAAGGAACAGCATCCCCCGGCCCACGTAACGCTTCGCGATGCTGACGACCAGACGCAAATTCGCTTCCGCAAGTCTGCGCTTCGCTTCTTCGTCGCCGTTCTCGATGCGCTGGGCGAGTTCGATTTCATCGTCCGCGGACAGAAGCGGAACCCGGCCGATTTCTTTTAAATACATCCGTACCGGATCGTTTATTTTAATACCTGGAGGCAAAGCGAGATCATCATCGAAATTGAAGTCATCCTGTTCGCGCTCCTGCTCATCTCCCCCTGAGGCAAGCGGATGATCTTCGTCGCTTTCATTCAACACCTCGATGCCGAAATCATCGAGCTGTTCGAAAAATTCATCGATTTGTTCCGGATCCTGATCGAATGGGGACAATTTCTCCATAATTTCTTTATACGTTAAGGATGACCTCTTCTTGCCCTGCTCGATCAGCTGATCTTTCACTTGATCCAGTTTTTGTTCCGTATCTAGCTCAGTATGTTGATCATTCGCCATATTCCGACTCCCTCCCCCCTAGAAACGATCGTCCTGTCTCGCCTTAAGCTGTCTCTCTAGGGTTATAATCTCACTTAACATTTGTGCCGCCAGTAACGCGTCGCCAGCACGTTCCGCACGCACCATTTCTTCCTTCTTCTGTTCGATTTCCCGAAACCGAGGAACTTTAATAATTTCCTGGATGTATGCTTCCATTGTCGCGTCGTCGAACGGGAAGTCGCTATCCATCATCAGAATGGAAGCAGCCGTTCGCTCCAGCTGGTCATCGTTCAGCGTCGCGATGAATCGGCTGGCATCCGGATCGTAGCCTTGCGCGTAATAAGCATATAAATAAGCAGCAAGCGCTGCGTGATCCTCAACATTAAACGCTTCGCCCAGTCGTTCGTGAACCGCTTGCGCCACTTCCGAATCGCGCATCATGACATGCAGCAGCCGTCGTTCCGCGTTCGTGTAAGCGGGCCGGACGGTCGGCGGTCCCGACCTGCGGGGCTTTTCATTCCTACCATTATTCCACGAATTGTCGTTATTATCCCCTTGCGGCTTCTTTTTTTGCAGCTCCTGCCGCTTCTGGTGACAGTCCTGTTTCAAGGAATCGAGCGAGATGTCGAACTCCCTTGACAATTCCTTCAAGTAGACCTCGCGTTCCGTCGATGAATCAAGCTCCGCAACGATTTCCACCGCTTCCAGCAGGTAGTTCTTTCTTCCTTCCTCTTTTAGCAGTATATGGTTTTTCCTTGAATATATAAGCTTAAATTTCGTGACCGACACCGGCTGGTCCATCGCGTCCCGCAGGAAGGCCTCCGGTCCGTATTCGCTTATATATTCGTCGGGGTCCTTGCCCTTGGGAAGCATAGCCACCGCGACCTTCAAGCCGGCGCGCTCGAGCAGGGGGATCGATTTGTATGCCGCTGCTTGTCCGGCGTCGTCCCCGTCGTAGCAGACGATCACCTCTTCCGCGATCCGCTTCAGGACGGCGCCATGATCTTCCGTTAAGGCGGTGCCCATCGTGGCAACGCCGTTCTTCACTCCGGCGCTCCATGACCGGATTACGTCCATGTAGCCCTCGAACAATACGACCTGCTTGCTCTTGCGAATCGACGGACGCGCATAATGCAGGTTGTATAAGGTTCTGCTTTTCGTAAAAAGCATCGTCTCCGACGTATTCAAGTACTTCGGCTGTCCTTCGCCTATCAGGCGACCCGCAAACGCGGTAGCTTTGCCGTCTCGATCCCATATCGGAAACATGATGCGATTGCGAAACCGGTCTACATGCCCGCTCCCGTCCGACTTGGCCGAGAGCAGTCCGCCCTTCTCCATCAATGCGGGATCAAAGCCGCGCTTCGTCAAAAATCTCGCCAGCACATCCCATTCGTCGGGCGCATAGCCGAGCATGAAATGATCGATCAGCTTATCGCTCATTCCGCGCTCCCGCAAATAATGCTTGGCCGCCTGCCCCTGCTTCGTGTTGTTCAAAATGTGATGATACAGCTTGATCGTGAGCTCGTGCGCTTCGATGATCTTGGCGCGATCCGAGTCCTGCGGCGAGGCTTTGCTTCCATCCGGCGCTGCCCAAGTGACCGGCATTCCCGCTTCCTCCGCAAGCAAGCGCACCGCTTCGGGGAACGTGTAGCCTTCCATTTCTTCGACGAACCGGATCACGTTGCCGCCCTTGCCGCAGCCGTAGCAATGATAAATTTGGAGCTCGGGCGTAACCGTGAACGAAGGCGTCTTCTCCGAATGGAAAGGACACAATCCCTTCATATATTTGCCGTGCTTCGTGAGATGAACGTACTTCCCGACCGTCTCTACGATGTCATGATGCTTGCGTACCGCCTCTATGACCTCTTCCGGTATTTTATTACCGTATGTCACCGTTCATCACCTTCATCCTAGTAACACGTAAATAATATTCGCTAAACGTTATGGTTCTCCTGCTCGCCGCGCAAAACTTTTGTCAACTTTTGTTGAAATCGATCGCGGTCCGCATCGCTCATCGCCTTCGGCCCCCTCGACCTGCCTCCTGCCCGCCTGCGCTTCGCGTTCTCGTGCCGGCGCTCCATCAAATAATCGATGTTCTCGTCCGTGTACTGCTCTCCCCGCGGAGACAGGACGATCGCTCCTTTGCCGATGGCTATGCAGGCGAGACCGAAGTCTTGCGTAACGAGGATATCGCCGCGGGCGATCCGATTGACGATATACAGGTCGACCGATTGATTGCTCCGGTCCACTTGGACGATTTCGACGCCTTCTTGAGGCGTCAGCCGATGGTCGTGCGAGGCGACCATCAGAACGCGGACCGACATTTTTTTTGCCGTTTCCCCGATTTCCGATTTCACCGGGCATGCATCCGCGTCCACGACTATGGTAGGCTGCTCTGGACGAATATTCGATCACCGCTCGCGTTCAATTTCATAACCCGTACTATTATATACGGCAACTAGGCAAAAAATCCTGCATTTACGGCTTCCGCACGTATTCCATGATCAAGCTCGCCGTTTCTTCGACGGCGCGGTGGGATACGTCGATGACGTAGCAGCCGAGCTGCTTCATGATGGCATCGGCATATTGCAGCTCCTTTTCTATACGATCCGGCGTCGCGTAGGATGCATTATTCGGCAATCCGAGCGCCTTGAGCCTTTCCTTCCGTATCGTATTCAAATAAGGGACGGCGATCGTAAGGCCGATGATTTTCCGCTTCGGCAGCTTGAACAGCTCGTCGGGCGGCTTCAGCTCAGGGACGAGCGGCACGTTCGCCACCTTGAACTTCTGATGGGCCAAATACATCGACAGCGGCGTCTTCGACGTGCGCGATACGCCCACCAGCACGATATCCGCCTTCAGCACGCCGGACGTATCCCGTGCGTCGTCGTACTTGACCGCGAACTCCACGGCCTCAACCTTGCGGAAATAATCGGCGTCCAGCACATGGTTCAGTCCCGGCTCCTGACGCGATTTCCGCCCCGTTCGCATCTCGAGCGTTTCGATGAACGAGCCGAGCAAATCGATCGCGGCGATGCCGTTCGACTCGGTCATCCTCCGCATGCTTTCGCGCAGGCCTGGGATGACGAGCGTATAGAGAACGATCGCGTTCGCTTGCTTGGCTTGCTGCGTAATGCGCTCAAGGCCTGCCTCGTCCGTTACGAAGGGCGCCCTTCGGATATCCGCGTTAATCGGATGGAACTGGGCGATGGCCGCGCGCACCACGACCTCGCCCGTATCGCCCGCCGCGTCGGATACGACATATACGATAACTTCCGGATTAGCGTTTGCCATGCTCCATCACCCTCCCGGCTTTTACCAAACCAGCTTCGAAAAATCCGCGACAACCGCAATGTCGCCCGCGATGCCGGCGAGCGCGGCGAGCCGGTTGGCGCGCACCGCTTCGTCCGGCGACATGACCATAACCTTCTCGAAATACGAATGAATGAACGGCGTCAACGCCGTTAACGACTGAACGGCCTTCGCGTAATTTCCTTGTTCGGCCGATTCCGCGAACGTTGGACGCTGCCGCAGCCACTGCTCGTAGAGCTCCTTCTCCGCCTGCTCGGCGAACAAGGACGGATCGATCGGCGTTCCGTCCGCTTTCGCGGCCAGATTGCCGACGCGATTGAACTGTTCGACCGCAAGCTTGAACTCGGACCGGTCATCGCCCGCCGCAAGCGCCTGTACGACCGAAGCCCGTTCGACGACGGACCTGAGGTCCTCGAACCCTGCCGCCATGACCGCATCGACGACGTCGTAACGGACGCCTTGCTCGGAGAGCAGGTTTTTGACCCGAAGCGCGAAGAAGTCCGACAAGTCCTTGCGGATATCGGCCGCGGAGCGCTTCGTTCCGCGCGCGTCATGGACGGACAAGGCCGCGTCGTACAGCTCGCTTAGCTGCAGCTTGAGTCCGTGCGCCAATATAATTTGCACGATGCCCGCCGCTTGTCTGCGAAGCGCATAAGGGTCCTGGGAGCCCGTCGGGATGATGCCGATCGAGAAGCAGCCTACGATCGTATCGATCTTATCGGCGAGGCTGACGATCGCTCCCGTCAGCAGCGACGGCGCCAGATCGCCGGAGAAGCGCGGCTGGTAATGCTCGTTGACCGCTTTGGCCACCTCTTCGCGCTCTCCCGCCTTCCGTGCGTAGTCTTCGCCCATAATGCCCTGAAGCTCGGGAAACTCATATACCATTTGCGAGACCAGGTCGAATTTGCAAATATCGGCTGCCCGGCTAACGTCTTTCGCCGTCTGCTCGCCGACCTGCAGCTGCCCGGCAATCAAATCCGCCGTCGCGCGGATTCGGCGCACCTTATCGGCGACGGAGCCGAGCTCCTCGTGATAGACGATCGACTCCAGCTTCGACAGCGCATGCCCGATCGTAAGCTTGTGATCTTCTTCATAGAAGAATTTCGCGTCCGACAGCCTTGCGCGGAGCACCTTCTCGTTCCCTTTGGCGACCAGTTCGATCGATCTCAAGTCACCGTTTCGGACCGTCACGAAGAAAGGCTGCAGCTGCCCTTCGCCGTTAAATACCGGGAAATACCGTTGATGCTCGCGCATCGAAGTAATGAGCACTTCCTGCGGAATGTGCAGAAATGCCGGATCGAAGCCGCCGAACAGCACGTTCGGATATTCGACGAGGAACAGAACCTCTTCCAGCAAATCTTCCTTGATCGCGATTTCCCATCCCTTTTCCTTGGCGAGTCCGTCGATCTGCGCGACGATGAGCCGCTCGCGCTCGGCAACGTCCGCAATGACTTGCTGCTCGCGCAGCTTCGCCGCGTACTGGGACGGCTCGGGGACGACCGTCTCTTCGCCGAGGAAGCGATGTCCGCGCGTGACGTTGCCGGTCTGAACGCCCGCGATTTCGAACGGGACGATTTCTTCGCCGAACAAGGCGACGAGCCAGCGGATCGGCCGGACGAAGCGAAGCTCGTGGCTGCCCCAGCGCATGTTTTTCGGGAATGACATCGATGCGATGATGCCGAGAAGTCCTTCGGGGAGCACCTCGGCCGTTGCCGTACCGACGCTGCTTTTGTTCGCGTATACGTATTCGACGCCGGCCAGCTCCTTGAAATAAAGCTCTTCCGGACTTACGCCTTGGCTGCGCGCGAAGCCGAGCGCCGCTTTGCTCCAGTTCCCTTGGTCGTCCTGCGCGATTTTGCGCGACGGCCCTTTCGCTTCCTCGCTCATGTCGGATTGCTTATCCGCCACGCTCGAGACGCGTACCGCAATGCGGCGCGGCGTAGCGAACGCTTCGACTTCGCCGTGCTCGATCCGCGAATCCGCAAGCCATTTTGCCGTTTTTTCTTTGAGCTGGTTCATTGCGCCGCGCACGAAACGGGCGGGCACCTCTTCCAATCCGATCTCAAGCAGCAGGTCTCTAGCCATTGCGCTCCACTCCTTTCTTCAGCAGCGGGAATCCGAGGCTCTCTCTCTCCTCGTAGTATGTCGATGCGCAGGAACGGGCCAAATTCCTCACCCGCGTAATGTAACCCGTTCGTTCGGTCACGCTGATCGCTCCGCGGGCGTCGAGCAGATTGAACGTATGCGAGCACTTTAGCACGTAATCGTATGCGGGGAACACGAGATGCTGCTCCATCGTTTTCTTCGCTTCCTCCTCGTACATATTGAACAAGGAGAACAGCATCGCCGTATCGGACGTCTCGAACGTATATTTCGAATGCTCGTATTCCGGCTGCTTGAAGACGTCTCCGTAAGTGATGCCGTCGACCCATTCCAAATCGAACACGTTTTCTTTCTGCTGGATATACGAGGCAAGACGTTCCATGCCATACGTAATTTCGACCGCGACCGGATTCGCATCGATGCCGCCGACCTGCTGGAAGTACGTGAACTGCGTAATTTCCATACCGTCGAGCCAAACTTCCCAGCCGAGACCCCATGCGCCCAGCGTTGGCGATTCCCAGTTGTCCTCGACGAAACGGATGTCATGGTCCTTCGAATCGATGCCAAGCTTCTTCAAGCTCTCCAAATAAATTTCCTGGATATTGTCCGGGGACGGCTTCAGGATGACTTGGAACTGGTGATGCTGGTACAGCCGGTTCGGATTCTCGCCGTAGCGTCCGTCCGCCGGGCGGCGGGAAGGCTCCACGTAAGCGACATTCCAAGGCTCGGGTCCGATCGAACGCAAAAACGTCATCGGATTCATCGTTCCGGCACCCTTCTCCACATCGTAAGGCTGAACGAGTATGCAATTTTGTTCGGCCCAGAACTGCTGCAGCGTTAAAATCATTCTTTGAAAATTCATGTCAGACCCTCTCCTTCTTCCTTCGTGTTCGGCCCGCGAAGCGGACTCCTGTTCTGGTTCAGCGAGGGAGACGCCATGCAAAAAAACTCCCGCCTCTACGCCTGCTGCCAGACGTAGGGACGAGAGTTGAATTTCCCGCGGTTCCACCCTACTTGGCCGCTCCGGGAGGAGCAGACCCTCTTTGTTCGCCATGACTCCGGAGCGCCCTTCGCCGCATTGTCCGTCCGGGCTTTCACTGTTCCCGGCTCGCTGAATCCGTCGACATCAAACGGTTACTTTCTCCATCATTGTCCATATTCATAATGGTCTATTCTATGCCTTTTCAATCCAATTGTCAAATCTTTGTTTTTACTTGCCTTGGAGATCCTCTAATGGCTATGAACCTCTTCCGGACGCGGAGCTTTGCCGGCGTCCTTGCCGATCAAGTCCTTCATGCCGGCGCCGCCCATCATAAGCACGCACAGCAGCGCGAGCACGGCCGGAACGATCGACCAGAGGAAGGTCGCCGATACCGAGTCCGACAAAGCGGCGACGATTTTGTCCATGACATCTGCCGGTATTTCCGACCGCTTCTCCGGCGACAGCAATTCGCGCGCGTTGTCGTTCATCGGCCCTCCGGGGGCGCCCGCGAATGCGTCTGCCATGCCGCCTGCGAAATGATTGCGCTGGATGATGCCGAACACGGTAATGCCGACGGTCATTCCAAGCGACCGCACGAAGGACATTGTGGACGTCGCGCTGCCTCTCTGCCTGACATCGAAGCCGTGAATTGAAGACATGCCGAGCACCGAGAAGGAGAAGCCGATGCCGAAGCCCGTAACTAGCATGTAGACGGACAGCAGAAAGCGCGTCGTGTCCGGCGTAATCGTGGACAGCAGGACGATGCCCAAAATAAAGATGACCGCAGAGAACATCATCACGCTCCGATAAGACATCTTATTCGCAAGGAAGCCGCCGAGCTGCGCCGCGACGACCGAGCCCAGCGTCATGGGCAGCAAGGTCAGGCCGGCATTGACCGCCGTGCCCCCGAATACGCCCTGCACGAACATCGGAATGTAAAGGGCTGCCGTAATGAACGCCGCGCCGTAGAACAATCCGGCGCCCGTGCTTGCGGCGAACAGCCGCTGCCGGAACATGCCGAAGGAGATGATCGGCTCCGCGGCTTTCGTTTCCGCATAGAGGAACAGGCCGAGCAGGACGGCGAAGCCTGCGAACAGCCCGATAATTTGCGCCGAATCCCAAGCGTATTCCATTCCGCCGAGCTCAAGCGCGAACATGAGGCACACGATGGCGCCAACCAGCGTTGACGCTCCCCACCAGTCGATGCGCTGCTTGTCGTGCGATAGCGATTCCTTGTAGAAAAAAACGATGAAAGCAAGCGCCACGATCCCGATCGGAACGTTGATGTAAAAAATCCAGCGCCAATCGATGTATTCCGTTAAGTAAGCCCCCGCGAGCGGACCGAACAGGCTGGACGTGCCGAATACGGATCCGAACAAGCCGCCCATCTTGCCTCGCTTCTCCGGCGGGAAGATGTCGAATACGATCGCGAAGGCGATCGGCATCATCGCGCCGCCGCCGATCCCCTGGATCGCGCGGTAGATCGTCAGCTGCGCGATCGATTCGGCCGTGCCGCACTGCACCGAACCGATGAGAAACAGAGCAATGCCCAATACGAAAAAACGTTTTCTGCCGTACATGTCCGACAGCTTGCCGAATATCGGCATCCCGGCCATTTCGGTCACGAGGTACGCGGATGTGACCCACACGTACTTATCGAGGCCGCCGAGATCGGATACGATCGTCGCCATGGCGGTCGAGACGATCGTGTTGTCGATGGAAGCGACCAATATGCCGAGCAGCAGCCCGGCGACGACAAACCCTAGTCTTTGTTGCTTTAGCGACATCAGGCAAATCCCTCCATATCGCAAATGATTTAACAGCCTCATTCATCATAAGGCAGCGTTCTCGGGCTGTAAACGTACAAGGGATGGAGGAAGCACTACGACTCTGGTCCGAGTCGGCCGTATATGTATGACGAAATGGCGCCTTTATAGCAGTTTATCCAACTGATCGAGAAAGCTGCGCGATTTCAGCTGAAGCCCGAGATGCGTATCCATCAGCTTGCGCATGCACAGCTTCAGCTCCGCCTTCGTCTCCGGCTTGACTTGAATCGATCCGAGCCTTCGCATATCCATTCTGCGGAACAGCTTCAGCAGCTTATAAGCACCTTCGCCGAGCGGAATGGCACCGGTGTCCTTGCCCGTACATCTGCCGCACAGAATGCCCCCGCCATGCGCCGATAATTTGAACGGTCCGACCCGATTTCCGCAGCTGACGCATTCGTCAAGCTCCGGCGCGTAACCCGACAAATCGAGTATTCGCATCTCGTACAGGTGAATAACGACCTGCGCATCCTTGCCTAGTGCAAGCGCAGCCAAACATGCCTTCAGCTGTTCGAAATGAAAGCCCGTCGCTTCGTCGTCCTGCGTCGTGCGGTCCATCAATTCCGCGGCGTAGGATGCATATGCCGCCAATTCCAACTGCTCCCGCAGGACGTGGTAAGATTCGATAATTTCGCCATGATTCAGCGTACCGAGCCCGCTCGTGCGGAAATAGACGAATTCCCCGTACGTAAAAGGCTGGGCAAGCGAAGCGTGCTTGCTTTTCACTTTTTTCGCGCCACGGATCAGCACGCCGGCTTTGCCGTTCGTCTCCGTAAGCAGCGTCACGATTTTGTTGCCTTCCCCGTAATCCATACTGCGAATGACAATCCCCTCTACCCGATACAACATTACGGTTACTCTCCCCTAAACGCAGAAACGAAAGCGCGCCTTCCCATTCAGGCGTACTTCCGTTTCGCGAAATGACATATTAGCAACATATTGAATTGAGAACGTTTCGTTAGCCCGAGCTCTCTTCGACGTCCATCAAGGCAAGCTCATCGTCTGCGCTTGCTAACGGGTCCTGGCGCCCTTCCGCGCCTAACTGGTTCATTTCCTTATAAAGCATGAAGGATTCGACATCCCCGGTCAACGTAAAATACTTCCACGAAAAATCTCGCATTCGTATTCATCCCTTTCCGCCTCGGAAATGCTCTAGACGATATTAGGATGCGATAAACGGGCTGCGCCTATCCTTAACAATTTACGTCAATTGCTCAGTCGTGCCGAAAACCGAGATCTTTCAAGACCCGTTCCTGGTTGCGCCAATCCTTCTTCACTTTCACCCATAGCTCGAGAAAAATGTGCGAACCGAGCAGCGCTTCGATATCTTTGCGCGCCTGCTTGCCGACTTCCTTGAGCATATCGCCTCTCTTGCCGATGATGATCCCCTTCTGCGAATCCCTTTCGACGAATATCACCGCGCCGATGTAGACGACGCCGTTCTCCTTCACTCGCATGTCTTCAATCGTCACGGCGATCGAATGCGGAATTTCCTCACGGGTCATATGCAATATTTTCTCGCGGATCAGCTCCGCGCACACGAACTGCTCCGGATGGTCCGTTATTTGATCGGCCGGATAATACTGCGGCCCTTCCGGCAAATATTTCGTAATCTGCTCGAGCAGCGTTTCGATATTGTTGCCGTTAAGGGCGGAGATCGGAACGATTTCCGCGAATTCGTGCAGCTCGTTGTACTGCGTGATCATCGGCAGCAGCCGCTCGGGCTCGACCTTGTCGATTTTGTTCATAACGAGAAAGACGGGCGTCTTCACTTTCTTGAGCTGCTCGATAATGAACCGGTCGCCGCCGCCGAGCCCCTCGGAGGCGTCGATCAGGAACAGCGCGGCTTCCACTTCCTTGAGCGCGCTTTCCGCGGTCTGGATCATGTAGTTGCCAAGCTTGGACTGCGGTTTATGAATGCCCGGCGTATCCAAAAACACGATTTGCGTATCGCTTGTCGTATAGACGCCATGAATTTTGTTGCGCGTCGTCTGCGGCTTGTCCGACATGATCGCGATCTTTTGCCCGATCAGGTGGTTCATCAGCGTGGACTTGCCGACGTTCGGCCTTCCGATGATCGCCACGAAGCCGGATCTGAATTTTTTGCCTTCCCGGTCGTTTGATGCTGTCGTTCGATTCATTCGTATTCTTAACGCTCCCCGTTGTCTAGTGAAGCCGGCGTGAATGCGCCCGGCAAAATATCCGCGACGGTCGAAACCGTCCACTGTCCTTTTATGTTGCCCATAATGACGGGCATATCCGGCGCGCACAGCTCGACGAGCACCTGACGGCAAATGCCGCACGGGGCAATCGGGCCTTGCGTGTCGCCGATGACGGCGATCGCCTGAAACTGCCCCGGCCGCTTGCCGTCGGCAACGGCGCGGAACAGCGCCGTCCGCTCGGCGCAGTTCGTCGGTCCGTAAGCGGCGTTCTCCACGTTGCAGCCGTGATGGACATGTCCCTCATCATCGAGCAAAGCGGCACCTACCTGGAATCGCGAGTACGGCACGTAAGCGCGCGACATCGCGTCCCGGGCCGCTTGCATTAGCCGGACATGCGCTTCCGGCATTCCTTCGAAAGGCATCGAGGTTACCTCCTCAACATGATGGTGACGCTAAGCGAACAATAAACGCCACAAGGGCGGCCCGATAATGAGCAGCCCGATGACGACGGCGATTATGGCGGCGACCAGCACGGCGCCGGCTGCGACGTCCTTTGCGATCTTCGCGACGGGATGAATGCCGGGACTTGCCAGATCCACCGCTTGTTCGACGGCCGTATTCATCATCTCCGCGCTGAACACGACCGCGATCGTAAGCAGAATGACCGCCCACTCGATCGGCTTCAGCGATACGAGCCATCCGAGTCCGCAAACCGCGGCGGCGGCAATCATATGAACGCGCATATGGCTTTGCGTGCGAATCGCGTAGCCGATGCCCGAGAAGGCGACCCCGAGGCTGCAAATGAACTTGGCCATTATCGCGACAATCCGGCTTCCTGCAATACCGCTTCCTGCTTCGCCGTCATGACCGCTTCGGACGCATCGTCCTGATGATCGTAACCGATAAGGTGCAGAAAGCCGTGAACGAACAGAAAGCCGATCTCCCGCTCCAAGGAATGGCCGTATTCCTCGCTTTGGGCCGCAGCCGTCTCGACGGATATGATGATATCGCCTAGCATGCCTGAAATCGGATCCTTCTCGTCCTCGCTGTCCACTTCGAAAATAATGTCCAGCTCCTCCGTTCCGTCTTCCTGCATCGCGAAGGACAGCACGTCCGTCGGACGGTCGATCCCCCGGTAATCGCGGTTCAGCTGGTGGATTTCCTCGTCGTCGGTGAACGTCAAGGACACCTCGCCGTCGGTAATGCCCTCCGCCTCCGCTGCAAGCCGGAGCAGCTGCTCCAGCTTCGCGATCCAGCTATCCGGAATTTCCATCTTCTGCTGTTCGTTGCTCCAATCAAGCTGTACGCTCATGCCAGTCGCTCCTTTGATTTAACGTCCTCCGGATATTCGATGCGCGAGTGGAAAATGCCGATGACGCTCTCCTTCAACGATTGAGCGATCTTATCGAGCTCCTTCAACGTCAGGTCGCATTCGTTGTATTGATTGTCGTCGAGCCTGCTCTTGATGATTTTGTTGATCATTGCTTCAACCTGCTCCACGGTCGGATTGCGCAGGCTCCGAACCGCCGCCTCCACGCAGTCGGCGATTCCGACGACGGCAGCCTCCTTCGACTGCGCCTTCGGTCCCGGATACCGGAAGTCGTCCTCCGTGAACGAGGGCTCGATACCCTGCTCCTCCGCTTGCTTTAACGCTTTGTAATAGAAAAACTTAAGCGACGTCGTTCCGTGATGCTGCTCGGCAATATCGCGGATCGGCTTCGGTATGCTGTACCCTTTCAACATATCCACGCCATCCCTGGCATGCGCGACGATAATCGATTTGCTTAGCTTCGGATCGATCGTGTCATGCGGGTTTTCGATGTTGGATTGGTTCTCGATGAAATAGTTCGGCCGCTTCGTCTTCCCGATGTCGTGATAGAACGAGCCGACCCGGCAAAGCAGGCCGTCCGCGCCGATCGCTTCCGCGGCCGCCTCCGATAAATTGCCGACCATGACGCTATGATGATACGTTCCCGGCGTTTCCGTCAGCAGCTTGCGTAGCAGCGGATGATTCGGATTCGACAGCTCCACGAGCTTCAGCGCCGACAGGATGCCGAACGTAATTTCGAAGAAAGGCATCAGCCCGATAACCAGAATCGCCGTAATGAGGCCGCTTGCGAACGCGAACGCCACCGAATAAATGAAGAAACTTCTTTCCAGCTGCTCCGTTAGGAGCAGCAGCGAGATGACCGAAATCGATCCGAACAAGCTGACCATGATGCCCGCCTTCAATATCGTCGAACGCTGGCTTGCGCGATGAATGGAGAAGATGGCGGCGAACGATACGACGATGATGACGAAGCCGTATTGAAAGTCGAAAATTTGTTGCTGCCCGTTATTCAAGATGATGCTGCCCATGATCGAGAACAAGATGGAACTGACCATCGCCAGATGCATGTCGAGCAGCAGCGTGATCAGCATCGTCCCCAAGGCGGCCGGCGCCAAATAACCCGCATAAGGCGCGGTGTCCGTCTGCGTCAGCGAAACGATCTGCATCGTCACGATGTTGATCAGAAAAATAAGCCACAGCATAAGCAAAGAAGCGTTATTGTATTTCGGCTTCACGCCGTTAATGCCGCCCGATTGATGCAAATACGCGTACAACGAGACGATGAACATGACGGACAAGACGAGCAAACCGGTTTGCGGCCAATAATTTTTCTTCTCCTGCAGCAAGGAAGAATCGACGAGCAATTTGTACAGTTCCGGCGTAATGGTCTGCCCCCGCTTGACGATCAGCTCGCCTTCCTTGATCACGACGGGCGGCGTATTCTGCTTCGCCTGCACCCTCGCTTCATCGGTTGCCTCCTTGTCGAAAAACTTGTTCGGCATGATCGCGAACCTAGCCAGCTCCTGCACGATTTCGCGGCTTGTCCGGCTCGACAGCGAGCTGGCGTTCACCATCTCGGCCACCTGCGTGCGGGCCGTCTCCGCCTCGCGAAGCTGCTCGCCCGTCAGCTTGCGCACGATGTCCCTGGCGACGCTGCGCATTTCGGCCAACGTCTCCCCCGATAAATTCGGCATTTTATAGAACGTTTCTTCCGGGATCGTATACTGCTGCTCCTTGGCCACAAGAGCCATTTCCTCAAGCAGCGAATCGTTATAGGTCCCTTTGCCCCTGTTCATTTTGACGAAATCGTCGATATATTCCGAATATCTTCCCGGAATTTCGTTGCGGTAAATATCGATCTTGTTCTGGACGGTCACCTGATCGTCCTGATTCAGCTGCTCGATCCGCACGAAAATCTGGTCCACCAGCATCTCGTTCCGAAGCGGCACGATCGAATAAATATCGTCGATCCTCGCGGCCGCGTCCTCCTCCGCTTGCCGCGTCGCCTTCTCGTCCTTGATCTGGAAAGGCGCCTTAATGTCCTTCTCGCTCACCGCGCCTTCTTCGATGTCGTACGTCTCGGGTACGAGATGCGGAGCCAAGCTGAAATAGAACAGCAGCACGAACAAAACCATCAGCATCCATCGAACGGCCGCGCTTTGCTTCCAGCCCGCCGTCTTGGACGGCTGCAAGTTTCCTTGTTTTCCGGTCTGAGTCTGGTTCATGCAGCAGACATTCCTCTCTAGGCTTTGTTTTCGGCATCCCAATTATAAGCCACGATAATTTTCTGAACCAGGGAATGCCGGACGACATCCTGTTCAGAGAATTGAATAATTCCGATTTCCTCTATATCCCTCAAGATGCGCTGCGCCTCGATTAGACCCGAGCTTTTGCCCCTGGGCAAATCGATTTGCGTCACGTCGCCCGTAATGACCATCTTGGAGCCGAAGCCGAGCCTTGTCAAAAACATCTTCATCTGCTCCGGCGTCGTGTTCTGCGCTTCGTCCAATATGATGAACGCGTCGTCGAGCGTCCGGCCGCGCATATACGCGAGCGGCGCGATCTCGATCATGCCCCTCTCGATCGCCTTGACGGTCTGCTCCGGCCCGAGGACGTCGTGCAGGGCGTCGTACAACGGACGCAAATACGGATCTACCTTCTCTTGCAGGTCGCCGGGCAGGAAGCCTAAATTCTCGCCCGCTTCCACGGCCGGCCTCGTCAGCACGATCCGCTTCACCGAGCCTTCCTTCAATGCGGCGACGGCCAGCACGACCGCCAAATATGTTTTGCCCGTCCCGGCGGGGCCGATGCCGAATACGATGTCGAGCTTCTTAATCGTCTTCACGTAATGGCGCTGACCGATCGTCTTGACGCGAATCGGCTTCCCGCGGTAGGTCGTCGTAATTTCTTTCTTGAACAAGTCCAGAAGCTCCTCGGCTTGCATGGATCTCGCGAGCTCGAACGCATAGGTCACGTCTCTCTCGGACGGCGTATAGCCTCCGCGTACGAGCTGCAGCAGAACGCTGTAAAGCTGTTCCAGCGAATCCACCTCTTCGGCGTTCCCGGAAATGACGATTTCCGCGTCGCGCGAAGCGATCGACGCTTCCGCCTGCTCTTGAACGAGGCGCAAATACTTGTCCTGCGGTCCGAATACGGCCAATCCTTCCGCTGCGCTGCCGAGCGGTATTTTCGCTACTTTTGTCTCAATTGGCAACAATCCTCAATCTCCTTGCATCTGGACTAGTGGCATTTCCTGTACGATAGATTGCTCGACTTCAAAAAGAACTTTCATATAAACTTTACCATTCTCGGCCTTTTCATGCAAAACAATTTCCTTGCGGATGACGGAATCCGGGCCGGCTTTGACGAGCAAATCCGCTTTTGCCTGCAAAATGCCGACGCTTTTCGCCTCGTCTTCGGTCAGCGTCCGCTCTTCCATCCGCGTCTCCATGATCGTCTCTTTCATTCGGCCTATGGGCAGCGACCAGCTTCGCCACGATGCCTTCTCCTCGTGCGCGATCGTTTCGGAAGATTCATACGGATCCTTGCCGTAGCCGGTAAGCTGAAGCGCCCTTGAGCCGATGACGGCATACCATTTCGTATGCTTCTCGCCCGTATACACCTTCGCATGCTGCACGAGCGGCGACTCGATATCGAATTCGTACCAGACGAGCCCGCGAACCTTCCCTGTGGCCACGACAATGCGCGAATTCTCTTCGCCGCCGATCATGCCGGAGATAAGCGTCTGGCCTTTTTTGACCTTCGTGTTCTTCTTGACGACCGGCCTGCCCGCGTCGGCGATGATTTCCGTGACGACCGCGTCCGCCGAAGCGACGAGATGGCGAGGGTTTTGAAGCGGAGCGTCATCGGGAATCGTTTGCTCGGCGACCCGGATGATGACCTTTGTCCCTTTTTTCTCCACGCCGACCCAGGACGAGCCCGGCAGCCTCTTCACCAGCTCCTTGGACAGCACGTCGGCGTCCGCAAGACGGAACGACCACTGCATCGGGTAGAGTCCTTCCTGCCTGGCCGCCTGCCGGATTTGATCCTCCGTCAGCTTCACGTTTCCTTGCACGTCGACGCTCCATACGAGCGAGGACAACAGGAAGATGATCGCGAAGAACAAGGCGATGCCTCCGGTAAAAAACATTCTGCGCTCCGCCTTGACCATCAAGAACGGCAGTCCCTTGCGCTTCGTCACGTGCACGCGGCAGCCTGTCTGCTTCAAGTACGGCCGAAGCTCGAAGAAGTCTCCGACCGACAGCTCGAATTCGAGCAAGCCCCGACTTGTCCACCGGATGGAAGACAGCTGCAAGCCGCCCGCGAGCGCCAGGTTGACGAGCCGCTCCGGTTGTCCCCCGCGAACCTGCACCGTTACGATCCCCTTTAACCATTGTGCCCCTTGTACGCTCAATCCGTTCCCCTCCCTACACGTTTTCAAGGTAATATTTGAATGTTTTTGATTTGCCCCTCCACGAACACTTCCTCCGTCCATATCGTCCGAATGACCAGCGAGCTGCCCGTCACCTCCAGCTCTCCCTTGCTGAGCGCAAGGCGCAGGCTCTCGCTCGAGAAATGAACGACGCCACGATGGTTCTCGATATAAAGCTGCCGGTCCCCGATCATCGTGAGGCGCGGCAAATCATACACGACGTCATGCGGCATATCCAGCAGCTCGGCGGTCACTTTACGAAATTTTCTTTTTATACGACGCATCGACGAATCGCGACCTCCCTTAAGCATTCCAACCGCTATGCAAGTTTTCATGTACTGTACCAAAATATGCGCCGCGACTGGGAATTATGAGATGAGATTCGCCGGTGACGGTGCAATGCCGGGCGATGAAAAAAAAGAACGCCCCGCGAATCCGAAGATTCGGGGGCGTTCGCTTCCTTTATTTGCGAAACGGTCGTTTCGCCCGCGGCGGACCGAGAATCTCGGCCCACAGCACGGCTTTTCTCAGATCGTCCGCTCGTACTTGCGCGCCGGCCGATCGGGCGGCCGGCGTTCCGGCTCTATCGGCCTCCATTGCGACAGGTCGCCGGTAAGGACGTTTCGCGGCGGCGGGCGGTGAAACCGGCGCAGCCGAAGGAACTTCCCGGTGCTCGGCGAATTCCCCTTCCGGTACACCGGTCTCATGCTCCGCCGAACGCGAACGGTAGACCGTCTGCCCGGCCGGCCGATCCGGCTCAAGTTTCTCCGGCGCCCTCTCGGGCCTGCCCGGCATGCCGGACAGGCCGCCTCCGCCGAAATTCGGCATCTGCCTCGGCCGCTTCTTGCCGCTTGACCTTCCGAACAGCGACGCCAGCGCGCCGATAACGATGACGACGATATAAATATTGTTCAGCAGAAATTCAATAAACCTCATCTTGCTCTCACCTCCGCGGCTAAGCAGCGCCGGACGTTAACCGGTCGTTGCCCGCAGGTTAGCGCCCGTCCTTATTGTCGTTCAAGCCGTCGTTCTTGCCGATCGAGCTTCTCATTTGCGTGTCCGCTTCGATGTTCTTCAAATTCATGTAATCCATGACGCCGATCTTGCCGCTCTTCAGCGCCTCGGCCATGGCCAGCGGCACCTGCGATTCGGATTCGACGACGCGCGCTTCCATCTCCACGACCTTCGCTTTGTTCTCCTGCTCCTGCGCGACCGCCATGGCTCGGCGCTCTTCCGCCTTCGCCTGGGCGATCTTCTTGTCGGCTTCGGCTTGCTCCGTCTGCAGATGGGCGCCGATGTTTTTGCCTACGTCCACGTCCGCGATATCGATCGACAAAATTTCGAATGCCGTTCCGGCGTCAAGCCCTTTGCCGAGCACCGTGCGCGAGATCAAGTCCGGATTTTCCAGCACGTCCTTATGCGAGCCCGAAGATCCGACCGTCGTAACGATCCCTTCGCCTACGCGGGCGATAATCGTCTCCTCGCCGGCGCCGCCGACGAGCCGGTCGATATTGGCCCGCACCGTCACGCGCGCCTTAACCTTCACCTCGATGCCGTCCTTTGCCACGGCCGCCACGATCGGCGTTTCGATCACGCGCGGGTTAACGCTCATCTGCACCGCTTGAAGCACGTCGCGGCCGGCGAGATCGATCGCGGCCGCGCGCTCGAAGATAAGCGGAATGTTCGCTCGCTGCGCGGCGATCAGCGCGTTGACGACGCGGTCGACGTTGCCGCCTGCCAGGAAATGGCTTTCCAGCTGGTTAATCGACAATCCTAAGCCCGCTTTCGTCGCTTTGATGAGCGGATTGACGATCCGGCTCGGGACGACCCGGCGCAGCCTCATCGCCACGAGCGTAATGATGCCTACCCGGACGCCCGATGCCAGCGCGGAAATCCACAGCATGATCGGGAAGAAGCTCAAAAATACGGACAGCACGATAATAATGACTACGGCTAAAATCAATACGGATACGATCGGATCCATCTTATCATCCTCCAGATTCGTTATTCATTCGTCTATTCTAACGTTTCTTTTACAACGATCCAAGTGCCTTCGGCCTTGACGACCTTGACTTTCCGGTTCGCGTTCACGAATTCCCCCGCCGTTACGACGTCGATCCGCTCGTCGCCGATCAAGACGGTTCCCGACGGCCGCAGCGGCGTTACCGTCACCCCTACCTTTCCGAGCAGCGAAACCTTGACGTCGGCCGACAAGTAGCCCTCCTCCGTCGTTAATTTGTCGCGGAGAATGAACTTGTTCCAAATGCCTCTCGACTTGTTCATCCTGACGAAAATCGCGATGATGACGATCGCCGCCACGATCGCTACGGCGAACGAAATCAGGGCGGTCATCGGGTCGGAGGCGGCGATCACGACGCCCGTAATCAAGGCGCTCCCTCCGAGGATACCCAGTATGCCGAAGCTCGGCACGAACACTTCGATGATCAGCAGGGCAACGCCAATGATGAACAGCACGACCGATTCCATGCCCGCGAACCCGGCAATATAATGACCGAAGAAATAAAGGCCGAAGGATAGTAAACCGACGACTCCCGGCACGCCGAAGCCAGGCACCAGCATCTCGATGACGACGCCCGCGATGCCGAGAATCAGCAGGATCGTCATCACGACGGGATCGACGAGAAAGCGCGCGACGTTCTCCGCGAGGGACGGCTTCACTTCGATTTTGGCGCGCGACTCCAGGCCGAGCCAGCTTGCGACGTCATCGACCGTACTCGCGGTATGCTCCGAATAACCGAGCTTCATCGCATCGTTTGCCGACAGCGTAAGAATTTCTCCTTGTTGCTTGTTTCTGCCGATCTCCTCCTGCAGATTGAGCACCACATTCGAATCGACCATCGCCGCGGCGATGTTGCGGTCCCTGCCGTTCAATGCCGCCGCCTCGCTCATTTCCGACACCCAGAACGAGATCGTCTTGGGATTGTCGATCAACGTTCCGGATCCGTCGACGACGGCGGCAGCTCCGATCGTGCTGCCTGGCTGCATGACGATGTTATCCGCGTTAAGCGCGATGTACGTGCCGGCCGACACCGCTTTGCCTTCTACGAACGCCGTCGTCGGGATCGGGTTCTCGCGGATGAAATGGCCGATGCTCTCCGCGTTGACGACCTTGCCTCCCAGCGTATTGATGACGAGTATGACATGTTCCGCTTTCGCTTCCTCCGCCTCTTTATACGCCCTTTTCAAAAACGACTCAAGCCCGGATTCGACCGTTTGCTTGACCGGTATGACATAGACGGCGGGCCCCGCGTCGTCAGCCGCCTCGGCAGCCGGGACGAATCCGCCGATCAGCCCCGCGGCCGCAACCATCAGCATGGCCGCCAACAGGATAGCGGACGCAACAATCGGCCTTCTTCTTGAAAGATGCAAGCGCAAGAAGTCCCCTCCTTATCTCGATTATAATATTTTATTACGCTAAGGCGAGCAATTTGTTTCATTTATGGCTCTTTATAGTATGGTATTCGCACGGCATAAAAAAACACCCCTTGTCGAAGGGGTGTTTCGTGAGTCCGAATGTTATAGTCACTTAAGAAGTTGCTGTACGAACTGATTTACTAGTTTACCGTCAGCGCGACCCTTTGTTTTCGGCATAAGGGCACTCATAACTTTTCCCATATCGGCTTTGGAAGAAGCACCGAGTTCATGGATGGTCTGTGTTACTATCTCTTGAATCTCTTCTTCAGTCAGCTGCTCGGGAAGGTATTGACTAATAATTTCAATTTCCACTGCAAGATCCGCAACTAGATCATCACGGCCGGCTTTTTTAAATTCTTGGAGGGAATCTTTACGTTGTTTGATTTCGCGACTTAGAATGTCGACCACTTCGTTGTCTTCCAACGAACGCTTGAGATCAATTTCCAAGTTTTTGACAGACGCGCGCATCATGCGGATGACGGTCAGTCTGAACTTGTCCTGATTCTTCATGGCCTGCTTCATATCGTCGGTCAATCTGTCGCTCAGGTTCATTGTGGAAGGATCCTCCTAAAACTTTCTCTTACGCGCAGCCTCAGACTTCTTCTTGCGCTTTACGCTTGGCTTTTCATAATGCTTACGTTTTTTCACCTCAGCAAGAACCCCATCTTTAGCGATGGAACGTTTAAAGCGGCGAAGCGCAGCATCGATGGTTTCGTTTTTGCGAACTTTAGTTTCAGACACCAGTTTTCCCTCCCTCCGAAACAGACCGTCCAGAGCTAATACACGGTTTATCAAATTTCATTATATGTCAAACGCAAAGGCAGTGTCAACTTTGGATCTCTCCCAATAGCGGAGAAAGCTTCGCCCCGCCCAGCAAATGGATGTGCAGGTGGTATACGACCTGCCCTCCGTCCTTGTTCACGTTGTTGACCAAGCGGTAGCCGGACTCCGCAATCCCTTGCTCCTTCGCGATTTGTCTGGCGGCCGCGAACAGCTCGGCAATGACGGAATCGTCTTCGCCGGCAACGTCGTTCATCGTCGGGATATGCTTCTTCGGGATGATCAGGATATGTACCGGTGCTGCCGGCTGGATATCGTGGAAAGCAACAATTCTATCATTCTCGAACACTATCTTCGACGGAATGGCGCCTTCGATTATTTTGCAAAAAATGCAGTCCATCAGGTTCACCCCCCTGTACCTTCGCTCCCTCTATCATAGCGAAAAAAAAGCGTCTCGTCCAACCTGCCGGCCGGCCGGCGGGAACCGGCGTCCCGCTCGGCGGCATAGGGCGCTTCAATAAAACGGAAGCAGGCTCAGCGCGAGCAGCGCCGCAAGCGGGAATATTCTGCGGACGAAGCGCCTGCGCGGGAAGTACGGATAGGGATAGATCGGATAGCCGTAAGGCAGAAACGCCCGGTTATCCCATTCGTTGGTGCCGCACGGCACAGCGAGGCAGACGACCTCGTCGTCCAAATATTCGATGATGCCGTCGCAGCACCAGCCGTCATGCGTCTGGGCGAGCACGTAACGGTGCATGTGGTTTTCGCACCATTGTTTTTTTTGGTGTGCGTCGTAAAGCGCATTTTCCATTTCGATCAGCCTCCTGTCAACATCATCATATTCACAGATAGGCATTTGGCTACTCCGGTATCGCGCCCTGAGGGGACGGCATCAAGCGGGGTACTCGGACGGCTTCTCTTCCAAGAGCCGCAGGAGCCGGACGGCGTGGGCCGGCCATTCGAGCCCGCTCGACAAGCGGGTAATCGCCGCGCGGTTATCCGACAGGTTCGTATTGATGCCGCCGAGCGCGCCCGCCATCTCCTCAAGCGTCGCCTTGAGGGAATTCAAATACGCGAGGTCCTTCTCCTTCAGCGGACCGCCGTAATTTCCGACTTGCCGCAGGGCGGCGTCCACGTTATTGACGAACAGCGTGGCTTTCTCGACCCCGTTCGCTCCTTCCTCTTCCGAATACCGTTCCGCATGCGCGACAAGCTCGATCACGCCGGTGCCGAGAACGGCAGCGCGGCCGAAACCGTACTTCGCTTCCAGACGGTCTTCCGTCGCTTTGCTGCCCAGCACGGCGTCTACATGCGCGCTTAGCTCGTCCACGTAGAGCTTGGACTCGACCGCCGCCCGGTAGATGTCTTGCCCTTCGTCGTATCTCGCTTCCTGCGTATGCTGCAAATGCAGCGTATACAGGAGGACGTTTCCCATAAGACTCAATACGAGAATGACCAATGTAATCGGCAGCGCCAGCGGGCGCTTGCCCGATTTCTCGTGTTCCAACTTCCCTTCCTCCTATTCCGTAATCGTCTGACCCAGCCGGACGGAGCGCCCCCCGTCGAAGAAGAAGACGTGGCATTCGTCGATCTTGCGGCAAAGGACGGCTTCGATCGCTTCCGCGTACAATTCCAGCTGGAAGCGGTGGCGTTCCGCGGCGAGGTCCCACTGTCCCTTATCGATGCGGTCCGTCTTGTAATCGAGCAGTACGACGCCTTGCGGGTCTTCGAACAAGCAGTCGATGACCCCTTGGATCAAGATCGGCTCGTCCGCGAGGGTCTCGCCGGATGACGGGTAGACCCTGCCGGCCGGGAACATGCAGCTGAACGGCACTTCCCTGCGGACCCAATCCGCCGCCAGCAGTCTGCGGCCGAGCTCGCTATCGAAAAAGGCGGCGACGGCGGTCAAATCGATCGCCTCCGATTGCTTCGCGGTCAACAATCGGAGGTCGATCATGCCGGCGAGCGTCCGCTTCAGCGTCTCTTCGTCCACGCGGCCGGACAGTTCGACATGCTGCATGAGCAAGTGATTCACCGAGCCTTTCTCCGCCGCGGTAAGCGATACCTCTTCCATGAATTTCGGCCTGCGCAGGCGGAACGTCAAGGAACCCGCGCCAGGCCCGCGGTTGCCTGTTGCCTCCCGCTCCGGGTACTCTTCCATCCTCGCCGCGTCGTCGTCCGCTTCCGCATGCAGCCGTTTCATTTCCGTGACCGACGTTTTCGCGGCCAGCGCCGAGGCAGCCGGGTGGGGATACGACCATTCCAGCCGGCTTCTCAGCTCTTCTTCCCGCACCGCGTCCTCGAGAAGCGACAGCGTCGCGACGGCTTGAAGACGATCTTCCGTCTCCGATTCCGTCCGATCCGCCGTCTCGGCGGCTGCGGCGGCCTCGCCGCCGAACAAAGCGGCGGGAACGACGCCCGCCTCCCACTGCGGCGAAGGCGAAGTATCGGCCGAATGATCCGGCGATTCACGCTCTGCCAGTTGTCGCGCCGCCAGCGGGCCAAGCCAATCCATGTACGATCGCGCCGACGCTATCCGGAAATCCGGCATCGATCCGTGCGGGTCGACCGAAGCGTTCCAGCGCTGCAGCTTCGCTTCCGCGTCCGGGACGGAGCCGACGAGGAACATTTTTTCCTTCGGTCGCGTCAAGGCGACATAGAGAATCCGCATCTCTTCGGCCAGCGTCTCCATGCGCATTGCCCTGCGTATCGCCAAGTAGGGAAGCGTCGGATAGCTGATGCGCAATTCGGGATCGACGTAGCGCGGCCCGAAGCCGAGCTCCTTGTGCTTCAGAAAGGCGCTCCGCATATCCTGCTGATTGAACAGCTTCCCGAGTCCGGCGACGAACACGACCGGAAACTCCAATCCTTTGCTCTTGTGGATTGACATGATCCGCACGACGTCCTCCTGCTCGCCGAGCGACCTCGCCGTTCCGAGGTCTCCGCCGCTGTCCCGCATCCGTTCGATGAAACGGAGGAAGCGGAACAGCCCGCGGAAGGAGGTTGCCTCGTACTGCCTCGCCCGGTCGTGAAGGGCGCGCAAATTGGCTTGCCGCTGCGTCCCGCCGGGCAATCCGCCTACGAAATCGAAATACCCCGTCTCGCGGTAGATCGCCCATAGCAAGCCCGCGAGCGAGCCTTGTCTCGCTTCCTCCCGCCAGCGGTCGAGCTTGTCGAGGAACATCGACAGCTTCCTGCGCGCCGCTTCGTCTTGCAGCAGATCCCCCGCCGCCGCGAGTACCGCATCGTAGTACGATTCGCCTGGCGAGGCGATCCGAATGCGGGCCAGCTCCTCCGCGTTCATCGCGAACAGCGGCGAACGAAGCACCGCCGCGAGCGGAATGTCCTGATACGGGTTATCGATGACGCGCAGCAACGACAGCATCGTCTCGACTTCGACGGCGTCGAAATATCCGCTGCTCAGCTCCGCGTAAGCCGGAATTCCGTTTGCTTGCAGCTCTTCGATCAGGATTGGCGCCCACTGCTGCGTGGCCCGCAGCAAAATAACGACGTCCCTCCATTGCAAGGCGCGGCGCTCCCGCCGCTTGCCGTCGTACACCCGGTAGCCTCCGTCAACCAGCCTTTTGAGCTGAGCGGCGATCCAGCGCGCTTCCAGCTGCGCCGTCTTGAGCTCGGCGGCCGATACGGCGGCCGTCGCTCCTTCGACCGGCTCCGCTTCTTCTTCCGAATCCGTCGATTCGAAGCCTCCCTCTGCCTCGTCGGCATCATCCGCGTCCGCTCTGTTCAGCACCGCGAATTCGACCCTGCAGGCGTTCGCCGGTTCGGGGTCCGGATAGGAAGCGCCGCATACGAGCTCCGCGCGATCGTCGTAATCCATCTCCGCCACGTTCTCGCGCATGATCGAGCGGAACACTGCGTTCACGCCATCCACGACCTCGGAGCGGCTGCGGAAGTTTCGCGCCAGATCGATGCGAAGGCCCGGCGCATCGGCATGAGTCTCGTATAGTTGATCATGCTTGGACAGGTAAGCCTTGTATTTGTGCAGGAAAAGCTTCGGCTCCGCCAGTCTGAACCGGTAGATGCTCTGCTTGACGTCTCCGACCATGAACCGGTTGCCCTTGCCCGGCCGTTCGATCAAGGAAACGATCGCTTCCTGCACCATATTGGTATCCTGGTATTCGTCCAGCAAAATCTCGTCGAATTGATTTTGAAATTCGAGCGCGGCCACCGATGGGGACATATATCCGGGAGTCGAGGAGGGATCCCGCAAAATCCGCAGGCAATAATGCTCCAAGTCACCGAAGTCGAGCAGGCCTTTGGCCCGCTTGGCCGCTTCGTAGCATTCTCCGAATTCGATGACCAGCTCCGCAAGCGCGCTCATCAGGGGCGCCAGCTCCCGCAGCTCCTCCAGAAATTGCGCCGCCGTCCGGCCGAACAGCTCGTCGGCGAGCGATGCGATCTGCTTCTTCGCCCCGTCCCTCAGCTCCTTCGCTTGCTCCTGCAGCGCCTTATCGTATTCCTCGCCCCGCATCGCCTTCAGCTTGCCGAACTGCGCCGATTGGAACGGCTCGATCCAGGCCGACCACGGCGTTGTCCGAACGATTTCGGAGAGGCCGTTCACGATCGCCAAATCCTCGTCCAACGTTGCCGCGTACGGGGCGGGACCGGCAGGCAGCCTGGTTAGTTCCAGCGCCTGAAGCAGAAGCGAAGCGGCGCCGTCCAGCGCCAGCCGGACATCCGCCTGAAGGCTCGCGACCCACTCGCTGCGCTCCAGTTCAGCGGCATCCGCGATGCGGAACGCTTCCGCCGTCCGGCGCAGCCAATGCTCCGGCCAAGGATGGCTTTGCGCGAAATCGTACAGCTGTTGGACGAGCCGGTACAGCGGCTCGTCGCCCCGTTCGCCGCCGTACCGGTCGGCGAGGCGGAGAAAGGCGCCGTCGTCTCCGGCTCCCTCGTATTTCCTCTCGAACAGCTGGTCGAGCACGTCGAGGCGCATCAGCTCGCTTTCCGTCTCGTTCGCGATGCGAAAGCCCGGATCGAGACCGATAAGCGGATAATAGCGTCTGATCGCATCCAGGCAGAACGAGTGCAGCGTCGTAATGGAGGCCCGGTTCATCAAGGCAAGCTGGCGCCTCAGATGCTCGGAATCCGGATGCTTCTCCAGCTCCTTCTCGAGCGCCAGCCGGATCCGGTCCTTCATCTCGGCGGCTGCGGCCTTTGTGAACGTGGCGACGAGCAGCCGGTCGACGTCGGTATTCGCCGATATTTTGCGTATGATCCGCTCGACGAGTACGGCCGTCTTCCCCGAGCCCGCGGCCGCGGCGACCAGAATGTTGGAGCCGCTCGTGACGATGGCGTCCCATTGATCGTCGGTCCACGTGGTGCCCGCCGGTTTCGGCGAATCCTTTGCGGTATGCATCATCCTTCGTCTCCCTCCAGCCGCTGCCAAATTTCGTCCTTCGAAGGCTTGCCGAGCTTCCGGTACTCATTCCCGTCAAACTGCGCGTCGAACTGGCAAACCGCCTTGTAATCGCAATACTGGCAAGGCGATTTGGCTCCGATGCGGTAAGGCTCGATCTTCACCTCGCCGGAAGCGATCTCGCCGCCGATCCGGCCGATCGTCTTCCTGACGGAGCGGCGCAGCGCGTCCCACTGCCCGCCCGTGACGACCGAAGAGCTGCTATAGAAGCTGCCGTCGCGCTTGATGGCAACGGGCAGCAGCTCCGAATGTCCGGCCTCCAGCTCGCCGTCCATCAGCCGGACCGTCTCGGCTTCCGCCGTTACGAGCCCACGCATTTTGTACCGCTTAAGCAGCTTCCCGCCGATGTCGGACGGGCTTGCGCGATTGGAAAGCGCGAGCATCGGGTTATGGACGTGAAAATACAATACGCCGGCAGGATGGACCGGCTGGCCCAGCCAGCCCTGCGCATGCGTAAGCAGGACGTCGAGATAAGTGAGCATTTGGAGCGACAGCCCGTATGCCACTTCCTCAAGCCGAAGCTGGGTCGCGCTCGATTTGTAATCCAGGACGCGCAGAAGCAGTCCCTGCTCCGACTCCGCGGCGTCGACGCGGTCGATTCGGCCGATCAGTTCGATGACGCCGCCGTCTTCAAGCGGAATCGCCAGCGCCGGCAGCGTGCCACCCGGCCCGAAATCGACTTCCGTCCCGACCGGACGAAATTCCGCCCGGCGGGCATGCTCGCCGAGCATGAGCGCAGCTTGTCCGACGATTTCCTTCAGCTTGCGCGCGATATATTGGAATCTGCCGCTGCTCAGCAAAATTTGGGATTGCAGCTTCGGCGCGAGTTCCTCGACCGTCTTGGCCGCGGCCGCCTTCAGCTCCAGGGCGGGCGTCTGCCCCCAGCGATGGCCGAGGCTCGAGGCCAGCCTGCTGAGCGCGGCATGGAATAGCTGGCCGACGTCGGGCGATTCGAGCCGGTATTGCTTCCGTTCGCGAAGCTTCAGCCCATGGATGGCGAAATGCTGGAACGGGCACGACACGAACCGTTCCATGCGCGATACGCTCACCTGCAGATTCTCGCCGTATAATTGCCTTGCCGTACTTAGCGTCAGCAGCTGCTCCTGGTTCACGTACGCAAGCGAGGACGTCAGCAGCTCAAGCTTCTGCTGCCAATCCGGCCTAACGGCGTACCAGTTGTAGAGATCCCACCAGAACGGCGCGATGGATTCCCCCTGCTTCCATCTCCGAATGGCCGCGATCAAGTAGGAGAGCGTCCTGCCCGGCCTGGAGACGAATCCGCTCTGCTCGGCGGCCGACAAGCCCGGGGAAGGCTCGGCGGCCGCGCCAATGATCGGAATGCCGGGAAACAGCTGGCGAACATGCCGCACGATTTCCGAAGGCAGCAGGCTCTTGCCTTCCTCGTCCGCCTGGGCCCAGCTCAACCATAAATGGCTGCTCGGCGTCGTCAGCGCGTTGTAGATCAAGAAGCGCTCGTCGAGCAAGCGCCGCCTCACGCCCGGCGCCATCACGACACCGTCCTCGGCCAGCCTCTCGCGCTCCGGTTCGGTCAGAATGCCGTCCTCCTTCACCCGCATCGGCATATTGCCGTCGTTGGCACCGAGAACGTAGCAGACGCGGACGTTGCCGGACCTCGTCCGGTCCATGCTGCCGATCAGCGCCTGATCGAGCGCGGGCGGGACGGCGGCCAGCTTCAGGCTGTCGAGTCCCGCCTCGACCATCCCCGCGAACAGCTCCTGCGACATGGCTTGCGGCCCGGCCAGCTCCACCAGCTGATCCATCAGCTGCATGACGCCGTCCCATAACTGGCGGTGGTTTCTCGCCCGCCGCGGGTTGCCGCGTTCCATATCGCCCGCGCTCCAACGCTCGAGCCGGTCGGCGGCGCCAATGTCGTCAAGCAAGCGGTAGAGCGCCGCGCACATCGCGCGCACGTCGGCCGCTTTCTTCATCGCTTCGCCGAACCGCTTGAGCGGCGGCACGATCGCTTCTCTGGCCGCGAGGGCGATCTCAAACTCGCGCCTTGCCTTCCCGCTGACCGAAGCTTCCATCTCGTCGTCCTCGTCGAGAGAAACGTTCGCCAGCGGCCGCCAGCTCTTCTTGTCCAACCACTTCCAGCCGTCGATGCCGGCGGCAAGCGCGTAGTTCTCGAGCCTGTCGAACCATTCCCGCGGCAGCCTGTCGTCCAGCGGATAGAGCATCTCGGTCTTGATGCACCGGAACACGGCATCGTACCGCCAGCCGAACAGCACCGTCTCCAGCGCGGAGCGGATAAATTCGACGAGCGGATGATGGACGGCCTTCTCCTTCCGGTCGACGAAATAGGGGATGCCGTAATCGTCAAATATAAGTTCGATATAATCGGTATAATCCTCGGCATTCCGAACCATAACCGCCATATCGCGCCAGCGCAGCCCCTCGGTTCGCGCCCTGCGGACCATGTCGCGGGCGACGGCTTCCACTTCCGCCCTGCGGCTCGCCGCGGCGTGCAGCGATACGCCGCATCGGCTCGATTCGGGTTCGAACGCCGCGCGATCCGGAAGCAGCATCGGCACCCGGTCGTCGTAATGCTTCTCCAAATGCGCCAGCATCGGGCTGTCGATAAATCTCGCAGCTTGCCCCCCGTCAAGCAGGACCGGAGGCCGGACCGACGCGCCGTACGCCTCGGCCAGCTCCATCAGCTTGCCGTACGTTTCCGCGGCGGGGTGAAACAGGTCAAGCTCATGAGGCTTCTCGCCGGGCCCGTACGCCCGGTCCAGCGTAAGCGAAACGGTCACCTGCGCGGCCGAAGCCATTAGCGCGCCGAGCGCTTCGTATTCGGTCGGGGTAAAACCGTAAAAACCGTCGACCCACACTTCCGCGCCCCTCATCGAAGGCGCCTCCGCGAAGCCTGCGCGCAAATAATGCAAATAATCTTCCGCGTCCACGTAAACGCCGGCAAGCTCCTGCTCCAGCTGCGCGTAAATAAGCTGCAAATCGTGGAGCTTTCGCTTCAGCAGCGCCGATTCGGACGAGGCCGTCTCCTGCGAAGCCGTCTTCGCTTCCAGGAACGAGGCGTCGATGCCGTACCGCTTCCACTCCGTGAAAAGCTCGGCCAGACGGTCGATGAAGCCCGGCTGCTCCGCGCCGTTCGGATACAGTTCCAGCCGATTGCCCAATCGGTGCACGATTTTGTACAGCAGCATATGCTTGCCGGTATCGCCGATCGGAACGAGCGCCGTCCCGCCTGTCTCCTGCATGACCCGGAAGGCGAGCCTTCGGAAGCTGAGCGCCTGCGCCCGGATCGTCCCGCCCGGACCGTTCTGGAGCAGGGCGTATTCGGTTTGAAAAGTCGCCTGCTCCGGCACGAGCATGATGAGCGGCGGTCCATCCGGCCGTACGCTCAGACGTTCTCTGATCTCGCTCAGACAATAAGCGGTCTTCCCCGTTCCCGAGCGGCCTATGACAAACTGGAGCGACATGCGCAGCTCTCCCTTCTGTGCAAAATCGTCGGTTTATTTGCTCCTTACTTCAAATATCGCGAACTTCAAATAATGGCCTTCGTTCACGCCGAGAAGCTGCGGATGGTCTTTGCCCGCCGCGCGCCACTCGACGAGCCGGAGCAGCTTGCCCGCATCGGCCGCCGCTTCCTGGATCGTCTCTAGGAATAGCTCCGGGCGCATATGATACGAGCAGCTTGCCGTCACCAAATAGCCGCCGTCGTTCACCAGCTTCATTCCCTGCAGATTGATGTCCTTGTAGCCGCGGCAGGCGCCGGGCACCGCGCTCTTCGACTTCGCGAACGCCGGCGGGTCCAATATAACGACGTCCCACGTCCGCCCTGCCGGACCTTCCATCTTCTTCGATGTATCGATGCCGCCGCCGCCGCGCAGCTTCCGCTCGTCGATCGCCTTCACCTGCGAGCGCAAATAATCGAAAGCGTCGGCGACGACGAATTCGACGCGGTCCTCGAAGCCGTTTCGGACCACGTTCCGTTTCGCGGTTTCGATCGCATGCTCGGATACGTCCAGGCACGTTACTTTCTTCGCGCCGTACTTGCAGGCATGCAAAGTAAAGCTGCCCGTATGCGCGAAGCATTCGAGCACGGAAGCGCCGTCCCAATACGGAAAGGTAACGATCTTCCCGTTCGAATTGACGGGAACGAGCTCACCGGCTGACGAACCGGACTCCGATAATGCTTCCGCTCCGCCTGCCTGCGCAGTCGCCCGGTCTGCCAGGCGGATGCCGCTGCGGCTTCCCCAGCCCGTCATCAGCGGTTTGATTGCCGCCCTGTTTTCCCGCTGATCGAAGAAGTAGCCGGTTTTCTGTCCCTCGACGATATCGACCTCCAGCTTAAGCCCGTTTTCCTCGATCTCGATTACGACCGGGCATTCCCCGTACAAGACGCCCGTACGCTCTTCGAGCCCTTCGAGGGCGCGTACGCTTACGTCGCTCCGCTCATAGATGCCCTGAGGCCGGAACACCTCGACCAGCGCTTCGATCAGCTCGTCCCGCCTGCCGTCCATCCCCAGCGTGAGCAGCTGCACCACGAGCACGCCTCCGAACCGGTCCACGACGAGTCCCGGCAGGAAGTCGGCTTCGCCGTACACCAGCCTGCAATCGGCGTCCGCGACGAAGCGGCGGCGATGATTCCGGCAATCGAGCAACCGGGACTTGAAAAATTCGGCGTCCATCGCCTGTATCGGCTTGTACGAAACGACGCGTACCGTAATTTGCGACTTCGGATTCCAATAGCCCGTCGCCAAGTAACGGCCTTGATGCGTGACGACGTCGACGAGGCCGCCGGGCTGTGCTTCTCCTTCCAGCCGGTCGATTTCGGACGCGTAGATCCACGGATGACCTTGCTCCAACCTTTTTTTCCTAGCTTTCTGTAACCAGATTTTCGGATTGCTCACGATTGCGCTCGTCCCCTCTATGAACTGCTTGTCATGCTTGTCTTTCTTGCGGCATATGTATAGCTACGAATCTAACTTTTCGTCGAAAAAAAGAAGGAGACCCTCCCATGGTTCAGACGATTCTCGTTCCGATGCTGCTCGGATTTTCGGTCTTCATGTGCGGCATGAAGCTGATGGAGCTCGCGCTGCACCGGCTCGCCGGCCCTTACTTGAACGGCCTATTGGAACGTTCGACCGCCACGCCTATCCACGGGCTTGCGATCGGCACCGCCTCCACCGCCTTCCTGCAAAGCAGCACGGCCGTCACCGTCATCGCGATCGGCATGGTCAATGCCAGATTGCTTACCTTTCCCAGAACGCTAGGGATCATTCTAGGCACGAATATCGGCACCTGCATTACGACGGAGCTGATCGGTCTTAACCTGAACAAGCTGGCCGTTCCTCTGCTCATAACGTCGATCGGCTTATGGCTGACCACGGCGCTTCTCGGCGAAGTCCGCCTCGTTCCCGCGCTGCGCGGCTTCAAATGGCTGGAACAAATCCGTTCCTCCTCCGTTGCCTTATGCGGCTTCGGGCTTCTGCTGACCGGCATTACGATGATGCAGGTCGTCGGCCCGGCGATTCAGGGCAGCGACATGTTCAGGTGGTTTCTGGCGAAAGCCGGGGAGAACCTATGGTGGGGACTGGCGGCCGGCGCGGTGCTGACCGCGGCCGTCCACAGCAGCGCGGCCGTCATCGGTATCATTATGGGCTTCGTCTCGATCGGCGCGATGCCGATCGAGATCGGCATCGCCGTCGTCCTGGGCGCCAACGTCGGGACGTGCGCGACGGCGTTGCTCGCTTCCATCGGAGGTTCCAAGGCCGGCCAATACGTCGCCTGGTCGCATATCGTGCTCAATCTCGGCGGAGCGCTGCTCTTCATGCCCTTTATCGGTGAGCTTGACGCGGTATCCTCATGGCTTGCCTCGACGCCAGCCGGCACGATCGCCCATTCGCAAACGATCTTCAACATCCTGAGCTCGCTCATCGCCCTGCCGTTTTGCTATTTGCCGGTATTCCGCAAAGTATGAACCGCTTCGCCTTTATTCGGCCTGAATGCCGAGCAGGCGAAGCGCGCCCGACAGGATCCGGTGGTTATTGTCGTAACCGGACTGCTTCTGGCGCCGCCAAGCATCCAGCGGGTCGAACCAGTCCACGCCGCGGATTTCTTCCACCTGCGCCTGCAGGGAGCCGCCTACCGCTTCGACCAGGTAGTAATGCACCTCTTTGTTCACGGTTCCGAAAGTTTCATGCTCGTACGTGTATTTAATTTGGTCGATCGGCGCGATGATTTTGCCCTCCAGTCCCGTTTCCTCGGCGATTTCCCTGAGCGCGGTCTGTTCGACGGTCTCGCCGGCCTCCATCTTCCCTTTGGGCAGCGAAACTTTCCCGTAACGGTCCTGAATCAGCTGAATTTGCAGCTTTCCTTGCTCCGTGTGGCGGTATACGACGCCGCCTGCCGAAATCTCCTTCATGCCTGGCTCCCCCTTGCAACGTTTACTGGTTAGTATATGCAGCAAAGGATTCCTCCATCTATTCCGCACCCGGAACCGATGAGCAAAGGAATCCTCCGCACGGTCAGCATTCAATTAGGCTCTCATCGCTTCCGGACGCTCCAATACGAAGCTATGCGGCTCCTGCGGCGGCCGATCGTCCAGCACGCGAACCAGCTTGCCCTTGCACTCATTGACGCCGGCTTCCGTAATCTTCACGCGGCACAATTGCCCGATCAGCGACTCGGAGCCTTCGAATACGACTTGAATGTAGTTGTCGGTGTAGCCCATGACCATACCGGTGCCCGGCGCGCCTTTGTAATCCCGTTCGGGAATGACGTCGAGCACTTGGCCGACATGCTTCGACGCGTATTGCAGCTGCATCTTCTCGGACAAGTCGATCAGCTTGTGAACGCGCTCGTTCTTCACTTCCTCGTCCACTTGATCCTCCATGCGTGCGGCCGGCGTGCCGGTTCGCTTGGAATAAGGGAACACGTGCATTTCGGCGAACTGCAGCTCCTCCATGAATCGGTAGCCGCTCTCGAACATTTCCTCGGTCTCGCCGGGGAAACCGACGATGACGTCCGTCGTGATCGCGACGCCCGGCATCGCTTCATGCAGCCGCTTGATCTTCGCGGCGAATTCCTCCGTCGTATATTTGCGGCGCATCCGCTTAAGAACCGAATTTTCGCCCGCCTGAAGCGGAATATGAAGATGTCGGCACATTTTGCTGGAACGGTTGAGCACGTCGATCATCGCGTCGTCGATCTGGCTCGCCTCGATCGAGCTGATTCTTATCCGCTCCAGCCCTTCCACCTTGTCCAAATCCCAGAGCAGGCTGGTCAGGTTGTAATTTTCCATATCGTCGCCGTATCCGCCGGTATGAATGCCCGTCAGGACGATTTCCTTGTAGCCGGAGGCGACCAGCTGCTTCGCCTGCTCGAGCACGCTTTGCGGCGCGCGGCTGCGCGACAGCCCGCGCGACCAAGGAATGATGCAGAACGTGCAGAAGTTGTTGCAGCCCTCCTGGATTTTCAGGAAGGCGCGCGTCCGTTCCGTGAAGTCCGGCACGTTCAGCTCTTCGAAGTCCCGCGTCTTCATAATGTTTCGCACCGCGTTGACCGGCTTGCGGTCCGCTTGAATCTGTCCCACGTAGTCCATGATTTTGTCGCGGTCCTGCGTTCCGATGACGAGGTCGACGCCTTCGATCGCCATGATCTCCGCGGGCGACGTTTGCGCGTAGCATCCGGTAACCGCAATGACCGCGTCGGGATTGCGGCGAACGGCGCGCCGGATAATTTGGCGGCTTTTTTTGTCGCCCGTATTCGTTACCGTGCAAGTATTGATCAAATAGACGTCCGCGGTCGATTCGAAATCGACCTGCTCGTAGCCTTCGTTTTTGAACAGCTGCCAGATCGCTTCCGTGTCGTAGAAGTTTACTTTGCAGCCAAGTGTATAAAATGCGACCGTTGGCATAATGGTCACGCTCCTCCCATTTCTCCGGATTCATATAGCAGGCAGGTTAATCCGACGATTCCTGCCGTTTCCGTCCGCAATATCCGTTTGCCGAGACCGACCGGAACGGCACCGGCCGCTTCCGCTTCCGCCGCTTCCCGCTCCGTGAAGCCGCCTTCCGGGCCGACGATGAGCAGCACGCTGGCGGATCCGGCGTCTCTCTCTCCCGCCCATTCCCGCACGGCCGTTCGAATTCCTTTGCCGCGGGCGGCGTCTCCTTCGCGCTCGTAGCAGAACAAAGCCAAATCGTACGAGCCGATCGCACTCATCAGCTCCCGCCAGCCAAGTACCGAACCGATTTCCGGAATCCGGCTGCGATGCGCTTGCTCCGCCGCTTCCTTGGCGATTTTGCTCCACCGCTCGATACGTTTCGCTTCCTTCTTGCCGTCGTATTGGACAACCATTCGCTCCGATTGGAACGGCATGAAAGCATAGGCTCCGATCTCGGTGCCCTTCTGGATGACGAGCTCCATCTTGTCGCCTTTCGGCAAGCTCTGCGCGATCGTTACCGACCACGCGGGCTCGCCGTCGCTCGGCAGCATCCGTTCGATATCGGCCGTAATTTGCATCGGCGTCGCCTCCCGGACGACGACGAGCGCCGTACGCGACTCCCCGTCGCTGACGATGAATTTATCGCCCGGCTTCGTGCGCATGACCCGAACGGCATGATGCGCGTCGTCGCCGACAATGCGGACCTCGGAGCTTCGAAACTGCCCCGCCGCTACAAAATATCGTTGCATTGTTGTTGTCAAACCACCCTTAAACGAATTCCATCCTCCATCATACCATGCTTCACACGGAAAAATCTATGATCAACCGCTGCCAGTCGAGCGGAGCGAATACCGCTTCGCACCACGAAATGAGCGTAAACATGATATCGCCGGACAACCCCAGAATCGGGTCGAGCGTGACCGCCCTCAGCGGCGGGATAAATACGATGAGCAGAAAGATGAACATCCCCCACTGCACGTTCTGATCCATCTTGTACCGGATGCGCACAGGCATGAGATCCGCGATAATCCGATAACCGTCAAGCGGCGGCAGCGGAATGAGATTAAAGATGAAGAGCAGCAGATTCATCGAAATCAAATAGTAAAAAAAATGAATAAGCGCTTTGTACACGCCGACCGAGCCCGCATGCAGCAAACCCGTTTGGTTCAGAACATACAGGAGGATCATGCCGATGACGGCCATGAGCAAATTGCTTAACGGGCCGACCGCCGATACGACGATCCCCATCAAGCGCGGGTTTTTGAATCGGCTCGGATTGACGGGCACGGGTCTCGCCCAGCCAAAGCCCGCGATCAGAATAAGAATGGTGCCGAGTATATCGAGATGTACGCGCGGATTGAGCGTCACCCTGCCGGCTTTATATGCCGTATCGTCGCCGAATTTATAGGCGCTGTACGCATGTGCGAATTCATGAACGGTGAACGCGAGGATCAGTACCAACGCGATGAAGGGCAGATCTTCAATCGGATACCATAAAAAACGCTGCAAATCCATTAAACCACCTGCGGCTTTCTCGCCACGAACGCGATCCAATCCTCGTCGCGGCGTTTCTCGACGATTTCGAAGCCGGAACGGACCAAGCCCTCTTCGACGTCGGATTCCTTGTTTTTGTATACGCCGGATGCGATATAAATACCGCCCGGTCTCAGCGCCGCATAAACGTCATCAATAAACAGCAAAATGATTTCCGCCAAAATATTCGCCACCACCAGATCGACCGGCAAGGTCACGCGAAGCGATCCGCCGACTTCGCCATCGGTGCCGTCTTTAAGCACGCCAAGCAAATCGCTTAGCCGTACCTCGACCTGCCCGGACAAATCGTTCAGCTTCACGTTCTCCGTCGCGCTGGATACGGCAACCGGATCCAGATCGAGCGCCAGCACGCTCTTCGCTCCTAGACGGCAAGCCCCGATCGCCAATATGCCGGAACCGGTGCCCACGTCGATTACCTCTTCTCCGCCGCGTACGACGGACTCCAGCGTCTGCAAGCATAGCGCCGTCGTCGGATGCGTTCCCGTGCCGAATGCCATGCCCGGATCCAGTTCGATAATGCGCTCGTTCTCACCGGCCTCGTACGTTTCCCAAGTCGGCTTGATCGTCAGCGTGTCGGAAACGCGCAGCGGCTTGAAATATTGCTTCCAGGCGGTCGCCCAATCCTCGTCGTCCACGACGGCGGCCGAATAAGCGACGTCGCCCGGATCGATATCGAACTCCCGCAGCTGTTCGATTCTCGGCTTCAGCGCCTCGAGCAGTGCGCCGGTATCGGTATCCTCGTGAAAGTATCCCTTGATCACGGCCTGGCCTTCGGGAATGTCGTTAAGCGGAAGCTCGTACCACTGACCGAGCGACGTATCGCGCGGCTTGTTAAGCGACCCGGACTCCTCGATGGATACGCCTCCCGCTCCCATTTCATGCAAAAAATTCGAAATCATCTCCTGCGCCTCTTCGGTCGTCGAGATCGTTACTTCATGCCATTTCATATGTATGCTCCTCCATTACCCTACGTATAAACGCACGACTTTAGTCTTATAAAAATCTAACCTCTATTGTACAACATTGCAACGCCTCTGCACAAAAAACGGAATGAAATAAAGCCTGCGGCATGACGCCGCAGGCTTATTCGTTCAGATGATCGTCGTATCCGTGTTTCCGCCGATCTGGCGGATCAAATGCAGAGCGCGTTCGGCCACCTCTTCGTCGACCGTAGCCGTCAGCAGGCCGCTCTCGGGCATGCCGCCGACTTCGAACGCGCGCAGCGCTTGTAGCTTATGCAACGCTTCCTGAGCGGCGCTCTCGCCGTCGAAGCTGGCCCGTATTTCAACCTGACTCATTACTGTTCCTCGTTGCGCTCATCCGCCGCAGCCGCGCGTTCCATCGCTTTGCGGTCGGCTTCGTCCGCAAGCTCCTCGGAAAATTCCACGTCCTCGTTCTTGCCGGTCGGCAGCTCGGCGAAATTCACTTTTTCCAAGTCGTTGTTATCATCCATGTTTTTATTGTCCATCTTCGCTTCCTCCATTCGTGTGCTGCTGGATCATTTCCTCGAATAGATTGCGCCCGTCCTTCGAATCCTATTCAATGCTCGCCAAAAAAGAAGACGTTCCGCGCTATTCGCCGCGGAACGCCTTCTTCATACGTTCAAATATGGATTCATGATGTTCAGGGCCATCGTTATGATCGCCGGCCAAGCCGCCGAATTGGCGGAGCAGCTCCTTCTGGTCGTCAGTCAGGCCGGTTGGCGTGACGATCGTTACTTTCACGTGCTGATCGCCTTGCCCGTAGCCCCGCAGCTTCGGTACGCCTTTCCCTTTGAGCCGGAAATATGTTCCGGTCTGCGTGCCGGCCGGCACCTTCAGCTTCACCTTCTCCGTCAGTGTCGGGATTTCGATCTCGTCCCCGAGTGCGGCCTGCACGAACGTAAGCGGAACCTCGCAATAGATGTCGTCGCCTTCGCGTTCGAAAAACTCATGCGATTTGACCCGGATCACGATATACAGATCGCCTGCGGGGCCGCCGCGAAGTCCGCCTTCGCCCTCGCCGGACATCCGGATTTGAGCGCCGTCGTCCACGCCTGCCGGAATCCGGATCTTGATTTTACGTTGGCGCTTCACCTTGCCGGCGCCATGACAGGTGCCGCATTTTTCTTTAATAATGCGTCCCGTGCCGCTGCAGTTCGTACAAGCGCGGCGATTGACCATGCGGCCGAACGGCGTGTTCTGGACGACCTCCTGCTGCCCGCTGCCCTTACATACCGAACAGGTATCCGGCTTCGTTCCGGGTTTTGCGCCGTTGCCGTGGCAAGTGTCGCATGTTTCGGTACGCGGAATCGTAATCTCCGTTTCCTTGCCGAATACCGCTTCCTTGAACTCGACGGTCATCGTATACTGCAGGTCGTTGCCTCGCTGCGGCGCGTTCGGATCGCGCCGGCCGCCGCCCCCGCCGAAGAACATATCGAAAATATCGCCGAAGCCGCCGCCGAAATCGGCGCCGCCTCCGCCCATACCCTGATTCGGATCGACATGCCCGAAGCGATCGTAGGTCGCGCGCTTGCCGTCGTCGCTCAGCACGTCGTAAGCTTCCTTCACTTCCTTGAATTTCGCCTCCGCGTCCGTCGCCTTGTTCACGTCCGGATGGTACTGCCTGGCCAGCTTGCGGTACGATTTCTTGATATCTTCGGTCGAAGCGTCCTTGCCGACGCCGAGCACCTCGTAATAATCGCGTTTATCTGCCACCTGTTCTCACCTCCGTTATATCTTATGATGCCATGCGCATAAACGCAAGAAAGAAGGCCAAAGCCAGGAAAGCGCCTGTCTTTGACCTCTTGCCCGCTACACTTTATTTTTTGTCGTCGACGACTTCGTAATCGGCGTCGACTACGTTATCTTTATTCGCCTTCGAAGCGCCGGCATCGCTTGCGCCAGCGTCGCCTTCGGCCGCTCCGGATCCTTGCGCAGCTTGTTCGTACAGCTTAACCGAGAGCTGTTGGATGATTTGCGTCAATTCTTCCGTTGCCGCATTGATTTGCTCCAGATCGTCGGTCGCAAGCGCTGCCGTCACTTTTTCTTTCGCGGCGTTCGCTTTTTCGATTTCGGACGGATCGACCTTGTCGCCAAGATCTTTGATCGTCTTGTCGACGGAGTAGACCAATTGGTCTGCGCTGTTCTTCGCTTCGACAAGATCGCGGCGCTTGCGGTCTTCCTCCGCATTCAGCTCGGCGTCCTTCATCATTTTTTCGATTTCTTCCTCGCTCAGGCCGCTCGAGGACGTGATCGTAATTTTTTGGCTCTTGCCCGTGCCTTTGTCGAGCGCGGACACGTTCACGATGCCGTTGGCGTCGATATCGAACGTAACTTCGATTTGCGGTACGCCGCGCGGTGCCGGAGGAATATCGTTCAACGTGAAGCGTCCGAGCGTTTTGTTGCCGTTTGCCATCGAGCGTTCGCCCTGCAGGACGTGAATTTCAACGCCCGGCTGATTGTCCGCGTACGTCGAGAATACTTGCGATTTGCTTGTAGGAATCGTCGTGTTGCGCTCGATCATTTTCGTAAATACGCCGCCTGCCGTCTCGATACCGAGCGACAATGGCGTAACGTCGAGCAATACGACGTCTTTCACGTCGCCGGTCAGTACGCCCGCTTGCACGGCCGCGCCGAGGGCAACGACCTCGTCCGGATTAACGCCTTTGTGCGGCTCTTTGCCGATCAGCTTTTTAACGGCGTCCTGCACGGCGGGAATACGCGTCGAACCGCCGACAAGAACCACCTTGTCGATATCGCTTGGCGACATGCCGGCATCGCTGAGCGCTTGGCGAGTCGGGCCGAGCGTACGCTCTACCAGCGCGGCCGAAAGCTCATCGAACTTCGCGCGGGTCAGGCTCATCTCCAAGTGCTGAGGCACGCCGTCTACCATTGTAATGAACGGCAGCGAAATCGCGGAGGTCAGTACGCCCGAAAGCTCTTTTTTCGCTTTTTCCGCAGCGTCCTTCAAGCGTTGAACCGCCGCTTTATCTTTGGAAAGATCGATGCCTTGATCCTTCTTGAATTCGTTCACGAGATAGTCGATGATCACTTGGTCGAAGTCGTCGCCGCCGAGCTTGTTGTCGCCGCTCGTCGCTTTTACTTCGAAGAAGCCGTCGCCGAGCTCGAGGATCGAGACGTCGAACGTACCGCCGCCAAGGTCGTAGACGAGAATCGTTTGATCTTCGGATTTCTCAAGTCCGTACGCAAGCGCGGCTGCCGTAGGTTCGTTGACGATGCGGAGCACTTCGAGGCCCGCGATTTTGCCTGCGTCCTTCGTCGCTTGGCGCTGGCTGTCGTTGAAATAAGCCGGAACGGTGATTACCGCTTGCGTTACCGTTTGGCCGAGGTAGGCTTCCGCGTCGGATTTCAGCTTTTGCAGAATGATCGCCGAAATTTCCTGCGGCGTGTACTCTTTGCCGTCGATCGTTTCTTTGTGGTTCGTGCCCATGTGGCGTTTGATCGAGATGATCGTGCGGTCCGGGTTCGTGATGGCCTGGCGCTTCGCCGTTTCGCCGACGACGCGCTCGCCGTCTTTCTTGAAGCCTACGACCGAAGGCGTCGTGCGGTTGCCTTCCGGATTAGGAATAACGACGGCTTCCCCGCCCTCCATGACGGCAACGCAGGAGTTGGTCGTGCCAAGGTCAATACCGATAACTTTACTCATCGCTTAGTTCCTCCTAAGACTTATTTTAATAAGCTGTATGTGCATTCGTTATAAATAGAAAAAAAGGCGGTCGCCTGCTAGCCGCTGACTTTGACCATTGCGGGACGCAGAACTTTCTCTTTCAGCATGTAGCCCTTCTGCATCTCCTCGACGACGATGCCTTCCTCATGCTCGTCGGATTCGACCTGCATGACCGCCTGATGGAATTCGGGATTAAACGGCTGGCCGACGACCTCCATCGCTTTGAGCCCTTCTTGCTCGAGCGCCTGCGCCAGCTGGCGGAAAATCATGTCCACGCCTTTTGCAAGCGAGTCGAAGTCCCCGTTGGCCGATGCGGCGGCGACGGCGCGCTCGAAGTTATCGACGACCGGCAGCAGCTGTCCGATCAGCTTCATGGAAGCGTATTGTCCGAGCTCTTCTTTTTCCTTCTGCGTGCGACGGCGGAAGTTATCGAAGTCCGCTTGCGCGCGTAAGTATCGTTGTTGGCTTTCCTCGAGCTGCTTCGCCAGCTCCGCGTAGCGCGCGTCGTCCGAGGCCGCTTCCTTTGCCGGTTCCGCAGCCTGCTCCGCTTCTTCACGGGCAACAACCTCTTCGGCAGCCTCGACCGGTTCTGCCGCTTCGTTTTGTTGTTCCTTCGTACTCATACGTTCACCTCCTTAAACGAATCATTTATACCAGCGGCTCAGAAGAACCGACATATCCTTGGAAATGAGATCCAAGAGACGAATAACTTTGCCGTACTCCATCCGGGTAGGCCCCAAAATACCGATCGTGCCGAGCGATTGGCCGTCAATCGCGTAAGTCGCCGTGATCAGGCTGCAATCGCTGATTGCCTTGTGGTCATTTTCTGTTCCGATCCGCACTTGTATACCCGAAGGCAGACCGGAAATCATTTTCAAAATCGTAGGCGTTTCGTCGAGCAGATCAAGGATCGTCTTCACTTTGTCGACGTCCTTGAATTCCGGCTGCGTCAGCATATTGGTCGTGCCGCTCATGTAGACCCGATGATCGTCGTCGTTTTGCAGCGTTTGATCAAGCACCTGCAGCAGCTGCTCGTAGCGATCGACATGCCTCTCCAGCTCCTGACCGACTTCCGTATAAAGCTTCGAGCGCAGGCGGACAAGCGGAACGCCGACCAGCTTCGCGTTCAAAATATGGACGACCTTCTCCATGTCCTCCATCCTGACGCCGTCCGGAATCGCAATCGTCCGGTTCTCGACATGCCCCGTATTCGTCACGATGATCGCGACCGCGGAGTTTTGATCGAGCGGAACGAGCCCGAAATGCTTCAGCGAATTGCTGAACATTTCCGGTCCGAGCAGGATCGATGTATAGTTCGTCAAGTTGGACAGAATCGTGGCCGTGTGCTGGATGACTTGCTCCATTTGATTCATCTTGTCCGTTACGAACGAGCGGACCATGCCGATCTCGTTCTCGTCCGCTTCGTTCAGCTTTACGAGATGGTCGACGTAATAGCGGTAGCCTTTCGTTGAAGGGACGCGTCCTGCTGACGTATGCGGCTGCTCCAGAAATCCCAGCTCCTCCAAATCCGCCATTTCGTTGCGGATGGTGGCCGGGCTGAAGCCAACGTCGCCGCGTTTCGAAATGCTCCGCGAACCGACCGGCTCGGCCGAGCGAATATAATCATCCACTATCGCGTGCAAAATCAACCGTTGTCGTTCCGTAAGCATTCGAACTCCCCCTTAAGAATAGGCTTTGCGCTGTCATCGTTCCCCATCGTTAGCACTCAATACGGTCGAGTGCTAATCATTAATACAAAAATACCAAACCGGCTTGACGATTGTCAAGTCAGTTCAGTATTTTTAGGACCGCTATTTCATCGCAGGCAAGCTGCTTCGGACAGTTGACGCAATCCTTCCAAACCTTCTCGGGGAAAATTTCCTTGTCGACGACCGAGAAGCCGTTTTTCTCGAAAAACGATACCGCGTACGTGAGCGCCATAATTTTCGGGATGTCCTGTTCCCTTGCTTGTTCGATCAAGGCCTCCACGAGCCTGCTCCCGATCCCGAGACCCTTATAGCCCTCGGACATGCCGAGCGAACGGATCTCGACCAGATCTTTGCCGAGTCTCGTCAAGGCGCCGCAGCCGACGACCTCGTCCCCGATCTCCGCCACGACGAACGTATCGATCATACGGGCCAGCGCTTCCCGTGTGCGAGGCAGCATAATGCCTTTCTCGGCATATCCTTTAATTAATTGAAACAATGTCTCGACGTCGCCCGACGTCGCTTGTCTGCATACGACCTGCAATGCCTGCATTTATGCCTTCGCCTCCACCCGGTACAGGTTCAAAATCAATATGAATAAATATACAACACTACGCATTTTAACTCAAGAGATTTTTTACCTGTCCGTGCCCGGGTTAGCCGATGAAGGCGCCGAATACTTCGTTGCCGAGAAGCACGCCTTTATCGGTCAGCTTATAAATCGTGTTCTCGTCCTTTTGCGCCTTCTCAAGCAAGCCGTCCTTCGTAAGCTTGTCGATAACCGCGCCGAATTTGTCCTCCAGCCGCCGTCCGCCGAACTGCTCGGCGAACCGGGATGCGGGAACGCCCTCGAGCAGCCTGAGGCCGACCATCATGAAATCCTCCATTGCTTCCTCCTCCGGCACCTCGAACGTCTCCAGGCGCGGCAAGCCCGCCGCAGCGGCTTCGATGTACGGGGTGATGCCCTTCAGGTTCACGTGGCGGACCCGGTTCGCGTATCCGTGCGCGCCGGCTCCCAGGCCGTAATACGACTCGTTGCGCCAGTAGGTGGAGTTATGCCGGCTTTCGAAGCCGGGTTTTGCGAAATTGCTGATTTCATAATGCGCGTAACCGTTCGCCTTCATCATGTCCATCAGCAGGATATACATATTGAATTCCTCCTCTTCCGGAGGAAGCGGCAGCTCGTTGCGTTCGTACAGCTTGTGGAACAGCGTATTTTCTTCCACTTTAAGGCTGTATATCGAATAATGCGGCAGCTCGAGCGCAAGCGCGCGTCTCACGCTTTCCGCCAGCAGTTCCAATGTCTGCCCGGGCAGCCCGAACATCAAATCGATCGACAGGTTCGAGAAGCCGACCGAACGCGCATTTTCCAAGCTGCGGTATACGTCGTCGACATTGTGGATACGCCCGATCCGCTCCAGTAATCCGTTGTCGAACGATTGGACGCCGAAGCTGATCCGGTTCACGCCGCCTTCCTTCATGGCAGCCAGCTTCTCGATATCCGTCGTGCCGGGGTTGGCTTCCATCGTAAATTCCGCGTCCGGCGCAAGCGGGAAGTGTCTGCGCACGTCCGACAGGAACCTTGCCATCTGAACGGGCGTAAGGACGGTCGGCGTCCCTCCGCCGACGAAGACGGTATCGATCCGCTCCGGCGGAAGCACCCCCGCCGTACGGCGCATCTCCTGCTCAAGCGCATCGAGGTATTGGTCGACTGGCTGCCCTTTGAGCACATAGGACGTAAAATCGCAATAATGGCATTTGTTCGTGCAGAACGGGATATGGATATACAGCGCCTTCGGCGACTGAATCAGACTCATCGTTGATTCCCTCCTTCAATGGAAGCTTGCGATAAAAAAAAGAAAAAAGAGAGAGCCGCGCTCTCCCTCATCCTCGTACGGTTGTTTAATCCTCGTCGATTTTGAGCACCGCCATGAACGCTTCCTGCGGCACCTCCACGCTGCCAACCTGCTTCATCCGCTTCTTGCCTTCCTTCTGCTTCTCGAGCAGCTTCCGCTTCCGGCTGATGTCGCCCCCGTAGCATTTGGCAAGGACGTTCTTGCGCATCGCCTTCACCGTCTCGCGGGCGATGACCTTCGTGCCGATCGAAGCCTGTACGGGCACCTCGAACATCTGGCGCGGAATAAGCTCCTTCATCTTCTGGCAGATAACCCGTCCGCGCTGGTACGCGCGGTCGCGGTGCACGATGACGGACAATGCGTCGACCTGCTCGCCGTTCAGCATGATGTCCATCTTGACCAGGTTCGAGCGGCGGTAGCCGGACAGCTCGTAATCGAACGAAGCGTAGCCCTTCGTGCTCGACTTCAGCTGGTCGAAGAAATCGTATACGACTTCCGACAGCGGAATCTGGTACGTAAGCGTCACCCGGTTCGTGTCCAAATACTCCATATTCACGAATTCGCCGCGTTTGCTTTGGCAAAGCTCCATGATTGCTCCGACGTAATCGTTCGGCACGATGATCGAAGCTTTCACGAACGGCTCTTCGACGAAATCGAGCTTGCCCGACTCCGGATAATTGGACGGGTTGTCGATTTCGATCACATCCCCGTTCGTCAGCGTTACTTTATATATAACGCTCGGCGCCGTCGTAATGAGCGGAATGTTGAATTCCCTCTCGATCCTCTCCTGTATGATTTCCATATGAAGCAAGCCCAGGAAGCCGCAGCGGAAGCCGAAACCGAGCGCCGTCGACGATTCCGGCTCATACCTCAGCGACGCGTCGTTCAGCTCGAGCTTCTCCAGCGCCTCGCGAAGATCGTTATAGTCCTGCGTCTCGATCGGGTACAGGCCGCAGAATACCATCGGGTTGATTTTGCGGTAGCCCGGCAGCGGCGCGGGCGCCGGCTGCTTCGCGTCCGTAACGGTATCGCCGACGCGCGTGTCCTTCACGTTCTTGATGCCCGCGACAATGAAGCCGACGTCGCCAACCGCGAGCTCGTCGACGATCGACATCCGCGGCTTGAACGCGCCGACCTCGATCACCTCGAATTCCGCGCCCGTCGCCATGAACCGGATTTTTTTGCCGGCCTTGATGCTGCCGTCCATGACCCTGACGTAGACGATAACGCCTTTGTAAGGATCGTAATGCGAATCGAAGATAAGCGCCTTCAGCGGCTTATCCGGGTCTCCGGTCGGCGCCGGCACCTTCGCGACGACCTGCTCCAATATTTCCTTGATGCCGATGCCGGCTTTGGCCGAAGCCAGCACCGCGTCGCTCGCGTCCAGCCCGATGACGTCCTCGATTTCCTGCTTGACCCGCTCCGGCTCCGCGCTAGGCAAATCGATTTTGTTCACGACGGGCAATATTTCAAGATTGCTGTCCAGCGCCAAGTAGACGTTCGCAAGCGTCTGCGCCTCGATGCCCTGCGCCGCGTCCACGACGAGCAGCGCGCCCTCGCATGCGGCCATGCTGCGGGACACCTCATACGTAAAGTCGACGTGTCCGGGCGTATCGATCAGGTTAAGCAAATATTCCTCGCCGTCGTCCGCGCGGTAAGACAACCGAACGGCCTGCAGCTTGATCGTAATGCCGCGCTCCCTCTCCAAATCCATCTGGTCGAGAACCTGCTCCTGCATCTCGCGGGACGACAGCGCTCCGGTATATTCTAAAATCCGGTCGGCAAGCGTAGACTTTCCGTGGTCTATATGCGCGATAATGGAAAAATTTCGAATTTTCTTTTGTCGGTCACGTACGTCCGTCATGCCTAACCCCCACAATTTCCAATAATGCTAATCATTCCTCCTATTATATCAGTTAAGATGACGCCCAGCAATGTGCATTATTATCATTTAATGAGCCCGTCAAAGATCGATACGACGAGCCGGATGCCTTCGCTTGACATGCTTTGAAGCAGGCCGGACGTGGAATCGGCGATTTTGTTGACGGCCGATTGATCGTTCTCCAGCGGGATGCCGGGCAGCCGCTCGTTCTCGCCGCCGGCCATGGTCGCGTCCGGCTCGGGCGCGGACGAGTCGTCCCCTGTCGAAGCGAGACGCTTCACCTCCTCCAGCTCCCGCTCGAGCTCGGCGATTTTCCGCTGCTGCTCGGTCGTAAAGCCCGAAGCCGCTTCCGCAGACGGTTCAGGCGCAGGCGCCTCCGCGAATTCCCCGCCTTCGATCGGTCCGTTGATCCGCTCGATGCCGGCCGTGGTCATATCGATGCCGTACACGACGATTACGGCTAGCGCCGCCCCAAGCACCGCCCACTTGAACGATTTCCGCTTCATGGCTCATTCATCCTTTCGTTGTCCTTTTCGGGGGATACGGCTAGCTTTCCGTCCCCTTCGCCGATACCTTCTCGTCAGCCCAATAAATTTCGGATATGACTTCGGCGAGCGCGTCTGCCGTCCGGTACGATTCCGCGAGCGTGTTGTCCACCCCGCCGACCTCGATCAGCACGCTTTCCGGCGCGAGCGATTGATTGTATTCCGCGTTGCCGCTCGCCGCCGTTTTGCCCCAAATGCCGCGCGATATGCCGGGGTATTTTTTGTCCAGCGCCTCGTGGATTTTGGTAGCGAACGCCTCGTTCTTCTCCCAGTCCGGGTTTTTGTGGCCGATAATGAAATAAACCTGCGCGTAGCTTTTGCCGTCAATTTCGATCGTCGTATACTTCCGCTTCTGGGAATCCCGGTGCAAATCGAAAAACAGCTTCAAGTCCTTGCTGCTGGCGATCGCTTCCTTCACCGTCTTCATGGAATATTTGTAGGACAGCTCCCAACGGTAATCCCGGATCGCCGTCGGATAATCCGTATCGGAATGCTGCGCGCCGACGCCGTTCTCCTCGAGCTTCCGCGCGAGCCGCTCCCCTACGAGCGTAATGTTCTTCGTGGCCGAATTCGGATCCTTGTTCTTATCGGTCAACTCCGGATACCACGATTCGCGGTTATGGGAATGATAGATGAACGCGACTTTTCGGTCGCCGGTCGTCGGCTTCGCCGGCGCGTCCGGCTCATCGTCCTTGCCGCCCTCGGCGGGCTCCTCCTGCGGCTGATCGCCGCCAGGCGTCGGCTGCGGCTGCGCGCCTCCGTCCGCTTCCCCTTCGTTCCCCGGCTCCTGCTTCCCCTCGTCCGGGTCATGAACGATCGGCGCGTTGTCCTCCGGTCCGACTTCCGTGTCCGTTCCGATGCCTTTGCGAATGAGAAACGCGTCGCCCGCGCTCATGCCGGGAAGCTCGCCCGCCAGCAGGCTTTTCGGATCGGCCGGATTGATATCGGTTAACGCCCTCAGGAACAAGGCGCTGATTTGTTTGGAATTAAACGATTCCGTCCGGCTGCTGCTCTGAAACGCTGGCATCTCCATCTCTAGCATATCCCCAAAAAAACCGCCGGATACGGAGGCCGCGAATCCTTTCATCGAATTGACAGGGGACGCGGCCGATTGCTGATGCGCCATGCCGGCGATGCCGAGCATGACAAAGAACAGCATCGAACTGAATGAGAGCAGCGCGAATATCCGCCCGGTGACCAGAAGCTGCTTCAGGCGCCTGCTTCCGTTGCCGACGTCCAGCAGCATAATGTTTCGTTTCATCAAGTTCCATACCTCCCGCTTTCCGTGATGTGACGACTGAGTTACTACTAAACTATGAGAGTAAGGGGATTAATAGAACCGGGCTCGTCAAAGAGATTCGGATTTTGCTAGAATGGGGCGCTGCGCATTCGGATCGTCAGTGTCGTAACGGACGCCAGAGCCGCTATTTGATCGAAATGGAGCTAATTGAAAATGTAACGGACATGAGCGATCTTAATTCTTCTAAATGGGTCGTTTAGCCGGAAGTTTCCGGCCAATAGCGCCAATACGGACCGTTATGAATGAAAAGTCGACCGTTTCATCCAAATAAGTGCATCTCTGTCCGTTACATTGTCAGCATGAGCCGCTCGGCCGGCCAACAAAAAACCGCCTCGTCGGGAGGCGGCTGTTATTATTCGTGCTCAGTGCGTATAGGCGGCCACGTTGTCCGTGTCGACCGCCTCGTGAAGCGAGGCGTTAAGCCCGCTCGCGATAATATTGGCGATGTCCTCGATGAATTCGTCGATTTCCTTCGGCGTTACGAGCAAATCGTGGCCGAGCGGACTCAGCACTTCCTTGACGAGCTGCAGCCGCTCGTTATTGTCCATCTGATTCACCAATCCTAAAATTTGATCCGTATTGCCGCCGCTCTGCTTGTCGAAATGGGAGCGCATCATCTCCAGCGTGTTGTTTACGATCGTCGAGGCGTATACGACCGTCGGAACGCCGATCGCGATGACCGGAACGCCGAGTATTTCCTCTGTCAGCCCTTTCCGCTTGTTGCCGATGCCCGATCCCGGATGGATGCCCGTGTCGGCGATTTGAATGGTCGTGTTGACGCGTTCCACCGCCTTCGAGGCCAACGCGTCGATGGCGATGACGACGTCCGGCTTCGTCTTCTCGACGATGCCGTGCACGATTTCGCTCGATTCGATCCCGGTAATGCCGAGCACGCCCGGCGCAACCGCGCTCACCGGCCGATAACCCGGCGCGACTTGATCGGGCATAAGCTCGAAATAATGGCGCGTGACCATGACGTTCTCGACGACGAGCGGCCCGAGCGCATCGGGCGTCACGTTCCAGTTGCCGAGGCCGACGATCAGCACCCGGGCCGACTTGTTGATGCTCAGCCTCTCGAGGAACTCTTCGAAATGTTTGGCGAACTGCGTGGCGACCCGGTCCTGCAGATCGGTGTCGCCTTCCCGAAGGCCGGGCACCTCGATCGTGACGTAATGGCCGACCATTTTGCCGATCGCCTGGGAGCCCTGCTCGTTCTGCACGTGAAGCTGCGTCACCGTTATGCCGTTATCCTCGGTCGTCTCGCTTTGGATGCCGGGTATCGGCCCGCCCTGCGGGGCTTCGGCCATCTCCTTCGCTTCCAGCGCCAGGTCGGTCCTTACGTCGTATTTTTGTAAATCAAGCTCGTTCTCCACTCGTTATTCTCCCTTCGCACGGATGTACTTCCGTTATTGTTCGCATACGCGGTATTTTCATACTCCGGCACGGCCGGTCCGCCGCTAGGAGGGCCGAACGGCAAATGCTTGACGGTATTGCATTTTGGGCGTCGGCATGATAATATATTTTAAGTTGTGTTGTCTAGGTAAATTTTGAATATGAACCGTCGTGATCAATTTAGGAGGTGAATTCCATGCCAAACATTAAATCCGCGATTAAACGCGTTAAAACAAGCGAAAAGCGTCGTGCTTTGAATGCTTCCCAGAAATCCGCGCTTCGTTCGGCCGTTAAATCCGCTGACCAAGCAATCGCCGGCACCGATGTAGAAGCTGCCAAAGCAGCTCTGATCGCCGCAACGAAAAAATTGGACAAGGCAGCTACGAAGGGCCTGATTCATAAAAATGCGGCTTCCCGCAAAAAATCTCGTCTTGCCAAAAAGCTGAACGCACTTTCGGCGCAAGCTTAATCAAGGCCGACAAAAGAAGGCTTCGCTTCTCTTTATGAGAGGCGAAGCCTTCTTTTATTCTATTATAGATTTATGCACGCTCGTCCGCAGCCGCACGGAGCAGCCGGAACAGCTGCCGGACGGTCCGCTCCAGCAGCTCCTCGGCTTGCTCCATGCAATCCGCGAGAGCGGCAGGCTCCTTCGTAATCGAGAAGCATCCGTCGAACCGAGCCTCGAGCTCCTCCGTATGGTCGCCCAAGCTTCCGGACAGCAGCATGCACCTTGCCCCAGCTTCCCGGGCGGCATCCGCCACATGAACGGGCAGCTTGCCGTACATCGTCTGCCCGTCGCTGCGGCCTTCGCCCGTAACGACCCAATCCGCCCCCCGGACGCGCGCCCGCAAGCCGGCCGCTTCCGTCACCCAGCCGGCCCCGGGTACGAGCTCGCCGCCCGCGGCTAGCAACGCAAAGCCGAGTCCGCCGGCGGCGCCGGCACCCGGAACGGCCTGCAGCGCCCGACCGACGGACGCTTCGATCATGTCCGCGTACGCCTTCATCGCGGCGTCCAGCGCTTCCTGCTGCTGAGGGCTTGCGCCCTTCTGCCTGCCGAATACCATCGTCGCGCCGCTCGGGCCGCATAACGGATTCGCGACGTCGGTCGCCGCCCGGATCGCGCATGCCCCAAGCCGCGGATCAAGACCGTCCATATCGGCCGAGGCAGCCGACAGCAGGTCTGCTCCGCAGCCCTGCAGACGGTTTCCCTCCTTGTCGCGGAAAACCGCGCCGAGCGCTGCCAGCATTCCCATGCCGCCGTCGTTGACCGCGCTTCCTCCGAGACCGATCACGAAGCTTCTAACGCCGTCGTCGAGCAGTTGAAGGATCGCTTCCCCGACGCCTCTGGAGCTCGCGCGGAACGGATCAAGCCGCCCTTCGGGCACCATCGTGAGTCCGCATATGCCGGCCGTCTCGAGCACGGCCGTCGGGTCTGTCCCCCTTCCGTCCCGGATCATCCCGACGAACGCAGAAGCCGGTTCCCCGTGCGGGCCGTTGACCGCCACCTGCTTGCCGGTTCCGCCGGCCGCTTCGAGCACGGCCGCAACCGTGCCCTCACCTCCGTCCGCCAGCGGAATGACGTCGCATTCCGCGTCCGGATATACGGAGCGGATCGCCCGGGCGGCCGCGGAACCGGCCTGCGCCGAGCTTAAGCTGCCCTTGAACGAATCGAAAGCGAGCACAACTTTCATACGCTTGTTCCCGCTCCCTTCGCTTTCGAATGTTCGCCGATAAACCCGGTCAAATCCACCTTCGCCCGGAGGCGCGCGCTTTCTACGGCGCCCAAGCCCGCGCGGTCGATCAACCGCTCCCAGCTCTTCACCTTATCCGCGTTGTCGCCCGTTCCCGTCAGCGGGTTGCCGAACGCCGTCAAGCTGGATATCGTCGCTCCGCTGCCGGCGAGCTGCTCGTTCACCCGCTTCGCCTGCTCCGCCAGATCGATGGAACCGGTCGTTTGCCAATGCGTAAGTCCGAAGCTTTCGAAGCCGTGATCCAAATAGCAGGGAATGACTTCTTCCGCGTAAGCGGCCTTGACAAGGACGCCGATCGGCAAATGCTTCATTTCGTTCACCTCTCCCGAATCGCGACTTTATTCCCAAGCTTGATACAACGCTTGCGTACCTTTGTCGGCGAGCCCGGCAGCAGCAAGCTTCTCGTAAAGCCCTTTGGCAAGCGCGAGCCCCGGCAGCTCGATCTCCATCTCCTTCGCGGCCTCGAGCGCGATGCCCATGTCCTTGATGAAATGCTTCACGTAGAAGCCGGGCTCGAAATTGCCCGCAATGATGCGCGGCGCCAAATTGCTGAGCGACCAGCTGCCGGCCGCGCCCGATTCGATGCTCGTCAGCACGCCGTTCAAATCGAGCCCGGCATGCTTCGCGTACACCAACGCTTCGCATACGCCGATCATATTGGAGGCGATGGCGATTTGATTGACCATCTTCGTATGCTGGCCGGCGCCTGCTCCTCCTTGCAGAACAATGTTTTTCCCCAGCAGGCCGAGCAAAGGCCGAACCGCCTCGAAGGCGTCCCGGTCGCCGCCCGCCATGATGGAAAGCGCCGCGTTCCGCGCCCCTACGTCTCCTCCCGACACCGGCGCGTCGAGCGCATGCAGCCCTTTGGCGGAAGCCGCCTCGTAGATCCTCTGCGCCAATCGCGGGCTGCTGGTCGTCATGTCGATGAGGTACGCGCCGGGCTTCGCCGAGTCGACGATGCCCCCTTCTCCCAAATAGAGCGATTCCACGTCCTGCGGATACCCGACGATCGATATGACGGCGTCGCATTGGCTCGCCAGCTCGCCTGGCTCGTCGTGCCAAATCATGCCGAGCGCAAGCAGCGGCTCGGCCTTCGCTTTCGTTCTCGTATAGAGATGAACCTCGCAGCCGCCGCTCTGCAAATGCTTGGCCATGCTGCTTCCCATGACGCCCGTTCCGATAAATCCGACTTTCGTTCCTTTGACAGCCAACATAAGACGACCAGCTCCTATTCCTTTTGTTTGACGATTTTGACGACTTCCCACACGTCGAGCTTAGGTACCGTAAACCGGACGACGTCCTCTTCTATTCGAAACGGCAGGTTGCCGGCTTCGAGCAATCCGCTCACCGATGAAGCCGAGCCTTGCAGCGCGGCTAGCGGCAGCGCCGCTTCGATCTGATAGAGCGGGATCGCGCCCGTGAGCGGCCTTCTGCCCGCCCCGTTGACGAGGTGCAGAAGCAAGCCTTCTTTGTTCCGGTAAAGCGCGACCTGCAGCCCGGTCACCGGCGTCATGCGGATGAGGCGATCGCCGTTCAAAACCAGATCGATCGCGTTATCGAGCAGTTGATAATGCTCGCCCAGCTTGAAGTCGTTCAGCAGACCGCTTAGCGAGAACGGTAAATATAGCACGCCGCCTCCGCCGGCCCTGCGATGAACCGCAAGCGGGATATCGGTGCGCTCAACGGACAGAGAGGCTCTCTCCGGCGGCGCCCCGACGCTTTCGAGCGGCGAGAACGGAGGCACCAGCGTCGCCAGCACGGCCGACCCTGCCGCGGGCTTGCAGTAAACGACGCGTCCGCGATGCGCGATCAGCTCCGTATCTTCGAGGCCAGTCTGTAGCGGATTTCCCGTTCCTTCAAACCGCAAATAGCTGGCGGCCAACGGCTCGCTGACCGTCAAGGCCGGCAACACGCCAAGCAGCTCGCACAGCTCCCCGCGAACCGCCGAATGCAGCATTCCCTCCACGATCAAATGGCCGCCCCGGTTCACGTACTCCCGCCAGCGGGCGACTTCCTCCGTTCCGATCGGATATTGCTCCGGAACGATGACCGCCTTGTAGCGCAGCAGCGTCTCCAGGCCAGCTTGCTCCTCCGGAAGGATGTCGAACGGAATTTGGCGGTTAATCAGCCCGTCCGCCCATCCCTCCGTCGACGGTCTCGCGCTCCAGAGCAGCGCGACGTCCGCCAGGCTGTTCGCGCCTTGCATTTCCTGCTCGATCTTCGCGACCTGCTTGTTGAAATGGGTAACCGTCTTTACGATCCGCTTATCCCGGATCGTATCCGGCACGCCCGTCAGCGAATGCCAGATTTGGCCGCCGTATGCGGGGATTTGCGCCAGCCAGAACGCGTAATCGGCGGGCGGCAGCCCGGTATGCCGCCAGTCCATCCCGGGGCAGGAATGCACGATGCCCAGCGGCGCCGCAGCGCCCGATCGGGACCGGCCGAGCTTGATGCTGAGCGCCGGCTTCCAAAACTCCGGTATTTGCCGGTGGCCTTGGGACAAAACGTTTTGCGGCTCCGTGCAGAGCAGATCGGCTGCGGCTTTGCGGTCATCCAGCCGTTCGTTGAACAGGTTATAGTAACTGATCACCGGCACGTCCGGCCGGGTTTCCTTAATGACGCCGTTCAGCAGTTCCATGTTATGCTTCAGGCACAGCGACCCCCAAGAGCGGTCGTAATCCTGCGAACGCTCCGGCATCGGCGAACCGAATATATCGAAGTACTTGTCGCGGCAGCGGCCGCACTGGCAAGGTATCGTGCCCGGATTGTTGAAGAAGACCCCGTCGATCGCATACCGGCCGAGCGCTTCGGTCAGCACCGGCGCCGCCACCTCTTCGTTGCGGTAACCGGCATTGATGCAGGTCGACATGAGCAGGGACCAGCTGCCCGGGCGCTGCGCGCCGATAATTTGCGGGTGGCCGTCGCCGTTGCGAACGAACCATTCGGGCCGCATTTGGTAGACGGCGTCGTCGGCTTTGCTGAAGTCGACCCTCGCAACGAACTTCAGCCCTTCCTTATGGAAGGCCGCGATGACCTCCTCCAGCAAGTCCTTGTCCTTCGGCAAATATTCGTTCACGTGATGGAACGGAATCTCCGACCGATACCAGGCATATATGCCGCCGACGTTGAAGACGACCGTGTTGGCGCCCATCTCCTTCAGCTGTCCCGCGAGCCGCTCCGGATCGATGAACCTCGTATCCTTCACCTGCAAATTCGGCTGAATAATGCGCAGCGGCTGCCGCCACCATGCTTGTGCGTCCATATTCCCCACCTCCATGAATTCAAACTGCTGCAATGATCCGGGAAATTTCTCTCCGGATACCGGCTATCGCAAATGATACGCTCCGTAAGTATGAAGCTCCGCAAGGCGGACAATGATCCGGCCATCCCTTTCCTCGATCCGCGCTTCGCCGCCGCCGTTCAGGTTGTCGGCTTTGCTTAAGCCCCGGATCCCGGTCAGCTCGGTCAGGATGCCGCTCATCGGAATCGGCGCCTCGTATGTAACGCCGTTGAATCCGGATAAGTTGATCAGCTGAAGCAAATAGGTGCCGTCCGGCAGCCCGTGGAACGTCATTTCCACGCTCGGGTGCGCATTGGTGGTCAGCCGCCTGTCTCCGCCAAGCAGCTTGTCGATCACGCCCGCCGCAATTTGCTTGTGGTCCGCGAAGCCGTGGCGATAATACAGCTCGCCGACATTCCAAGCGATATAAGCGCCGCGCCCCCTGCCCTCGGCGGCGTCAGTAAAGCCAAGACCGTACCGTTCCGTCAGCTCGTGGCCATAAGCGCGCTCGGGCGGTCCGAACGTAGAAGGCGCGACCATCGGAAGCATCTTCTCCGCGTCGCCGCCGTACCGCATGAAAGCGAACCGCCCGTTCACGATGACCCATTCCCGCTTGGAAAGAGCGGGGAACATCGCTTTATCGTCGACGCGAACATAAGCGGCCGTCGTATCCTCCATCCCCCCGTCCTGCTCGGCGTCGAACAGGGACGCCAGCGCTTCCCGGCATCCCGCAAGCGCGCCGCCGGTCGCCGCGATATGCACGCCGCGGCCGCGCAGGCCGGTCAAGACGCCCAGCTCTTCGTCCGTAAGCGCTTCGATTCCGGGCAGCACGACGACCTTTGCCCCTGTTCCCGCGATATGCGGGAGCCTCTCCTGCAGGACGACGTCGAAGAGCATATGCTCTTCCTTAAGCATTTTGAACACGCCGAGATATTCCTGCCGGGCATCCCGCATCGAAGCGGACGGCTTCACCAGCACGACGTCCGCTTCGGAGAGGAACTGCCCGAACAGCGCTTCGCGTTCCTGATGGAAACGGAAGACGTTCTTCGCCTTTTCCATATTCGCTTGATCCGGATATCCCTCGAACGCGCCGATAATGCAGAAGTCGAGACCGGAGCCGTTGGCGATATTTTCGTACAGCCGAATTTCCGTCTCGTAAGCCGATACGCCTGTGAAGCGATAGGTCAGGTCGATGGCGTTGATCGAGCAGTTGCTCGTCAGCTTATCCCGGTAGCTTCCGGCGATCGGCATCACGTTCTCGGCCGCCGAATACAGCCATTTCGGATGCGGTCGGCCGAGCGCCGTATTGGATTCATGCCTGACGATGTCTACTTTATGGGGGTGGTATGTGCATATCGCGACTTCAGGCTTCAAGCGCTTGATATGGCCGTGAATCGTATCCAGGATGTACATAGCGGTCTCCTCCTGGAATTTCCGGTATGCGACGTAACGCTCCGACCGTTTATCCTCGTTATGAGGAAGCTCGAGCCCGTACATGTCCATGAAGCGCTTGCGGCAATTGCCGCAATAGCAGATGCCGTAATAATTGCCGCTGTAATCCCAATTCTGGTAGCCGAACATATTGAAAAACACGCCGTCGACGTCGTAGCCCGTCAACACTTCTTCCAATATGTCAAGGGAGTAGCGCTGCTGGTAGCCGCCGTTCAGGCATGTATGGACGATGCCGAAATAATTGACCTCGCCGCCCGACTTCGTTCGGTAGAACCACTCCGGGCGCGCCTCGAAGATCGATTCGTGCGCCTTGCTGAAGTCGAATCTGGCGATGAACCGAATATCGTTCGCATGCGCCTTCTCGATCGTTTCCGCGAGCAGATCCTTCTTCAAATACGGGGTTACGTACTGGTACTGCAGCTTGGACGGGTAGAACGCGAATATCCCCCCCGCGTTCATCATGAGCATATTGGCGCCAAATTCCTTCAGCTCCTTCACGAGCAGATCCGCGTCCAGATCCGCGTCGGTCTCGCGCAGATTGTTTTGCACGAGCCGAAGCTTGTTGCCGGTCCACCAAGCCATCCTAATCCTCCTTTTCGCCTCGCGGGCATGCCCGCGGCGTTAATTTCGGCCGATCTGGCGGTTGCGGTACTGCTGCGGCGTTATGCCGTAGAACCGCTTGAACTGCTTGATAAAGTGATGCGTCGTCTGATAGCCCGCCTTCTCCGACACCTCGTAAATTTTGTAGCCGGTTTTTTTGAGCAGCACCACCGCATGCTCCATCCGCCGCTTGAGCAAATAATCGCTTAGCGTCTCGCCGGTCTCGGCCTTGAACGCCTTGGACAAATAGGCCGGGTGGAAGCCGAGCGCATCGGACAGCAGCTGCAGCGACAAATCCCGCTCAAGGCTTCCTTCGACGAACTGCCGGACTTTGCCGGACAACGACGGCGCCCGGTCCGAGTCGGGGCTGCCCTGTTCCGGTGCTGCTGCGCGGTTATGCTTTCCGCGGCTAACTCCTCGCCGAGCGCGCGGAGCGTCCCGATCAATTCGGCCTCGACAACCGGCTTCATAATATACTTCGAGGTTGTAGCTCCATTGCCTTCTTCGCGTACTCGAATTCCGCGTAGCCTGATAGCAGCATGTGACCGTGCGCGACATTTCCCTCAGCTTATGAATTTCCAAATAATTGCGAATGAGCCGCAGCTCCTCCCGCATATCCGTCATCGCCGTTTCCGTTCGGGTCGTATAACGGCAATATTGGCTTAAGTCCTGGGTGAACGCGATGACGGCTTCCTTGTTGCCCATTTGGGTCATGCTTAGGATAAAATCGAAGTTATTTCGGATGGCAAGCGTCGTAGGCCGACCGCCACAGCTGCTCGCTGATTATGTCCAGCGCAGCTTTAGCATCGGTCGGCTTCGGGATCGACGCAGCCTTTCTCATGCCAATCCTTCATTTGGGCCGGGAAGCGCTTAATGCCCGGTTGGATGCCGTTGTAGACTAGCTGGCTGCTCTCGTCCGGATTCCAAAATTCCCAGATGTATTTTGGAGGGCATATGGTTGCCGAAAGCCCCGACGAGGCCGTTGCCGGTCGCCATCCAGTTATACGTGCCATCCTTCAAGGAGACGGCGAGGCCGCGCGTTTCCTTCGCCGCCGTCGTTCCCTGCGCCCGAGCAAGCTGTAACCGCTAACATAACCGCCAGTGGGATGGCCAAAGCTTTTGCCGCGGATGCCGCTTATTTCGTTGCCGATATTGCTTTCACTCTCAAATCCCCCCTCGACTGGATTGTCTCTTGCAGCTTTATTGTAGACGGTCGTTATTCTCATTCACATACAACAGTTTTTAGATTATAACAGTTTTTTAATTTGCGGTACGTATCGTGCCGAGCGAGAATATAAAAACGGCGGTACGGGGAAAATCCCCATACCGCCGTTATGCGCTTACGCCAATTGTCGCATTCAAGCGCCTTTCTCCATCCCGAGCGACAGCAAATACAGCTCCAGCCCCAGCGTCTTGTCGATCGCGCCGGTTTTCATCCGGTAATCGAGCTCCGCGAGCGATGCGAGCAGCTTCCCGAGCCTGGCCGCTTGGAACTTGCGGCTCTTCTCCGCCGCCAGCTTGACCGCGTAAGGATGCAGGCCGAGCTGGCCGGCCATCTGCTGCGGCGAATACTGGTGCTGCTCCAGCTCCTTGATCTGCAGCATGATTCGAAGCTGTCTCGCGATCAGCGCGGCGATCTTGATCGGCTCTTCCCGTCTGACCAGCAGCTCCCGGTACAAGCGGACCGCCCGGTCGATCCGCAGCTCCGCGATCGCGTCGACGAGCGCGAATACGTCCTCTTCGACGGTCGCGGGCGTGAGCAGCGACGCCTGCCCGGCGTCGATCGTGCCTCCCGCGCCTGCATGCAGGCACAGCTTGTCCACCTCCTGCGCCAGCTGCTGCATGTTCGCACCGGCGCGCAGGAGCAGCAGATCCGCCGCATCGGCCGTTAATTGGCGGTTCTGCTCCGCAGCCCGCTTGATCATCCACTGCTTGAGCTGCGCCGCGTCCAGCTCGGGGAACGGCACGAGCGCTTTCCTCTCCTTCAGCGTCTTGACCAGCTTGCGCCGCTCGTCCAGCTTCTCCGCATGGACGGCGAACACGATAACCGATGTCTCCGACGGATATTCCATATAGTTCAGCAGCTTCTCCGGATGATGCTCGACCTTGCCGCCCTCCTTGCCGCCGGCGGCAAGCACGGAAGCGTCGCGGATGACGATCAGCTTGCGCTGCACGAAGAACGGCAGCGTCTCCGCTTCGAGCACCGCTTCGTCGATCGGCGTCTCGGCCGTATCGAACTTGACGATGCCGAGCTCTCTCTCCTCCGCCGTGAACATCGCTTCCGTCAAAAAGTCGATAAACTGCTGCAGCCGGAACCGGTCCTTCCCGTACAGCACGTAGATCGGCCGGAACCGGCCGCCTTTGATTTCCTTCAGCGCTTCCTTCGCGTCCAAATATTCACACCCCGTTGCCGTATCCGGCCTTAAAATCGGGCAAAGGGATGAGCCGCTCGCGGGCTTCATCCCTTTGCCGAACATCTATATAAACATCCGCAGGCAGGTCCATGGTACCGCCCTGCGGATGGTCATACGACGTTTCACGCTTCGTCGCAGACACTTTCGATACTTCCACTATACGCAGACGCCGACGAAAGTGTGCGAATATCTCTGCTATTCATGCTCGGCTTTCTTCTCTTCGCGGGTCGCCATATCGATCACGTACGTCTCGATGGCGCCTTTCTCGACATGAACCTCATAGGTCAGCCGCGCGCTGTCCTCCGACCAGACGAGATTGGTCAACGTTCCGTTCTTGCGCGTCGATTCGAGCACGAGCGATTGGTCGGAAGCCGCGTATACTTTGACGACGAAGCCTTCCGCTTGCGCGCTGTACTTGCCGTCCGGCGATACGCTCGCGGCGCGGTCCTCGCCGAAGCCCTGATTGCCCTGCTTGTCGCCTTGCGCGCCGACCTCGCCTTCGGAAGGCGAGGTCGGTTCCGAGCCGCCGCCGTTTTCGGCGCCGTCCGCAGCCGCTTCTTCGTCGCCGCCTCCCGCATCCCCGCCCGTGCCAGAGGTGCCCGCATTCGATCCGCCCGCGGGAGCGCCGCCCGAGCTGCCTTCGATCGGCTTGCCCGGCTGTCCGTCGCTGCCGTCTCCCGCGCCGGGTTCGCCGCTGCTCCTGACCGCGTCTTCCTTCGACGTATCCTTGACGGATTTGTCGTTCTCGCCCGCGATCGAGTGAAGCGCTTCCGTTCTGACATCCGACGCCTCTCCGTCCTCATTGGAGAAGGCATACTGTCTGACGTCACCTTCCGCGGCCGTGTTCGCGGCGCTGTCGTCGGCCGAGTGCTTGGTTAAACTGAAATTCGGCCCTTCGCCCGCGTTGTACGTGACGAGGAACAAGCCCGCTACGATCCCCGCGGCGATAACGCCGCCCATTACGCGGACCGACGGCCAGCGGCGCTCCCGCTTCGCGCGGCGCGGAGCCGGCTCTTCGAGCTCTTGGTTCGCCGCGGGCGCGGTCGCCGCCTCCGTCTGGCCGAACAGCTCGATCCGCTCCAGCTGCGGCATGATCGCGTCAACCAGGCTGTAGCTCGGCGTAACCTTCGGCAAACTGGTAAGCTCGGCGGATAACAGCTTCAGCCTCTCCAGCATCGCTGCACAGTCCGGACACTGTCTAGTATGATTGTCCAAAACTTCGATCTCGCGCTCGTCGAGATCGTCGTCTAGCTGTCTTTGCATCAATTCCATCACCTCTTGACAATTCATCCCCGGACACCACCTTTCTGATAATCATGAAGTAAAGTTTGCAGCTGCTGCCTGGCACGGAATAAATAGGATTTCACCGTATTGAGCGGCAAATCGAGCGAGTCGGCGATTTCATTGTAAGAGAAATCCTGCAAGTATCGAAGGACGACAACCGCGCGGTGATGCTCGGGCAGCTTGTCGATCGCGGCCCGAATGTCCTTCACGGCGTAAGCGGACATCACCTCGTCCTCCACGTTCTGCTTCTCCTGAAATACCATCTCGTGCTCGTCGATCGAGACGGTGGGCTTGTTTCTGCGAAACTTATCGATGCAAATATTGGTCACAATTCGCTGAATCCATGTTTTGAATTGCGCCTTCTCCTCATAGGAGCCTATCTTCGTATAAATGCGGATGAGCGCTTCCTGCGCCGCGTCCAGCGCATCCTGCTCGTTATTTAATATATAATAGGCTGTCCGATACACATGTGTTTCAACCTCTCGCAACAGAGTAATTAAAGCGTCGCGATCTCCCGACTGAGCCGCTCTAATCAGGCTAGGCTCCACCACGAAGGATCCCCCTCTCTTGCAACCATTCTGACGAACCGGTTACGATAAAAGTTGCAGTTTAAACCTAAAATGTACTTTATTTATTTTATATACTTTTTTATATGTCGCAATTCGGAGAGATAAACTCCACACTCAAGGATACCAAATTTATAGAACCTCGTATATAGACATCCGGCGATTGGCGCCGATTCTGTTATTGTCGCTTGCGGACGAACACGCCTGCCGGGATCACTTTAAACCGAACCTCGCCGTCGCGGTCCGTCCGCCATAATGCCGTTCCCGACTCCTCCAGCCTGCGAACGACGTCGGGATGGGGATGGCCATACGTGTTCGTTGCCCCGACGGAGACGACCGCGGCGATCGGCTGCCAATAATCGAGCCATTCTTCGCCGGTCGAGAACCGGCTGCCGTGATGCGCGACCTTCATGACGGATACCGGCGCCTTAGGCGTGCTCGCGGACGGCGGCAGGCTTTGGATGACGGCCCGCTCCGTCTCCGCATTAATGTCTCCCTGGAATAGGAATGTAGAATTATAGAGCCGGATCGTCAATACGACGCTGCCCTCGTTCTGCTCCTCAAGCGCGGACACGATCCCGTCCGGCGCTTCGTGCGGCCATAATACCGTCAGCGACGCTTCGCCGTCGATGCGTCGCTCCATGCCCGCGCCGGCGGCGTAGAGCGGGATATCCCGGGCGACAGCGAAGGCGAGCAGCTTCCTCGCGTCCTCCGCCTCCTTGACCGTACCGTTCCACAGGATGCCGCGTACCGGAATCGTCTCGACGACGGCCTGCAGGCCGCGGATATGGTCGCTGTCCAAATGCGACACGACGAGCAGATCGATTTCGCGGACGCCTCTTTTCATCAGCAGCGGTACGAGCAGCTTGCGGCCGATTTCGAACGGATCGCTCCGCTCCTTCCATTCCTCGCCGGGCTTCCGGAACGAGAGCGTGCCTCCGCCGTCGATCAAAATATGCTTGCCCTCGGGCGTGCGGATATGAATCGAATCGCCTTGGCCGACGTCGATGAAGCTGACCTCGGCTTCCCGATCGAGAAGGTCGGGCGCATAAGCGTACGCGAGTAAGATCGTCATGGTTGCCACAACGGCGAGCAGCGGGCGGCCCGCGCCTTTATTCGGATGCGGCGGCGGCTCCCCGTCCAGCGGGGCGGTATCGTCCGGGTCGGCGGCCGATACCGCGTCGGTCCGGCGCGCCCGCTTTCCGAGCAGGTTAAAGAAGGCGCCGAGCACGAGCAGCCATGCCGCGACCCACCAGAGCGGCGGGGTTGCCCAGATCATGCGGAACGCGTCGACTCTCGCCAGCAGCTCGACGAGGGCGAACGTCCAATCATTGGCATAATGGGAAGCGATCGCGAGCAGCTTGCCGCCCGGCTCCCAGGCCAAGGCGACGAGCAGCGCGGCCGCCCCGATCGGCATGACGACGAAGCTGATGAACGGGACGAGCAGAAAGTTCGCAAGCAAGGACAAGGCGTGGAATTGGTTAAAATAATAGATCGTTACCGGGAAAGAAACGAGCTGGGCGACGATCGTGACGGCCGCCAAATCGAGCGCCGCCTTGCCCCGTCGCCAATCCGGCATCGCCCGGCGTACCGGCGGCACGCCGACGATCAGGCCGAGCGTCACGATGAAGGACAGCTGGAAGCTGACGTTGCCGAGCAGGAACGGATCGACGATCAGCATGAACAGCGCGGCCGCCGCGAGCAGATGCAGGCCGTCCTTCAGCTTGCCCATCCGGGCGGCAATGAGCCCGAGCACGGCCATAACGCCCGCGCGGATAACCGAAGGAGACGCGCCCGAGAGCAGGACGTACAGCGGCACGGCCAGCATGAGCGAGAGCAAGATCCGCTCGCGCGTCATCCTCAGCAGCCGCAGCAGCCCGCCGAGCGCGTAGAGGAATACGGCGACGTGCAAGCCCGATATCGCCAATATATGCGTCAGGCCAAGCCGCGAAAATTGCTGGAACTGCTGCGGATCGAGGTCCTCGCGTATGCCGAGGACGAGCCCTTTCATGTACCCGGACTGTTCGGAAGGGTACAGCGCCTCCATCCGCGCGCCGAGCAGAGCGCGCGCGTCGTCGATGCGGCCGAGCAGCGCGGCCGCGGTCCACCAGGGGCCCGGCGCCGCTTCGACGGCGGCGGTGCCCCTCGCTTTGAGCAGCCAGTGGATGCGCTGGCTGCTCAGATAGCGGCGGTAGTCGAAGCCGCCGCCGTTCGTCGCGCCGGCCGGCAGCGCCAGCTCGCCGGCCGCGCGCACGCGG
>NZ_JACXIY010000014.1 GCF_014705655.1 Paenibacillus arenilitoris | reverse complement strand
GCCTCGTCTGCCCGGCGTCCCGTCCGCCTCGCGCCTCGGCCGCCCGGCGTCCCCGCCGCCTCGCGCCCCGGCTGCCCGGCGTCCCGTCCGCCTCGCGCCTCGGCCGCCCGGCGGGTTAATTTCAAATTCTGAAACAATTCAGAGGATAACCGTGGGAAAACGCGAATTTATTTCGGGATTTGAAACTAATCGGGGATATTCGGACGTCTATGAACGAGACAAGCCATTTTTATTTCAAATATTGAGCTTGCACAGCTCGCGAAAACCCGGAAAGCTGATTTAATTTCAACTATTGACACTAACGCGCGCGATTAAATGACCGGTATTCGAAAGAAGGGGGACCGTGCCGTGAGCAAAAAAGCGAAAAGGGTCATCCTCTGCGTGATGGCTGCCGTTCTATTCCTGGCGGCGTTCTTATATTACGAAAACAACGCGATCGGCATTACGAGATTTACCGTCGGCTCGGCCAAGCTGCCCGAAGCGTTCGACGATTACCGGATCGTCCATCTGACGGACCTGCACAGCAAGTCGTTCGGGAAGGGGCAGCGGCGGCTGGTCGGCAAGGTCGGCAAGCTGAAGCCCGATCTGATCGTGTTCACGGGCGACCTGGTCGACAGGCGAAAATATGAGGCGGAGGCCAGCGTGATTCTCATGCGCGAGCTGACGAAGCTGGCGCCGGTCTACTACGTGACGGGGAACCATGAGTACGGCGAGAACAAGTTCAAGCCGCTCCAAATCGAGCTCGAGCGGGCGGGCGTCCGGGTGCTGCGCAACCAAAGCGGGATGATCGCGCGTGGAGGAGGAGAGATCCGCATCGCCGGCGTGGACGATCCGATGTTCAACCGGGTGGAAGACGGCAACTTCGACAAGATCAACGCGCATCTCGACGCGGCTCTCGAGGAGACGAAGGAGGCTGGGGAGGCGTTCACGCTGCTGCTGTCGCACCGGCCCGAGCTGTTCGAGGCGTACGTGCGGCGCGAGATGGACGTCACGTTCTCCGGCCATGCGCACGGCGGGCAAGTCCGGCTGCCGTTCGTCGGCGGCTTGGTCGCGCCGGGCCAAGGCGTCCTGCCGAAGTACGACGGCGGCATGTATACGGAGGGCGAATCGGCGATGATCGTGAGCAGGGGGCTCGGCAACAGCATCATCCCGCAGCGGCTGTTCAACCGGCCGGAGGTCGTGCTGGTCGAATTGACGCGCCAGGAGTAATTGGGCAAAAAAAAGTGACCCGCGGCAAACGGTGCCGCGGGTCTTCAACATTTATATATTACAAAAGGGGGTTGTTTTCATTATAGGCGGTTTGTGTTAAAGCAAGATGAAGAATATGTTTCAAGTTTGTTACAATCCTATTCCATCGGCTTCATCCCGGGCGAATACCGGTTGACGTTTAAAGCGTCGGCGGAACACCCGAGTCAAAATTTTCCGCGAGAACGAGGATTCGTCCCTCTATTCTGCCTTTGCTGCCATAAAGAGCTTGTTTATTCCGTATCATATCGCGCCGCCCCGGCGAATAGACTTGTCTATAACAGCCAACTCGTCCGCGTTGGCATAGAGAGGATGGATTCGCATGGAGCGTACAAATTCGGGCATCGCGATATTGGGAATCGGAACGGCTTTGCCGGCATACCGGCTTGACCAAGGGGATACGGGGCGCAGGCTGGTCGACGCGCTTGCGGACAGGCCGGACGAAGCGCGCTGGGCAAGGCGGATATTCAAGCAATGCGGGGTGGAGCGGCGCTATACGTGCGAGCCGAACCTGCTGGCCGAAGCGGCGGATTGCCGTTATTTTCCGCTGGCCTCCGGGGAGAGCGCCCCAACGACGGCCGAGCGCATGGCCAAATACAAGCAGGAAGCCGTGCCGCTCGGGCTTAGGGCCGCCCGCCAGGCGCTGGCGGAAGCCGGGGGGGATGCCGGAGCCGTTACGCATCTGATGACGGTCAGCTGCACGGGGCAGTTCCTCCCCGGCATGGACGCCGCCCTCGTCCGGGAGCTTGGACTGGCTCCGGACGTAACGCGGATCCCGCTTACGTTCATCGGCTGCGCGGCCGGGCTCAAGGCGATTTGCCTGGCGAAGCAGCTCGCGTCGGGCTTTCGGGACGCGCTCGTGCTGATCGTATGCGTGGAGCTGTGCACGCTCCATATTCAGCCGGCAGGCGATCGGGATTCGCTGTTCGGCGCCTCCTTCTTCGGCGACGGGGCTTCGGCGTGCGTCGTCGGCGCGGCCGGCGATCGGCAGCGGCCGGTATTCCGGCTTGGCGATGCCCGCTCGGTGCTGCTCGAAGGCGGCGCCGGCGAGATGGTGTGGGAGGTCGGCAATTATGGCTTCGACCTGTATTTGTCGCCGGCCATCCCGCGCCTTATCGGGGAATCGATACCGGCGGAGATCGAGCGGCTGTGCGGGGGAGAGAAGCCGGAGCTGTGGGCGATTCATCCGGGCGGCAAAGGGATCATCGAAACGCTGCAGTCGCATTACGGGCTGACGGACGGGCAAGTCGCCCCGAGCCTCGGCGTGCTTCGGGAGATCGGCAACGTATCGTCCGCCACGATCCTGTTCGTGCTTAGCGCGATGCGGGAGAAGCTGGCTGCTGACGGATCGGCGGGCGCGAGCGGCATCGCGCTTGCTTTCGGTCCCGGCTTGACCGCGGAGATGATCAAGCTCGATTACGTCCCGTCCGCGCCGAAGAGGGAGCGGCTCGCGGACGGCGCTTATGCTTAGCGCGCTGCGCGAGCGGGCCGCCGCGGCCGAGCTGATGGACGACTTCGCAAGCGGCGGCCCCGAGCTTCGCGAGGCGCTTCGGGAGCTCCGCCTGCTCAACCGGCTGTTCGCCGCGGCCGCGCCTACGCTGCATGGCGTAAGGCGGCTGTGGAAGGCGGCGGGCAAGCCGGAGCGGCTGTCGATTCTGGACGTCGGCGCGGGCTCGGGCGATGTCAACCGCCGGCTGCTGCGCTGGGCGGACGACAACCGGCTCGACATGACGATTACGTTAGTGGACGTGACGGAGGAGGCTTGCGAGGAAGCGCGGGGGCTGTTCCGCGGCGAGTCCCGCGTCAACGTAAGGCGGGGCAGCCTGTTCGGACTATCCGAGGGCTGCGCGGATATCGTGACGGGAACGCAGTTCGCGCATCATTTCGGCAGGGAGGAGCTTCCGGCGGTCGCGGCAAGCATGCTGAAGGCGTCGCGCCTTGGCGTCGTCCTGAACGACATTCACCGCCATTGGATCGCTTGGTCGGCGGTATGGCTCGCTACCCGCGTTCTGTCTTCTAACCGGTATATCCGGCATGACGGGCCGCTGTCGGTGGCGAAGGGATTCCGCCGGGAAGATTGGCGGGAGCTCGAAGGGGCGCTTGACTCTGGCGGGATGTACTGCGCCTGGCGGCCGTTGTTCCGTTACGCGGTCGTCATCGGCAAGCGGGATTCGAATTCAGCGGGCGGAGTTGATTAACATGACGCGTAGCGTGGATGCGGCGGTACTCGGCGCGGGCGTCGCGGGCAGCGCCATGGCTAAGGCGCTTGCGGACCGCGGCTGGCAGACGGTGCTGATCGACCGCCAATCGTTTCCGCGCCACAAGGTGTGCGGGGAGTTTATGTCGCCGGAATCGCGAAGCACACTCTCGGCGCTTGGGCTGGCAGAGGCGGTGCGCGCGCTCGGCCCGAGCCGGATCGCGCGCGTACGGCTGCGCTTCGCTAGCGGCGCCGAGATCGAGCAGCCGCTGCCCGGCGAGGCGTGGGGGATAAGCCGCTATTCGCTGGACGCGGTCCTGCACGCCGAGGCGCGGTCGGCCGGAGTCGAGCTGCTTGCCGGCACGGCGGTGACGGCGGTTTATCCGGACGGAGAGCGCTATTTGGTCGAGACGAAGCGAGGCGGCGCAACGAGCGCGCTGCAAGCGCGGGCCGTGCTGTGCGCGTGGGGCGCGAACCGTCGCCCCGGGCTGCCGGGTTATCGGCCGGACGGTCCCGAGAAGTCGGCGTATTTGGGCGTGAAATCGCATTTTCGCGGCATCGCGATGGAGCAGGCCGTAGAGATGTATCTGTTCCCCGGGGGGTACTTGGGTCTCTGCCAAGTGGAAGGAGGGCTTGTCAACGCGGCAGCCCTATTGGAGCGGCGGTCATTCGCGCAATCGGGCAAATCGGTGCTGGATTTTATAGGGGAAGCGGCGCGGAGGCATCCGGTCCTCGCGGCGCGGCTGTCGCGCGCAGAGCCGGCGGACGGCACGCAGGCGGCGGTCGCGCCGGTATTCCTAAGCCGCCGCCCGCGGGCGTGGGACGGGATGCCGCTGCTCGGCGACGCCGCCTCGATGCTGCCTCCCCTATGCGGGGACGGCATGTCGATGGCGCTTCGCTCGGCGGCGCTGTGCGTTCCGCTTGCCGCCCGCTATTTGCGAGGCGCCTGCTCGCTTGCCGAATGGCAGCGGGAGTATGAGCGCGCCGTCCGGCGGGAATTCGCCGGACCGCTGCGCTGGGGCGGCCTGCTGCATAAGCTGCTCGGCGTGCCGTCCGCGGGGAAATGGCTGGCGGCCGCGTCCGGCCTCGCTCCGGGTCTTGCCCGAGGCTGGATCCGGGCGACCAGATTGAAGCCGGACCGCTAGCCGGTCAAGCACGTTCCGGCAGCGCCCCCGCAAAAGCGGAAGCAGGCTGCCTCTCCGCCGACGGGCAAGAGATACAGCCTGCTTCGATTTCGCTTATTCTGCCGCGGCTTTGGCGGCGTTCGCCAGTTCGCGCACCGCCTTCCATTCCGCCAGATGCTTCTCCAGGTTGTCGATCAAGGCGTCGATTTCGCCGGCGGCGGACGGGAGGAGCGCTGCGGCGGATGCGAACGCATCCGAAGGGAGCGGGCTGAAGGCCGGCAGCGAGGCGGCCAGCTTCTTCAGCTTCAGTTCGACCGGCGAAGCCGCGGCCGCCGGAGACGGCGGCTTCGCATCTCCGCCCGCGGTCTGCACCGGCTGGCCGGCTTGCCTGGCGGCCTTCGCCGCAGGTTCCGCGGCCGGCTTCGCGCGCTCGGCTTTGTTCGCCTCGTAGGTCGACCATGTCTCGATCAGGCCGCTTCCCGTCTTGAAGAGCAGCTTGTCCTTCGTGCCGCTCGAAATCGTCTTGTCCTTGAACAGCTTCGCGATCTTCTTCACGTCGCTGACCGGAAGCTCGTCTCTGGCTGCGATCAGCGCGAGCGGATCGCGGTGCTCGATGGGCAGGTCCTTCAAAGGCAGCAGCTGGTCCTCGGTCAGCTTGTCCTTCCGGATCTCGGTGCCGCCGACGATCAGCTTCTTGACCGCGTTCCCGAACTTCAGCAGCTCGCACTTGTTCTTGATATAGCTCTCCGGCTTGCCGAGCTTGCCCGACAAAAATTTCGCGGAGCTCCGGAACTTCGGATCGTTCAGCAGCTTGTGGAACGCCTCCGCCTCCTCGATCGGCGAGAAGCCTTCGCGCGTCAAATTTTCCGCGATTTGCTCGAGGTAAATTTCCATCTCGTCGGTAACGGTCGAGACGATGCACGGAATGGTCGCGCGGCCAAGCCTCTTGCTCGCTTTGTAGCGGCGGTTGCCGTAAATGATTTTGTACCGGCCGCCTTCCGTCGCCCGCACCTTGATCGGCGAGAGCAGGCCGAGCTCCTCGATGCTCTTCATCAACTCCTCGAGCGCTTCCTCGTCGAACTGGTACCTGGGCTGCTCCTTATCCTCGTCGATCAAATCCGTTAAAATTTCGATAATGTCCATTCGATAGTCTCCTTAAGGTAATGCAAAGCAAACGTATCATCAGTCTCTATTATTATAGCTTATGAGCGCAATCGAGGAAATGATTGGCGTGCCGGGCTGCTCAAGCGGCGGCACCGCATGCCGGCATTCCGCAACCGGGGGGCATGGCGATGAGAGTACCCTTGTTAAGCATTTTGCTTGCCGCGTGCCTGATTATGTCGGGCTGCTCGGGCAAGCCATACGGACAGTACCGCAACGAACCGATGATCGGTTACGTGAGCGCCCTGAACGAGGAAGACCGTGCCGTTACCTTCGACGTATCGGAGTGGATGAAGCGGGATGAGCAGGGGACGGACATTGGCGACTGGGGCGCGGAATATACGGCGCGGGTGCCGCCCGGCACGAAGCTGACCAACGAGGCCGGCGCGCGGCTGAAGTGGGAGCATTTGAAGCTCGGCCAGAAGGTGCAGATCCTGTCGTCCGGCGGAGGGAAGGCGGCGGACGCGCCGGAGGAGCTTATGCTGATGGGCATGAGCGAGCGGGAGACGCTGAAGCGGCTTGGCTTATTCGCCGGCGGCGAAGGGAGCTACCGGACCACCGTCCTGTACGGGCAAGGCGCAAAGCTGCCCTACGACAGCGATTATTTGGAGCGGGAGGCTCCTTCCGTATTCGAAGGCGGAGTCGGCTGGCTCGAATACGATCCCGAATACGTGCTGGACTTGAAGAAGGCGCTCGACGTCGGGGCTCTGCCCGTCTTTCTCGTGTTCGATCACGAGAAGCTGGTCGTGAAGACGGTGAGGCTCGCGAACGTCGTCGCTTTCCTCGATGCGGTGCTGGAAAAGTGACGGCGAGCGTTTCCGATTTTAACCGGAATGACTCCCGCTCAATTTGACGATTGGACTGAAATGAGCTATTTTGTAATTGACGTAATGATGTAAGCGTATTATTATTGTGTTAATTAAATCGATTTAAATGCGAAGGATGCTGTGATGGATGTCGAATAAAAAAGGAAACCTGACGCTAAAGGATTTGGCGAAGATCGTAGGCGTATCCCCGGCAACGGCGTCGCTTGCCCTGGCGGACGACCCCAGGGTGAGCGCCAAGACGAAGGAAATGGTGGAGGAGGCTGCGCGGCGCCTGAATTACGTGCCCAACGAAATCGGCAGAAGCCTGCGCGCCAAGAGAGCGGAGACGATCGCCCTGATCTTTCCGAACACGCCGCACAACGCTTTCTCTCACCCCTATTTCGTCGAGCTGCTTGAAGGCGTTACCGAAGTGCTTGTCCAGAAAGGGTTCCATCTCTTGGTATCGACGGCGCCGACCGAGCAGAACGAACAAGCCGCCTATGACAAAATCATGAGAAACCGGCGCGCGGACGGCATTATTTTATGGCCCGCGTCGATCAACGACAGCAATATATCCCGAATCGTCGAATCGGGCTTTCCCGTCGTCTACCTGGGCAAGTGGCACCATAACGACGTCATCACGGTCGAGAGGGACGATTACGGGGGCGCTTATCTTGCGACCGAACATTTGCTGCAAGCGGGCAGGAGACGGATCGCGCATATTACCGGTCCGATGGAATTCCAGGTCAGCATCGACCGGCTCGATGGCTACAGGAAAGCGCTTGAAGACTACAAGGTGCTGTACGATCCTTCGCTCGTCGTCACGGCGGATTACACGATGGAATCCGGGGTCGCGGCCGTCCATGAATTAATCGGGCGCGGGATTCCGTTCGACGGTTTGTTCTCGAGCAACGACCGGATGGCCATCGGCGCGATGAAGGCGCTGGGCGCCGCGGGCATTTCGATACCGGACGAAGTCGCGATCGTAGGCTGCGACAACATCGAGATGGCGTCGATGACGGTGCCTGCGCTGACGACCATTCACCAGTCGCTGCGAACGATCGGTACGGTCGCCGCGACCAAAATAATCGATCTGCTGTCCGGACAGGAAGTCGGAGACAAACAAACGATCATTCCGGCCGAATTAATCGTCCGCGAATCAAGCCGGGTCAACTAATTTTTTTTGAATAAAAATTAAATCGATTTAAATTCGATGGAGGAGGTGATCGTTTCCTCGGGGGCTTAAGCAAATTTTGGTTAATGGGACACATTAAAGGTAGGGAAACAGGAATCTTACTATCGGGGGGATCCGAATGTACAGTCAACGGAAAGAAAAGAAGGGCCGGGCTTTCCTGGCGCTCGTCATGGCCGTATTGCTCGTCGCGTTAACGGCCTGCGGCGGCGGCAATGCCGCCAATTCCGGCAACGGCGAGACCGGCGGCAAAGTGACGCTGTCGTTCTGGAACGGCTTCACCGGCGCGGACGGCGAGCTGCTCAAGACGATCGTGGACGAGTATAACGAGGCGAACAAGGACAAGGTTGAAATCAAAATGGACGTCATGCCGTGGGCTCAGCTGAACCAGAAGCTGCCGCCGGCCATATCGACGGATACGGCGCCGAGCTTCGCGGCCGTGATCGGCGGGGCGGCTGCGCCGTTTATCCAAAACGGCACGTTCCAGGATTTGAGCGGCTTCTTCGAAGCGACGGGCGCGAGCCGGGACGCTTACGTGAACGGGGCGCTGGAATTGGGCGCGAAGGACGGCAGCCCGTATTTGCTCCCGATGCAAATGAACGGCCTCTACCTGTATTGGAACAAGCAGCTGTTCAAGGATGCCGGACTGGATCCCGACAAAGCGCCCGCGACATTGGAGGAGCTGGCCGAATACGCCGTGAAGCTGACCGATCCGTCCAAAAACCGGTACGGCATCGGATTCCCGTCGAGCGGGGCGCCGGCTTACTATGCTTCCTTCATTATCGGCAACGGCGGCTCGGTCGTCGACGAGGCCGGCAAGAAGTCGGCCTTGAACTCGCAGCAGAATATCGATACCTTCAAGTGGCTTCAGGATTTGGTGGTCGACAAAAAAGTCAGCCCGGTAGGCGCCGCCAGCGCGGATTTGGAAAAAATGATGCAGAGCGGGCAGATGGCCATGTACATTAACGGTCCGTGGATGGTGCCGAGCCTGAAGAGCGGCTCGATCGACTTCGGCATCGCCTTGCCGCCCAAAGGCTCCGATACGCAGTTCACCGAGCTTGGCGGCATCGGGTTCGCCGTGCCGAAGGGAACGCCCGACGTCGAGAAAGCGGCCGTGTACGACTTCATCAACTATTGGAACTCGCCGGAAATCGCGAAGCGCTGGTCGCTCAGCAATGGGTTCCCTCCTTATCTGAAGGCGGTCGCCCGGGATCCGGAGATTAGCGCGGATCCGGTCGTGTCGGCCATGGCCGATATGGGAGACGCCGCGGCGCCGTTCCTGCAAGGCTTGCTGACCGCGGACCGGATCAACAACGAGGTGCTGCTGCTGCTCATCGAGGCCGTCGAGAACGGCTCGGACGTCGAGCAAGCGGTGAAAAGCGCGTCCGAAGCGATCGACGAATTATTGGCATCCGAGCAATAAGCGACGAAACGGCGGGGGCTGCCGCTGCGCAGCCCCTGCCCATAACAGTAAGCGGGTGATAGGTATGAAATCGAGTTCAAAAGTATCGTCTTTTCTGAATAAACCGGAACGAGCGGCTTATCTCTTTATCGCTCCCGCCATTCTTGTTTTGCTGATCTTCATGTTCATTCCGCTTGTCTCGACGATTGCGGTCAGCACGCTGCGCATGGACGTGTTCATGCAGTCCGCGACTTTCATCGGGCTCGATCATTTCATAAGAATGATGGGAGACGGCAAGTTCTGGAACGCTTTCGGCAATACGGCCTACTTTACGGCGTTCGAGGTTCCGCTCCAAATCGCCGTTTCCTTGCTGGCGGCCGTCTACGTGTCCCGCAATACCCGGCTTAGAAAATTCGTCCGATCCGCCTTGTTCCTGCCATTCGTCTGTTCGTTGACGGCGATCGGGATCATGTGGTCGTTCCTGCTTGACCCGCAGATCGGTTTATATACCGAATATTTGACGCGGCTCGGGCTTCCGCGGCTGGCCTTCCTGCGCGATCCCCAGCTGGCGATGCCCGCGGTTATCCTGATGACGGTATGGCGCAATTTCGGCTATACGATGGTCATTCTGGTCGCGGCCGTCCAGACGATTCCCGCTTCGTACTACGAGGCCGCCCAGCTCGACGGGGCGGGGAAGTTCCGGCAATTCGCCAATGTCACGATCCCGTCCATCGTCCCCGCGCTCGGCTTCAGCGTCATCACGGCAACGATTATGGCGCTGCAGGTGTTCGACCAAATCTTCGTGACGACGCAAGGCGGCCCGCTGGGCAAAACGGAGACGCTGGTCACCTATATTTACAAGAGCGGCTTCCAGACCGCGCCTTACGATCTCGGTTACGCGTCCGCGATTTCCGTCATGACGCTAATCTTTATCATGATCGTGTCGCTTACGATGAACCGGTATTTCCAAAGCAAAGAATCGACGGATGCGCGCTAGGAGGATAGTGACAATGAATAAAACGACGTTGATGACGATGCTTGGTTCCGTTTTGGCCATCGTGCTGCTGGTTATCGTGCTCCATCCGTTTTTGTGGATTCTCCTCTCTTCCTTCAAATCCGAGCAGGCGCTGATCAAATTTCCGCCGACCTTCTTCGCGGACAGCTACAGCTTCGCGCAATTCGCCACGGTATGGGAGAGAATCCCGCTGCTTGATTTTTTGAAAAATACGGTTATTTTTTCGGTGGGCGTCATGGTCGTATCCGTGTTTTTCGATTCGCTCGCCGGATACGCGTTTGCCCGGATCAAGTTCAAGGGCAGAAAGCTCCTCTATACGTTCGTGCTCATTCTCATGATGATCCCGTTCCAGGTCATGATGATTCCGTTATTCGTGCAAATTTACAAGATGGGCATGCTGGACACGTATTGGGGACTTATTCTTCCGAGGGCGGCCAGTCCGTTCGGCATTTATTTGATGCGGTCCTTCTTCGTGTCGCTGCCCAAGGACCTCGAGGAGTCCGGAAGAGTCGACGGCTTGAACGAATTTCGCATTTATTGGAACATTATGCTCCCGCTGTGCAAATCCGCGATGGTTACGCTCGGCATTTTCCTGCTGATGAACAACTGGAACGACCTGATCTATCCATTAATGCTGACAAGCTCGACGGAAATGCGGACGCTATCCGCGGGTCTGGCCATGTTCGTGGGCGGAAGAACGATCGAATACGGCGCGACGCTGGCCGCGGCAACGATCTCGCTCGTCCCTCTCGTTGCCGTGTACGCGATGGCGCAGCGCTATTTCGTGCAGGGCATCGCAACATCCGGCCTGAAATAAACAGAACATAAAGAGATTGAGAAACGGAGTGGCGGAATCATGAAACATGCATCGATGATTGTAAGCAAGGATTTTAAGATCGGCGACGTCGGCGACCGGATGTTCGGCTCGTTCGTCGAGCATATGGGAAGCGTCGTTTATAACGGCATCTACGAGCCGGGCCATAAGACGGCGGACGAGAACGGCTTTCGCCGCGACGTCATGGACCTGGTCAAGGAACTCCAATTGTCGGTCGTCCGGTATCCCGGCGGAAATTTCACTTCCGGCTACAACTGGGAGGACGGCATCGGCCCGAAGGAGCGGCGGCCGAGAATCGTCGATCCGGCCTGGCGGCAGATCGAGACGAATCAATTCGGCTTGAACGAATTTATGCAGTGGACCCGCATGATCGGCGCGGAAGCGATTATGACGGTGAATCTCGGAACGAGAGGCATCGAGGCGGCCAAGGATATTTTGGAATACTGCAATTTCGAAGGCGGGACGAAGTGGAGCGAGCTCCGCAAAGCCCACGGCGTCAAGGATCCGTACAAAATCAAAACATGGTGCCTCGGCAACGAGCTGGACGGCGAATGGCAGATCGCCCGCAAGACGGCCTCGCAGTACGGGCAGCTGGCGCTCGAGACGGCCAAAGTGATGAAATGGGTCGATCCGGACGTCGAGCTCGTCGCGGTCGGAAGCTCCGCGCGGCATATGTCGACATTCCCGGAATGGGACCGGACGGTGCTCGAATATACGTATGAGCATGCGGACCTGCTCTCGCTCCATCATTATATCGGAAAACGCGACAACGATACGCCGACGTACCTGGCGATGCCGATCGAGATGGAGAAGCAAATCGAAGAGGTCATCGCGTCCTGCGATTACGTCAAAGGGGTTAAACGCAGCGACAAAGTGATGAATCTGTCCTTCGACGAATGGAACGTATGGCGCGAGCCGGACGTGGAATACGTGCCTTGGCAGACGGGGTCGCCATATGATTGGGTCCGCTTCCGCATGGAGGATGCCTTGGTATTCGGCTCGGCGGCGCTGACGCTGCTGCGCCGGGCGGATAGGATCAAGATCGCCTGCCAGTCGCTGCTCGTCAATACGATTCCGATGATTCTGACGGAACAGGGCGGAAACGCTTGGCGCAACCCGACCTTCTACCCGTTCCTGCACGTATCGCTTTACGGCAGAGGCGCGGTGCTGAGAGCCATTGTCGACAGCCCGAAATACGATACGAAATCGTACACGGACGTACCGCTGCTCGACCCTGCAGTCGTGTATAATGAAGAGACGGGCGATCTGACCGTCTTCGCGGTTAACCGCGGCGACGAGGCGATCGCGCTGAAGCTTGACCTGCGCGACTTCGAGGGCTGCAAGTTCGCCGAGCATATCGTCATGAAGCACGACCGTCTCGACGCGGTCAACACGTCGGACAATCCTTATGAAATCAAGCCGGCGCAAGCCGAAGCGGCGATCGTCGACGGAGGCCGCGCCGAGGCCGTCGTCGCGCCTTATTCCTGGAACGTCATCCGGTTCCGAATGGCCAAATAAATTTTTCATAGAGGAATGATTCTTATGTTATCCGATCAAACGTATGCGAATCCGGTCATCGAGCAGCGCGCGGATCCTTGGGTTTATAAGCATAGCGACGGCCATTATTATTTTACGGCTTCGGTTCCGGAATACGACCGCATCGTATTGAGAAGGGCGGCCACGATCCAAGGGCTGGCGGACGCCGAGGAGAAGGTGCTGTGGCGCCGCCGCGAAGCGGGCGAAATGTCCGAGCACGTCTGGGCGCCGGAAATCCACTACATCGAAGGCCGCTGGTATATTTATTTCGCCGCTGGCGAGCGGGACGACATCTGGAAGATCCGTCCGTTCGTGCTGACGTGCGGCGCCGCCGATCCGCTGGCGGGACAGTGGGCGGAGCTCGGTATCATGCGCAAGGCCAATCCGCTGTCCGAAGCGTTTACCGACTTCTCGCTCGACATGACGACCTTCGAGCACCGCGGCTCGCGTTATGCGATTTGGGCCGAGAAGCGCGACCATATATCGAATCTTTATATCGACAAGCTTGTCAATCCATGGACGATCGCCGGCAGCGAAGTGATGATCGCCACGCCGGAGCATCCGTGGGAGCGGATCGGATTTTGGGTCAACGAGGGCGCGGCCGTGCTGAAGCGGGGCGGACGGATCTTCGTTGCGTACTCGGCAAGCGCTACGGACCATCACTACTGCATGGGGCTGCTGACGATTTCCGGGAACGACGACGTCATGGACGCCGGCGCCTGGTCCAAGTCTGCGCGGCCCGTGTTCGAAAGCAGCGACGAGACCGGGCAATACGGGCCGGGGCACAACAGCTTCACGCAAGAGAACGGCAACGACGTTATCGTCTACCATGCGCGGCCGTACAAGGAGATCGAAGGCAACCCGCTGTACGATCCGAACCGCCATGCGAGAGCGCAGGTTTTCGGATGGCGCGAGGACGGGACCCCCGATTTCGGGGCGCCCGATCGATGAATAGCCAATAAGAAGGCGGCGGACCAGGATGCGCAATCGCGTCCCGGTCCGCCGCTTTTGGTTCCCGGCTTAACCTATAATCGTTTCTCCGTCCTCAGGCACCGCGATCGTAGCGGCGAGGCCTTTCTCTTCAATGAAGGCGTTCAGCTCCCGCCTGGACAAGAAGCAATGGTTGACCGCCTCCATATGGGAGACGATTATTTTCGCTTGCGGGGCCGCGAGGTGCGTCCGGTAAATATCTTCCTTGCCCATCGTGATCGGGTCGCCTTGCAGAAATTGCGCAGCGCCTCCGTTGACGATAATGACGTCCGGCCGATGCGCGCGGATCGCCTCCTCCACTTCGTCGCACCAGATCGTATCGCCCGCGATATACAACGTCTTCTCGTCCGGATGGCGGAAGACGACGCCGGAGACGTTCCCCATCATGCGGCCGATTTCCCCCGTGCCGTGCCGGCCTCCCGTACGGCTCAGCCTTACCTCCTTCAACCGGCCGGCGGCGTCCAGCGGCCGCACGCTCCGAAACCCTTTTTCCCGGATCGCTTCGGCGTCTTCTTCCGACTGCGCGATCATGTACGCGTCTTTGGGAAGCGCCTCGATCGCCGCCGCGTCGAAGTGGTCGGGATGCAGATGGGTGACGATGACCGCATCTGCCCGGACGAGCTCGCTTGCCGCGACCGGCAATTCGGCGGTCGGATTGTTCACTGGATTAGCCGTGTTGATGACGGGCGGGTAAGCCCCCTTCGGGGCGAGGTACGGATCGATCAAAAATACGGCGCCCCCGTATTCGAGCACTATCGTCGCGTTTCGGATTTGTCTGATTTTCATGGCGCAACAGGCCTCCCTTTCCTAATTTCTGCTTTTAGGTTAGCATTTAGGTAAGCGCGGATACATAACGAAAATCACGTATAGGGGCAGACAAACTTGATTGTTGAAAGAGGTTGGGCGCGGATGCTGGATCATACGGATAAACGGATATTGGAGGAACTGGCCAAGGACGGCCGAATTTCGATGAAGAAGCTGGGCGAGAAGGTGCATCTGACCGGCCAGGCGGCGGCCAACCGGGTCGTCAAGCTGGAGGAAGACGAAGTCATCGAGGGCTATACCGTCCGTCTGAATCATAAAAAAACGGGCTTCGCGGTTCACGCGTTTTTGACGATTTTCACGAAGAGCCACGATCATCAGCCGTTCTTGTCGTTCGTCGCTTCGGAGGATCTGTACGTCGTTCATAATTATAAAATTAGCGGCGAAGGCTGCTACCTTCTGGAATGCCGGTTTCCGTCCAACGAGGAGCTCGACAAGTTTCTGAGCGATCTAAATCGCCATGCGAATTACAAGCTGTCCGTCGTTATCGGCGGGAGTTGACGGGACTGTCTTTCGGAGGCCGGAAAAATTATGAGGCGGCTTCACTAATTAGTGAGGCCAGCCTCATTCTTTCGTTGCCGTTCGCGCGGCATGTATCGTATAGTGAGGCAAACCTCACTCGCCATGAGGCTGCCTTCACGGGGAGTGAGGCTTGCCTCACTATTCGGCGATAACCGCTTAAATCCGGTGAAGCTAGTGAGCCTCGGCTCGCTTATTAGTGAGTTTGCCTCACTAATTTTGCGAGTCCGACGAATAAGTGCGGATACGCGCTTATTGGTAATTTTCAGCTATAATCGAACGTTCATTATCGAGGCGCGAAGGGTTGGAGTATGATTGAGCTATAGGATAACAAGGATAGCGTAAAGGGTGTGCAGGTTCGATGCAAATGGAACAAATCATAGACGCATGCGGCCGGGAATCGGGCATTCCGTTCTCCGGCGCGGCATACGCGGGGGACGGCGAAGGCAAGTTGTTCGAGGGCGGCTTCGGGTACGCCAACCGGAGCGAGAGGATCGTCAATCGGATCGATACGCGGTTCGGCATGGCGTCGGGGTGCAAAATTTTTACCGCGGCGGCGATTTGCCAGCTCGTCGAGGAAGGGCGGCTGTCGTTCGACGCGCTGCTTAGCGATCTGCCGGACATGTCGTTTCCAAGGTTCGACCGGGGCATAACGGTTCATCATCTGCTGACGCACTGTTCGGGCATCCCCGACTATTTCGACGAGGAAACGATGACCGATTACGCGGATCTGTGGAAGGCCGTGCCGGCGTACGCGATGACCTCGCCCGCCAGCTTTCTCCCGATGTTCCGGGACAAGGAGATGAAGTTCGCGCCGGGCGAGCGGTTTTCCTACAGCAATGCCGGCTTTATCGTGCTGGGATTGATCGTGGAGCGGCTGACGGGAATGACGTTTCAGGCATACGTCGAGGAGCGGATTTTCCGCCCGTGCGGCATGACCGATTCCGGCTACTTCCGGATGGACGATCTGCCCGAGCGGACGGCGTTCGGCTATATCGACGGCGAATCGGGCGCGCGAACGAACATTTACGCGGTGCCGGTCATCGGCGGTCCGGACGGCGGCGCGTTCACGACGGTGTACGATATGGACAAGTTCTGGCAGGCGCTGCTGGGCAACCGATTGTTATCCGAATCGATGACGAAAACAATGCTGACGCCTCATGCCCGTTACAACGAAAACGTCCGTTACGGCTATGGCGTATGGCTATCGGTCATCGATAACGAGATATTCAAGTACTATGTGACGGGGAGCGATCCGGGCGTTTCGATGCGCTCCTCGGTTTACCCGAAATCAAGCCTGCGCATCCATCTGCTGGCTAATAGCGAGAACGTCGCAGGTACCGTCGCGAGAAAGATAGACGAAGCGGTCTACAGCGGAAGCTGAGCGGTTATGCTCTACAATGTTCGGACGATTGGGATCAAGAGAGGTGGCTTACCATGGAAGAATTGCAAGGCGATATGTTTACCGTCGAAACGTTAAAGGCGGACCTCAAAGCGCTCGGCGTCGCGCCGGGCATGACAGTCATCGCTCACTCGTCGATGAAGGCGCTCGGAGGGTGGGTTGTCGGCGGGGCGGCGGCGGTCATATTGGCGCTCGAGCAATGCCTCGGCGAGAAGGGCACGCTTGTCATGCCGACCCATACCGGCGATCTGTCCGATCCGGCCGGATGGCGCTTCCCTCCGGTCAAGGAATCGTGGTGGCCGGCCATTCGGGAGACGATGCCGGCCTACGAAGCGGATCTTACGCCGACGAGGATGATGGGGCTGATCCCGGAATGCTTCCGGAAGCAGAACGGCGTCGTTAGAAGCGGCCATCCCCAGGTTTCTTTTGCCGCGTGGGGGCATAAGAAAGAGAAGATTACGAATGGGCACGGCCTGTCGTACAGTCTGGGCGAAGGCTCGCCGCTGGCCAGGCTCTACGAGGAAGACGGCCGGGTGCTGCTGCTCGGCGTGGGCCACGGCAACAACACGTCGATCCATTTGGCGGAATACCGGGCGGATTTTGCCGGGAAATCGCTCATGACGAACACGGCGCCGGTATTCGAAGGCGGCGTAAGGAAATGGGCGAGGTTCGACGATATCGAGCCGGATTCGGACGACTTCGAGCGGATCGGCGAAGCGTTCGAGCGCGAGACGAACCATGTGGTCGGAGGAAAGGTCGCGAACGCGGACGCCCGGCTGATGCCGGTTAAGCCGCTGGTCGATTTTGCGGTCGCGTGGATGGAGGCGAACCGGGGGCGCTAAGGAACAGAGAAGGCGATATCATCGGATAAAATGCGCCAAGGGAGCGTCTGTCGCCGCGTCGCCGTCATTCTCAAACGCTCCCCCGATCGACAAGCTGCGGCTACTTCAGCCGCAGCTTTTTGATTAAATAACTCATCGCTTTGTCCGTGCAGACGCCTTCAAGCTCCTCCTTCACCAAGGTTTTCGCCGCGGCGAGGTCGCCGGTCCGCGCCTCCTTCCGGCCCAGCGTCTCGCCCAGCCAATGGTCCGCGCTCTCGAAGGACATGCTGCTCCAGCCGCCTTCGAAGTCGCTTTCCTGCGCTCCGGCGATGACGATGTCGCCGAAATTTTGCAGCTCGACAAGCGCCCGCTCGTAATCCTTCTTCTGCTCCTTGGCGGTCAGGCCGGATGCCTTGCGCAGCTGGCGCGAATCGATGCTGCCGGCTTCCTTCACGATGCCGTAGAGGAGGTAGGCGTGCTGCGACATGTTGCCGCCTTCATACCGTTCCTCCGCGCTTTTTCCTTGCGACAGCAGCACCCGAACTTGAGGGAACAGATCGACGCGAACGAAGGAAGCCTTCGTGCCGATAAACTTTCCGTAAGCCGCATGCCCGTCCTGCACGATCCGGACCCGCCACGGCCAAGGGTCGCTCCCGGAGCCGTCATGCCAGGCATTGCCCGCCGCGGCGGCCGTGAGCGAAGGGTGATCCGGAATCAGCTCGGAGAACGGCAAAATTTTATAACGCTCGACAAGCTGGACGAATTCCGGATAAGTCAACGTCGTTTTCATAGGTTCACTCCCAGGCGAAATTTGGTAGACTGGTATTCTAGTATTATCCACAATTTCCTTCGAATAGACAAACGATTCGCAAGGCTCAAACCGGACAAAATGGGGGGCGGAGTTCGTCATGAGACATGAACAAGCGGCAGCGCTTCTGAAGCAGTACGGCATCGAGCGGCCGGCGATCGCAGAGCTGAAGCATAGCGAAAATATGACCTATAAAGTATCGGATCCGGCCTCGGGCGCGGATTACCTGCTTCGCATCCATCGGCCGGCGACGGCCAATTTGGCCGGGGCGCAGCATACGCGCGCGGGCTTGCGGTCCGAGCTTCGGCTGCTTGCGGAGCTGGCGCGGAATACGGAGCTTGCCGTGCAGACGCCGGTTTCCAGCCTATCGGGTTCCTTGATAACGGAGACGGAGGAAGGCGGACGCGCAAGCCTCTGCTCGCTTCTAAAATGGATCGAGGGGAGAGAACTGAAGAAGGAAGATCTGGCGGACGAGCGTCTCTCGCGCGAGTTAGGCTCGCTTACGGCTAAGCTTCACGCGTTCACGCGCGGCTGCGCCGGCGTGCGTCCGGAGGATCGTCCGGAATATGGAGAAGCGCGAATCGGTTTGATGCTGACTCAAATTTCGCGGGGAGTCGATAAAGGGCTGTTCGGCCGCGAGGAGCTTGGCATCGTGGAAAGCAGCATGCGGTTTATGAACGGCCAGCTTGCGGAAACGCTGAACGGACCGGGAAATTGGGGCATCATTCACGCCGATCTCAATAGCAGCAATATCCTTGTTACTCCGGCGGGGGAGCTTGCTTTTATCGATTACGGCCTGTTCGGGTACGGCTATTACATGCACGATTTGGCAATGGCGGCGCTTAACGCGCCCGCGGACCGGCGCCGGGACGTCGTGGCCGGTTACTTTGGGGAAGGGAAGGCGCCGAATCGGGCGGAGTCGGTACTGGGCGGCTTCATGCTGATGGCGGTGCTCGGTTATTATGCCTTTCAAATGGAGAACGAGAAGATTCATCCGTGGATCCGCGAACGGATGCCGAAGCTATGCGCGGAGCGCTGCAGGCCGTTTCTGAACGGGGAACCTATTTTTCATTTGTTTTGACGCTCCCTTCAATTCGTGGAAAACATTTACATGCGAACATGTGTGCGGTAAAATAGGCGTTGTGCCATTTTCCTTTGAGGGAGAGATCGATGTGGAAGCGATTCAAAGCCCGATTCAGCAAGCGGTGGGAAGCGTATTTGTTCACGTAACGGATGTGAGACGGTCGGCGGAGTGGTACGGCATGGTCATGGGACTGCCTTTGCTGGAAGAGCGGTTGAACGGCGGGCCCGTCTACTGGCTGGCGCTCGAAGGGGGAACCGGTCTGATTCTGGATGACAACCGGAACAACGCCTCGGATGCGAAGCAAGCGCTGTACAGCTACAAGACGGACGATATCGAAGAAGCTTACCGCTTCCTCTCGCAATTGGGCGCCGAGCTGCCGTCCCCGATCGAGCGCCCGCACCCGGGGCTAGCTTATTTCCGATTCGCCGATCCCGACGGCAACGCGCTCATGGTGACGGAATCGGATTACGATTCGCCCGTCGTGCAGCCGCTTGCGCATGCGCCAAGCCCGATCATGAATAAAATCGCATCCGTCTTCCTTAACGTCACGGATATGAATCGCGCTATTAAATTTCACAGCGAGGTGCTGGGGCTGCTTTACCGGGAGGTCGAAGCGAATGAATCCGTCTACGTCTTGCCGATGAAGAGCGGCAGCGGCGTGCTGCTCGACGATAACCGGTACCGGCAGGGCGATTCGTATAAGACGTTGTTTATGTTTGCAGCGAGGGACGTGGAAGGAGCGAGAGCCTATCTGCAAAGAAACGGGGTAGAGATATTCACCGACATCGAACGGCATGGCGATATGGCCTTCTTTACGGTGAAGGATCCGGACGGCAACGTCGTCATGGTCTGCTCCGAATAATTCGTAACGTTATCCTCCAAGAAACTGATGCACGTTAAAGTGCGTACTTACGGAATTCCTTTCGGCATTTTAGACTAGGGGATGTAAGGACGAAGCACAGCATCGTGCAAACATTCGATTGGAGGAATGAAGATATGGACCGGGTTGACTGACCCGTTCTTATCACTCCATAGAACAAGAGAAATAGCACCCGGTCGGGCGCTATTTTTCTTGCTTTACGATGATTTCGTCCAATTCCGAGCTATGCTCATTCGCTGCGGCGTTAATTTCCCGATCAACCTGGCTTGCGCCCTGGATTTCCTCCGCGGCTTCGATCTGCTGCTCCAGCTGCTTCTCGATTTGGCCGATGCCGTGCGCTTCCTGATGCTGTCTGCTTGTCGTCATGTTCATCCTCCGCATTCGTCGTTGCCCGCGGGCACCCCTCTAACTTGCGCGCGTCGGAGGAAAATTATGCATCCGCTACCCGGGATTCTTCGTCATGTACAGCACCAGCTCGTCATCCACCCGAACGGTGCTCCCCGGTTCAACCACCTCGTTGTTGTACGTTATTCCGCGGCCGTCCGGAATGTAGCCTCTCCTGGCGTAGATCCGCTGCGCGCTGCCGTAGCTGGCGTACAAGCCGACGCCGATGCCGACGATGCCGTACGTCTCGAACGCGATCTTCTCGGCAGCGTCCATCAGCGCGCTGCCGATTCCCCGCCGGCGCATGGGCGGGATGACGTCGAAGTTGTTGATTTCGGGTATTCCCTTTTCCGCGAAATCCGGATAATACGACTTGGCGAGCAGATGCAGCCAGCCCGCGAATCCACCGTTCACGAACGCGGCAAGCGTAACGCGCTTGCCCGTTTTGTTCTCCTCCCAGCATCTTGCAATGTAAGCCATGGGCTTGGGAATCCCGTTCCGGTCGAGGCTTTCGTGAATATCCGGGACGTCCCCGGCTTCCATTTGCCTGATGAGCAGGCCCGTGATCATAGGCAACCCTCCTTAGTTTATCGGTTCCGCGATTGATCTCTCCATCATAGGACGTCATCTTAACGCAGGCAAGGGAAGAAACGGTTATAATTTAACAATACGGAGGGTGAGTTGAACGGCGCGGGCTAGTATAATAAGAGGGATGGAACAACGACAACAAGTTCGGAAAGCCGGTTATGCACGATACGATCTCGTAAGACGACGATTAGGAGGTAAGGGCATCTTGGAGCATAAATTATTTACGTTAAGCGAAGCGAACGCGCTGCTGCCGCAGCTCAAAGAGGACCTCCGCAAGCTTCAGGAGGCGACGGACCAATTCGAGCGGCTCTATATCGAATACCAGCAGGCGAAGGAAAGCTTCCGGCAAACGTCCGGCCTGCCAAGCGGCAGCCTCGACCCGTTCTTCGAGCTGGAGAGCAAGCTTGATTTCATGAAAATCGAGACCGATCTGCTCATCGAAAATTTCACGCGCAAGGGCGTCCTGCTGAAGATGATCAACCCCGGCTTGATCGATTTTCCGGCCGTGCTGGACGGCGAGGAGATTCTGATCTGCTGGAAGGAAGGCGAGGAGAGCGCCTCCCATTATCACGGCTGGCACGACGGATTTGCGGGGCGGAAGCCGTTCCCTTAAACCGTCAAGCCTTGGTCAATTCTTTGCGGTTGGCCGCCTGCGGAGGCTCCTCCAGCCAGCCGTTGTCGATCATCAGATTGGCGCCGTCTTCCGCGTAGGTGCCGATTTCCGCCGCAAGCCTTACATAGTTCGCCGCAACGTCCTTGCGGGGGCTCGCCGCGGCCGCGAGGCCGTAATTGCCCGTTCCCGCGGCGACGAGCAGCGAGACATGGAACAGCATGAGCTTATCGGAGAACGGCGCCTCCGTCGAGTTCATCACATCCGAATCCCAGGTCATCGGCACGGGCAGGTTTTCGTTTCTAAGCAGATCGGTAAAAATTTTAATATGTTTGGTCGAAATCTCCAGACCGCGCTTTAAATATTTGCGTATCGCTTCCGAACGGGCAACCTGACTAAAGCCGAGAAGCAGCGTGTTGCCGAGCCCGTTCGTCTGCGCGTTGGCGAATAAATGGGCGATTTCGATGGCGGTTAGCGGACGTTTGTCCCCAAAACCGAAAAATCCGCCCGACAGGAAGCTCCTGCTGTCGACGAAATCGGCGCTTTCGGGCTTTTCGATATAGGGAGGGCGGATATAAAGGCCCTTTGACTGCAGCACCTCGGTCACCTGCTGGTCGAGCACCTCGGTCTGATTTAAATTTTCGCGGAAAATCGCGCGAATGTCCGCCCGCGAAGACATCGTGTAGGACATGGCGTGCGTAGCCAGGCCGACTCTGCTCATATTTTTGATGTAATACAAATAAAAGGTGTCCGAATAAAGCCGCTTCGCGTCCGGCTGAACGTCTTCGTCCGTGAAACCGGTCGGGATCGGAAAGCTTTCGTCTTCGAAAAGCTTCTTCAGCACCTCAAGGTGCTTCTCGGTAATCGTCATCGCCAATTCGACGATGGCCGCGATTTCCGAATCGTCCACGTTGCGCTGAAAGTGGCTCAATAGGCACTTGGCCATCGTATCGCTCATATAAGTCGCCCAAAGCGTGCCGATTTCGGACGAGGTCAATCGGATGTGATTGTTAGGTTTCATTCCAGCAGTTCCTTTCGTTTGCATGATTTACATGTTGGTATGCCCAAGAAGCTTGGTATTATGCGGGAGATTGCGGACATACGGGCATGTCGCCGATTAAACCAATAGACAAGCAGGAGGATGGTAGAAAAGATGATCCGGAACGAAGGCTTGCATCACGTCAGCATAATCGTCAGCGACCTGGAGAGGTCGAAGTCGTTCTACGAACGCGTTCTCGGCCTGCGCGAAATCGAGAGGCCGCCGTTCGGCTTTCCGGGCGCTTGGTACGCGGTCGGCGGGAGCGGCCAGCAGCTGCATATTATCGTTCACGACGGCGAGACGAAGCGCGCCGGCGGGATCGATTCGAGGGACGGCCATTTCGCCGTTAGCGTAAGCGATTACGGGGACGCGATCGATTGGCTGGAGCGGCATGGCATCGAGTATCGGGCGAATCCGAACAGCATGACCGGCTTCGCTCAAATTTTTATGCTGGACCCCGACCGCAACATCATCGAGCTTAACGCCGCCATGCGGCCGGAAGGACGGGAGGCGTAAGCGATGAAGAAGAACAGGCTGGGCAAGTCGGAGCTCGAGGTCACCGAGATCGGCCTTGGCTGCATGTCGCTTGGAACCGATATGGCAAGCGGAGTCGCGCTCATCCATGAGGCGCTCGAACGCGGCATTCGGTTTCTCGATACGGCGGATCTGTACGATGAGGGACGGAACGAGGAGATCGTCGGGGAAGCGCTGCGGGGGAGGCGTTCCGGCGTCATTCTGGCGACCAAGGTCGGCAATCGGCGGGAGCCGGGCAAGCCGGGCTGGACATGGGATCCGTCGAAGGCTTATATCAAGGCGGCGGCGAAGGAAAGCTTGAGAAGGCTGAGGACGGATTACATCGACCTGTACCAGCTTCATGGAGGAACGCTGGAAGATCCGATTGACGAGACGATCGAAGCGTTCGAGGAACTGAAGCGGGAAGGGGTCATCCGTCATTACGGCATCTCCTCGATCCGTCCGAACGTCATTCGCGAATACGCGCGGCGCTCGAATATCGTGAGCGTCATGAGCCAGTACAGCGTGATGGACCGCAGGCCGGAGGAGTCGGTGCTGCCCCTTCTTTCGGAATACGGAATCGGCCTGATCGCGCGCGGACCGGTGGCGAAAGGGATATTGACGGACGCGGGAGAAGCGAAGGCCGCGGACGGCTGCTTGGATTACCTCGGCTCGGAGGCGGTTTCGCTGCGGGATGAGCTGCTGCGGATTAGCCGGGAAGGGCGTTACGCGGACTTGGCCCATCTTGCGATGCGTTACGCGCTCGCGAGCCCGGTCGTCGCGACGGTCATTCCCGGCGCCAGCTCGCGCGAGCAGCTGCTCGTCAATGCGGAAGCCGGGCGGGCCAGGCCGCTGACGGCCCGGGAGCTGGCCGCGATCGCGGCGCTGAGCAAGCGAGGCGTTTACGAGCAGCACAGGTAGCGCGGACGGATGGGCTGAAAATAACGGTTTACAGAACACATGTTCCGGGTTATGATCAGGTCATGGGCAATTTTCCCATGGCAAATACGGGGAATCCAGGCTGCCTTCGGGCAGCTTCATTTATTTTTTTGCAAATAGATCAGTAAAGTTGGATAGATTTCGGCCGCGGGCGGCATCCATGTTGCGGGAGGGATGGCATTGAACGTGTTGGAGCTTGGGAAGTCCGATTGGCCGGCCGGGCCATCGGCACCGGGGGAGACGGAGCGCGAACTCGTCGAACGGGCCCGAGCGGGCGACACGGAAGCGTTCGGCGAGCTTGTCCGCAAGCATCGGGCGAAGGCGCTGGGCCTTGCGGGTTCGCTGCTGAAGGACCGGTTTCTCGCGGAGGATATCGTGCAGGAAGCGCTGATCCGGGCGTTTCTTCATCTGGGTACGCTCGCCGATGCCGGCCGGTTCATGCCGTGGCTCCACCGCATCGTCCGCAATCAGGCTTATATGAAGCTTAGGCGCGGAGGCCCGCATGCCAAGGAGAAGCCGTTCTGCAGCTTCGGGAGCCGGCAAGGACCGGAGGCGGAAGCCCGCTCGGGAGGAAGCGGCCAGCCGGTCGACTGCACCGACATCGACAGCATTTTGTTCCACTTGGCGGATCACGCGGCCGAAGGGGCAAGAAGCGGGGAAGAGCCGGAGAAGCATTTGCTTCGGCAAGAGGTGCTTCAGGGCATCCATGAGCTGATCGGCTGCTTGAACAAGCGGGAACGCGGCATTTTCGAAGCCCGATTCTTCGGAGAGCTTCCTCCTGCCGAGATCGCCGAGCTGTTCGGAACGACGACCGCCGGCGTATACAACTCCTTGTCCAAATCCCGCGCCAAGCTCCAGAAGGAACGCATCCGCGTAACGATCGGCCTGTACGTGCAGCGTCGGGCGGCGCTCGGCCTGCCGAGCAGGAAGCTGTTGGTTCCTCCCAGGTTGTAGCTACTATCATAATCTTCTTACGGGATTGGAGATGAGACGTTCATGGAGGCTCGGAAGGATTGGTCGAAGACATGGACATCGGCGGCGGCTATACACGGGGCGGTCGGCTATACGGACAAGAAGCACTATTCGCTCTCGGACGTCATGGGATTAACCGGCCATGCCTTCCGCATGAATATCGACCCGGACAGCGTCAACGCCGCGGGACCGACCTCGTTCCCCGGCGGGTACATTCTTCGCCGCAATCTGTGCAATCTCGGCTTCACGAGCTGCCTGGCCGACCCTTCCGCGCCGCTGACGCCGGATAAGGTCGAGCGGACCATCGCGCTCGTTCAGCAATCGATCGACCGAGGCGTTCCGGCCATCGCGTTCGATCTGTTCGTTCCCGAATTCGGCTTGATTTACGGCTATGACGACGACAAGCAGCTGTTTTACGCCAAGGACGTCTCGAAGGACGGAACGTTGACGTACGAGCAGTTCGCGAATCCGAAGATCGATCTTCTGTTCGTGACGACGATCAGCGAGAGCCTGCCGCATTCGAAATACGAGGTGCTGCGAATGGCGCTGTCGATGATCGTGGACCATGCGCGAGGCAAGGAATGGACCCATGTGTTCGGCGACAGGTTCGCGCATGGGCTGGCCGGGTACGACGCCTGGATCGGCGTCATGGAGCGGCGCGGCGCCGACGAATACGGCAATGCGTACAACACGGCCGTCATTGCCGATGCCAGGGAATTCGCCGAGCGTTTCTTGCGCGAGGTAGCGTTCCGCTGGGATGGCGCCAACGTAGTGGAGCGCACCGTTCGCAAGCATGCGGGGGAAGCCGCTGCCCGTTACGGGACGGTCGCCGAGGCGCTCGGCCGGTTAAGGGAGCTGTTCCCGTTCCCGGAAGGCGGGCGGCCGAAGGATCCGGCGGAAGCGGATCGCGCGATCCGGCTGCTGCGGCAGGCAAGGGAAGCGGAGGAGGAGGGCGTCCGGCAGCTGGAGCAGCTGTTTCATTTCATGAAAGAGTATTACTCGGAAGTCTGGGTCAATTAATCGTTGCTAATGGGAGAGGGTTGAGGGCGATGGCTTTAACGGACAAGAGGATGATCGATCGCAAAGGCGGCTTCGAGCTTGAAGATTTGCGCGGGGAGAAGCTGCATATGGTATGCCTGAAAGGAGCCGAGCTTCACGGCGTCGACGCGAGGGAAACGTCGCTTGAGCATGTCAATTTCGTCGATTCCGCGTGGAAGCACATCTATTTCTCGAACGTGCATGTCGATGAAGTGCAGATGGGCGGAACCTTATTCGAAAATATCCGGCGACCGGACGCCGCGGTCAGCCAATTGGAGGAGGAAGCCGGAACCGACGGCTGGGTCAACGTAGAGCCTGTCCGTTTCCTGAACAGCGATTTGAGCACGGCGGTATTCGAATCGTGCAACTTGAGCGGCGTGGAGCTGATCGATTGCCGGGTCGAAGGCATGCGCATTAACGGAATTCCGGTTGAGGAGCTGCTGCGCTGCCATGCGGATCGCCTGGAGTCGGCCGCGGCGTCGGCATCGGCATCGGAAGAAGCGCCGCCGGCAGAGCCGGCGATCGTGGAGAAGGCCGGCTTCACCGTCGCCGGCGTGGCGTTCGAAGCGAATTTACGGGAAATTGCCGAGCAGGAGCTCGGTACCCGTGCGCTCGAGAAGGTGCGGGAGGCGCGCGGGCAGTTCGGCGGGCGCTTGTCCGATGCCGTCTATCTCGTACAGATCTATCCGATGAAGCCCGGATTTAATCCGCATACGGACGCGTTTACGCAGCTAATCGGTTATGCGGTCCCGGAAGGGACGGCCGTTCCCGAAGGATTCGCGGTCCGATCGCTTCCTTCCCGGGAATACGTCAAGCTGACGCATGTCGGGCTCGAGTCGGAGCTTGGCCGGACGTACGACCTGCTGTACGGCCGCTGGATGCAGGAGAATGGACGCCAGCCGGACGGATACGACTTCGAGGTGTGGGACGACCGCTACAAGCCCGACCGGGACGATAATGAAATCGACGTATATGTCGCACTGAAACCTTAAGGAGAGATGACGATGATCAAAAACATTAACTGCGCCTATGTCCCGGTAGCGAGCCCGGAAAAAGCGGCGGAATGGTATGGACGGGTGCTCGGGATGAAGCTTCGCTCCCCCGTCGAGCCCGGCAGAGGAGCCATTATGGTTATGGATGAAGGGCAGTGGCTGTTCCTGCTGCCGAGCCCTGACATGACGCCGCTTACCTTCTCCACGACAGGGTGGGCGGACGACGGAGCGCCGTTCGAGATGTTTCCGATTTGCTTCACGACCACGAGAATCCAGCCTCTATACGCTTCGCTGAAGGAATCGGGCGCCTGGGTCGAAGCCGATATCCGGGACGAAGGAAGCTGCGGACTGCAGCTCATGTTCAAGGATCCCGACGGGAACAAGTTTCAAGTGTTCCAGGAGCCGGAAGCATAGCCTTTAGAGGATAAGGAGGAAGCCGGGTGAATCGCGAATTTGCTTTTACCAGAATCGGCTACGTATACGCCCCTACGACGGCAATCGACCGATCGGTGGAATGGTATACGAATCATCTATCGTTCAAGCTGATCGACAAGTTCCAGGACCGGGGCTCTTATTTGGCCGTACTGCATCATCCCCACCAGCATTCGATCGCGCTCCTGCTCATTGAGACGGAGGACCGCAAGCCGCTGGAAATCGCAAGAAACGGCGCGCCGTTTCCCATCATGGCCCTCAACTGCCCGAATATCGAGCATACGCACAGCGAGTTAGCGGGCAAAGGCGTCGACGTGGGCGAGCTACGGATTCTCGGCGGCGGCGAAGCGAAATATTTTTATTTCAGAGACGATCAAGGCAATTTGTTGGAAGCGGCCTGGTCGATTTGGGATCCGAAGGATACGGTCAAAGAAGGCTACGAGCCTTAACGTGCAACTCTCCTGTCCATCGGTCTGCGCTGGGGGAGGAGAAGGGCTGTGTTGCGCCGCTTCTCCTTCCCTCGCAAAATTCGGATTTGACTTTCTTAACTGTATGAAATAGTATTACAGTATCCTTCACGAGAGGGAGTGTAAAGATGAACAGTGAGTTTACGGTGGCGGTGCACAGCTTGGTGCTGCTCGCCTATTTGCCCGATCATATGGCTAGCAGCGAGACGATCGCGCGCAACGTAACGACCAACCCGACCCGAATCCGCAAAATTATGAGCACGCTGCGCAAGAGCGGCTACGTGAGAACGAAGGAAGGAATCGGCGGCGGCTACATTTTGAGCTGCGACCCCAAGGAAGTTACGCTGGCCGAAATTTATCGCGTGTTGTCCGGCGGCGCCTTGAAGCCGCATTGGTGCTCCGGCAATCCGGAAGAGGAGTGTTTGGTCTCCGCGAACATACAGGTTGTCATGGACCACTTCTTCTACGAGGCCGAGCTTCACTACGAAGCTTACTTGGAGCAGAATACGCTGCAAACGGTGTTGGATAAGATCCGGCAGTGCCAGCAGAAGTTAAAGACGAAGCAGGCGTAAGGCGGGTCGGCTGCCGGGATAGTATGGCGTCGAACCGGCCTAAACCGTCACGCGGCTTGGACCGTGTATGGCGCTGTTTCCGCACTCAAAGTGTATCCGCTATTCATACAGTTAGAGAGAAGCCAAAGCCGAAGCGCGCTGAAGGACGAACCCGGCAGCGGCTATCTCGATTATGCAGAAGAGGTGAACAAAGTGTCAGACCGTCAACAAATAAACGAAACGTTCCGCATTCCGCTATCCGTCCTCGATGTATCCCCGATCGTCGAAGGCGGCTCGGTCGCCGAGTCGCTCGGCAATACGCTTGATCTTGCGCGCCACGCCGAGAAGTGGGGCTACAACCGTTACTGGCTGGCCGAACACCATAATGCGCCGAGCATTGCCAGCTCCGCTACGTCGATCGTCATCGGCCATGTCGCGGCCGGGACCTCGACGATCCGAGTCGGCTCGGGGGGCATCATGCTGCCGAACCATGCGCCGCTCGTCATTGCCGAGCAATTCGGGACGCTGGAGTCGCTCTTCCCAGGCCGGATCGATCTCGGACTCGGGCGGGCGCCCGGCACGGACGGCCTCACGGCCGCCGCTTTGCGAGGCAGCCGCAGAAGCAACGGGCATGATTTTCCCGAGCAGCTGGCGGAACTGCGGGCGTTCCTCGACCCGTCGAGGGCGGAAGTCGGCATGCCGGTGCGCGCGATTCCAGGCGAAGGGCTGAACATCCCGATCTGGCTGCTCGGCTCGAGCGATTTCAGCGCGATGCTGGCTGCGGAGCTTGGCCTGCCGTTCGCGTTCGCCGGACATTTCTCCCCGAACTTCACCATACCGGCGATGAATTTGTACCGCAGCAACTTCAAGCCATCCGAGGTGCTGGATAAGCCGTACGGCATGGTAGCGGTCAACATCGTCGCGGCGGATACGGACGAGGAGGCGGGGTACCTGGCGACGTCGATGCAGCAGCTGTTCCTCTCGTTCATCCGCAATACGAGAGGTCCGCTGCCGGCACCTGTCCGCAATATGGATCAATTGTGGAGCGAGCAGGAGAAGGCGGCGCTGCAGCAGCAGCTCGGCTCTTCGATTGTCGGCGGCCCGGAGACGGTCCGCGGGAAGCTGAAGCGGTACATGGAAGCGACGCAAGCGGACGAGATTATGGTGGCCGCCCATATTTTCGATCACCAAGCCCGTCTGCGCTCTTATGAAATCGTAGCAGGACTATAAAAAAAGACTTATCGGACAGGATGGAGATTGGAAATGCAGGCAACATCCAAGGGGAACAAGCAAATGCTGTTCCTGATGATTAACATGTTTATCGCGATGCTGGGCATCGGACTCATTATTCCCGTGCTGCCGGAATTTTTGAAGGAATTCGGCGCCGGCGGCAAGACGGCCGGCTATCTCATCGCGGCCTTCGGCGTCACGCAGTTTATTTTCTCGCCGATCGCCGGCGAGCTGTCCGACAAATACGGGCGGAAGATTATGATCGTAGCCGGCCTACTGCTGTTTACGGTCTCGAATCTCGTCTTCGCCGTCGCCGAGCAGATCCCGCTGCTCTACTTGTCCCGGTTAATCGGGGGAGTCGGGGCGGCGGCGATGATTCCGGCCATGCTCGCTTACGTAGCGGACATTACGTCGGAAGAAAGCCGCGGCAAGGGACTCGGCCTGCTCGGCGCCTCCATGTCGCTCGGCTTCGTCATCGGCCCGGGCATCGGCGGCTTTCTGGCCGAATTCGGCTTCCGCACGCCGTTCTACGTATCGGCCGCGGTAGGGGCGCTTGCGACGATCGGCTCGCTGCTGTTCGTGCCGGAGTCGCTGTCGCGCGAGGCGAGAGCGGCGGCGCGCGCGGCGATCGTGAAGCGGGACAATATTTTCAAACAGTTCGCCAAATCGTTCAAGGCATCCTACTTTATATTGCTTGTCCTCATCTTCTCCCTGACGTTCGGACTGGCGAATTTCGAAGCGATCTTCCCGCTCTTCGTCGACGCGAAGTTCGGTTACACCGCGCTCGAAATATCGATCATTATTACGGTCGGTGCGCTTGCGGGGACGGTCATACAAGCTTTGTTCATCGGCAAGCTCATTAACCGGTTCGGCGAGAAGAGGCTGATCAACTGGACGTTCCTGCTGTCGGCCGCGGCGCTGCTGCTCATGCTGTTGTCCGGCAACTTCGTCTACGTGCTCATCCTGACGGCATTCTTCTTCACCTTCACCTCGGTCATGCGCCCGGCCATTAACACGCTCCTATCGAAGTCGGCGGGCGACGAGCAGGGGTTCGTCGCCGGCATGAACAATGCCTACATGAGTCTCGGCAACATATTCGGCCCTGCCGTCGCGGGCACGATCTACGACGTGCACATCAATGCGCCTTATATGCTCGGCGCCGTTGTGCTGGTCATTAGCCTGTACTTGTCGATGAGACGCGGCGGGAAGGCGAAGCCGGCGGCGGCGGGGGATAGAGCGCTCGTTGAACATTAACCGGTTTTAGGAATTCCAGGAATTCCTCTTCCAAATGGATGCAACCCTCGGAAACTCGAACTACGGTCGTGTTTGCAGGTAGTTGAGCAGTCTATCCGCAATAGGCTGCTCTTCTGGCAGGGGTTAATTTCAAAAACGGAAACTAAAACCGAAAGGAAGAGGAGAAACCGGGATTTTAGTTTCAAATTTTGAAACAAACTGGCTTATCTCGAAAGGATAAGCGCGAAAAAATATCGTTTAAATTCAAATATTGAAACTAAATCGGGAGCGAAAAGGTAACGGATCGATTTAGTTTCATTTTTTGAAATAATAGCGCCATTGGCGTAACCCTCGCCTACTCGGCCTCGACCGGCGGCCGCATGCCCCTCTTCAGCTGGCGGATCGTGTAGCCGAAGTCCATCTGCAGATGCGGATAATCCGGGAAGTTCGCCCAGTCTCCGCCCCAAGTGAAGCCGAGCCGCTTCGCAACGTCCACGACCTCCATCCAATCGGCCTCGCCGTTCTTGTTCCCGTCGTATTGCATGTCCCACACGACCTCGCCCGCCTTCGTGCGCAGGGCAAAATCGATGGCAAGCCCGTAATTATGATACGAATTCCCGCCCTGCACTTGCGTGACGACGTCGCCTTCGGCGGTGCGGCCTTGCGCGTATAGCGCATCCTGCTCCTCGACCGAGCGGAAGCCGTCGGTGATCAGAATCGTAATGCCAAGCTTGGCCGTCTCCGCGATGAGCTCGCTTTGCTTGGCGGCCACGATCGGATGAAGCTCCGATACGGGATGGACGGGGACGATCTCCTCTTCCGGCACGGAGCGCTCGAAGGGCCAAACCGACTTCCATATCAGATACGCGGTGAGCGCTAAAATGATCAGAAGCAGCGCCCGATTGCGGTTCCGCCTGCTTCGCGTCGCCGTCGTCAGCTGCGTTTGTCCCGCCGGAGGCAGGGGCTGCGAATAATGATTCCTTTGGAGCATGTCATTTCTCCTTCATCCGTTGTAAAACAAAAAGTGCGTGCGGTAGCGTGCGCAGATCCGTTCAGTATCCGCTTATCTTATCATACGGCGGCGGCCGTTGCGCTAGTCCGAGGTAGGGGATTAAAAACGGACCGAGTTGACTTTATATCAGTTTATAACTAAACTGATGACAAATATACATGATTGGAGTGGTTACGTGACCGAGCATCGTTTCGATTCCGGCTTATCGAAGCGCGACGAGCGGCTGGGGCTCCTGATCTGGTTTCGACTGTCCCGTGCGTACGGCCGGAGCCTGAAGGAGTCCCATCGTCATTTGAAGCAGTGGGGCTTGACCGCGGCGCAATTCGATGTGCTGGCTCAGGTCGGCGCCCATGACCGGCTGACGCAGCAGCAGCTGGCGGAGAAGCTTTTTGTCACCAAAGGCAATATAACGCAGCTGCTCGGCAAGCTGGAGGAGCTCGGCCTCGTGAAGCGGGAACAGACCTGGAAGCATAAATACGTTTCGTTAACGGAAAGAGGCAAGGAGTTGTACGCCGACGTCGTTCCGGTGCAGGAGCAATTCCAGGCATCCCGATTCGGCGCCTTAAGCCGGGAGGAGAAGAAGCGGCTGCTCGAGCTGCTCAAAAAAATTCAGGAATAGACGCCAACGCTGCTTTGTAATGTGTGCCGAGCCGTAGTTGAGGCGCGCAAAGCCTGCTTTAAGGAGCAATCATCCTTTAGGCTTTTTTTGCCATAGCGAAAAATAAGACAAACCACCTCCGAATCTACCAAAACATCCACACCGACTCTATGAATTTCCATATGATATAGCAACTCGGAAAGAAAGGAGTAGATCGGTATGTCAGGCAGAGGAGATTGCAATAGCGGCGGTCACAAGTGGTTCCACGGATCCAAGCATAAAAGCAACGGCTGGAAGGATTGGGAATGGGAAAGCAAGGGCTGGAAGGATTGGGGCTTCAAAAGCGGCGATAGCGGCGGCGGCAAGGAAGACGGCGGCAAGAAAAACGAATATGGCCATGGCATTCTAAGCAAAATCGGAGTCGGCACGCCTAATGTTCGCATCCAATTTAACGGCGTATCCAAAACCGGCGTCTATTTGGGCATTGTCGGCGGAAGCGCCGCGCTTAGCGTGGACGGCGTCGTCAGCTATATCAGCTTGTCGGCGATTACGGCCGTTTCCGTTGGCATGAAAGTGGAGAAGAAGCCGAGCCGCAAACGGAAAAAGGTTTGTTTTCCCGTCAAAAGTTACTGCATCAAATGCAAGCACGTCAAGAGCAAGCACGTCAAGAGAAAGCGCGCCAAAAAAATGTACAAGTATTATTAGGCCAATGCGCGGCTTAGCCGGTCGAAGGACAGGCGCTACCGCATCGCGCATGAAACTGGAAGGCCGGCGCCTCTATGGGAGGAGCCGGTTCTTTCTGTTGCGGATCAGCGCAAACCGGATTCGTATTTTCCGATCTGGAAATTGCGTGGAAGAAATCGTTAAAATGTGGATACCAAAAGGAGAGACGAGGTGATGCGGGAGCCGAAATCGTTAGGTGAACGATAATTGCTTTAATGCGGAAGGAGATCGGAAATTAAATGAAAAAGATGGCATTATGGCTTGCAGCATTGGCTCTATTATTTTCATTTGCGACGGGGGTTCAAGCGGAGGCGAAGCCCGTAACGGTATGGATCGGCGACGAGAGGCTCGAGCTGGAAGAAGGGCTGCAGCCGTTGATCGAGCAAGGCACGACGCTCGTGCCGGCGGAGCCGCTGCTCGAAGAGCTGGCGTTCGCTTATAGCTGGGACGAGCAGACGCAGGCCGCGACGGGTACGAAGGAAGGCTTGACGGTAACGCTCAGGATGGACGATCCGGTTGCGCACGTCAACGAGGAAGAGCGGCAGCTCGTCGTCGTTCCCCGTCTCGTCAAGGGCACCGCTTACGTACCGCTGCGCTTCGTCGGCGAAGCGGCGGGCTACGAGGTGTCTTGGAACGGCGAGAACCGTGCGGTTACGCTGGAAGAGGACGAGCCGTCGGTCGGCTTCCTCTGGAAGGCGGAGAATTCCGGCAATACGGTCTACCTGCTTGGCTCGATCCATGTCGCCAGCGAGGCTATGTATCCGCTTCGCCCGGAAATAATGGAGGCGTACGAAGCTTCCGACATCCTTGTCGTCGAGGCGGACATTAGGCAAGCCAACGTCGAGGCGAATCGGCAGCTTGTCGTCGATTTGAGCGCGTATAAGGACGGCACGACGCTGAAGGACCATATCGCCGAGGATACATACAAGAAGCTGGTGCAGCTGCTCAAGGAGAACGGCATGGAGGAGACGGCGATGGACGCCTTCAAGCCGTGGAGCGTTTCTTCGACGATCGATTACTTGACGACGCTTAAATCGGGCTACGACGCGGGGATCGGCATCGATGCTTATTTCCTTGAGCAGGCAACGGAAAGCGGGCAGGCGGTCGTCGAGCTGGAATCGATCGAGGCTCAGCTGCGCATGTTCGATGAATTCTCTCCGGAGCTGCAGGAGCAGATGCTTACGGCTTCCATCGAAGGCTATTATGCCGAGGAATCCTCGCTCGAACAGCTGACGGAAACTTGGGCAACCGGGGACGAGGCTCAGCTGCTTGCCCTGACGAACGAGGCGGCGATGGGCGAGGAGCTTTATAAAGCGATGCTCGAGGACCGCAACAAGCCGATGGTCGAGAAAATTGCCGGATTTCTGAACGGCGAGGAGAAGAACGTCCGCTTTGTCGTAGTCGGGGCCGCTCATATGCTAGGGGAACACGGCATCGTGCCGCAGCTCGAGCAAGCCGGCTTCACGGTGACGCGGCAGTAGCCGAACGAACGGCGAAATCGTATATTGCAAACAAAAGAAGGTATGCTCTCTCGGACAGGAGGAGCCTACCTTCTTTTTGCATAAGGTCATCGCGTTCATCGCCGCCATGCAGGGCTACCTTTCCGGCGAAGCTGCGACCGCTTGGTCCTGCGCTTCCTGCTTCTGCTTCAGCTCGACGAGCAGGGCGTGGAGCTGCTCGGTCGCGAGGCCGTGGAGCACGAGCCTGAAGCCCGCGCGGAGCGTCGTGAGCGGCACCATCGGATGCTTGTTGTTTATAAGCGCGAGGCGGTCGTTGCTGCCGATGATCTTCGACGCGAGAATACCGATCGTCTCGTCGAGCTGCAGCGAATTGGTCGCCCGCCAGAAGTCGTTGTCCGTCAGGAACAGCTGATAGACGGGGGTGAAGCATTCGATCGCCGTCGTCAAATCCATGAAGTTCGTCCACCGCTTCGGCATCGGTTCAATCGGAATCGGGCCTGAAGTGACGGCCGCGAGGTTCAGCCGCTCTTGCTTCGTCACCTCGATTCCTTTGCTCTGCAGCTCGCGATTCAAATTAATGATGAAGTTGTACAGGTTCAAATCGTGGATGAGGAACAAATCGTCCTTCACCGGCGCAAGGCTCGTCGGCTTCAGCGGATTCATCTCGATCTGCACGCCCGGCACGTTGTCGCGGATGAAGGCGAGCACCTCCGAGCCGAGATAGAAATGCCGCAGGATCATATAATTCGCGCTTGGGCTGACGAACGTCTTCATGCCCAGATAGAGTACGCGGTGCAGCAGCTTGGAAGAAGTGAAAGCCCTCGGCACGACGATTTTATACAGCTGCAGCAGCGCGATCATGAGCCGCGCGACCGGCCTCAGCACGGGAAGCAGGAACTGCCGCGACCTGCTGGAGCAATCTTTCAAATAGGCGGCTTTCGCGTCCTCGTTGAACGGAATGCTCCGATCCATGAACACGGCGAGGAACGGGTTCGGATCGTTTTTGTCATGCGGCATGTTTTTGAAGAAATCGGCTTCGCTCATACGTTTCCCAGCTCCTCCAGCTGCAGCAGGTACAGCCTGGCGGTCGTCTTGGCCGTCTTGGCGACGCGGGCCGCGATGTCCGCCGTCAGCAGCGGATGCCGCACGACCGCCTCCAGCCGTTCAAAATGCTTCTCGTCCGACTCGCTGTGGTACAGCAGGAACGACACCTGCTCGTCGCTTAGGGCAAGCTGGTCGCGGATCATCTCGCCCCAGTATCTCGCCATCCGGCAGCCAAGCCCTTCGATGATCCACATCGCGCCGATCAGATCGAACGGGTTGTCGCGGCTCGCCCGCTGGAACAGGTAGGCGGACAACGCCTCGCTTCCGATGTTTTTGCCGCCGGACCTGATGTCCGCGAGCGCGCCTCCGACGGCGACGTAGTTGCGCTCCAAAATTTGAAAGTCGCGATGCTCGTCGCGGGCATGGGCGATGAACGCCGAACGGAGATCGATATGCTCGATCGCGATATGCGACGCGGCGCGCGCGATCCACTGCGAGCCGTCGATCACCTGCTGTCGGATGTTCATCATCAGCAGCTTATAGTCGTCCAAGGTGAACCGGCCGCGGTACAGCTTGTCAATGACGGGCACCCGGGCCAGCTTCTGCTCGAAATCGATCCATACCGAGACGAGCTGCCTGACCAGCTGCGCCTGCACGTCGTCGCCCGCGTCGTAGGCCAGGCGAGGCGCCTCGGGCTGCCGCTCTTCGAATGCGGAGGCGGCGCCCTCCACGCCGCCGACAACGGTAAGCAGCATGTAGGCGGTTTGGAACCGGCCGCTCTCGGGCACCATGCACAGCACCTGCTCGCCCGGCTTCAGCCGTCCTTCGTTCAGCAGCTCTTCAAGCATGATATAGATCGAAGCCGCGCCGGTATTGCCCTTCGTATACAGGTTCGTGAACCACTTCTCCTCCGGAATCGACAGGCCGCCAAGCCGCAGCAGCCGGAAAATTTCCTCGCGGAAAAAATGCGACGAATAGTGGCATGCCATCCAATCGATCCGCGACGGATCGACCTTCCCTTCCTCGACCAGCTCGAAAAAGCGCTTCACGCCGACCTTCGGCATTTCGTTCACGAGCCGAATGTCCTGCTTCAAATTGACCGCTCCGTCATCCGCCGCTTCCTGAACGGACGCGTAATCGAGCCAGCTGCCGCACTCCCCGTTCTCCTTGTTCGCGCCGGCATACATGCAGACGTCGTAGTGGTTGGCGTACGACTTGATATCGATCCACTCGATACGAAGCGACAGGCCTCCTGCGGCCGGCTTATGCTGCAGGACGGCCGCGCCGGCGCCGTCGGACAGCATGAACCGCAGGAAGTCGGTATCGAACGAGACCGAACGGCCGGCAAGCGCTGCCTGCGCCTCGAAGCGGGTATGCTTGAACGCGCGGCTCGGAAATTCGCTGGCGCAGGAGACGGCCGTCCGCTGCTCGCCGGAGCGGATATGCAGGTAGGCGTTCATGAGCGCCTGCATGCCGCTGGCGCATACGCCGTGATGCGTCGCGACCTCCATGACCGGCAGCCCCGTCTCCGCGTGCACCATGCTGGCGAAGCCGGGCACGAGCAGGTCGCCCTGCGTCGTGCCGGCAGCCAGGAAGCCGATGCTTTCGGCCAGATCCTCCTCGCTCCGATCCAGCGCGTCGCGAATGGCGAGCGCAGCCATTTCCGCATTGGAATGCAAGCTTCTTTGTTCCTTGTCTATGGCATAATGGCGGTAACGGATACGGTTCTGATCGAGCACCCGCCGCATCGACTTCGAGCCTTTGCCGTCGATCCGGCCGATATAGTCCTCGATTTCCTCATTGCCGACGGGCGGCCCGGGAAGAAACTTTCCGATGCTCGTAATATAAACCGCGTTCATGAGCGCACCTCCGATGAATGTTGTTACGAATAATGATCGGGGTTGACGCTTCCGGCGCCAAGTACTAACTTTTTTTGGTACCGCCCGAAACGATTTCTTCTTGAAAATGATTTCGCCTCTCTCGTATAATAGACGCATATCCATTCTGATGACTGACGGAGGGCCCCTTAACGATGAAGTAAGCACGCGTTTCCTGCTATCGACTTGTCTATGCGCAAGCGGCGTTCTCGCAAATGTTGGAGAACCGGTCGGGGATACGTGCGTCTATTTGGGGGCTTCAGGAATCAGCATTCGGCTGCGAGCGCGACGAGATGCTCGCCTGCTCGCGACTTGCGAAGCGGAGCGGGGCATCGCCTCCTTTTCGCGCAGCCGAATTTCCCCATACGCAATCGACCGCGAGCCGCTGGCCGCGGTTTTTATTTTTTGATAACGGAAATGGGGAATGGAAGCATGACGACGCTTATTAAAGTGAGGAACGCGACGAAAGAATGGGACGGCGCGAAGCTGTTCGAAGGCGTAACGTTCGAGGTGAAGGAAGGCGAACGGCTCGCGCTCTTCGGGCGCAACGGCGCAGGCAAATCGACGCTGCTGCGAGGGCTGACCGGAAGGCTGGCTTTCGACGCCGGGGACGTCCGGCGCTTGCTGCCGCTCGCCGACTGGGGCTGGCTCGACCAGCAGGCGCAGACGGGCTCGGACTTGACGCTGGAACAATTCGTGCAGGCCGGCTCCCCGGAACTGTACGCCTTGAAGCGCTCGATTGCCGATTTGACGCAGCGGCTTAAGGAAGAACCGGAAAGCGCCGAGCTGCTTGGCCGGTATAGCGACTTGTACGAGCGATACGCGCAGCTTGACGGCTACGGCTGGGAAGCGCTGGTCGAGCGCTCCTTAAGGGAGCTCGGCTTCGAAGCGGCGCTCTGGGAAGCGCCGTTCGCCGAGCTGAGCGGCGGCCAGAAGACGAAGGCGCAGCTGGCGGCGCTGACGGTTAGGGAGCCGAAGCTCATTCTGCTCGACGAGCCGACGAATCATTTGGACGCGGATGCGCTCGAATGGCTGGAGCATTGGGTGCGAAATTACCCGGGCACGGTCATCTATGTGTCGCATGATCGGACGTTCATGGACCGGACCGCGAAGGCGGTTCTGGAGCTGGAAGCGGACGGCTGCAGGCGATATCCGGGCGGATATTCCGCGTACAAAGCCCAGAAGGAAATCGAGCTGCGCACGCAGGAGGCGCTGTACAAGAAGCAGGAGCAGGAGCGCGAGAAGCTGCTCGAGAGTATACGAATGTACGCGGAGTGGTTCCAGCAGGCGCACAAGGCGGCGGGACAGAACGATTTTCTCCGTTCGAAATCGAAGAAGAACGTCTCGCGCCTGCATGCGAAGGAATCCGCGCTGGCGCGGCTGGACGGCAGCAAGGTGCAGAAGCCCCGCGAAGAAGCGCAGCTGCGCATGGAGCTGGAGACGGAAGGCTTCGCGGCGTCGACGCTGCTCCGGATGGAGAACGTCGGCTTCGCGTACGACGGACGGAAGCCGTTGTTCGAACGCTTCGGCCTTACGATCGACCGAGGCGATAGGATTGCGGTGCTCGGGCCGAACGGGGCGGGCAAGTCGACGCTGCTGAAGCTGGCGACAGGCATCTTGAATCCGCGGGAAGGCGCCGTGAGCATCCATCCTCAGACGCGCATCGGTTACTTCGAGCAGGAGCTCGGCAAGCTGGACGACGATACGACCATACTGGACAGCCTTCTCGTCCTGCCGGGGATGACGCAGTCGCATGCGCGGACGATTCTGGGCTGCTTCCTGTTCACGAGGGAGGACGCGTTCAAGCGGATCGGCGATTTGAGCATGGGAGAGAAGAGCAGGGTAGCTTTTCTGAAGCTGTTTTTCGGCAAAGCCAATCTGCTTGTCCTAGACGAACCGACGAACTACTTGGATATCGGCACGCGGGAGAAGGTGGAGGAGGCGCTTCGGCATTATCCGGGCGCGGTGCTGCTTGTGACGCATGACCGGTATTTGATCAGGCAGACGGCGAACCGGCTCGTCGTGATGGACGGCAAGGGCGGGCTCGTCCAATATCCCGGCACTTACGACGAATATATGTCGCGCGACCGCAGCCGGACGCTTACGGCCGAAGAGCAGCTTGGCTTGAACGAGAGGGAGAGGCTTGGCCTGCGCCTGGCGCAATTGATGGGCAGCGCGCAGCCGGACGATCCGGAGGAGCAGCGGATGCTTATGGAGGAAATTCGCGGGCTGCGGGCGCGCCTAAGCGCGGCCGGGGAGAATGGCCGGGCCTGACGGTCCGCGCCATGCCTCAGCCGGGGTTCTTCCGCTTCAGCAAGAGGTACAGGGAATCGACCGATTTCATCGCGTATTCCTTCCGGACCGGCTCGCCGCCCTGCAGGAGCACCAGGCATGGAACGCTCGCGATCCGCCAAACGTCGCGGAGATGCGGCGCGTAGTTGATATTCAGCTTGGCGACGGGCGTGTCGGCGCCTGCGGCGACGGCGATTTCGAGCATGCGCTCGCCGAGCTTGCACGTGCCGCATAGAGGGGTATAGAAGTAGACGGCGGCCGGGCCGTTGTCCGGATGCGCGAGACGTTCGGCCGCGGCTTCATCGATGTCGCGGATCGCCATCAGCTTTTGGAGAGCAGGATGGAGAGGAGAAACAGCCCGTTAATGAGGAGCAGGACGCCGAAGATGAGGACGGTTTTGTTTCTTTTGAGAAATGTCATGGGACCACCCCGAACGAATGGATTTGTTTGTTCTCATTATCTCGTGGTTTCATTGAATTTGCCACCTTTTTTTCATGGTCGGCCCGATAGGATGCAACCTGCTTGATTTGTAGAAATTTGTAATCCGACGCAGGCTTGTTATAGAATTATAGATAGATTAAAATCCGATCAGGCGAACTTTTTGGAACGCATGTCGTCCGATAGGCGTATAGCTTGTTAACGAATTGGAACCTCACGGAAAGGGGGTGCAAATACAATGGCTATTTCTCTCGTTAAAGGTCAGAAGGTAGATTTGACCAAAGGAAACGCGGGCCTTACGAAAGTGATCGTCGGACTCGGCTGGGACCCGGCGGAGGTGAAAAGCGGCTTCTTCGGCATGAAGAAGGCGGCCAACGTCGACTGCGACGCTTCGGCGCTGCTGCTCGACGAGAAAGGCAAGCTGAGCGGCGAAAGAAATCTCGTATGCTTCTATAATAAGCAGAGCGGCTGCAACTCCGTCATTCATTCCGGCGACAACCTTACGGGCGACGGCGAAGGCGACGACGAGCAAATCATCGTGCAGCTGGACCGCGTGCCGGCGAACGTTCACAAAATCCTGTGCGTCGTCAACATTTACGAAAGCGAATCGAGACGCCAGGATTTCGGCATGATTCGATCGGCATTCATCCGCATCGTCAACCCGGTTAACAACCAGGAGCTTATCCGCTTTAACTTGACGGACAACTACTCCGGCAAGACGGCATTGATCGTCGGAGAGCTCTACCGCCATAGCGGCGAATGGAAATTCAGCGCGATCGGCGAAGGCGCGCATGCGGCGCATGTCGACATTCTTGCTCGTCAATACCAATAATTTGATAGAGAAAAGAGGGCATCCACACAATGGCGATCAGCTTATCCAAAGGTCAGAAAATCGATCTTACGAAAACAAATCCCGGGCTGACGAAAATTTTGGTCGGTCTCGGCTGGGATACGAATAAGTACGACGGCGGCAAGGACTTCGACCTCGATGCTTCCGTATTCTGCTTGAACGCGCAAGGCAAAGCGAATTCCGAATCCGACTTTATTTTCTACAACAATCCGAAGAACTCGAACGGCTCCGTCGCGCACGCGGGCGACAACCGCACGGGCGCGGGCGACGGCGACGACGAGAAGATCGCGGTCGATCTGGCGGCGGTTCCCGCCGAAACGGACAAAATCGCGTTCTGCATCACGATCTATGAAGGCCACGAGCGCAGCCAAAACTTCGGACAAGTGTCCAACGCCTTCGTTCGCATCGTCGACGAGCAAAGCGGCACGGAGCTGATCCGTTACGATCTCGGAGAAGACTTCTCCATCGAGACGGCGGTTATCGTCGGCGAGCTCTACCGCCACTCCGGCGAGTGGAAATTCAGCGCGGTCGGAAGCGGCTTCCAGGACGGCCTTGCCGGCCTTGCCCGCAACTACGGCCTGGCTACCAACTAACAGCCCCTTACTTAACGCGAAGGGTCGCCTCGTGCGGCCCTTTTTTTAAAATGATCCTACATCCTTCGAGGAGGCATTCTCATGGCGGTTAATTTATCCAAAGGTCAGAAGGTCGATCTGACCAAGTCCAATCCGGGCATGACAAAAATCAAAGTGGGCCTTGGCTGGGACGTCAACAAATACGACGGCGGCAGCCAGTTCGACCTGGACGCGACGGCGTTCTGCCTGAACGGGTCCGGCAAGGTGAATGGCGAGAAGGATTTTATTTTCTATAACAACAAATCCAACGCGAACGGCTCGATCGTTTCTTCCGGCGACAATCAAAGCGGCGTCGGCGCGGGCGACGACGAGACGATCAGCATTAATCTGACGGCCGTGCCCGCGGATACGCAGAAGGTCGCTTTCTGCATTACGATCCACGACGCGGCCGCCCGCAGCCAGAACTTCGGCCAGGTCGCGAACGCCTACGTGCGCGTCATTAACGAAGATACGGGCGCCGAGCTTATCCGCTACGACCTGGGCGAGGATTTCTCGGTCGAAACCGCGGTCGTCGTCGGCGAACTGTACCGGCATAGCGGCGAATGGAAGTTCAGCGCGGTCGGCAGCGGCTACCGGGACGGCTTGGCCGGACTGTGCGGCGACTTCGGCATTCAAACCTAGGGCGGCGGTCCATTATCGCGAAGGAGGAGTGCAGGGATGTCCATTAATCTGTCCAAGGGGCAGCGCATCGATCTGACGAAGACGAATCCGGGCCTGACGAAGGCCATCCTCGGCCTCGGCTGGGACACGAACAAGTACGCGGGCGGCGGCGATTACGATATGGACGCGAGCGCGTTCCTGCTGCATCAGGACGGCAAGGCGCGGGACGATAAGGATTTCGTGTTCTACAATTCCCTAATCGCCTACGGCGGAGCGGTCGAGCATACGGGCGACAACCGGACGGGCGAAGGCGCCGGCGACGACGAGCAGATCACAATCGATTTCGCGAAAATCCCGCCGCATATTCATCGGATAGGCATCAGCGTCACGATTCACGACGCGGACGCCAAGCATCAGAACTTCGGGCAAATTTCGAACGCCTTCGTCCGCCTCGTCGACGAAACGACGGGCAGAGAGGTGCTTCGCTACGATCTCGGCGAGGAATTTTCGGTCGAAACGGCGATCGTATTCTGCGAGCTGTACCGGCACGGAACGGAGTGGAAGTTCCAGGCGGTCGGCTCCGGATTTACCGGAGGACTCGCGGCGGTGTGCCGCAATTACGGCCTATCGGTGTAGAAGCGCCGCTGCCGCTCCGATCGGAAGAGCGTCAGCTAATGTTGCTCGGGCGGGCCGGGACCGTCACCTAGCCGAACGAACCGATTCACCCGGCCGCATGGGGCAAAATTAGCGGGTGCTTTTCCCGTCCGCTTCAGCCGGTTGCCGACGCTTCAGGCGAATATAGCCAAGACGAACGACGGCCAAAGCTGCCGACAGTCCCTCATCGAAACGTGAGGGATATTTTTTCACCCTCGACTCGCTGCCGCTCATATCCGCATACGCAAACGCGCAGGACAAGCCCATCTTTTTGAGGAGGAATAACCTTTGAGGTACTTTAACTATCTTACCGTTGATGAAGAACAGTCCTTCTTCCATTCCCTTCCGAGACCTTTCGACAATAAAGCCGATAAAGAAGTGCTTGCCCACGCGGTCGGCGCGGCGCTCTACATGCCCGCCACCAAGGAAAGCATCGCGGACGATCTGGCGGCCGGCAAACACGAGGGGCTCGTGTCGATGGTAATAGACCTCGAGGATGCGGTGGGCGACAATCAAATCGAATATGCCGAGGAACTGCTCAAGCAATCGCTGCTGAAGATCGGCCGGTACCTGTCGATTGGCTTGCTTCAGCAAGGCAACGTCCCGCTGCTGTTCATCCGGGTGCGGTCCGTCGACCAGCTGAAGCGGCTGCTTTCGTTCTTCGGCGAAGAAATCGAGTATGTGACGGGAATCGTGTTCCCCAAATTCAATGTCGAAACCGGCGGCGAATATTTGCGGATTTTGGCGGAATACAACAGGCGGAGCGCAGCGTCCCGCGGGACGCTGTACGGCATGCCGATTCTGGAAAGCTCGGAGGTCATTTACCGGGAGAAACGGATCGAAGCGCTGCTCGGCATTTTCGAGCTGCTGCGGTCCTACAAGGCGTACATCCTGAACGTGCGAATCGGCGCGACCGATTTCTCCAGCCTGTTCGGCCTGCGCAGAAGCCCGGACCATACGATCTACGACATCGGCGTCATCCGGGATTGCATCGCCGATATCGTCAACGTGTTCGGACGGATGGACGACCATTACGTCATCTCGGGTCCGGTATGGGAATATTTCAAGAGCGACCGCGTCTTCAAGCCGCAGCTGAGGCAGACTCCCTTCGAGGAAAGCATGGGCAGGAGCGGCCGGATCTTGCGGATGGATTATATTAACCGGTACGTAGACGGTCTTATTCGCGAGGTGGCGATGGACAAGGAGAACGGCATGATCGGCAAAACGATCATCCACCCGACCCATATCCGGCCGGTGCAGTCGATGTACGTCGTAACCCACGAGGAATATATGGACGCGCTTCACATTATCGAGAACGGCAAGGGCGATCATGGCGTCATGAAGAGCCGTTATTCGAACAAAATGAACGAGTTCAAGCCGCATATGACATGGGCCGGCCGCATTATGATCAGAGCAAACGTATACGGGGTGCTAAATGAAAACCAAAACTTCACCTGCTTACTCGCGCAAGAGAGGGAATCGGCAATCGTTTAATATATTGGGAGATTTAGAGGTTTCGATCGAGGCCAGGGACAACCGCTTCGGCATCCCGCTGAACGATCTGTTTCAAATGGCGGCCAGGATCAACAAGAAGCGCAGCTTCTTATTCGTCAGCAAGGTGCTGGGCAAGCATATTCCCGTCAGGCCGCATGTCTCGCTGCTGGCGGGCGCTTCGCTCGGGCTGCTCTACCGCGAGTTCAAGGGCGGCGCCCTTCCGGTAGGGATGGAGCGGATCGTAGAGGCTTTCGAGCGTCCGGAGATAGCCGGCGAGGTCTATGAGGCGCTTAAGCAAAATAAAATGGCCGTGGACGAAAAGACGCTGTTCATCGGTTTCGCGGAGACGGCGACGGCGCTCGGCCACGCCATGTTCGACCTGTTCGAGGGCGAAGCCTCCTTCCTTCATACGACGAGGGAGAGCATGGCTTCGATGGCCTCCTGCATCGATTTCGAGGAGGAGCATTCCCATGCGACGGCCCACCGCTGCTATGCGGCCGATCCGGCGATCTTCGCGGAGGCGGAGACGATCGTGCTCGTCGACGACGAGCTGACGACCGGCAAAACCGCGCTCAACATTATTCGCGATCTGCACCGGAAATACGGCCGCAAAAATTACGTCGTCGCCAGCCTGCTCGATTGGCGTTCGCATGCGGACGCCGACCGCTTCGGCGAAGCGATGCGGGAGCTGGGCGTCCATATCGATTGCCTGTCGCTCGTGTCGGGCGACATCGAGGTGCACGGCGGCCCGGTGGAGGGCGAGGATCGGGACGACGCCCGGCATGCGCAGACCGTACCGGCGTGCGAACCGGAAATTCGGGAGCTCGATGCGAGCGCCTGCTTCGAGGGTTTTGCTTCCGGGAGCGGCGACGCGTTTTATTTAAAGCATACGGGACGCTTCGGCCTAACTTCGGAGGAGAGCGGCCGGCTCGACCGGGAGATCGGCCGGGCGGCCGCGTTAATCGGCGGGCACCGCGCGGGCGGCAGGACGCTCTGCATGGGGACGGGCGAGTTCATGTACGTTCCGATGCGGATCGCGGCGCTTCTCGGCTCGGACACATGGTACCAATCCAGCACGCGCAGCCCGATTCATCCGTCCGACGACCCGGGCTACGCGGTCCGTTCCAAATACCGCTTCGAGTCGCCCGAGCATTCCGGCGTGACGAATTTCATGTATAACATCCCGCGCGGCCATTATGACGAAATGATTCTGTTCATGGAGCGCGAGATGCCCGAACAGCGGCTCGCCGATATGAAGAGAGCGCTCCGGGAGCTCGGGATTCCCCGCATTGTTATCGTTTATTGCGGCCGGGCGCGGATCGCGGATCCGGCGCCGATCGGCAGCTATTCGCCGGAGGACGTCGTGTTCCTGCTCAAGGATCTGAGCGGCCTCCGGCTGGAGCGGCGCACCGAGGAGCGGGAATCGGCCATGCAATCGGGCGGGCACTATTCCGAGAGCCTGCCGATCGAATACGAGCCGACGCCCGCCTATATCCGGCTGTTCCGCGATACGCTCGGCGATTCCGCCCTTGCGCTCGCGGAGGCCGTCGGCATCGTATCCGAGCGCATCGTCGCAAGGCGCGGCTTCGGCATCGTGCTCGCTTCCTTGGCGAGAGGCGGGACGCCGGTGGGCGTGCTGATCAAGCGATACGTCCAGCATGCCTACGGCGTGTCGCTGCCCCACTACAGCTTGTCGATCATTCGAGGCAAAGGGATCGACGAGAACGCGCTGCGCTACATCCATCAGAACCACCCGGATGAGCGCGTGCAGTTCGTGGACGGATGGACCGGCAAAGGCGCGATCCGGGGCGTGCTGACCGAAGCGTGCGCCGGGATGGAGCGCAAGTATGGCATACGGCTTGACGACGACCTGGCCGTCTTGGCCGACCCCGGCCACTGCGCGGAATTGTTCGGAACGCGCGAGGACTTGCTTATCCCGAGCGCGTGCTTGAACGCGACGGTGTCGGGACTGATCAGCCGCACCGTGCTGCGGGACGACCTGATCGGGCCGGACGACTTCCACGGGGCGAAATATTATCGCGAGTGGAGCGGCTCGGACGTATCGAATCAGTTCGTCGATACGATATCGGCGCATTTCGGCCGGGTGACGGAGAGGGCAAAGCGTGCCGCGGAGCGATTCGGTCAACAAGAGGCCGATCATACGGTCACGTGGCGAGGAATGCGGGACATCGCGCGCATAAAACAAGAATTCGGCATCGCGGACATCAATCTCATCAAGCCCGGCGTCGGCGAGACGACGCGCGTCCTGCTTCGCCGGGTGCCGTGGAAAATTCTCGTCGACCGGACGGACAACCCGCATCTGAAGCCTATTTTGCTGCTGGCGAAGGATCGCGGCGTGCCCGTCGAGGAGTATCCGCATATGACGTATTCCTGCTGCGGGATTATTAAAGCGGTGAAGGGGGAGAGCGAATGATATTCGCGAGCGATTTGGACCAGACGCTCATCTATTCGGCCCGTTCCAAAGGGAATATCGAGATTGAGGACATGGTGCCGGTCGAGCTGTATGAGGGCAGGCATATTTCGTATATGACGAAGCCGGCGCTAGGCAAGCTTCGAGAGCTCGGTTCGATGCTTTCCTTCGTGCCGGTAACGACGCGCATTCCGGCGCAGTACGACCGCATATTCGGCATTAAGGAGCAGCTTCGCCCGCGGTATGCGATCGTCAGCAACGGCGGCGCGATCTTCGAAGAGGGACGGATCGACCGGGAATGGGACCGGCACGTGAGAGAGGCCGTGAAGACGTATTGCGCGGGAAGCGCCGAGATGGGCGAGCTGTTCGCCAAGATAGCCTCCCCGAGCTGGGTAAAGTCGACCGATCTGTGCGACGACCTGTTCTACTCCATCGTCGTCGAGAGGGACAGCCTGCCTCTGGATCAGCTCGAGGAGCTGAGGAGGCAGGCGGTGGAGCTCGGCTGGAGCTATTCGCTCCAAGGACGTAAAATTTACCTGGTTCCGGAGAAGGTAAGCAAAGGAGCCGCGCTTCGGTACGTGAAGGAGAAGCTGGCTTCGGCCTATGTATACGCCGCCGGAGACAGTCTGCTCGACGAGAGCCTGCTGCTCGCGGCCGATTACGCGATCGCGCCCGCGCACGGCGAGCTTGGACGCGTATATGACTCGCATCCGCATATCCGGTTCACCGAAGCGAGAGGGGCTTATGCCGCCGAGGAGCTGCTGGAGGCGATATTCAGGCACGCCGCGGCCGGCGGAGCCGATCGGAACGTGCCGCACCATTCTTAATAGACAGGGAAGAGGTCGCCAGCCATGACAAAAATTTATATGAACCGTTGGTTTTCGGTCGCTTATCATTACATTAATATGATCAGAAACAACCCGGACGGCGAGAAATTCGAGTTTTTCGGCACGCATCCCGACATTAACCACATGTCGCTGCTCGCCTCCGATCATCCGGGGACGGAGCCTGCTCTGTACGGCAGCGAGTATGCGGAGTACTGCGCCGACTATTGCCGGACGAACGGCATCGATTTGTTCATTCCCCGCCTGCATATGGAAGAGATTGCGCGTTACGCGCATCTGTTCGACGAGATCGGCACGAAGGTAATGGTGTGCCGCGACACCGAGCTGCTCGATTCGATGGTCGAGAAGGACAAATTTTACGAGGCGATTGCGGGTAAAGGGCTGGTGGACATTCCGGACTACCGCGTCGTGCATACGGCCGAGCAATTCAAACGCGCCTGCGGGGAATTGGCCGAAGCGGGTCATCGAGTGTGCTTCAAGCCGACGAAATCCGAAGGCGGCATGGGCTTCCGGATTATCGACGACGGACGCGATCCGCTGCGCGAGCTGTACGGATACGTCACGTTGTCCACAAGCTTCAAGCAAGCGTACGATACGCTGTCGCGCGCGGAGCGCTTCGAGCCATTGATGGTCATGGAGTATCTCGGCGGCGTCGAATACAGCATCGATTGCGTCGCGTCGGCCGAAGGCGAGCTTATGACGGCGATTCCGCGACGCAAGTCGACCGGAAGGACGTACTTGTTGGAGGCGAAGCCGGAGCTGCTCGAGATAGCGGACCGAATCGCGAAATCGCTGAAAATTCCGTATGCGTTCAACATTCAGGTGCGCTATAGCGGCGACGTCCCGAAATTGCTCGAGATCAATCCCCGCATGTCGGGCGGCTTGTACATTACTTGCTTGTCGGGGGTCAACATGCCGTATTTGGCCGTGCAGGCGCTCCAAGGCAAACCGATCGAGCCGCCGGCTCCGCGGTTCGGCATTCAGGCCGGCTACGTGGAGCAGCCGCTCATCATGAAGCAGCCCGATTTACAAATTGACTTCGCGGCCCAAAAAACGAGATAATTAATAGATAAAACAGGCGTGCATCACGAAGCGGAACAGTCAGGTTGGAGGTGCTACATTGAAGAGTTCGATGAAGAAGACGGCGGCGATCGCGCTCGGCAGCTATGTCGTCGGGCTTGTCGCGTACTGGGTGACGTCGCCCTATATCGCGATCGCGATTCCGGCGATCGGATTATTCGGGGCTTTGCTTTGGAGCGGACGAAACGGCAAACCGGTCGAAGAGAGCGCCCGCATAGCCGAGCGGCAGCCGGCGCCGCTAGTGCAGCAGCAGCCCGCCCCGCTGCAGGCGCAAGCGCCATTTGGCGGCTCGCAGCAGCATAACGTCCCGCAGCAGCAGCACAGCGCCCAGCAGGCGGCCGCTCCCGCGGCCGTTCAGGATCCCGAGCTTGCGTCCGCCCTGGAATATATCGGCATCATCGAGGATATGATTTTGCTCGAAGGCGAGAAGAACAACCTGGACGACGAGATCGTCCAGAAGACGCTGGCGCTGCTGACCCGCTTGAACCGCCTGATCCCGGATCTGGTCGCGCTTGGCGACGCGAGCATCAACCACAATATCGTCCGGCTCGTCCGCAAGGATTTGAATTCGACCATTAACCCGTTCCTGAGGCTGAGCGGCGAGGCGAAGCGGCAAAACCGGCGGCTGCTGCTCGACGGCATCAAGGATGTCGATTCGAAGCTGACCTTCTACACGAAGACGCTCGAACAAAAGGATATTATGGAGCTCCGCACGAAGGCCGAGCTCATCCAACAGCGGTACCGCTTGAACGACTAAAAAGGGGGAAGAACCGATGGCCACGCAGCTCGTCTCGATCAAAAACGAGGATTTGAACAAGCTGGAGCAGGAAGTCCAAAACACGATGCAGAAGGTGGCGACAACCGACGCCATGCATCTTGATTCGTTGATGGACGAAATTACGAAGAAGGGGCAGAAGACGCTGGAGCGTTCGAGCCAGACGCTGACGCTGCTGGAGCGTCCGCTAACGGATCTGATGTCCGGCAAACGGAACGAAGTGACGAACAACATGCTGAAGCTGCGCGGCGAGGTGGAGGAGCTGAGCCGGAGCAAGCAGCTGTCGCTCGTTCAGAAGCTGCTTCGCAAGGCGCCGATGAAAAACTACATCTACAAGTACCAGTCGGCCAAAACGAACGTGCAGGCGATCGTCAAGTCGCTGCGCGACGGCCGGGACAACCTTGAGGAAAACGTCATCCATATGCGTAACCTGAAGCGGAGCAGCCTCGACAACGTGTACGATCTGCAATTGCTCGTGGAATACGGCAACCGCCTCAAGCAAATGTTCGAGGAGGAGATCGCGAAGCCGGAGAACGAGCACCGCAAGACGTATCTCGAACGCGGGCTGCGGAAGGTCGTCACGAAGCTGCAAACGTACACGGAGATGATCATGCTGTACCAGCAGGCGATCGCCGCGACGGACATCATCAACGACACGAACGACAAGCTGATGGACGCGCTGGACAGCTCGATCGACAAGACGCAGCATCTCATGTCGGTGTCCGTGCTGATCGCGAGCGCGATCGACGATCAGATGAAGGCGATCGAAGCCGTCAATTCGACGAACGAAATGCTGGGCAACCAATTCGCCGAGAACGCCCGGCTTCTGAACGAGACGAGCGAGAAAGCGAATCAGGCGCTGACGAAGCCGGCGATGAGCATGGAGCTGGTCGAGCGAGCCATGTCGGATCTGTTCTCGGCGATGGACAAGTACGAGAACTCCAACCGCCAGATCATTCAGACCGTGTCGCAGCAGACGCAGAAGATGACGCAGATCAACCAGCAGGTCGGCCAGCGTCTCGGCATTCAAGCCGCCTCCGGCGGACAGGCCGAAATTCCTGCGGCCGCGGCCAAAGGCTTTCTGGAATAAATCGGCGGGAAGAAGGCTTCCCGATAATTTTTTTCGAAAATCGGGAACCTATCCGCGGCTTGGCACGTAACAACCTGTATGCGCGGCGCGAATGCCGTGCCATACGGTTAGCAATAGTAACAAAGGGGAGTAGCTTCCACAATAAAGTCGTCAATCCGAGAATACCGATTCTCCGGCTTTATTGGCAACGTTGCGGCGTTGTTAGTGAGACCTTTGCCTATCCCAAGGCAGAGGTCTCTTTTTTTGTTGCTTTCTAGCCGAACAAAACGAGGAGGAATGGGAATGGAGTTAGGTTTGTTGTTGGAGTATGGTTGGGTGCTGCTCGTGCTGATCGCGATCGAAGGGCTGCTTGCCGCGGATAACGCGCTCGTCCTCGCGATCATGGTTAAGCATTTGCCCGAGAAGGAGAGGAAGAAGGCGCTGTTCTACGGCCTTGCGGGAGCGTTCGTATTCCGATTCGGCTCGTTGTTCGCCATCTCGTTCCTCGTGGACGTGTGGCAGGTGCAGGCAATCGGAGCGTTATACTTATTGTTCGTCGCCTTGAATCATCTCTTCCGCAAAGCCGTCGTCAAGAAGGCGGATGCGGACGTCAAAGCGGCGGAGAAGCAAGAAGAGAAGCCGGCCAAGAAGGGCAGCGGCTTCTGGCTGACCGTACTTAAGGTCGAAGTGGCGGATATCGCCTTCGCGGTCGATTCGATTTTGGCGGCGGTAGCGCTGGCGGTCGCCCTTCCGACGACGAATCTTCCGAAAATCGGGGGCATGGACGGAGGCCATTTCGCCGTCATTTTTGTGGGCGGCTTCATCGGGCTCGTCATTATGCGGTTCGCCGCGACCGTATTCGTGAAGCTTCTCGAGCGCAGGCCGGGACTCGAGACCGCCGCGTTCGTCATCGTCGGCTGGGTCGGCGTGAAGCTGGCGGTCGTGACGCTGTCGCACCCTTCGCTTGCGGTCATTCCGCACGACTTTGCCCATTCCACGGGCTGGAAGGCAACGTTCTACCTGGTGCTCGTCCTGATCGCGGCAGGCGGCTGGTTCTTGTCCAGCGACAAGGAGGAGGCCAAGAAAAACGTGGCGGAGGCGGCGAACTGACATTTGTTCGCGGCTGCTATTTTGGCTCGCGTCTCCTTCCTGTATAATGGGAATATTGAACGGGTAGTGGAGGAGAGATTGGATTGGCACAGTTGTATTACAAATACGGAACGATGAACAGCGGCAAATCGTTTGAAATCATCAAAGTCGCCCACAATTACGAGGAGCAGGGCAAGCCGGTGCTTATTTATTCGCCTTCCGTCGGAGCAAGGGAGAGCGTCGACCGCGTCGGATCGCGGGTAGGATTCGAGCGGGAGGCGGTCCCGGTGCACGACGATACGGACCTGTTCGAAAGCGTCCGATCGTTCGTCTCGGCCGCGGCCCCTTCGAAAATTTATTGCGTGCTGGTCGACGAAGCGCAGTTTTTGAAGCGGCATCACGTGCTCGAGCTGACACGGGTGGTGGACGAGCTTCATATTCCGGTGATGGCCTTCGGTCTGAAGAACGATTTTCAAAACCGGCTGTTCGAGGGAAGCTACAACCTGCTGGTGCAGGCGGACAAGATCGAGGAGATCAAGACGATCTGCTGGTATTGCGACCGCAAGGCGACGATGGTCATCCGCTTCCGCGACGGGCAGCCGGTCAATACGGGCGAGCAGATCCAGGTCGGCGGCAACGAAGACTACAAGCCGGTCTGCAGGCGCTGCTACAATGAAGCGTTCCGTAAGGATTAAGGCAAGGGGCAATTGTGCGAATCGGGCCTCCAACCGTGGGAGAGAGGTGCGAGTATGAAAAGCAGAACGACCGTCATGATCAGCATCGTCTTGGCCATGCTGGTCGCATCCATCGACACGACCATCATGAATACGACGATGCCGGTCATCGCCGAGGAGCTGGGCCGGTTCGACCTGTACGCCTGGTCGTTCGCGTCCTACATGATTTTTTGCACGGTGCTCGCCCCCGTCGCAGGGCGAATATCGGATATGTTCGGAAGGAAGCACGTATTCGGCTTCGGCATTTTGTTCTTCCTGATCGGCTCGCTGCTGTGCGGCCTGTCGCAGAACATGGTGCAGCTCGTTGCGTTCCGGGCGATCCAAGGAATCGGCGCCGGCATTATGACGCCGTTCCCGATGATCATCGCGGGCGATCTGTTCAGAATCGAGAAGCGGGGCAAAATTCAAGCCTTGTTCACCGGAATGTGGGGGCTGTCGGCCATCCTCGCCCCGCTGCTCGGCGCGTTTTTCGTCGAGTACATGAACTGGCGCTGGATCTTTTACGTCAATTTGCCGGTATGCCTGCTCGCCTTCGCGACGCTGCTGCCTTACAAGGAAGCCTACACGCCGAAGAAGACGAGCATCGATTATATCGGCGCGCTGCTGTTCGCCTCAGGGGTCAGCCTGATCCTGCTCGTGACGGTGCTGGAGAAGTACCAGGTTCCGCTCGCCGCGCTCGGCGCCGCCGTCCTGATCGCGTTCTATTATTACGAGAAGAAGCAGCCTTCGCCGATCGTGCCGCTATCGCTGGTTCAGGATCCGACGATCCGCTGGATCAATTTGAACGGCTTCGCCGCATGCGCCGCGCTCTTCGGCATCGGCAGCTTCGTTCCGTTGTTTCTGCAGGACATCGCGGGGGAAAGCCTGTTCATGAGCGGCCTCGCTCTGCTCGGGCTCGCGATCGGCTGGATGGTGCTGTCGGTGCCCGCCGGCAAATGGGTACTGCGGTACGGCTACCGGAAGCTGCTGTTGATCGGAAACGGCCTGCTCGTCGCATCGGGCATCCTCTTTATACTTATTGACGCGAACACGGGCTTCTGGTATGTATTCGGAGCGATGACCGTGCTCGGACTCGGCTTCGGACTCACGTCCACGGTATCGATGATTTCCGCCCAGCAGCTGGTGGAGCCGCATCAGAAGGGGATCGCGACGTCGTTCCTCATGTTCTGCCGTAATATCGGGACCGCCGTCGGCGTGACGATCATGGGCGCCCTTCTATACGGGCAGAGCGACATGGTCGGCGGCTTCCATTCGTTATTTCTGTTCGGGCTGATCGGCAGCGTCGTCGCGTTCGCTGCCGCGCTGCGAATCCGCAACCGGAACATGGAAGGCGCGATGAAGGAGCGGCCTGTCGAGAGCTAGTTTAGAAAAGAAGCCGATCGATCGCAAATAGACGTTATAGGGCGGCAATGAAGGGGCTATCTCAAAAGGCCGTGAAACGACCTGAGAGTCAGCCCTTTTTTTAATTTCGACGGTCATGATACGGCGATGCTAATTTCAAAAAATGAAACTAAATTGCTCTTGACTTCACTCATTCGTTATTTCGTTTCAATATATGAAATTAAACGGTTTTATACGCGCTTCATCTTTCCATATTAACCGACTTATTTTCAAAATTTGAAACTAAACGCCTGCGAAATCTCCTTCTTTCGCATTTTGTTTCAGTTTTTGAAATTAAAAGGCTAAGCCGTCCAATCGCAAAGCAATCCCGGCCAAGCGCGGCCTTCGGCCGAGCTGTTAATGAGAATGGTTGCCCTGCCGCGCCGATCCGAAAATATGCATACTTTATCGGAAGCGAAGGGAAGCATTCGGAAAGCGGACCGTTTAGTATAGGAACTGTGAACCTATCCTAAGCGCAATCGGAGGGATTGTCGATGACGGCAATAAGCTTATCGTCCGCAGAGATCGAACATTACGGGAAGAACGGGTACGCCCTGTACAGGAAACAGCTGTTCAGTCCGGAGAAAATGGCGGAGCTGTCGGGGATATTCGAGGAACAGTGGGAGCTTGTCGGAAGAAAGCTCAACAGCGAGCTCGATACGCCGCATTTCCGCGACGAGCGGCTGCTGAAGTTTCTGCTGAGCGACGAGGTGCTCGATCTGGTCGAGCCGCTCATCGGGCCGAACATCGGCCTGTGGTCCAGCCATTTCATTTGCAAGGAGCCGCTCGTCGGCAAGCAGACGCCGTGGCACGAGGATTCCGCCTATTGGAAAGGACGCCTCGACCGTTTCGACAACATCGTGACCGTCTGGCTGGCGATCGACCGCAGCACGAAGGAGAACGGCTGCATGCGCGTCGTTCCGGGAACGCATCATAATGGCTTCTCCGAGTATAAGGAAGTGGACGGCAGCGAAAATATTTTCGGCACGGAAATCCGCAAGGTCGACGAATCGAAGGCGGTCTATTTCGAGCTGGAGCCGGGCGAGTGCTCGCTGCACGATTCCCGCATCGTTCACGGCGCCGCGCCGAACAAAAGCCCGTACCGCCGCTGCGGCTATACGATGCGGTATTTTTCGACGGAGGCGAAGGTCATTCCGGAGAAGAACGCGAATCATAAAGTATGGCTGGCCAGAGGCAAGGATCTGGCGGGCAGCCCGTTCGTGAACGCGTAACATCGATAACTAATTGGAAGAAAGGGGGGAAAGGCATGCAAGGAAACGCGGCGCCTGAGCGGCTGCTAAGCGAGCACTACTTCGGCTTGTCCTCCCCCTACCAAATTTATAAGCATCAGATCGACCGGACGATCACGACGCACTGGCATGATTTTTTCGAGATGGCCTTCGTCGTGTCCGGTACCGGTACGCATGTCGTGAACGGCGTCCCGCTGCGGCTTGGAAGAGGGACGGCGTTTCTGCTGACGACGGCGGATTTCCACGAGATCGTCCCCGATGAGGGCGTAACGATCCGCTTGTACAATTTTATTTTCCGCGAGCATCTGGTCAAGGACGGTCTGCTGCACCGCCTGCTTCAGGATGCCGCCAACCTTATGCATACGTTCGAAGGGGAAGCCGCAGCCGATATGGAACGGGAATTCGCCCGCATCTGGACGGAGGTCCATCATCCCGGGCGCGAGAGCGAAGCGGTCATCCAGTGCTGCGTCCAGCGGCTGCTCATCGACCTCGCCCGCCATAACGACGCCGAACGCGCGGGCAAGCCGGCAAGGCTCGGCGGTCCTCTCCACGCTTCGATCGAGAAAGCGCTGCTTTATCTCCAGCACCACTTCCGCGAGCCGGTTACGTTAGAGCAAATCGCGAATTTGAGCGGACTATCGGCCAATTACTTCAGCGAAATGTTCAAGAAGCAAACCGGCACCTCCTATCAAAACTGCCTGCAGGAGCTGCGATTGCAATTCGCCAGATCGCTGCTGCTGAGCTCCGACCTGCCGGTGACGGAGGTATGCTTCGGCTCCGGCTTCAACACGCTGCCGCATTTCGATCGTGCGTTTCGGCTCAAATACGGCTGCTCGCCCCGCCAATTGCGTCAGGCGAATGCCGCTGCGCGATCCAAATAGGACTTACCGGCCGAGACCGCTATCGAATGCCTTTACAAAAACTACTTCCCCGCTTAACGAACAAGCAATACTCCCCCGTTACGATAGATAGCGGAACAATAACGATAGCGGGAGGAGTGCAATAATGAGATTAATTCTGATGGGCGACTTGCATTACCACGACATCGACGAGACGATTGAGGGGCTGCGCGAGGCGCGCGCCGCTTTTTACGAGACGTATTTGGGATGTTTTCTGGAGATGGACGCCGACTATCATATTTCGCTCGGAGACTTGACGAATTTCGGGACGTCCTCGGAGCTGCAAGAGGTATACGCGATTCTCGGCCGCAAGGAGAGGTCGTTCATTCATGTGCTCGGCAACCACGACCTCTACGGGCAAACGAAGAAGGAAGTGCTGGCCCTTACCGGCCAGAAGGATTACCATGCGATCGATAACGGAGAAGCGATCCTCGTGTTTCTGAATACGGCGAAGGAAATGGACTTCGAGGATTGGGGCGGATGGATCGACGGCGAGCAGCTGCGCTGGTTCGAAGAGACCGTGCAGGCTTCCGGCTCGAAGCCGATGCTCGTCTTCGCCCATCATCCGGTGTTCGAGACGACGGCGAGGTCGGAGAAGGACAAAGGATCGATTCATCGGGACATCGATATGTGGTCGATACTGGGGCAAAAGCAAGGACAAGGCCTCTTCTTCAACGGCCACACGCACGTGGATTCCATCGTCCGGCAGCATAACTGGACGTTCGTGCAGCTATCCGCGGGGCTCGATCAGCACGGCTTCCGGATCGTGGATATCGCGGGAGACGAGATTCGGATTGCGGCCCGCGACGTGACGGAAGCGGCGGTTAAGGACCATGCGCAGGTCCTGCATCGGTATATGAAGCATTTCCGTCATAATCCGGACGCGCGAGGCGTGGATGAGGACCGCGAGACGATCGTCTCCCTGCTGACGACGGTGCAAGGAGGATAACGGATGGCAAGCTCGATTCCGCATGACCTGTTCTTCCGAGGGCTTCACGAGCATCGGATGATCGCTTCCATCAAAGAGCCGAAGCATATCGAGACGGCACTGTCGCTGAGCGGCCAATTGAGCGGCGTCTTCCTGCTGACCGGCCATATCGGCGTGCTGAAGGGGTACGTAGACGTCTTCAAGGAGCATGGGCTGCCGGTCTTCCTGCATCTGGAGAAAATCGGCGGGCTGAATACGGACATTTACGGACTGGAGTATTTGGCGAAGGTCATCAAGCCCGCCGGCATTATTTCGACGAAGACGAGCGTGGTGAAGACCGCCAAGAAGATGGGCCTGATTACGATTCAGCGTTTTTTCCTCGTCGATACCGAAGGACTGGACAATATCGCCAAAAGCTTGAACCAGATCGAGCCCGACGTGATCGAGATCATGCCCGCCCGTATCCCGGAGGTGATCGGCATGGTCAAATCGTTCACTTCGTTGCCGGTCATTACGGGCGGCTTGCTGTTCGACGAGGATCAGGCCCGCGCCTGCCTGCGAAGCGGGGCGGCCGCCATCTCGTCGTCCAAGCCCGAGCTTTGGAAGAGATCCTACGTCTACGAGGAGAAGCCGAAGCTGCGGAAATTCATATAATCTTTGCAATGCGATGACATAGCGTTAATACTCGTCCTTTAACATTCAAAGTGAAAAGTAAATAGCAATAGGTTGGAGCAATGGAGAAACCTTAACCCGTCGCGGACGAACGATCGAGCCGCGGCCGGATTAAGGTTTCTCTTTTTGCTGCTTCCAAACGCATCCCAAACAAAAAAAGGTGGAGGAACTGACCATGATTAAAAAGTTTACGGCACTTACGCTTGCGACCGTGATGACCGCTACGCTCGCTGCTTGCGGATCGAACGGCGCGGGCGGCAACGCGGCGACGAACAGCCCGAACGCGGAGGGCGTGAGCGCCGGCTCTTCCGACAAAATCGTCATTAAGTATTGGTACGCGTTCGGCGGCAAGGCTGAAGAAGCGAAGAAGCATTTGGTTAAGGAATTCAACGAGTCGCAGGACCGAATCGAGGTCGTGGCGGAGCATCAAGGCAATTACGACGACCTGCATGCGAAGGTGCAGGCGGCGTTCGCCGCGGGCAACGCCCCGGCGGTGAGCGATCTCGAGATCGCCTCGACCGGCGTATTCGCCCGCTCCGGCATGCTGGAGGAGCTGACGGCTTTCGCGGAGAGGGATAGTGCCGAGCTGCAGCTTGAAGATTTCAATCCCGGCCTGATGGGAAATGCCTACGTGGACGAGAAGCTGTACGGCCTTCCGTTCATGCGCAGCACCCCGATTCTATACAAGAACGTCACGATGCTGAAGGAGTTCGGCCTCGATCCGGAAGGCCCGAAGTCATGGGATGAGCTGGAGCAGTATGCCCGCGTGCTGAAGGAGAAGGGCAAGACCGGAATGACGGTTCCCGCCGACATCTGGTACTATGAAGCGCTTGTCGCCCAAAGCGGCGGCAACATGCTGAGCGATAACGGCAAATCCGCAGCGTTCAATACGCCGGAGGGTGTAGCTCCGGTTGAGTACTGGAAGAAGATGGTCGGAGACGGGCTCATCAAAATTCCGGTCGGCGACGAAGCGGGCGCAACGGCGGACAAGGATTGGGCGAACCAGTTATCGGCCTTCAAGTTCGGCTCCACCGCAGGCGTGAACGCCAGCCTGGAAATTGCGAAGGGCAGCGGGTTTGAGATGCAGACGTCGTTCATGCCGGCGAACAAGGATTACGGCGTGCCGACGGGCGGCTGCCAGCTTGTCATCACCGCCAATCTGTCCGACGAAGAGAAGGAAGCGGCGTGGACATTCCTCAAGTGGATGACAACCAAGGAAAACACGATTTACCAGCATAAAAACGTCGGTTACTTGCCGACCCGTCTGTCCGCCCTCGAAAGCGAGGATTTGAAGGCGCATTTCCAAGAGTTCCCGCAGTATAAGGTAGCCGTCGACCAATTGGAGTACGCGAGACCGCGTCCGATGGAGAGCGCCTATCCGGAAGTGACGAAGATCATCAGGGAAGCAATCGAAAAATCGATTCTCGATCCGAACACGGCGCCTCAGGACGCAATGAACGAGGCGGCGGAAAAGGCGAACAAGCTGCTGAGCAAATAAACCGTCCATAGGAGCTGAGAATTTGCATACGAGATTTGGCGAAGATTGGTTGTCTGCGATTAAAGTCATCATTTTCGATATGGACGGCACGCTTTATCAGGAGGATACGTTCCTCGACCGTTACATCCGCTACATGCTGGAAGGAACGGAGCACGAGCGCGAGGCCGAGGCGGCCGTCAAGGCGGGAAGAGCCATACTTTCAGGGGAGCATGCCTTCCGATTCGGCCACTTCTATCATAAAGAAGACGGGCTGGCGCTCGTGCGGCAGGATTACGGCTTCATTCAAGGCTATACGTGGGACGGAACGGCGATCGGCGAGCGAGCCGGTGGTTACGGGCCTTTGACGCAGCAAGCGGAGCATCTCATTCACATCGGCGATCCTTGGGGGATCGCCTCCGTCATCGGCCACAAATACCGGCTTGCCGGAGAGAAGATGCAGGCGGCGTTCGAGCGGGTCCGTGAGGAGATGGTGCTGGAGCCGTACCAATTCGCCGTGAGCCGAAGCTTGTTCCGGGCGATTGGCGAGCTGAGGGTGGAGAAGCGCATTCTCATGACCAATACGTATCTCGCGTCCGGCATCGATTTCCTGAACTATATGGAAATCCGCGATTTGTTCGAGGAAGTGTACTGCGGGGCGCAGAAGCCGCACGGTATCCGGAGCTGCTTCGGGGCGCTGCTGGAGCAGGGCTACGAGGCGCATGAGGTTCTGTCGATCGGGGATAACCCGTGGAACGACCTGCATCCGGTGAAACGGCTGGGCGGGAGGACTTGCTTTATTTCCCCCTACCACAGCAGCGACGGCGAAGACTGGGATTTGCGGCTGACGTCGCTGGATGAGCTGGAAGAGCTCATGCGGGCGGTTAAACAAAGCATATCGAGGAGGAGAAGGCCGGATGGCGAAGATCGAGCTGAGAAATATAAGCAAGAAATTCAAGGATGATACGGTGATCCAGAACTTGAACCTGACGATCAAGGACGGTTCGTTCACGGTTCTCGTCGGCCCTTCAGGCTGCGGGAAGTCGACGACGCTGCGCATGGTCGCGGGGCTGGAGCAGCAATCCGGCGGAGACATCTGGATCGACGACAAATGCGTCAACGACACGCCTCCGGGGCTGCGGGACGTAGCTATGGTGTTCCAGAACTACGCCTTGTATCCGACGATGTCCGTCCGGGGTAATATCGAGTTCGGCCTGAAAAACCGCGGCGTCGCGAAAGCCGATCGCGATAAGCTCGTCAAGGATATTTCCGAGATCGTCGGCCTCGCGCCGTACTTGGACAAAAAGCCGCAAAGCCTGTCCGGCGGCCAGCGCCAGCGGGTTGCCCTCGCGCGCGCGATGGTGAAGCAGCCGAAGGTGTTCATTCTCGACGAGCCGCTGTCCAATCTGGACGCGAAGCTGCGGGGTCAGATGCGGACGGAGCTGATTCAGCTGCATAAACGGCTCGGCACGACGTTCGTCTACGTGACGCACGACCAGGTCGAGGCGATGTCGATGGGCGACGAGATCGTCGTCATGAACAAGGGCGTCATCCAGCAGGCCGACTCGCCGATGAAGCTGTATAACGACCCGGAGAACCTGTTCACGGCCGAATTCATCGGCACGCCGGCGATGAACACGATGAACATGAAGGACGTGCAAGGGCTGGACATCCAAACGAGCGTAAGCATCGGCTTCATGGGCTTCCGCCCGGAGCAGGCGCTGCTTAACGCGGGCCCGGAGGCGCGTGGGCATGTCATCGAAGGCGAAATCGTGACCCGCGAGAGCCTTGGCGCCGAGCAGATTTACCAAATTCGCGCGCGCGGCGGCGTCTTCTTCGTCAAAACGTTTCTCGCGCCGCTGGAAACCGCGGACCGCGTAAAGGTGACGATCCCGTACGAGCATCTGTTTTATTTCGGCCTCGGCGGAGAGAGGCTGCGCTCGGGCATCGAGGCGGGCGCCAGGCAGCTGGTTGCCGCCGGAGGGGTTTGAACATGACATTATGGACGAAGCTGCGCCCTTACGGGATGGTGGCGCCGGCGATCATCGTATTTTCGCTGTTTTTCATCTATCCGATTTTTTACATGATCTATCTCAGCATGTTCGATTGGAACTTCGTCAGCCCGACCAAGACGTTCGTCGGCTTGCAGAACTTCCGGGACCTTCTCGCGGAGGAAGACTTCCGCAAGGTGCTCTCCAATACGACGATTTACACGGTGCTTACCGTTACGCTGACGACCGGCCTCGCGCTGCTGCTCGCGCTGTGGCTGAACAAGAAGAGCCTCTTCCACGGGTTCGTGCAGGGCGCCATCTTCAGCCCGCATATTATTTCGCTCGTCTCCATCTCCCTGCTCTGGAGCTGGCTGATGGATCCCGAGTACGGGCTGCTCAACTGGGTGATCGGCCTTGCGGGCTTCGACAAGCTGCAATGGCTGTCCCATCCGAGCACGGCGCTCGTCTCGCTCGTCATGGTCGCCGTCTGGAAGGGGCTCGGCTATAACGCGCTCGTGTTTATCGCCGGGCTGCAAAGCATTCCGGCCGATATTTACGAGGCGGCGTCGCTGGACCGCTCAAAGCCGTGGACGACGTTCACGAAGCTGATATTGCCGATGCTGTCGCCGACGATCTTCTTCCTCGTCATCATCAACATGATCGGCTCGTTCCAGGTATTCGAGACGATCGCGATCATGACGCAGGGCGGACCGATCAATTCGACCAATACGCTCGTCTACTACATTTACGAATACGGCTTCCGCTTCTTCAAGATCGGCTATGCCTCCGCGGCGGGCGTCATTCTGCTCGTCATCGTCGGCATCCTGACGATCATTTACTTCAAGCTGTTGTCGAATCGCGTTCATTACCGTTAGAAAGTGGTGAAAATGTTGAAAGCCGTTAACGATACGATCGGCGGCACGCCGATCGGAACCGCAGCCGAGAGCGACCGCGTATTCGTGCGCAGCAGGCAGCAGGCGCTGCGCAGAGCGCTGCGCGCCGTTCTTCAAGTCGTCAATTACGCCGGGCTGCTGGTACTGGTTCTCGTCTTCGCCATGCCGTTCGCGTGGATGCTGTCCACGTCGCTGAAGACGCTGCCGGAGACGATGATTTTCCCGCCGGAATGGATACCGTCGAACCCCGTCTGGCAAAACTTCGCGGACGCCTGGAACACGGGGCCGTTCCTCAGCTACTTCGTGAACAGCGTCGTCATTGCGGTCGGCATTCTGGTGCTGCAGATGCTCACGATCATTCCGGCCTCGTACGCCTTCGCGCGCTATAAGTTCAAAGGCTCGGGCTTCCTGTTCGGCATCGTCATGGTAACGCTCATGATTCCGGGTCAGCTCATCTTCCTGCCCGTCTATCTGGAGCTGAGCGCGTTCAAGCTGCTGAACACGCATCTCGGGCTTATCCTCCCGTTCGCTTCGAGCGCCTTCGGCATCTTCCTGCTGCGGCAGGCGTTCATGCAAATTTCGGATGAGCTGCTGGAGGCGGCTCGTCTCGATCAGGCGGCCGAGTGGAAAATCATCCTGCAAATCATGGTGCCGATGGTGAAGCCGGTGCTCGTCACCTTCGCCTTGTTCAGCTTCATCGCCCATTGGAACGACTACTTCTGGCCGCTCGTCATGACGACGAACGAGACCGCTCGCACGCTGCCGCTCGGCATCGCCAAGATCCGGGAAGTGGAGGGCGTCGCGACATGGAATACGCTGATGGCCGGCAACCTCATTCTGGTGGCGCCGATTCTGCTCGTGTTCTTCCTGTCGCAGCGCCAGATCATCAAAGCGTTCGTCTATAACGGCGTCAAATAAAGCAAGGAAAGGATGGGGAGGATAATGATGACAATCGTTGCGCACCGCGGCTGGTCGGGAGACGCTCCCGAGAATACGATGGCCGCGTTCAGGCTCGCGATGACCGATCCGGGCATCGCGATCATCGAGCTTGACGTTCATCTGTCCAAGGACGGCGTGCCCGTCGTCATGCATGACCATACGCTGGATCGGACTTCCAACGGCACGGGACCGATTAAGGCGTATACGGTCGAGGAGCTGCGCGAGTTCGACGCGGGCGGCTGGTTCTCGCCCGGCTTCGCGGGCGAGCGCATTCCGACGCTTGAGGAAGTGCTTGAGCTCGCGAAAGGCCGCATCAAGCTGCATGTCGAGCTGAAGGCGCTGGGCGACGAATACCCGGGCATCGAAGAAGCCGTCATCGCCTGCATTCGGAGGCAAGACATGGAGGATGAGGTCGTCCTCTCCTCGTTCAATCACGATTCCATGAAGAAGGCGAAGGAGCTTGCGCCTTCCATTCGCACGGGACTTATTTTTCTCGGCAAGCCGACGCTTCTGGCGGAGCAGCTTCGGTACACGGGCGCGACAAGCATATCGATGCATCACGCGTTCGCGACCCGCGCTTTGGTAGACGAAATGGCCGAGCACGGCATCGACTTCGGCGTATGGACGGTCGACGATGCGGCGACGCTGGCCCGTCTCGCGGGCGATTATCCGAACCTGAGGATTACGACCAATTGCCCGGACCGCCTGCTGCGCATCATCCGGCAGGACGCTCTGTCATCCTAAGAAGAGGCGCGCGGGAGAGGAGGAGTAGCGGTGGCCAGTCGACAAACATCCCATGTCTTGCTCAAAGCCGTATTGCTCTTGCTTCTCTTGGGCAGTTCGGCGCTCATCCTGTCCGCGTACGTGCCGAATCCGGCGAACGCGCCGCTCATCGTCGCGCACCGCGGGGCATCCGGCTACGCGCCCGAGAACACGATGGCTTCCTTCGAGCTCGCCGAGCTGATGGCTGCCGATTACATTGAGCTGGACGTCCGTCTCAGCAAGGACGGCGAGCTCGCCGTCATCCATGACGTCAAAGTGGACCGTACGACGAACGGATCGGGCTTCGTTCACGATTACGCGATGAACGAGCTTCGGCGCATGGATGCGGGGAGCTTCTACGATCCCGGCTACTCGGGCGAGACGATATCGACGCTCGGGGAAGTGCTGGACCGGTTCGGCGGCAGGATCGGGCTGCTCATCGAAACGAAGGATCCGCATCTGTACCCCGGGCTCGAGCAAAAGCTGGCGGAGGAGTTGAAGCGGCACGGCCGGCTCGACAAGGTGGTGCTGCAATCGTTCGATTTCGACTCGACGAAGCGAATGCACGAGCTGATGCCGGACGTGCCGGTCGCCGTGCTCATTCACAAGGACAAGCATCCGCTGTCGGACGAAGCGCTGGATGAGCTGGCCTCTTACGCTTCTTATATCAACTACAACTTCGAGCAGCTGGACCGGAAGCTCGTAGCCGAAATCCATGAACGAGGCCGGAAGGTGATGGCATGGACGATCCGCAGAGAGAAGGACATGAAATGGATGAAGAAGCTCGGGGTGGACGGGATTATAACGGATTTTCCGGCTTAATAAGCATGCGGACGAAGCTGTGGCTCCTTTGCGATAAGGGGCTGCGGCTTTTTTCGTGGTTCGGCGTTGTGATTAGTGTTATGTTAATGTAATATGTAAGTTAAATTTCATAACAATTAATGAGTTGACAACGGTCGAAATGCTTGTATAATGAAAAATATCAAAGCAAACACCCGCTTTTATGTTAATTAATATGACATTAAGGGGTGGTTGAATTGAAAGCGACTGCCGGAATCATGAAGCAAAACATTTTGAAAATGTATAACGAGATCAACATGTCGATCTTTAACGCGGGCGTCAGCCGAACGAAGGTGGATTTCGTCGGCAACAAGATTCTCATACTCTCCATCAATCACCGGGTGCCGGTGCTGAAGCTGCTGGACGAGAGAGACCGCAGAGCGACCCGAAGGCTGGACATGCTGCTGTTCGAGCACTTCAAGACGGAAATCAAAGCCGCTTTGGAGGATGCTTACCAATTGAATATCGTCACGATATTGAAGGATTACGATCTGGAGACCGAATATTCCGGTACGATCGTCATCCTGGATCGGGACGTCGAAAGCTATCTGAATGATGCGTTGTAGCTCCGGTCAGGAGAGCCGATCCGTCGTCAGTTCTTGGATTTCATGCGCGCGCCTTTGCGCCCATCCTTGAACTGGCGATTTTTTTTATCCATAAAAAGGAGGCATGAAGCATGGGAAACAAAATCGAAATCAACGGCATCAGCAAGATCTTCCGCAAGAACGGCAAAGAAATCACGGCCATGCAGGAGACGTATTTGAGCATCGAGGAGGGACGCTTCGTCAGTATTATCGGTCCGAGCGGCTGCGGCAAATCGACGCTGTTCAACATCATCGCGGGTCTCGTGCCGCCCTCGACCGGAACGGTCCTGGCCGGCGGCGCGAACATTATCGGGAAGACCGGACATGTCGGCTACATGCTGCAGAAGGACATGCTTCTGCCGTGGAGGACGATTCTCGACAATATCATTCTCGGCATGGAGATCAGGGGCGTGCCCCGCAAGCAGGCGGTGGATCGGGCGCTTCCTCTCATGGAGAAATACGGGCTGAAAGGCTTCGACAAGCACTATCCGGCCGAGCTGTCGGGCGGGATGAAGCAGCGGGCGGCGCTACTGCGGACGCTGCTGTACGACCGGGACATCATTCTGCTCGACGAGCCCTTCGGCGCGCTTGACGCGCAAACCAGAATCACAATGCAGAACTGGCTGCTGCAGATTTGGGGCGATTTCGGGAAAACGGTATTGTTCGTGACGCACGACATCGACGAAGCGATCTACTTATCGGACGATATTTACGTATTTACGGCGAGGCCGGGACGCATCAAGACGAAGGTCAGCGTGAACATGGAGCGCCCTCGGAAGCAGGAGGACATGACCTCCGAGGCGTTTACCGGACTGAAGCACCGGCTGATGGAGCTGTTGTCCGAGGAGCGGCAGACCGCGCAGGCGGAAGAGATGATTTCTTAATAAAGCTTGAAGGAGCGGAGGGATTACCCATGAAAATCGAAAGCGAGGCAACCTTGCCGAAATCGGCCGTCATCGAGAACATCATTCCCAGAAAGGCAAGCCACGGGGCGGAAGCGCCCGTTATCCAGGACGAGGAGCTGCTTGAGAGGAAGGACAGGCGGTTCGTGCTGCTCGGCCGCCTGATCCTTACGGTTCTCGTCGTCGTTGTATGGGAGGGCTTCACCCGGGCCGGCTGGCTCGATTCCTATTACTGGAGCAGCCCTTCCGTCATTGCGGAGACCGCTTGGATTCAAATCGCGGAGCATAATTTGCTATCCGATTTGCTCTACACATCCGGTTCGACGATCATCGGATTCGTCGCGGGAACGCTGCTTGGGGCGCTGCTCGGTTTATCGTTCTGGTGGTCGCGCCGCTACGCGCTAATCAGCGAGCCGTTCCTCATCGTCCTGAACGCCATGCCGAAGCTGGCGCTTGCGCCGATCGTCGTTATTTTGCTCGGCATCGGCTTTTTCTCGAAGGTCGCGCTCGCCTTCGCATTGACCGTCATCGTTGCGGCGTTATCCGCCTACAGCGGCGTCAAAAGCGTCGATCCCGATATGGAGAAGCTGATGTATTCGCTCGGGGCCAAGCGTCATCAAGTGTTCGCGAAGGTCGTCGTGCCTTGGTCGATGCCCTGGATGATCAGCAGCCTGCGCATCAATATCGCGCTTGCGCTCGCTGGAGCCATCGTCGGCGAGTTCATCGCTTCCAGCAAGGGCGTCGGGCGGATGATCGTATACGCGGGCACGATTCTGGACATCGATCTGGTATGGGTCGGCGTCGTCGTGCTCTCGGTATTATCGATGCTGATGTACTGGGGAGTCGTCGCATTGGAGAAATGGCTGTCCAAAGGGTTTGTGAAGCAATAACCAATAGAGAGGCCTACCGGGCCAAGGGAGAGAAGAAACCATGTTGCATACCCGAAAAATAATTGCCCTGCTCCTCTGCATGTGCGTCCTGGCATTAGCTGCCGCTTGCGGCCAAACGACCGCCGGTAACGCGGAAGGGAACGAACCGGACGCCGCCGGTGCCGCCGGAGAAGGCTCCTTGAAGAAGCTCGTCATCGCGGAGCCGCTTCATTCCGTCGGCTACCTGCCGCTCTATATCGCGCAGCGCGACGGTTATTTTAAAAAACACGGGCTCGATGTCAGCGTAATTACCGCGGCAGGCGGCACGCACGTGACGGCCGTCGTAAGCGGCGACGCCTGGGGGGTGATCGGCGGGCCGGAGTCGAACGCCATGGCCAACAAGAAGAACGACGATCCGATCGTTTCGGTCGTTAACGTGGTCAACCGGGCCAACGTGTATTTGATGGCCAAGAAAGGGACGGCTCCCGCGAGCGATTCGCCGGAGGATTTGAAAGCTTTCCTGCAGGACAAGAAGCTGATCGTCGGGCGACACGGGGGAACCCCGAATCTGCTCAGCCGGTACTTGCTGATCGAGCTTGGGCTCGATCCCGACAAAGACGTGCAGCTCATGGAGCCGGCCGACAGCTCGGCGGTCGTGGCGATGATGCAGCAGGGCGCGGCTGACGCCGCGAACGGCGCCGAGCCGCAAGTCAGCGACGGAATGGCCAAGGGCGTATGGGACGAGCCGTTCTATAAGTTCCATTCGCTCGGAGATTACGCCTATTCCGTGCTCAGCGTGAAGCGGTCGTCGATCGAGAAGGAGCCAGAAACCGTGCAGAGCTTCGTGAATGCGATCGTGGAGGTGTTGCGCAAAGTCAAGGACGACAAAGCTTATTTGACGGAGCAGGCGAAGCTGGAGTTTCCGACGATGACCGAAGAAGCGCTGCTAGCATCGGTGGAACGCGCCTATGCGGACAGCCTGTGGAGCCCGGACGGGCAAATTTCGGAGGAAGCGCTGCGGAACGACATGGATGTCATGCGGAAGACGGGCATTTTCACGGACGACTATACGTACGATGATTTGGTCGACATGAAGTTCGTAAACAACGCGAAATAACGGATCGATTAAATGACGAGGTGATGAGGATGCGCTTGGTAAAAGAAAAACTGACGCCGGCTAAAACCGCCGTAATCGTCGTGGACGTGCAAAACGATTTTTGTCATCCGGAGGGGGCGTGCGCCCGAAGGGGCAGCGACGTGAGCGCCGTGAAGGGCATGATGCCGCATCTCCACGGGTTGCTGCGCGCCGCCAGAAGCATGAAGGTGCCGATTATTTTCATCCAGACCTTCCACGAGAGGGCGACGGATTCGGCCGCATGGACAAGCCGTTCGGACGGCCGTTCCGGCGAGGTATGCCGGACGGGCACTTGGGGAGCGGAGTTCTATGAAGTCGCGCCGCTTCCCGACGATATTATCGTAAATAAGCACCGCTACAGCGCCTTTATTAACACGAGGCTGGATTCCGTGCTGCGCACGCTGAATATCGAGACGCTCGTCATGACCGGCGTCAGCACCAACGTATGCGTGGAGTCGACGGCAAGGCACGGTTACATGCTGGACTATAACATCGCGTTCGTTGCCGATGCGTGCGCGGCGTTCTCGGAGGAGGCGCACCGGATGACGCTGGAGAACATCGACGGCTTCTTCGGATCGGTCGTGCGGACGGAGCAGTTGATCGAAACCTGGGAAGCGTTGGCGGAAGAGACCGTAACGTCGGCGGGCTGACGGCCGTCCGTACGAAACCGATGAACGGGATGAAATACGTCATATGCCTAGGAGCATTTCTGTCCAATTTGTCGGCGGGCATGTTCAACATCGCGCTCGTGGACATCGCGGACGATTTCGGCAAATCCGTTGCGACTACGCAATGGGTGGTGACGATTTATTTGCTGGCCGTTTCGATCTGCCTGCCGCTGATGGGCGCGGTCGGGGACATGAAAGGCAAGCGGCAGGTACATAATGCCGGGCTGTTCGTGTTTATGCTCGGCGGGTTAGGCTGCGCGCTTGCCCCTAACCTGCCCGCGCTGCTCGCCTTTCGCGTGTTGCAAGGGATCGGCGCGTCGATGTACCAAGCGAACAATATGGCGCTGATCGTCGCCCTCTTCCCGCCTGATAAACGGGGACGCGCCCTTGGCACGGTCAGCACGTTCGTTGCGGCGGGAGCGCTGATCGGGCCGAGCCTCGGCGGCGCCGTCATCGAGTGGTTCTCGTGGCGGACGAACTTTTGGCTGCTGTGCGCCGTCGCGCTTGGCGCTTGGCTGCTTGCGCAGCGTTACCTGCCGTCCGACCGCGCGGCGGGAAAGGCTGCGCCGGATATGCCGGGCGCTGCCCTGTTCTCCGTATCGCTGACCGCGCTTGTCCTTGCCCTGAACCTGGGCAATGCTTGGGGTTGGACGAGCGCCTCCGTTTGGCTTTTGTTCGGCATGTTCGGCATCGCTGCCATTCTATTCGCCAGGCGGAGCCTGTCGGAGAGGTGGATGGCGTCCGGGCGGCATCCGTTTATCCGGCTTGGTTTATTTAATCATGCCTATATTATATTCGGCGTACTCCTCACCGTCGTGACGTATGCGGCCGCGTTCGCGACGCAGCTCGTCTTGCCCGTTTTGCTTCGTAACGTCATGGGGGTTAGTCCGGCGGTGGCGGGCCTTATCGTCATGGCCTACCCCGTTTCGCTGATCGTCTCGGCTCCGATCAGCGGCGGGAGCTCCGACCGGTTCGGTTCGGCTCCCTTCATCATGCTGGGGCTCGGCGGCATGGCCGCTTCGTTAACGGCGTTAGGGTTTCTCGAGGCGGATACGCGGATCGTCTACGTGGTCGCCTTCGTCGTGCTGCTCGGCTGCTCCATGGGCTTGATTACCGCTCCTAATAACAGCATTATAATGAGCCGGACGCCTAAGCAAAATCTTGGGATGATGAGCAGCATGATCGCGCTGAACCGCAATCTGGGCATGATGTTCGGGGCAGCCTTCGGAGGGCTTCTGTTAAGCTCGGGCTCATCGGCGCCTTCGGCTGCTTTGCCGGAAAGCGGCATACGCGAATGGTACGTGGCCATGGCCTCGGTCATACTGGTCTCCCTGCTCGCTTTTATCTGGATCGTGAAGAGCGGCGGCAAGGATAGGGGCGTGGAAGGCGTCCAGAAGCAGGAATCGGTCGTTTGAGAGCGTCCGGGTTTTTTTCCGTTGAAAAGGCACGGCAATTCTCCTATACTAAACCTATCCTTGATACGAGGGAGCTGGTAATGATGGCAATTCCGGATTGCCGGATTGGCACAGTCTCATGCAAAGCCCATTATAGAGGCGATTCTTTGCATGGGCGGACGAAGCAAGCCTAACATCGCCCGAATAAGCAATTTTCGTTTCTAATAATTGGCTTTGCCCCTTATTGCTTGAACAAATACGAATAAGGAGCTGGACTCGATGTGCCAACCATTTATTAGAAACCACCAATATAACTTTATTAAGAAGCAGGCAGCCGTTCTGCAGCAGGCGCTTCGGTCGATTGCCGACCTGAAGGTGCTGGAATCGGTCCGATCCGGCACCGATGCGAAGATCGGCGGGCTGTTTCCGGAGGCGACGGACGAGCAGCGCAGGCTGCTGGACGTATCGGCGCTAAAGACGTCGGAAGATTTTCAGCGGTACTTGAAGGAGCTGGAGCCGTATTTGACCATGTTTCCTTCCATTACGAAAAACCAGATTCAGAAGCTGTTCCCGAAGAACAAGAAGCTGAAGCTTCCCGATCTGGAGGCGTTCGACCTTCGCCATACGTCTTATCTCGGCTGGACCGACGTCTCGACGAACAAGCTGTTTATCGTGTATCCGTCGGGGGACGGGTTCGGGTTCGTCGGTGTGGAGGGTCGGTTCACGCCGACGAACAAGAAGAGCTACTGCTTCGCGTGCAACCGGTACGAGGAGCTGGCGTTGTTCTCGGCGGTTACCAAGAAGAGGCCGGCGAACGCGTCGCCGGACTACTATAAGGCGGTCGGCAACTATTTGTGCATGAACAGCCTCGAATGCAACAAAAATATGACGGACACGTCCGCGCTGGAGAGGTTCATCGAATCGGTGAACGGCTAAGCCGGAGCGGGTACGGAATGCAGCATAGTTAGGAAGAAGAGCGGAGTCGGCGGCCCGGTGCCATCGGTTTCCGCTCTTTATTTTTTTGCGGACAAATACCGGCCCGGCGCTTGACATTAAAAAATGCGATATGTTATATAAAAAGAAGTATTAGCACTCTTGGAATTCGAGTGCTAACCCTGATTTAAAATCGAGAGGAGAACCGTTCATGGCCATGAAGCAGTTCAAAGCGGAATCGAAGCGATTGCTGGAAATGATGATCAACTCCATCTATACGCAGAAGGAGATTTTTCTGAGGGAGCTTATTTCCAACGCCAGCGACGCCATCGACAAAATTTATTACAAGGCGCTGACCGACGACGCGCTCGTGTTCAATAAAGAGGATTACTATATTAAAGTGACGGCGGATAAGGCGAGCCGGACGCTCACGCTCGTCGATACGGGCATCGGCATGTCGCAGGAGGATCTCGAGAACAATTTGGGCATCATCGCGAAGAGCGGCTCGCTGGCGTTCAAGAAGGAGAACGAGGCGAAGGACGGGCACAACATTATCGGCCAATTCGGCGTCGGCTTCTATTCGGCGTTCATGGTGGCGGACGAAGTGACCGTTATTTCGAAGGCGCTCGGCAGCGACGAGGCGTTCAAGTGGACGTCGAGCGGCGCAGACGGCTACACGATCGAGCCTTGCGAGAAAGAATCGGTCGGCACGGAGATTACGCTCAAGATCAAAGAGAATAACGAGGACGAGCAGTACGACGAATATTTGGAAGAGTACCGCCTCCGTTCGATCATCAAGAAATATTCCGATTTTATCCGCTACCCGATCAAGATGGACGTGACGGGCTCCCGGCCGAAGGAAGGCAGCGAGAGCAACGAATTCGAGGAATACCGGGAAGAGCAAACCGTGAACAGCATGGTGCCGATCTGGCGCCGGAACAAAAACGAGCTGAAGGACGAGGATTACGAAAACTTCTACTTCGAGAAGCGGTACGGCTTCGACAAGCCGCTGAAGCATGTCCATATTAGCGCCGACGGCGCCGTCGTGTACAACGCGATTCTGTTCATCCCGGAAAATACGCCGTTCGATTATTACACGAAGGAGTACGAGAAGGGGCTCGAGCTGTACTCCAACGGCGTGCTGATCATGGACAAATGCGCGGATCTGCTGCCGGACTACTTCAGCTTCGTGAAGGGCATGGTCGATTCCGAGGATTTGTCGCTGAACATCTCCAGGGAGCTGCTGCAGCACGACCGCCAGCTGAAGCTGATCGCGAAGAACATCAAGAACAAGATCAAGGGCCAGCTCCAAAGTCTGCTGAAGGAAGAGCGAGAGAAGTACGAGAAGTTCTACAAGTCGTTCGGCCGTCAGCTGAAGTTCGGCGTGTACAACGACTACGGCATGCACAAGGACGATTTGCAGGATCTGCTCCTCTTCTATTCCTCGAAGGAGAAGAAGCCGGTCACGCTGGACGAATACGTGTCGAGAATGCCGGAAGACCAGAAGTACATTTACTATGCCTCCGGCGAATCGGTCGAGCGGATCGAGAAGCTGCCGCAGACCGAGCTTGTCGCCGACAAAGGCTATGAGATTCTATACCTTACCGACGATATCGACGAGTTCGCGATCAAGATCGTCGCGAAGTACAAGGACAAGGAATTCAAATCGGTATCGAGCGGCGATCTCGGCATCGAAGCCGACGAAGCCGACAAGCAGGCGGATGCGGAAGCGAGCGAGAACAAGGATCTGTTCGAGCATATGGCCGGCCTGCTGTCCGGCAAGGTGAAGAGCGTCAAGGCGTCGAAGCGGCTGAAGAGCCATCCGGTCTGCTTGTCCGCCGAGGGCGAGCTTTCGATCGAGATGGAGAAGGTGCTCCAGGCGATGCCGAACGGCGGGGACGTCAAAGCGGACAAAGTGCTGGAGATTAACGTGAACCACGAGGTGTACCGGTCGCTGAAATCGGCGTTCGAGACGGACAAAGAGAAGCTGAATCTGTATACGCAGCTGCTGTACAATCAAGCGCTACTTATCGAAGGGCTGCCGATCCAGGATCCGGTGGAATTCACGAACGATATTTGCAAAATCATGGTGTAGCCTCGAAATCTTTCGATAGGACCCGATGCCGGCGGAAGCCGGGTCGGGTTATTCGGCGTATGGGCAACATCTGTCGGCAGGAACATGAAATCTTTATTTCGCCCTAACATTCCATTTACATTCCGACGCTAGAATGAAGGAGATTGGTTTTTGATTTTACCACTTTAGAGGCGGAGGGGAATGGAATTGAAACGTCGCAGATTGAAAAGGTGGTTGCCGCTGCTGTTAGCTTTCAGCATGCTGGCAACCGCTTTTTTTCACCGCAGGCCAAGCCGAAATTACGGATGCGGGCAGTGGGACGATAGCGGCATCCGTCTATTACAAGCCGCGCTCCTTGGCGGAGTATGCGCAGGCTATATCGGACGGCTTCAATAAAACGACAACCAGCACCAAACGTCTGACCGTCATCGGCGGCCTGCCGCAGGAGGGGCTTCGCCAGAAGGCGGCCGACGGCGACGTGCTGACCGGACAGGCGGTCATGAAGGGGACGGAAAGCGGCGTTGATCCGGACGCCGTCGGGATGTCGATTAATGACGAGACGATTTCCCAGGAAATGACGTATCTCGCGATCGAAAGCGACGCTTATTTTGCAGGCGGCGGCCGACGTCGTTGCCGCGGGCATCATCGAAGGCAATCCGGACGGTACGTTCGCCCCGGCCGAAGCAACGTCGCGCGCCGAGGCCGCCGTTATGCTGGAAGGCTTGCTGAAGCATCTGAAATTCATCAACTGATTCGAACGATGAGAAGCCGCTCCCCGTTTGATGCCGGGAGCGGCTTCTTGGCATATTTGTAGCGCCTGATGACGAATAACGGAAATTATTGGTCTTATTCGGCCTATGGACCGCCGCTTGCGAGGAATAACGGAACAAATGGGCTTTATTTGTCTCGATTTGTCCGTTTCATAGCGGATATCGCCCAAATAGCGCCGCCATATTCCCTTATTTCGCGAGCGAACCGAGTGAAGGCCGGAATAAAACCGCTTTTTACCGTTATTTTCCGAATCGTCGGCACTTTGGCAGCATGGCGCCTTGGTCTAGCGGACGGCCGGCGGCACGGACTGGAACGAATGCCTATTCCGAGCATAGTCTATAGATGATAACCGCGCGGAAAGGGGAATTTCGTTTTGTACGATTACAGGCAATGCACGGCGGAGCAATATCCGTACACGATACAACCGGGCGATACGTTAAATCTGATCGCCTATCGGCTCGAGGTCAGCGTGGCCGGCATCATGGCCGCCAATCCGGGCGTCGATCCTTACAATCTGAGAGTGGGCCAAGTGCTCTGCATCCCGTCTTGCCCGCCGAATCATACGGCAAAAATCATCGAACGCGGCGATACGCTTTATGCTATCGCGCAAGCTTATCGGGTGACGATCGCGAGTATTTTGGCGGCCAATCCGGGTATCGACCCAAATAGCCTGAGAGTCGGCCAGCGGATGTGCATCCCTTCCGCCTGCGCTGCCGGCGACTCGGCCGACCGGGACGTCATTCTGGCGATGCAGCGCGATATCGACATGCTGAAGGCGGAGAGCGGCGTGCAGCAAGCCGAGGAGGCCAATTACGGCACCTCCTCCGCAACGACGCGCGCCGTCCTCGTAACGGACGCTGAGCTGAGGTTCGATGCGGCGCCAGTCTCCTTCTCCGGAAATTATAAGGGGCACTACACGGCGGGCCGGAGCTACCCCTATTATGCCGATGCCGCAATGGGGGGACAGAGGGGCATTACCGTCAAGGACCATTTCGGGGTATGGCATTCGTTCGGCTACCATGTGCCGATCGGCTAGCCCCGCCCCGGCCGGGCGGTTCCGACATCGCGGCATGGTCGATTGGCAAAATTCGCCTGCGCGGGGCTTCGCCGATAAAAAAGGGAATACCTTTTGTTTGTCGAATCTTGTATGAAAATAGACAAATAAGGGGAATTTCGAAGTTGGTCAAAATAGAAAAAGGCCGAACGATCGGTTTTTTTGTCATCGCGACGGTCGTTTTAACCATTATTATTACGCTGCTCATCAGCGCGATGGTCGGGTATGAAAGCAACAAAAGCTCGCTCGTGAGAAATACGCTCGAATTAAACCGCATCAACGCCGAGAAGCTTGCCATAACGGCAAACGAGCTGTTAACGTCCGCGACCGACATGCTGGCGCTTTCCGCCGCCCATTTGAGCGGAGGAGGCAAGGAGGAGACGAGCCAATTCAGCCTTCAGCTAATTCGGGAGAGCAATAACCTGTTCAATTCGGTATTCATTGCGGATAAGGACGGCGTCGTGCTGAGGTCCGCGCCGGACAATATCGGAGTAGCGGGCAAAAGGCTGGAAAGCCGGGCCGCCTTGGAAGCGCTGGAAGCGAAGGCGCCGATGATATCCGATCCTTACATCGGCATTACCGGCCGTCACATTATTTTACTATCGGAGCCCATCTTCGGGAAAAGCGGGGACTACGAGGGCTTCATCGCAGGCAGCATTTACCTCAGCGAGCCCAATCTGTTCGAGATCATGCTCGGCACGCAGATGTCGAACGACATCGGCAGCTACGTGTACGTCGTCTCGGGCAAGGGGGAGCTGCTGTATCACCCGGACAAGGAACGGATCGGCGAGAACGTGACCGCGAACGCCGCTGTCCGGCATGTGCTGAAGGGCGAGAAGGGCGACATGGATCTCGTGAACACGAAGGGGGTCTCCATGCTGGCGGGCTACGCGCCGGTCGCCGAATCGGGCTGGGGAATCATTTCGCAGACGCCTTCTTCTTCCGTGATCACCGCCTCCCGGCAGCTTGTGCTCAAAATGTTCACGTATTCGCTGCCGATCCTGCTCCTCGTTCTGCTTGCGGTCATTATGCTGACCCGTTATTTTTCGCGGCCCCTGTATAACCTCGCGAGCTTCGCGGAGCAATTGTCGAGCGAGGCGAACCCGGACGTCAACGTGCCGGAGATTCATAAGTGGAATTACGAGGCGAACGAGCTTCGCAAGACGATCGAAAAAGCGGTCGCTTCGATGCGCAGCCAAATCGACTCGTTATCGGTCGAGGCGCAGAAGGATACGCTGACGGGCCTTAACAACCGCCGCTCGATGGATAAGGTGCTGGCGGGTTGGCAGGCAAGCGGCACGCCGTTTAACTATATGATTCTCGACATCGATCACTTCAAATCGGTCAACGACACGTACGGCCACGCGATGGGAGACGAGGTGCTGCGGTTTCTCGGCTCGAAGCTGTCCGGGCTTGCGGGCAGCAACGACGTGTGCTTCAGGTACGGCGGCGAGGAGTTCGTCGTGTTGTCGCCGGGCGCGGACGCCGAAGCCGCGGTTCGGCTCGGGGAACGGATGCGGAAGGGCATCGCGCGGGAGATCGGCCCGACAGGCAGACCAATCACGGTATCGGTCGGCATCGCCGCTTGCTCGGATCCGAACGACTCCTTGGAAGAGGTAAAGCGGAGGGCGGACGAAGCGCTGTACCGATCGAAGCAGGCCGGCAGAAACCGGGTCAGCCTCGGGTAGCGGGGCATCGCCGGAAGTTTTGGCCGCCTAGCCCTTTCGAGTCATGACATGGCGGGTTGTTCTGTACGATGATAGGGAGAAGAACCGGAATATGACGAAAGCGAGGGATTTAAGCTGGACAAGCAAGATAGGTTGGAGACGCCGGACAGGCAGGATGAGCGGATGGCGGGTCGCGAGGATAATACCAGGGAAAAAAAACAATTTTTTTTGCTGTTTCTCGCATGGGCGGCCGCCGTGCTCGCGACGGCAGGCAGCCTGTATTTGAGCGAGGTCATGCATTTTCAGCCTTGCAGCCTGTGCTGGTTTCAGCGCATCTTTATGTATCCGCTCGCGCTGCTGCTTGGCATCGCTTACGCGAGGAGCGATACAGGCATCGCCGCCTACGCCCTGCCGCTCGCCGCGATCGGAGGCGGATTCTCGCTGTACCATACCGTGCTGCAGAAGCTCCCGCACGACTCGGCGCTTGCGGCCTGCGGCCCCGTATCCTGCCAGGGCGACTATTTGAACTGGTTCGGCTTCATCACGATTCCGATGCTGGCGCTGGCGGCTTTTGCGATTATTGGGGCTTCGCTGCTGCGTCTTCGCAAATTGGACAAATAACGCCCTGTCGTGTTATACGTAAAGGTAACGAAACCGAAAACGCGGGAGGAGCATTCGGATGAATTTGCCGGAAACGGGAGACGGATCGACGGAAGAACACGCAGCGCTGCTGATGGACAGTTATCGGAGATGGACGGGGGAAGCGCTCATTGCCTGCGATTCCGAGCGCTCGGCAAGGGAGCAGCTGTTTCATGCCGGTAAGGTCGTCTTGTCGCACGGGACGGAGGATAATCCCGTGTTGAACTACGGCAACCGGCTCGGGCTTGAGCTGTGGGAGATGGATTGGGAGCGGTTCACGGACACGCCTTCCAGACTGACGGCAGAGCCGATGGAGCGCGCCGAGCGGGACCGGTTCTTCCGGGCGGTGACGGAAAGCGGGTACGTCGACAACTATACGGGCATCCGCATATCGAGCACGGGGCGGCGGTTTTACATCGTTAATGCGACCGTTTGGAACGTTATCGACCGGGACGGCGCGTACAAGGGACAAGCGGCCGCCTTCACGGAGTACCGTTATTTATGAGCTAGGCAGGAGGGGGAGGCATGCCGATCCATATCGGACTGGCCGGCTGGGGCGACCACGACCTGTACGTTCCCGGCGCGAAAGCGGGGAGCAAGCTGGCGCAATACGCGAAGCATTTTCCGCTCGTTGAAGTGGACACTACGTTCTATGCGATCCAGCCGCGCGAGCGATTCGCCAAATGGGTGGACGAAACGCCGGATACGCTTCATTTTGTCGTGAAGGCGTACCAAGGGATGACCGGGCATCAGCGCGGACCGGCCGCTATGCCGAACGAGCAGGGCGATCAGTTCGCGGCTTTCCGGGACATGCTGGAGCCGGCCGCCCGGGCGGGCAGGCTGAAGGCGGCGCTGTTCCAGTACCCGCCGTGGTTCGACTGCACCCGCGACAACGTACGCGTCCTCCGGGAGGCGAAGGCTCGCATGGAGGGCATCCCTTGCGCGCTGGAGTTCCGGCACCAGAGCTGGTTCGAGGGCGAGATGAGGGAGAAGTCGCTGGCCTTCATGGTTCGGGAGGGGTGGATTCACAGCGTCTGCGACGAACCGCAGGCGGGGCGCGGCTCCGTCCCGACCGTGCTGAAGGCGACGGATCGGGATGCGACCGTCGTGCGCTTCCACGGCCGCAACGCGGCGGGGTGGAACCAAGGCGGCGCGGCGAACTGGCGCGAGGTGCGCTATTTGTACCGCTACAGCGACGAGGAGCTGAGCGATTGGGCGGACAAGCTGCTGCGGCTGCAGGAGGAAAGCGAGCATATATGCGTCGTGTTCAACAATAACTCGGGCGGCGACGCCGCGGACAACGCGAAGCGGATGATGGAGCTTCTCGGGCTGGCAAGGCCCGACGGGCGCAGCCCCTTCGAGCGGCCTCCGGCGGGTCCGGTCGTGGAGCAGCTGGATTTGTTCTAGGCGGAAAAGAAAAATAAAGTGTTAGACTGGAGATGAGGATTTAAGATTAAATAAAGCAGGAGGAAATGGTATGAGTATTCAATTTGAAACGAAAGAAACCTTTAATGTTCCAAGAGAAAAAGTATACGAAGGCTTGCTGGATTTGGATTCAGCAAAGCACTGGATGCAAGGGTTAGTTCGAATAGAGCGATTGGATGAGGGTCCAATGAAAGTTGGAAGTGGATGGAAAGAAACAAGGAAAATGATGGGACAAGAAGCAACGGAAGTATTTACTGTAACGGGTCTGGAGCCTAACAAAATTCAACTCTACGTAGACGGTTCAAAAGGGACAAGCGGTAAAGGGGAACATTTTTATACATACTCAATTAAAGAATTAGGAAATGCTACAGAGGTTACTTTACACGGTGAAATTAGAGGGATGACTGGAATTGCAAAACTGGTTAGTAAACTAATGACAGGCACATTCCGAAAAATTTGTGCCAAGGATTTGGATGGGCTGAAGAATTATCTGGAGAAATAGTATCTCGTGACTGTCATGACTCGAATAAAATTGCACCGATCGGGCAGGAACGCGGGGAATTCCACAAGCCAAAAAGAAAAGTCCTCCAAGTCGAAAGAACGACCCGGGGGACTTTGCGTTTAATCGCGGATTTCCGCGATGAGCTCGATTTCGACCGGCGTATGGAAGGGCAGGTCGCTCGTGCCGATCGCGGACCTTGCGTGCTTGCCGTCTTCGCCGAACACGTCGACCAGCAGATCGGACGCGCCGTTAATGACGTACGGCTGATCGGCGAAGCCGGGAGCGCTGTTCACGAACGCAAGCAGCTTGACGATCTTCGCGACGCGATCCAAATCGCCAAGGTAGCCCTTCATGACGGCGAGGCAGTTGATGATCGTCTGACGAGCCGCCTCCTGGCCCTGCTCGATCGTGAGCTCCCGGCCCAGCTTGCCCTCGTACATTAACTCGCCGTTGATGCGGCAGTCCTGCCCGGACAAGTAAATCAGGTTCCCGGTCTGCCGGCACGGAACGTAAGTGAAGCGCGGCTCCGGCGAAGGGGGCAGCTCGATGCCGAGCTCGAGCAGGCGCCGTTCGATTGTGGACATTCGAATACCTCCGATTGCGATATAGTCGTTAAAATGATAATGGCAGCGGAGCAGTGCCCGGATCAGACGGCCGTCCCGCGTTTTGTATCGGTGGCTATGCCTCTTCTTGCGCGGCCAAGCGCCTATTCCAGCATACCGCGTCCAAGCACGGCGCGCTCTTCAAAGACGTCGCCGTTATCGACATACACGTTGTTATGCAAATTGACGGTGCTGCAAATATGGTTCGGGATGATCCGCAGACGGCTTCCGATCCGAAGGTCCGCCTTCTGCGCGTCCGGACCGAGGCGCAGCATGCCGTGCTCCTCGGACAGCCGCTCAAGGACGGCGTCCTCCAGCCCGGCGACACTTCCGAAGCCTTGCAGCATCAGCGGTTCGACGCCGGGGGCCACGTCGGTGGCAAACGTCTTGCTGCCGCCGTCGACGACGGCCAGATCCGGGGACGGCCGGCTGACGACCGTCACCCAGACGCTGCCCGCGCAATCGTCCAACCCGCATACGCCGAGCCGGGCCTGCATCCGGTCCTGGTACACGTACGTGCCGGGACGGATTTCGGTCACGCCCTTCACCGCGGCGGCATGTCTGCCGGTCGGCGTCGAACCGACGCTCACGTCGGCGATCGGGATGCCCATGCCGCGCAGACGGTCCGCCAGCTCGACCATGAGCCGTCCTTCCTCCTCGCCGGCGGCCCGCAAATCAAGCGTCGGCTTCCCGCGGTAAATCGCCCCCCGGAACGTAAAGATGCCGGTCAGACGCAGATGCTCCATGCGGTGAACAGGAGCCGCCAGCTCGGCCGCCCGATCATACGGGACGCCGGTCCGCCGCAAGCCGGTATCGATCTCCAGCCGGACCTCGAGCGGCTTCCCGTCACGGCCGGCCGCTTCGTTCAGCCGCTCGGCGCCCTCCAGGCTGTCCACGGCGGCAATAAGCTTAATTTGCCGGTTTAACCGAATGGCCCGGTCGATTTTGTCCGGCGTGACGAGCGGGTACGCGACAAAAATGTTCGAGATGCCGCCGCGCGCCATGACTTCCGCTTCGGATACTTTGGCCACCGTAATGCCCACGGCTCCGGCTTGCAGCTGCAGCTCCGCAACCGAGGGCATCTTATGCGTCTTCGCGTGGGGGCGTAGACGAACCTGATGGCTGCGGGCGATTTCCGCCATCGCCGCAATATTGCGTTCCATCTTCGCCTTATCGATGACGACGCACGGGGTTTGGGGCCATTCTACGGGATGCGTTCCGCCTGCTTCCTCACTCATGCCGCTCCTCCTTCCCTTCGGCTTGCGATTTGGTTTCCTCCAGGTAGCTGTAGAGCGTGTATTTGGAAATGTTCAAATACGCGCAAATTGGGGGGCTCCATTGTTCCACCTTATCTATTTATGCCAAATCTTGGTCTCTATGCGGCAATCGAAGCGATAGGCCGCCTAAGCAACAATGAGGCAGCCTCACTAATCAGTGAGGCTATCCTCACGCTTTTCGGCAGCATGCGCGCAGATCGAAAGAACAGTGAGGCAAACCTCACTCTCCGTGAGGCTGCCTTCATTGGGGAGTGAGGTTTGCCTCATAAAACGGGAAAAGCAGGTCAATAGCTCTTCAAATTGTGAGCTTTGGCTCATTAATTAATGAGTCTGCCTCACTATGCTGCCGCCTCAAGCGCGCACCGCCCCGGAAGCAGCGAGTGCCGAGTCGGCGCCTCCCGAGCGGGCGCATGCCGTCGGAGCCTGCTAAAAAAATCGCTGCCCGCAAGGTCAGCGCGGAGCGTAGACGCGGTCTTCGGCGCTTGCGGTTACGAGCTCGCATTTGCCGAATGCGGCCAGCTTGTCGAGATAGGCCGCAACGGCGATATAGATGCTCGGCTTGCCCGTCGACATCCGGATGTCCGGGGAAAGCTTCTGCTCCAGGATGAACTCGGAGACGGCTCTCGTGCTGATGCGGCCGTACGGGAGCGCATCGTCCACAACGCGCCGAGCGGCGGCGGGCAAATGGAACGGATCGGACCCGGCAGTCGCGACGTTGCCGCCGGCATAGACGCCGGGCTCGGGCGGAGCGAACGCGCCCGGCGGGGGCTTCGGCATCCCGAAGGCGTCGTCTTGCTTCGCCGGCTTCGGCTCGTCGAACGGAAACGCGCCTTGGCTCGCCGCATTGCCGCCGACACCGAAAGCGGCCTTCCCGCCGGCATCGCCGCCGAAGTCGAAGGCGACCTGCCCGCCGGCATCGCCGCCGAAGTCGAATGCGACTTGTCCGTCCGGGTCGCCGCCGAAGTCGAACGCGACTTGTCCGTCCGGGTCGCCGCCGAAGTCGAACGCGCCTTGCCTCCCGTCGGCTTCCCCGATGCCGGGGGCTTCCTGCCCTTCGACCGCAGCGGGGACATCGTTGTCGGACGGCCAGCCGTCGTGGGCGTCCGGCTTGTCGACGTAAGCGATCGCGGCCTCGATCCGCTTCCTGCGATTCGCCTGATCAAGCTCGCGCAAGCGTCCGCGCAGCCGAAGCACCTGCCTGTCCAGCAGCGGCAGCCCCGCGTCCAGATGAGCCCGAATATCCGGCGGCACCTCCAGCTCTTCCGGCAGCGGCAGGAATAGATGCTGTCCGAGCGACCAGCCGTCCCGGAGCTTGCACAGCAGCTCGTTCATCTCCGCGTCGAGGACGTCGAAGCCCTTCATGATGGCGGCGATCGTTTTCGCGTCGATGCCCGTATGCAGCTGCAGGTGCTCGATGCCGAAGTAGCGCATCGTATTTGTCGGCAGATGCAACACCTGATGCTGATAGCGCAGCGAGCGGCCGCACTCGCACTTGGTCAGCGGAGACACTTCGCCGCTGTCGGTGAAGCCGACGTAATCCCATTCCTCGATGAACGCTTCGATGTCCTCGAACCGCGCATCCTCCGGGATGAACTGGACTTTTTTGCGGGCGAGCTGGCGCGCGAACAGCGTGCGCCTGCCCCGCACAAGCTCATGATGAACGAAGCGGCGCTGCTCCTCCGTCAGCTGCCCGAGCAGCCGGTCGCGCTGCTCCATCGTCAGCTCGTATTTCATCGTGCACCTCCATGACGGATTCGTTAATGCCATTATAGAGGGGCGGATGAAATAAGTCATCCTCGGCGTCGAAGGCCGCTCCGATTTCGTTTATAATGAAAGCAACCGCGCAGATCTGCCGCGGCTGCGTCATGAGGAGGGATGCGGACGATGTCCGGCAATAAAGTGAAAATCGAACCGCCGAAAATACCGGAAAGCTTGACCGAAGCAACCGTATCCGATAACGAATGGGCGGACGGGCAAGAAATAAGCGACGTCATCTTTCAAGAAAGCGGCGTACATAACCAATCGGCCTACAAGCTGTACCTTGACCGGGCCGTCTTCCGCAACGTCGCCTTCAGGGGCACGAGCCTGCGCAAGGCGGAGCTGACCGACGTCCGCTTCGAAAATTGCGATCTGTCGAATATCGATCTGACCGAGCTCGTTTTGCACCGGGCCGTCTTTCAAAACTGCAAGCTGCTCGGCATGGATCTGACGGGCTCGACGCTTCGCAACGTCCGGTTTACGCAATGTTCGGCGGACTACGCCGTTCTGCGCTTCGCTAACGCGAAGGCCGTCGTGTTCGACAACTGCTCGCTCGCGAAGGCGGATATGTCCAACATGACGCTCTCGCAATTTTTTTTGAAGCAATCGAATATCGACGGCGCGCAATTCTCGCAGACGAAGCTTGCGGGAATCGACCTTAGCAGCTGCGAATTTAACGGCATAGGCGCTACGCTTGAAGACCTGCGCCGCAGCATCATTTCTCCCGGGCAGGCTTCGGTGTTCGCGGCGAATTTCGGGCTGATCGTCAAACCTGGCGAATAACCTCGCTTTTCCTTGTCGAATCCATTTTTTCCATCGGCAAATCGTGATATACTGTTAGGAAACATTCGATTAACAGGGCAAACGGCGATATGCTCGAGGCAGGCGTATCCTTGCGATTAATCGTACGCGCGTAGGAGGCTATTTTCAGATGGATTACATCAGTACACGAGGCAACGTTGGCAAAATCGGATTTATCGACGCGTTCATGATGGGACTCGGCAACGACGGGGGGCTGCTCGTGCCAAGCGTCATTCCGGTCGTGTCCGAGGAGACGCTGAAGCAGTGGCGGGAGCTGAGCTATCAGGAGCTCGTGCTGGCGATCTTCTCGCTTTATACGAACGGGGAAATACCGGAGCAGGACTTGAAAGACATGGTGTACGCAAGCTATTCGACCTTCCGCGATCCGGAGGTGACGCCGGTCCGCAAGCTGAAGGACGATTTGTATTTGCTTGAGCTGTTCCACGGTCCGACCTTCGCGTTCAAGGATATCGCCCTGCAGTTCATGGGGCAGCTGTATACGTACGTTGCGGCCAAGCAGAACAAAAAAATCCATATTCTCGGCGCGACTTCCGGCGATACCGGCGCTTCGGCGATCGAAGGCGTCAAGGGCAAGCAGGGCATCAAAATTTGCATCCTTCATCCGCACGGCAAAGTCAGCAAGGTGCAGGAGCTGCAAATGACGACGGTGCGGGAGGACAACGTGCTGAACCTGTCGGTCGACGGCAACTTCGACGACTGCCAGCGCATGATCAAGGATTTGTTCGCGGATCTCGATTTCAAGGCGAACCATCACTTGGCCGCGATCAACTCGATCAACTTCATTCGGATCATGGCGCAGACCGTTTATTATTTCTACGCGTACTTCCAGGTGGCGAAGCAGACGGGCGCGAGGACGGTGAACTTCAGCGTGCCGACGGGCAACTTCGGCGATATTTTCGCCGGCTACTTGGCGAAGCGGATGGGGCTGCCGGTCGGCAAGCTTATTCTCGCAACGAACGAAAACAATATTTTGGAGAGGTTCGTCCTCGAAGGCGTGTACAAGCCGGGCGACTTCCGCACAACGTACAGCCCGTCGATGGACATTCAAGTGGCGAGCAATTTCGAGCGATACTTGTATTACGTGCTCGGCGAGGACGCCGCACAAGTCCGCGCGCTGATGGAGCAGTTCAAGTCGGAGGGGCGGATCGTCATTTCCGGCGATGCGCTGCGCAAGGTGCAGGAGGAGTTCGGCGCGCACGGCGTTCAGGGCGAGGAGTGCCTGACGACGATCAAGGCGTACCACGCGTCGGCCGGTTACTTGCTGGACCCGCACTCGGCGTGCGGCGTAGCCGCGGCGGACAAATACAGCGGCGAAGGGATGACGGTATCGCTCGCGACGGCGCATCCGGCGAAGTTTGGCGAAGCGATCGAGCTATGCGGCATCGAGCAGCCATTCCCGGCGCAAATTTCGGCGCTGTTCGAGAAGCCGCAGCGCCAGACGCGCGTGGACGGCTCGCTTGAAGCCGTCGTCCGCGAGCTGGAGGCATTTTATCAATAACGACAAGCGGTCGGCGTGAACCGGAGGTCCGCGGCGGAAGGAAAGCTTCCTTTGCCGCGGACCTTCTTTTGTATGACGGCATAGAAAAGGATAGAAGGCCGCTTAGGAGTGTGATACAATTTTTGGAATAAAGTGAAAGAGAGGAGGTCATGCGTTGATTAGGAATGTGGTCTACCTCGCGACATCCGTATTCTGCATCGTATTTTCGATATGCGCCTTGCTGTACGTTTATTGGGACGCGAGCCAGCCGAAAACGGGGGCCGTCGGGGACGGGAACGCTTGGCCGACCTTTCAAGAGCTGCTGCCTGTGATCAGCACGTTGCTGATGGGCGTCGCTAATTTGCCGATTGCCATTATGCGTTATAAGGATTACATAAGAAAATCGCAAGACGAACAGCCAGGCCATTCAGCGGACGATCGGCCGGAGATGGCCGATAAGAAGCTGGGTTCGACGACGCTTCAATCGGGGGATAGGGCAGCCAGTCGATTGGGCTATGATTCGTTCGGCTCCGGGAGCGTCCGCGTCATGCCCGAGGAAAATCACGGAGGGAATGAAAGGAGCCGAACGATGAGCGATCAACGACAAATCTTTGACCGGAGGCCTCCCCAGCTGGAGCGCGTCGCGGAAATGGCGAAGCGGCCGGAAAATATCGCGCACAGCGCGGGGAGAAGCTTTCTCGGCTATTACTTCGGCTTTGACGATTACCATTATCTGAATACGCCGCTCGATTGCATTTCCTTCGCTTCGCCGGGAGCGGACGGCATGCATTTTGGCTTCCTGACGGACTTTAGCACGGCGGCGTCGCTTGAGGAAGCCTATGTCGTCCGCGTCGATCCGATGGATTTCGACGAGCCCGTCAAGCTTGCGGCCAGAAACTTCAAAGATTTTCTCCGCCTGATGTGCTATTGTCCGGATGCCTTGTGGGTGATGCGCGCCGGCATAGCGGAGGCGGAGTACGAGCGGCTGGCGGAGCAGTTTCCTTCGCTGCGGAGCGGAACGCCGGCCTTCTACTACGAGGAGGACCATGCCGTCGCGGCGAGAGTGATCGAAGCCTTCGACCTGAAGCCGATCGGCAGCGTGCAGGAATACTACCGGGAGCTGCAGCGGGAGCGGATGGAGCGGGTCGTCCTGATCACCCAGGACGGCATCGGCATCGCGGGGGAGCGCGGGACGGGCGCGCGGCATAAAATTTTCGCAATGGAGCGTCAGACGGCACCGGACGCGAACAAGCTCCGCTCGTTCCTCGCGGACGCTTCGGACGAATCGATTCTCGGCTTCATTCGCGACGCGCGCTCGATGGGGCAATTTCACGGCAACGCGGAATTGACCGCCATTGCGAGGGAGCAGCTTCTGCGGCTGGGACTGGCGCGGGAAGCGGGCAATTTGGATAAGGACGGATAAAGCGGGCGAAGCAGCAGCCGGACTTCTATGGATCGCAGACAGAGGGTAGCCGCATTTGGCTACCCTCTCGTGCGTATGGGGGTCAGGATATAGAAGGAGGAGGGACAGTCTGCCGGCCGGATAACGATCGGGCTCCACTTGCCGGCTAGTTTCAACGTCACGCACGCGCTGTCCACAGCCTCGATGATGTCCGTCATGTGGCTGCCGTTAAAAGAGACGGCGAGCTTCTCTCCCGACAGCGCCTCGATTCCGACCGTCTCCGCCGCATCGCCGACCGCGGCCGTCCGCGAAGACAGCTCGATCGCGCTTTCGGACAAAACCGTCAGCCTGACCGTTTTGCTGTCGCCTGACAAAAGAGAGACGCGTACAAGCGTCCGCAGCAGCGCCTGCGTTTCCAACGTAAGCTCCGCCGCGAACGCGGCCGGCGTTAGCTGGTCGGCGGAAGGAAAGCCGCCCGCCAGCAGGGAACACTGCATAAGCAAATCGCCCGTTTGAAAACGAATCGAATCCTTCCCGAGGGTGACGGCGGTCGTTCCCTGCTCGTCGTGCATCATTTTTGAGAACTCCGACAGCGGCTTGCCGGGAATGACGACCGCCGGGAACGCGTCCTGCCGCCTCTTCGACGCAGCGATCGTTCGGGATGCCAGCCTGACGCCGTCCGTCGCCGTCAGTCGGACTTGCCCGCCTTCCGACCGGCAGGAGACGCCGGTCAAGGACGGCCTGGCGTCCGACGTCGATACCGCGAACGCAACCTGCTTGATCGCTCTCTTCAGCGCGAAATTCGGCATATGAACAACGGCCGAATGCTCGAGCCTCGCGAGCGCAGGGAACGCGTCCGCGCACATGCCGGACAAGCGGTACGCCGCTCCGCCCGAGCGGATGACGACCACGCGGTCTTCCGTGCACGAGACGGTGACGAAGCCTTCCGGCAAGCGGCGGATCAATTCGGTCAAATAACGCGCGGGAACGACGATACTCCCGCGCTGACCGACGATGGCCTGCCCGTCGCCGGACGGGATGCGGTATTGCAGCATCATGCCGGGATGGCCGGCGGCAAGCGTCAATCCGCCCGGATCGGCCTCGAGCTTCAAGCCGGCCAGAATCGGAATCGGGCTTCTGGCGGCTGCGGCGCCGGAGATCATGTGCAGCGCTTTGGCTAACGTCTTTTGTTCGACTTCGATGAACAAGCGGCCCTCGCCTCCCTTTCTTTAAGGCTTCAAATAAGATTCGATCAGCCCGCGAAACAGCTCGGATTTGGAGCAGCCGAGCTCACCGCATCGTTGTTCGAACGCGCTCCACGTTTCCTTTGTCAGGGTGACCGATACCTTTCTCGTCTCGCCGATGCCCTTGCGCCCTGCCCCTTCGCGCGGGCCGCCTCTCGCGAACATCATCGACAGCTGGCCTTCCGTTGCCGGGACGCCGAGCTTCAGTTTTTTATCGTCCAACGGGATTCTCCTTTAATTGAATTAGGTAACTTTAATCAATTAACGCTACCTTAACTGTACCATGGATCGCTTCTAGTTGGCAATGAATCCGTTATCGGCTATTGACAGTATAGAGGTTTAGTAGCTAAACTAAATCCATGGAAAACAAATCAAATTCGCCAATCCATTCGAATCGCGCCAGCCGCAGCATCGGCCGATTGATCATGGAATTGCGCCGACTCGAGCGGCAGCCGAGAAGCTTCGGCCAAGCCGGCATGTTAACCCCAAGCGAAATCCATACGGTCGAGGCGATCGGCTGTGGGGATGGCGTTCTGATGAGCGAGCTCGCGGCCCGGCTCGGCGTTACGAAGGGGGCCGTCACGCAGCTTGTCGCGCGTCTGGAAGCAAAGGAACTGGCGGCGCGCTCGCCGCATCCGCATGATTCGCGGGCTACCGTCATTTCGCTTACCGATTCGGGGAAGGAGGCTTATCAGGCGCACGAAGAGGCTCATGACCGGTTCTACGAACGGCTTCGCGCCAAGTTAAGCGAGCGGGAGATCGAAATATTCGAGAGAGGGATCGATCAATTGATCGAATCGCTGAAGGAGAAATAAATTTTTTTTGGCCATTTAGTTTAGTAACTATACTAAAACGGAAGCGGTGATCGACGATGAATGAACCAGCAGTGATGGAGCAAGGTACGGAAGCCAAGCATCGGCTTCCGATGCTGGCGGCCATTTGCTTGGGCGCGTTTCTTTCGCATTTTACCGCAGGCGTCGTGAACGTGTCGCTTCCGCAGTTGATGGACGAACTGCACTCGGATCTCGATACCGTGCAATGGATGTCGACCGGTTACTTGCTTGTCATTGCTTCCCTGCTACCGGTCATGGGGAAAATGGGAGACCGCTACGGGCATCGCGCCGTCCATAATTGGGGGTACGCTTGTTTTACGCTAAGCACTCTGCTAGCCGCTTTTGCCGCCGACGTCTACACGCTGCTTGCGCTCAGATCGGCGCAAGCCGTTGGCGCCGCCATGTTCCAGGCGACGAATATGGCGATCATCGCGCACCAATATCCGCCGGAACGAAGAGGGAACGCGCTGGGCATCGTCAGCTCCGCCGTAGCGCTTGGCGGAATGACCGGCCCGATCGCGGGGGGAATCGTCTCGGAATGGTTGAGCTGGCGGTGGCTGTTTTTGGTACACGTCCCCGTCGCGGTCATCGCTACGGGCCTTGCCCTGCGCTACATTCCGGCTCGGCCGCGGAAGCCGGCGCCCGTTTCCTTCGACGGCATCGGAGCGATTTTGTTCGTCGCGGCGATCGGCGCCGTCATTTACGGGTTGTCGAGGGGGAATGCGAGCGGATGGTCGTCGGTCGAAATCGTTGCCGTATTCGCGGCGGGCGTTATGGCTCTGCTTTTGTTCCTTCTCCGGGAGTTCCGCGGAACGGATCCTTTCTTGCCGCTTAAGGCGCTTCGCGATCCGGCCGTTGCCCTGGGCCTGACGATCAACTGCGCTTCGTTCGCGCTTGCCAACGCGGTGCTTGTGGCGATGCCGTTGTACTTATCCGATGCGGCCGGGCACTCCCCGAGCGAAACGGGCTATATGATGACCGCTTATCCGCTGCTGCTGGCCGCCTGCGGACCAATCGCGGGCCGTTGGGCGGACAGGGCCGGCTCCCGTCCGTTCATGCTCGCCGGACTTGGCGCAATGGGAGGAGGGCTTGCCGTTCTCGCTGTGTTCCTCGGCCGATTGCCGCTCGCCGGCATCATGGCCGTGCTGGCCCTTATCGGCGCCGGAATGGGCTTTGTCGCGTCTCCGACCAATCGTTTCGTTATGGGGCGCGCGCCGCTTCGGCACAGCGGTTCGATCGGCGGGCTGATCGCGCTGACGCGGAACCTCGGCATGGTTGTCGGAGCCGCTTTGGGTCTTGGCCTGCTGAACGGGGAGGCGGGGGCTTCCGCCGAGCTCGGCGCGATTCGGCTCTTATTTGCCGTTAACGCCGCGATCGGCGTATTGTGCGCCGCTGTCTTGATCATTTACGCGGTTGGTCGAAGAAGCGCCGGCGCTGCCGCCGCGCGGGAGAAGGGAGCATCAAGATGAAACATAAAATCGTCGTGATCGGCGGCTACGGCCAAGTGGGACAAGTCGTTTGCAGACGTCTCGGCGGCCTGTTTCCGGGCAAGGTCTACGCGGCCGGAAGAAGCCTCGGGAAAGCGGAAGCCTTCGCCTCTTCGACGGGCGGCGCCGTCCTGCCTCTACGGATGGACGTGCACGCAAGCCTTGACGCAAGCTTTCCGGACGAGACGGCCCTCATTGTTATGTGCATGGATCAGGAGGATACCGGCTTCGTCGAGCAATGCCTCGCGAACGGCATTCACTATATCGATCTCTCGGCTTCATACCGTTTTTTATCGAAGGTGCGGAGCCTGGGTACGAAGGGGTTGGCCTCGCGGTCCGTTTCGGTATTGAGCGTAGGCCTCGCCCCGGGACTAACGAACCTGCTCGCCAAGCAATGCGCGGAGGAGCTGGACGAAGTCCGCGGGCTCGATTTGTTTCTTATGCTCGGCCTCGGCGATCGTCACGGCAAAGCGGCGATCGAGTGGATGGTCGACCATTTGAACGTCTCCTTCCCGGTAAGGGAAGGAGGCTTGGACATTGAAGCGGTCAGCTTCTCGGACGGCTTAACGACGTCGTTCCCCGGGAAGACGGGACGCAGACGAACGTACCGCTTTCCGTTTGCCGATCAGCGCGTCGTGCCGGATACGCTCGGAATCGATACGGCCTCTACCCGGATCTGCTTCGACTCGGTCTGGGCGACGGAGACGATCGCGAGGCTTCGGAAGCTGGGCGCGCTGCGCGTCCTCAGGCACCGGGCAGCCCGCGGCATGGTCGTCGGCCTGTTTCGCAAGCTCCGACTCGGGTCCGATGCGTGCGTCGCGAAAGCGAGCGCCGAGGGGACGATCGGCGGCCGCGAGATCCGCTTCGAATGTTCGATCCAAGGCCGGAGGGAGTTCGAAATAACGGGCGAAATCGCCGCTTTCGTGGCCCAAAGCCTATATACGCGCGAGTACCGGCCGGGCGTCTATCATATCGAAGAGCTGTTCCGTCCGATGGCGGTAATCGAGGCGCTAGGGGATTTGGTCGCTTTTGAGCAAAAAACGAGCTTGGCCCACCGGCCGTAAAAAAAGAAAGAGCATCGCTGCTCTTTCTCCTTACAGAAGCGTCTCCGCTCCATCGATATAGATCTCGGTTCCGGAAATATGGCTCGACTCGCTCGACGCGAGGAACAGCACGAGGTTCGCCACCTGCTCCGGCTGGCCCGGCCCGTGCTCGAGCGGCTGGCTGCCTTCGGGGTATTTGACCGGAATCGTAATTTTGTCCACCTGCGGCTTCCGGTTCGTCGATTCGTCGATGTTCGTCTGAATGGCGCCCGGGCAAATGACGTTGACCCGGATTTTGTATCTGGCCAATTCCAGCGCGGCCATCTTGGCGAAGGCGACCTGCCCCGCTTTGGAGGAGCTGTACGCCGACATGCCGAAGCCGGAGAAGCTGCGGCTGCCGTTGATCGAGCTTGTAATGACGATGCTGCCGCCCTCCTGCTTCATGTGGGGAATCGCGTATTTGACGGCGAGAAACGTCCCTTTCAAATTCGTGGTCAGCGTCTTGTCCCAATCCTCGGGCGACAAGTCCTCGATCGGCGCTACGGTGCCGTTAATGCCCGCGTTGGCGAAGACGATGTCGATGCGGCCGTAACGGCTGGCGGCCGTATGGATCGCTTGCTCGACCCGCGCGGGATCGGAGATGTCGGTATCGACGAAGATCGATTCGCCGCCGAGGTCCGCGATTTCCTTCTCGACCGATTCGGTCCGGTTGTCGTTAAGGTCGAGCAAGCACACTTTGGCGCCTTGGCGCGCAAGCAGCAGCGCCGCGGCCCGGCCGATGCCGGACCCCGCTCCGGTAATGACCGCGATTTTATCCTTGACCCGCAGCTGTCCTGCGGCCTCCTGCAATTTTTCCTTCGTTACGCTCATTTGAGAATCCCTCCTCTTCATGCCTAAGTCAACCTGCATTAGTTTTCCTAATGCGGCAGTATTTATTCTTGGCGGCGCAGCTGCCGGGCAATGCTATAGGCCACTGCTGCAGGGTACAGCTGTAGGCCACTGCTGCAGGTTACAGTTGCAGGGTACAGCTGTAAGGAACTGCTGTAGGCCCCACAGTTTGCCTGTATTTTTTCCAACCAAATGCGGCGCGCAGACTGCCCGGTCACGGTTTGCCTGTATATTTCCAATCAAAAGTCCCGTTCATGCCCCAATTAACGTCCACAGCACAGATTTGATTGGAAAAACTCCATTCAAATGCCGCAGCCAGCTTGCCCAAGGTCCTTTTGGTTGGAGAAAATCCATCCAAACGCATCGAGCATGCATCAATCGCCGCCGCAATAAACGAGAAACAACCCTCATCCCCGTCGGCGCCGGGTCTGAGGGTTATCCTGTAGTGCGGCGCCGGGTCTGAGGGTTGAACCTGCTAGTGCGGCGCCAGGTCTGAGGGTTGATCCTGCTAGTGCGCCGCCGCGTATTGCTCCGCTTCGGCCGCGGGGTCGAGCTTCTCCCTGCCCATCATGAACGCGACGGCGAGCGCGATGGCTGCGGGAATGATGCCGATCGCGAACGTGAAGACGATCGACGACGAGAGCCCGCCCGTAAAGGCGACCAGCGCCTGCTCCGGAATATTCGCGCGTGCCGCCGGATCCATCAGCGCGTGCGGATCGCTGAAGCCGACGCTCTGCCCCAAGTCCGCGCCGCTGCCAGCGAACGCTTCCGTCAGGTTGCGCGTCAGGGCGTGGCTTTGGATAATGCCGAAAATCGTAATGCCGAGCGTCATGCCGAGCGAACGCAGGAAGTTCAGCGTAGAGCTCGCCGTTCCGCGCTGGCGGATCGGCATGGCGTGGATCGCGGCGTTGCCGAGCACCGAGAAGGAGCCGCCGATGCCGAGCCCGACGAGAATCATGTAGAGCGTCACCTCCAGACGGGAGGAATCCGGCGTAAGCGTCGTCAGCAGCGCGATCCCGGCAACCAGCAGGACGAGCGTCGAGATCATGATCGTCCGGTAAGACAGCTTCATCATCAAGGAGCCGCCGGCGGTCGCGGTGACGACCGAGCCGAGCATCATCGGCAGCAGCACGAGGCCGGCGTTCGTCGCGCTTCCGCCAAGCACGCCTTGGACGTATATCGGGATGTAGACGGAAGCGGTAATGAACGCGGCGCCGCTGAACAAGGCAAGCGCGTTGCTCGTCGCGAACAGGCGGGATTTGAAGAGGCCGAACGTAATGATCGGTTCCTTCGCCTTCTTCTCCGCGATCACGAACAGGACGGCGAACAAGGCAAAGCCCGCGAACATCCCGACGATCGGGAAGGAGTCCCATGCATACTGCCGGCCGCCAAGCTCCATTGCGAACATGAAGCAGACGACCGCGCCGACGAGGGAGATCGCGCCCCACCAGTCGATTTTTTGCTTGGCGTGCGCAAGCGATTCTTTGTAGAAGAAGGCGATCAAGCCCAGCGAGAGAAGCCCGAGCGGAAGGTTGATGTAGAAAATCCACGCCCAATGGATATGGTCGGTAATATAAGCGCCGAGCAGCGGGCCGAAAATGCTCGACATTCCGAATACGGCGCCGAACAGGCCGCCGAGCTTGCCCCGGTTCTCGGGAGCGACGGCATCCATCATAATGGTGAACGTGATCGGGACCAAGGCGCCGGCGCCGATCCCTTGAATGGCGCGGTACAAGCTGAGCTCGACGATCGAGCCGGCCGTGCCGCAGAGGACGGAGCCGAGCATGAAGACGATGATGCCGAACACGAAGAAGCGCTTGCGTCCGTACATGTCGGACAGCTTGCCGAAGATCGGCATGCCGGCCATCTCCGCCACCATGTAAGCCGAGGTTACCCAAATAAATTTGTCGAGCCCGCCAAGCTCGCCGATAATGGTGCCCATCGCCGTGGCCATGATGGTGTTGTCCATCGAAGCCATCAGAATGGCGAGCAGCAAGCCGGCGACGACGACGCCTGTTTTTTGTTTTTGTTGACGGTTTTGCATCGTTTTTTACCTCCAATTGGTTATTCCCTTCTATAGCTCAAGTATAAGAGGGGACAACTGACAACTGAATGTCAGTGGCCGTTTTACGCTCCGGGGCATTTTTTTCATGAAGGCCGGTAGGCAAAAAAGCGATGCAATGACGCGAGAAAAGAAGTTGGAGAAGGATGAGAGGGCCATGCCGTAGAATTGCTGCGTTCTGGCCGGCGGCTGCGTTGCACGAAATAAAACAATGAAACTCAGGAAGCTGTCGCGGCCTTGCCTGGGCAAGCTGCAAATAGAGACAGAAAAAGGCGGCACAGGAATAATGTCCTGCACCGCCTTTTCATTTACGGTTACGCTTTGACGGGAGCGGATACCGCTTCCACCATCCAATCGTACGGATCGGCCAGCTTGCCCATCTGAATGCCGGTCAGCGTGTCGTAAAGCTTCTTGGACAGCTCGCCGGTCTGCCCGCCGTTGATGACGAGCACGTCATCCTGCCAGTTCAGCTCGCCGACGGGCGAAATAACGGCGGCCGTGCCCGTTCCGAACGCTTCCTCCAGCTCGCCCTTGCGGCTTGCTTCGTACAGCTCCTCGATCGAGATCGGACGCTCGACGACCGGGACGTTCCAGTGCCCGAGCAGCTCGATGATCGACCGGCGGGTTACGCCGTCCAGAATGCTGCCGTTCAGCGCCGGCGTATGAACCGTTCCGTTTATTTTGAAGAAAACGTTCATGCTGCCGACTTCCTCGATATATTTGCGATGCACGCCGTCGAGCCACAGCACCTGGGAGTAGCCTTTGTCCTTGGCGAGCTCCTGCGCCTTCAGTCCGGCCGCGTAGTTGCCCGCCGTCTTCGCTTCGCCGACGCCGCCTTTCACCGAGCGGACGTATTCCGACTCGACGAATATTTTGACCGGATTCACGCCTTCGCTATAGTAAGCGCCTACAGGCGACATAATGACGATGAACTGATAATGCGTGGACGGGGCTACGCCGAGCTGCGGCTGCGTCGCGATAATAAACGGACGGACGTACAGCGAAGTGCTTGGCGCCGTCGGAATCCAGTCCCGATCGACCGCGATGAGCTGCTTCATCGCCTCGATGCAGTCGTCGACGGGAACCTCGGGCACGCTGAGACGCTCGTTGGAGCGGTTCATGCGCTCGAAGTTTTTGCGGGGCCTGAACAGCAGCACGCGTCCGTCCTCCGTCTTATACGCTTTCAAGCCTTCAAAAATCGTCTGCCCGTAATGGAACACCTTGGCCGCCGGGTCGAGCACGATCGGCTGGTAAGGAATAATGCGCGGCGAATGCCAGCCTCGGCCCGCCTCGTAATCCATAATAAACATATGATCCGTATAATAATTGCCGAAGCCGAGCTGATCCGCCGCCGGCTGCCGTTTCTTCGTCTTGGTCCGTTCGATGCTCAACGATTGAAGCAATTCGCCCATCTCCCTCTCATGATTGATAATTGAATGCTAACATGTCTTCCGATATATTTAAAGTATCGATTTTATTGAAACGTCATACTCAAAAGGTATGGCTCTGCGGGAGTGAGCGGAATGGACTTGAGACAGCTCAAATATTTCCTGACGGTGGCGCAGGAAGGGCAGATTACGCGGGCGGCCAAGCGCCTCAACATGGAGCAGCCGCCGCTCAGCAGGCAGCTGAAGCTGATGGAGGAGGAGCTTGGGGCGAAGCTGTTCGACCGGAGGGGCAAAGGGCTCCGGCTGACCGCCTCGGGCGAGCTGCTGAAGCAGAAGGCGGAGACGCTGCTGCTGCAGTTCGACGAGTCGATCCGCGAGGTGAAGGGGGTCGAGGAGAGCGTCAGCGGCGTCCTGCCGATCGGATCGGTCGTCTCGTGCATCTCCCTGCTTCCGAAGCGGATCGAGCAGTTCCGGGAGAAATACCCGCAGGTTACGTTCAAAATTTCGGAAGGGGATCACTTCTACTTGGGCGAGCAGCTCGACAAACGGACGATCGATCTGGTCGTGGCGCGTCTTCCGTTTGAGGCGGAGAAGCATCCGCAGCAGTATTCCGTCCTTCCGCTTCCCTCCGACCCGTTCGTCGCCGTCATTCCGAGCACCTGGAGCGAGTACGCCGGCAAGCGGGCGATCTGCATGAAGGAGCTGGCGCAGTTCCCGTTCCTGACGCTGAAGACGGACCGGACGACGCGGATGCACGAGCTGGTCGTGAGCGAATGCAAGCGGCACGGCTTCGAGCCGAACATCATATGCGAATGCTCCAGCGTGGCGATCATTATGTCGCTCATTGCGGGCGGCATCGGGGCGACCGTCTTTCCGAAGTCGGTCATGTCATCCTTCCCGACGACAGTCGTGAAGATGCTGGACATCGAGGACGCCGACTTTCAGTCCGACGTCGGCATCGTATGGCTGAAGGACCATTACCTGCCGAAGCGCGCGCGGCTGTTCATCGAGAGCTTCCGGGAGGCCGAGTAGCATGAAGCGGTTCCCTTCCCTGGCCGGATTGGCCGCGTCGATCGGCTGCCTCGCGCTATGCGCGTTCCTGTTGTTCGCGAATCCTTATACCGGGGAGACGGCCGGAAGGGATTCGCTGCTGATCGTCGGCTTGGCGGTGGGCGCTCCCGCATGCCTGGCGCTTGCCGCGTCGCTCGTCCGAATGCGGCTCCTCATGCTCGCCGCGCTGATCTGGTCCACGCCGTACGGACTGTATTTGTCGCTTGCGTCCGTGCCGAGCGTTTGGAACTTGTTTTTGGCGGTGCTGCTGCTTTACGGAATCGCCGCGGCCACGATGAAGCCGGCGAAGCGGTTGCGCGAGAGGGAAATGTAGGTTATAATTCATAATCGAAAATGACAAGTTGGTTAGGGGGCGATCGCATGAGACGGGAACGAAAACGGAAGCCGGATCGGCTTATGTGCGTTTGTTCATACGATTGCCCTTACGGACACTAAAGCTATTGCGGCTTTAGTGTTTTTTTTATGCACAAATTCAGGGAGGGATCGGCGCATGGAGAAAGAAACATTGGCGAGGGCGATTTGCGAGGCGGCTTATTTGCAAGGGGAATTCAAACTGCGGTCGGGGCAAACCTCGGACCGGTACTTCGACAAGTACTTATTCGAATCCGACCCGGCTCTGCTCGGGGCTATCGCGGAGCATCTCGCGCCGCTCGTCCCGAAGGGGACGGAAGCGCTGGCCGGCCTTGAAATGGGCGGCATACCGGTTGCGACGGCGCTGTCCTTGGCAACGGGCATACCGGTCGCGTTCGTTCGGAAGAAGGCGAAGGACTACGGGACCCGCAAGCTTGCCGAGGGAATCGGCCTGACCGGGAGGAAGGTATGCGTCATTGAGGACGTCGTGACGACCGGAGGCCAGATCCTGCAAAGCGCGGCGGATTTGCGGGAGGAGGGAGCCTGCGTGGATGCCGTCCTGTCGGTTATCGAGCGGGACGCGAACGGAAGGCGCAACCTGGAGGCGGCGGGCTTGACGTATTACTCCTTGTTCGAAATGAATGATCTCCTGCCTAATTATAAGAAAAACTAATAGGTTTGCTAGAAAATATGTATTGGCAAAACGCATATAAATTCTTTATCATGAATTATTATGCAGTCCTGCTTAGGATTGAGGCGTTAGGAGACGAAAAGTTGAGAGTTTCATTAGAGCTTGTTCCAAGAAACGCAGACGAGCTGAGCGCCGAGCTGCGGCTGGTCAAAAATCGATTTCCTTCCATTAATACGATCAACTTACCGGATCTGGCGAGGTTCGAGCTGCGAAGCTGGGAAGCCGCGGGCTTGTCCAAGGCGAGCTACGGAGCCAGCATTCCGCATATCCGGGCGATGGATTTCAAGGCGGACGAGCCTTTCGCGTTAATCGACGTTTTGGACCGGCACGCCATAACCGAGGTGCTCGTCGTGACGGGCGACGCTCCGGGGGATGGCCGCCTACCCGCGGGAGGGGCAACGTGCACCGGTCTGATCGCGAAGCTCAAGCGGGAGCATCCGCAGCTGAAGGTATACGCGGCAATCGACCCGTACCGGGACAGCATGCGCGGCGAATACGAATACGTGCGGCGAAAAATCGATGCCGGAGCGGACGGCTTCTTCACTCAGCCGTTCTTCGACTCGCGGCTTATGGAGCTGTACGCCGACATGCTCGAAGGGACGGACATTTTCTGGGGCGTGGCGCCCGTCGTGACGGACAAGTCCCGGGGCTATTGGGAGAAGCGGAACCGCGTCGTGTTTCCGAACCATTTTGAGCCGACCCTCGCCTGGAATTTGGATTTCTCGAGACAAGCGATCGAATTCGCGCGGCAGAGGAAGGGCCATATTTATTTTATGCCGATCAAGGTGGATTTGACGGCTTATCTGGAAGGCGTTTTCAACGAAGTGACCGTCTAGCGCCGTCCCGCAAGCGGCGAACTCTCGACGCATGCCCGACATAGGATATAGGAAATGGGCTTTTGTCACAGGAGGGTGCGTCTAAGATGAAAATTACCGTGCGACGCGGCGATTCGTTATGGGCATACAGCCAGCTGTTCCGGGTACCGCTTCAGCTTATTGTCGATTCCAATCCGAACGTTAATCCAAATGCGCTGCAAGCGGGGCAGACGGTCGATATTCCCCGATACGCGGCTAGAACGCACCGCATCGCCTCCGGACAGTCGCTTTGGAGCATCGCTTCGTCGGGGGGGCTTCCGGTGGACGCGCTGCCGCTGCTGAATCCGACGGCGCAGCCGAACGCGCTCGCTGTCGGTCAGCTTATTCGGGTGCCGAGCCGCGTCACGAGCCTAGTCGTACAGACGGCCAGGCCGTACGGTTACGACGAATTGCAGGAGGACTTGAACCGCCTGGCGGATATTTACCCGTTCATGCGACACCGGTCGATCGGCTCCTCGGTGATGGGCAAGCCAATCCCGGAAATTCGGGTGGGCGCAGGCCGGAAAGAAGTTCATGCCGACGCGTCCTTCCACGGCAACGAGTGGATTACGACGCCCGTGCTCGTCCGGTTTCTGAACGAATATTTGCTGGCCTTAACGAATAACGGCAATATTCGCGGGCTGGTCATGAGCCCGTTCTACCTGGCGACCACGCTGTCGCTCGTGCCGATGGTGAATCCGGACGGGGTCGATCTGGTCGTAAACGGATTGCCGGCCGAGGAGCCTTACCGCAGCGATGCGCTTGCGATCAACGGCGGCAGCTACGACTTCAGCGGCTGGAAGGCGAATATTCGCGGCGTGGACCTGAACAACCAGTTTCCGGCGTTATGGGCCCGGGAAGCGGCGAGAGGCCCGCGCGTGCCGAGCCCGCGCGACTATGCGGGAGCGGAGCCGCTGACCGAGCCGGAATCGCAGGCGATCGCCGATTTGACGAGGAGCAGCGATTTCAGCCGCGTATTGGCTTTTCATACGCAGGGACAGGTCATTTTCTGGGGCTTCGAAGGGCTTGAGCCTCCCGAATCGGCAACGCTCGCCGCGGAATTCGCGAGAGTGAGCGGCTACCGGCCGGTCGGCTACGCGGACAGCTCCGCCGGCTATAAGGACTGGTTCATCCAGGACTGGCGCAGGCCGGGCTTTACGATCGAAGTCGGGCGGGGCGTCAATCCGCTGCCGCTGTCGCAGCTCGAGGAAATTTACCAGCAGAGTCTGGGCATTCTGCTGGCCGCGCTATATCAATAGACATTCCTATGCTGTTCCGGCTCGCAAAGCCGTCGCCGTCGCCGTCGAGGCAGCTTATTTCCAAAGAGTCTGTTAATTTAATCCATTGGCAATTGAAAAATGCAAACAAATGTTCTATATTTATTGGGAATAAGATGGAGAGCAGGTGTGATCGAATGGCATTAAGGGATATTATCAAAGAGATTGAGAAGCTTAGCGCGGCGGAGCAATATCGTCTGAAGGAGTATTTGACGATATCCCTTGATTCTTATTCCGCATGCGAATCCGTGATGAAGAAGGCGGCCGATCGGAAGCGGGAGGATGGGTACGAATGCGCCCATTGCCATTCCAGCGAAGCGGTCCGCTTCGGCAAATATTCGGTCAAGGTCGGCAAGAAGACGATGGAGCGCCAGCGCTACCGCTGCAAGGATTGCGGCAAGACGTTCACCGACGTGACGAACGTGTCGTTATACCGGCTTCAGCAGTTCGGACTCGGGGATGAATGATGAAGAAGCCGTACCGCTCGTCAAGAGCGCCCCGTTCGCGTGAGCGGGGCGTTACGCCCCGTATGCGTTGACAACGGGATGACGCCGATAAAAATAGATAGACATACGCCGGCTGCATCCCTTAAAATGGAATCCGCGCTTATGATTACAAATATCTCCAATAGCGGGAAGGTGATCTGATCATGCGGTTTACGGCAACGACGCAAGAAGGCTGGACGGAAGCGAATCCGGAGGAGGTCGGCTACGATTCGCAAACGCTGCACAGGCTGGACGAACACTATGCGGAGCTGATCGGCAAAGGAACGATACAAGGCGCGAGCTATATTCTGTCGCGCAAAGGGAAGGTATTCGCTAACCGCTCGATGGGCAGGCTGCGCGCAGCCGACGGCAGTCCGGAGCTGATGCCGGATTCGATCCGGAAAGTATACTCCATTACGAAAGCGGTTACAGCGGCGGCGATAAGCCAGCTCATCGATCGCGGACAGCTTTATTTAAAGCAGCAGGTGAGCGGCATATTGCCCGAATTCGAAACGGACAAGCATCGCGGCATAACGGTATTTCATTTGCTGACCCACACCTCGGGCTTGCGCGGAGATCCCGGCTTCTATTTGGAGCCGAACGGGCTTCCCTGGTTCGAGTGGGCGGTTCGCGAGCTGAAGAAGCAGGGGAACGACATTGGCTGGGTTAAGGCGATATTATCCGGACCGCTGCAAAACATGCCGGGCAAGGAATGGATTTATTCCACCAGCGCGTTCGCGGTTCTGGGAGAAATTATAGCGAAGGTTTCCGGGAAGCCTTACGCTCAATATATTCAAGATGAGTTTTTTACGCCGCTTGGCATGACCCGCTCCTTCTTCACCGTGCCGGAGCCGTTCCGGGACAGCGTCTGCTGCACGGGCCCTTGGGAGGAGGAGCAGATTAACAATCCCCGCGAGATTCAGGAGGATGCGCCGCCTGGAGCCGGCAACGGGATGTATTCCACGCTGGACGACCTGTGGAAATTCGGGCAAATGATGCTGAACGGCGGACTGGGGAACGGCAGCCGCATTTTGTCCAAGCGGGCGGTGGAGCTGCAAACGGCCAACCATTTAAACGGCGTAGCGCATAATGGCTGGGGAGGCTCGCAGACCGATTACAGGCACGGGCTCGGATGGTCGCTTGAGCATTACGATTTGTGCAGCAAGGGCACATTCTCGCATGAAGGCTACGGGCATTGCGGCTTGTATATTGATCCGGCGGAGGAGCTGGTATTTGTTTTTTTTGTTCCGAGCGCAAAGGGCTTTACCAACGAGTCGGTGCTTACGCCCCGCGCGATCGTTTGGTCGGGTCTTCTCTAGCGTCTGGCAAGCTGAGCCGGATTTAATGACGAAGCCATAATGGAGGGATAGGTATGTCAATGACGGAAGAAGTAAGCGGTATGAAGCTGAAGGAGGCAGGCTTCGACCATGCGGCGATCGAGAGGCTGGAGAGCCATTTCGAACAGCTGACCGTTCAAAATAAATTGCAGTGCGCGTCCTTTCTGCTTGCCAGAGACGGCGCGGTATTCGCGGACGGGGCCGTCGGCCGGCTTCGGTATGACGATGCGGAAGCCCTGCTGCGCAAGGATTCGATTCGGCGCATCGCATCCGTTACGAAGCTGTTTACGGCGACAGCCGTCTTTCAGCTCGTGGAGCGGGGGAAGCTCTTCCTGCGGCAGCCGGCTGCCGAATGGATGGAGGAGTTCAAGCACCCGATGTTCGAGCGCATTACCATTCTTCATTTGTTGACGCACACATCGGGCATTCAGGCCGATCCCGGATACTACCTGGAGCCGTATCCAATGGGCTGGTGGAATATATTGTTCGCGTTCGAGCCGGAGACGGAGGGGCCGCACGCGGTTACGGACGAGGCCGAGCTTGAGAAACGGCGCAAATCAGCATGGATTCGCGCCGTGCTGTCCGGCAAGCCGCTGGCCGCTCCAGGCGAGCAGTGGAGTTACTCCTCCGCGGGCTTCGCGCTGCTTGGCGAAATCGTTGCCAGAGCGAGCGGCATGCCCTTCGAACGGTACGTGATGGAGCAGATCGTCCGGCCGCTTGGCATGACCCGCACGTTCTTCGAGGTGCCGGGCGAACTGCACGGCGAGGTTTGCCTCGTTAACGAGCATGAAGCTTCGCGTCTTAAACCTGGCGATTGGAAGTATGCGCCGCCGCGTGCGGGGGGAGGCCTCTATTCGACGCTGGCTGACCTGTTCCGCTTCGGCCAGATGCTGCTGAACGGCGGAACGCTGGACGGCGTCAAGGTGCTTTCGCGCAAATCCGTCGAGAAGCTGAGAGATAACGCGCTTGGCGGCGGAATTGAGGCATTTGCCTGGGGCGGCGAAGTAGGGGCGATGATGCACGGCATAGGCGCCTCGATTACCGGACCCGGCGAATGGATGCCGGAGGGGTCATTCGGGCATGAGGGCGCGGGGCGCTGCAAGCTGCTGATCGATTCCAAGCATCAAGCGGTTATCGTATTTTTCGTTCCTACCCATGCCGACTGGATTCCGGAGTCCATCATCGGCACGCAAAATATTATCGGCTCCGGATGGCTATGAGAAGGCTTGCTGCCGCCATAAGGGCGATCGGGTTTGCGACCTATAAGGAATGGGCCGCTTTCCGGTCGCATATGGCGGCTTCGCTGCTGGTCGGACCGGTGCTGTTCCTCGTTCAAGTATTCATTTGGCAGGCGATGTATGAAGGGAAGGAGACGCTGAACGGTTTAACGTACCCGCAAATGCTCGCCTACTTCGGCGTGGCGACGTTAATCCACTATATCTCCTTCGACTTTGCCGACTGGAATTTGCAGATGCTGGTGCGCAGCGGGAAATTCGTTACTTTCGCGCTGCGTCCCCTGCCGCACTGGCTGTTCGCGCTGGCGCAGAAGATCGGCCACCGCTCGCTTGCGCTCGGGATCGAGGTCCTGCCGGTGATGGCGCTGTTCATCCTCGCGTTCGGCGTGAACATGAAGCCTGCCGCTCCGGGCTGGGCGGTCATTTCGATTCTGCTCAGCTTCCTGATGAACTTCTTCGTCAATTATTGCGTCGGGCTTACGGCGTTCTGGCTCGTACGCGCCGAGGGCGTGCGCAGGGTGTTTCTGTTGATTAAGGATGTGAGCGCCGGCGTATTCCTTCCTCTTTCTTTTTTTCCGGATGTCCTGCAAAAGCTATTGTTCTTTCTGCCGTTTCAATTCATCACTTATTTGCCTACGAGGGTTTATATAGGGAGCTACGAGCTGACGGGCATCCAATTGACGCTTGGACAGGCGGTCGGTCTGCAAGCCGCCGCCGTAACGGTTGCCGGCGCGGCAACGATTGCTTTATACGGCGCGGCGCTTAGACGGTTTACGGGGGTTGGCGTATGAGAGGCATCGTATATTGCTGGGCGGCTGTCATGCGGACGAAACTGGCCGAGCAAATGGCCTACCGGAGCCATTTTGCATTAAGCGTGCTGCTTCTGATCGTAGGCGACCTCGTCGTGCCTCTGGTAACGCTGCTCGTTTACCGGTCGGGCGCATCGTTCCCGGGCTGGTCCCTGCATGAGGCGCTGCTCATCCAGGCGGTATTTGCGCTGGCGAAAGGGATCGCGTTCCCCTTCTTCTTCGGCATGGTCGGAACGACGCTTTCCCAGGTGAGGGAAGGCACCTTCGATTTGCTCCTGCTTCGACCGCGTCCGGTCATGATGATGGCGATGCTGACGGGCTTCGACCCCGATGATTTCGGCAGGCTGCTGAGCGGCTCCGTTCTGTTCGGCTATGCGCTAAGCGGCGCCGGCGGCCCGTCCTGGCAGTCATGGCTGCAATTCGGGCTGCTGTTTCTCGCATCGCTTACGATATTGTGCGCCGTATCGCTGTTTCTCTCCGGCATGCTCTTCCGCTGGGTCGGAAGCAGCCGCGTATTCGATATTTTCGACGCGGTAACCAGCTTTGGCATGTATCCGGGGACGATTTTCTCCAAATCGCTGCAAAACGTCCTCACCTATGTGCTTCCGATCGGCTTGATCGCCTTCGTGCCGGCTTCCGCGCTTCTAGGGAGAGAAGGCTGGGGAGTGCTTTGGGCGCTGGTGCCCGCAGCCGCAGTGCTCGTACTCGGGGCTTTGTATTGGAACCGGATGCTGCGGGGCTATACAAGCGCAGGCGGTTGATCTCTCGTATGTATGAAAGCTGAAGGAGCGACGAACAAGCCATGATAGAGGTTCGAAACTTAACGAAAACATATAGGACGCACGAGCGCGGCCATACGCTTCGCGAAGTCGCCCAAAATCTCATTCGCCGGCCGATGAAGGAAGTGAGAGCGGTGAACGAGCTATCCTTTGCGGTTGAACAAGGAGAGATGGTCGCTTTCTTGGGGCCTAACGGCGCGGGCAAGTCGACGACGCTCAAAATGCTGACGGGCGTCCTTCACCCTACTTCAGGCGAGGTGCGCGCGCTCGGGCTTGTTCCATGGAAGCAGCGCCGGCAGTATGTGGGCCGAATCGGAGCCGTGTTCGGTCAAAAATCGCAGCTGCTCTGGGACATTCCTCCGGCTGACGCCTTCTACATGAACAAGGCGATATACGGCGTACCGGACCGAGCGTACAAGGCGACTCTGGATGAGCTTGTCGGGCTGCTTGAGGTGGGCGACGTAATGCGCAAGCCGACGAGGCAGCTGTCGCTCGGAGAACGGATGAAATGCGAATTCATCATGGCGATGCTGCATCGGCCCGAGCTTGTCTTTCTCGACGAGCCGACGATCGGGCTGGATATGATCGCCAAGGAGAACATCCGCGGCTTTATCCGCAGCATGAACCGTCAGGGCGTCACGTTTATTTTGACGACGCATGATTTGGGCGATGTGGAGATGCTGGCGGAGCGGGTGGTCGTAATCAATCACGGCGAGATCGTCGTCGATGATTCGCTCAGCGGCTTACGGGGCCGATTGGGGGACAAAAAGTCGGTCCGGATAACGACCGAAGCGGCAGTGCCGGATATCGGCCAGGAGGGGCTTCAGATTCTCGAGCGGATCGGGCCGCATGAGCTGGAACTCGGAATCGATACCTCGTCTCTCCCGCTGAAGCGGTTTATCCGTGAGTTCAACGAAGCCTACGGCATTATCGACATGGCGATCGAATCGCTCCCGATCGAAGCGGTTATGAAGCAGCTGTATGCAAGAGAGGCGAGGTGAATCGCAACGAAAAGACGAACGGCATTTCGATTTTTATGTTCTTCGGCCAACTATCGCGGCAAGAACCATAAAAATTGAAACGGGACGTGAGCGAATATGATCTATTATTTAGAAGCGGCAGATTGCTGCAGATTGGTTAAACCTCTGCTTGGAGAAGCGCAATCGAACGTTGTCATTAACGGAGTCTTGAACGGGAATAACCGGGGCAAGGTTTATGTCGACCATCGGGAAGCTCCGCGTGCGGCGCTCGTATGGGCAGAGAACGAAATGTTTTACCTTGTCGGCAGGTATGAGGAGGCTTTTTATTCGCGGCTGGAGGCGTTCATCGCGGAGCGGATTGCATCTGAGGCGCTTCGGCAGGGCGAGGACTGCTTTAATTTGGAGGTTTATTCGTCCGAAGAAGCGCATGCCTTCGTGGCCGGCAGGTTCGAGCGCAAGCTGAATCGCGGAGAAAGGATTCCGTTCGTCTTCGAGCGGGAGCGGTTCGAGGCGGATGATTCCGGCAGGGAAGAGAAGCTTCCGGACGGTTACAGGCTTGCGGAGATCGATTCCGTCGCGCTGGCGACCGGCGCGGGTGGAATCATTGCGACTGAAATTATAAAGTTCTGGCCTTCGATTGAGCGGTTTCTGGCGAAGGGCATCGGTTTCTGCGTCATGAAAGACCGCGAAGTGGTCGGTACATGCCTTTCCGTCTTCGTCAGCGGCAGTGAGCACGAGATTGGCATTAACACGTATGATCCGAAGCATCGCGGCAAAGGGCTGGCTACCGCGATGGCCACAGCTTTCATGCGTAAGTGCCTGAGCATTGGCGGAACGCCGCATTGGACGACCGAGCAGTTCCGGAAGGACTCGATCGCCATCGCAAGGAAGCTCGGTTTCAGGCAGCTTGCGGGCTATCCGGTTTATTATTTAGGATTTCATGATTTCGTGTAGAGACCTGGAGATCGATTTGCCAGCCTCTTACACTGGATGAAATCCAGCATAGGCTTGCGGCTGCGAGGCATAGATCTTTATAATAGAAAAAACAGCGTAGCTCTGTAGAGATGGATAGAAAAAATAAGAAAGTGGGAACAGCATGGGCCGCAAGTGGAATAATATCAAAGAGAAAAAAGCTTCGAAGGATGCGAATACGAGCCGTATCTACGCCAAATTCGGAGTCGAAATTTACGTGGCAGCCAAGAAGGGCGAGCCGGATCCCGAATCGAACCGCGCGCTCAAGGTCGTCCTAGAACGCGCCAAAACGTACAATGTCCCGAAAGCGATTATCGACCGCGCGCTTGACAAGGCCAAAGGAAGCGCCGACGAGGTCTACGAGGAGCTCCGGTACGAAGGCTTCGGTCCGAACGGCTCCATGATCATCGTCGATGCCTTAACGAATAACGTGAACCGTACCGCTCCGGCCGTTCGCTCGGCTTTCAACAAAAGCGGCGGCAACATGGGCGTCAGCGGTTCGGTCGCCTACATGTTCGATGCCACGGCCGTCATCGGCGTTACGGGCAAAACGGCCGACGAAGCGATCGATATCCTGCTCGAGGCGGACGTAGACGTGAAGGACGTGCTCGAAGAGGACGAGTCCGTCATGGTGTATGCGGAACCGGATCAATTCCATGCGGTGCAGGAAGCGTTCAAGCAAGCGGGCGTTACCGAGTTTACGGTAGCCGAGCTGACGATGCTGGCGCAGAACTACGTCACGCTTCCGGAAGATTCCGTGGCGCAATTCGAGAAGCTGATCGATGCGCTCGAAGACCTGGAAGATGTTCAGCAGGTTTATCACAACGTTGAGTTCGAAGAGTAATAACGATGCCTTACAGGTTTTAAACTGATCCGAAATCGCAACAGCGGCAGTCGAGGGCGCGAAAAAAGTCCAAGCCTGGCCGCTGTTGCTGTTGTCGGCAGCAAAGCGCTGAATGACTTGTTATGCATTCTTATTTTTAAACGCCCAAGGCACAAATATCCGCTATGACGGCCGCCCAAAAAGGTAATTAATATTGGAATTTTCTAAAATGCTGTTTACCTCGCCATCATTTTTTGATAATATAATCGCAATAATCCAATGCGATGAAGAGACGAGTAGGTAAAGGGATCTTTCACAGAGAGCTCCGGCGGCTGGAAAGGGGCAAAGCGAACTTTATCGAAGAAAGACTCTGAGCAGCCCATCGGAACTCCGCGAATCGGGGGGATGGTGCGCCGGGAGCTCCCGATACCGAGCTAGAGTATACGCATTGCGGGCCGATGCCGTACTTGAAGAGGCCGAGGCGGCGACGCATCGGCGAATCTGGGTGGTACCACGAGGATCCAATCTCGTCCCTGAGACTGACAAGAAGTCTTGGGGGTGGGATTTTTTTATTGCGGCGAAGGAATGCCGCGCACATGCCGCATAGGGTATAACAGAAACGTTTGGTTGGCTTGAAATTGGAATCGGACTCATTCGGAAACCCATGAATTAGGAATGCCATAACGAAAGGATTGAAATCATCATGACAGCAAAATTGAAAGTCGGTATCGTCGGCGGAACGGGCATGGTCGGGCAGCGGTTCGTACAGCTGCTGGATCAGCATCCCTGGTTTGAAGTAACGGCAATCGCGGCAAGCGCGAGCTCGGCCGGCAAAACGTACGAACAATCGGTGCAGGGCAGATGGAAGCTGTCAACGCCGATCCCCGATAACGTGAAAAACATCGTCGTGCAGGACGCTTCGAAGGTGGAAGAGGTTGCCGGCCCGGTCGATTTCATCTTCTGCGCCGTCGATATGAAGAAGGACGAAATCAAGGCGCTGGAAGAAGCGTACGCCAAGACCGGCACGCCCGTCGTGTCCAACAACTCGGCCCATCGCTGGACGCCGGACGTGCCGATGGTCATTCCGGAAATCAACCCGCGCCATCTCGAAGTGATCGAAGCGCAGCGCAAAAGACTCGGTACCTCGAAGGGCTTTATCGCCGTGAAGCCGAACTGCTCGATTCAAAGCTACGTGCCGGCGCTGCACGCGCTGGCCGATTTCAAGCCGACGACCGTCGTGGCGTCGACGTACCAAGCGATCTCCGGCGCGGGCAAAAACTTCACCGACTGGCCGGATATGCTCGATAACGTCATCCCGTATATCGGCGGCGAGGAAGAGAAGAGCGAGCAGGAGCCGCTGCGCATCTGGGGCAGCGTCGAAGGCGGCGAAATCGTGAAGGCGAGCGCACCGCACATTACGACGCAGTGCATCCGCGTTCCGGTAACGGACGGCCATCTGGCCACCGTATTCGTATCGTTCGAGAACAAGCCTTCGAAGGAGCAAATTTTGGAGCGCTGGGCGCAGTTCAAGGGCCGTCCGCAGGAGCTTGGCCTGCCGAGCGCGCCGAAGCAGTTCATTACGTATTTCGAGGAAGAGAACCGTCCGCAGACGAAGCTCGACCGCGACATCGAAGGCGGCATGGGCGTATCGGCGGGAAGATTGCGCGAGGATTCGCTGTACGATTACAAGTTCGTCGGTCTGTCGCATAACACGCTTCGCGGAGCGGCGGGCGGCGCCGTACTGATCGCCGAGCTGCTCAAGGCGGAAGGCTACATTCAAGCGAAATAGATAGGACGCGTGAAACAACAAAAGCAAGCGCCGGCATTTCCGGGGCTTGCTTTTTGTTTTAGTTCCCCCGCACCGACGACGGGGTTGCCTGCTTATGCTTCTTGTACGTCCGGCTGAAGTAGTAGATGTCGTTAAAGCCGGTGGCCGCGGCAATCTCCGATATCGTAAGCGGGCTGTGGCGCAGCAGGTGATCGGCTTTGTTCAGGCGCGTCATCGTCACGTATTCGGTGACGGTATGGCCGGTCAGCTCCTTGAACAAGCGGCTGAAGTGGAACCGGCTTAAGCTGGCCATGCGGGCGAGGCGGTCGACCGACAGCTCGTCCTTGTAATGGTTCTCGATATGCTGGAACACGGGGGCGAATCGCTCGAGGTTCTTCATACGCTCGTCGTGTTCGACCTGGGTGAGCACGGTAGCGACATGGCCACGAAGCAGCCGCGTCATGAGCCGGTACAGCTCCGCCTTCACGGCCAGCTCGTAGCCGAACTCGCGCTGCTCGAGCTCGCGGATGATGGAGAGGACGCAGCCGATCGCTTCGCCGTCCTCGCTGATGTGGTTGCGGAGCAGCAGCCGGTTCTGCGTAATCGGCGTAATGAACTTCGTCTCGGCCGCGTCCGCGGACTGGCTGTGCAGCAGCGAAATGTCGGCGATCAGCGCATAGTAGAACAAATCGGAGGATAAGCTGATTCCATAGTGAAGCTCATTGCTGTTGACGACGATGAGCTCGCCTGGCTTTGCCGTAATCGCCGTCGAGCCGCATTCGATCGATGCTTCTCCCTGCACGATATAAAGAAATTCGAGATGCTCGTGAAAGTGATGCGGGAACGTGACTTGGCCTTGCTGGCTGAACGCGTTGCGGTGCACCTTGATCGGAAAATGAGGGTCCGGCATGTCCATCGGCTCGCGCAGCGATTCGTAACTGTCCTTGTTCATCCCCTTGATCCTCCTCCGATAGCTCCTCATAGACCGCACAATCGTGCAAACAAACCGCACACCTTTGCATGGCGCTTGGCGTCGATTCCATTATAATACGAAAGTAAAGGCGCGCAAACCTTCGCAACGCTTGCAAAGCTTTGGAGAGCAATCTCTCGCAAGCGAGGCGGGTTTGCCCATCTGCCCAAATTGAGGAGGAATCGTCATTGAATCCCGTACAAATCGCGGTAATTGGAACCGGCTCCATCTCGTCCAGTCATCTAGATGCTTATAAAAACAACCCGAACGCGAACCTCTACGCGGTATGCGATCTGAACGAGGAGCGCTCGAGGAAGGCGGCCGAGAAGTACGGCGCGTCCAAGGTGTATACGGATTACCGCGAGCTGCTCGCCGATCCGGCCGTCGAAGCGGTAAGCATCTGCACATGGAACAACACGCATGCCGAGATCAGCATCGCCGCGCTCGAAGCGGGCAAGCACGTGCTCGTCGAGAAGCCGCTCTGCCGCACGGTGGAGGAGGCGCTTCGCGTCCAGGAAGCCGTGGCGAGCTCCGGCAAGCTGCTGCAGGTCGGCTTCGTCCGCCGCTACGATACGAACGCCCAGCTGCTTCGTTCGCTTGCCGACAAAGGCGAGTTCGGCGACATCTACTACGCGAAGGCGTCCACGATCCGGCGCCTCGGCAATCCCGGCGGCTGGTTCTCCGACATCGAGCGCTCCGGCGGCGGCCCGCTGATCGATATCGGCGTGCACGTCATCGACCTGTGCTGGTACATGATGGGCCGGCCGAAGCCGGTATCGGTCAGCGCCAACACGTACCGCAAGCTCGGCAACCGCGCGAACGTGCAGAATCTGTCGTTCTACAGGGCGGCCGACTACGACGCGGACAAAAACACGGTCGAGGACATGGCGAACGCGCTCATCCGGTTCGAGAACGGCGCTTCCCTGCTCGTCGACGTCAGCTTCACGCTGCACGCGAAGTCCGACGAAGGCTCCGTCAAGCTGTACGGCGACAAAGGCGGCTTCGAGATCGATCCGGAGACGGTCATCGTGACGGAGCGGCATAACGCGATTCTGAACGCGTACCCGCAGACGGATCATCGGGGCTTCCATTTCCAAAGCGCGTTCCAGAACGAGATCAACCATTTCGTCGACTGCGTCAGAACCGGCAGCCAGCCGCTCAGCCCCGTCGCGGACGGCGTCGAGATCATGAAAATATTGGTCGGCATTTACGAATCGGCGGCGAAGGGCGCGGAGGTGCTTCTATGAAGCTCGGAATAAGCTCGTACAGCCTGTACAAGGCGATGGCGGCGGGCGAAATGTCCATCGGGGACGTCGTCTCCCACGTCGCGTCGATCGGCGCGGAGCATGTCGAGATCGTGCCGCTCGGCTTTAATTTCACGGAAAACCCGGAACTTATCGAGGTCATCAAGTCGCAGGCGCGGGAGAGCGGAATCGAATTGTCCAATTACGCGGTCGGCGCCAATTTCTCCGGTCTGAACGATGAGGAGCTGGTGCGGGAAATCGAGCGCCTGAAGCGCGAGGTCGATTACGCGGCCGCGCTTGGGGTGAAGAAGATGCGCCATGACGTCGCCTCCTCGAGCGACTTGTCGATCGCGAGCTTCCTGTCGGAGCTGCCGAGGCTCGCGGAAGCCTGCCGCGTCATCGCCGATTACGCGGCTCCGCACGGCATTACGACGAGCGTCGAGAATCACGGCTACTACATCCAGCAGAGCGACCGCGTGCAGGCGCTCGTGAAGGCGGTCGACCGCCCGAATTTCAGGACGACGCTCGACGTCGGCAACTTCCTGTGCGCGGACGAGAATCCGCTCGTGGCGGTGGCGAACAACATCGGCCTCGCCTCAATGGTGCATGTGAAGGATTTCTACTACCGTCCGGCAGGGGACAAACCGGGCGAAGGCTGGTTCGGCACGTCGCACGGCAATTGGCTGCGCGGCGCGATCGTCGGCCACGGCGACATCGCGATGCGGGACGTGCTGCGCAAGGTGAAGGAAAGCGGCTACGACGGTTTTGTTTCGATCGAGTTCGAGGGCATGGAAGAGTGCAAGCTGGGCACGAAGCTCGGTTTCGATTACGTGAAGCGCGTATGGAACGAAATTTAACGTTTAAGGAGCGTGGATAGAAGATGACGATGCCACTCATAACGAATAAAATCGGCGTCATTGTCGACAGCTTTCAGGTCGGCGTGAAGGAAGGCCTGCTCAAAGCGAAGCAGGTCGGAGCGGACGGCGTCCAAATGTACGCGGTATCCGGCGAGCTCGATCCGGCGAACCTGTCGCCTTCGGCCAGGAAAGAATGGAAGGCGTACATCGAATCGCTCGGGCTCGAAATTTCGGCGCTCGTCGGCGATTTGGGCGGACACGGCTTCCAGGATCCGGCGGAGAATCCCGCCAAGATCGAGAAGTCCAAGCGCATTATGGAGCTTGGCAGGGAGCTCGGCACGAACATCATTACGACGCATATCGGCATCGTGCCGGACGATAAGAGCAGCCGCGTATACGAGACGATGCACGCCGCGTGCGAGGAATTGGCCCGGTTCGCGAACGATATGGGCGCCTATTTCGCGATCGAGACCGGTCCGGAGACGTCGGCGCACTTGAAGGCGTTCCTGGACAGCCTTGGCACCAAAGGGGTGGCGGTGAACTTCGATCCGGCGAACATGGTCATGGTGACCGGCGACGATCCGGTGGTCGGCGTCCACACATTGAAGGATTACATCGTGCATACGCACGCTAAGGACGGCGTGAAGCTCGGGGACGTCGATCCGCGCGACGTGTACGGCTTCTACGGCTACGACAAGTCGCTCGACCACGAGAAGATCGCGGCGATGGCCGAATCCGGCGAGACGTTCCGCGAGGTTCCGCTCGGCGAAGGCCGCGTGGACTGGCCGGCTTACCTGCGCGCGCTGCAGGAGATCGGCTATACCGGCTACCTGACGATCGAGCGCGAGGTCGGCACGAATCCCGAAGGCGATATCGGCAAGGCGGTTCAATTTCTGAAGCAATTCAAATAATCCGTTTGCTTTCGGCAGGCGCTTAGATGACGGCAGTTCTGGGAATCTTCCCGGAATTGCCGTTTTTTTTCTGATTGGGAAATCGCATTACCATTGAATCCTTGCCCGATATCTCTTAAAATAAGCAAGGTAAGCGCTTTCTCCGGAAAGCGGTTTTTGATACGGGGAGTGATGAAGAAATGAAGAGGAACTGGTACCGCCGGATGCTGCTGTCTTATTTCCCGATCTTTATGTTTACGGTGACGATATTGATTTTCCTGTCCTTCATCGTCGTTAACGACATTTCGCATAAGGAGACCGTCAAGGCCGACCGGATTAAGACCGACTATATGGCCGACCGGCTGTCCCGCTCGCTGAAGGGGATCGAGCTCGACGTGCTGGAGGAAGTGGAGAAGAACGACCGGTACCGCGATTTTCTGAACGTCGGGCTGACGGGGGAGAACAGCCAGGTCATCTTCGACGTCGTCGACAGCATGCGCGCGCTTGCCGACAGCGACAGCCTGCTCGATTCGATCTACGTGTACCGGAACGAGGACAAGCAGGTGCTGACCCGAAGCGGACTCGTAAGCTGGGAGGCGTTCGCCGACCGCGCGTTCGTCGAGCATGCGCTCGCGAACCCCGATATCCACGGGTGGTCGGAGCTGCGGTCCTATCACGAATTCAGCACGGAGAAGGACAAGCGCGTCATTTCCGTTTACAAAAGAGAGCCGCTGCCCTTCGGAACCGAAGGGCTCGTCGTCATCAACGTCGATATGTACGCGGTAGAACAGATGATCCGTTCGATGAATAACGGGGAGCTCTCCTTCGTCGACGTCCGCGACGCGTCCGGTACGCTGCTGTTCTCGACCAGTTCGGCGGACCGGACCGAAGGAGACGAGGCGGGAGGCAAGGTGCTGAACCGCATTCCGTTCGGGCTGACCGGCTGGACGTTCGAGAGCGGCATCGCCGCCGGCCAGCTGTTCATGTGGGTGTCCGTCATTTCTTATGTCTGGATCGTCATCGGCGTGCTGACGGTCGCTTTTGCGATATTCTACATTATTTACATTACGAGGAAAAATTATAAACCGATCCGGGTTATGATGAACCGGATCGAATCGATCCAGCTGCGCGAGGACGCGTTCGGGCGGAAGATGGACGAGCTGTCGATGATCGACCATACGCTCGAGAGCCTCATTCAGCAGACGGCGGACTTCGAGAAGCAGCAGCGGGAAAATCTGCTCGTGAGCCGGCGCCAGCTGTTCCACGACCTGATGCAGGGCGAGGGAGCGGCGAACGCGCAGGAACGCCTGACGAAGCTTGGTCTGCTGCCGGCAGGGGAGAAGCCGGAGCAGCTGGCGTTCGTCGTCGTAGAGATCGGCCGCTACCGCGATTTCCGCAGCGACTTCTCATCGCGGGATCAGCACACCTTGAAGTTCGCGCTGACCAACGTGCTGCAGGAGCTGGCGCAGGCGGACGGCATGTACGGCTGGGCGGAGTGGATCGCCGAGAACCGGATGGGCCTGATCGTCGGACTTGGCGCGGACCGTCCCGACGCGCGCAGGCAAATTCGGCAATTCGCGGACAAAGGACGGTTATGGGCGGCCGAGCATTTGCGGCTGTCGCTGCTGTTCGGCGTCGGCAACGCCGTGCGGGAATGGGAGCGGATCGGCGAGTCCTGCAAATCGGCCGTCGACGCGCTGCGGCACAAAATGTCGCTCGGCAAGCAAGCCGTCGTCATGAGCGAGGATCTGCCGGACGCCGCGGGACGGAAATGGTACGCCTACGTGCAGCATGCCTCCGGGCTCGTCAAGGAATTCCGGCTGCTCACCGGCCAGTGGCGCGCGCAGCTGGACATGCTGTTCGCGCACATGGAGAAGGACTGCATGAAGGACGAGGACATCCGGACGGTGCTCCAGACGATGATGGATATGCTGGGGAGCGAGCTGGCGGAAATGTCCGAGGAATTGCGCGTCTACTTCAAGGGACCGGAGGCGGGCGCCATCGTCTCCGCCGCGGACGAGACGGCGACGCTGGAGGAGCTGAAGGCGCTCTATTCGGAACGGCTGACGGAAGTATACCGCATCTACGTCTCGCACAGCGAAACGAAGAACCACCGCGCCATGATCACCGAGCTGAAATCGTACATCGAAGAAAATTTCGAAAATCCCGATTTGTCCCTCAAGCATCTGAGCGACCGGTTTCATATTTCGGGCAAATACGCGAGTTATTTGTTCAAAGAGGAATTTAACATGAAGTTCGTCGATTTCATCGTTCAGCTTCGGATGGAGCGGGCGGAGGAGCTGCTGGCCGAGACGGAAGAGCCGGTGCAAAGCATCGCCCTGAAGGTCGGCTACGCCAACGCCATCACGTTCGGCCGCGTGTTCAAGCGCGTCGTCGGCGTCACGCCGGGCGACTACCGGAAGCTGAAGTTCAAGCCCGGAAAAGCCCGTCACGCCGGGGATATTTGAAAAAAGTTTATTGCGCGATTACGGTTAAGGTATACAAAATATGGGAATTTTATCGGCGGTTTATCGCTTGGAAACTAGTTTATTGCCGCTTTCCAGGCCGGCATGCCATACTGTGGTCATTCCGGTCCGGGCTGCGGCAATCGCTGCTGAAAGCGTTATCCTTCCATCGAACGGCCCGGCGGAGAGGCAAACCATCATTCAAACGAAGGGGCTGGAACGATGATTGGAAACAAACAAAGAAAAGGGATCATGGGCACGAAGAAAGCGGCGCTTACGGCAGGACTTGCTTGTACCTTATTATTTACGGCATGCTCGGCAAATTCGGGTGCCGGAGAGGAGGCTTCGGGCGGATCGGGCGGCGAAGGGGCGAAGGAGCACGTCACGCTCAAGGTCGAGGTGTTCGACAGGGGCAATTCGCCGGCCGGCTCCACGATTACGGACAATTACTTGACGAAATACGTACAGGAAAACTTCGGCAAACCGAACAACATCGACGTGGAATACGTGCCGGTGCCGCGTTCGGAGGAGGTCGAGAAGCTGAACGTGCTGATGGCCAGCGGCAGCAACGTGCCGGACATCGTATTCACCTACGACCCGAATACGTTCAACCGCTACGCGAAGCAGGGCGGCCTCACCGACGTAGGTCCGCTGCTCGACGAGCATGCGCCTAATTTGAAAGCGTTCCTGGGCGAAGAGGTGCTCGGCTACGGCAAGTTCGAAGGCACGCAATTCGCCATCCCGGCCAAGCGGTCGAACGTTGGCAAATATGCTTCCTTCATCCGCCAGGATTGGCTCGACAAGCTCGGCCTGCCGGTTCCGCAGACGACCGATGAGCTGTACGAAACGCTCAAGGCGTTCAAGGAGAAGGATCCGGGCGAGACGGGCGGCCAGGTCATTCCGCTCGGGATGACGATCGCGTCGGCGCAGTACGAGCCGCTCATCTGGTCGTTCATCAAGCCGGTGTCCGAGGAAGAGCGGCACACGCTGACGCAGCAGCTCGGCTCCAACGATTACCCGACGCTCCTGCCGGGCTTCAAGGACGCGCTGCAGTTCATGAACAAGCTGTACAACGAAGGCTTGATAAGCAAGGACTTCGGCCTCGACAAGGATAAGAAAAAGCTGGGCGAAGACGTCGCAACGGGCAAAGTCGGCTTCTACAGCGAGGACGACATTAACCCGTTCTACGAGAAAGGGTCCCTGGACACGCTTCAGCAAAACGTTCCCGGCGCGCAGCTCGCTTCCGTAGACGTGTATACGAACGAGGAAGGCAAGCATGCCAAGCCGATGTACGCGCCGAACGGCATGTACATCATGATTCCGAAATCGAGCGAGCGCGCGGTCGAAGCGGTCAAGTATTTGGAGTGGATGGCGACGAGCGACAATCTGTTCCACCTGCAGAACGGCATCGAGGGCGAGAACTACACAATGGTCGACGATATTCCGGTCGCGGTGGAGAATCCGTCGGAGGAGGCGCTGAACAGGATGTTCAACTCGGGCGACATGGCCATCGTCTCGAACGGCAAGCAGCTTGGCAGCATGGAGAAGAACCTGAAAGCGAGAGCACTGCAAATGCCGAAGAAGTTTCTGGAGCAGGTGGAAGCGGCTCAGGTCATCGCGAACGCGGACGTCATTGAGCCCGTGCTGATGGACAGACCGATCGAGGCGCAGACGAAATACGGCACGACCCTGCTCGACAAATTCAACGAGATGATCGTCAAGACGACGATGGCGAAGCCGGATCAATTCGACGGCATCTACGAAACGATGCTGAAGGACTATATGGCGAGCGGCGGCCAGGCGATTCTGGATGAGCGCACGGCCGTTTACAAAGAGATGCAGGCGGCGAACTAACGCGGCTGTACAGCTTGGCGAGGGGGATGGGGGAGCCTTAACGTCCCCCCGCCATAACCGATAGCATAAGGAGGAGACCGCCGTGGGCTGGATCGTTTATTTCCGCAGATATTGGCAGCTGTACGCGCTGCTTGCTCTGCCGCTCGCCTATTTCATCATTTTCAAATACGGGCCGATGTACGGAATTCAAATCGCATTCAAGGATTTCAACTTTTTCCAGGGCATAGCGGGGAGCGAGTGGATCGGCTTCGACGCGTTCAAGGAAGTATTCGCCATGCGCGATTTTTATTTGACGCTTCGCAATACGCTTATGCTTAACTTTCTCGATCTGCTCGTATCGTTTCCGGCGCCGCTTATTTTGGCCATTATGCTGTACGAGATGAAGACCGTCTGGTTCAAGAAGCTTTCGCAGACGATTTTATACATTCCGCATTTTATTTCCTGGGTCATTATCGGCGGCATCGTCTACCAGGTGTTCGGCACGCAATCCGGCATGATCAACAACATCATCACGTCGCTTGGCTTTGAAGCCATCCCGTTCCTGACGGACAAGAACGATTGGCTCGTCACCTACCTGCTCGTCGGCGTATGGCAAAGCGCGGGCTGGGGGACGATTATTTACTTGGCGGCCCTTACCGGCATCAACAAGGAATTGTTCGAAGCGGCCGGCATCGACGGGGCGGGCAGGCTGAAGCGCATTTGGCACATTACGCTCCCCGGACTGAAGCCGACCATCGTCGTGCTGCTTATTATCAATTTAGGCCATATGGTATCGATCGGCTTCGAACGCCCGTACGTCATCGGCAATTTGGCCGTGCGCGAATATTCCGACGTGCTCAGCACGTTCGTGTACCGAATCGGGCTCGAATCGGGCCAATATACGCTCGCGACGGTCGTCGGCCTGTTCCAGGCGGTCGTAGGGCTCGTGTTCGTGCTGGGCGCGAACTATACGTCCAAGAAGCTTACGGACGAAGGCATTATGTAGGCGCAATAAAAGGATAAGCAAGGCAGGAACGATCACTTTCGACTATCGAGAATCGGAAAGGAGCGGACGCTTATGAGAGAGCATACCGCGAACCGCGTGTTCGATACGGCCAACTTTATCGTGTTACTCGTTAGCACGCTGATTTGTCTGGCTCCATTTCTTCATATAGCGGCAATATCCTTAAGCTCGGCAGGGGGGATCCTGTCCGGCAAAGTAAGCCTGCTTCCCGTCGATTTGAACGTAGAGGCGTATACCAAAGTATTTACCGACGCTTCGATGATCCGTTCGCTCGGCTTTACGGTGCTGCTGACCGGCCTGTTCACCGTGCTATGCATGGTCATGACGATCGCGATGGGCTATCCGTTGTCCAAAAAGAAGCTGAGAGGACGCAAAGGCTTCATGTTCGTCGTCCTGATCACGATGTTTTTCAGCGGCGGCATCATACCCGAATATATTTTGGTCCGCAATCTGGGCCTGCTCGACTCGATCTGGGCGCTCGTGCTGCCGGGCCTCATCAACCCGTTCTATCTGATCATCTTGATCTCGTTCTTCAACAACATCCCGGAAAGCCTGGAGGAATCGGCGGAAATCGACGGCAGCAGCCACTTCCGGACGCTCGTCGGCATTATGCTGCCCTTATCGATGCCGGTCATCGCGACGCTGAGCCTGTTCTACGCGGTGGGCCGCTGGAACGGCTTTACGGACACGCTGATGTACATCACAAGCCCGGAGCTTTACCCGCTCCAGCTCAAGCTGTACCAGCTCATCCAGAACAACATGATCACGGACCTTCTGCAGAATGAAGGGGCGCAGATGGCGACCGTCGTTCCGGAGAGCCTGAAGGCGGCCAGCGTCATCTTCGCCACCGTGCCGATCCTGATCGTATACCCTTGGCTTCAGCGCTTCTTCGTCAGCGGCGTCATGCTTGGGGCGGTGAAGGGGTAGGAATGGGCAAGGCGATGGCGATGCGGCTTTCGCCTTAGTAATCGAAAGAAGCCATGAACGGATAATCGCGAAGCTTGCGGCCTTGCGGACATGAGGCGGCGGCTATACGGAAAGCGTGGGAGAAACGAAATGAGCCTATACGAGAAGCTGGTCGCCATGAACGACCGCTGCGTGCAAGACGGAATGGACAATCAGGTGCTGGATAACGAAAGCCGCTTCTATGGCGGAGTCGCCGATCCGGCGAGCGGCGTCGCCTGGCCGAGCCACGGCGGAACGCCGATGGTCATGGCGTTATGGGCATCCGCGCTGGCCGGCAAGGATTCCCGGTTCTATCGCGAACCTGAGCTGCTGCGCCGGCTGGAGCTGGGCGCTCGCTACATGCTGCGGTTCCAGCATGCCGACGGGACGATTTCGCCGCCATGGACGAATATGCACTCGCCGCCGGACACCGCGTTCGTCGTGAGCGGCCTCGCGCAGGTGTACGAGCTGCTCGCGGCCGACGGCTGGGAGCCGGCGCGCCAAGCGGCGGACGATATCCGCTTGTTCCTCGAGCGGACGATTCCCGCCCTGCTGACGGGCGGCTGCCATACCCCGAATCATCGCTGGGTACTGACCGCGGCGCTCGGGTTCATGTACACGCTGACGGGGCGGCCGGAGCTGAAGGAGCGGGCGGAAGCATGGCTCGCGGAAGGGATCGACTGCACCGGGGACGGGGAATGGACGGAGCGGAGCAACGGCATTTATAACGCCGTCAGCGACATCGTTCTTATCTACGCGGCGGAGCGGCTGGGCAAGCCCGAGCTGCTGGAGCCGGTGCGCCGCAACCTGCGGATGATGGCGTACATGATCCATCCGGACGGCGAAGTGGTGACGGATTACTCCGGGCGCCAGGATTACGGCAGCAAATACGGCATGGGGGCGTATTTTCTCGCGGCGGGGCTGATGGCGAGCCTCGACGGCGACCCGCTGTTCGCCGCGATCGCGCGGCTCGCGGGCGAGGCGCTGGAGCACCCGGGTTGGCTGCCCAATAACGCGCTGCTCGGTTTGCTGCTGCATCCGGAGCTGCGCGATTGCCCGGTTCCGCCTTCGGAGCTGCCGGACGAATACCGCGTCGTCGTGAACGGCGGATTCCCGCGCGGGCGTTACCTCGGAGGAATGGAGGCGGCCGGCCACGGCGGCAAAATTTATCACAGCCGGCTGCATCCCGATTTCGGCGCCCCGGTCGCGAGGCACCGGAGCGGCCCGACGAGCGCGACCGTCATGACCGAGACGAATTCGTTCTTCGCGCTCCGCCACGGAGCGGCGAAGCTGCTCGCGGTGCAGGTCGCCGCTTCGTTCGAGCCGGGCTTCGTGAAGCTGAAGCGGCTGGAGGAGCTGGAATCCGGCGGATACAGGCTGTCGGCGACGGAGAAGAAGGGCTACTACGGTCCCGTGGCGGCGCGGCATTTGCCGGAATCGGCGGGCGGACCGGTCAGCCCGTGGTATTTGCTGCCGCATCATTTGCGGGAAGCGACGCACGAGCAGCGGCACGAGGTCGAGGTCGAGCTGACGGAAACCGGGCAAGGCTGGCGCATCCGCGTCCGCTGCGGGCTGCCGGACATTCTGATGACGCAAATTTCGTTCGTGTTCGGCGCGGAAGGCGCCTTGACCGGCGAAGGGCTGGCGGATGCGGCTGACGGGACGCAGTTCTGGCGGGAAGGGACCGTCCGCCTCGCCGCCGGAGAGGATTGGATCGAGCTGGACGGAGGCGCCCGCGAGCACCGGGCGAGGACGCTCAACAACGCGAGCTACCCGGCGGATTGCCGGACGCTGCTCGTCAACGTGCTGACGCCGTACGATACAACCTTCGAGATCAGGCTGTCCGGCAATGGGCGCCATGACGGCAGACGGGAGGAATGAGGAGATGGGAGCTTATATCGAACCGCGGGAAAGCGCGCGTTACGCGTTCGGAGGCGACGAACGCGGCGTCCTGGAGGCGCTGGCCGGCCGTTACGCCGGCGCGAACCCGCCTGTGCCGTTCGCGCTGCGCGCTTTTGCCAAATCGGGCGTGCTGCAGACGGAGGCAGGACTTTACGATTTCGATTTCTCCAATAAGCTGCCGGATGCTTCCATGGGCGACTACGCTTACGCGTTCGGTCTCGTATGGAGCGACGACGAGCGGTCGATCGACGGCATTCTGGAGCCGTTCGGTCCGGTGATGCTGTACGTCAACGAAGAGCGGCTGTACCGTTCGGGCGCGGTGGACGAGATGAAGCCGGACGCGCGGGTCGTTATCCCGCTCCTGCTGCGCAAAGGCTGGAACAGCGTGCTGGTTGAGACGCGCAGGACGGCTGCCGGCTTCGGCTGCCGCTTCGGCGCGGACGAGGCGAAGGTCCGGATCCTGCAGGTGCTTTCGCCGTTCGCGGACCGGGCGGGAAGCGCGGGCTGGGCGTTCACGGACGCGGTGAAGGGACCGAGGTTCGGGAGCGAAGCGGGCTTTCCCGACTTCAAGGGCGCGGAAGAGGCCACCGGCCTCGCTTGGCATCCGCGGACGAAGTGGACGGCCGAGGAAGCGGAGCGGCCGAACGGCGAGCGGCTGTTCGGCTTGCCTGGGCGGCCGGCCGCCCTCTACGGCTGGAGCCGGGTGAACGTGCCGGCCGGGGAGGAGCCGCTCGTGCTGGAGGGCCGGGTCTTCGGGCCGACGGCCATCTGGCTGGACGGCAGCAAGGTCGCCGAGCTGGCATCGGCCGGGGCGTACCGGGTGGAGGCGGCAGCCGGAAGCGGCAGCCGACAGCTGCTCGTGCGCACCGTCAGCGGCCCGGGCGGCTGGGGCTTTACGTGCGGCGCGGCATGCGGAGGGCGGCCGCTGCAGCTGGAAGCGCCGGCCGCCGTGCACGGCTATGACGGCGCCTGGCTGTACGCCGGGCCGCTCGATCCCGGGGAGGAGACGGAGCCCGCGGCGGCATGCATGGCGGGGGCGCTCTTCCCTGCCGTCGATGCCGAGGGCCGCTGCGCCGGGCAAACGCATTGGCGGGTCGACGCGCCGGAGACGTGGGTGAGGCCATACTACGAGAACGCGATGCTGAGCAACAAATGGACGACGGGGAGCGCCACGAATTTCGGGCGCTGGGATTACCCGCTCGGCGTCACGATGTACGGCCTGCTGCGGACGGCTCGCGAGCTGGACCGGCACGATTTGGCCGAGTACGCGATCCGCCATATCCGCAGCTGCACGGACCTGTACGCTTATTCGCTGTGGGACCGGGATGCTTACGGCTTCCCGTCCGTGAACCATCAGCTCGTCCTCGTCAAAATGCTGGACAACTGCGGCTCGTTCGGCTCGGCGATGCTCGAGGCTTACCTGCAGACGGGGGAGAAGTGCTTCCTCGGCATTGCGGACGTCATCGCCGACTTCATGCTGCGGCGGCTGGAGCGGCGGCCGGACGGCGCGTTCTACCGGCTGTGCCCGGGCGAATACGCGGCCGACACGATGTGGGCCGACGATCTGTACATGAGCGCCCCGTTCCTGACGCGTTACGCCGCGGCGGCCGGCAAGCCGGAAGCGATCGACGAAGCGGCGAGGCAGTTCCTGCTGTACAAGCGTTATTTGTTCATGGAGCCGGAAGGCGTCATGTCGCATGTGTTCGATTTCAAATACGGCCAGGCGACGCGCGTGCCGTGGGGACGCGGCAACGGCTGGTGCCTGTTCTCGCTGTCCGAGCTGCTGGAGAAGCTCCCGGCCGGCCACCCGGACCGCGAAGCGCTGCTCGCGATGTTCCGGGAGCTGTGCGCGGGCGTCGCGGCGCTTCAGGCGGAGTCGGGCCTATGGCGCCAGGTGCTCAATCGGCCGGATGCCTACGAGGAAGCTTCGTGCACCGCGATGTTCGCGTACGCTTTCGCCAGAGGCGTGCGCTTCGGCTGGCTCGACGGCAACGCCGGCTACGAAGCCGCCGCGCTTAAGGCTTGGCGGGGGCTCACCGGCGAAGCGATCGACCGGCAGGGCAACGTGCACGGCGTGTGCAGCGGATCGCGGTACTCCTTCTCCCCGGAGTATTACATGCACGACCTGCGCACGGTCGTAAACGACAACCACGGCATCGGGATCATGATGCTGGCTGGCGTGGAGATCAGCCGGCTGAAGGGTGCCGCTGCCGGGACGTTCGTGCCAACGGCCTGATTCGCAAGGCGGGGGCTCGGGCAGCATCCGGCATGCCCGCCTGACCGAAGGCGCGGATGTGCCGATTGGCGGCGGACCGCGGGGAGATGCGGCAGGCCGGCCAGACCGAAGGCGCGGTAGCGCCGCTGTAAGCAGGGAGCGGCGGCGGACCGCGTGGAGATGCGGCAGGCAGGACCGAAAGCGCGGTAGCGCCGCTGTAAGCAGGGAACGGCGGCGGACCGCGTGGAGATGCGGCAGGCCGGCCGGGCCGAAGGCGCGGTAGCGCCAGTAGGGAGTGGCGGCGCTGTCGCTTGCGCCTTGTGCGGTGCGGGCTAAGGCGATCGGCGATGCATCTTTGCACCATGCAGGGTGCGGGCTGAGCCGTGCTTCAACGGCTTCGAGCATCCAGGTGAAGTAATGTGGCTATGCACCATGCTGAGTGCGGGGCGGGCAGATCTGTGGTTGCAACGGCTTTGCGCGTGCGGGCTGGGCGTCGTTGCTGCTCTCTTAGCGGTACGGGCGAAAGAAGCAGACATATTTTCCGCTATCGACGACATAGGATCGTATAGCGGCGCAGAAGCAGCGTAGAAGCGGTGCACCGACGTTGTTTAGGTGACTCATTAAGCTCAAAATTTGCAACTAAACGCTCTCTTGCGGTCACCATAGTGGGTCTAATATCATATTTTGAAATTATTTAGAAGGAAATCGAGGCTTGATGAGCGTATTAAACGGTTTAGGTTCAAAATTTGAAATTAAACGGACGTTGCGCAGGTGGAAAACCGATTTAGTCTCAATTTTTGAAATTAGCTGCCGGACCGCGGGAAAGTCGGCGTGAAGTGAGCTGCCGGCGCACGTGGCGAGCGGTGGCGTGAAGTGAGCTGCCGGACTGTGTGGAAGAGGCGGCGGGAAGTGGGCTGTCGGGCACTCGGGGTACGGTGCAGGAATTAAGCTGCCGGCGCACGTGGCGAGCGGTGGCGGAAGTGAGCTGCCGGGGCGCTCGGAGTACGGCGGCGGGAAAGCAACATCTATTTTTTTAACGAGTTAAGCGCTTAACCTGACCGTCCGCGAAGGCGGGCGAGTTTGAAAACCGGAAGGGGATGCGGATGAAAACGGTACGTTTGACGATGGCGCAGGCGCTGCTCAGGTTTCTGGACGAGCAGTATGTGTCGGTGGACGGGACGGAAACGAAGTTCGTAAAAGGGGTCATGGGCATTTTCGGTCACGGCAACGTGACGGGGCTCGGCGAGGCGCTGGAGCGAAGCGCGGGCAGCCTTCGGTTCATCCAGGGGAAAAACGAGCAAGGAATGGTGCACGCCGCGGCGGCGTTCGCGAAGCAGAGCGGGCGCAGGCAAATTTACGCGTGCACGTCGTCGATCGGTCCGGGCGCGCTGAACATGGTGACGGCCGCCGCGACGGCGACCGTGAACCGGATCCCGGTGCTGCTGCTGCCGGGGGACAACTTTGCGTGCAGGCAGCCCGATCCCGTGCTGCAGCAGCTCGAGGTGCAGGCCGACTATACGGTATCGGCGGTCGATGCCTTCCGGCCGGTCAGCCGCTACTTCGACCGGATCGTCCGGCCCGAGCAGCTGATGAGCGCCGCGCTGCAGGCGATGCGGGTGCTGACCGATCCGGCGGAGACGGGGGCGGTGACGCTCGCGCTGCCGCAGGACGTGCAGGCGGAAGCGTACGACTATCCGGCGGCATTCTTCGAGCGGCGGGTGCATGTCATCGACAGGCGTCCGCCGTCGCCGGAGGCGGCGCGCCGCGCGGCCGCGCTGATCGCCGGCAAGAAGAAGCCGCTCATCATCGCGGGCGGCGGCGTGCACTACGCGGACGCCGCGCGGCAGCTGGCCGAATTCGCGGAAGCGTTCGGCATCCCGGTGGCGGAGACGCAGGCGGGCAAGAGCAGCCTGCCGTGGGATCATCCGCTGAACATGGGCGCGATCGGTGTAACCGGCTCGCTGGCCGCGAACAAGCTCGCGCGGGAGGCAGACGTCGTCATCGGCATCGGGACGAGGTATTCGGATTTCACGACCGCGTCGAAATCGGCCTTCGGCAACGAAGACGCGCAATTCGTCAACCTGAACGTAAGCGCTTTCGACTCGGCGAAGCTGAACGGGCTGCAGCTGACGGCCGACGCGCGGGAAGGGCTGGCGGCGCTGCGGTCGGAGCTCGCCGCCGCCGGCTACCGGAGCGGCTACGGCGAAGGGGAACTGGCCGAGAGGAAGGCGGAATGGGACCGGGAGGTCGACCGGCTGTACGCGATAGAGCATGAAGAAGGCCTGGCACAGACGCGGGCGCTCGGCGTCATCAACGAGACGCTGCTCCCGTCGGACGTCGTCGTCTGCGCCGCCGGCAGCCTGCCCGGCGATCTGCACCGGCTGTGGCGCTCCGCCGAACCGCGCACCTACCATATGGAATACGGCTTCTCCTGCATGGGCTACGAGATCAGCGGCACGTTCGGGGCGGCGCTGGCCGAGCCGGACCGGGGCGTCTACGCGGTCGTCGGCGACGGCAGCTACCTGATGCTTCACTCCGAGCTGGTGACGAGTCTGCAGGAAGGGACCAAAATAACGGTGCTGCTGTTCGACAACCACGGCTTCCAGTGCATTCACAACCTGCAGCGCGGGCACGGCAGCGACGGCTTCGGCAACGAATTCCGCTACCGCAATGCCGGGACCGGACATCTTGACGGCGGCTACATGCCGATCGACTTCGCCGCCCATGCGCGGAGCATGGGGGCGAAGGCTTACAAGGCAACGACGGCGGAGGAGCTGCGCGAGGCGCTACTTCAGGCGCGCGAAGAAACGGTCACGACGCTGATCGAAATCAAGGTCGTTCCGGGCACGAACACGCCGGGCTACGAGTCGTGGTGGCGGGTCGAGGTGCCGGAGGTGTCGGCGAGCGAGAAGGTGGCCGCCTCCCATAAGGAGATGGCGGCGCAAATCCGCAAGGCGAGAGCGCTGTAGGCGCAGCGTACGCAGGATAAGGCTCATTAACTGAAGCGGGCTTGCCGGGCAAGCCCGAGAGGAGGCAGCGATATGCTGGAGAAGCTCACTTTTCAAATCGGCGCGCATCCGATCAATTGGGTCGGGGAGGACGTGCGCGAGCATGGCGCGGACACGGCTTACGAAACGATTTTGGACGATATGCAAAGGCTCGGGCTTAAGGGAACGGAAATGGGCAGAAAGTATCCCAAAGATACGGAGGTGCTGAAGCGCGAGCTGGCATCGCGGGGCATTCAATTGGTCTCGCAGTGGAAGTCGGTGCTGTTCTCCGATCCCGCTTACCGCGAGCAAGAGCTGGCGTCCTACCGGGAGCATGCGGCTTTCTTAAGCGATATGGGGAGCACGGTCATCAGCACGGCGGAGGTCGGCGGCTCGCTTCACTTCGACCCTCGGCGGACGCCGAACGAGAAGGAGGTGCTCCGGCTCGACGAAGCGGGCTGGCAATCGCTGGCCGAAGGGCTGAACGCCGCGGGCCGCATCGCCCGGGAGTACGGGCTGAAGCTGACGTACCATCACCACGGCGGCACCGTCGTGGAGCGGCCGGAGGAGATCGACCGGCTGATGGAGCTGACCGACCCGTCGCTCGTCCACCTGCTGTACGACACGGGCCATGCCTATTACGGCGGCGCCGACCCGCTGGCCGTTCTACGCAAGCATTACGACCGGATCGCCTACGTGCATTTGAAGGACGTTCGCCAGGCAGTGCTGGACGAAGCCCGCGCCGAGCAGGCCGACTTTATCACCTGCATCCGCAAGGGCGTGTTCACCGTCCCTGGAGACGGCTGCATCGATTTTCGTCCGATCGTGACGGAGTTGCTTGATCGGGGCTATGCCGGCTGGGCGATGCTGGAGGGCGAGCAGGATCCGGCGCTGCATCCGCCGTACGAATATGCGCGGCGCGCATTGCGGTATATCGACTCGATAGTGCCCGAGGCCGGGCAGAGAGGGGAGTAGGCCATGAACAGCATCCGATTTCCGGAAGGAAAGACGCTTGATTTCGTGGCGGTCGGCCGCCTGTGCATCGACTTGAACGCCAATGAAATCAACCGGCCGATGGAGGATACGGTTACGTTTACGAAATACGTCGGCGGGTCGCCCGCGAACATCTGCATCGGCATGGCGAGGCTGGGGCTGAAGATCGGCTTTGTCGGCAAAGTGGCGGACGACCAGATGGGCCGGTTCATCGTCCGTTACCTGGAGCGGGAAGGCATCGGCACGGACAATGTCGTGACCGATCGGACCGGCGCGGTGACGGGGCTCGCTTTTACCGAAATCAAGAGCCCGACGGATTGCAGCATTCTGATGTACCGGGATAACGCCGCCGATCTGCTGCTAACGGCAGCCGAGGTGAGGGAGGAGGTCGTCGCCGGCGCGAAGCTGCTGCTCATATCCGGCACGGCGCTGGCGAAGAGCCCTTCCCGCGAGGCGGTGTTCCAGTCGCTCGAATACGCGCGGCGGCACGGTGCCGTCATCGCGTTCGACCTCGACTACCGGCCCTATACGTGGGCCTCGGAGGAGGAGACGGCAGCTTACTACAATCTGGCGGCGGAAAAATGCGACATCGTCATCGGCACGCGCGAGGAATTCGACATGATGGAGCGGTTTGAAGCGAATACCGGCCATGACGATCGCGTCACCGCGGCCAAGTGGTTCGATTACCGCGCCCAAATCGTCATTATCAAGCACGGCAAGGACGGGTCGATCGCCTATGCCAAGGACGGCTCCAGCCATCGCGCGAAGAGCTTCAAGGCGAACGTCGTCAAGACGTTCGGCGCCGGTGACTCCTATGCGGCGGGCTTCCTGTACGGGCTCATGCAGCAGTGGCCGATCGCCCGAAGCATGGAATACGGCAGCGCGGCGGCGGCGATCGTCGTGTCAAGCCACAGCTGCTCCGACGCGATGCCGACGAAGGAGCAGGTCGACGAATTTATCCGGATGAGCAACGCGGCAAGCCCGAACTGACGAGAGGAGACGGAACGACCATGAATAATCAGACGAGCACCACGCAAAAGATCGACAATTATATCGGGGGCCGGTGGACCGCGTCCGCCGCGGAAGCGGCAGAGCCGGTCTATAATCCCGCGACGGAGGAAGTGCTTGCCTACGTGCCGCTGTCTTCGAAGGCGGAGCTGGACGCCGCCGTTCAAGCGGCGAAGGTGGCGTTCCCGGCATGGAGCCGGACGGCGGTGCCGAAGCGGGCGAGAATTTTGTTCAAATACCAGCAGCTGCTTGTCGGCCACTGGGAAGAGCTGGCTTCGATCATAACGAAGGAGAACGGCAAAAGCTACGCGGAAGCGTACGGAGAAGTGCAGCGGGGAATCGAGTGCGTCGAATTCGCCGCGGGCGCCCCTACGCTGATGATGGGCAAGGTGCTGCCCGACATCGCGACGAACCTGGAGTCGGCGATGTACCGCTATCCGATCGGCGTCGTGGGCGGCATTACGCCGTTCAACTTCCCGATGATGGTGCCTTGCTGGATGTTCCCGCTCGCCATCGCCTGCGGCAATACGTTCGTGCTGAAGCCGTCCGAGCGGACGCCGCTGCTCGCGAACCGGCTTGCGGAGCTGTTCGAGGAAGCGGGGCTTCCGGCGGGCGTGCTGAACGTCGTTCACGGCGCCCACGACGTGGTGAACGGCATGCTGGAGCATCCGGACATCAAGGCGGTTTCGTTCGTCGGCTCGCAGCCCGTGGCGGAGTACGTGTACAAGACCGGCACCTCCTACGGCAAAAGGGTGCAGGCGCTGGCCGGCGCCAAAAACCATTCGATCGTCATGCCGGACGCCGATCTCGACGCGGCCGTCCAGCAAATCGTGGGCGCCGCGTTCGGCTCGGCCGGCGAGCGCTGCATGGCGTGCGCGGTCGTCGTCGCGGTCGGCGGCATCGGCGATGCGCTCGTCGGCAAAATCAAGGAAGCGGCCGATAACATCGCAATCGGCAACGGCATGGACGAAGGCGTCTTCCTCGGGCCCGTCATTCGCGGGCCGCACAAGGAAAGAACGCTGAAATATATCGACTTCGGCGAGACGGAAGGCGCTTTGCTGCTGCGCGACGGACGCAAGGACGCGGCGACGGGCGAAGCGGGCTATTTCGTCGGTCCGACGATCTTCGATAACGTCGAGCGCGGGATGAAAATATGGGAGGACGAAATATTCGCGCCGGTGCTGTCGATCGTGCGCGCCGATACGCTGGACGAGGCGATCGCGCTCGCCAATCAATCGGAGTTCGCGAACGGGGCCTGCCTGTTCACCCAGGACGGCGGCAACGTCCGACAATTCCGCGAGACGATCGACGCGGGCATGCTCGGCATCAATCTCGGTGTTCCCGCTCCGATGGCGTTCTTCCCGTTCTCCGGCTGGAAAAAATCGTTTTACGGCGATTTGCACGCGAACGGCGCTGACGGCGTCGAGTTCTACACGAGGAAGAAAATGGTCACCTCGCGCTGGTAATCCGCTGCCGCCGAGGTTCGGCGCGTAAGATAAGACCGGCAGCAACGCACAATGGAGCAGAAGGAGCATGACGCTATGGACAAAGTCAGAATCGGCATTATCGGGGCCGGGCGGATCGGGAGGATCCACGCGGAAAATATGCTGCGGCGGCCGGACGCGGAAGTGGCCGCGATCAGCGATCCCTTCGCGGACGACAAGCTGCGCGAATGGGCGGCGGCAAGAGGAATCGGCCGCGTGACGCGCGATAGCGGAGACGTGATGAACGATCCGTCGATAACGGCGGTATTCATTTGCTCGCCGACGGACACGCATGTCCCGCTCATCAAGCAGGCCGCGGCGGCGGGCAAGCACATCTTCTGCGAGAAGCCGATCAGCATGGACATCGAGCAGACGAAGGAAGCGATCGAGGCGGCGGAGGCGGCCGGGGTCAAGCTGCAGGTCGGCTTCAACCGGCGTTTCGACCATAATTTCCGTCGGGTAAGGGAGGTGGCGCGCTCCGGGCAGGTCGGCCAGCCTCATCTCGTGAAAATCACGTCCCGCGATCCGGAGCCGCCAAGCATGGCGTACGTCCGCTCGTCGGGCGGCATCTTCATGGACATGACGATCCATGATTTCGATATGGCGCGCTTCCTGTCCGGCAGCGAGGCGGTGGAGGTGCACGCGTACGGCAGCGTGCTCGTGGACCCGTCGTTCGCGGAGTGCGACGACATCGATACCGCTATCGTGACGATCAAGTTCGCAAACGGAGCGCTCGGCGTCATCGATAACAGCCGTCAAGCGGTGTACGGCTACGATCAGCGCGTCGAGGTATTCGGCTCCGGCGGCAGCGCTACGGCCGCGAACGACTATCCGAACACGGCGGAGATTCATACGGCGGACGGCGTTCTCCGCGACAAGCCGCTGCACTTCTTCCTGGAGCGGTACAACGAGGCGTATGTGCTGGAAACGGCGCAATTCGTCGCCAGCATCGCATGCGGCACGGACGTGCCGGTCAGCGGGCAGGACGGGTATCAGGCCGAGCTGATGGCGCTTGCGGCCAAATGCTCGCTGCGGCTCGGCAGGCCGGTGAAGCTGGCCGAGGCTTGCGGCCTTGCGAAGCAGACGCTCGCGAAGGAGGGGATTCAATGACGTCGCCATTGATTGTGCCGGCATCGGCGCGCCCCGACGCGGAAGGCAGCGTGCTTCGCATTACGCCGGAGTCGGCGGGGTGGCAGTACGTCGGCTTCGAAGCGCTGAAGCTCGAAGCCGGGCAGCGCGTCCGCAGGGAGACGGGCGAGCGGGAAGCGTGCCTCGTGCTGCTGAGCGGAAGGGCGAACGTATCGACGGCCGCGGCCGAGTGGACCGATATCGGCGGTCGGATGAGCGTATTCGAGAAGATGCCGCCGTATTCGGTCTACGTGCCGAGCGGAGACCGCTACGAGCTGACCGCCCTGACGGACGTCGAGGTGGCCGTCTGCACGGCGCCGGGGCGGGGCGGCCATGAAGCCCGCTTGATCGCGCCGGAGCAGGTGGGCGCGGAGAAGCGAGGCAGCGGCAGCAATGAGCGGCTCGTGCACAATATTTTGCCGGAGGGGGAGCCGGCGGACAGCCTGCTCGTCGTGGAGGTGTTCACGCCGGAGGGCAACTGGTCCAGCTACCCGCCGCACAAGCACGACCGCGACGCGCTGCCGGACGAATCGCTGCTGGAGGAAACGTATTATTATCGCGTGGAGCCCTCGCAGGGCTTCGCGATCCAACGCGTCTACACCGACGACCGCTCGCTCGACGAGACGCTCGCGGTGGCGGACGGACAGGCGGTGCTCGTGCCGAAGGGCTACCATCCGGTAGCGGCTCCCGCCGGGTACGAGGTGTATTATTTGAACGTGATGGCCGGACCAATCCGCACATGGCGGTTCCATAACGATCCGGATCACGAGTGGATGCTGAAGAAATAGGCGGAGGCGGAAGCCGCTCGGCATCAGGTTATTATTGCCAATTGCGCCTTTCTCCGAGCATAATAGGGAGTAGGACGACATGAGCGAGCGAGGAATGCGCATGAAAGCGACTATTTACGACGTAGCCCGCGAGGCGGGCGTATCGATCGCGACCGTATCCAAGGTCATCAACTCCAAAGGGAAAATAAGCGAGGAGCGAAGGCGCGAAATCTTCGCCATCATGGAGCGGCTCCAATACCAGCCGAGCGTGATCGCGTCGGCCTTGACCGGCAAGCATACGTATACGCTGGGCTTGCTCATTCCGGACATCGCGAATCCGTTCTTCGGGGAAGTGGCGCGGGCGGTCGAGGACCGGGGGCATCAGCTCGGCTACAGCGTCATCATTTGCAGCACGGACAACAAGGACGAGCGGATCGAGCAATATTTGTCGGTGCTTAAGCAGAAGCGCGTCGACGGCATCATGATCGGCACGGGCATGGGGAACGCGGATACGCTGCGCGAGCTGCGGGGGGCCATGCCGGTCGTGGCCATCGGCCGCGAGCTGCCGGCCGTACCCGTCCACGCGGTGGTGGCGGACGACCGGCAGGGCGGCCGGAGCGCGGCGGAGCATTTGCTGCTGCTGGGCCACCGCCGCATGGCCGTCCTGTCCGAGGGCATGGCGGTCAGCAGCAGCCGGGACCGGCTTCACGGTTTCAGGCAGAAGCTCGAGGAAGAAGGCGTTCCGCTGCCGGAGCGCCATGTGCGGCCATGCAAGCACCGGATCGAGCATGCGAAGCGGGAGGCGGCTGTGATGCTCGAAGGCAGCGACCGGCCGACCGCGATTTTCTGCTGCAACGACCTGCTCGCCGTCGGCGCGCTGCAGGCGGCCAAGGAGGCGGGCATCAAGGTGCCCGGCGAGCTGTCGGTCGTCAGCTTCGACAACACGGTGCTCGCCTCGGTCACCGATCCGCCGCTCACCTCGGTCGCGCAGCCGATGGAGCGGATCGGCGCCGCCGCCGTCGACCTGCTGCTGGAGCAATTTGGGCAGGGCGCCGCACCGGCCAGGCGCCGCGTCACCTTGCGGACGGAGCTGGTCGTGCGGGCGTCGACGGCGCTCGCCCCGCACAATGAATAAGAACGTCCCCGCATCGCTCGTCAGAGCGGTACGGGAACGTTCTTTTTTTGCGTTCAGCGTCTCACTTATTCGCCTTGCTCGAAGGCGCTCTCGTCCATATACGTCACTTCCCACAGATGGCCGTTAATGTCCTGGAAGCTCCAGCCATACATGAAGCCGTGGTCCTGCTTCTCTTTGGACGGCTGTCCGCCGGCGGCCAGCGCGTTATTCACGATTTCGTCGACCTGTTCCCTGCTGTCCGCGGAGATGGCGAGGATAACTTCCGTATGCGTGCGGGCATTGACGATCTCCTTGCTCGTGAACGTCTGGAAGAACGGCTCGACGAGCAGCATGGCGAAAATATTTTCGCCGATGACCATGCAGGTCGCGTTCTGATCGGTGAATTGCGGATTAAAGGCAAACCCGATTTTGGTGAAAAAATCGATCGATTCCTGCAGGTCCTTTACCGGAAGATTAACATAAATTTGTTTCGCTTGGATTGCCATTGTGATACACCTCTCCATTCGATTTTTTTTGGTTGGAATGTTATTAGGCCAGCGTCGCCAACTGTTCGGCAAAGCGGTCAAACGTTTGTTTCGCGCCCTCGATCGCTCCGTACCGATTCACGGCCGTCTCCAGCTCCTCGGCCGATTTGAAGAGCGAGCGCATTGTGAGCGTCGTCCCGTTCCCTTGCTCGGCGAACGTGACGGTAACCCGGAAGTGCTCGTCGTCTTCGCCATCGCCATGGGAATAGACCAATCGTTCGGGACGGACAACCTCGTGATACGAAATTTTGTTGTCGTAATCGGTTCCGTCGGGTCCGTGCATGACGTAGCGCCATACGCCTCCCGGCCGGACGTCGATTGCCCGCACGGTGATCGTGAACCCGTTTGGCCCCCACCACTTCGGCAGATGGCCGGGGTTCGTCCATGTGTCGAAGACGAGCTCGCGCGGCGCATGAAACGTGCGGCTGACGATTAACTCGCGGTCCACCACCGCCGTCATCGTGTTGTCTGGATGCATTCGGTTTATCCTCCCATTCGCTTGGCTACTGCTCTCTGTTAACAATATACTCTATAGAGAATATTCCTGTCAAGGAATGTTTTGAATTTTGTTTAAACAGCCGATTTACAGAAAGTGGAATGTACTCTACTATGGGGGATATGGGAGGGGCAAGTCCGGTAATGGCGCACAGCATCCGTGTTCATATGCGGATTCAGCTTGAACGACATGTACCTGAAACCTATTTCCGCTTTTTGGCGTTAGGTTATTGTTTTCCAATACCGAATAAGGGAGTGTGACTATGTCGAATAAGCTAATGGGTGCGGCAGCCATTATTTTGGATTCGGATGGCCGCGTATTGTTGGTCAAGCACAGCTACGGCAAATTGAACTGGGATCTTCCGGGCGGCAAATCGGAAGCGGACGAATCCGCGCAGGAAACGGCACGAAGAGAGGTGCAGGAGGAAACGGGGCTAGAGGTCGAGGTTGGGCCATTAACGGGCATCTATTACGACCCTCATTACGATATGCACCATTTTGTATTCCTCTCCAGCAACGCAAATGATCAAGTTCCTATTCCGAGCTCGCCTGAAATTTTGGAATGCGGCTATTTTTCGATCGACGATTTGCCAACACCGATGAGCGACTTTACCTACAACCGAATTCAGGACGCCCTGAAGCTTGAAGGGCGGCCGCCCTTCCATACGATAGGACCGAGGCAGTGGATCGAATAAGGAGGCTGCGAAGACATGAAAGAAAAGATTCGCGAGGCGTACGATAAGCTGGCCGTCGCCTATGAACGAAGCGTCGATGCGGCGAGCGGGCATAACGCCTACTACGAGCGGCCGGCCATGATGAAGCTGATGCCGGGCGACATGGGCGGGCTCGCGGTTCTCGATGCCGGGTGCGCGGCGGGGTGGTATACCGAGCAATTCATTGGCCGCGGCGCGCAAGCGACGGCCATCGACGTCAGCCCGAACATGGCGGAAGCGTGCAGAAAGCGGGTTGGCGGCCTTGCGGATGTACGCGTCTGCGATTTGACGGAGCCACTTCCGTTCGATAACGAATCGTTCGACCTCGTCTCAAGCTCTTTGACGCTGCACTACATCGAGGATTGGGCGCCAACGTTCCGGGAGTTCGAAAGGGTCATGAAGCCGGGCGGGAATTTGCTCTTCTCCGTCCATCATCCGTTCATGGACTTCAAGCTGTTCGACAGGCCGGATTACTTCGCGCGCGAATTGCTGTCGGAAGTATGGAACAAGAAGGAGTCCGGCCCGGTCGAAGTCACCTTCTACAGGAGGCCTCTCCAGGAAATCATCAACGCGGCGTCGGAGCGATTCGTCATCGACCGGCTCGTCGAGCCGCAGCCGGCCGAAGAGTGGAAGGACAAGCCCGAAGCCGCCGACTGGTATGAGCGCTGGTACGAGCGGCTTGCGACGAATCCCCATTTTCTTATCGTGAAAGCCCGAAAGCCGAATTAAGGCGCCGAAAAAAAGGATCGCCAGGAACGTCGATTCCGCCCCTTGCCGTTCGTCGACTTCATGAAGGCAAAAATCTATTCCGCCAGTAAAGGAGAATAAGCCAGTGAAGTTCCTCTGTATCGGTTATTTCCATCCGGACAAAATGGATGCGCGTCCCAAGGAGGAGATGGAAGCCATTATGCGCGAATGCGAGGGGCCGCTCAAGGCATTTTACGAAAGCGGTCAAGTGCTGCTCGATGCCGGGCTCGACAAGGAGACCAAACATTTGCGTCGTTCGAGGGGAAAAGTGACGGTTTTGGACGGCCCTTACAGCGAATCGAAGGAAATGATCGGCAGCGCGTTCATTATCGAAGCGCGTCCCAAGGAGGAGGCGATTCGGGTGGCATCGCTGCATCCGGCCGTGCAAGCGGAAGCCGGCGAGCAGCTCGGCTGGCGCGTCGAGATTCGGCCGATCCGTTACTTTGCGGATTTGGAAGAGAAGATGGAAGGCAGCCGGTAACGCCGGCCGCCTTCTCTTAGCGCTTCGTTGCTTTGACGGAGAAGAGTAGCGGCATATTGCCGTTCTGCTTCAAGCGCCATCTTCCCTTCTCGTCCCGAAGCATGAGACCGGGAAACATCTCATATACCGTGTAAGGAAATTCGTGCACAAACTCGAGCGTCAAGCCCGCCCCGGCCAGCGCGCTGACGATGTCGCCCAGCGTATGCTGCCATTGATAGGTAACGGGATGGTTCAGCTTGTCTTCATCGCCGGTATAGGTGGTTGCGGATTCATAGCGCTTCGCCTCGTTGTCGAAGTAGGGATATTGAATATGAAGACCGCCATCCGCCGCTTCATAAATAAAAGCATGCGGATGGAGCTCGGCCATGTAGAAGGTCCCGCCCGGCTTAAGGGACGCGCCGATCAATTCCGCCCAGCGGGTCAAGTCCGGCAGCCAGCACAGCACGCCGTAGGAAGTATAGACGATGTCGAACTGCTCGCCTTGCAGCGCTTCGGCGGCGTCGTAGAGGTCCGAGCGAAGAAACCTTGCGTCCAGCCCCAGCCGTTCGTTGAGCGATTCGGCCAGCGCAATCGCTTCATCGGAAATATCGACGCCCGTCACGCGGGCGCCCATTCTGGCCCAGGACAGCGTGTCCATGCCGAAATGGCATTGCAAATGCAGCATCGAGCGTCCCGCTACGGAGCCAAGCTCCGTCAAATCCAGCTCCGGAAGCGAACCTTCTCCAGCTACAAAAGCCTCTACATTATAAAAAGCCGATTTGGCGTGTACCGCCGTCCGGTCGTTCCAGTTCAATCGGTTGATTTCCCGGTAATCGGTCACCGTGATCCCCTCTTTCAACGAAGTATGCAGCCCTACGAACATATTAGCATCTCATCCTTCCGGTCGATAAGAGAATAGTCGGGCTAAATTGTTTTTTACCTCGGTGAAAGAGCGCTTCGTACGCCGGCCCACAATACGCGACAGAAGCGGCAAGAGCTATTCCTTGTCGTTTTTTATGGAAAATTTGGAGATGACCTTGCGGGAAGCAAGCTCCTTCAACGCTTGCTTTAACTGATCGGGAGAAGGATTCACGATTCCGAGCTGCTTCTTGAGCAGGTCGGCGAGCGCCTTCTCGCCGCTGTCGTTTTTGTTGTTAATGCGGGTTCACCTCTCCTGACGGTCTGCGTATCCGTTTATTGTACCCATGACGGGTTTGTTTTGTACCCGTATGCCAACAAGGGGGATTTCAAGCGTCTGTGCCGAAGTAAATAGCAAGTCGGAAGCGACATCAAGCAACGCTTGTAACGCAAGCATACTAGGCAGTGCTTACAACTCAAGTATAGCTTGATATACAAAATAGCGGGTGACGGATACACTGGCAATATCACGGACGAAGAGGTGAGGATCGTGTTCGATATGGCGAAAGTAGGCAGAAATATTGCGAAGTTAAGGAAAGAATCCGGCATTACCCAAATGGGCCTGGCCGACCGGCTTGGTATCAGTTATCAGGCGGTGAGCAATTGGGAGCGAGGAGAAACGATGCCCGATATTTCCAAGCTTCCTCTGATTGCGGAAGTTTTCGACGTCAGCATCGATGAAATTCTCGACGAAGGCAAGGGGACGCAGCTGCTTAAAAACATGCTGGATCACGAACCGAAGGATTATTTGCAGCAGCATGAGGTGTCTTTCGAAGAGATTTCGGAAATCGCGCCTTTACTCAGAACAGAGCAAGTTAACGATTTTGTCGAGCATGTGAAGGCAAAAATCGAGATAAGCGATCTCCTGTCCGTCGCTCCGTTTGTCAGCGGGGAGATCGTAGACCGATTGGCAAAGCAGGCGTTTGAAGAAGAAGGTACAGGCATGGCCGCCCTGGCGGCAATCGCCCCATTTATGAGCGAGGACGCGATTGACGAATGCGCCAGGAAAACGATCGAACAAGAAGGTATAGCGGCACTGACGGCGGTCGCTCCGTTTATGAGCGAGGACGCGGTCGACGAATGCGCCAAAAAAACAATTGAAAAAGAAGGGATGGCCGCTCTAGCCGCGATCGCCCCATTTATGAGCAAGGATGCCGTAGACGAGTGTGCCACGAAAATAATCGATAAAGAAGGAATAGCGGCACTGACAGCGGTTGCTCCGTTTATGAGCGAGGACGCGATTGACGAGTGCGCCAAGAAAGCGATTGATAAAGAAGGCATCCGTGCTTTGGCGTCCATCGCTCCATTCATTAGAAATTGAGGAGGAGACGACAGAAGATGAGCGATCGGTTGGATATAATCTGTTTGCATGCGCTCGATAAAGTATTTCCCAATCCAAATTCGGAGATGAAGCCGGCAGCGGAAGGCTCCGCTCTGTTGAACGAGGTTTATTCGTACCAGGTGGCATATAGCGGCGATCGGTTATTGCATCGCGTTCAAGTTGCCGTTCATTCCGTATTAGCGCCGTATATCCGATTGTATTCCGTTGGCCTCGTGCCCTCGGAATACCCGATTCAACCGGATCATGACGACGATATCCTTAGCGCGGAGCCGGGCTTGTATCCCGATCCGCTTCTTCCTATCGATCCGATCGAAGGGGTGATCGCCGTCCCGGGGCAATGGAGATCGATCTGGATTACGGTCGATCCTGCCGGACAAGCGGCGGCGGGGCGTTACCCGATCGAGCTTGTATTTACATCCGAAGCCGGCGAAAGGCTCGCCGGTCAGACCTTCAACCTAGAACTCATCAATGCGAAGCTGCCCGAGCAGGAGCTGATCTATACCAACTGGTTCCACTCCGATTGCCTCTCGACTCACTACGGAACGGAGGTTTTCAGCGAGGAGCACTGGGAAATCATCGGCCGCTTCGTCGAGACGGCGGCCAGGGGCGGCATGAACATGATACTGACGCCCGTATTTACTCCGCCGCTAGATACGGAGGTTGGCAAAGAACGGCCGACCGTCCAGCTTGTCGACGTCGTTAAAGAAGACGGGCAGTACCGTTTCGGATTTTCGCGTCTGAATCGCTGGATCGAGCTGTGTCAAAGCAAAGGAATTCGATATTTCGAAATCTCCCATTTGTTCACGCAGTGGGGAGCGAAGCACGCGCCGAAGATCGTGGCAACCGAGAACGGGAAGCCAGGCCGGATATTCGGGTGGGAGACCGATGCATTCGGCGCGGAATATCGCGCTTTTCTGTCTGCTTTCCTGCCGGAGCTGGTTGCATACTTGCGGGAAAAGGGATTGGAGGATAAGGTTTATTTCCATGTGTCGGACGAGCCGTCGCTGAATCATATGGAGGCCTATCGTCAGGCCAGCGAGATGCTCGGTCAGCATGTCGAAGGATTTCCCGTCATCGACGCGTTATCGGATTACGATTTTTATAAATACGGACTGGTCAAACGGCCGATTCCCGCCAGCAATCATATCGATGCCTTTTTGGAGGGCGGAGGGAGGGACTTATGGACTTACTACTGCGTCAGTCAATACAAGAAGGTTGCCAATCGTTTTATCGCCATGCCGTCTTACCGCAATCGAATTTTAGGCTATCAGTTGTATAAATACAATATTAGCGGATTTTTGCACTGGGGCTACAATTTCTGGTACAGCGGACTGTCCAGAAAAAGCTTGAATCCGTTTCAAAGCACGGATTCGAATCGATGGTTCCCGTCGGGAGACGGCTTCGTGGTCTATCCCGGCGAGCAAGGGGAGCCGATCGAATCGCTGCGGCTAAGGGTATTCCATGACACGCTGCAGGATTTGCGGGCGCTTCGGCTGCTTGAGAAACGGATTGGCCGGGCGGAAGTTCTCGCTCTCATCGAAGAGGGATTGAATGCTCCGCTTACGTTCGACGAATACCCGAGAAATGCGGAATGGATACGTCAAACCAGGCAGCGAGTGAATGCGAAGATCGCCGAGACGGCGAAATAAGCGAATTCGTTCGCGAATCGAGAAACGGCGACGCAAGGATCATCTCCTTAACGTCGCCGTTTGATTTCGAGCTATTGCGGGCAAGCTTGCGGGAAGCGAGCCGTTCCAAGGTCAACGCCTCGCGTTGGCCGGTCTCGACGCCCGGTCAGCTCAGCGTGGCAAGCGCCTCTCTCGTGAACGGCCGCAGCTCTTCGGTGCGCTCCTCGCGGATCTTGGCCGCCCAGGCCGGATCGGTCAGCAGCGCGCGGCCGACGGCGACGAGGTCGAACTCGCCGCGCTCCAGGCGGTCGATCAAATGATCCATGCTTGCGGGCTGACCGCCTTTGCCCGTCTCGAACAAGCTGGTGAACTCGGAATCCAGGCCGACGGAGCCGACGGTAATCGCCGGCTTGCCGGTCAGCTTGCGCGTCCAGCCGGCCAGATTGAGGTCCGAGCCTTCGAACTCCGGCTCCCAGAAGCGGCGCGTGGACGCGTGGAAAATATCGACGCCCGCCGCGGACAGCGGGGCAAGGAAGCGCTCCAGCTCCTCCGGAGTCGCGGCCAGCTTGGCGCCGTAATTGACCGGCTTCCACTGGGAGTAGCGGAAGATGACCGGGAAGTCGGGGCCGACCGCGGCGCGCACCGCCTCGATAACCTCTACCGCGAATCGGGTGCGCCCCACAAGGTCGCCGCCATACGCATCCGTGCGCTTGTTCGTGACGTCCCAGAAAAATTGGTCGATGAGGTAGCCGTGCGCTCCGTGGATCTCCACCGCGTCGAAGCCGAGGCGCTTCGCGTCGGCGGCAGCTTGAGCGTAAGCCTGCACGAGCCCGCGAATTTCTTCGGCCGTTAGCGGCTCCGATACCCGCTCGCCTGTCAGGCCGAGGCCCGACGGCCCGATCGGATCGGCGTTCGAATCGGGGAATTTGTCCCTGTTGCGGGCGGTTCCGGTATGCCAGATTTGCGGTGCGATTTTGCCGCCTGCTTCGTGCACTTCGCGGACGACGCGCGCCCAGCCTTCGAGCGCTTCTTCTCCGTAAAAATGCGGGACGTCCCGGTCGGCTGCCGACGCCGGATGGTTAATGACCGTACCCTCCGTGATGATAAGGCCGACGCCGTTCTCCGCTCTACGCCGGTAATAGCCGGCCACTTCGGGTCCGGGCACGCCTCCCGGCGAGAAGGAACGGGTCATCGGCGCCATCACGATGCGATTGTCAAGCTTCAGGCGGCCTCCTTCGAATGGTTTGAATAACGCCGCAGCGGTATTGGATATTGTCATTTGTATCTCTCCTCTTGTATGAACTTGAATCTGTGATTCATCCGTACATCTAAATATATAGATTAACGAATTCGGATGCAACCCATTTTTTTCGTAAAGACATCCGCGGCTACTTTTTTTTGGCCTGCAGACCGGCCGCGAAGTTCTCCAAAAAGTCGGCGATCGCTTCTTCGTTGCGCCTGTAGTAGGTCCACTGGCCAAAGCGGCGCGACTCGAGCAGCCCGGCCTTCTGCATGGAGGACAGGTAGGAGGAGATGACCGATTGCGCCAGGCCGGATTTCTCCTGAATCGTCCCGACGCACACGCCGCCCGGAAATTGTTCGCGAATGACGTTCGGCGAATCGTCGTTCAGCAGCTCCGGCTCCTGCAGCCAGCACAGAATGTTGAGGCGGGTTTCGTTGGACAGCGCCTTCAGCACCGCGAGCATGTTTTCGTTATTCATCGTTCCACCCACTCTTGGTTAGTATGTATCCAGTATACCAAAAAGCGATGCGAATAAGAAAATGGTTTAATCAGGCGGCCCGCTTTTCCGTCGGAGTACATGATAAAGACGTGTCCCTGCTAGAGCGAAATGTATGCGCTGCCAAAATAACATTGCCGCCGGCAGTCTGGGTTACATGCTATCGGATAATGAATGGTTACCGATTTACGTCAGCGCTATTGACGAATGAATCAATTTTATTTAGAGTTATGTTAAACATAACAAAATAACTAACAAGGTAATAGTTTGTTTTTCGATGTAAAGCAACTATTCGCCAGTTAAACATGAATCCGAAGAAGGGGGCTGTATACCTTGGCATGAAGACCAGAATAGGCGCGGCAGTTGTTATGATGGCCGTAAGCGGATTAACGGCATGCGTCGCGGGAACGGAGGAGCGGTTCCGGAGGTTCGAAGCCGAGAACGGCGGGTTAACGGGCGTTCATGCCGATTCGGCCGCGGAAGGGTACTCCGGCGAAGGATACGTGACGGGCTTCGATCAAGACGCCGATGAGCTGGTCGTGCGGCTCGACGTTCCGGCCCAAGGACTCTACGAGCTGAAGGTCGGCTATCGCAGCCCGGACGGGGAGAAGGCGGCCCGCTTATCGCTTAACGGCAAGCCGTTCGGCGATCTGAAGCTGGCGCAAGCCGCGGTTTTCGGCGAGACAGGGGCGGGCAAGATCGATTTGGAGGAAGGCTCGAACGAGCTGAAGCTCCATTCCTATTGGGGATGGTACGAGATCGATTATGTCGCGATCGCCAAGGCAGGGCCTCGTTCCAAGCACGCGGTCGAGCGAACGCTGAGCAATCCCGACGCCTCGCCCGAAGCGAAGGCGTTGCACAATTATTTGATCGATCAGTACGGGAAGCGCATCCTGTCCGGCCAGCAGACGCTTCAGGACGCCTTGCAGCTGAATGGGGACTATGGCAAACTGCCGGCTATTGCGGGTTTCGATCTAATCGAATATTCGCCGACGAGACAGCAATTCGGCTCCGGCTCCAAGGAGATCGAGAACATGCTGCAATGGCATGAGCTTGGAGGGATCGCAACGCTCGCCTGGCACTGGAATGCGCCGGCCGATCTCGTCAATACGGAGGAGCAGCCGTGGTGGAAGGGCTTCTACAAGGAAGGTACGACGTATGATCTGCCGGCGGCGCTCGCGAACCCGGATTCCGAGAGCTATAAGCGGCTTGTCGGCGATATCGACGCGATTGCCGTTCAGCTGCAACGTCTTGAAGAAGCAAGAATTCCCGTGCTCTGGCGGCCGCTTCACGAGGCGGAGGGCGGCTGGTTCTGGTGGGGGGCGCACGGCCCGGAGGCTGCAAAGCAGCTGTGGCGCTTGATGTACGACCGGCTTACCCGCCATCATGGGATCGATAATTTGATCTGGATATGGAATTCGGAATCGCCTGCCTGGTATCCCGGGGACGACGTCGTCGACATCGTGAGCGTCGATTCGTACCCGCAGCCGGGCGATTACAGCCCGGTTAGCCGCGCTTACGAAAGCCTGCTGGCCCTGACGGGCGGCAAGAAGCTGGTAGCCCTCACGGAGAACGGTCCGATTCCGGATCCCGAGCTTCTCGAGCAGTACGAAGCGCACTGGAGCTGGTATTGTACGTGGACCGGCGAATTCATTCATGACGGCAAGCAGAACAGCCCGGAGCATATTCGGAAGGTCTTGGCGCATGACTACGTCATCACGCTGGATGAGCTTCCGGAGTTTTGACGGAATCCGCAAGGAAACGGCGCCGTCCTGACGCAGTATTCCAAATCGCGCAGGCCTATAGTATCATAACAAAAGAACGAAATCGCCAATGGTTGCAGCCCAAAAAAACGACGATAACGAACGGATGAGGCGAATGAGGAAAAAAGTGACGATGCAAGAAATCGCGGATATGGTCGGGGTATCCAAATTCGCGGTGTCCCGCGCTTTAAGCTCCAAGCCGGGCGTAAGCCCGCAAACAAAGGAGACGATATTGAAGGCGGCCGGGCAGCTCGGATATTTCTCCGGCGGCGGCAATAACGAACCTGTCAAATCAACTTTCAAATCGGGCATTCAGCTGAGACCGGCCCAGCAGAGCGGACTGTCAGGCTCGATTGTCATCTTGTTCCCCAATATCCGACATCAGAATCGGGACAATGTCTATTGGGGACCCGTGTTCGACGGCATTATGAATCGATTGAATCAGGAGACGCTGGATATCGTCACGCTTACCGAGCCTTCGACCGACAACATGTTCAGTTTGCTGAATCCTGATGCCATCCGGGGCATTATCTCCATCGGTTCCATCTCCACGCAAATTTTGCTGGATATCGGGCGGCTGAACATTCCCGTCACGATGGTAGATCATGCGGATCCGGCGTTTCAGTGCGACACCGTTTTTACGGATAATTTCGGCGGCATGAGGAAGCTTATGACCAAGCTGATCAGCAAAGGTTACCGCAAGTATCAGTTCGTGGGCAGCATCAAGGATGCGCCAAGCTATTATGAACGCTGGATCGCCTTCAAGACGACGCTGGAAGAGCATGATATCGAGCTCAAGCAGGATCCGCTGCTCATCGGGCCGGAAGCGGTAGATATCTACATGATGATGCCCAAGCTGTCGCTGGACGAGCTGCCGGAGGTGTTCGTCTGCGCCCACGATTCCAGTGCCGCTTTCATGGTCGAAGAGCTGCAGAAGCGGGGCATCCAAGTGCCGCGGGATTGTGGCGTAACGGGATTCGACAACACAAATGACACGCATCCCATTCTGGCGACCGTCAATGTCAACATGGAACTGCTGGGCATTAGGGCCGTCGACCAGATGATCTGGCGCATTATGAACCCGGATACCGCCCCCGAGCGCAAGCTGATTGCCGGCGAGCTGCTCGTCAGGGAGCAATACGCCATGCAGCTGGACGATTAATCGTCCGAATGGATAACGAATAGGAACCTGACGACGCGCCTCGAACGCAAGGCGCGTTTTTTTCGCATGTCGCGATCCGCTAGAAATGTCAGCAATTGCAGGAGAAACCTACGCAACTTGTCGCATTTTGTTAGGTTGATATAAAAACAAGATAACGATAATAAAAAACATAATCTAATTTTGTTGCGATAATGTATTGATATTCGTTTGGCACGGTGTTATGATGTTAGTGCAGCCGGATAACAGGGCCGATTGCCTAGAAGCTTCATAAGGATCCGTTTTCAAATTTTTTTAAGGGGGATTGTAAGCGGTTTCTAATTGGATTTGCGTTTCGTCGCAGGTCATACTTACGCACGACCATTTCGCTTCGCCGCTCGCTTCAAATCGCGCTTCACCGCTATCTTCGAATGACGCTTCACGTCTTGATTCACATCCGGGTTCATCTCTCTGGCTTTAACTTGCTTCGCCATCAGCTTAGATCGACTTGTCTAAATCTCTAGTAATCCGATTAGGGGAGGAATGACAATGAAAAAAATGAAAGTGCTTACATCGATGTTGCTTGCCTGCATGATGGTGGTCACGGCGTGCAGCGGCGGCAGTGGAGGAAACGGGGGGAATAGCGGCACGGCCACAAACGCGCCTTCGCCGGAAGCGACCGCGGAGCCGAGCCAAGCGCCGGATGCGACGCCGGAGCCGACCGACCTCGGCGGGCGCACGATCCGCATCGCGGCGTGGTGGGACGACAAGCCGAAGGGTGAGACGGCGAACGAGATCGCCCGCCTCGAGAAGATGGCCGAGCTCGAGAAGGCGTACAACTTCAAATTCGAATTCATCAATATTCCTTTCGAAGAGTACATGGATAAATTCACGACGACCGTGCTGGCGGGCGAGCCGTTCGCGGATGTCGCCATCATGGAATTCAAGCGCGCCATCGTGCCCGTCAAGTCGGGACTGGTGCTCCCGCTTAGCGAATTTACGACGCCGGGCAACGACATCAACAACGAGCAGAAGCTCGTGACGAAGCTGCCGGCGCTCGGCGGCGACGAATACGCATTCAGCCCGCCGTTCGTTTCGGTGGTCGGCCTGCACTACAACCGCGACCTGTTCAAGCGTCTCGGCCTCGAGGATCCTCAGACGTTGTACGCGAACGGACAATGGACGTGGGACAAATTTCTGGAGATGGCGAAGGAAGCCACCCGCGATACCGACAATGACGGCAAGATCGACTCCTTCGGCTTCTCGGGATGGCCGGCGGATATGGCGCGCCACTTCGGCGCCTCGAACGGCGTAACGTTCGTCAACGAGTCGTCGCTGGCGGATCAAGCGGGCGATCCGAGAATGATCGAGACGCTGGAGTTCGTGAACCGCGTCGTCAACGTGGAGAACGTGATGAAGGTGAAGACGGGCAACAAGATGGATTGGAACGAGACGAACACGTTCAAGGACGGCGACGTGGCCATGTCGATCCAATACGACTGGAACATCGCCGATCTGACGTTCGAAGCCGGCGTCGTGCCGATTCCGAAGGGACCTCAGAGCGACGGCGAGCACACCTATGCCAACGCGGCGCTGAATGGCTGGTTCATTCCGAAGGGCGTCAAGGATCCGCAGATCGTCTACCACATCTTCGAAGAGATGCGCAACGTGCCGCCGACGGAGGAATACCTTGGCCAGGATTGGCTGGAAGCCCGCTATAAGTCCGAAGCCGACATCCAGATGGCGCTGGAGCATATCAATGGCACGGGCATGATCTCGATCGAAGAAGGCGTGCCGGATTATCCGTTCTACGGCATCTTGGACGACATCATCGTCAACAGCCAGTCGGTGACGGCCACCATCGAGAAATTCAAGCAGCAAGGCGCGGACGCGCTTGCCAAGCTAAGTCAATAATCGAGGCGTCAGCGCCTCGGGATGCTGGAAGGGGAGGTGTGCCGCAGCCGGCGCACCTCTTCTAACGATTGGGATCTCGCGAAGCCAGCCATGGAAGTCATTTCAATAAGGAGGGCTGACAGTTGCAAACGAAACAGCGGGTGAAAATATCGCTGCTCGCAGCGCTCTGCCTGACGCTTGTCGCCGGCGCGCCGGGCCCCGTCTCCTTGACGTCAGCCGAAGGGGAAGCACGGGCCGATCTGTCGGCCGGCCAATCGGACGGCGACGAACAAGCACGGCTCGTTGACGCCGTCATGCAGGGCGCCGATTACGCCAGCTACATGGAACGGTACAAGGACGCCTCGACGCCGGATCGCGAGATCGTGGTGGAAGCCGCCGGATATGCCGCCGTCCAAGGCTCGGATTTCAAACCGGTAACCGGGTTCGAAGACATGGAGGGCGCAGCGCTGCATACGGGCGAGCAAGGCCGGGTCGATTGGGAAATTCAAGTTCCGGAAGCGGGACTTTACCATATGTCCATCCTGTATTACCCCATTGAAGGGAAAAGCTCCGGCATCGAGCGCGCGCTGCTGATCGACGGCGAGCTTCCTTTCGAGGAAGCGGCTTATTTGCAGTTCGACCGAATCTGGGGCAACGAGCTGGAGGAAGCGGAACGCGACAACAGGGGCAACGATCTGCGGCCGAGGCAGGTCGAGCGGCCGGAATGGCGGGAAGCCATGCTCAAGGACGTGGAGGGTTATTACGCCGAGCCGTTCCAATTCTACCTCACGGAAGGCAAGCATACCCTCTCGTTCGTGTCGCAGCGCGAGCCGATGGTCGTGAAACAGCTGAAGCTGTTCCGGCATGAGTCGGCCCCTGCATATGAGGAAGCGCTGGCGGGCTACCGGAACGACGGCGCCGCCGAGACGGAAGGGGTTCTGCTCACGGTTCAAGGGGAGGACGCGACGGCGAAATCATCGCCGACGCTCTATCCGCAGACCGAACGGTCGTCTCCGGCGGTCGAGCCCTACAGCTCGTCCAAGACACGTGTGAACACGATCGGCGGCTATAATTGGCGCGTGCCCGGGCAATGGATCGAATGGAAGGTCGACGTGCCGGAGACGGGCCTCTACAAAGTCGCGTTCAAATCGCAGCAAAATTTCGTGCGCGGCATCTATTCCACGCGCCGCCTGCTGATCGACGGCGAGATTCCGTTCCAAGAGATGGAGCTGGTTCCGTTCCGTTACAAGAGCGGGTACCGGCTCGACGTCATGGGCGGCGACGAGCCTTATCTCTACTACTTGGAGAAAGGCGAGCACACGCTGCGCCTGGAGAATACGCTTGGCGAATTCGCGCCTCTCATTCGGGAGGTAGAGGAAAGCCTGTTCAACCTCAACGCCATGTACCGCAAAATATTGATGATTACCGGCGCAGCCCCGGATCAGCTGCGCGATTACCGCGTGGAGCAGCAAATTCCGAATTTGCTTGAGACGTTCGAAGAAGAGAGCGAAAGGCTGAAGCGGATCAGCATGGAGCTTCACCGGCTGTCGGGAGGGACCGGCGACGCGGAAGCGCTGCTGAAGACGATGTCCACGCAGTTGGACGAGATGATCGACGAGCCGTACACGATTCCAAGGCGTCTCGGGTCTTACAAGAGCAATACCGGCGGGCTCGGCACCTGGCTGCTGCGCACGCGCGAGATGCCGCTCGAGATCGACGAGTTGTACGTCGCGTCGCCGGGCAAGAAGCTGCCGAAGACGGGCGCGGGGTTCTTCAGCCAGCTGAAGCACGAGGCGACGACGTTCGTGAATTCCTTCGTCATCGACTACAACCAGATCGGCAACGTTGCGGAGGACAAAGACGCCAAGTCGGTGACGGTGTGGATCGGCAGCGGACGCGACCAGGCCAATACGCTTAAGGCGATGATCGACGAGACGTTCACGCCGGAGACGGGCATCAACGTCAACCTGAAGCTGGTGCAGATGCACACGCTGCTGCCGGCGACACTCGCGGGACAAGGACCGGACGTGGCGATGCAGATCGGCAACGACATTCCCGTCAACTACGCGATGAGGGGCGCGGCGGCCGACCTGAGCGGATTTCCCGACTTCGAGGAAGTCGTTGAACGGTTCCGCCCGAGCGCCATGGTTCCGTACAGCTACGAAGAAGGCGTATTCGCGCTGCCCGAGACGCAGACGTTCAATATGTTGTTTTATCGCAAGGATGTGCTCAGCGAGCTGGGGCTGGATGTTCCTCAGACATGGGATGACGTAGCGGAGCTGTTCGCGGTGCTGAACAAGCATCATATGGAGTTCGGGCTGCCGCTCGTGCTGCAGCCGCAATATCCCGGCGAGAACATACCGCCGAACTCGCTGTTCGCCGCGCTGCTCATGCAGAACGGCGGCGAGTTCTACCGGAACGGGGGCAAGGAATCCGATCTGGATTCGCGCGTCGGGATCGAAACGTTCAAGACGTGGACGGAGTTCTATACCGACTACAAGCTGGAGCGGGAGTTCGACTTCCCGAACCGGTTCCGGACGGGACAGATGCCGATCGGCATCGCCGACTATACCACATACAACCAGCTTACCGTGTTCGCGCCGGAAATTCGCGGTTTGTGGGGCTTCGCGCCGATTCCGGGCACGCCGCAGCCGGACGGGACGATCCGCCGGGACGTCCCGAGCGGCGGCAGCGCGACGATCATGCTGGACGACGCGGAAGACAAGGACGCCGCGTGGGCGTTCATGAAGTGGTGGACCAGCGACGAGGTGCAGACGATGTTCGGACGCGAGATGGAAAGCCTGATGGGCGCGGCCGCCCGTTATCCGACGGCCAACATCAACGCGCTGGACCGCTTGCCGTGGCCGGTCGACGATTACGAGCAGCTCAAGGCGCAGTTCGAATCCGTGCGCGGTATTCCGGAAGTGCCGGGCGGCTATTTTACGGGACGTCATCTGCTCAACGCATTCTACAGCGTCGTGGTGGGCAGCGCCGACCAGAAGGCGATGGGCATTACGATCAAAGGCGAGAAGGCCGAGCCTCGAGAGACGATCGTGGAGTACGCGCAATTCATGCACGAAGAGATCCGCAACAAACGAAGAGAGTTCGGCCTGGACGAATGAGAGGGGGATTCACGTGTCTGAAGTCATATTGAAGGAAGGGAAGCCGGCTCCTGCCGGCGCGCCGCCCGCGACGCGTCCCCCGTCCAGGTGGGCCGTCAAGCTGCAAGAAATCAAGGCGAACAAACACTCTTACGTGCTGCTCGCTCCCTACATGCTCCTGTTCGGCTTGTTCACCGTGCTGCCGGTGGCCATGTCGCTCTTGATCAGCTTCACCTATTTCAACATGCTCGAATTTCCGAGATTCATCGGGTGGCAAAATTATTCGCGGCTGTTTCTCGAGGACGATATCTTCCTGATCGCGATCAAAAACACGCTGCTGTTCGCCGCCATTACGGGGCCGCTCAGCTATATCGCGTGTTTCGTGTTCGCCTGGATCATCAACGACATGCGGCCGAAGGTCCGCGCGTTCATGACGCTGGTCTTCTACGCGCCGTCGATATCGGGCAACGTTTATTTCATCTGGCAGATGATCTTCTCGGGCGACCGGTACGGCATCGCCAACGGCTTTCTCATCCGGTGGGGTTTCATCCTGGAGCCGGTCCAGTGGCTGAAGACGGAAATCTACATTCTGGCCATCATCATCCTCGTCCAGCTGTGGCTCAGTCTCGGCACCGGATTCCTGGCATTCATCGCCGGCTTGCAGACGGTCGACAAGACGCTGTACGAAGCGGGCGCGGTCGACGGCATCAAGAACAGGTGGCAGGAGCTGTGGTACATCACGCTGCCGTCGATGAAGCCGCAATTAATGTTCGGTGCGGTCATCCAGCTCACGACCTCGTTCGCGGTGGCGGACGTCTCGATCTACCTGGCGGGCTTCCCGAGCGTCAACTACGCGGCGGAGACGATCGTGACGCATCTCATGGACTTCGGCACGATCCGGTTCGAGATGGGCTTCGCGTCGGCGATCGCGACGGTCCTGTTCGCGCTCATGGTCGGGACGAACCTGATCGTGCAGCGACTTCTCCGAAAGGTGGGGGAATAAACGATGGTGAATCTGGCGCTGCGCCTGCGCAAAAAAAGAATGAACCGCTCGTTCATGGGCAACCTCGCCATGTTTCTGTTCTTGGGCGTCGTCGGCGCGTTTATGGCCCTGCCGCTCGTCTACGCGATTAACGCGGCGTTCAAGCCGCTCGACGAAATTTTCTTGTTCCCGCCGACATTGTTCGTCCGCAACCCCACCTTGACCAACTTCGTCGACCTCATGACGCTGCTGGGCCAATCGTGGGTGCCGTTCTCGAGGTATATTTTCAACACGGTCTTCATCACCGGCATGGGCGTCGTCGGCCATGTGCTGCTCGCTTCCGCGGCGGCTTATCCGCTGGCCAAACATCAATTTCCGGGCAAAACGCTGCTGTTCACGACGGTCGTCCTGGCGCTCATGTTCGCTCCGCAGGTCACGGCGATTCCGAACTACATGATCATGTCCTGGATCGGCTTCGTCGATTCGTATTGGGCCGTCATCGTGCCGGCGTTCGCCTTCCCGCTCGGCCTGTATCTTATGAAGCAGTTCATGGAGCAGATTCCCGACGCGCTCATCGAAGCGGCGAAGATCGACGGGGCGTCCGAATACCGTATCTTCTGGCAGGTCATCATGCCTAATGTGAAGCCGGCCTGGATGACGCTGATCATCCTGCTGTTCCAGCTGCTGTGGGGGACGGACGGCAACGGTTTTATTTACAGCGAGGAGCTTAAGACGCTGCACTTCGCCACCAACCAGATCATTCAGGGCGGCATCGCGCGCGCCGGCGTCGGAGCCGCGGTCGCGCTGATCCTGATGAGCGTGCCGATTACGCTGTTCGTATTCTCGCAGAGCCGGATCATCGAGACGATGGCCACGTCCGGCATGAAGGAATAGGAGGCGAGCTTGTGCAGATGAGAACATGGCTGATTGGACTGACGGCAGCGATCCTCGCCTTCACGGCGATGCCTTGGACGGCGTCGGCCGACGCGCCGTACGAAGCGTACACGTACAACTATTACCGCGATTCGGTTCCGATTCCCGCCCCTTATTTGCCCGAGCGGGCCGTGACTGGCGAGGAGCTCGGCGTCGGAGCGTTCAAGGGGCCGAACGATCTTTACGCGACGGAGGACGGACGCGTCTATATTCTTGACAGCGGCAATGGACGCATCGTCCGCACCGACAAGGAATGGAACGCCCTTGGCGTCATCGACGGCTTCGATCTGGACGGCAAGCGGGAAACGTTCGGGAATCCCGGAGGGTTATTCGTCACAGGTGCCGGAGACCTCTATGTGGCGGACACGGATCGGGGCCGGATCGTCGTTCTGGCGGAGGACGGGGAGCTGAAGCGCGTGATCGGCAAGCCGGAATCCGACATCCTGCCCGCCGACTTTCAATTCAATCCCACGAAGGTGACCGTCGACCGGGCGGGCCGGGTGTTCGTCGTCGCCCGCGGCGTCTTCGAGGGGCTGATGCAATTTGACGAGAACGGGCAGTTCATCGGCTACGCCGGCACGATCGGCGTCACCCAGACGTTCTCCGACCGGCTGTGGAGAAGCCTGGCGACCGACGCGCAGCGGCAGCGGATGCAGCTGTTCATCCCGACGGAATTTTCCAGCGTCGATATCGACCATAAGGGCTTCGTCTACGCGACGAGCGTCGATCTGAATTCGGAGACGCCCATCCGCCGGCTGAACCCGTCAGGCCAGGACGTGCTCAAGCGGTTCGGCTACTATCCGGTACGGGGCGACGTGCGCTTCCGCATATTCGGCAACAACGCCGGACCGTCTCGGCTGACCGACATCAAGGTGCTCGGAGGCGGCATGTATACGGCGCTGGACACGTACCGCGGACGGCTGTTCACGTACAATGACGAAGGCGAGCTGCTGCACGCGTTCGGCGGCAAAGGCACGCAGCTGGGCGTGTTCAACACGCCGGTTGCCGTCGAGCAGGTGGACGGCAAGCTGGCCGTGCTCGATCGGGGCAAGAACAATATCGTCGTGTTCGAGCCGACCTTGTTCGGCAGCACGGTGCGGCGCGCGACCGAGCTTCGCTACGAGGGCAACGACGCCGAAGCCGTCGGTCTCTGGGAAGAGGTGCTGCGGCTGAACTCCAACTACGATCTGGCGTATCTCGGCATCGGCAAATCGCTGCTGATGGAGAAGAAAAACAAGGAAGCGATGGCTTACTTCAAGCTTGGCATGCAGCGCGATTATTATTCCATCGCCTACAAGCGGTACCGCCGGGAAGTCATGCAGGAGCACTTCGGCACGTTGATGTCCGGAGCCGCGCTCGCGCTGTTCGCGCTTGCCGCGTTCCTTCTGGCAAGGCGTTGGAGGAAGAAAGGAGGGGCGAAGCGTGAAGCCGGAGCATTATAAATTTCCGTTCCACGTCATTCTGCATCCGTTCGACGGATTCTGGGACATGAAATACGAGAACAAGGGCAGAACGCGCATCGCGGCGCTCATCGTGGCGCTGCTCGTGCTAAGCGTCATCCTTCAGCGTCAATTCGCGGGTTTTCTCGTCAACTACAACGATCCGCGTTACTTGAACAGCCTGGACGATCTGCAATATACGGTGCTTCCGTTCCTGTTGTTCTGCATCGCGAACTGGTCGGTCACGACCTTGATGGAAGGCGAAGGAAAGTTCAAGGAGATCGTCATGGCGACAGGCTACGCCTTGCTGCCGATGGCACTCGTCAATTTGCCCCTGACGCTCGTCAGCCGGTTCATGACGAACGACGAGACGGCTTTTTATTACCTGGCGAACAGCATCGCCGCCATCTGGTTCTTCTATCTGCTGTTCGTCGGCATCATGACCGTGCATCAATATACGCCGTTCAAGACGGTCGTCACCCTTCTGCTGACGGTCATCGCGATGGGCATCGTCGTGTTCGTGGGGACGCTGATTTTCAGCATCGCCATGCAGATGTATTATTTCGTGTACGACGTGTACCGCGAGCTAATATTCCGGGTATAAAAGGAGGCAGTCCGCTTGAAAACATCCATCAAATGGTATTTGGCGCTGGCCTGCCTCTTGATCGCCGGGAGCGTCGCGGCGTGGATTTACGCCCGGAGCAGCGGCGCCCCCGCCATTCGGCCGGCCGCTTACGTTCCGCAGACCGAGGCGACGGCGGCTTCCGAGCTTGTCCTGAAGGACGACGGCCGAGTCCCGGGCATGAAGCTGGCGTCCGAAACGGAGGAGCTGGCTCTCTTCTATAGAGAAGAGACAAGTGAATTCGCCGTGCTCGACAAGCGCAGCGGCCAGCTGTGGCGGAGCAATCCGGAGGAGCGGGCCGAGGACGCCAAGGCTTCCCCGTACGAGAAGGAGATGCTGTCTTCGTTGCTTGCGATCTCGTTCCTCGACGAAACGGGCAGGCTGGAGACGTATTCGAGCTTCGGCCAGAGCGTCAGCCGCGGCCAATTCAAGGCCGAAGCGATTCAGGACGGCTTGCGGGTGACGTACACGCTCGGCGACATGTCGCTCGGCATCGACGCCTTGCCCAAGCTGATCAGCAAGCAGCGAATGGAAGAAAAGATTTACAGCAAGGCGGATGAAGCGCAGGCGCGTTACGTCAGCACGCGGTATTTGCCGCAGAAGGCGAATCCGGACGTGCTGGAGCGGCTGGACACCGCCGTGGCGAGGGAGCTGGTGCTGAAGCGGATGCTCGAGATTTTCCAGGCGGCGGGTTATACCGAAGAGGATCTCGCCTTCGACAACCAGGAGAACGGCATCGCCGGCGGAGGCGGAGCGGACCGGCCGAGCTTCACCATTCCGCTGGACATCCGGCTGCAAGGGGAGTCGCTCGTCGTATCGGTTCCTGCGGCCGAAATCGCGGAAAGCGAGGGATACCGGATTCGGATGCTGAATTTGTTATCGTTTTTCGGGGCGGCCGGCACAGGCGAAGAAGGGTATATGCTCGTTCCCGACGGTTCGGGCAGCCTTATTCGCCTGAATAACGGGAAAACCAGCCAGGAGGTGTACGCTCAGCGCGTATACGGCGAGGACGAGAACGACAACAGCGGACGACGCGGACAAGTGGCCGAGAGCGCCCGATTGCCGGTATTCGGATTGAAGTCTGATCAAGCGGCATGGTATGCGGTCGTGGAGAATGGCGATGGGATCGCGACAGTCAATGCCGACATTAGCGGCCGCAATAATTCTTACAATAACGTGTTCGCCGGATTCGCGCTGCGCGGCGAGGATGAGCTGGAGCTCTACAAGGGGAACCGGGTTGAGGAAATCCAGCTGCTTACAGAAGAGCGTTTCGAAGGCGATATCCAAGTTCGTTACAGCTTCTTGTCCGGCGAGCAGGCCGATTATGCCGGCATGGCCGCCCATTATCGCGGCATACTGGAGGAGCGGGGCGTGCTGAAGCCGCTGCAAGAAGAAGAGTCGATTCCGTTCTTCGTCAGCATGCTCGGCGCGGTCGACAAGCGCAAGTCGTTCCTCGGCGTTCCGTATCAAGGCCTGATCTCGATGACGACGTTCGGCGAAGCCGGCGAGATTGCCAAGCGGCTGGCCGCGGAAGGCATCACCAACGTCGGGATGCGGTACGTCGGCTGGTTCAACGAAGGCGTCAATCACGAAGCGCCGGATCGGGTGCATGCCGACGGCGTGCTGGGAGGCGCTTCCGGGCTGCGCGGGCTTGCGTCCACGCTGGAGCGGCTGGGAGGCAAGCTGTATCCCGACGTCGCGTTCCAGCATGTGTTCCGCGAGGACGGCCGATTCTCGCCGTCCGCCGACGCCGCGCGCTTCGTCACTCGCGAGGAAGCGGAACGGACGCCGTACAACCGCGCGTTCAACACGATGGATTACGAGCTCGGCACCTACTTCCTGCTGTCGCCGGCCAAACTGCCTTATTACGCGAACCGGTTCCTGGACAGCTACGCCAAGCTGGACGTGGAAGCGGGAGGACTGTCGCTCCGCGATCTGGGCGACAAGCTGCATGCGGATTACCGTACGGGGCGGGTCGTCTTCCGCGACACGGCGAAGCGGATCGTGCAGGAGCAGCTGGCGCGCATCAAGGAGGCGCAGGACGATCTGCTGATCGCGGGCGGCAACGCGTACGCGCTGGCTTACGCCGACCGGTTCATCAACGTCCCGACGGACGACAGCGGGTTTAACTTGACCGACGAGACGGTGCCGTTCTATCAGATGGTGCTGCACGGCTACGCGGATTACGCGGGCATGCCGATCAATCTGAGCAACGATCAGGATGCGGCCGGGCATACGCTCCGCGCGATCGAGCTGGGCATGGCGCCGCATTTTCTATGGTCGCATGAGTCCTCGTCCAAGCTGAAGTTCACAACGTTCGACGCCATGTTCTCGACGCAATACACGTCCTGGTACGACCAGGCCGTCGAGCTGTACGCACGGGCGAACGAGGCTCTGGCTGGCGTTCGGACCGCCAGGATGGTTCGGCAGATTCGCCACTCCGAAGACGTATCGGAGACGATATACGATAACGGCATATCCATCTATGTCAACTATGCCGACGAAGCGGCGACGGTGAACGGCGTAACGATTCAAGGCCGCGACTTTGCGATAGGAGGCGGAGGGCAATGAACCTGAGGAAATTGACGTTGATGCAAAGAAGATCGCTCGTTGGCGTAACTTTTATCCTGCCCTGGTTCATCGGGTTCGTTTTCCTGTTCGCGACGCCGCTGCTCCAATCGGTGCAATTCAGCTTCAACAAGCTGGTCGTGGCTCCCGGCGGCTATGCGCTGGAGTATATCGGGCTGCAGAACTTCCATGAAGCGTTGTTCGTCGACGCGAATTTCAACCGGATTTTGACCGAATCGGTGTCGGAGATGGCGCTTAACGTGCCGATGATTCTGTTCTTCAGCCTGTTCTCCGCGGCGCTGCTCAACCAGAAGTTCCGGGGGAGAGCCGCCGCGCGCGCCATCTTCTTCTTGCCGGTCATCTTGGCGTCGGGCGCCATCGCCGCGGCGGAGACGGCGGGTCTTATCAGCATGACGGGCAGCTCGGAGGTCGCGCAGGAACTCGGCGAGGCGCAGAGCGGCTTTGATACCATGTCGCTGATGTTCATGCTGGACAGCGCCGGTCTGCCGGAGTGGTTCATCAATTACATCATCGACGGCACCAGCCGCATTTACGAAATCATCCGCAGCTCCGGCGTGCAAATCTTGATTTTTCTTGCCGCGCTGCAGTCGGTGCCTCCCGCGATGTATGAGGTGGCCAAGATGGAAGGCGCCACGGGCTACGAATCGTTCTGGAAAATCACGTTCCCGATGGTCAGTCCCCTTATCCTGACGAACATTATTTATACGATCATCGACTCGTTCGCGAGCAGTCCGGTTACGCAGACGATCTATGATACGGCATTCCGCTCACAGAACTTCGGGCTTAGCGCGGCGATGTCCTGGATGTACACGATCGTGGTCGGCTTGATCCTGGTCTTCATCGGATTCATGGTGTCCAGGCGAGTCTTCTATTACAACTAACGACCTCGGGAGGAGGGAAGCGAATGGACATGCCGCAAAGCATGAAGCAGAACGAGATGTTCCTGTATCGGTTCAACAAAGCGCGAAACCGCGCGACGGACTGGGCCTGGAAGCTGCTTGTCTACGTGCTGGTGACCGGAATATCGTTCGTCATCTTGTATCCGCTGATCCGGCGCATTTCGATGGCGGTCAAAGCTCCCGTCGACATTTACAACCCTACGATTTATATGGTGCCTGTCCACTTTACGCTGGACAATATCAAGCAGGCGTTGGATATCTTGAACTATTGGCCGATGCTGGGCAATACGATCGTGTTCGTGACGGTGATGACGGTGCTGCAGGCAGCATCTTGCGCGCTTGCCGGATACGGCTTCGCGAGATTCGTATTTCCGGGCAGCAACATCCTGTTCATGCTTGTCGTGCTGACTATCATGGTACCGATGAATACGCTGATGGTGCCGATGTACCTGCACTTCCGCAGCTTCGACGTCCTTGGTGCGGTCGGACTGTTCAGCGGCAAAGACGGGATCAACCTGCTTAATACGTATTGGCCGTCGATCATTACTTCCGCTTTGGCGAACGGGCTCAAATCGGGATTGTACATCTATATCTTCCGTCAGTTCTTCAAAGGACTGCCGAAGGAGATCGAAGAAGCGGCGCTGATCGACGGCGCCGGCGCGTACGGCACCTTCCTGCGAATCATGATGCCGAACGCGGTGCCCGCGCTTATGACGGTTATGCTGTTCGCCTTCGTCTGGCAGTATAACGATACGTTCTACGCTTCCCTGTTCATGAGCGACAGCGCGCTGATGTCGATCAAGGTCGCGTCGCTGCCGGCGGACACGAATCAGTATTTGCCCGGCTTGCTCGGCCTCGCCACGGGCGCGGAGACCAGGGCCGATCCGAACCATGTCGCCATGATCGTGGATACGGGCATTCTGCTCGCGATCGCCCCTCTCGTTCTTATGTATTTATTCGTCCAGCGGTACTTTGTGGAAAGCGTAGAGCGTACGGGCGTCGTAGGCTAATGAATGGGAGGATTCGAAGATGACATCAAGATCTTTTTTTAAAGGAATGACCTTCGGCTGGGGCGCCAAACGCGGCGAGTACAGGCAGCCTTACGCGGTAGATTCCTTGCGGAAGCTGCGTGAGACGGGCAGCGAATGGATCGCTTTATCCTTCTGGACTTATCAGGACCGCGTCTATTCGACCAGCATTACGTTTGATTACGGCTACACGATGACGGATCGCGACATCGCCTTTGCGGTCAAGGAAGCCAAGGCGCAGGGGCTTAAAGTATGCCTCAAGCCGGTCGTCAATTCGCGGGACGGCATCTGGCGTGCGCATATCGGCTTCCCGGACGATGCCAAAGGAGCGACGTACTGGGATGAATGGTTCGAGTCGTACACCAACTTCGTCTGCCACTATGCCGAGCTTGCGGAAGAGCTGGGCTGCGAGATGTTCTGCATCGGCTGCGAAATGGTGCGGACCGAAGCGAAGTCCCGCTATTGGCGGGCGCTGATCGAGAAGGTGCGGGGCATCTACAGCGGTCCGATCATCTATAACGGCAATCATGGCAAAGAGGAAGGAATCGACTGGTTCGACGCCGTCGACTTCATCGGCATGAGCGCCTATTATCCCGTTGCCAAGCAGCCGGGAGACAGTCTGGCGTCCATGCTGGAAGGTTGGGCGGCGCAGAAGCCCAAGCTCGCCGCCTTGTCCCGGAAGTTCGGCAAGCCCGTCGTCTTCATGGAGATCGGCTGCCGCAGCGCGCTTGGCTGCGCCACGATGCCGTGGGACTTCGAGCATGACGAGCTCCCGTTCCACGAGGAGGAACAGGCGAACTTCTATCAATCCGCGCTGCAATCGTTCTGGGATGAGCCGTGGTTCGCGGGATTTTTCTGGTGGGATTGGAGCACGAAGCTGTACGAGCTGGAGGAAGCGCCAGCCAACCGCGGATTCGACATCTATGGCAAAAAAGCCGGGGATGTGCTCAAGGCGTATTACGCGGGAAAGAAGCGGGTGGGCGTGTAGCGGAACGATGCAGATCCGAGTTGTAAAGTCAGTTAAGCGGCCTTGGTCCAGATCTCAATTGGACTTAGGCCGTTTAGTTTTGCGTTTGTTTATTTCGCCTGTCGTCCGATTATCCTACACCATCGCTTTCCAACAAGGAATAAAAATGATCGCGGTCTTCGTTATCGAATTTGCCAAGCGTCCGTACCCTGACGAATTCATGTCCGCCATACATGTCTATTTCCTCGCCATATCCGTTGTAAAGCGCGAGCCTATTGCCATCCCGATCCAACTCCATGTACCCGTAGCATTGCGCTTCAGGCGCTTCCTCGTAAAGAAGCACAAATCTGATTTTGTCCACTCTGTGTTTATCATGAAATCGGATGAATTGGAAAAAGCGATATTCCCGGAAATTCATTCCTATTTCGAAAGCAAAAGGGGGGATCCCACGATATGTTGCTCATTCCCGCATTATCTCTTGACGAGAGGGGATTCGGGGATTATGATAGCGTGCCGGTCAACTCTACAACGCGCGGCCGAAGCGAAGCCGTAAAATTTGTGGAGTAAATTGTCATAAATGTGTAGTTAACCGTTATTTGAGTTGCTCTATAATGGGGGAACACCGAAAGGAAGCGCTTACAGCATTTGGTGAATCGAAAGTTGGAAAGGGGGCTTCAATCAACCGAATCGGTCCTAGCCGATTTTATTCATGTCCATTTGGTAAAACGCTTACATAGGCGACTGTAAACAAAACGGGGAGGTTTGAGATTTGAAAAAGCGGAAAAACGCATGGATCAGCAGCAAGACTGCACTATCCATATTTTTAAGCTTTCTTATGGCGTTCGCGATGATGCCGCAAGCGATGAATGCGGAGGCTGCCGGGGATGAAGCGGAAGCGCCTGCATTCAGCGTGGCTCCAGGCCTATATGAAGAGCCGCAGACCGTTGCTTTAAGCACGACTACACCGGAAGCGGTCATTCGTTATACGGTGGATGGAAGCGAGCCGAATGCAAGCTCTCCCGTCTATTCGGAACCGATCTGGATCGATTCGGCAACGCAAATTCGGGCCTATGCCGAATCGGAAGGCGGGATGCCGTCCGAGCGGGTCGAAGGGCTGTACGTCATCGCGGACATCGAATCCGAATGGAGTTATGATTTCAGCTCATACGATTCGGCGGACTGGCAGTTTCAGGACGACCCGACGGCATGGTCGGTCGCAGGCGGACAGTTTGTAGCCAAGCAAGCGAATGGCTTCAAGGCGATGATCGCGGATTTGGCCGATGCTTCCCCGCGGCATTTCGTAATGGAAGCCGACATAAATCCGTACAGCAGCCTGCAAAATACCGGATTTGTTTTTCGGGTGACGGATCCCGGCGCCGGCGCGGATACGATGAGCGGCTATTTTGTCGGCTTTGCCGCGAACGGTACGCTTGCGGCTGCCAAGTTGACGCGCGACGGAAGCTCGGGCAAATTCGCGCTTATTCATCGATTGGAGGGGGCGAACGCGGCCGAGGTTACGCCGAATGCCTTGAACCGATTAAAGGTGGTCGGACTTGGCGCCTCTTATTATATTTATTTGAACGGAAAGTTTCAGTTTACATTCACCGACACGGATCATGCGATCGGCACCTTCGGTTTAAGAGCCTGGCATACAGCCGGAGACGCAGCTTTCGATAACGTCAAGGTCACCGCGTTATCCAGCGATCGGATCGGGCAGCCGGAGCCGGATTTGTCCTCGTTCGCCCTCGATTCGTTTGATTCTCCTTCACTTGGCGGGGATTGGTCGATTTTTCAAGAGGACGCCGGCAAATGGAGCCTTAGCCAACATCCGGGCTATTTGACTCTCCAGACGACGGCAACCGATCTTTATCAGGCGAATAATACGCTCAATAACGTGTTTTTGCGCGAAGCGCCGGAGAACTTCGAAATCGTAACGAGTCTGCACGCTCCGATCTTAAGGAACCATCAGCAGGCAGGCTTGATCGTGATGCAGGATGCCGACAACTTCTACAGACTGGGTCAGGTATGGAACCAGAATAAATTCATCGAGACGGGCTACGAGAAGGCCGCCGCGTACACCCGGGGCAATATGGCCGATCATCCGGGTGGCTTGCAGGTCAAGCTGAAGATCAGGAAGTTCGGCAATCAATATACGAGCTACTACTGGTCGGACGGAGGCTGGGTGCAAGCGGCCGAAACGGCGACGCTTGATTTGCAAAATATTAAAATCGGCGTATATGGCAACAACAACGTCGCGCCCGACTATCCGATTAACGTGAGGGTCGACTATTTCGGCATCAAAACAATTGACGGGCCTTCGAACGAAGAAGAGCCCGAGACACCGGAGGTGCAGCAAGAGGTGATTAGCGTACCGAATACCGGAATGGATGCTTGGTACAAGATGGACGAGCCTGCGGGCAGCTTCTTCGCGCTGGACTCCTCGGGCAACTATCGCCACTCGTTTATTACGTACGGCACCTGGCTTCCCGAAGGAGGCGTGAGAGGCGGCGCCCTTTCCTTGAACGGGACAAGCGACCGAATCGCATTGAACGGGCCGTCCGGCACCTTCATGAGAAACGAATTCGAGCAGCAATCGACTTCCTTGTGGTTCAAAGCGAATAAGACGATCGCGAGGCAGGTGTTGTTCGAGCGCGGAGGCAACGTAGCCGGGCTGGCGATCCAGCTTAACAACAACAAGCTGGAAGCGGCCGTCGTGAACGCGTCCAATCGGCATGTGCTGTCCGTCGACTTTACCGATACTTCGTCTTGGCATCATGTGCTGGTGTCGTTCGATAAAGGGGATTTCAAGCTGTATCTGGATGGCGAACTCGCGGCGCAGAAGGCTACGGGCTTCGCGCTTGTCGCTTCCGCGCTGAACGTTGGCGGCATCGGCTGGAGAGCGGAAGTGGACGCGTTCGGAGGAACGGCCTCCGGCGCTCATTTCGAAGGGCTGATTGACGACGTCCGCCTCTTCCCTTCCGTCGTCGTGCCGAAGATCGGCGAAGTATCCGCCGAGAGCATCGCATTCGACGAAACCGAATTATCGTTGAATCTGGGCGAGAAGGCTCCGCTGACCGCTTCCCTGCTTCCGATCGATGCGACGAATTCGGACCTGATCTGGGAATCCAGCGATCCGTCCGTTGTCCGCATCGATACGACGGAAGCGCTTATCGCCAATCTCGCGGCGGATTCGACCGGAACGGCGACGATCAGCGCGTCGACCGTCGATGGGGGCTACAAGGCGTCCGTGGACGTTACCGTCACCGATCCGGGCTTGCAGAGCGTCAAGCTGAATCCGGTTCGCATCACGCTGCCCGTTGGCGTCGACTACGTGTTTGCGCCGGCATTTGAGCCTTCGAACGCGAAGCCTTACGGTCTGAAATGGTCGTCCGATCATCCGGAAGTAGCTTCGATCGACGCGAACGGCAAGCTCACGACGCTTGCGCCGGGCCATGCGACAATCAAGCTGAAGTCGGAGGAAGGGGACGTTCTCGGCACTTCCGCCGTTACCGTCGAGGAGGCAACGGATAGCGAGCCTGTCTATTTAATGTCGTATTTCCGCTCGGATATTGCGCAAACGGGCAAAAAAGACGAATATTTGCATTTGGCTTACAGCAGAGACGGCCTCAAATGGTACGAATTGAACGACAATCTGCCGGTCGTCGATTTCAACAATCCGCTCAGGGATCCGTTCATCGCGCAGGGCGAGGATGGCATATGGCGATTGATGTTCACGGCCGCGACCGTTAACGGCCCGAACAGCAAGGGCATATTCAGCATGCTCGGCTATGCGGAATCCCGGGATCTGATCAATTGGACCAACTACAGGATGCTGGATGTCATGAAGGCGTACAAAGACCGCGGCGAGGTCGTCTTCAATTCCTGGGCGCCCGAGTGGTCCTATGATCCCGTGAACGGGGAGTACGTCATTTATTGGTCTTCCACCGTCGGCACTTATTCATCGGGAGACAACAAGCATTATTACGCGACGACAAAAGATTGGAAAACGTTTAGCGACGCCAAGCCATTTTTTGCCCCGGAGCACAAAACGATCGATGCGACGCTGCACGCCTTGGATGCGGATGAGCGGATCGACGGATTGACGGTGAGAGAAAAGCTGGGCATTCCGGACAATCAAGAAATTCCCGGCAATACGGTATGGATGATGTTTTATAAGGATGAAACCCATGAAAATCAGGGTGGAATGAGAAACAGGCAAACCTGGTCCGCCGAAGGAGTCGCGAGTCCGGAAACGTATCGGGATGCGGGCCGCGTCAGCGAATACGTGACGCCGTTAAAAACGGAAGGCGCATCCATCTTCAAAGTCGGCGATCAATGGCATATGATGTACGATTATTGGTGGGCGGGCAAGTTCGGACTGAAGACGACGCCGGATATTACGGACCCGTCGGCCTGGTCCGAAGAAAACATGGATCTACGCATTCCGTTCCGGGCCAGACATTCCGGCATGTCCATAATGGGCACGCGGGAAATGTGGAATTTGATCAATCACTTCTCGCAAGAGTCGTTGTATTCGTTCCTGGGCGGAGCGGAAGATGCGTCCGGGCGCGGCAACGACGGAGAGGCGATCGGCAGCCCGTCCTTCGCCGATCCGGATTCGGGCGACGCCGGTTACGCCGATTTCGACGGCAGCGGCGATGCGATCAAGCTGGAGCATCTGGACGACTCGTTCTACAATCGAACCGTCTCCATGTGGGTCAAAGCAAATGAAACCGAGGATTCGCAGATGCTTTACCACGAAGGGAATCGGGACGGAGGGCTCGCGCTCAAAATCGAGGGAGATCAACTGATCGCGGGCGTATCCAAAGAACAAACGCTGAAGACGGTAAGCACCGGCTTCGACGCGGATGCTTGGCGGTTTGTGACGGTCGTCTATGAAGAAGGGATCTTGAAGCTGTACGTGGACGGCGTGAAGCAAGAAGAGCTTCAGACCGGCTTCCAGCCGAAGCAATCTTCTCTTAATCAGGACGGGGCGAACCCGGCATCCAGAAATCCCGAGCTCTACGACATCGAGAGAGGAAGCCTGACCGCGACGATTGCCGCTGGCGCGGAGCTGGACGTCTTCGGGGACGATTCCAGCGCATCCTATTACGGAGGCCGGATCGGCCAGACGGGCTTATACACCTTGCCGTTATTCGATCAAGATATCGAGGAGCTGTACGACCGCGAGAAGCTTGCTTACAATAGCACGGCGAACTCGGACTCGGCGACGTTCGACAAGTACAAGCAAGCGGCCGGTTATGCAGACGTAACGACGAAACTGAAGGAGAACGGCAATACGCTGATCGGTGTGACACGGAATGGGACGGGCATCGGCGAGCGGAACTATAGCTACGATAGAGCCGGCCATGCGTTGACGATCAAGAAAGCGTACTTGGCTAAGCTAGGTATCGGGGAGCATGTGTTCACGATCGATATGAGCGAAGGAGTCGACCCGACGCTGACCGTTACGATCGGCGATTCGACGCCGAAGACGCCGCCGAACAATGGGGGCGGATCGCCTTCGGGGCCGCCTGCAGGCACGGAAGCCGGCGTTCTTGTGAACGGCGTAACGGAGAACATAGGGAAGGCAACGACCGAGGAAGTGAATGGGCAGCGAGTGACCACCATCAAGGTGGATGAAGAGAAGCTGCAGCGACTGCTTGAAGCCGAAGGCGAACAGGCCGTCATAACCATTCCGTCCGCTGCGGGCAGTCAGGCGGTAATTGGCGAACTAAGCGGGCGAATTGTCCAAAACATGGGCGTCCTGAAAGCCGTCTTGGAGCTTCGTACGGAGAGGGCGGCCTATACGCTGCCGGCGGAGCGCTTGAATATCGAGGCCATTGCCGAGCGGATCGGAATCGATAACGGCTTGGAGAATATCAAGATCAGGCTTGAAATTTCCGAGCTGTTAACGGAAGAGGTCTCCGTCGTCGAGGATGCGGCCGATCGGGAAGGAGCGACGCTGGTCGTGCCGCCGCTCCATTTCAAGATAAGCGCAGTCAACGGCGATCGTACGGAAGAAGTGTCGAGCTTTGGCGCCTACGTCAAGCGCACGATTGCGCTTCCGGAAGGCATCGATCCGGAGCGGATGACGACCGGGGCAGCGGTGGAAGCGGACGGCACGCTGCGGCACGTGCCTACGAAGATCGTCACGATCGACGGCAAGTACTATGCGCAAATCAACAGTTTGACGAACAGCATTTACTCCGTTGTTTCGCATCCGTTTACGTTCGAGGATGTAGAGAGCCATTGGGCGAAGAACGCTGTCAACAACATGGGAGCGCGGATGATCGTAAGCGGAACGGGAGAGAGCAGGTTCAGCCCGGATCGCGACATCACTCGAGCCGAATTTGCGGCCATTGCGGTTCGCGGCTTAGGCCTTAGGCCGGAGAGCGGGATGAGCGTCTTCACGGATGTCAAGCCTGCCGATTGGTTCGGCGGCGCGGTTCAGACTGCTTACGAATACGGGATCATCGCCGGTTACGAAGATGGAAGCTTCCGCCCGCACGACAAAATTACCCGCGAACAGGCGATGCTGATGGTATCGAAAGCGATGGCGATTACGGGATTGCCGGGCGTACAAGCGGGCGAAAGCGCGAATCGCGTTCTTGAGGCATTTTCCGATGTCGGCCATATTTCGAATTGGGCGTTGTCCGGCGTTGGCGACAGCGTTAGCGCAGGAATCGTTTCCGGCAGAAGCGATGACGAATTAGCTCCCAAAGCTTTTATGACAAGGGCGGAAGTGGCGACGATTATGCAGCGGCTGCTGCAAAAATCCGGTTTGATTAACGAGTAACGTAGTGCAAGGAGAACATTTAAATGTAACCGGCGACAAAGCTGTCGCCGGTCATTGATTAGCGCATGCCTAATCAACTTTTTGAGAGCCGAAAAGGCTCTTATTTTTTATTTCTCGGTAATTGTCCATGTGACTTGTAAACAAGAAAGCGTCAGAGCGCAATTAATCGTGCATTGCGATTATGATAAGCGCTGGATGGAGGACGGCGCCGTCGCCGTCAATGACGACGTGTTCGGAGGCCCCGAGTTTTGGGGAGGAGATGCCGGCGGAATGGCGAAAGTTACGGAGAACGGATTTTGGCGGTGGAAAAGCTTCGGTCTGATTCCTTTCCGAAATCGAGCCGGATCGCCAATCCGCATATTCGTTGAGGGCGCCTCGTTATTCCGCGTTTAACGGATACTGCCCATTCTCGAAAGAAGAAAGGAGATTGTCATGAGCTTATTGGAAGAGACGAAGAAGCAATTCGCCGATCCTTCGCCGGCGTACCGCCCGCAGCCGTTCTGGTTCTTGAATCACGATTACAAGCGGGAGGAGCTGGAATGGCAGCTGGAGGAAATGAGGAAGCAAGGCGTCGGCGGCGTCGTGCTGCATTCCCGGCACGGCAAGAGCGCCGAGTACATGTCCCGCGAATACTTGGACATGCTGGCTTTCTGCGTTGACGCATGCAAGAAAAGGGATATGGTCGTCTGGCTTTACGATGAGGATAACTGGCCGAGCGGCACGTTCGGCGGGAAGCTGACGAGACGGCATCCGGAATATCGGATGCGTTACTTGCGCCTGGAGGAGCGACGGCTCGCAGGCGGCGCGGAGACGGCCCGGCTGGACTTCGGGCAAAATGCAAGATTGGAGCTTAACCATTTCCAACATGTAACAATTGATAAATATGTTATTACTCGCGTGGATAAAGAGCGGCTCCTGCGGCGCGGCGGTGACAGAACAATTGGATTCGATTCGAGAGTAGGCATTATTGGATGTGGCTCAATTGGAAGTCAAATTGCAAGCGCTCTTAGTGAAGTTGGAATGCACAAATTGCTTCTAATTGATAATGACAAACTGACATTTGAAAACATCGCACGGCATATTTGTGGTGCTTCTGATGTAGGTAAAAATAAGGTCGAAGCAGTGAGCGAACAAATAGCTTCTCGTTTCCCGCATAGCCAGAATACTGTATATCATGGCGATGTATTAACATTACTGCGAGATTACGAATCTTTACTAAATAATTGTGACTTTACTGTCGTCGCCGTTGGAAATATGAATGCTGAATTTCGATTAAATAATCTACAGCGTCAGGGAATCATCGATAAACCAATATTATATGTATGGGTGGAACCTTATTTGGCCGGTGCACACGCTGTGTTTGTGGATCCTGCTAATACCGGATGCTTACAATGTCTATTCAACGAAGACCATACATTTAAGCAGACTGTGTTAGATAATCCGGGGCAATATGCGATTCGTGAGTCAGGTTGCCAAAGTGCATACGTTCCCTATAGCATTTTGGAAGTAAAACGGTTTATAAATGATCTTATGTTTTTAGTTCAAGACATTCTTGCTGGGTCAGTTAAGGAAAACGTTTTATTTACTTGGTTCGGTAACTTGACGATGCATCGAGCAAGTGGTCGGCAGATCTCTCCTCAATGGGAACATGAAGGTGATTATGGTATAAAAAGAGATCCAATTAGCAGTTTTACTGGATGCGAGGTCTGCATAGCCCAATGAAATATCAATTAAATCATAGAGAGCTGATTCTTGCACAAGAGGTCATCGAAACATTTGATTGTTACCGGCAGCGTTTCGATCATCAGCATGAGTCTGGTGGCATTCTATTTGGTAGGGTTTACGCTGATAAGGTTATTATCGAGAGCGTTAGCGTTCCTTCTGGCGAAGATAAGTCGGGGCGATATTATTTTTATCGCAATGTAAAAAAAGCGCAGAAGCTCGTCAATGAGAAATGGGATGAATCTAGCGGTGAAGTTATATACCTCGGAGAGTGGCATACACATCCAGAATTGATACCAAAGCCATCGTTAACAGATCGAAGGTTGCTTGCAAATATGATGCGAGATACGAAAATGGACATTGATTTTTTGCTAATGGTCATTGTTGGAATTAATAATTTTTTTGTTGCTTCTCTGGACCGAGACGGGAATTTCATACAGATTATTCAAACGAATAAATAGTTGTTTTAAAAAAGGCAACTCCCATAATAGGGGGTTGCCTAGTCGATGCTGTGAGCGATGAATAGGTTTAAGTACCTTGCCCTTTCGATTACGCATATGTATTCTGGAGAACAACTTGAGCATAAGAAAACCGCCTTGGTGATAAGGCGGTTCATTAAGCTCCAAAAGGTGTTTTCGTTAAAATGTTTCGGTACCCCATAAAAACCGCATAAGAGGCGATCGCTTAACCGGTTAAATTCCGATTAGTTATCGCCTCTTAAGAAATTCTTATATACAATTTAATTGACAATACAATGACCAGTTACCTACTGAGATTTCTTTTTTCTCTGTTCTTCCTTAATTTCTTTAGATCTGGCCATAGCGATCTCTCTAATCTCTTTCTTTTGTGCTTCTGTTAAAGTATGAATTAGAGAAGTATCAATTTGAACTCCCGATGAAGATGTAATAAAGGACGTTGGTAAAGTTCCATTATCAAATCTTCTGATTCCATGGTCAATCCAGTGTTGGTCGTTAGGGTCATCAAAATAAGATGCATACCATTTTATATGAGCTGTACCAGAATAAATTTGAACAGCACCTGCGGCAGTTAACAAAAGGTTTTTGGAAAATCCTGCATATCTGCCCACAAAACCATAGTGTATATTACCTAAGTCTTCACCTGTTACATTATATCCTGCGTACTTATAAGGAGTATCCACGCCTAATGTTAGTTTATAATCCCATACTCCACCAGACTTTACTTTAGAAGCGAACTCCAAACCAGTTCCAAATGGATAAGTTTCCTGTTCAATATCGGTTAATGCATAATAAGCCATCCATGCGCCGTTATCCCTCATTGTCTGAGAGAAGCTTGAGGTCACATCTTATGGGGTAGCAGAAAAAGCACTTGCACTTAAACCAACTGTTAAGATTAAAGATAAAATAGATAGGATAAGAACTCTTTTCTTCATACTTTCCTCCTGAATTCAATTAATATAGTTATAAACCACTTACCTCCATTCTCAACGACTTATCCTAATTATCCTTATATTTCTATTTCTGTAAATAGGTATAAATATTTATATTAGTTTCTATTTTGATTAAGGCATTTGGACTTGGTTTTATGTGCGAATTACAAGATTCTGAATGAGGCTAAAACCTTTGCGTAGTGCGGGTGTAACCTCATCATCACTATTTTGCATAGTATCCAAAAAAGTATAGGCAATATTTCCCACGAGGCGGGGACTTGATTGATTGTTGTCACTAGATGTTAACTCGAAAGCCTTTTCGCAGTTAGCTGTAGGTTTATGCCAGTAGACTACCAAAAAAGAGTACCCATATCTCAATTATTATGAGCAAAACGCACCCAAGAAGAGATAAGATTGATCTTAATATTGATTTCCAGTTGTTCATGCTTCCCAATCCAACGAAGCTCGCAAGAAATACAATTATCGCAAGGATCATGACAATTGAATGAATATGTAAAGAAGTCGTGGCCGTCAAGAAAAATAATCCCCAACAAACAAACGTTAATATAAAGGACCAAAGGTTGATTCTTTGCTTTATAGAATTCATAAAATTACCTCCTTATTTTTGTTCATCTTCAGATGTTCATTAATGGATAGACTCATGAAATGGAAAAAAGGTTGCTATTAGGGACATCAGTTGCATCCCTCCTTTTTGGATCCCAGTGAGTCATCCTGCATCACCGAATGATGCAAACTTATCATTTCCCTCCTTCTCCTATTCGTTCCATTTATTATACCATCTCCATTAAGAGGAATGGAAAAACAAAGCATCGCTCGCGTGATGATCGTCCGGGCATTGAATCACTCGAGCCCAGGTTTCCGAAATTGCGGAGGTGCGCCGCTGCGCCAGCTACAGCAGATTGAGAGCCGGGTCCGGAAGCGCACGATCGACGCGCCTCCGGCGGAGGCCATCTTCTGCAGCGTAAGTGCCAGGTTCGGTTGCGGACGGTCGAAGCGCCGCCGATGGTTGCCAGCTCCTGCAGCTCGAGCGCCTGGTTTCCGGGTGGACGCGCCTCCGGCGACGGGCGGCATCTACTCGAACGACAGTTTCGGTGTGCACGACGTGCACCGCAAGCTGTTCATTGCCTGAATCCAGACTGAACTTAACACATGTTATAAAGTTGCGTAAGTACCTTATCCCTTAAAACAAAAATGCAGCGATTTCGCAGCAGTTAATGAAATAATATTCTTGACATCAAAGAAAGAGAGGAGCAAGTCCTCTCTTTCTTTGATTTTTCCCGCTATTCGAGTTTCCTTCTTTTTTATTATACCAGATGTGATCTTTTATGATGATGTTAATGAACTTGCTGAGCGTGGTTCCATTATTATAGGTGGCAGTCACGGTAGCCGGATATGTCCCGTCAGGGATTTGGATCCAATATTTGCGCCAGGCTTCCGTGTTCCAGTTTATATTATTGGCCGAACTCAGGTTAAAGATATGAGCGAAGTTTGGATAACGATCGTCATCCTCATTGTACAAGAACTGTATTGGTACTGGCTTATCGGCAACGCCGAATCCGAAATGGACATCGACCTTATTCGCATTTTCACTGGTTGTCGCCGTGACGGAAAATGGTTCGCCAGCCAAGTACGTAGACAGGTTCAACGAATTATCATTGAAATAAGTTATCCATTTTTGAATATGGTTAATATCCATGGATAATTCTTGGGGGAGAACGCTAGTGAACACAGGCATGCAGCAAGGATATTTTATTGGCCTTTTCTTCAGATTCTTATGGAATTTTGCAATCGCTTTTTTATTTCAGACTCTAATTTTCTACATATTTGGTTACAACTTTTTTACCTATTTTGTCTTAACGATAGTTTTCTCCTTCTTCATTAACACCTCATTGCCAATAAAGGATAGGTATCCGTTTTTTAGGCACTTGTTAATTTATTTATGTCTATATGTTGCAAATGCCGAACTGTCATCTACCATTACAGATCTTGCGAAAGGATTCTACGATCCCTCAACACTATGGAAAGTACTAATCATGATTAGTGTTGTTGCAGGAATAATGCATGGTATTGGCAGATACGGAAATGGAATTCAGGGCCGCAATATTGAAAACTTCTCAAATTTGACATTGCTGGCCTTGATTATTATTGCATTCGTAACGAGTTGGTGGGAAGGCGGTTTGGTGTACTTGCTGGTCAGAATTCCAATGATGATATTTGAAGTATCAATTGCAAATACAATTCTGTATTATACATCTTCAAGGCATAGTGAACAAACTGAATCAAACCAAATATAATACGAGTCACGCTCCCTATTATCGGGGGCTTTTCTATTTATACTGGTTCGACCGGTTCACTCGCTCTGTAAAGAACTTATACGAGCAGCAAGATGGCTATCTCGGGATCCTCGGCGTATTCGATCAGCTTGAACGAGAGCTGATAGGGGAACGTTTCGATTTGGTATGGAGCAGAAGGTTGATTTAAAAGCATGCGTATACAGAAGCACTCCTGGGTACTGGCCGCATCGTCGCCGGCAGCGGCTCTTCCAGGTGCGCCGGCGGCCGGCCGGAGCTGCTGCGCGGGGATCGGAATGTGCTCCTGGTTACTGGCCGGTTCAATCTTCGGCTGCTGCGACTCTTTCCAGGTGTGTCGGGGGATCCTGGGCTACTGAGTCGGACCCAGAAGCGCTCCTGGTTTTCGACCGCATCGATCGCCGGCTGCTGCAGCTCGTTCGGCGCTGACGGCCGTTGACCAGAGCAGCTTCGCGCGAATCCGCGAGCGCTCCTGATTATCGGCTACCGATCGCCGGAAGCTGCAGCTTGTTCGGCGCCGACTGACGCTGACCCGGAAGCACTCCTGGTTGATGGCCTCGTCGATCGCCGGCTACAGCTCGTTCAAGTGCCGGCGGCCGTATGTGAGCAGCAAATATCGCCTCATGGTATTTGACGATTCGATGGCGAATTCTGTTCCTGGTCGAATGCGAACGACCAGCATACCTCCGTTGGAGTCAAGAACTTGCAACAGGCGAGAGGGGAGACGGTAACAGGAGCGTTTCCGGATCTGCGCAGCTGTTTCTTCAGCTCGGCGAGTACTTCCCGATTGATCGATGCGGGCCAAGGTGCGCGCTGCAGAGGGAGCCCGGAGCGAGTATTTGAACTCCCAAGAGCTGCGCCGCGAGATGAACGATGGGCTGAATGTCGTGGAAAATTGGAACTCGGTCCATAGCTTCATTTTTACGACAACGGCGGCGACGAATCGAATAGAGGAACAAGAAATGGCCGTTCTATCCTTGCATCTCCTGCAGAATTGTATCGTCTACGTCAAGAAAAAAGATAGCTCTCAGCAACTCTTTTTTTTCGCAATAGGACCAATACCAGTGAAGTTGACACAAGTACTCTGTCGAATATCCAGTTCTTAAGGGCTATTTATAAACCATACAATTTTGATATTCTATATTTAACCATTTAATCCATATGCTGCGCAGCCAAGGATATGGTATTTTATAAAAAGGGTGTGGGAAAAGTGAAAAAGGCATTAGTGACTATTTCTTTAATGTTGGCACTAATATTAACTTTTACATCAAGTGCTTATGCTACAACAGAAGAGTCTTATCTGTATTATGATGGAGACTTGATTGGTAACTCTGAAGCCTGGAGTGAAATACAACTGATTACTGGAAATACAGTCATGGCAAAGGCATGGACAAGATTATTAGAATTAAATGTAGGCGCGCATATAGGAAAATCCACTACGACTATTAATGCCAGTAAAAATGGTATTTTTGCAGGATCTACTACTAGTCACTCTAGTACAAATGGAGGCACAGCAGTAGCGCTTCTTAACCTTGGGACTTACGCATCTAGTATATCATACTCATCTCAATCGACACATTATTTCCTCAATGACGGTGGTGTCAAAACTGGGTATAACACCATTGATGAAAATGGTATCACTACTTAAATAGTAGATTTATTAAGGAATTTAATGAAAAAAATGGTCAGAGGTGTGGGGCCTCCAAGACCAATATTGAATGTTGATTGCCACCTTATTCAATCGTGATTCGCTGTCGGAGTTTTTCGACAGCGAATCTGGATTGGTAGTGTTATCTGTTTGAGTATATAGAAGAGCAAGTTTGTAAGCAAGTAGTAAAATTAAATATGATAATTCCGAGGTGGGTATGAAAAAAGTATTTCTAATACATATATTATTCATATTTGCTATAAATATGATTGGATGCTCTGAAAAATATGATTACACTATAAAACCTACCGAGTACGGTGGTACATCTTTAGGTTTATGGCATGAGAACTCAGATAGATATCAACAAATACACACTATTAAAAAAGAGGGTATTTATTATCCAAAAATCACATTGATTAATCATTTATCTACAAAACAAAAATATAGATTATTTTTCTTTTTGGATTACAAGCAGATCAATGTGAAAAAAAATGGTGAGGATTTATCATATATCGATATAATATTAAATCAAAATGAAAAAGAAGTATTTAATATTAATATTCCAGAATTAAATGAGGGGCTTCACGATTTTTTGGTTATTTCCATTAGAAGTCCTGAGTACCACCTGGATAATGATAAAATGATTCCTGAAGACCAATTTTTCATGTATAGAAGAGCAGCTTTATTAGTCGGCGATTCATCTATAGTTCCAAAAGTTTCATATACCAAAATTAAAACTAAACCAACTGATCTACAATACATTCAACCTTTATTAACCAATGCAATGCCATTAATTGATTTCAAACAAATTATAAGTATTCTAGAGTCAAAAACAAGGGATATAAACATAAATATAAATATAAATATGATGAATGAAAGTAATGAAGTATCGATCATTGTTTTGAATTCAAATGGTCAATTATTTAAGGATGATCCTCTGTTTTATACGATGCCATCAGGGCAGGCAACAATTCCAATTGAATTAAATGATGAACACTTAATAAAAGATAGTAATTTATATGTAATAAGTGTGAATAATCCTTATAAGCTAACTACTATAGAAAATAGTGTCCACTCATCAAATTTAATTACAATTAAATAAGTGCTATAAAAGTGACTCTAAAAAGAATGATAAGGCTGCCAGTATGAACTGTACCCCGTCAAGTAGACAGCATAAATAATAAAACGGTTAGGCGGCCTTGGTCCTGAATTGCATCGGACTGAGGCCGTCTAATTTCGCTTGTAATCGCTCGTAATTGTAAAAGTCCCTTTCGAGCTGCTCAAAGGTTTGGTAAGTGTGCAAGAAATACTTCTCACATTTTAGCGTTAAGCTAGTCATCTTGCATCGTAAACTGAACATAACACATGTTAAAAACTTTTGACTAGAACCGCCGCCTTCAGCAGCTCGAGCGAGGCAGATGCACGGCTTTCTTCATAGTTTTATTACCTCATAGTCTTGACTAAGTGGGAGAAGGAAATCTTGCTGCTTCAAAATGAGACCGTCCCCCTCCCTGAATTTCACCATCAGTCGAGTTTTTTTATATCTATTGATACGACAGCGTATAGGTACATCCAGCCGTATTTCATTCGGAGTGAAATAAGAGATGGGGCGTAGTCGAACTATTTCCCCATCTCTCTTTCCCGAACCGGACTTGCACCTCTCAGCGCATCCGGCTCTCCATTTAAGCGTTGCTCAAAGCAAAGGCGACTTCGTCATAGTAGGATTCAATTGTACGATGTTTCTCTGAACGTAGGATGTATGGATTTTCTGCTGGAGTACGCCATTTGAACCAGCCTTTGCGGCTGGTTATTAACCTTTTCAACGGTATTTCTCCATAAAATCCCCGGCTGCTCTGACCTTGCAGTACCCAGATTTTAGCCTTGCCTTTCTCTGGGGATCGTACATATTCTTGCATCAATGATCGGAAGCCACGTTTGTATTTTCGCGCCAGCCAGTGACCGAGCTTCCAGAATACCGCGCGGTCTACTTTTCCGTATATCGTTGCTGTATAGTCTGTGTATTGATAAAAATTAGACCATCCTGTAAGTTGACGATTTAGACTTTCAACTAAATCCATTTTGTTCATACCGAAATTCCCTGACAATTGCTTGACTAATTTCTCTGTGAAACGGCGGTATTTATCCCAAGGAATCGAGGATACAGGTCGCATTCGTCCTCTAGCTCCACGCTTCCGAATAATTCGATGACCAAGGAAAATGAAGCCATCGTTCACATGCGTAATATGCGTTTTATCCATATTCAGCGTGAGTTTCAGCCGATCTTCGAGAAATAAACGACACGCTTCTCGCACTTCGTCAGCGTGTGCCTTGGTTCCTTTGACTACCACTACAAAGTCGTCGGCATAACGGCAATAGGAGATTGCTGGCATCCATTGTCGGTTTTCGCGTATTGCGATAGGGCGCTCTTTCTGAATGCCGAAGTTCCATGCCCAGCGATCCTTCCTCACCTTTTTACTCAGAAATTTCGCTTCCATCCACTGATCGAATTCGTGTAACATAATATTGGATAGGAGCGGTGATATGACACCACCTTGCGGAACTCCTTCACTAGAGGCTCGGAATAATCCACGGTCTACGCATCCTGCCTTGATGATACGCCACAGCAGGGCAAGAAAGCGCTTGTCAGAGATGCGTTTGCGGACTGCCTTCATCAACAACCGATGATGAACGGTATCAAAGTAACTGGCCAAATCGCCTTCAATGACCCAGCGACCCGCAGTTGCTTCTGTGCGTTCATTTCCATCCTGCAGTTGCATTTTAACCGTTCGAATGGCATGATGGACACTTCGTGCCGGTCTGAATCCGTAGGATTGAGGGTGGAAGTCGCTTTCCCAGATCGGTTCCATAGCCATTACCATCGCACGTTGCACGATGCGGTCTCGGAGACAGGGGATGCCTAGCGGCCTAAGCTTGCCGTTCGCTTTTGGAATATATACGCGCCGCGCAGGTCGCGGGCAGTACGTTCCCGTCAACAATTCATGCCGTAGGTTGTCTAGTTCAAGATCAAGCATTTCTTCCATCTTGCACTTGTTGATGCCATCTACACCAGGTGTTCGGGCACCACTTGAAGCCTGAGTAATGCTAGCCGCTTCGCTGAGCCAAGTCTTGTTTGCAATAAGTCTTAGGAGTCGGTCGAACTTACGTTCTTTGCTTTCAGTTGCCCCTGTCGCCAGTTTGCTTTGCATTTCACTGATTATCAAAGGTCTTCACCTCACTAGGGTCAGTTAATAGGCCAAGCAAACCACTTAAACTGCCTCCCTTCGCCATGTAATCGGCTTTCCCGATCTCGGACTACTACGGAGGCTCCGTCATTCTGCATAGCATCGGGGAGCTCACTCCCTTGGCATCCATGCAAACTTTCCCCAGTTCACATGTTGGACTCCACACATGGGTTAGGTTGCCTATCGCAGTCTTTATCCTTGCTTTCTGCAAGTCGTCACGGACATCACGCTCTAGCTGTGCTCTCTTCGCAATTCCCTATCGGTTGGCGTACATGTCCAACCGATATTCGCAATGCCAGTTCATGGCTGTAACTAGCATCGATCCGTGTCCTGCCTGTTAAGCGATGTAGGCAGGGGTGACATTTCAACCCTCAGATGCGGTTTAATAGGTTCGTGTTCCTCAACCTTCCCATGCTCAGCCTAGAGACTCATCTTGGCGTAATCGCTTCGCCGCAAGCCCCGTTTCCCACGGACTACGTCACCTTGCCAGTGTCGGCAAGTCACCGCCACTTCGGCTCACTCCCCCTCACAGCAGAGGGAGGACATGCCTGAAAAAAATCTCGGCATGCATTCCAAACATGCTCAAGTAACTTGTTCCGCTAAGGGAACTCGTTAGCTGGGCGTACGCCAGGTAATATCCCACATCCATACTTCATTCGGTCCGGTCGCAGCATGGCTGGTAAGCGGCCTTGCTGTGCGCTTCTTGCTACGCCCGCGATGATGCTGTTGATTATGTTTATGCATGATTCGATAGAAGCTTGATTCGGAGGCGATATAGATGCCTTCGTCAGCCAGAGCAGGCACGATCTGGCTTGGCGGCAGGCTCCTGTTTTGCGGCTTCTGAAGAATATTCAGCACCTGCTGCTCTTCAGCCTCGCTCAGCTTGTTGGCAGGCGCTGGCCGCGTGGCATGAGGGCGCCCGTCCTCGCTGCCGCCTTGCTTACGCCAGCGTTGCAGCGTTCGCTGCGTCAGTCCGAGTTCCTTGCAAGCAGCGGCTTCTCTTGCGCCGGTAGCGACGGCCTCTTGAATCAGTGTGATAACTTCCTTGCGATCTGAGGCACTGATCATTCGTCCTCTTGGTCTCCCCAAATCGCTTGGGCCTTTTTTCGCAGCACCAACAAGGCGGCTGCTTCGGCGAGCGCCGTTTCTTTACGCTTAAGCTCACGGCTTAAGGCTTTGTTTTCTTGCTCTTTCGTGCGCAGTTCCTTCTGCAGCTTGCCCGCTTGTGCGGCAACTCCGCCATTGGCTTGCATACAGGCATCGCGCCATGATTCAACCTGCTCGACGAACAACCCTTTTGTCCGACAATATTCCGCCAACTCGATTTCGCTTAAGCTTGCCGTTTCGACGACGATGGCGAACTTCTCACGCGTATTCCATCGCTCAGGTGACACATCACCGTTATTCATCATCCCTTGGGCTTTCGCCGCCTTTTTCCATTTGTATAGCGTCGTCTCAGATAGACCGCTTTCCTTGGCGATCCGACTGACCGATTCGTTGTTCGGGGGCAGCATGCGTTGCACAATGCTCTCCTTTAACTTCTCATTCACTTGGTTCATTGTCTCCCACCTCATCCTCGTTATTCCCACTATACTTTCATTTAAGGGGTACGACAACTATTCTGACAGAGGGGGATAATCGACACCATTTATATAAATTCGTCCTTCAGTCGGCTCATAAAAACCGGCAATAATATTTGCTAACGTCGTTTTACCTGCTCCAATCAAACCTACAATGGCGAGTGTCTCTCCAGGGTGAATTTCTAAATTTACATTATGCAATATATATTTTTCGCTATTCGGAAACATGAACGAGACATTCTCTAATCGAATGAGCCCTCCACTCGATGGTTGCTGAATTTTTACGTTCTTGGCATACATTCGATTAGTCTCATATTCTTGATAAAAACTTAATAATTCGTTAATATTATTTTTGTTAATGTTAAAGCTTTTCAATGTTGAACCCACATTGTTTATCATTGGCGTAAGCTGTGCTAAGAAAGAAACCAATCCAGCAAAAGCACCTATACTGGCTTCAGAATTATATACGCTTATAGAAGTTGATACGAAGAATACCCCTACCAAAAGAAATCCAAAACCATTGATAAATAAATTATTTGTATGAAATTTCTTCTGTAGATCCATCGTTATTTTTCTGATTGTCGTTACTTTGTTTTCCCATTTATCAAGAATGAAATGAATATAGTTATATATTCTAAGCTCCTTAGAATATCGCCATTCTCGCCTATCGGGTCTTGCGTCAAGTGGGCGAGCAAGTCATCCTGGCCAATGACCCGTTCGACGTAACGGAATTACAGGGACAATGCTGGACGCCCCCGGTGCCCGGGGATTATGTCATTCTCGCTTGCTGGGAATGCGAGATTGCCGAGAAAGTAACGTTCGGCGCGGGCTATTATCTCGATACGATGAACCCGGAAGCGGTGCAAGCGTTCATTCAGGCCGGATACGAGCCTTTCCTTGAGCTGCAGGCCGATTTCGGCGGGACGATACGGGGCATCTTCACCGACGAGCCGGGGCTGATGATTCATGACGGCTTCTTCGGCACGGAAGCGATCCGGACGTCGGTCCGGACGCTGAACGGCAATTTGCCGGGCTACGTGCTCGGTTGGACGAGAAATTTGTTGACGCGGTTCGAAGCGGAATGCGGCTATTCGCTGCGTCCATTATTAGGCGCGCTTCTGTATGAGCTTGAGGATGCCAGCCACGCGATACGGGAGCATTACTACGGCGCATTGACCCGGTGGTATGTCGGCGCTTATCACGAGGCGCTGAGCCGGTGGTGCGAGTCGCGCGGGCTGGCTTACATCGGCCATACGCTGGAGGAGCCGCTCTGGGGACAGGCGCGTTCGCAAGGCAACCAGACGATGGTGCTGCGGCAGTTCCATTATCCGGGCGTGGACTATTTGACCAAAGGCATCGGGACGAAGGACAACCCTTACCGGATCTTGTCCGTGAAATGCGCTTCGTCGGTCGCTCGTCTGGAAGGAAAGCAGCGGGTCGTATGCGAAGCGTTCGGGAGCGAGCGATCACGGGTATTCGATGCGGGAGAGGCGCATGGACGCCAACTTCATGGCGTTTCTTGGCGTCAATCTGTTTATTCCCCATGCGTTTTATTATTCGTTCGAAGGGTACCGCAAGACCGATTTCCCGCAGACCGAGTTTTATCATGCGCCGCATTGGGAGCACTACCGGGCTTTCGGCGACTATATCGGCCGCTTAAGCCTGCTTGGCAGCCTGGGCAGGCAGGCGTCGAAGGTTCTGCTCGTATCTCCGATCCACACCGTCTATCAGGAGATGTTCCGCAGCGGAAAAGCGTGCAAAAACCTTCACGTGGACGAGCTGTTCTCCTTGCTCTCGGACCGATTGATCCGAGGCAGGCTCGATTTCGAGTACGCGGACGAATGCCAGATCGCGAGCGGGACGGCATCGGCAGGAGAGCTGCGTTTTCCGAAATGCGAGGGCGGGTTTTCGATCGTGATTTTGCCGGCGATGAAGGTGTTGGGACTTGAAACGGCGGAGCGGCTGCTGGCGTTCGTCCGGTCGGGGGGCATGCTGATCGCCCTGGAAGAGCTGCCCGTTCACAGCGCGTTCGTCACGCATGATCCCGATTTGGCCTCGTATATCGAGCAATTGTTCCCGGCGCCCGGCAGGGCGGGCGGCTGGCACGAATGCGGCGGCGGCAAGACGCTCTTCATGACGGCCGGGCAGCTTCGCGGCGACGATGCCGCCGGCTTGTGCCAGGAAATTCGCGCGAAGCTTGCCGGCAGCGATCTCGGCGAGCGCTGGATCGTGCCGGAGCAAAGCGCGGAGCATGTCATTATGACCGGCAGAAGGCTCGAAGGCCGATCGTTTACCTGGATCATGAATTGGTCGGATGATTCGGTGGAGCTCCAATATGACGCGGCGCCGGGAGAAGCGCTGGAGGAATGGGAGCTGGAGACGGGGGATATCCGGTTGATTACGAAGGTAGAGCTGCAGCGCTTCGCGCTCGCTCCCGGCCAAATGCGCATCGTTGCCCCTAGGCCGGAGGCGGAGCAACCGGAAGCGAAGCGATCGCAAGACGCGGCCATCGCATCCGCCAAGGGCATGCTGCATACGCGCGAGCTATCGCGGGAATGGGATTTCGGGACGGAAGACCGCAACGCGCTTATTCTGGACCGCTGGGAAGTGACGTTGAACGATCGGCAAGCCAGAATATCGGCGACGATGCCCGGACAGGTCAATACGTTCCGAAGGACGATAAAGGCGGAACAGTCTTTGATCGAATCGCTTAACGGCAGCGGCGCCGATCCGTCGGAACGGCAGTATCGCCAAGACGGCATTTATTTGGTGCTTGACGATTTGCGGCAGGATATCCAGTCGCATATCGGCTTCTTATCCCGGCGCAGAAGCGTGGAAATATTCGTGAACGGGGAGCGGCTGCCCGCGCTCGAGCCGGCGAAGTGGCAGGATCGCTTCTATTATTGGGCGGATATTTCTCCTTACCTGCAGAGTGGAGATAACACGATTGAAATCTTAACCTTTTCGTTGCTCGAGCCCATGCCGAATTTCGCTTATCCCGCTTTCCTTGTCGGAGAGTTCGCCTTGACGTCCGCGGAGGCGCTAACCGCTCCTCCCAATCGCATGTCAGGGTACTGGACGGCTGCCGGCTATCCCCATCTGTCCGGAAAGGCCGTTTATCGGCAAGCCTTCGACTGGGCGCCGATAGCGGCCGAAGGCGATAACGGCGGGAAAGCGGTCGCCGTCGTACTGGAGATCGAGGATATAAGAGAGACGGCGCGGCTGAGCGTGAACGGCAGCGATGCGGGCATAAAGCTGTGGCCTCCGTATAACTGGGACGTAACCGGCATGCTGCGTCCCGGCAGGAACACGATCGAGCTGCAGGTGGCCAATACGCTCGATAATTTATACGGGAAAAACGCGCTGGCATCCGGGATCGGCGGAAGCGCCAAGCTGATTGCCTATCAGCTCGAGTAATCCGGAGCGGGCCGATCAGGAAAGGACTGTAAAAACTAGCCCGGGCCAGTTATAATGTTCATGAAAATATTGGAAGAACCCCCCTCCGGCGGGGGAAGGATGCGCACGGAGCCGGCTGACGATCCCGTGCAGACAGGGCGAGGTGAACGTATCGTGAAGAAGGACATGTATCGGCCGGTTTATCATTTTCTCCCGGAACGGAACTGGATGAACGATCCGAACGGGACGATTTTTCATGAAGGCTATTATCATTTGTTCTATCAGCATAATCCGAACGGCGATCAATGGGGAACGATTCATTGGGGGCATGCCCGCAGCGCGGATCTGGTCGATTGGGAGCATCTGCCGGTCGCGCTGTATCCGTCAGAGGAGCTTGGAGAGCTTCATTGCTTTTCCGGCTGCGCCGTCTTGGACGGCGAAGAGCCGAAGATTTTGTATACGAGCATCGGGGAGGGCGAGCGGAACGCTTCCACCGGCGCCGAGCAGTGGCTGGCGACGAGCCGGGACGGGATGAGGACCTGGACGAAGCATCCGCAAAATCCCGTCATGACAACCTCTATTCACGGCGGCATCGACATACGCGAGTGGCGCGATCCGTTCGCATGGCGGGAAGGCGAGGACTGGTTCATGGTCGTCGGAGGGGCGCATGAAGGCAAGGGCTGCGTCGCGATCTACAAGTCTGCCGATCTGGTCAGCTGGTCGTTCCTGAACATCCTTTATGCCGACCCGAGCGTCGCGCTGTGCGAGTGTCCGCTGTTTTATCGCGAGGGCGACACATACGTGCTTATTTATTCTCCGGGTAAAACGGTGAAGTATGTGACGGGCACGCTCGCGGCTGACTATACGTTCATTCCCGATACGGAGGGCGTGATCGACCATGGAAGCTGGGACGGCTATTACGCGCCGAATACGCTGGTAGACGGCAGCGGGAGGCGCATCCTGTTCGGGTGGATGCCGGAGGCTTCCAGGGAGAACTTCTTGCCGGAAGCAGGCTGGGCGGGCGTGCAAGCGCTGCCGCGGGAGCTGGAGGTGACGGCTTCCGGCAAGCTCGCGATGCGGCCGGTTCCCGAGCTGCGCCGGCTGCGCGGACGAAGCTCCGGGCTCGCGGATCTTATCGCGGAAGGAGAGAGCGTTCGGGCGGGCATCGAAGGCAGAGCCGTCGAAATCATTGCGGAGTTCGACCTGGCGGGCACGGAGACGGCATTCGGCATCGAAGTGCTCCGCTCCGGCGACGGCCGGGAGGCGACGCGCATCGTCGTCGATCCCGGGGCCGGGCTCCTGACGATCGACCGCAGCCGATCGAGCTTGTCCCCGCTGCCGCGCCGTACGCCGGTCACGGGCCGTTACGAGCCGGCGGACGGCCGTCTGAAGCTTCATGTCTTCGTCGACCATTCGACGATCGAGGTGTTCGGCAACGAGACGGCTTGCTTATCCGCCAGGGTTTATCCGACGCTTGCGCTAAGCGCCGGGGTGGGGCTGTTCGGCGATTCGGTCGTCGCGAGGCTCGCCCGGTTCGATGCCTGGGAACTGTCCGAAGCGAAATCGTAGTGCCGGATATACGAGGCGCATCGCCTGCCCGCACCGACCTTTTTATCGACGTACGAGGACAGGCGGATGCGCGTCCTGCTCTATTATTACGACGAGCTCCTTCATGCGCAAAATCCGCTTTAGGCGGAGCTGGAAGCGACCGAGCTGCTGTACGCGTTCGGCGATGCCGCGATCAAGGCGTTCATCGAGTGGCCGCCGTGAGCTCTCCCCCCGGCGGTACATCTTATGCCGAGCCTGCAAATGCGCAGGCTTTTGGCCGCTCCATACGAGCGGCGAAGCAAATGCCTGCGAATGTGCATCTTTTTTCATTTAGATAAGCTCGAAGGGGGCTCAAGTCTCGAAAAGCCTGCACATCCGCAGGCCTTCCATCCGGCCGCCCCATCGCTGGCGCAAAGACTGCACAATCGCAGGCTTTGCGCTCGGCTAGCCGTGCTGGCGAGCAGCGTATGCGCTGATCGGACCATCGTATACGAGAGTAAACAAAGAAACCTCTCCTTTTGGCAGGGAGTAGGATGGTACCTCCATTGACTCATTTTATACTTCCGTATATTACCCGGCGGCTCCCGTTCGTTATATAGTTGCTTATGCCCTCAGCAACTACGGGAACTGGAGGATAGTATCCGTCCGGGTAATCGAGACCGTTCTATGCCGCGCCCAACTTAGCAATTCATAAGAAACGGCAGCAGGGGCGTAATGCTATCCTAAGGGAGTCGACGCCAATAAAGGCGCGGAAAGGGGAATAACATGGCCAACATCGAGCATTTGCAAACCGTTCATGCGCCCGCCTCCAAGGTGTATGAAGCATTGACCACCGCCGAGGGGCTGTCGGAGATATGGACGAACGAGCTTGTCGTCCATCGCGAGCCGGGCCTTACGAACGAGTTCCGATTCGGGAGCAACGACCTGACGAAGATGCGCATCGAGGAAATGGCTGCAGGAAGCCGGGTCGTTTGGCGCTGCGTCGATTCGGATCCGGAATGGATCGATACCGTTATTTCCTTCGAGCTCGAGGAGAAGAACGGGAAGACCGCCATTACTTTGCGTCATATGAACTGGAAGGAAGTGACGCCGTTCTTCCGGTCTTGCAACTACAACTGGGCGATGTTTCTGTATAGTCTCAAAACGTACTGCGAAGAGGGGAAGGGGCTTCCCTATCAGGAAAGAAAGTTTTAACGATTTCGGGGGACAAGCTCCTTTCAGGACGATAGCTCGATCGAAATGATTTTATGGACCGGAATCGATATTTTGAAAGCCGGGGCGGCCACGAAGTTCGCGTTGCCGCCTGCAAGGCCGTTCCATTTCACCCCCACGATGCTGGCTCCGCTATCTATGTTGACCCGGTCAACGACTTGACCGATCGCAAGCTGATTGAGCAGGGAAACCATCGCGGCATGATCGCTCCTGCTGCTTCCGTTGTCGTTATTGCCTTTGTCTTTGCCTTTGTGAGGCATCTCTATCACGCTCCTGTTCTTCTGTAATATATGGGTCTTGCGGGGGGATGCTTGTACGTTTTGACGGATTCTATGAAAAGGGCTAACGGATGGATGAATTGTGAAATAGAGAGGCCGGGCGCGAAGGCGGCGGTCTTGAAGATGAGAGCGCTCGCAATTGAATTGCCGATTCTCTCCAATTGCAGTATGTTAGTAGGGAGTCGGTAGAATAAAAGGAGGCATGGAAGGATGGAACGGACAAGTCTGCGTCTGCCCAGAAGCGTACCGGAAGCGCAAGGAATTTCCTCCGCGGCCGTCATCGATTTTTTGAAGGCGATTCAGGAACGGGAGCTGGAGCTGCACAGCCTTATGCTGCTTAGGCACGGGCAAGTCGTGGCGGAAGGCTGGTGGGCGCCGTATGCCCCGCATCTCCCCCATATGCTGTTCTCGCTTAGCAAAAGCTTCACCTCATCGGCGATCGGGTTCGCCGCAGCCGAAGGGAAGCTGACGCTGGACGATGCGGTCGTCTCGTATTTTCCGGAGGAAGTTCCGGAGGAGGCCGATCCGAATTTGGCGGCCATGACGATCCGCCATTTGCTGATGATGGGCACGGGCCACGACAAGGATACGCTAAGCCTGCTGCAGCAGCGCGAGGACGGCAACTGGGCGAAAGCTTTCCTGTCCGCTCCCGTCGAGCACGTCCCAGGCACTCATTTTGTGTATAACAGCGGAGCGACCTATATGTTGTCGGCCATTCTGCAGAAGGCCTCCGGACAGACGCTGCTCGATTACTTGCGGCCGCGGCTGCTTGAACCGCTCGGCATCGAGGGCGCGACCTGGGAGAGCTGCCCCCGCGGCGTTCATACAGGCGGCTGGGGACTGAGCGTCGCCACCGAGGATATCGCGAAGTTCGGCCAGCTTTATTTGCAGAAGGGCGTTTGGAACGGGAAGCAGCTGCTGTCCGAAGCGTGGATCGAGGAAGCGACATCGAAACAAATCGCGAACGGGGACGGCGGAGAGAGCGACTGGGCGCAAGGCTACGGCTATCAGTTCTGGCGGTGCCGGCACGGCTTGTACCGGGGCGACGGCGCGTTCGGCCAGTTCTGCATCGTCATGCCGGAGCGGGATGCCGTGCTGGCGATTACGAGCGGCACGAACGACATGCAAGGCGTCATGAACGCGGCTTGGGAGCATCTGCTTCCGCCCATGGCATCGTCGCCGCTTGCCCCGGACCTGGAGCTGCAAGCCGAGCTTAATGCGGCGCTTCAGGAGCTCGCCCTTCGGCCGCCCGGGCTGCGGCCGATTTCCCCCGCGGAGGCCGTCGTCGGCGGCAAAGCCTACCAGCTTGAAGACAATGCTTATCAATGGGAGAGCGTGTCCGTCTCCTTTGAGGCGGATAAAGCCATTGTCGCGATCGGCAAGGCGAATGGGGAGCATCGCTTGACGGCCGGCCGGGGCGAATGGGCGGAAGGCGCATCCCGCCTGCTGAACGATGCGGCGGATGCTTGCGTCGTCGCAAGCTTTACCTGGCCGGAAGAGAATACGCTGGAGCTGACGACGAGGTACATCGAAACGCCGTTCGCTTTTACGAGCCGGATCCGGTTTGAAGACGAGGGGGAGCGTATCGAAATGATCAACCTGTCGAACGTCATGCCCGAGCAGCCCGCGATTCGGGGGCTTGAAACGAGGGAGTAGTTCAAATAACGGAGCCTTCGCTTTGGAAGAAGGAGGGAGATGCATGAGCGGCAGCACGAGCCGTACAGCCAGGCATCCGTCTCAAATCGCAACGCTGCTGGTGCTAGGTCTGACGCTGGGCATCATGCTATATCTATTATTCGGAACCGATCATGATCTTCTCTACCTCTCCTATCTCACTGTCGGACTGATCGTCGCGATCGTCATTATGCTCGCTATCGCGTTCCGCAGAGCGCGGATGAAGCCATTCGAAGTCGTTTGCGAATCCGGGCGCATCGTAGTGGACGGCAGGACCGTCGAAGCGAAGGGAATCGATGCGGTTCTCGTGATGGGCTATTTCAGGCCCGTCATCGGCATCAAGCCGATCAACAAGAAGCTGGTTCCCTACGAATTAAGCTTCCGCTTCCTCGAGCAAGAAGACCGGGGGATCAAGCAGATGGAGGCATGGGCGGAGCGGCATCAAATCCAAGTAGCGCATAAACACTTCACGATCTGTTAACGAAGCACGAGGCCAATCGGCGGCGGTTCAGGACTCGATCTAGCAGTCCGGGACTGCCGCCTCGTCCTTTATTTTTGCAAAGCTGATAATTAACGCTCTAATTCCTTCTCGTATGATCTCCTACTCCACCGTGATCATCGTATAGACGCTTTCGTTATAATGACTGTCAACGACAGATTCATCGAGTGAAAATACGCAGACTGCCTCAATCAGATAGTTACCCTGGGGCAAAACGAGTTCCTTCCGGCTATAAAATTGTCGCCAAAAATCCGCATTGGGGTCATCATGACTATAACCGCCACTCTTTACAAAAGGGTACAAGACCGTCTTGTTCTTCAGCAGCTTCGTAGCCGCCAGCTCCGACGTACTTGCTCCCTCCATATCAAAATCCAGTCCGTTCGTAATTCGGAATGCTACAATCGTATGGCTGCCCCAAACGGTGAACGAATCTCCGTCTCCGATATACGTCAGGCTGGCGGAATACGAGATCGGTTCATTGGCCGAAAAAGTCGTCTTCCCGATATTCAGCTTCAACTCGAACAATTCGTCTCGGTGCGCAAGCTTTGGATTGTTCATACGCTCCAGCACATCCGCGTCGATTTCCTTAATCTGCTCCTTGGTTCCACATGCCGAGAGCAGCAGTGCGAGCAGGAATACAAGTCCGACTCTCATGACATTCCCCTCTTCCGTATCGGTTTTTCAGATAGACGCGATGAGGCGGGGAAAGGTTACAGCGATTAGCCGAGATACGGCAAAGCAAAGATGGTAACTCCTCAATTCAAGCACACGGTAGTAATCCTTCCATTCTATTAATAAATGAATAGCGGAATTGCCGTCGAATCTTGTAAAATAGTGTCAAAGACCTATTTTTCGATCATAGAGGAAGGGGCATTTCGTTTGAATCGTTTATTGACGAGGATGGTATTGTTTTTCTCATGTCTGATCCTGCTGGCGGGGGGGATTCTGGCCTTCACGATTTACCGTTCGGCGACCGGGCTCGTGGAGGAATCGCTGGGCGCTCAGGCGAGGCGCGTGGCGGAGCACGCCGCGAAGCTGATCGACGCGAAAGCCTACGAAGGCATTACCGTGGAAGCCGGCGAGACGGAATACTACAGCAAGCTTCGCGCGCAGCTGAACGAGCTTAGAGAAATGAACGGACTGAAATATTTGTATACGCTCGCGAAGACGGAGCGGGAAGGGAGCGACATCTATTATTACGTCGTCGACGGCGCGCCGCCGGACGTGGACAGCGAGGACTTCTCGGCGCTCGGCGACCAGGAGGAGAACGAATACCCGGGCATGGTGAGAGCCTTCGCCGAAGGCGCGCCGCAAACGGGCGAGCTGACCAACGATCCGGAGTACGGAGCGACGATCACGGCCTACGTGCCGATAAGGAGCGAGGACGGCCGGCTGCTCGGCATTCTCGGGGCGGACTTCGACGCGACGAACGTGTACGCGCTCATGGACGCGAACCGCAAGACGACGCTTTACGTGACGATCGGCCTGATCGCGGGCGGCATCATCCTTGTCGTTTTACTTGCCGCCTACTTGACCAGGCCGCTGCAGAAGCTGACTTCGCAGGTGGCGAAAGTGCGGGAAGGCGACTTGACGGTCTTCATCAAGGCGGACCGCAAGGACGAGATCGGGCACTTGGCGAACACGTTCCAGCAGCTGGTAACCAATACGCGCACGTCGATCAAGAGTATGAGGGACGCCTCGGAGAAGCTGCTGCGCGCGTCGGATGGCGTATCGCGGCATGCGCGCAGCACCACGGATGCGAGCCGTCTGATCGCCTCGAGCATCCAGGAAGCGTCGGGCGGCGCGAATATCCAGGTCATTCGGGCGGCCGACATGACGAAGGCGGTCGAGGGCGTGACGCACGGCATGCTTCGCATTACCGAATCGGCCGCGATCGTATCCGACGTAGCCCAGGCCACGATGGAGCAGACCGAGAAGGGCAACGCGATGATCGTGCATGCGATGAGCGAGATGGAGGCCATTCACGATACCGCGGAGCAAATGCGGAGGGCGACGAAGCATCTGGAGAGCCGGTCCGGGGAAATCGGCGACATCTCGACGGTCATGGCGGCCATCGCGAAGCAGACGAATTTGCTGGCGCTGAACGCGGCCATCGAGGCATCGCACGCGGGCGAGCACGGCAAGGGCTTTGCCGTCGTGGCCGAGGAGGTGCGCAAGCTCGCGACGCAGTCGCAGCAGTCGGCGACGCAAATCGGTGAGTTGATCGAGGCGATCCTGGAGCAAACGTCGCGGCTGTCGGCGAGCATGGAGACGAACGCGGAGAAGGTGCAGTCCGGGCTCCATCTGGTGAAGGACGCCGGCGCCGCTTTCCATTCGATTCTGGCGGGTCTCTCCAAGGTGAACGAGCAGCTGCACGAAGTATCCGCCGCGTCGGAGCAAGTATCGGCCGAGTCCGAGGAGGTCTCGGCGTCGGTCGAGGAGATGGAGCGCATCTCGCGCCGGGCGGCGCTCCACTTCGAACAAATCGCGGACAACTCGAACGGGCAGATCGTCTCGATGGACGAGGTCAGCGCGTCTGCGGAGTCGATCCGCTCGATGTCGGACGAGCTGACTTCGCTGGGCAAGCGATTTGTTGTATAATCGGATGGGGTTTCATAAAATTAATGTGGCAATTCGGTGTAAAGGTATAGGAATAAGGTACACTTAAAGTTATAATGGTGTATAAAACAACCTAATAAGAGTAAGGAGTACTGGTAATGACGAAAACACTTATTTTCGGGCATAAAAACCCGGACACGGACACGATTACATCGGCGATTGCGTACGCGGAGCTGAAGACGAAGCTGGGCGCGGACGTGGAAGCGATCCGCCTGGGCGATGTTAACGGCGAAACGCAATACGCCTTGAACTATTTCGGCGTCGCGGCTCCTCGTTTGATCGAGAACGTGGCCGACGAGACGGATACCGTTATTTTGGTTGACCACAACGAGCGCCAACAAAGCGCGAACGATATCGACCGCGTTCAAATTTTGGAGGTTATCGACCACCACCGCGTCGCGAACTTCGAAACGAGCGCGCCGCTTTACTTCCGCGCAGAGCCCGTCGGCTGCACGGCGACGATCCTGAACAAGCTGTACAAAGAAAACGGCGTCGAGATCCGCAAGGAAATCGCCGGCCTTATGCTTTCCGCGATTATTTCCGACTCCCTGCTGTTCAAATCGCCGACCTGCACGGAGCAGGACGTTGCGGCGGCGCGCGAGCTTGCGGCAATTGCGGGCGTTGACGCCGAGAAATACGGATTGGACATGCTTAAAGCCGGCGCCGACCTGAGCGACAAAACGATCGCCCAGCTCATCTCGCTCGACGCGAAAGAATTTTCGATGGGCAGCTACAAGGTCGAAATCGCGCAGGTGAACGCGGTGGACACGAATGACGTGCTGTCCCGCCAAGCGGAGCTGGAAGCGGCTCTGAACGACATTATCGCGACCAAAGGCCTTGACCTGTTTGTGCTCGTCGTAACGGACATCCTGAACAACGATTCCGTTGCACTTGCGCTCGGCGCGAAGGCCGATGCCGTCGAGAAGGCGTACAACGTAACGCTGTCCGACAACAAAGCGCTGCTCAAAGGCGTCGTGTCCCGCAAATCGCAAATCGTACCGGTATTGACCGAGACGCTCAGCAGCCTGTAAGGGCTCGCTGCGCGGCCATCGATAAGCGGCAGCCTGAAGCTTGGTTCTCCAAGTTTCAGGCTGCTTTTTGTATGAATATCCGAAGAAGGAGGGAGGCGGCAGCATGTTTGAGATAACGGAATACAGCGTGGAGCGGGTATTGGACCCGTACGGAATTTTGAGCGGTACACGGTATGAGTTCCTGCTTGACCTGAACGTGCCCGAGGATGACGAGCTGCATCAGGAGGAAGGCGTTACGCTGCGGGTCGTCTACGTGGACGAGGAGAGCGGGTCGCGCATCGCCAAGTACGAATTTCTGACGACGACGTCGAACAAGTATATCGATTTCGAGCTGGAAGAAGACGAGGAGCGGATGGTGCTCGCGTTTTGCACAGAGCATGCGCGGGAAGCGGAAGCGTAACCGCAGTGGCGTGGATGGAGGCAGCCGACAAAAGGACAAAAGGTCGGCTGCCTTTTGACATGGCTGGATCGCCGTTGAGAAGTATCAAAAAATGAGACTAACTCCATGTTTGCTTCATTCGATTGCGCTGTAGTTTCACATTCTGAACCTAATGCGCTCCCCTCGCTCATAAAACTCCGTAAACCCGTTCGTTTGTTGCAATAGTTGAACTTAAAATGCCGCCTGGCGGCCTTTGAGCCGGAATAATTGCAAAAGTTGAAACTAGACATGTTCTTTGGACCCGGAGGACCCGGCCGGACCCTGCTCAATGCTCCCCGGGCAGCCGCCTGCAAAAGTTCGCGTAAGCGAGCAGCCTGAGGAACGGAATCGACCCAAGGCGAGATCAATGAGACGGAGACGGCCTCTTTTCCGACCCCGGCGAATCGAACATGACGGCCTGCCGTCTTATTCCCTCCCTTCGTTCGGTTTTTTTGGCCCGTCCCGCTGTTATTTGTCGCCCTTCGGCCGCATAACATTCAAAAACGGCTATTTTTTGCGAATGACGCGGAAAGGAGCAGGCGATGAACGGGGCACGGAGGGAAATCGAACTGGCGGAGAAGTACGGCGCCCGCAATTACCATCCCCTGCCGATAGTCATTAGCCGCGCGGAGGGCGCGTGGGTGGAGGATTCGGAAGGCATGCGCTACCTCGACATGCTCAGCGCGTATTCGGCTTTGAATCAAGGCCATCGCCATCCCCGCATTATCGAAGCGTTGAAGAAGCAAGCGGATAAAGCGACGATTACGTCCCGGGCGTTCCACAACGACCGGCTCGGCGAGTTCTGCGGGAAGGTGGCGGCGTACACGGGCAAGGAGCGGGTGCTGCCGATGAATACCGGCGCGGAGGCGGTGGAGACGGCGATCAAAGCGATCCGGCGCTGGGCGTACGGCGTGAAGCGGATCCCGCCCGAGCAGGCGGAGATCATCGCGTTCGAGGGCAATTTCCACGGCCGGACGCTGACCGTGACCTCCTTCTCGTCCACGCCGGCCTACAAGGAAGGGTTCGGGCCGTTCACGCCGGGCTTTCGGATCGTCCCTTACGGCGATCTGGACGCGCTTAAGGCGGCGATCCTTCCGAACACGGCCGCCGTGCTGATCGAGCCTATCCAGGGGGAGTCGGGCGTCCGCCTTCCGCCGGACGGCTATTTGGCCGGCGTTGCCGCGCTATGCGCGGAGCGCGGGGTGCTGCTCGCGGCCGACGAGATCCAGACCGGCTTCGGTCGGACCGGACGGCGCTTCGCCTGCGATTGGGAGCGGGTCGTTCCCGACATATACATTTTGGGCAAGGCGCTGGGCGGGGGCGTCATGCCGGTATCGGCCGTCGCCGCCGATTCGAGCGTCATGGACGTGTTCGAGCCGGGCTCGCACGGCTCCACGTTCGGCGGCAATCCGCTCGGATGCGCCGTGGCGATCGCCGCGCTCGAGGTAACCGAGGAGGAGAAGCTCGCGGAGCGGTCGGACGCGCTCGGCTGGTATTTCATGGCGAAGCTTCGCACCCTGAACCATCCGGACATCGCCGAGATCAGAGGGCGCGGCCTGTTTATCGGAATCGAGCTGAAGTCGCCGGCGCGCCCTTACTGCGAGAAGCTGATGCGGCTCGGCCTGCTGTGCAAGGAAACGCATGAACGCGTCATCCGGCTGGCGCCGCCGCTCGTCATTACGGAAGCGGAGCTTGATTTCGCCATGGAGAGGATCGGGCTTGTTTTTGCGGGCAGCGGCAGCGAGAGCGGGGGAGGTCAGGGCACATGAACAATCGGAACGTCGCCATCGTTAAGGTTCCTTTCGGGCAAGGGGCGGCCATTCCCGGAGCGGAGCTCGGCCCGGCGCATCTTATCCATGCCGCCGGCTTGCCGGAGAAGCTGAAGGAACTGGGCATCGCTTATCAAATGACGGACGAAATCAGCCGTCCCGGCGCGCTGCCGCCCATCAAGGCGAGGAACGCCAAGCGGCTCGCGGAAGTGCTGGACGTGTGCGGCAGGCTGGCGGACCGCGTATCGGAGCTCGTCCGTCAAGGCGCGTTCCCGCTCGTCCTCGGCGGCGATCACAGCATCTCGGTCGGCACGGTCGCGGGGCTGGCCCGGCATTACGAGAGGCTCGGCGTCATTTGGTTCGACGCGCATTCGGACCTGAACACGGAGGATACGAGTCCGTCGGGCAATCTTCACGGCATGGCGCTCGGCATCAGCCTCGGCCGCGGGGTTCCGCAGCTTACGGGTCTGAAGGGGATCATCCCGAAGCTTGCGCCGGAGCATGTCGCGATCGTCGGGGCGCGATCGCTCGATCCCGGCGAGAAGGCCTATATCCGCTCGCTCGGCATTGTCTGCTACACGATGCACGATATCGACCGGCTCGGCATCGTCAGGGTCATGGAGAACGTCATCTCGCATCTGGCGAAATCGACCGACGGGGTGCACGTCAGCTTCGACATCGACAGCATCGATCCGCGCGAAGCGCCCGGGACGGGGACGCCCGTCCGGGGCGGACTAAGCTACCGGGAAGCCAATCTGGCGCTGGAGCTGTTGTATCAATCGGAGCTGGTCACGTCGGCCGAGTTCGTGGAGGTCAATCCGCGTCTCGACTCGAACGACCAGACGGCGAAGCTTGCCGTGGAGCTGATCGGCTCTTTGCTTGGGGAGCAGATATTGTAAGTGATAAGCGTAAGGTTGCGCTAACAAATCCATGTAACAGGAGGGGATAGGCCGATGCGGGTGCCGTTCCGGAACGAGCCGTTCACCGATTTTTCGGTTACCGATCATATCCAGGACTTTCAGGAAGCGCTCCGGAAGGTGGAGTCGGAGCTGGGACGCGAATACATGCTGAAGATCGGGCCGGATCGGATCGAGACGGTCACGAAGCGCAAGTCGATTAACCCGTCCCAAGTCAATCAGCTCGTCGGCGTCGTGTCGCAGGCCGATACGGCGCTGGCGCATACGGCGATCCTTGCGGCGTCCGCCGCGTTCGAGCATTGGAAGCGGGTGCCGCCGGCCGCGAGGGCGAAGGTGCTGTACAAGGCGGCCGCGCTGCTGCGGCGGCGGAAGCACGAATTCTCCGCCTGGCTCGTCTTCGAGGCGGGCAAAAGCTGGGTCGAAGCCGACGCCGATACGGCGGAGGCGATCGATTTTCTCGAATTTTACGGGCGGGAGATGGAACGGCTTGCCGAGCCGCAGCCGCTCGTCTCGATAACGGGCGAAGATAACGAGCTCGTCTACATTCCGCTCGGCGTCGGCATCATTATCCCGCCGTGGAATTTTCCGCTCGCGATCATGGCGGGGATGACGATGGCGGCCGTCGTCGCGGGCAATGCCGTCGTCCTGAAGCCGGCCAGCGCGACGTCGGTCGTCGCGGCCAAATTCGTCGAGCTGCTGGACGAAGCGGGGCTGCCCGACGGCGTCGTCAACTTCCTGCCGGGCGCGGGCACCGAAATCGGCGACTTTCTCGTCGAGCATCCGCTGACCCGCTTCGTCTGCTTCACCGGCTCGCGGGAGATCGGCCTGCGCATTTACGAGAAGGCGTCGCTCGCGCAGCCGGATCAGAAATGGCTGAAACGCGTCATCGCCGAGATGGGCGGGAAGGACACGATCATCGTCGACGAGGACGCCGATCTCGACCTCGCGGCCGACGCGATCACCGCGTCCGCCTTCGGCTACGCCGGTCAGAAGTGCTCCGCGTGCTCCCGCGCCGTCGTGCACGAGCTCGTCTACGACGAGGTGATCGAGAAGGTCGTCGAGCGGACGATGAAGCTGCGGCTCGGGAAGGCGCACGAGGAGCATACCGACGTTGGGCCGGTCATCGACGAGCGGGCGTATATCAGCATTCTGAAATACATCGAGGTCGGCCGCGGCGAAGGCGTCATCGTGCACGGCGGCAAAACGGGGGATAGCAGCGGCTACTTCATCGAGCCGACGATCGTCAAGGACGTCGAGCCGTACGCCCGCGTCGCCCAGGAGGAAATATTCGGCCCGGTGCTGGCGTTCATCAAAGCGGCCAACTTCGACGCGGCGCTCGACATCGCCAACAACACCGAATACGGCTTGACGGGCGCGGTCATCTCGCGGAACAGGCTCCGGCTGGAGCAGGCGCGCGAGCAATTCCACGTCGGGAACCTGTATTTTAACCGCAAATGCACGGGCGCGCTCGTCGGCGTTCACCCGTTCGGCGGCTTCAACATGTCCGGTACCGACTCGAAGGCGGGCGGGCGGGATTATTTGCTGCTGTTCACGCAGGCGAAGGTCGTGTCGGAGCGGCTCTGACGCGGGCATCTCGGAAAAAAATGAGGTCGACCAGAACCGTACTGGTGACCTCAAATGCGGATCTTGCCGGCGGCGTTAAGCTTGGCCCCCCGTTCGGCCTTCGCCGCGAAGACGGTCCAGCCGGTACTCGTAGTTCGTTTTGCACAGCTGCAGCAGCTCGCGCTTGACCCCTCGCTTCGGCTGCGTGATCGTTAGCGGCTTGTCCCCTCTGCGGCGCAAAGCCGCGCGCACGCTGTTCGGGTCGGCGACGGCGTTCACGATCAGCTCGTCCGGCCTCTCCCCCGCATACCGTTCGATCAAAAAAAGATCGCAAGCCGCCTCTTCCGTCGTCCGGTCAAGCGCCTCGAGCCGAAAGTCGCGCAGCATCCCTTCCCGAACCTCGGCGATCATCACGTGGTCCTCTCCGAAATAAAGCACGTCCTGATCGATGTCGGCTTCCCGCTCGACGATCTGTTTGCCGGCCGCCTGCTCCAAGCTGCGAATGCCGACGAGCAGCTTCTGCGCCCTCTCGAACTCCAGTCTGGCGGCGTAGTCTTCCATTTGCCGGTACAAGGCTTCGATCAACCCTTCCCCTTTGTTCGCAAGAAGCCGCGCGGCCGCCCGAGCACGCTCCGCGTATTCGGCATCCGTCACCTTGCCCTCGCAAATGCCGCAGCACCTGCCGATATGGTACAGTAGGCACACCTTCTTCGGCATCGTCTCGCATGTCCTGAGCCCGTAATGGTCCGAAATGAACGCGAAGAGCGTATCCCGATAGCCCGAATCCTTGATCGGACCGAGGCGCGGCAACCCGTCCGGATCGGCGTCGGCGTGCTGTTCCCCGCTGCCGCGGAAGTACAATTCCAGCCTGGGGTACCGCTCGGCGGTAAGCCGCAGGTAGGCGTAGCCGGTGTCGTCCCGCTTGAGCGCCCGATTGTAGGGAGGCTTGTGCAGCTTGATCAAATTGTTCTCCAGAAGCAGGCTTTCGGCCTCGTTGTTGACGAGAACGACCTCGATGGAGGCGATTTCGCCGACGAGCTGCCGGATCCGCTTCAGCTCGTGATTTTTCGTGAAATAGGAGCGCAGCCGGTTCCGCAGGCTTTTGGATTTGCCGACGTACAGGATGTCGCCCTCCGCGTTTCTCATCAAATAACAGCCGGGAAGCTCCGGGTATTCGCCGGCGTTGAACGTGAACGGCATGTGCGGTTATCCTCCTCGCGGATTTTCATTTATAATGGACGGGTGGCGTATAAAATGCGAACTCGTTCGGCCATTGGCCGCCGATGAAAGGAAGTGATCCCCATTCTGACCCGTTGTCGTCCCGTGCAGCCGCCCGCCTTGCGGCTCGAGCCTGCGCACTCGGGCTTCCGTTACCGGGAATTTTTGCCGGACAAGCGCCTGGAGCCTTATGTCGCCTGTTATTGGACGATCGATTGCCGCGCGGCGGGCGAAGCGATCCCGAACCGGGTCATTCCCGACGGCTGCGTGGACATTATCGTGGACCTGAAAGCGGCCGCCGGGGCGAACGCGGCTTTCGCATCGGGCTTGATGACCACCTTTGAAACGATCGGCATGCCGGGCGATGCGGCTTCCTTCGGCATCCGTTTCTTTGCGGAATCGGTTCATCATTTTTTGAAAGCGCCCGTCTCCGCCCTTGCCGGATACCGCGTCTCTCTCGAAGATTTATGGGGTACGGAAGCAGAGCTCCTGGTCGATGAGCTGACGGAAGCCGCCGACATGGCGCAAATCATTGAAAAAGCGGAATCGCGGCTGCTCGTCCGATTGGCGGAAGCGAAGCTCGATCAGGGCCATCTGCTGCAAACCGGCATGGGGTATATTTACGCGCACCGGGGCAAGCTGTCCGTCCGCCAGCTGGCGGAGCTGACGAATTACAGCGAACGAAACTTGCGCCGAACGTTTCAGAGAGAGCTGGGCGCGGGTCCGAAGGAGCTTATCGATATCGTCCGGTTCCAGAGTCTCCTGCAGGAGCTTCGCGGCAGCTCGGGGCACCGGTTCGCCGACGCTGCTTTAACCTTCGGCTACTTCGACCAGTCGCACCTTATTCGCGCCTTCAAGCGGATGTACGGCTTGCCGCCGGCCCAAGCGTTCGCCGTCAAACCAATGGACGAAAGCGGTATGTAACAAGTCCGTTTTTTCCAATAGGATAGCACAAGCATGAAGTATGCTTAATAGGAATCAAACAATATTGTAGGAGTGATCGCAATGGGAATCAAGCTGGATATGGTCGGCATCGTCGTGAAAGACATGAAAAAAGCGCTGGCGTTCTACCGCGCGCTCGGGCTCGACATCCCGGAAAGCGCCGATGCGGAGCCGCATGTGGAAGTCGCGCAGGACGGCTTCCGGCTCGCGTTCGATACGCGTGAGACGGCGATTGGCGTGTACGGCGGCTGGGACGAGCCGTCGGGGCACCGGATCGAGCTCGCGTTCGCGTGCGGGAGCGGCGAGGACGTGAACGGGCGGTACGCCGCGCTCGTCCGGGACGGCTACGAAGGGTACAGGGAGCCGTGGGACGCGTTCTGGGGCCAGCGGTACGCGATCGTCAAAGACCCGGACGGCAATTTGATCAGTCTGTTCGCGTAATCAACTTTCGTATTGAATTGTTTGAAATATGTGGTAAAATAAATACGAACTAGTGTTCTGTATTTATTAATTCAAACAATACGTATGGGGGAAAGGGAGTGCGGACAAGGTGGCTGACCGGTATTCGGAAATCGACGAGGTGATCGTTTATATCCATCGGCATATTTACGAGCCGCATCTGCTCGCGGGGCTGGCCGGATACGCCGGGTATAGCCAGTATCACTTCGCTCGTATTTTTAAAGAAAGGATCGGCCTGTCGCCCCTGTATTACGTCTCCTCGCTCCGCCTGCAGAAGGCCAAGGAGCTGCTTCTCCATACGAATTTGAGCATACGCGATATCGGCCTCGAGATCGGCCAGCAGAGCCTGGGCACTTTCACGTCCCGCTTCACCGAGCGGGTCGGCGTGACGCCGTCCCACTTCCGGAATTCGAAGCTTCAGGCGGACAACCACCTGCGCTCCCTGCGGCAGCTTGACGAATGGCGTACGCCTTACCCGATTCTTTCCAGATACGGCGTCATCGAGGGGACCGTCGAGGCGACGGTTCCCTTCGAAGGCGTCATTCTGATCGGCTTGTTCGCGAGACCGATTCCCGAAGGGCTTCCGCTGTACGGTACGCTGCTCTCCTCCTTGGGCAAGTTTTGCTTTACCGACGTCAAGCCCGGAACCTATTACCTCTTGGCCACGTCCGTATCATGGGGGATGCAGGCCGTCGACGTCCTCCTTCCGCACAATACGCTGCGGACCAGATCGAAGGAGCCGATCGTCGTAGAACCAAATTCTCCGGTTCCGCATCAGCGGGTAACCCTCCATCCCCCCAAGCTGGACGATCCCCCGATCCTCATCTCGCTGCCGCTCTTAATGAACAACTTTCTGGGGCAGCTTCTTCAATCGAGCAATCAATAAGCTTTGTTAGCAAAGGAGGTCCGTGGATGAATAAGGTTGCAGACGGAGCGGATACAAGGTCGCGATTACGGCCTGCTGTCGCCGAAGCCGGCTCGCTTGCGGACAGACGTTTCGCCAAGGTTGATACAGTAGGAGAGATAAGAGCGAGGCGGCGCAGAAAGGGGCTGCTCTTCCTTCTTATTCTCGCATGCGCGCTTGTGCCGATTGGCTGCGCGGACGCGGATAAGCCCGCGTACGAAGAGGGGCTCGGGTATAAACCGTCAACCGTGAACGAGCAGTTTTTGATCCCTGTGGGTGCTATCCAGCGGGAGGCGATATTTCACAACCCGAACATTCTGAGGGGAGCAGAGTACGAACTCGCGGACATTGGCGGCGAGCAGGGGCTTTATCCGCCGCAGCGCTACTTTCAAGATTTGGAGGCGGCGGGCTGGCGTGAGCGGAAGGATGATCGGCTCGGGCATGTGCATTTTTTTGAACGGGATAACACCGTCATTTCCGTTGAAATCCGACAGGATTCGTTTACCGTGTACGAGATGAAGGATGAGGCCAATGCGGCCATCCCCTAAGAAGCAGCTAATGAGGCGATAGGGTGCGAGACGCATCCTGTTCTGCCGGAAAGAGAGGGTAAGCCATGCTAAACGATAAGCCCAGCTTATATCTAATAACCGGCATTATGGCGAGCGGCAAGTCAACGGTCGCACAGCTGTTGGCCGAGCGGTTCGAGAAGTCGGTGCATCTGCGGGGCGATGTCTTCCGGAGAATGATCGTGAACGACCGGCAGGAGGTTCGCCCGGACAGCGAGGACGCCGAGCTCGGGCAGCTTCGGCTTCGTTACCGTCTTGCCGCGATGTCGGCGGACGCCTATTACGAAGCCGGCTTCACCGTCGTTATGCAGGACGTCGTCATTGGCCCGCTATTGGAGGAGTTTCTCGCTTTTTTACGAAGCCGGCCGGTAACGCTCGTCGTTCTCTGTCCTTCCGTCGAAGCGGTTGAAATCAGGGAAGCGGCCCGTTCCAAGAAGGGATACGGCATCTGGACCGTATCCGGTCTGGACCAGGTGCTGCGCGAGGAAACGCCGCGGATCGGCATGTGGCTCGACACCACGGATCTGTCGCCAGAGGAGACGGTTGCCGAGATTCTCGCGCGCTCGCAATCGGAAGGGCGGATTGGGTAACGAGACTCGAACGAGGCCCCGTTTATTGCGTATAGCTTAACGAGCCGTCGCCGACCTCGAAATCAGAGTCTGTCAGCTAACGATGAATGCATGCATAGGCTAGGTCCCCTCGAGTGAAACGTTTAGTTTCAAATTTTGAAACGAATTGATGGACGTGACCCCAGAGACAGGATTTAATTTCAAATATTGAGACTAGATAGTGATGACGCGGGGCGATATAGATGATTTGAGCGGATTAGTTTCAGAAATTGATATTAAATCGTTCGCGGATGCAGCGAAAAGCTATTCAGTTTCAAATTTTGAAATTAGCAACGAAACATCCCTTTTTGCAGCAGTTCGAAGCAACCATCTGAACCAGGTAGATTCGCTTTCTCCTGCATCGGTTACTCAGTGTGTAACGGGTTCGAAGAACCCGTTATTTTTTTTATCCAAAGTACCTTGCATTTTTAAGTACTTTAACTTATGATACTTATGTACTTAAGTATACAAGGTAATTTGAAGGCGGAGGTACGGCGATTGAATACGGAAATGTTGAAGGGGACCGTAGATCTTCTGATCCTGTCGATCATTAAGGAGAAGGACAACTATGGTTACGAAATCTCGAAGGCGGTCAAGGAGCGGACGGACGGCGCCTTCGAGCTGCAGGAGGCGACGTTGTATTTATCGTTGAAGCGGCTGGAGAAGCAGGGGGCGGTCTCATCCTATTGGGGGGATCAAACCCACGGCGGAAGGCGGAAGTACTATGCGATCACGGAGGAGGGACGCCTCCTTCTCGAGCGGTACATTCATGATTGGAAAAAAACGTATGAAATCGTCAACCGATTTATTTGAAAGGGCGGAGCAAGATGAACTTATGGAGAAAAGCATTCAGTTTGGGCGATATCCGGTACGGCTGGCTGCTGATAGTGTCCATGGCGATGTGCGTCGCGTTTTTTTATTGCGACCGATACTACGATCCGGACGACCAATCCTGGCTGTCGGCGGGCTATGCCATGGCCTTCGCGACCGCCGTGCTGTGGGGCGCGTTAAATTACATCGGGCATATCCGGCTGAACGCGATGTACCGGAAGCAGAACGATATCCGGGCTTACGTCGGGCAGCTGGCGATGAGCGAGGACGACAAGGCGGAGCTGCGCAATTATTTGGAGGATTACGCCGCGGACTTGACGGAGCAGGGAAAGTCGAAGGAGGAAGCGACGGCCGAAGCGATCTCGCAGTTCAAAGTGAAGGAGCTGCTCTCCTTGTCCAAAAACACCGCGCTGTTCCAGCTTCATGCCCATTATTATATGATCGGCTGGATCGCGGTCGCTCTCGTCTTGGCCGTGTTGACGGAAATGACGCGCTGGTTGATGGATTCGAATGCGCTGTGGTTCATGATCGTCGAGGCGGTATTCGCCGCTTACGGCGCGGGCCTCTTCGGCTTGTTCGTCGTCTACAAGCTGCTGGACGCTTTTATTCATCGCAAGCTGAACGATCATTTGTCTTAATCGGACGATAGAGAAACAAAAGGAGTGCATGGACGTGGAGAACTGGATTACGGATATGATGAACGATTTTGGTTATTTGGGCGTATTTCTGCTGATCGCGCTGGAAAATTTGTTTCCTCCGATTCCGTCGGAAGTCATTCTTACTTTCGGAGGCTTTATGACGACGTATACCGGCATGACGATTGCGGGAGTCGTCGTTGCCTCGACGATTGGCTCCGTTACGGGCGCCGTCGCGTTGTATTTCGTCGGTTATTTGATAGACGTCACGAGAATGGAAAAAATCATCAACCGGTGGGGACGCATCCTGAGGCTTACGAACGATGACGTCCGCAAGGCGTACGGCTGGTTCGAGAAATACGGCGTATGGACCGTGTTTCTATGCCGGCTGATCCCGCTCATCCGAAGCCTCATTTCCATCCCGGCCGGCAGCACCCGCATGAACTTTTGGCTGTTTATCGCGCTGACGACGCTCGGTTCGCTCATCTGGAACGTGCTGCTCGTTAACGTCGGCGCGGCGGTAGGCGCATCGTGGGAAACGATCGTCGGTTACATGGACATTTACTCGAACGTCGTTTATGCGCTGCTTGCTCTTGGCGTCGTCATCGCGCTCGTATGGTTCATCCGCAAGAGAAAAAAGGTTTAATATAAGGCAGACTCGTCCAAAGTTGGATACAATCGGAATCGATATTCACGTATAATAGGGAATAGATCAGATCGTAGACAGCGGAGGACGTCGCCATGAAATATATAGGTCTTGAACAGGTAGAGCCGGGACAGGTTCTCGGCAAGTCGATTTATTCCGGGAACGGGCGGGTGCTGCTGGCTGCCGGCGTGCCGCTTACCGTCTATATGGTCAATACGCTTAACCGCATCGGCGTGACGATGCTGTACATTCATGATCCGGCTTTCGACGACGTCATGCCGGAGGAGATGGTAAGCGAGGTGACGAGGCGGGAAGTGCTGCAGGAGACGAACGATATGTTCGAGGCGATCCGCTCCGGGAAGGAATGGAGCTCGAGGACGATCCGGACGAGCGTCGGCCGGGTGCTGGAAGACGTCATGAGCAGCAAGGAGCTGCTGCTGCAGCTCACCGAAATACGGACGAAGGATAACGCGCAATACGTGCATGCCTTGAACGTCTGCGTCATTTCCGCGGTGATCGGGATGAATATGAGCTTGAATTACAGCCAGCTGAAGGAGCTCGCGATCGGAGCGCTGCTTCACGACGTCGGGAAGATCGAGCGCGCCGCGGGAGGAGAGCCGGAGAGCGGCAAGAGGGAGCATCATACGTGGCGCGGCTTCGAGCTGCTGAAGACGAAGCAGGAATTCGGCCTGATGGCGGCGCATATCGCGCTGCAGCATCACGAGCGGGTCGACGGATTAGGCGAGCCGCGGGGCTTGTCCGCGCAGGAGATACACCCGTACGCGAAGATCGTGGCCGCAGCCAACATGTACGACAATTTAATCAATTCGCTTGACGGGGAAGGCTGTCGGCCGGACGAGGCATGCGAGAAGCTGATGGCCATGTCGGAGCAGCAGCTCGATCATGAAATTCTCGTGCAATTTATAAGGAACGTCTCCGTGTACCCGAACGGGTCGGCGGTGCGTCTCTCGACGAAGGAGACCGGCGTCGTCGTCCGCCAGCACCGGGGGCTGCCGGCTCGTCCGGTCGTCCGCATCGTGCAAGCGGACGGCGACATGCTCCTCGGCATATCCGAGCTGGACCTGGCGGAGCATCCGACCGTATTTATCGAGACGGTGCTAACCTAAGACGCGGCGCAGTTCCCGTCTAAAACGAAACAACGAAGAGAAAGTCCATTTGCCTGCTTGCGAGGCAATGGACTTTTTTGCTGCCCGGTTATTTATTTCAGCTGATCCACCTTCGACTTCATGGAAGCGACGACGATCTTCTTGTAGCGGACGGCCATCATGAGCACCTGCATTTGCTCCCTGCGGGAAAGCTCCTTGAACCGCGGCTCTTCCTTCAAAAAAGCGAGGAAAATGGACAGGGCCGCCGGAGACAAACGGTGAGTCTTGAGATCGGGGAACCGGCGCATGGCCCGGTTGCCGCGGAACCGGTACAGCCATGATTTGACTTGAGATTTCGCTTTGCTCTCATCGACCAGGCACGGCGCGACGGCGTTTTTGGTATGCTTGCGGAGAAAATCGTAACGGTCGTTCCCGACCAGAATCATATAGCTTCCGTCCTTGCGGTTTTTGCGCACGACGAGCAGATTCATGCAGTCCCACATCATACGGCGAAGCTTGCGGATTCGCGCGGTCATGCCGGACGACAAATCGGGTTTGATCTTGTTTAGCGGTATATACTGAACGGTAAATCGCATAGACGGACACCCTCCCTTGCAGGCAGTATATGCAGCGGGCCATTTGTCCTAGACGGCGATTCGTCAACTTTTTACAAAATGTTCAGCTCCCGCCTATCATTCCATTAAATTAAAAGATTCTCATCATTTTCTAATAATAGAGTGGAAAACGCCGCCAATGCTCATATTTTTCTCTCAGAGGAATAATTTAGGTAAGCTCAAAGCTGGTATATTGGAGGCATCAAACGAACTGGAGGTCATATGAACATGCAGCTTAAGACACTCATCGCGAAGGTTACGATTTTAGGCGTTTGCGCTACGGCGGGCGTTACCGCCATCGACATTGGACAAGCCTCGACGGCGGCTACGGTATCGGCCGCGACGTCTTATGAAACGAAGGTCATATACGGCGTTAACATGAGATCCAAACCGAGCATGAGCGGAAGCAAAATCGATTTCCTGTCCACGGGCGAATCGGTTCACGTTATCTCGAAGGTGAACAGCTACTGGCTCAAGGTCAAGACGAAGAGCGGTAGAACCGGTTACATATCGGCAAGCAGCAAGTACACGAACTATTCCGGCAAATCGAGCGGAAGCGGGTCCAGCTCCAGCGGTTCAAGCACCAGCTCGAGCTCGAAGGCCAACCAAGTCATCAGCCTGGCGAAGAGCTACCAGGGACGCGTCAGCTACGATTTCGGCACCCGGAACACGAGCAGGCTGATCTTCGATTGCTCGTCGTTTACGGAATTTATTTTCGCCAAAGTCGGCGTCGACTTGAAGTGGGGCACGCGTTATCAGAAGAGCCAAGGCTCCGCTGTCAGCAAAAGCAATCTGAAAAAGGGCGACCTCGTCTTCTTCGATACGATCGGAAGCAACAATCGGGCGATCAATCACGTCGGCATCTACATGGGCGGCGGACAGTTCATTCACAACACGCCTTCCAAGGACGGCATCGCGATCAACAGCTTAAGCTCCGGCTGGTGGAGCACGCACTACGTGAGCGCGCGGAGAGTGCTGTAATATCGTTTAGCCGCATAGAATTTAGGGAAAGGCCGCTTCGGCGGTCTTTTTGCCGTGCGGAGGAGATGGGCGGCGGCGTATCGAAGTCTGTAAGTAAGGAAAGTTTCTACAGAAGACTAGAGGAGTTGGAACGGAGGGGTTTAGCTGGCATTCAAGCATAAGCGTACGCTGCTGTGGGCAATCGTCCTGCTGCTCGTCGGGGGAAGCTGGGCAGGCAATTTGATCTATTATCGGAGCATGCAGCTGCAGGAACCGCTGTTTCTTCAGCATTTTATGACGGTGAACGGCAACCGGGGCGAGATGATCAATCTGACGTTTCTGGAGAACAGGGGGACGGGGAAGAAAGTAACGGGCATTCAATTCGAGGAGTTTCCGCAGCTTCGGTTCACGTTGGGAGACGACAATTCCTATCAATACCACGTCGTGAGGAAGGCTTATGCGGAATGGCGGCCGGACGAGGCGCAGGCGATGGGCGTGAAGAAAGAGCCGCTCACCGTCAGGGAAGCGACCGTCTATTACAGCGAAGGCGAGCCGAAGCGGGTACCGATCGGCGAGATCGGCATCGAATGGAGCGAGTACGGGGGATTGCTGCAATCCGTGAGCAGCTCGTCTTCCTCGAACGGCGCCGGGAGCAATACCGTTACGATGAGGAAGCCGGCTACCTTGGAGGCGGTCGATTACCGCTATCGCGATCAGCTGGCGCCCTGGTTCAGGCTTGAGCTGTCCGGCCGGCCGATCGAGGAGGCCGCGCTTCCGATGGAGCTATCGGCGGGCGATCCTCTGTCGTTCGCGTATCAATGGTCGATCCCGGACGATTCGCCCGCTTCGCTGCGGGTCTATGAATCGGAGATGCTGCTTACCTTTCGAACGGAGGAAGGTGAGCGCGTGACCGAATCGTTGCCGATCAACTACAACCAGTACTTCAGCGAGAGTCAATTGAAGCGGCTTGTCCGTTCGGGAGGCGAGACGGAGTGACGACCTTGCGGGAACAAGCATTAAGAAGGCTGGGCTGGGGCTTGGTTCTGCCAATGATCGATATCCATATCATCATTGTCGATCTGCTGCCCGATTTCATTGGTTACGCGATGATCGTATCGGCGCTGCACCGGCTTTCTTCCGAGCATTCGGCCTTTCGAAAAGCGAAAGCGGCGGCAATTGCGCTGCTGCTGCTGTCGCTGCCGCAGCTCTTGCTGAAGTCCAATATTCCGATTGCGGAATTCAAAGCCGTTCCGATCCATATGCATCTCTATGGGCAAGCTGGCCTTGCCTTGCACGCCTTGATGGCCTACTGGCTGTTTAACGGCTTGTACGCCTTCGCGCGGCAGAACGGCCTAGGGGCCGAGACGCTGGATTCCGTCGTTTATCGCAGAAACTTCTATTTGTCGGTTACCGTCCTGCAGCTCGCGTATTATCCGTTTCTATGGAATAGCGAGGACGGCATGCATCTGTTATTGTTCGCGTTTGCGGCATTGATGCTTGTCGCCGAGCTGCTTCTTCTGCGGCTGCCGTTTCGGTTGGCGAAGGAGCGGAAGGGGGAAGAGCGCCCCGCGAATTGACGGGACTCCGACCGCCGCTCGGGAATTGGCATAGCGGCTGACGGAGGAGACTGTCCCGCTCGCAGCGCGAATCCCGGAGCTCTGTATCTCGACGCGGCACTTGCTGCGTTTATGGCCTTTCGGGGTTTGCCTAGAAACGGATGATCCTTGCTGCGTTCGTGCTATCCTGTATTTCATCCAGTAATTTTGTGTAGAATCACGCGTTTGGATGGCTATACTGGATTTTCTGCAGTAAAAATGGCCGATGTTGGTTAAATTGAGCCGCTAACCGGCCATGAGAATGGATGAAATCCAGGATAACGCCGCGCTACGGCTCGTTGTCTCGCGCGATCCTGGATGGAATCCACTATAGCCGTCCATTCAAACGCCTTGGCGGGAAGGATCTGCCGACGCAGCGAGCGTAGCGGGTATGGCCCGCCCGGGTGTTGCCCGGGAAACCGCAGCCGTCAGCCGTACATGTACCAAGCGCGAACCGCGGCGCGGTAGGTCAGCTGCCCGGGCTCGATCGGAGTGGCCGCGCTTTTCATCAGCATGGCGGATTGGAACGGTACGGGCGGCTCCTGCACGCGGGAAATTTGCTGCACCCCGCTCGGAACGGCGGCCAAGGCGACGCCGAGCGTGCCCGCGATCGTCAGCGCCTTCTGATGCGCGTCGCGCACGGCCAGCGACAGCGCCTGGTTCACATACGCTTCCGGCTGGGCCGTCGTGAACTGGATGCTCGTAACGGAATTGGCTCCGCTCGATACGGCCGTATCGATGACGCGCCCGGTATCGTCCACGTCTTCGATCGTCACCTGCAGCATATGCGTGACCTGATAGCCTCGGAAAACCTGCCTGCCGTCCACGTAGTCGTATTGCGTCTCGATCCGGAAATCTTTCGTTTGGATGTTTTCCCTTGGAATACCGAGCGCAAGCAAGGCGTCGATAATGGCGGTGACGGCCTCGGCGTTCTCGTTCTGCACTTCCTGCAGCGAGGTTCCTTCCGTTATCGCGCCCAGCACGACGACGGCACGGTCGGGGGCTGCGTCGACGGTCCCGTCTCCCACGACCTCGATGGAGAAAGCGCATTTCGAACGGTCGGCGGCAGGCGCCCCATGGAATGAATGATTTGGCATTGCGGACTCCTTTCACGGTTAAAGGTTTGTTTATTATTTGATATATGGAAAACGCGCCTCGGGCATGCTATCGTTTTTCCTTACATTCGCGCGCGGCCGCCTGAAAAAAACCAGCCGCTCCCATGTGAGAACGACTGGCTGCCATGCGCGATTATTCGGATGGTTCCGCTGTGTCGTCCGCGGCGACGATGACGATTTCGGCTTCGGTAATGCCCGGCAGCGATTTGGTCATGATCGAGGAGTGGTAAGCGACGATCTTCATGCCCGGTTGCAGCTCCTCATCTCCGCCAAGCGCCGGAATGACCTGCGTTTTGTCCGAGATCGTCAGAATGACGTCGTTGCCCGCCGCCTGATCCGAGTCCACGTCGACATAGACCTGGTCCTCCGTCGTACGGTCGGATTCGATGATCGTCCCTTCGATTTTGTTCGTTTCCTCTTTTTTGACGACGATTTTGTCGGCATGCGTCTGGGCCGGATAGATCATGGTCATGACCTCGCCATAGTAGGCTTCGACGCGGGTGTCGGCTTTCAACGCGTCCGGCGTCAGCGAGCTGCCGTCTTCGCCCACGATTTCGGTGTTCTCGTCCACCGTCAGAATGACGTAGTTGACGCCGCCCTGCTCAAGCGGATTGCCGATGACGGTGATCGTATTGTCGGCCGCGTCCGTAATGATGCCGTTCGTTCCCGGAGCGGCCTCCGGCGCCGTCTCGTCGCCGGTATTCACCACGACGTAGTTCGTCGTCGCTTGTGGCGGAAGGCTCATCGTCACGGCAGGGCCGTAGAAGGCGCGCACGCTCATGCCCGGCTTAATGTCGGCGGCTTGAACAGCTTTGCCGTTTTGATCCAAAATTTGGGCTTTGTCGGCAAAATGCAGCACGATCGTTTCCTCGATCGACGTATAAATATCTTTGCCTTCCACGACGATTCCGTTATCCGTCACTTCGGATACGGCCCCTTCGACCGCGTTCAGGGCTTGGTCGCGAACGATGAGCGTCAGCAGCGTTCCGCGAGCCGGCATGCTTTTCGTAAGGTTGGGGCTGTAGAAGGCTTTGATCGTCTTCTTCTCGTCGACGATCGTTTGCAAATCGACGGGGTTGCCCTTGGTGTCGATGATTTTCGATTCCGGGGTAACGGACAAAATCATTTCGCTCTGATCCGTCGCCTCAAGGCCTCTGCCGGTTACCTTAATGGTCGTGCCGGACTCGTCCTTTACGAAATCGGTGATCTGACCCATCGTGCCCGGAACGATTTTTACTTGGTTTTGGATAACGGCTTGCCCGCCTTGAACCGGCACGCCCTGCGCGTTCGCGACGATCGGCAGCGCCGCCATCGCCAGAATCGAGGCTGTCGTCAACACTTTGTACATTTTTTTCATCTGCAGTTCCTCCTAAGTATGCCTTGCTGCATCAAAATATTGCCAAAGCGGCATGGTTACGTCCTCTTGGACGCGCCGGATTTAGAAAATGTTGCAATCGCTTCGGAATTCCCGCCGACTGGCCGCGCTGAAAGACAGGAAAAACGCGTCGACGCGGGCGATTCGGTCAGCTTCAAATTTTAGGCTTTACAACGACGAACCGGGCTCCTATAATAAAGGAAACAACAATTTACACGAGTAAATTTACTCGTGTAAATAAAAGATCGACACCATTGGCAGGGTTTTATTTTAAAATTTCGAGGAGGTCATCGCATGACGACAGTTCAACTGAACATTCCGCAATTGGCGGAGCAGTTTCAAGAGGACGGGTATTTGCTGCTGAAAGGGGTTTTATCCGCCGACAAGGTCGCGCGCCTTAACGCCGCGATCGATCAAATTTTGGCGGAGGAGCCGGAATCGCTATCCTACAATATTTATAACAGCGTGGAGCGCCATGACGAATTCGCATCCTTGATCGACGAGCCGGCGATGCTTCCGCTCATGGTCCGGCTGCTCGGCTACAACATTCAGCTTCATATTTCCCACCTGACCGTGCGCAAGCCGAATCCCGAAGACGCGAAGACGGAGACGAACAGCTTCATCAACTGGCATCAGGACGGCCCGCATCCGCAATTTCCGAAGATCGGCGGCTTAACCTCGACCTATTACGTGAAAACGTGCTACATTCTAAGCGACATGTCCGAGCCGAATCGCGGCAATACGAAAATCATTCCGAAGTCGCATAATCGCGTCTATCAGCCCGGCTCCCACAACGTGAGGGAGGAGCTGGCGGACGAAATGCAGGTGTGCGGCGAACCGGGCGACGTATTCGTCTTTGCCCAAAACCTGTGGCATGCCGGGGCGCCGAACTTCTCCAGCCATACGCGCCGCCAGCTGTTTCTCGGCTACAGCCCGATTTGGATGCGGCCGATCGACTACCGGGACGCTTCTCCGAGGCTTCTCGAAGGCGCGAGCCCGATCCGCAGGCAGCTGCTCGGCGCCATTAGCGACAATCCGTTCCACCATTATGTTCCGCAGGAATCTATGGTACCATTAAAGCAGCTAGAAACCGCAAGCCAAGCCGGGAAAGACGCCGGCAGCGGCGTTTATTAAAGGCAAGCGAGTTTCGAAAAGCATCGACAAGGAAGGAGGCCGCACGCATGGCAACCCGGCAGGAAGTGGCGGACCGCGCAGGCGTATCCGTCGCCGTCGTCTCCTATGTGCTGAACAACCGCCAGGTTGTCAAGGAAGAAACGCGGCGCAAAGTGCTGCAAGCGATCGAGGAGCTCGGCTACCGCCCGAATCAGATGGCGCGCAGCCTGAAGACGAAGAAGACGCGCCAGATCGCCGTGCTGATTCATTACATCGGCAATCCGTTCGAGGCCGGCCTTCTGCTTCACATCGAGGAGACGGCCAAGCGGCACGGCTACTTCGTCTTCGTGCAAACCTACGAGCCCGAGCGTGAGGAAGAGCTGCGCAGCCTGCTCGTGGGACGGGTCGACGGCATTCTGCTGCTCGGACAGCCGGTCAGCGAGGAGACGCTCGATTATTTCGGTTCGCTGGACGTTCCCGTCGTGTCGGCCATGCAGCCCGCCTCGGGGCGCGAAGCGACGGCCGGCGTCCCCTACGTCGACATCGATTGGCCGTCCGCGATGAGAAGCCTGGTCGCTCACCTGCGCGGACAAGGCCATGAGCGTATCGCCTTCATGACGGCGGGCGGAGCGGATTCGGCTTACGCGAACCGGCTGGAAGCGTTCCGCGAAGCGATGGCGGAGGAAGAAGCGGGAGCGGGGCCGAGCGCGATTCTGGGCGGAGGCGGCCGGTTCGAGGCGGCGGAGCGGGAGCTGCTGCGGCTGATCGACGGCGGGGGGGAGCTGCCGTTCACGGCGCTCGTCTGCGCCAACGACTTGATGGCCGCCGGCAGCCTGGCCGCGTGCCGCGCGCGGGGGGTAGCGGTGCCGAAGCGGGTCGCGATCGCCGGCTGCGAGAACATTCTGATGTCCTCGCAGCTGAGTCCGCCGCTGACGGCGATCCATTATCCCCGTCAGGAAGCGGGCGAAGCGGCGATGGCGATGCTGCTCGGCCGCATGAACGGTTCGGACGGGGAGCCCGTGCGGCTGCAGGGGCAGCTTATCGTTAGAGGTTCTACCCGGGCGGACGGATGAGCGGCGTCATCTCCTTGTCCGTTCGGCGTTTTCCCGCAACGGAGCCGGCATCCTTCTGATAGGGCAATAGTGAGGCAGCCTCATAAAATATTGAGGCAAGCCTCACTATTTTTGCGTTTGTCGCAGTTTTCGGTTGAAACAGTGAGGCAAACCTCACTCCGTATGAAGCTGTCTTCACGGGGAGTGAGGTTTGCCTCACTACAATACAAATTTGCTCCAATGCACGCTTGAAATGTGAGGCTAACCTCACTAATTAGTGAAGATGCCTCATTATTCCGCCGCGCTGCCCAAAGTCCCTGTGACGGCTAATCTCATTCGCCGGGGATTGTTTTAACCGAATGACACCTCCGCACTAACGGAGAACAAGAGCTCAATGAGGCTCCTGCTGCATCGATCGGCAGCCTCCGGCCTTCGCTAACGGGGCAGTCATGTGCAACAAATACTTTCCGGTTGCGTCTTAATATGGGTAATGTAATTTACAAAAAAAGGAGATACACGATGAAAAAGGTGCTGTTTGGTTTTTTCATCTCTATTTTTCTTCTTACTTCTTCAACAACAACGTATGCGGCAGAAATTCAAATCAAAGTTGACGGCGTTGCCGTCGCATCCGACGCAAAACCAGAAGTCAAAAACAAACGGACGATGGTTCCTCTGCGCGTGATTAGCGAAAATTTGGGAGCCAGCGTCGAATGGTCCAACTCCGAAGCAATTCTCGCTAAAGGCGATATGAAAGTGACAGTAAAGTTGAACAGCAGCACTGCGGAGAAGAACGGTGAAAAGATCCAGCTTGACGTAAAGCCATACATTAAAAACAATCGAATATTTGTTCCGCTTCGCTTTATCGCCGAGACGTTTGATTGCCATGTCAATTACAGCAACCGTGCGGTGACTGTCGACACAAAGCCGCTCGTCATCAACGGCGCGCAAATAAAAGCATTGCAACACGAATTTCATATGACGATGGGCGGCGTCATTCAGCAAGTAAACGGGAATGCATATGCCGAAGCCATTTATAATATTTTCGTCGAGAACAAGGGCGAAAATGTCGAAGCTCCCACAAGCTACTCCTGGAAGATTAATATAGACACGCCTGGATCTTATTATAAAAACGCACAATATGACTTTCTTGACCTAAACGGCAACAGCGTAGCCCGTTTCGATATTTACTCTTTAAATCCTTTTCCAGTTGAACTTTTAAAAGGATACCCTGAAATTTTAGTTCATGACGTATCAAATGATGAATGGTATTTGTTTAGTGAAACCGCAAGGAAATCCATCGGTCAGTTAATGGATACCGCCGCCGAGAACGGGTTTCGGACTATTATCAGCAATACAATTGTATGAGGATGTTTTCTTGCAGTACGGAAAAAAGCTAAATAACTTAGAAAGAGACTGACGAAAGAATCGGTATCCTCGTTGCACTAATGAAGAACTATAGTGACATATGGTTCTGCACCTGACGCCCCTTCCGCGGAAGAAGAACCAGATTTAATAAAAGCAATTGGTGTGGACGGCACTGAGGGATATGTGCTGAAAACAGATTTAAACGGACCCATGCCAAAAAAACCAAAAGACTTTTACGAATGCGATTGTGGAGGAGTTGCTTTAATGCGACTCCGTTTTATTAGTTGAACGGGAGTTATGTAATGAACCTCCAGAAAAAAAACTGTGATGCGGCGCTTGCGCTGCATAGGTGTCTAACGGCAGGATTGAGGAATAAAATGTAGAAACAATTAGTAACTTATTCCATACACAAAACGTCTATATCTTAAAACCATCAACTAAATTTCAGAATTAAATGGTCAACAACCTTTCTTTTAATCGGAACTAACGAAGAACGTTGGTTCAACCTCAGAGGGGCTGCCACATTTGGCAGCCCTTCGCTACGCTGATGACAGAAAGTTGAAGAAGGGTAAACCGTATTTCTAAGTATCGGATATAAGTTATAAGTCCAAGAATTTTGAGGTTTACCACATACGCTATAAATGAGGGGATGGTGGACAAGATGCCAAGATCATCTCACATCATTCTCTGCCGTATTTTAAAGGCGATGCTCCCGCATCGCCCTTTTCATGTGAGTCAAATAAATGATAACTCGTTTAGCCCTCATAATTTGGAGTATAGTAACAAAAAAACATTTTAACTATATCCTGCGTCTATAAAATGACGAAAGCTAATCCAGCAGATTGGTGTGGTAAAATGAATTTTAAAAAAATGTTGTGGGTATCCATATGTATGTTGATGTTAACCGCTTGCGGGGTAAAACCTAATGAAAACGAAGTTAATTTATCATTACCCCAGGTCAAAGTAAATCAAGATGCTTCGACAGTAACTGATCAAGCTGATGCCGATAGTGTAGCGAAAGCGGAGTGGGACAAGATCGTTGATTTCCAGAGAGAGGTTATCCCTGTTTTAGAGGAAGTATTGATAAAACAATTCCCGATGAAAGTTAATAAAACAGGAACGCCAACCATTGATATTGATGGAGATGCATTATTAGAGCAAGCAACTTCCTATTTCGATAATGATGATGTAAACAATCTGAAAATTGTTTTTTTGGTTGATAAAGAGGACGCGACAGAAATGATGGCAATTCGCAAGGAGCTAGAAGAAAAACTTGGCGATAAAGTTGTATTTAAGAAAGCCAAACATAATCCAAAAGTACTTCGTGATATGGCGAAGGAAGTTGACGAATACCTTCATGCTAAAATACTTAGTAAATATGAAACACAATCCGCATATAGTGTAGGATATAATTCCAGAGAAGAAGTAATCGACATCAGAGGCAAACTAACCGATGAACACATTGCTGAGCTGACGCAAAAGTTTGGCGCAGATAGGTTGAAAATCGACCCTAAAGAATTTCATACAACTCATTAAGCTAACGGATACGATAGTTCAACCATTACACAGCGGCAGCCGGCCAAACGATCGGCTGCTTTTTTTAGTTTTGACACCCTGGCATGCATGTGGCCCGCCCCGCACGCCAACGGTCATTTTGCCAAAATGTGAATATAGTGTGTTAACCAGTTAAAGGGGGTTTTGTCATGGGTGCGAGGGTTAAGTATAGGTCGTCTGACGTTGATTTGTTGGCGCGGCTTATGAGGGGCGAGGCACAGGCGGAAGGCGAAAAGGGTATGTTAACGGTTGGCGCTGTCGTGATTAATCGGGCCGTAGTCAGGTGTTCGGACTTCAAGAACGTCAACAATATTAATGATGTTATTTACCATTATATGAATGGCGATGCCATGTTCGACGCCATTATAGAACCTGATTTTTATCAGAAGTCACGGGAACGCGAGCGGCGGCTAGCTGAACAGACCATAAAAGGCTGGCGAGAATGGCCTTCAAAATACTCACTGTGGTATTTTAACCCGTGGGGGCCAACGTCTCAAGCTTGCCCCGCAATGTGGTACGGTCAACCGCTCGCGGGTGTTTGGAAAAATCATTGTTTTTACCAACCTACAAGCACAGAATGCGCGGAAATTTACCGATAAAAAACTTTATACGGGCGAATGCCATAAGGATATCAATGCCAAATAAAAAACTTTGGTATGCCATCGACTACGAAAAGTTGCCTTAAAAGAAGCACAGCCTCTTCTTGATAAGAGTCCTCACCTGACTGTGAAAAAATAAATTAAAAGTAGTTGCAAATCCAAACTTTAAATAATCAAGGGTGAGCTTTTATCATTTCAAGTGTTATCGGAAGAAGATTAAACTAACGGGCACGATAATTCAATAACAACAGCAGCGGTCTAAGACTTCGTTTTTCAATTCTTAGTCCGCCGCTGTTTGTTTTTTGTCCAGTCTAATACTTTATTTTCTTTTGACGCTTACTCCTCGACCAGGCTGCCCAGCGGAACGTCTTGCTCCTGATCGGGCTGGCCCAACGGGTAGATTCTGGCGGTTTCGTTGCTCTCGTCGACGTGTTGGATATAGACGGGAACCCCGTCGCAAGTCACGTTAGCCATGACCGGCGAAGCGGCTATCTCCGATGCCCGTTGTTTGTTCATGCTGCTCGACCTCCCTCCATGATTTGGCATGCGTTTATACTATTTCATCCAAGGCGCATTATTATTCGGGTAGCCCGTACTTGGCCGCAAGCTCGGCAAGCAGCCGTTTCATGGTACTAATCAGCTCGGGAGGCTCCGACACGGACGCCTCATGGCCTAGCCCGATGAAAAATTTTGCAAAATAGGCAAGATCGCTCTCCGCGAGGCCCCCCTCCAGCCGGCCGGAGCCGTCCTCCCGGACATGGAGCATGGCCGCCGCCCACAGCTCGGCTTCGCAGCGCTGCACGCCTTCCTTGCTCAGCTCGGCGCGGAGGCGGGCCCCTTCCTTCCGATCTGCCTTGAAGAACGAATTCAGGTTGCCGAGATGAACGTCCCGAAGATCCTTCGGCTCGACTCCGGAATCGTCGTAGGCGGCCGAGCGGATCCGGTCGCAGCGGAACAAGCGGATAGCCCCGCGCTCGAAGCAGTAGGCGGGACAATACCATAAGCCGCTGCTGGCATAAATGCCGATCGGCTGCATGTGCCGGGTGCCGCTTCCTCCCCGCGACTCATACTCGGCCAGGACGACCTTTTGCCCGATGGCCGCATTTAGCAGGACGGTTAAATAAGGAGAGGCCGAATGGCGCGCGGGCGTGACGAAGTCGACCCGATTTTTCATCTGATCGATGCGATCCCGCACGTCGCCGGACATATAACGGTAAAATTTGTCCATGGCCGACGAAGCTTCCGACTCGAAGGGGAGGCTGGCGTAGTGGCGCAGCGCGTGGGAAGCGAAAAAAATCGATACCGCTTCTTCCTCGGTAAAAGCGATGGGCGGCAATATGCGCTCGTTCAGCACTTGATAGCCGCCGTGCGGGCCAACCTCCGAATAGAGAGGCACGCCAAGCTCGCCGAGCTCCTGCAAATCCCTCAAAATCGTTCTGGCGGATACGCCGAACTCCCGGGCAAGCTCCTTCACGGTAAACCTTCGCTTCCGGTTCACGGTCATCATCAGTTCCAGCAGCCGTTTCGATTTGGACATCGGTTGTCCTCCGTTTTTTTATGACTATGACATTAGTTGTCACTATTATGACTTACAATGGGGGAGAAGTCCAATGCGACTATCCAAACACAAGGAGCTGTTCAAAATGACTGTACAATTGACGCCTTATATTATGCTGGATGGCAACGCCGCCGAAGCGATTTCGTTTTACGAACAAGCGCTGGACGCCGTCGTCGTCTTCCGCGAATCGTTCGGGGAGGGGCCGGAAAATCCGGAACGTCCGATGACGGACGACGTCAAGAAGCGCGTGGCGCATGCCGTCCTGAAGGTCGGCGAGGCGGAGCTGCTCGTCGCCGATTGCGTTCCCGGAGAGCCGAACGATAGCGGGAACCGGTTGACGATTTGTATCACCTCTTCTGAGATCGGGCAGTCGAGAAGATATTACGAAGCGCTGCAGCAGGGCGGCGAGGTTAACCTTCCGCTGCAGGAGCTTTATTTTAGCCCCGCCTACGGCGTGGTGACGGATAAGTTCGGGGTGACGTTCCTGATTTTCACAAAACGGGGATAGAGGTGCTTGCAAGGCTCCTTTGCGTGATGCGATAAGAAAAATGGTATATACTGAAAGTTAACCATATTCTATTTTTCAATTCGCTGACGAAAGGAGAGCGCGATCATGACATCGCCGCTTGAACCGATGCTGGATCGGAATTATATCGTCGGGCAGCTTGAAGCTTTGCTTGGCATTCCGAGCCCGAGCGGATACTGCATGGACATTATGAAGCATGTCGAGGCCGAAGCCGGAAGGCTGGGCTATCGGATGGAAATGACTCCGAAAGGGAACGGCATCGTCACGATCCCGGGGCAGGACGCCGGCAGAGTGATCGGCATCTCCGCGCATGTCGATACGCTCGGCGCGATGGTACGCTCGATTAAGCCGAGCGGCATGCTTCGCTTCACGCCGATCGGCGGCTACGCGATGCATACGGTGGAGGGCGAATACTGCCTGATCCATACGAGGGACGGCCGCAAGTACGAAGGAACGGTGCTGTCGACGAAAGCGTCCGTCCATGTTTTCCCCGACGCCCGGGATTGGAAGCGGGAAGAGGCCAATATGGAGATCCGCGTCGACGAGACGGTAAGGAGCAAGGAGGACGCCCAGAAGCTTGGCATCGCGGTAGGCGATTTCGTCTCGTGGGAGCCGCGGACGCGCGTGCTGCCAAGCGGCTGGATCAAGTCGCGGCATCTGGACGACAAAGCGAGCGTCGCCGCCTTGTTCGGCCTCATGGAGTGGCTGAAGCGTGAAGGCAAAGTTCCGGCTTGCACGCTGAAGCTGATCTTCTCGACGTACGAGGAAGTCGGGCACGGCAGCGCGCATATTCCGGCGGACATTACGGAGCTTATCGCCGTCGACATGGGCGCGCTCGGCGACGACCTGTCCGCGACGGAGCGGGACGTGTCGATCTGCGCCAAGGACTCCTCGGGGCCGTACGATTACAACATGACGACCCGGTTCGTCGAGCTGGCGAAGCGCGAGAGAATCCCGCACGCGATCGACATCTATCCGCACTACGGCTCGGATGCGTCGGCCGCGCTGCGCGGCGGAAGCAATGTCCGGGCGGCGCTGATCGGCCCGGGCGTTCACGCTTCGCACGGGATGGAGCGCACGCATGCGGACGCGATCGTGAACACGGCGGCGCTACTGCTCGCCTATGTCATGGAGTCATAAGCCAAGCATCGAAGGGCTGTCCTCATTCGCGGCGTTTGCTGCCGCAAGGACAGCCCTTTGTCATGATCGCTCAGCACGTGGCCTTATAGATGGAGGCAGCCTCTTCTTTGTTTCGCCAATGCGCGATGATGACCGCATTCCGTCTTCTCACCAGTGACTATCCACATCACCGTGACCATCCGCATCAACCGTGACTATCCGCATTACCCGTGCTTTGATTGGATTTTATCCAATCAAAAGGCGGTAACCCGAGCTCGGGAGGGAGTTTGGCTGGATTTCATCCAATCAAATGGAGCGAATCGGCTTTTTTAAGCCCGAAAAAGCGCTCTTTGATTGGATGAAATCCACTCTAAACCTGGTCACGATGAAATTCGGTGGTTTTGATTGGATGAAGTACAGGCAAATGAAGTCACCTCGGCCAAGGCGAGCATAAGTCGAATAGGAATCGATGTATTCCGTGCATAAAGGGGGAGGATATGGATGCTGAAAGCTGTTATTTTCGATTTTGACGGTCTCATCCTCGATACGGAGACGCCCGAATACGTCTCGTTCCGGGACATCTACCGCGCGCATGGCGTTGAATTGGAGCTGGACGCGTGGGGGCAATGGGTAGGGACGGACGCAAGCTCGTTCAACCCGTACGATCATTTGGACCGGCTCACGGGTAGGGCGCTGAACCGCGAAGAGATTCGAGCCGCTCGCAGAGCGGCTTACGACGCCCTTATCGCGAAGGAGGAGCTGCGGCCGGGCGTTCTGGATTATTTGCGAAGCGCCAGGCAGCTAGGCTTGAAGGTCGGTCTGGCCTCGAGCTCTACGAGAGCCTGGGTCGCCGGTTATTTGGACAAGCTCGGCATCGCCGATTATTTCGACTGCATCCGGGTCCGGGAGGACGTGGAGCGGGTCAAGCCCGATCCGGCGCTCTATCTGGCCGCGGCCGCCGCATTGGGCGTGGCTCCTTCGGAGTCGCTCGCGCTGGAGGATTCCCCTAACGGCGCCCTGGCCGCCAAGCGTGCGGGAATGAGATGCGTGATCGTTCCGAACGACTTGACGGGACGCTTGACGTTCGGCGAGGCGGATATGAAATTAAATTCGCTGGCAGAGACGGATTTGCGGACGCTGCTCCATGCGTTAACGTAACGCCCCTTTTTTAAAATATAAGAATTTTATATGTTTTGCACTTAGGACGGCACAGAACCGAGCTGCGCAAGATGCAGCTAACGGCTCGTGCGTAGCGTCAGCCGTTTACACTTGAGCGCCAGCCGCTAAGTTTTAGGTAATATTTTCCCTTCACCCTTATAATAGTCGGCTGATGCGAATGATACATATAGGGGTGATTAATGATGATGGTCAAGAAGCGTTGTTTATTCTGCGATGAAATCGTTCCGATCGAATCCATTGGCGAGTACGACCGGTATATCGGCTGCGATTGCTCGCCGGACGGCGTTTACAGCCTGCTCAGAGACAGCTACGAGGATATTCGCGCCCTCCCTTATCATAAGAAACACCAGCTGTTCCCGATAATGTCGGGCTATATCCGGGAGCTGACCGACTGCGGCGAGACGGTCGCCCTCTCGATCGACGACTTGGAGACGGTCGCGAATTCGCCGCGGATTCCGCTGACGATCGAAGAGAAAGGGAGCCGGCTGCTTCAATATTTGTACAGGCATTCCGACGGGCCGGGGGAGCCGGTCGTGATACAGCCCTTGTCCCACCGCTTTAACCTGACGTATTCGCCGAACCTGCAGGAGCTTGTCTATATTATCGAGAAGCTGAGAGAGGAACAGTCGATCGTAAGGGAAAGCGTGACGTTCAAGCTTACGGACAAGGGCTGGAGCGAAGCCGCGGCGAGAGCGGGCGGACGGAAGCTGAAAGCTTGCAGCGTATTGCTTCCGGATTATGCGGACGGCACGGTTTGGACGGAAATCGTGCTGCCGAGAATCGAGCAATGCGGCTATTTCCCTCAGCTGTGCAATCCGGCTGCGTTACAGAGCCGCGAGCAGGATATGATCGAAGCGATAGCCGACAGCAAGCTCGTGATCGCCGACGTCACGATTCCTTCGCCCGAGGTGTATTTTGCGGCGGGACTGGCGCTTGGGCTGCATATTCCGGTCATCTGGACCGTAGAGAGCAATGCGGCCGGCCTATCAGCCTTGCCGTCTCCGTCCATTCGTCCGATCGCTTGGGACACGGCGGAAGGGCTGGCCTCGCTGCTTCAGCAGCGGCTCGCCTGAGTTGAATAAGGAACGGGGCGAAAGTCATTAATGCCCGTTCTTTTTCTTTTTTTCCATCAGTTTGGGAGCCTTGCCGAAATCGATGGCGACTTTGCCGGTTAATTTGGCGATGCCGGGTGCGAGAATAACGGCGTTCACGCCGCCGGAAATGAGCGCGACGTCGAAATCGTTTCTCATATCGTCTACCCTTTCCAAAACCCAATCGATTTGCTGGAAGTGTATCAAGGGAAGCGCTGCGGTAACGTTCAGCTTATAGGGAGAACGCTCCAGAATGGCTTTCATGGCGTAGGGATCGCTGGTAATGACGAGAATTCTTTGTTTCCGAAGCATGCTCCAGAAATCCCGCCTCTTCGTTACGATGCGGTTGACGCAGGCATGGCAGACCAGCTTCGGCTTCAGCTTGAAATGGCGGAAGACCCGGTCGGTTAGCGTTCTCTTCAAATAGGCCGGCGCCTTGATCATCCGGTCCTTCTTCGGGAGAATGCCGACGATGTCCGCCTTGCGAATAGAGCCGGCCAATCGGTTTCGAAGCTGCATGTCGGGAAACGAGATGCCCTTCTGTCCCGCCTGCGCCTTGCGCGCCCAAATTTGCTTCATGACTTTGTTCATCGTCCATACCGAATTTTGGGCCAAAACAATGTTCTCGCCGTCCCCGATCCGAACGAGGGAGAGCGGCTTACGGTGCTTCAAGTCATACTCGATTCGCTTGATGACTTGCGTAATGGTCAATCGTTTGGACATGTTCGCTGCCTCTCTTCCAATATTCCTTGCATACATGTTCAGTATATGAGGAATAAGGAGAGCGGGTTGGGCGAATGATAAAGGCTGCAACGCGCGTGCGCTGCAGCCTGTTTGCCATGCCCGGGGCATCCGGTATTATCCCGTAAAATGCTGGACCCATGCGTTGTTGTAGAAGCCGACGCCGAGCTTCGTAAAGCTGCTGTTCAAAATGTTGGCGCGGTGGCCTGGGCTGTTCATCCAATCGTTCATGACCTGCTCCGGACTAGATTGTCCTTTTGCGATGTTCTCGCCGGCGGAGCGGTACGTGATGCCGAACTGCTTCATCATATCGAACGGAGAACCGTACGTCGGCGAATTGTGGTCGAAATAATTGTTTTCGACCATGTCCTTCGCTTTGGCCAAGGCGACGTTCGACAGATTGCCGTCCATGCTAAGCGGACTTAAGCCGGCGCTGGAGCGATGCTGGTTCACGAGCTGCAGCACCTGCTCCTCGAATGCGGATGCGTTGGCCGGCTGCTTCGGCGCCGGATTTTGGTTTTGTCCCGCTCCCGGGTTCGGAGTCGCCGGATTTTGCCCGGCCGGTGTGCGGCCAACCGAAGGGACTTGGCCGGAAGGCGTACGGACCGGGAAGTAGTCGACCAGCCAGTCCGGCAGATTGCCCATCAAGTTGCCCGGGAGCTGCTGCATGGAAACGGAGTAACGGTTGGCCCCTGGCGTTGATACCGAAGAAGCCTGCGTGACCGTGGTCGCTTGCTTCAAGGAACGAGCGGAATAGTTCATGCGGACCGGGTTTTTCGCGGCTTGCTGATGCGTCGTTCCGTTTGTCCCGTTCGCGCCATTCGTTCCGTTCATCCCATTATTATCGTTGTTAGCCGTGCAGCCTGCGGTTACGAGCAGAAGGGCGGCGATCGCGACGTACTTCTTCATGTAGTCATACCTCCGATAAGTTAGTGTAATCATTAGGCCGTTTCAAAAGTATTTTTTCCGGGAGAGGCGCCGGCTATCCGCCGCGGACCGCCAAGGATGGAATTAGCTGATTTGGATTTATCGAAAAAAAAGGCAAACCCGCGGGAACTTTTTTGCAGGCCGAACGGTCTTATTGTCAGAGGTGAATGAATGTGGATGCGGAGAAGCATTATGTGCGGTATTTGGCGCCGGGCTGCGACCGGGACCTCGTATTGGAGGACCTCATGACGGCATACGGCGAGGACGTATGGAACTTCGCGTTCTTCCTGACCCGGCGCGCGGACGCGGCGGGCGATATTTCGCAGGACGTGTTTCTGATCGTTTACAACCGGCTTTACGCGTTTCGCGGCGAGTGTTCGATCAAGAGCTGGATTCTCGGCATAACGCGCAACAAGGCGCTTAATTACCGGAAGAACGCTTTTATTCGAAAAGTGACGTTAACCGGCGCATGGGTGCCCGAGCCCGATCGCTCGCCTTCGGCGGAACAAACGGCCTTTCGCAAGCTTGCGGCGCGCGAGCTGTGGGAGCGCGTCATGGCGCTGCCGATGAAGTTCAGGGAGGCCGTTATCCTCGCCTATCACCTCGACTTGCCGATCGGCGAAATCGCCGCCGCGCTGCAGGTTTCGGAGGGAACGGTCAAGTCGCGTCTCTACCGGGCGAAGCGGAAAATGGCGGCGTTGCTGGAAGCGGAGACGAGGGGAGAGTGAAGGGCATGGCGGACATGGACAAACCGGATTGGGCCGAAGCCTTGAAGGAGCGGCCTTTCGGCGAGCAGCATTTTACGGAGGCGTTGAAGACCGGGATCAGGAAGCGAATCAAGCGGGAAAGCAGGCGCAAAATAAGGACGCTGCCGTGGCTGCTTGCGGCTGCGGCGGCGGGCGCGCTGATCTTTCTCCTGTTCCGCATGGACGGGATGCTGCCACTCGGCGGCCAGGCTGCGGAACGAAGCGTCTATAACGTGAACGGAGAGACGAGGTTTCAAGTATTTCCCGAGCCCGAGCTTAGGGCCGGGGTTCAGGCGGGTTATATTTTTCGGTTCGCGGCGCCTTTCTCCGAATTTCGGGGCAAAAAGCTGTCGATCGCGGCGACCCATCTTCGAACGGGGCAGCAGGCAGACGCGGTCCGTCCCGTTGAAATTATGGAGCCAAGCAGCGGGTACGAAGGGCTGGAGCGGTTTACCGCGCGCTTCGCGCTTCCGCTTGGCGGACTGTGGCGCTACGAAGTAGCGCTCGACGGCGAGCGTTACGGCGACGTCGTCTTGTCCTTGAGCGAGCCTTCCTGGGATATAAGCCCGACGTTCAAGTCGGGAAGCTATTCGATGAGAGGCATAGAGGGGAAGGTAGGATTCATCGACCCCGGGTTTGTCGCCGGGAAGGCCAATAAATATTTGTGGCATTTCTGGGGAGAGGATGGGGAGCTTGACGGCGAGCTAACCGTGATGGCCGTCAAGAAAGGCGACGATCGAATGATCGAAGTATTCTCCGGTTCGGGGCTGGGCGGCGGCGTGAACGGCGCGGACCGGACGCTTCCGAGCATGATGGCGCTGCCGGAGGCGGGCGTGTGGCGGCTGCTGCCTTTTATTGACGGCCTGCTGTTCGACAGCATCGTGGTAGAGGTGAAAGAGGACGAAGAACGATCCTAAAAAATTTAGTTGCTTATTTAGAGGTCCGCTTGATCAACGAATGGCGATGCCGAAGTTCTGGACATCGCCATTCGTGATTTCCGGTCTGATTTTTGCGCGGATGATGCGCTTCGCGCTTGAGCCGCCGCGCGAAAGCCGCCGAGCGATCTGCCCAGGCAGCGCGTCGCAATTCGAATCCTGCAAATGCGCAGGCTTTAGAGCGCTTCATGTTTGGAGCGAAGCAAGTACCTGCGAATGTACATCTTTTTTCGCTTGGAAAGCACAAAAGCGGGGGCTCGCATCCCGGAATGGGTGTACATATGCAGGCACTCCATTCGGCCGCTTCATCGATCGCGTAAAGACTGCACAATCGCAGGCTTTGCCCTCGGCGAGCAGAGGTGAGGCGCAGCATTGTGCGTTGACGGGCGCAGCCCTGCTCTTTTTCGTCAAAGTCGGATCTTAAACGATTTCTTGACGATCGGATAAAGCCATTTGACGCCGCTCGGCGTTAGGGTATCCGCGACGAGATGGGACAAGTAGCCGAGCGCGGCGGCCTCCATGACGCCTTCGGCTCCAAGCTGCCGCTCGAGCCCCCAGGCGATGGCCGCCCAGATCGGAACCGCCCAGACGGTATGGGTGAGACCGCGATGTTTCAGCCACGGCACCCACGCCACGAACAACCCGAAGCCGATGAGCCAGATCATCCGGCTCTCGTAGCCGGCGTACATGAAGCCGATGCCGACCAAGCTGACGAGCGCGTTCCGGATGAAGCCCTGCTTCATGACGAGCCCGAGCAGGAAAGCGGCCGCGCCGCCCAGCCCGAGCAGGGGCGATACCGGTTGCCCGGCGAGAAACAAATAAGAGACGATCGCCATGAACAAAATGCCGCCCCAAAGCGCCGCCTCGCGGAGGAGCTTCGACAGCTTGCTTAGCTTGCTGCTGAGCATGCCCGTGCCGTCCAGATCGGCCGCCAGGGCGGAGAATCCGGCAACGCCGACAATTAGCGCGGCGCGATCGTCGCCGTATGAATGCGAAGCGGCAACCGCCGCTCCGACGGCCGCGCCGATGAGAAGATGGGTTTTGCCTGTCATAACGCCTCCCGTGACTGACTAAGCTTGATGTTGCGCGGCGCAGCTTGCGCCGCCAAGACTCGCGCCGGCCTTCCGCGCCGGTTACAGCTGTTCGCGGTTGACTTGCTCGTTGCGGATCATTTGTTCCAGCTTCTCGACCAGCCGGTCATGGGACGGATCCTTCTTGCGGAAGAAGAAGAATCGTCTTCGGCTTTGCGCCTTCAGAAGCCGCAGCAGATAGAGCTTTTCGATTAACGTAAACACGATAGGTCCGGCTCCTCCTTGTCGCGAAGCGCCGCTCCCGCGGACGCTTCTTTGCGGTATGCGCCGGGCGTCATGCCCGTGCATCGCTTGAACAGCGAATTAAACGAATGAATGTCCTTGTAGCCGACCGTTTCGGCAATGGCGCCGATCTTCAGCTGCGAGCCGCGCAGCAGCTCCTGGCTTTTGCGGATGCGGATATTTTGCAGGCAGCGGAGGAAGCTTTGTCCGGTATGCCGGCGGAACAGCCGCTGCAGATGGCGTTCGCTCCAGCGGCTGGCCTCGGCGAGCTGCGCGAGCGTCAGCTCCTGCCCGCAGTGCCGGTCCAAATAGTGGAGCAGCTCGCCGAACGCGGTTTGCTTCGGAGGGGGCTGCGCGCCGGTCTGCCCCATCGAACGCTGAAGCAGGACGAGCAGCTGCAGCAGAAGGGCGTGCATATAATCGGCCGAGCCGCTCTGCCGGAGCATGAATTCCCGGTGCAGCGCGAGGAACAGCTTCTCGTATTCATCGTTCGCGTCCGTGAACGCGAAGGGAGGCAGCTGCCCGTCCTCCATCTCGCGCAGAAACCGAAGCAAGCCGTAGTCCGTCGCGAACGCGCCAAGCTTGCGCAGCAGCTGCGGGGAGAACACGCAATTGTAGACGCTGAGCGGGTTCCTCGCGATATTCGGAGAGACCGGCCGGAATACGTGCGGCTGCCCGATCGGAATGAAGAGCACATGCCCCTTGCGCACCTTGTGGACGCTGTCGCCGATATGGTGAAAGCCGGTGCCCTCCGCGATGTACGTGCATTCGATAAAATCGTGGTTGTGGTACGGATTCAGAAAATCCTCGTTATTGCGGTTGACGAACAGCAGCAGATTTTGCCCGAAAAAATGCTCCCCGCGATACGTTTCTACCGGTCGGTTCATGACGTTCCTCCCACCTGCCGACGATTTGGGCTCGCGTTTTAGAAAAGTCCGAAATACCGAATGATCATGTCCGTTATGCCTGCAAATCTTTCGCTTCGCTTTTTTATAATTATAGGGGAAGGCAGGCAGGCATGGAAAGCCGCCAAGCAAATTTAGCCATTCACGGGAGGGCTCGGTCATGTTCAAGGTTGAGGAGCTTAGCTGCGAGTATCAAAAAAATCCGGTCGGCATCGGGGTTGTTCGTCCGCGGATTAGTTGGAAGCTGCTTTCGGAGAGGAGAGGCGTCCGCCAATCCGCCTATCAAATCGAAGTGGCGGAAGACGCGGATTTCGAGAGCAAATTGTGGGAATCGGGGCGCGTCGAATCGGATCGCTCCGTTCACGCGGAGCTGGGCGATTTCGCCGCGCAATCCTGTAAACGCTATTATTACCGCGTGCGGGCTTGGGACGAAGCGGGCGAGCCGTCGCCTTGGTCGGCGGCCGCGTTCTGGGAGACGGGCGTCCTTGCGCCGGGCGAGTGGGCAGGCGAATGGATTGCGGCGCCGCTGGAGCTGCTGCCGCCCGAAGCGGAAGCAGCTCCGATGCTGCGCAAGGGCTTCGAGCTGAGGGGAGCGGTCAGACAGGCGCGGCTGTACGCGACCGCGCTCGGCCTCTACGAGCTGGAACTGAACGGGCAGCGGGTGGGCGACCGTTATTTTACGCCGGGCTGGACCAGCTATGAGCATACGATTCAGACGCAGACGTACGACGTCACGGAGCTGCTCGCTCCCGGCCGCAACGCGCTCGGCGCGATGCTAGGCAACGGCTGGTACAAAGGGAACCTGGCCTGGAGCGACCAGAAGTGCGTGTACGGCGACCGGCTCGCGCTGCTGCTGCAGCTTCGCGTCGTCTACGAGGACGGACAGGAGGAGATGATCGTCTCGGACCGGACGTGGAAGGCCGCGACGGGACCGATACTCATGTCGGAAATTTATCACGGCGAAACGTACGACGCCCGGCTCGAACGCGCCGGCTGGAGCACGCCGGGCTATCCGGAGGATGCGAATGGCTGGCAAGCGGTAGAGACGCTTCCGCGGAGCAAGGAGGCATTGACGCCTCAGATCAACGAGCCCGTTCGCAAACGGGAGGAGCTGAAGCCGATCGCGCTGCTCACGACGCCGAAGGGAGAGGCCGTGCTCGATTTCGGGCAAAACCTCGTCGGATGGGTCCGGTTCGAGGTGGAGGGGAGAAGCGGCACGGAGGTGACGCTGCACCATGCCGAGGTGCTGGACGCCGACGGGAACTTCTACACGGCTAATTTACGTTCGGCGAAACAGGCGATCAAATATGTGCTAAGGGGCGGGGAACGCGAGACGTTCGAGCCCCGGTTCACGTTCCAGGGCTTTCGTTACGTGAGGCTGACCGGTTTTCCGTTGACGGCGTCCCCGGATGATTTTACGGCCGTCGTGCTTCATTCGGACATGCCCGATACGGGATCGTTCGCGTGCTCGGAGCCGCTCGTCAACCAGCTGCAGCACAATATCAAGTGGGGGCTCAAAGGCAACTTCCTGGACGTGCCGACCGACTGCCCGCAGCGCGACGAACGGCTGGGCTGGACGGGGGACGCGCAGATGTTCATCCGCACCGCGTCGTATTTGTCGGGCGTGGCGCCGTTTTTTAGAAAATGGCTGAACGATGTGTTGGCAGAGCAAGCGGGCGACGGAGGCATTCCGTTCGTCGTTCCGCATGTGCTCGGGCCTGACGCTTATTCCTCTTCCGCTTGGGGAGACGCCGCCGTCATCTGCCCGTGGACGATCTATGTCAGCTACGGAGACAAGCGAATTTTGGAGGAGCAGTACGACAGTATGAAGGCATGGGTGAATTACATCCGAAATCAGGGCGATCATCGCTATTTGTGGAATACGGGCTTTCACTTCGGCGATTGGCTCGGGCTGGACGCGAAATCCGGCGATTACGTCGGCGCGACCGACAAGGACCTGATCGCTACCGCTTTCTACGCGTATTCGGTATCCCTCCTTCACAAGTCCGCGGCGGCGCTCGGCAAGGCGGACGATGCAGCCGAATACCTCGAGCTGCACGGCAACGTCGTAGCCGCCTTCAGGGAGGAGTTCGTGACGGCCTCCGGCAGGCTGGCCGTACCGACGCAGACGGCCCAGGTGCTCGCCCTGACGTTCGGCCTGCTGGACGGGAAGGCGGAGGCGCGCGCGATCGCCAAGCTGGCGGAGCTGCTCGAGAAGAGCGAGTATCACCTGACGACGGGCTTCGTCGGTACGCCTTATCTGAACCACGCGTTAAGCGCGCACGGGCGCAGCGACATCGCTTATAAGCTGCTGCTGCAGCAAACGTATCCTTCGTGGCTGTATCCGGTGACGAAGGGCGCGACGACCATTTGGGAGCATTGGGACGGCATCAAGGAGGACGGCAGCTTCTGGAGCGCGGACATGAACTCGTTCAACCATTACGCGTACGGCGCGATCGGCGATTGGATGTACGGAACGGTTGCCGGCATTCAAGCCGTGGAGGACGCGCCGGGCTACAAGCACGTCCGCATCGCGCCGCAGCCGGGAGAGGGCCTCAGCTGGGCGGAGGGCAGGCTGGAGACGATGTACGGCACGCTTGCCTCCAAGTGGAGCCGTATCGGCGAGGGACGGATGGCGCTCGAGGTAACGATCCCGCCTAACGCGACGGCGGAGATCGTCCTGCCGGGCGCCGCGGACGCGGCTGCCGTCACCGAGAGCGGCGCGAAGCTAAGCGATGCGGCGGGCATCGCGGCCGTGTCGGACGGCGCGGCGACCGGGGGCGGCGTGGCCGTAAGGGTCGGATCGGGAAGCTATCGATTCGAGTGGTAATAGGAGCAGTCGGCTGAGCCGTTTTCGAGCGTTTCCTTCATTTCACCGGGTGAACGGAATCATGCTATAATAGCTTCAATACGGACAGGTTTGGTGGGATGTAGATGGATAACCAGGTTACGGCCGCTTGCGACGATAGCTGCACGGGCTCCGAAGCGAGCATCGAGAGCGTGCGCAGCAAGCTGATTAACGAGACGACCGCCGGGCAGCTGGCGGATTTGTTCAAGGCGCTCGGCGACCCGACGCGCGTGAAAATCATTCATGCGCTCGTCCAATCGGAGCTATGCGTCCACGATTTGACGCAGGTGCTCTCCATGGGCCAGTCGGCCGTCTCTCATCAGCTCCGGCTGCTTCGGAATATGCGCATTGTGAAGCGCCGCAAGGTCGGCAAGACGGTGTTCTATTCGCTGGACGACGACCATGTGGAGCAGATCATTCTGCTGACGCTGCAGCATTTGAAGCATGAATAGGCGCTGACGGCCGCTGGATGGCCTGCAGCGTAATAAACGGCGGTGACCGCTTCAAGAGCCCTGCAAGGGCTTGAGGCGGTCACCGCCGTTTTAACTGACGAACGGCTCCCGGCCACAGCCGCGGCTGCCGGCCTTAACGGCGCCGCCTCTCGCGATGGGAGATTCGCATCCGGAGCTGGGGCAGGCCGTCGCGTTGGCGGGGCGAAGGCCAAGTGTTTCCGCGTGCCGCATTTTCGCATAGGATGGTGGATGTGCGGGTTCGGCGGGACGCTGACTCGGAGAGCGGCGGAATAAAGTGCGTTTTGGTGAGGTGAGCGATGATCAGGTCTAAAATTTAGATCTGATTCGAAGAAAGCGGCGGAATGGAGCACGTATTGGCAGGGGAAGCGGGATCAGGTCTAAAATTTAGACCTGATGGCGGGAAATTGGCGCGTTTGGGGCGATCAGGTCTAGAAATTAGATCTGATTCGGGGAAAGCGGCGGAATGGAGCGTGTATTGGCGGGGAAAGCGGGGATCAGGTCTAAAATTTAGACCTGATGGCGGGAAATTGGCGCGTTTGGGGCGATCAGGTCTAGAAATTAGATCTGATTCGAAGAAAGCGGCGGAATGGAGCACGTATTGGCAGGGGAAGCGGGGATCAGGTCTAAAATTTAGACCTGATGGCGGGAAATTGGCGCGTTTGGGGCGATCAGGTCTAGAAATTAGATCTGATTCGGGGAAAGCGGCGGAATGGAGCGCGTTTTGGCGGGGGAACTCATAAAAAGGAAGCTATAAAGCCAATACTCCATTTGAAGAAGTGGCGCGGTTGCGATCAATTTGCCCATGGCTTCATTCAACGTAACGACGGTTTATCGTAAAAGCGCCGAATGACAGATAAAAAAAGCTGTTGCAAGCTTTTGCCGTTTTACATATAATATATATGAACAAGTGTTCATATGTTATTGCGATTAAAAAAGTCACGACTAAGGTTGAAGCGCTGCCGCTTCAGGAATCGAACGGGGGAGAGCGGATGGACAAGGCAGGCAACGAAGGACGCAGCGAGGAGCGGCATGACGGCCTTTCTGACGGGCAAGGAGAAGACCAAGCTCAGGACCGCGGCCAAGTACATGAGCATGGTGAAGCGAGCAAGCCGAATCAAGATCAAGCTCATGAGCATGTTGAAGCGAGCAGCCATGACCATGATCTCGCGCATGATCGAGGCGAAGCGAGCAGTGATGACCATGATCTCGCGCATGATCGAGGCGAAGCGAGCAGTCATGATCATGGCCACTCGCACAAGCGAGTTGAAGCGTGCAACCATGATAATGCGCATGAGCATAGGGAAGCAGGCAGTCATGATCATGACCACGCGCACGAGCATGGCGAAGCGTGCAAGCACGACCACGACCACGACGGGCACGATCACGACCATGATCACGCCCATGCCGCAAGCAGCCGCGCCGGCGACAAATCCCGCGATCATCGAGCCGGAGGCCATTCCCACGCCCATCACGGACATCATCACGGACACCACCATGGTCACCATCACGGCCATGGCCATCACGGCCACTCGCATGCGCCGAACAACAAAGCGGGCCTGCTTATTGCCCTACTGATCACCGGCGGCATCATGGTACTCGAGTTTGTCGGCGGCCTGCTCACCAACTCCTTGGCGCTGCTGTCGGATTCCGGCCATATGCTGAGCGACGCCGCCGCGCTGGCGCTAAGCCTTGTCGCCATGTGGATGGCCGCGAGACCGGCTTCGCCGAACCGGACGTACGGCTTTCACCGCTTCGAAATATTGGCGGCCTTGCTCAACGGGGCGGCGCTGTTCGTCATAGCCGCGTTCATCATTGCCGAAGCCGTCAAGCGCTTCTCGGAGCCGCCCGCCGTGGCGAGCGGTACAATGATGGTCATCTCGATCATCGGCCTGCTGGCCAACCTGGCCAGCGCGTGGTTTCTGATGCGCAAGGCGGACGTCAAGGACAATTTGAACGTGCGCAGCGCGTACCTCCACGTCATCGGCGACGCGCTCGGCTCGGTAGGGGCGATCGTGGCGGGCATTCTCATGTCCTTGTTCTCCTGGTATATCGTCGATCCGATCATCAGCGTCGTTGTTGCGCTCCTTATTTTGAAAAGCGCATGGGGCATCATTACGTCGACGGTTCACATCCTGATGGAAGGAACGCCGGCCCATGTGAACGCGGATCAAGTAACCGAGACGCTGCGCTCCATCAAGGGCGTGAAGGAGGTGCACGATCTCCATATATGGACGATCACGTCCGGCCTGGACGCCTTAAGCTGCCATCTCCTCGTCGAGGAGAACACCGACTGCCAAGAGGTGCTGCAGAAGGCGATCAAGCAGATCGCGGCGGACTTCCGCATCGAGCATGCGACGATTCAGGTCGAGAAGCCGGGGCTTGGGCACGCAGCCTGCAAAATATAACGGACCCAAATCATACAGAAGGACCGGAGCGCCCGCCGCGCATCCGGTCCTTCTGTTCTCCGCCATCGTCCTTTATCTGGTAGCCGATATCGACTTCGTCTTATAAACTTGCGCGCCGACGAGGAAGGAGACGACGCCCCACAGCGCCATAATGCCGATTCCGATCCAAAAGGCTCCGGACGCCACGCCGGAGGCATAGATCAGGCCGTCGCGCATGCCGTCGACGAAATAGGTGAGCGGCAGCACCTGCGCGACCGGCTGCAGCCAGTCCGGCATCGTCTCGAGCGGGATGAACACGCCGCTTAGAAACATCATGAGCATGCTGACGATATTGGCCATCCCCATATAAGCCTCGATCGTTTTGCTGAACGACGAGAACAGATAGCCCATCGCACTGAACACCAGGCCGCCGGCAATGAAGGCGATCGCCAGGCTGAACACGTTAATATGCAGATTGGCGCCGAAGCCGAACACGCCGATCAGCGACAAAATAATGATCTGAATAATGCCGAGCATAAGCTTGACAAGCATGCCGGCCATTCCGTACAGCGTCATATTGGCCGGCGTCATCCGAAGCCGGGTCATTAACCCGCGCCGCCGCATGTCGACGAGCTCGACCATCCCGAACAAGCCGCCCTGCGCCACCGAAAGCCCGATCATCCCCGTCAGCAGAAAATCCGCATAGCTCAAATCGTCGGCGCCCGTGGACACGGCCTCCATCGTCATGTTGATGCTTGGCGTCGCGCCTGCGGCGGCCAGATTGGCCTGCTGGATCAGCTTATCCAAAATGCCGGCGACCGCCTGCGTCGTAACGCCCCGCTCGTCTTCCTTGTTCACGATGAGCCGGATCGCGCCCGCGCCTTCGGATGCCGGAAGAACGATCAGCGCGTCGATGTCCTGTTCTTCGACCCACTCGGTGCCGAGCTCCTCGGCGACCGGCTCCGCTTCCTTGAATTCGAGCACCGGTATTTGCCTCATCTGCTCGATCAGGCTTGCGGACGTCGCGTTCGGCTGCGGGTCGACGACGGCGATTTTGGCCTTAAAGCTGTCGCTCGAGCCGCCGCCGAAGATGACCATGAATATAACCATCAAAATAACGGGGAAGAAAATATTCCAAAACCAGACCTGTTTCTCCCGGAACATCATTTTGACCTGAGCGGCGAACATTTTGGAAAATTGCTTTGCGTTATTCATCAGTCCCTCCATTCTTTGCCGGTGAAGGCAATGAACACGTCTTCCAGACTCATTTCGCGGATCGAAATTTGCTCGACCCGAAAGCCGCGGTCCTTCGTGAAGCCGAACAGCTCATACAGCGTCTCCTCGGGCTGCGTCGTCCATAGTCGAAGCGAATCGCCCTCGCGGGCAGTCCGAACGACGGCGGTTTGAAGAAGGGCCGTCTTCTCGGTCTCGATCGCGGCCGATTCGCCGTCCATGAGCGTGAGTCTGACCTCGCGCTCCTTCGTGAGCCGGTCGATCAGAGCCGCCGGCGTGTCGAGCGTGACGATTTTGCCTTGGTCGACGATGCACACCCGGTCGCTCAGCTTCTCGGCTTCTTCCATGTAATGCGTCGTGAGAATCGTCGTTTTGCCAAGCGCCTTCAGCTTCAAAATAATGTCCCAAATGTTCCGCCTCGCCTGCGGGTCGAGTCCGGTCGTCGGCTCGTCGAGGAAGATCAGCTCGGGGTCGTTGATCATGGCGAGGCCGATTGCCAGCCGCTGCTTCTGACCGCCGGACAGCTTCTTGACGTATTTGTTGCGCTGATCCGTCAAGCTGATCATGTCGAGCACGTCAGCGGTCGGTCGCGATTTCGGATAAAAGGTCGCGAACAGGTCGAGGTTCTCCTCTACCGTCAGCAGGTCGAAAAGAGCGCTCGATTGCGGCTGCACGCCGATCGTCACTTTAATCTGCTCGCTGTTTCTCGCCCAGTTCAGCGCGCCGAATTCGATCTGTCCGCCGTCCGGGGTGACGAGCCCTTCGATCATCTCGAGCGTCGTCGTCTTGCCGGCCCCGTTCGGGCCGATAATCGTGAATACCTCCCCGGGTTCCACCGAGAAGCTGATGTCCGCGACGGCCGTAACCGGGCCGTACGATTTTTTCAAATTCCGAACTTCCAATACGGGCATAAGGGTACCTCCTGCAAAGTGTCGTCTGCTTATTTCCGTCGGTTTTTATTCGCAATAACCATTGTAAAACAAATCCAGCTTATGAGCCTACCTCCTGAAGCATGCTTTTGCGCTCGGTCTGGAGGCGGAGGGAGGAATGTGCTGCCGGGCCGCAAGCGGGCAGGCGCGAGTTCGGAAATATCGGTGAGGTATGGCGGGCAGGCGCGAGTTCGGAAATATCGGTGAGGTATGGCGGGTAGGCGCGAGTCCGGTAGCGTTGCAGAAATGCAAAAGAACCGGCGAGAATTCCTCCCAATGACGGAGTTAAGGGACAAGAACAACCCGTCGATTCTGTTGCACAAAATACAGCGTGGCCGCAGGGGCTCGGCAGTGGTGCCGATCGGATTGTGCGAACGTTCGAAATGGAGTAAGGCTGGCGTGAAGGAGGGACGGAAGCAACGATTGCCGCTTCGAGGACGGTTTCAAGCCTTATGCACGCGTTGGCGGAAAAAAGAATGGTAATGGAGGGAGCGATGACCGTCTCATGAGACGGGGGCGTTCACTGTCTTAAATTCAAATTTTGAAAGTAAACGAGAGCAGGAAGGGCAGCGAGGCCTTTTAATTTCAAACTCTGAAACTAAACCAGCCAATTCCCGCCTACTGCCTTAAAAAGCGAGGATTAGTTTCAAATTTTGAAACTACCCGCCTAAATTGTAGACGATACACGGTTTAAATGTAAATATTGAAACGAATCCGCTTGCTGCACGCCGTCGCGCCTCTCCGCCCCGGCCCCAGCGCGCAAAAAACGCATCCCGCAGCGGCATCGCCGCCGCAGGATGAGATATCGGTTACCGGCTCAGCACGGCTACGCCGAAGCCTTCGAGCGTGACGGAGCCGCTCAGCCTGCGGCCCGTGAGCAGATCGGTCCGCTCCTCGCGGACCGCGATCTCCGCGGGCTGCTCGCCGTAGTTGAGCAGGAAGCATAAGTCGCCGGCCTCGTCCCGGCGAATCGCCAGCTCGACCTGCTCCGGCAGTTCCAGCCAGCCGGCCGCCGGCGAAGAGAGGCCGAGGCGGTCGATGAGCTGGCCGGCCGACGCCTCGTTGAAGACGGCTCCGAAGTACCACGCCTCGCCTTTGCCGATCGCGTTTCTCGTGACGGCCGGCTTGCCTGCGTAATAATCGGAGGAATAACGGGCGACGACGCTGACCGTATCGCTCTCCGGCTGCAGCACGTCGTTGAACGAATCGGCCTGCGTCTTCGCGCCGCCTTCTCCGTCCCATTGCATGAAGGTCGCTTCGCGCGAGCCCTTCACCATCGTGAACTCCTCGACGCTGATCCCGCACAGCCCCGCCGCCGCGCCCGGGAACGGACGCATGTAGCAGTGCCCGCGCTCATCCTTGTAGCCAGTCCGGCAGCCGAAGACGACGATGCCGCCTTCGCGCGCGTATTGCTCCAGCAGCGCCGCCGTCTCATCGCGCATGATCGCCGGATGCGGATAGACAAGCACCTTGTAGCGTCTCAGCTCGTCGATCGTCGTGCCGCCGCGGATGAACAGCGTGTCGCTCGGGATATGGCGGCGGGTAAGCGCCTTGAACCAGGCCTTGCCGCTCTGCCAGGCGAACGGTCCGTGCCAGACGTCGTATTCGCCGTCCCAGTCATTGTCGTAATCGCGGACGAGCGCGATATCGGCCGCGTAGCGGGTCGAAGCGATGCGGCTGCCGGCTTCGGCAAGCTCCGCCCCGATCTGCCCCGCTTCGCGGATGCGGCGGTTCGGCCGGTTATGGTAATCGTTAAGGCCGTGCCAGTAAATTTCATTGCCGAAGGTCGCCGTCCGCCAGCGGAAATAGAGCACCATATTCGCCCCGTGCGCGATCGATTGGTACGTCCAGAGCCGCATCTGTCCGGGCTTCGGCGAGGGCATATCCATCCGGTTCACCCAGCCGCCGGGACCGGCCTGCTGCTCCATGATGCAGAAGTTCGGCGAGATCGAGCGCACCGTGCCGAGCGTCTGGCTCCAGCCCCGGTCCGCAAGCCGGTTCTCCTCGTTCGAATCGTAATAGATCGTCGAGAACTGCGGGTACGAATCGTAGCTGAAGAAGTCGAGCAGGTCGTCGTTCATCCGGTGGCTGTCGAGGTGGCCGAACAGCCCGTTCGTCGTCAGCCAGTGATGGGGAACGACCTCGCGCAAAATATCGGTCTGCACTTTGGCGTACGAGATCGTATTGTCGGAAATGAACCGCTTCTCGTCCAGCGCCTGATGCGGGTTCGGCTGCTTGTGCGCCGGCGTGGGGCGCGGAAGAAACACCTGCTCCCAGCCGGTGTACGTCTGGCTCCAGAACACGGTGCCCCAAGCTTCGTTAAGCTTATCGAGCGTCCCGTATTTCGCCTTGCACCATTCCCGGAACGCGTCGTGATCGGCGGGGGCGTAAAATTCGCTGATCTCGCAGTTGAATTCGTTATCGATCTGCCAGCCGACGACGGCCGGGTGGTTCTTGTAATGCTCGGCCATCCGGCGCACGATGACGGCGGACAGCTCGCGGTATTTCGGGCTGCTGTAATTGTAATGTCGGCGTAGGCCGTGACGGAGCGTAACGCCCTCCTGCGTCGCGTTCAGCACCTCGGGGTAGCGGTGGGTCAGCCAGGCCGGCGGCGTGGCGGTCGGCGTTCCGAGAATGACCTTGAGGCCGTGCTTGTGGGCGAGGTCCAGCGCGCGGTCGAACAGCCCGAACTGAAAGACCCCTTCCTCGGGCTCGAAGATCGACCAAGCGAATTCGGCGACGCGGACGACCGAGAAGCCGAGCTCGCGCATGCGTCGGAAGTCGTCGTCCCACAGCTCCTCCGGCCAATGTTCGGGGTAGTAGCAGACGCCAAGGCGCAAATCGTTAAGCGCGTCGGTATGCTTCATGGAATGCTCCTCCTAAGTTCAATTATGATAAGGTGATGAGAATATCTTGCGAATTGGTGCAGCTATTATTTATAGTAAAATCTAAGATCCGGGCAGTAAATAATAAGATCCTGCGATTCATAATACAAAATTGCGAATTTGAGCCAAGAGGAGGGAAAGCGTTTGCGCCAGCATTTTATCGTGCCGAAGCCGGTTTTTCCGCATTATGTCTGCTATCCGGACCTGTTCGGGCGTTACAGCGAGTTTCCTCAGCACGCGGAGCGAAGAGAGCGGGGGCAGCTGAAGCATTACAATTTGCATTTGATTTTCTCGGGGAGCGGGTACGCGGTAAGCGGGAACGGCGGGGAGAGGCTGGAGCTCCGGGCGGGGGACGGCTTCTTGTACCCGAAGCAAGCGTTCCAGCAGTACGGCGCGAACGCGGGCGATCCGTGGGACGTGCGCTGGATCCACTTCGATACGCAGCTGCCGCTGCCGATGCTGCGGGAAGCCGATGCGTTCGGGGGATGGCTGTTCACGTTCTCGGCCAGGGAGAGATTCGAGGAGCTTACGGAGGAAATGTATGCGTGCGCGAGTCCGTTCGCGACGGGCAGCGAGCCGCGCCTCTCGGCGCTGCTCTACGAAATATTGGTGGAGCTGTCGCAGCATTCGGAGCGGCTGGAAGGATCGTCGGCGCTGGAGAAGCAAAGCGCGATCCGCGCCGCCGCCGACCATATCCGCCGCCGGTGCGAGGAGCCGTGGAGCCTGGAGCGGATGGCGGAGCTTGCCGGCTACAGCCCCTATCATTTCCTGCGGCTGTTCCGGCAGGTCATGGGCAAGACGCCGAACCGTTACGTCGCGGAATGCCGGATCGTCGCGGCGAAGCTGCTGCTCTCGACGACGTCCTTAACCGTGACGGAAATCGCGGCCCGCTGCGGCTTCGCGCAGACGAGTTATTTTATCCGCGTATTCCGTGCGTCCGAAGGACTGTCCCCGATCGAGTACCGGTCGATTTACGGGTAAGCGGCCCGGACGTACGGCACGCGGTCGGGAAAGCGGCCCGAACGGCTGCTTGATTAAGCTTCCATGCCAGGCTTCTTGGGCGCGGAAGCGGCAGGCGCCTTCTTCGCGGCCGGCAACGGGCCGAACAAAATCCAATGCCACCTGAAGCGGGCGCTGAGCGACACGAGCAGCCACGGAAGGCACAGCGCCAGCACGAAGCCTCCGGCGGCCCATAGATGGTAGATCAGCGGGTTGCCGCCTGCGTCAATCTCCCTGTATACGTACAACACGATGGGGTGGATCAAATAAATGCCGAACGAAACGGCCCCGATATGGATAAGCGCCTTCACGATCGTACGGTTCCAGGCGGCGTAGATCCAAGCGGAAAGCTGGATAAGCGCGATCCCCGCCGCGACGCAGTGCACCTCGTTCACCAGCTCGAGCAGCTTCGGGCTGAGCACGAACCGGCCTTCCAGGTAGTATCGGTAGTATACGTACACCTCGGTTAAGCTGGCGGACAGAAACAGCGTCCACAGAACGGCCCAAGCCGTTATTTTGCCGGCCGTCGCGCTTTGCTTCGATATTTTGATCCAGTCGGCGAGCTTCAAATAATAAATGCCGATAAACGCCCCGGCGGCAAAATACAGCATATACGTAAACGAGTAGGAACCGCGGTTTTTCAATTCGAAGACGTCGGCCAGCTTGTAGATGAACGCCCACTGGACGAGCAGACCGAGCCAGACGATGTGCTTGCCGAGCCAGGGCAGCCGCTTGACAGCATAAAGCAGGAGCGGAGCGAGTATGTAGAATTGCAGAATGATGACGACGAAATAAAGATGCGTATACGTCTTGCCGGTGAGCAGCTTCTCAAGGAAATTTTCGTTCGCGAAATAGCCGATAAACGTCCGTATGTCGGTAAAGCCGTAATTCGCCAGCCGTGTCAGGCCCCAGTAGAGGAAGGAGAAGAGCAGGAACGGAATGACCGTCTTCATCAGCCTTTTTTTGTAAAACTCCCCGATCGCCCGCGCCGTGAACGGCTTGTCGATATAGTTGTAGAACAGGACGAAGCCGCTTAAAAAAATAAAAACGGGCACCGCGAATTTGGAGAACACGTTCAAAAAGACGTAAATCGGGTAAAAAGACGACGCGCGGTCGTAATTGTTGACGATCGACGACGTGGCGTGAATCATGACGACCGCGATGATGCCGAACGCTCGGACGAGGTCGAGCTCGGGCAGATGCGGCCGTTTTGCAGCGTTTGCCATTGGAATCCCCTTGCTGTTCGTGGAATGGGCGCAGCGCCCGATTTCGGCGCGGCTATCGCTATTATACGGGCATTCCCAATTTCAGCCAACCGTTTTTTAAAATATAAAAATTTTATAAGTTTTCACTTAATCGCTTGCGCGGAGCGGAAGTTCGCCTCTTCGCGATTCGCGAGTGTAATTTCGGCGAGGTTGCTATATGATTAGTGGAAACGCGATCGAGCGATTCGGCAAGACGAAAGGTGGATTTATTGCACTCATGTGGCTTACGTATTCGGTTTTTGCGGCAGTATGCTTCGGCCTGCGGGGCATTCTCTACCATTGGACCAGCCAGCAGCCGCTGAACCGCAATTTATTGCTGTGCGGCACCTTCACGATGGGGGCGATCGTCAACGGGCTGTGCGCGCTCGCATTCGCATCCGACTGGACGCTGCCCGCGCTGATCGGCATCCAGATGGGCCTGTTCTCGTTCGGGGCGAACGCGAGCATGTTCAAGGGCTTTGCGGTAGGCAAAGCGTCCCTGGTCGCCATTCTGACGGCGCTGCCGTCGGTCGTCGTCGTCGTTGTCGCTTACGGGCTGTGGCGGGAGGAGCTGCGGGCGATGCAGCTCGTCGCGTTCGTCGTCATCGTCGGCGGGGTGCTGCTCGTACGGATGTCGAACGACTTGTCGCTGCGCAACCTGCAAGGCGCCCAGTGGGGGTTGCTGGCGATGCTGCTGTTCGCGGGCAACGATCTGTCGGGCAAATGGTCGACGATGACGGAAGCGGAGCTGTTCCCGACGATGTTCTTCATGTTCGTCACGGGCGCTTCCTGCTTCGGGCTGTGGTGGCTGCGCGACGCGCGGCAAGGAAGGAGCATGGCGGCGGACCGCGCCATGGCACGCGAAGGCGCGGCGCTGCGGATATCGGGTCAAGCCGCGGGCGAAGCGGCGGCTGCCGGGACGGGAGCGTGGAGCGCGGGGCGTACCTTCCTTGTCGGCCTTGCCGTCGGTACGACGAACGCTTTCGGCATGATGCTGATCGTGACGGCGTTCGACCTCGGCAAAGCCGGCCTCGTATCCGCCGTGACGGCGCTTAACGTCTTGATCGTCCTGCTCTACACGAGATTCGTCGTAAAGGAGAAATTCAAGAAGACGGAGGTAGCGGGCATTTCGCTTGCCTTCGCGGGAATCGTGCTCATGCGGCTGTTCGGGGCGTAGGGCGCGGCGCCGGTTACGAAGACTGAACTTAGGGCTCCCGGCGCGGCAATTCTGCCGCGTACGGGAGCCCTTTGTTTACGGCCGGCTATTCGCTTTTCTTGTAATGCGCCGGGGTCATGCCGGTCAGCTTCTTGAACGTCCGGTGAAAATGGGGCAGGCTCTCGAAGCCGCACCGCTCGGCGATTTGCGAGACGGCCTCGTCGGAAGCGATGAGCAGCTCCTTGGCCCGGAGGATGCGCTTGGTCGCCACGTACTCGGTGACGTTCATGCCGGTCAGCTTTTTGAACGCGCGGGAGAAATGGGCTGGCGTGACGGAGGCGCGCGCGGCGAGCTCGGACAAGCCGAGCGGCTCCCCGGGATGCTCGTCGATATAGGCCAGGATGCCCGTCATCCAGCCGGGGAGTGCGGAGGGGGCGGGCGCCTCTTCGCCCGAAGGCGGGACCGCCCGGCCGAGAAGCAGCAAAATTTGCTGCAGCAGCAGAAGGACGGCCTGGCGGCAGCCGGGCAGCTTCTTCGTCTCCTCTTCATGGATGCGGTCGATCAGCTCGGCGAGCTGCCGCTTCTCCCTGGCGGACGCCGACAGCTTGTACGACTTCCTGCGCTTCGCCCGCTCGAAGCAGAGGAGGTAGCTGAACGAATCGCCAAGAGGCTGGCCGTGCACGAGGGACGCGCTGAAGAACAGGGCCGTCGCGGTCTTCGGATCGTCCGGGTCGGGGAACGAACGGTGGATCGTGTTGCCGGGAATGAGGAATATATCGCCGGCCGCCGCGCGGTATAAGGTCTGATCGATAAAGAAGGTCCCTTGGCCGCTATATAAATAAACAAGCTCGTACCAATCGTGCACATGGTCGGGCAGCTCGTTCTGCGCCGACTTCGTATCGCGGTACACGCATTCGAACGGGAAGGCGGTCTGCGCGTCAAATCGCTTGCGGTAAGCGTTCATGGCCTGCACCTCGTTTGCCGGATTTGTCAGCCTGATTGTAGCAAATATCAAAATAGAGTACAAATATGCGGTTTCTGGTCATTTCCCGCATCGATCTTGTTTTTTATAATGAAGAGGATGAAAGGAAATGCGAGAAGAAAGGTGCGATTGCGATGAGAATAGACGCGCATCAGCATTATTGGAGCATCGAACGGGGCGATTACGGGTGGCTTACGCCCGATATCCCGGCGCTGTACCGGGATTTTCTGCCGGAGGATTTGGCGCCTCATCTGGCGGCGCATCAGCTGGACGGCACGATCGTCGTGCAGGCGGCGGCGACGCTGGCCGAATCCGACTATTTGCTGGCGCTGAGCGACCGGACGGATTCGATTCTCGGCGTCGTGACGTGGCTGGATCCCGGCGATCCCGATTACCGGGACCATTATGAACGATTCGCGAAGCATCCGAAATTCGCAGGTATTCGCGTCATGATCCAGGAGATGCAGGACGCGGGCAAGGTGCTGGAGCCGGCATTTTTGGAAGCGCTCGCTTTTTTGGCGGAGAAAAAGGTTCCGGTCGACCTGCTCGTCGTCTCGCATCAGCTTGAGCCCGTCGCCGAGCTGCTGGACCGTGTCCCCGGCTTGCACGCGGTGATCGATCACATCGCGAAGCCGCGTATCCGGGAAGGCGTCATGGAGCCTTGGAGAAGCCAGATGGCACGGATTGCGGCCCATCCCGGCTTGTATTGCAAGCTGTCGGGCATGGTGACCGAGGCGGATCACGGGCGTTGGAAACCGGAAGACTTCACGGCCTACATCCGGCACGCGCTTGACGTCTTCGGGCCGGAGCGGGTTCTGTTCGGCAGCGACTGGCCGGTATGCCTGCTCGCGGCAAGCTACGACGAGACGGTGAGCGTGCTCGAGGCGGCGCTGCCCGCGGATTGGCCGGAAGAGAACAAGCGCAGGTTATACGGACTAAACGCAAAGGAGTTTTACCGGATATGAACAAGTTAAACCGAAATGGGTTGACGGAAGAGCAGCGTTCCTTATACGAGCAAACGAAGCAGGCGCCCGTCACCGTGCTGCAAATCGGGGAGGGCAATTTCCTGCGCGGCTTCTTCGACTGGATGCTGCACGAGTGCAGGAAGCGGGGGCTTTACGAAGGGAGCGTCGCGGTGACGCAGCCGCGTCCCGGGGGCAAGCCGAAGATCGAAGCGCTCGCGGAGCAGGACGGCTTATACACGCTTGTGATCCGCGGGCTGGAAAACGGAGAGAGCGTACAGCGGACGGAAGTGATTTCGGTGTTCCGCGAGGCGTTCGATCCTTATTCCGATTGGGACCGGTTCCTCGCGCTCGCCGAAAGCGCCGATCTGCGCGTCGTCGTATCGAATACGACGGAAGCGGGCCTCGCCTACCGGCCGGAGGAGCTTGCCGACGGGCAGCCGGTCCAATCGTTCCCGGGCAAGCTGACGCAGCTGCTGTATAGAAGGTACGTTCACTTCAAGGGCGATCCGGCGCGCGGGCTGATCTGCCTGCCCTGCGAGCTGCTGGAGCGCAACGGCGACGAGCTTCGGAGCTGCGTGCTTCGCTACAGCGACGATTGGGGCTATCCCGAAGCGTTCAAGGAGTGGGTTGCGCGGCATAACCGCTTCCTGAATTCGCTGGTCGACCGGATCGTAACGGGGTATCCGGGCGGAGAGCAAGCCGAGGCTTGGTTCGGCGAATGGGGCTACGCGGATCCGATGCTGAGCACGGCGGAGCCTTATCATCTATGGGCCATCGAAGCGGAGCCTGCGCTCGAGGAGATTCTGCCGCTGCGCAAAGCGGGCCTTAACGTGCACTGGGTGAGCGACTTGAAGCCGTTCCAGCTGCGGAAGGTGCGCATTCTGAACGGGGCCCATACGCTCATGACGCCGATCGGCCTGCTGCACGGCATCGAGCAGGTGCGGGAGGCGATGGAGCACGGCGAGCTCGGTCCCTTCGTTCGCGGCACGGTAGAGCGCGAGATCGTTCCGTCGCTGCCGATCGCGGAGGAGGAGCTGAAGCAATACGCCGCCGCGGTGTACGAGCGGTTCCTCAATCCGTTCATCCGCCATCGCTTATCCGATATCGCGATGAACAGTCTGAGCAAGTTCAAGGTGAGGCTGCTGCCTTCGCTTATGCATTACGCCGGAGGCGGCGAAGACGCGCCGCAAGGGCTTGTCCGGGGGTTCGCCGGCCTGCTGCGCTATTACAAGGTGAAGCGGACGGAGGCGGGCTTCGTAGGCGAGACGCTAGGCGGCGCATCGTATGCCGTGCGCGACGACGCCGGCCTGCTGGAGACGATCGCGGGCGTATGGGCGCAGGCGGAGGAGCGGCAGTGGCCGCTTGAAGCGACGATCGGGAAGCTGCTCGGCCTTGCGAGCGTCTGGGGACGCGATCTGGCTGCGGAATGGCCGGAGCTTCCGTCGATACTGAGCAAGAATATGACGGAAATGGAGCGGTCGGCCAATGAATAGCTGGGTGAAATTGCACGGGAACGATCATGTCGTCGTGGCGCTGCAGCCTTTTGCCAAAGGGGATGCGCTGACGCTCGGGGAAGGCGGGGAGTCGACTTCGCTGACGCTGCTGGACGACGTGCCGAAGGGGCATAAAATATTGACCAAGGCCGTCCGCGAAGGGGAGCATATTCTGAAGTTCGGCTATTCGATCGGCGTGGCGAAGGAGGATCTGGAGCCCGGCCGCTGGGTGCATACGCATAATATGGGGACGGGTCTGAAGGGCATTCTCGATTACGCGTACGAGCCCGCCTTCGGGGAGAAAGGAAGCCCGGCGGCGGTAGCTGACGGCTCGCGTACGTTCCAAGGCTTCGTCCGCGACAACGGCGAGGTCGGCATCCGCAACGAAATCTGGATCATCAACACGGTCGGCTGCATTAACAAAACATGCGAAATCGTGGCGAGAAGAGCCCACGCCGCGTACGGGGGGCGCGTGGACGGCGTGTACCATTTCGCCCATCCGTTCGGCTGCTCGCAGCTCGGCGACGATCTCGTCCATACGCAGAAGCTGCTGGCGTCGCTCGTGAACCATCCGAACGCCGCGGGCGTGCTGGTCATCGGCCTCGGCTGCGAGAACAACCAGATCGATTCGTTCAAGCTGGCGATCGGCGAACATAGCCCGGAGCGCGTGAAGTTTCTGAAGTCGCAGGAGGCGGAGGACGAAATCGAAGATGCGCTCGAGCTGATCGACGAGCTCGTCGCTTACGCCGAGCGGTTCGAGCGGCAGCCGGTGCCGGTATCGAAGCTGAAGCTTGGATTGAAATGCGGCGGCTCGGACGGGCTGTCGGGCATTACGGCCAATCCGCTCGTCGGCGCGGTGTCCGACCGGCTGATCGCGGCCGGCGGCACGGCGATACTGACCGAGGTGCCGGAGATGTTCGGGGCGGAGACGATCTTGATGAACCGGGCCGCGGACGAGCAAGTATTCGGCAAGATCGTGAACCTGATCAACGATTTCAAGCAATATTTTATTCGGCACGACCAGGAAATTTACGAGAACCCTTCACCCGGCAACAAGTCGGGCGGCATCAGCACGCTGGAGGAGAAGTCGCTCGGCTGCACGCAGAAGGGCGGCCATGCGATCGTGCGCGACGTCGTGCCTTACGGCGAGCGGATTACGGCCAGCGGGCTCAACCTGCTGGAGGCGCCGGGCAACGACCTCGTGTCGGTGACGGCTTTGTCAGCGGGCGGCGCGCACATCGTCCTGTTCACGACGGGGAGGGGAACGCCGTTCGGAGGACCGGTGCCGACGGTGAAGATCGCGACCAATAGCGAGCTTGCCGCGCGGAAGCGGAACTGGATCGACTTCAACGCGGGCGCGCTGCTCGAGGACAAGTCGATGGAGACGCTGACGGGCGAGCTGTGGGAGCAGCTGATCCGGCTTGCTTCGGGGGATGAGCGGACGAACAACGAGCGCAACGGCTTCAAGGAAATCGCGATTTTCAAAGACGGCGTTATTTTGTAGGCTGGCGCTGCCACACGAGCTTATGCCGCCAAAGGACGGCGTCAGCCGTTTACACTTGGGATTGGAGTTGAAACAGGTGAAATACAGGAAGCTTGGAAAAACGGGATTGGACGTTTCCGTGCTCAGCTTCGGCGCGTCGTCGCTCGGCTCCGTGTTCCGGGAGACCGACGACGCGGAGAGCGTCCGCACGGTGCATGAGGCCGTCGATAGGGGAATCAATTTGATCGACGTGTCGCCTTATTACGGTCTGACGAAGGCGGAGACGGTGCTGGGCAAGGCGATGGCCGGCCTTCCGAGAGAGAAGCTGATCCTGTCGACGAAGGCCGGACGCTACGGCGCGGACGAATTCGATTTCTCCGGCCGGCGCATTCTCGCCAGCGTGGAGGAAAGCCTGGAGCGTCTGGGCACGGACTATATCGATATTTTGTTTCTGCACGACATCGAATTCGCGCCGTTCGAGCAGGTGGCCGAGGAGGCGTTCCCCGCGCTCGACAAGCTGAAGGAGCAGGGAAAGATCCGCTTCTCCGGCGTCTCCGGCCTGCCGCTTGCCGTATTCGAGCGATCGCTGGCCGCGCGGGAGCTGGATGCGGTGCTGTCGTACTGCCATTATTCACTGAACGATACGTCCTTGCTGGACATCCTGCCGCTGCTGGAGCGTAGGGAGGTCGGGCTCGTCAACGCCTCGCCGCTGTCGATGGGACTGCTCAGCCTGAGGCCGGCGGCGGACTGGCATCCGGCGGATGCGGAGCTTCGTGCGGCCTGCAAGAAAGCCGCCGAGCATTGCGCCGCTAAAGGCGCGGACATCGCGAAGCTTGCCATCCAGTTCTCGACCGCGAACGAGCGGATTCCGACGACGCTGGTCAGCACGGCGAATCCGGCCAACATCCGCCGCAACATCGAATGGACGGACGAGCCGATGGATGAAGAGCTGCTCGGCGAGGTGCTGGCGATATTGCGGCCGGTCCATAACCGGAGCTGGCCGAGCGGGAGAGCGGAATATAGCGGCGGCGGAAGACAGAATGGATAGAGGGGGAGCGTCTCGACGTGAAAGCAATCGTATGCGAACAGATTGACCGGCTTCGGCTGGTCGAGCAGGAAGAGCCTGTGCTGCAGCCGGGAACCGCAATAGTCGGGCTGCGCCGAATCGGCATTTGCGGCACGGACATGCACGCGTATAAAGGCAATCAGCCCTTCTTCACGTATCCTCGCGTGCTCGGGCATGAGCTGGCCGGAATCGTGGAGCAGGCGGACGATCCGAGCGGCAAGGTGAAGGCGGGCGACCAGGTCGCCGTGATCCCGTATATGCATTGCGGCGGCTGCATCGCCTGCCGCAACGGGAAAACCAATTGCTGCACGGATATGAAAGTACTCGGCGTCCATATCGACGGCGGCATGAGAGAGCGGATCGCGGTGCCGGTATCCCATCTGCTTGTGACGAACGGGCTGACGCTGGATCAAGCCGCGGTGCTGGAGCCGCTTAGCATCGGCGCGCACGCGGTGCGCCGCTCGGAGCTACGCGCCGGCGAGACGGCTCTCGTCATCGGCTCCGGCCCGATCGGGCTCGGCGTCATGGCCTTCGCGAAGCATCGCGGCGCGCGCGTCATCGCGATGGACCTGCTGGACGAGCGGCTCGCCTTCTGCCGGCGATGGGCGGGCGTCGACGAGACCGTGAATGCGCGGCATCAGGCGCTGGAGCGGCTGGCCGAGCTGACGGGCGGCGAATTCCCGGGCGTCGTCTTCGACGCGACGGGCAGCGCCCGGTCGATGGAGAGCGCCTTCGGCTATGTGGCGCATGGCGGCCGTCTGGTGTACGTTGGGCTGGTGAAGGCGGATTTGAGCTTCAACGACCCGGAGTTCCACAAGCGGGAGATGACGCTGATGGGCAGCCGCAACGCGACGCCGGACGATTTTGCCGCGGTACAGGAGGCAATCCGCGGCGGCGGCATCGACGTCGCGAGCTTCATTACGCACCGCGCCGCGTTCGCGGACATGATCGGCGAGTTCGACGCGTGGCTGAAGCCCGAATCGAAGGTCATCAAAGCGATGGTGGAGTTGTAGCCATTCATTCGCTGGCACAGAGCCCGGCTCTTAGGCGCGCAATCGCCCTGGGGCGGGGCTCTTTTGGCATGGGCATGGCGCGATTGTGGCTGCACAGCCGGATTCCCGATTCCCGCCAAACCGGCGAAATCAGGTCTAAAAATTAGACCTGATCCCCACAAAACCTCCCGTTTTCCGCAATCAGGTCTAAAATTTAGATCTGATGCTCCCGTTCCCCGCCAAACCGGGCGATTCCGAGCCAACTTAACGTAATCAGGTCTAAAAATTAGACTTGATCGCTTCAAAACGCCTCATTTTCAGCAATCAGATCTAAAATTTAGATCTGATGCTCCCGTTTCCCGCCAAACCGGACGTTTCCGAGCCAATTTAACGTAATCAGGTCTAAAAATTAGACCTGATCCCCACAAAACCTCCCGTTTTTCGCAATCAGGTCTAAAAATTAGATCTGATGCTCCCGTTTTCCGCCAAACCGGCCGTCTTCCGAGCCAATTTAACGAAATCAGGTCTAAAATTTAGATCTGTTGCCCCGAGCTATGAGCAGACCGAACGATCATGGAGATCATCCCTTACGCCGAAACCAAAAAAGACGGCCGTTATCGGTCGTCTTCTCCGTTCACTTTTCTTCGATAAACCAAAGCGGATCGTCGCAGTCGACTTCTCCGTTATAGTTGATCAAAATTTCTTCCCCCGCTTTAATCGCCGTATAGGCATAAAAGTCGAAGGTGTGGTTTTCAAAGTTAATATCGTAGGTCGCGTTGGGCGTATACGAATGGTTGAACAAGCTGCCGTAGCCTAGCAGAACGGCCGTATGGTTGGCGCCGTATTCGAATACGTAGTCGGAGAGGATCGTTTTATCGATATGCTCATGCTCCTCGTTCGGATACGGAATGACCGGCGCTTCATGGATAAGCTCCCCCTCCGCGATATCCCGGGTCGCGAATACCCCGCGATTAAACTCCCCGTTGCTTAGCGTCGATTTTTTGATTTCGATCATGTTCGTCACCTGCGAATTCTATAGTCTATGGACGCTGCTTGTCCGAATAATGTCGCTTAAAAGGTTAATACTAACCTACCTATGTTCAAATGGCAAGCTGTGGGAAAAAATCGGACGCATCTTTTTGAATCGTTTCCCCCGACGGCAAAACGACGATATCCAAAAATAAATCATCTATCCAGGGAACGTTATCCTCGTTAAGGCCGATCGTCTGGCATATGTCGATATACCACTGCACGATTCTGCCTTCCGAGTCGAACATCGTTGTCACCGAATGACGCTTGCCCGAAGGGAATTGCTGCAGCCATAGGTATCCGTCGTCGGCAATGCATAGCTTGCTGTCGCCGTAGCTCACGCAGAGAGGTTCGGAGACTTTGACAATGCTGAGCAACGACAGATGTCCGGCAAAAGTTTCGGTCGCAAGCTCAGCCTGCGCGTACCGTTTCTCAAGCACGCGTTTCCAGTCCGCGCGGTCTCCGTGCTTTCTCTTTAACAATCGACATTCCCTCCTGCAGCCCCGCTTTAAGCACAGCTTACCATTTTTCCAGGTGGAGGGAAATAGCCGGCGCCATAAGCGAGAGCTCCTTCCCGGGGAGGAGCTCCGTCCGATCGGCCTTGAAGGCGATTATCTGCGGCGGCGGCGTCGCCTCCCGCCAAGCAGCCTGCGCAAGGGGATGCGGTTGGCCGGAGCCCGCGATGCCCCCGAAGCGGCCGGCGTACGGTTGGCAGGAGCCCGCGATGCCCCAGAAGCGGCCGGCATGCGGGTGAACGAGGCCCGTGTTTCCCCTGAGCCGATCGGCATGCGCATAGAGAATTCGGTCGATCCGGAATTGCCGGAGTTCCCCGATTCGCCGGACGATTCGGAACCCGAGCCATTGGCGGATGTCGTGGTGGAGTTCGTCGTGATCGATCCGACGTTTCCGATAATGATCGTTCCTTCGTTTTTGCAAATGATGACCTTGCCTTGACAGCATTCCATCGAGCCCTACTCCCTTTCATTCTCCGAACCTGCCGGCCGCGATTCGCCGTGTCATTCTATTCTATGAGCGGGAAGACTCCTATGTATTGGCGAATTATAGGGTTACAGAAGCCCTTTTTTTGGGAGAAAGGAAGTTTTGAGGTTAGATTTGTCCCGTCCGCAAAGCTATAATGGAAGAAACAAGCTGCGCCTATGAAGCGCGGCAGCCGGGAGGATGAAAGAATCGATGAACGTATACAAAAGCGGGGAAGCGCTTCAGCGCGAAATCGCGGAGACGGAGCTGCCGAAGCAGGCGCTGGCGCTGTGGGCGCTGGGACAGGAAGGGTTTATGGCGAAATGGAAGCAAAAGACGATCCTGTTTGATCCGTATTTGACGGATTGGGTGGAAGAGCTGAGCGGCTCGCCGTGGTCGAGGGCGTTCCCGTCGCCGCTTGCGCCTTCGCAATGTCTGGACGTCGATTATGTCGTATGCTCGCATCACCACGAGGATCACATGGACAGGCAGACGCTGCAGGCGATCGGCCAATCGAAGAAAACGAGGTTTGTCGTGCCGAAGGCCCATCTCCCGCTCATGAAGGAATGGGGCTTCGCCGACGAGCGGCTGATCGGCATTTCCCACGGGCAGACGCTGACGCTGGACGGCGGAATCTCGCTTGCGGCATTCGCCGCCAAGCATGAGAATTTCGAGCAGGACGAGTCCGGCGAGCATAAGTTTCTCGGCTACGTCGCCGATTTCGAAGGTATCCATCTCTATCACGCGGGCGATACGGTCGGCTTCTCCGAGCTGGTAACGTGGCTTCAAAGCAAACGGGTCGATATCGCCATGCTGCCGATCAACGGACGGGATTTCGTCCGGAACGAACAAGGCATCGTCGGCAACGTCAACTATAGGGAGGCCATCGAGATCGCGGTGCAAGTCGGCGCCGATCTGCTCATCCCGATGCACTATGGCCTCTTTCCGCATAACGACGAGAATCCGGCGTATTTCGTCGATTATTTGTACCGCCATTATCCGGCGCAGAAGTTCCATATGTTCGCGCCGGGCGAGCGGTTCGTTTACTTTACTTAAGCTTGAAGACGATGACGCCGGCGATCATGACGGCGATGCCGATCAGCTTGTTCGGGGTAACCGGCACCCGGTCGACGCCGAACAAGCCGAGACTGTCGATGACCATGGCGACGAGCAGCTGCATAATAAGCAGCAATGCGACGGAGTAGGCGGGACCGAGCGACGTGATGCCCTTAGTGACGGAAAACACGATCATGACGCCCATGGCGCCGCCGAGCCAGTACAGCTTGTTCACGGCCGGCAGCCTCGCAAGGCCGTCGTCCTTCAGCAGCAGCAGGATAATAAGCGTGATGGCGAAGCCGGTGCCGTGCACCCAGGCGTTCGTAAACCAGAAGCCGGTCTTCTCCGTCATCCGCGCGTTGAACACGCTTTGGACGCTGATGACGAGACCGGCGAGCAAGGAATAAAGGATCCCTATCATGCCGTACGAACCCCCTGTCGTTAAAAATCAACTGTAAAGATTGCCGCTTGCCAGCTCTTGCAGCCGAACCGGGTCGAGGATCAGGACGGCGCCGCGCTTCCTCTCGACGATGCCGTCCTTGGCCAGCCGGGCGATGACCCGGTTCAAATGCCGGTAGCTCGTGCCGAGCATTTCCGCGACTTCCGTCAGCTTGCCGGTCTTCAGCTCCGCCTGCGCGGATGCTCCGGTCTCCGGAGGCGAAATCGAGATGAGGTAGCTCGCGAACCGGTTCTCCACCGGATAAAGCAGATTCAAGCTGGACGCATTGGAAGCGGTGTACAGCTTATGGCTTAGCAGCCGAATAATAAAGGTTAGAAAATGGGGGCTCTTCAGGGCGGTCTCGCGCAAGTCTTCTTGCTTCACGACCAAAAAAACGCTCTCCCCGACCGATTCGACCATGCACTGCACCGGATAGCCGGTCAGCAGCTCCACGTCTCCGATGACGGCGAGCGGTTCATTGAAACGAAGCAGGACCGATTTGCCGTTCGGCAGCGTCGTGTACACTTTGATTTTGCCCCTTACGAGCAAATACAAGCGGTCCAGCCGCTCTCCCGCGGAGCAGACGGTCTCGCCTCTGGCGTACGTATGCAGCTGCATCCGGTCGATCTCCGCCTCGCTAAATATCGCATCCAGCCTATGCCGAGCGGCATAGGCCGTTACCCGTTCATCCCTTTGCATCGAATCATTGCCGCCTCCCGTTCTTCATTGTAAGAAAGGACATCCAATCTTGAAAAGGACATATGTCCCATTATAAACGAATTGCGGCTATGGCTGCGCTGGCAGGGCTGAGGGATGAAACGGTCCGGGGCAGGGCAACCTACGGGAGAATGACGATAGGAGGCTGAACGGTTATGGCAAACAGGGGACTTTGCACGGCGCTTTCAGCGGTCGGCGCGGCGCAGCTGTTGAAGCTGCCGATGCACTATGCCGTCACGGGGGAGTGGGATATGCGCAAGCTGATCGGTACCGGCGGCATGCCCAGCTCGCATTCCAGCGGCGTAACGGCGCTGGCGGCCTATACGGCGGCCAAATACGGGCTGAAGACGCCGGCGTTCGCGATTTCGGCCATGCTCGGCATCGTCGTCATGTATGACGCGATGAATATTCGCAGGCATGCCGGGGAAATCGCCGTTCAGGTGAACGATTTGGACGAGGACGTCGAGAAGCTTTCGGGCGAGCATCCCGGCATTTATCATAAGCGCAGGCGCGAGAAGCTGAAGGAGACGCTCGGGCATCAGCCGCGCGAGGTTGCCGCGGGCGCCTTGCTCGGGGCGTGTATCGGACTGATCGGCGCGCTGACGTCGGCGAAAGGCCGCGCTTAGCTATACGGCTGCCGAAGGACGGTGACAGCGGTTGCCGATTGGTTATATAATGGGGAAAGCTGACAGAAATTATGCGCCGGCTATTGCCGCCTGATGGCGGACATAGCCGGTTTGCGCATTCAGGGGAGGATTAACCGAATGAAAGATGAGCTTTTATTATGGCCGGGCGGAGCGCCTTACGCACAAGGGGATACCGACGAGGATCGTCCGGCGATTACGCCGTACCTGGTCGAAGGAAGCGATCGTCCGGCGGTCGTCGTCTGTCCCGGAGGCGGTTACGGAATGCGCGCCTACCATGAAGGGGAGCCGATCGCGCAGTGGCTGAACGGACTTGGCATCTCCGCATTCGTTGTCCGTTATCGAGTCGCGCCGTACCAGTATCCGTGCGCGCTGCTTGACGTGCAGCGGGCGATCCGTACGGTCCGCCGCGAAGCGGTCCGCTTCGGCGTCGATCCGGGCCGGATCGGCTTGCTCGGCTTCTCCGCGGGCGGCCATCTCTCGGCGAACGCCGGGACAAGCTTCGATCCGGGCAATCGCGACGCGGTGGACCCGATCGAACGCCAGTCCTGCAGGCCCGACCTGCTCGTCCTATGCTATCCGGTCATTACGATGAAGGATCCGTTCACGCATCAAGGCTCGAGGGAAAATTTGCTCGGCAAGGACGCGGACCAAGCGAAGATCGTGCGGCACAGCAACGAGCTGAACGTGACGAAGGATACGCCGCCGACCTTCCTCTGGCATACGTCGAACGACGGCGCCGTGCCGGTCGAGAACAGCCTTCTGTTCGCGTCGGCGCTCGGCAAGCAGGGCGTGCTGTTCGACCTGCACGTCTACGCGAAGGGGCGCCACGGTCTCGGTCTGGCGGAGGACGAGCCGCATGCGGACGGCTGGACCGATACTTGCGCATCTTGGCTGAAGCTGAACGGTTACGTGCAAGAAGGATAGTTCATGCGGGGGCTGTATTAATAGGTCGTGAAGCGGCCTTTTAAAGACAGCCCCGTTTTTCGAACGCTGCCCAATGCGCTCGCTTTCTACGACGACATTTAAGCTCTGGAAGGTAATGCTAATTAAAAAAAATGAAACTAAAATTGCGCTTAACCACGCTCGCACCCGATTTAGTATCAATATTTGAGATTAAATGATACGATTCGGGCTGCTTCATTCGGTATTAACCGATTAAGCTTCAAAATTTGAAACTAGACGCCCAGTAAATAACCTTCTTTCGCTTATATTTTCAGTTTTTGAAATTAAAAAACCGCCCTCCATGCAGGGCGGTTTTTATTAACCGATCATCGAAATCGCGCGCTGCTCCGCCTGGAGCAGCCGATCGCGGACGCGCACGACTTCGCCGATAATGATGAGCGCGGGGTTACTGAGCTTCTTCGCGGCGGCAAGCGTGTGAATATCCGCCAGCGTCCCGGTAATCGTCCGCTGGCGCGACGTCGTGCCGCGCTCGATCAGGGCGACCGGCGTCGAAGCCGATTTACCGTGCTTCAGCAGCTCCTCGCGGATGGCCGGAAGCTGGCTGACGCCCATGTAGATGGCGAGCGTATCGACGCCGTGCGCGAGCAAGTCCCAGCGGATGGGCGTCTTGTCGCCGTGGCAGCGGCTGCCGGTCACGCAGGCGAAGGAAGCGGCATATTCGCGGTGCGTGACCGGGATGCCCGCGGCGGCGGCGGCGCCGATCGCCGACGTGATGCCGGGGATGATTTCGTAATCGATGCCCCAGTCCGCAAGCTTCAGCGCTTCCTCGCCGCCTCTTCCGAAGACGAACGGATCGCCGCCCTTCAGGCGGACGACCGTCTTGCCATCGAGCGCGTAGCGGACAAGCGCTTCATTAATGAGCTGCTGCGGCATCGCATGCATGCCCGGCGCCTTGCCGCAGTAGACGAGCTCCGCGTCTTCCCGCGCGTAGCCTAACAGTTCCTCGCTCGCCAGCCGGTCGTACAAAATGACGTCCGCGGCCTGAATGCGCCTCATGGCTTTCACCGTAATAAGCTCGGGATCGCCCGGACCGGCACCGACAATGTACACTTTCCCTGCAGCCATCCTTCTCATAGGCTGATCCCCCTCGCTTATATCGCTTTTTTATCGACGCATCCGTACGCGGCTTCGCGGCCGCGAGGCGTGCCAATTTCTTATTTCCGTTCCTACCTAAATGGTGACGTAGATCGATCCGCTCTCGCTGTCGACTTCCGTCTCGAAGGTTGTCACGCAGCCGTCGTCGGGCTCGTGCACGCGTCCGCTGCGAAGATCGATTTTCCAATCGTGGAGCGGGCAGTGCACGGCCGTGCCGCACACCATCCCTTCCGAAAGCTGTCCGCCCTTATGCGGGCATTTATTTTCTACGGCAAGGACGCTGCCGTCCGTCAGCCGGAACACGGCGATTTCCGTATCGTTGATTTTGACTTTGCGCGATCCTTTGACATCGATATCCGATAGGTTGGCTACCAGCAGCTTTGTCGTCATAGATGTACCCTCCTGAAATGTATAATAGAAACGGCAGCGAAGGAAGAATAAGCGCTATAGCTTAACCGGTTCGGCGCCGGACAGTTGCTCGAAATTTTTGCGAAGCTCGTCGGTTTCGACGATTTGCTTCCAAGGATCGGTCGTCACGCTGAGCGCTTTCTCAAGCCGATCTTTCAGTGCGAGGCGGTCTTCGCGGTTCTCCAGACCTTGCTTCACCGCATCGAGTCCGACGCGCTCGACCCATTGCGCCGTACGCTCGTTCCATTGCGCGTTCTCGCGGTAATATTGCAGGAAGGCAGACGACCATTCCATTACTTCTTCCTCGGTCTTCACGATGCAGAGCAGATCGGTCGCGCGAACCTTCACGCCGCCGTTGCCCGCGATGTGCAGCTCCCAGCCTCCGTCGATCGCGACGACGCCGAAGTCCTTGATCGTCGCCTCCGCGCAGTTGCGCGGGCAGCCGGATACGGCAAGCTTCACTTTCGCCGGCGTGTTAAGCCGCTCGAACGCCTTCTCCAGCTGGATGCCCATGCCCATGGAATCCTGCGTGCCGAACCGGCAGAACGTATTGCCGACGCAGGTTTTGACCGTGCGCAGCGTTTTGCCGTATGCATGACCGGACGGCATGTCGAGCTCTTCCCAAATTTTCGGCAAATCCTCTTTCTTCACGCCCAGCAGGTCGAGACGCTGTCCGCCTGTGAATTTCACGAGAGGCACCTCGAACTTCTCGGCGACCTCGGCGATTTTCTTCAAATCCGTCGGGGACGTTACGCCGCCGTAAATCCGCGGAACGACGGAGTAAGTACCGTCCTTCTGAATGTTCGCGTGGTAACGCTCGTTCGTGATGCGCGATTCCTTCTCGTCCACGTACTCCTCCGGATACAGCATGCCCAGGTAGTAGTTGAGGGCGGGACGGCACTTCGAGCAGCCTTCCGGATTATGCCAGCCGAGGACGTTCATGACCTCTTTGGTGCTCATCAGCTTCATGCGCGTAATTTCTTCGACGATTTCGTCGCGGCTCAGCGTCGTGCAGCCGCAGATGCCTTCCTTGACCGGCTCGCCTATCGAATCGCCCGCATAGATTTGCAGGAGGCCTTCGACGAGAGGCTTGCAGCCGCCGCAGGAGCCGGAAGCCTTCGTGCAAGCTTTGATGGAGCCGACCGTGTTGCAGCCTTTATTCATAATGGCGTCGGCGATCGTTCCTTTCGATACGCCGTTGCATCCGCAAATGATCTCATCGTCGGCCATCGCTTCAAGCCTGCTGTTGCCTCCGGAGGATTGGCCGAGCTGGTCCGCGGAGAAGCCGAGCAGCAGCTCTTTCTCGCGGCCGGCGACGGATTCGCCGCTTTTAATGTAAGAGAACAATTCCGCGCCGTCCGACGTATCGCCGAACAGAACCGCGCCGATAAGCTTTCCGTCCTGGAGCACGATTTTTTTGTACGTGCCGCCCAGATCGTCCTGGATCTTGAGCGCCTTGGTATCCGGCGTCTCGACGAAGATTCCGGCCGAGAATACGTCGACGCCGGATACCTTCAGCTTCGTGGATGTGACGGAGCCTGCGTAACCGGCCGTCTCGACGCCGGCCAGATGCTTGGCCAGCACGGCGCCTTGCTCGTAGAGCGGGGCGACGAGACCGTAGGCGATGCCGCGATGCTCGGCGCATTCGCCGACCGCGTAGATGTCCGGCACGCTCGTCTGCATGAAGTCGTTGACGACGATGCCGCGGTTCACCTCGATGCCCGTCAGCCTGGCGAGGTCGACGTTCGGTTTAATGCCGACGGCCATGACGACCAGATCGCCGTCCACCTCGCTGCCGTCGGAGAAGACGAGTCCGGTGGCGCGGCGCTTGCCTTTGATGGAAGCGGTGCTCTTCTTGAGCAGGAACTGCATCCCTTGGGCTTCCAGTTCGCGCTGCAGCATGCGGGAGGCGGCTTCGTCGAGCTGGCGATCCATCAGGTACGGGTTGATGTGGACGACGTTCACTTCCATGCCGAGATGGAGAAGCCCCCTTGCCGCTTCGAGACCGAGCAGTCCGCCGCCGATGACGACGGCTTTCTTATATTGCTTGGACGCGTCGATCATCGTCTCGCAATCTTTGATATCCCGGAAAGCGATGACGCCCTCCTTGTCCGCTCCCGGGAGCGGAAGCATGAACGGGTTGGAGCCCGTGGCGACGATCAGCGAATCGTAAGCGGCTTCGATGCCGAGGTTCGAGACGACCGTTTTGCGATCGGTATCGATCTTCGTAATTTTATGTCCGACATGCAGCGTAATGTTATTTTCCTTGTACCAGTCCCAATCATTTATGACGATTTCCTTCATGTCCGCGCCGCCGGCCAGAACGGAGGACAGCATAATGCGGTTATAGTTCGGATGCGGCTCGGCGCCGAAGATCGTAATGTCGTAGCTCTCCGGGGATAGCTTCAGCAGATGCTCGATCGCCCGTACCCCTGCCATGCCGTTGCCGATGAGTACCAGTTTCTTCTTAGTTGCCATCGTGTTTCTCTCCTCTCAAACTCTGTCTGTAGGGAAAATCATAAAAGCCTGCTTCGCATCGAAGGAGAACGCACGTCTCCTGTGAATGACGAAAGCAGGCTTCTTTGCCGCTTCTAACGAACACACCGTTGTATTCGCGAATGATTTGTAGTTGATAACGTAACTATACAACGGTTTTGGAACGCATGTCAATATACTTGACATTATTTTGCCGGTAAAAATTCGGGTAATGACAATTTCGGCATTTGTATGTTATATATAGTAACAAAGAAAAAGACTTGTGCACATGATTATAGAAAAGTCGTTAGAGGAGGGGGCGCTTCTTTATGCGTTCTTTGTTAGTGGTCGATCATCGGGCGGCAGCAGCGGCGGTCCCTCAGTCAAATCAGCTTTCCAAGAAAGAGACGCCAAAATATATTTTAGAAAATTACGGCTACCATATTATTCGCGCGAGCGACGAAATGTCGGCCGAGCTGCAGATGAGCGGGGCGGACGCGGTCGTCATCCATCTGCCCTTGGACGAAGTGAAGGGCGTCGGCACGCGGCTGCTTAAGCGAAAAGCCGCTCCGATGCTGTGGTGGTGCAGCGCGTCGGCCGCATCCATGTCCGCCGCCTTCTGCGAGGACGACGTGCCGGTCGACGGCATTCTGACGCCGTCCATGTCCGAGCAGGAGCTGCACTGGGCGCTTCACTTCGCCGCCAAGCAATGCTTCGAGAGGCAGCAGTGGCTGAACGAGAAGAAGCAGCTTGAAGGCAGGCTCGAGGAGCGGAAGTGGATCGATATGGCGAAGGGGATTTTGTGCAAAATCAAAAACATATCCGAAGCGGAAGCGTACGAGGTGCTGCGCAAGCAGGCGATGAACGAACGCAAGCGGATGGTTGACGTGGCGACGTCGATCGTTAAGGTATATCAGTTACTTCAAGAGCAAAAATAAGGGGGCCTTGCGATGTTTACGAACCTACTGAAGGAAGTCGGCCGGGGAAAACGGGGAGCGCGCGACTTAAGCTACGACGAGGCGCTGCTTGCGGCCGATTCGATCCTGGAAATGAAGGCAACGCCGGCCCAGATTGGCGCTTTCTTCGTCGCCGAGCGAATTAAGATGGAAAGCGTGGAAGAAATCGAAGCGTTCGTCGCGGTGTGCCGGAAGCATGCTTACCGCGCGCCGATCCAGGAGGGCCTCGATTGCGCCGGGCCTTACGACGGCCGGAAGAAGACGTTCTTCGCGACGTTCCCGGCCGCATTCCTGCTGGCGTCCGCCGGCTTGCCGGTTACGCTTCACGGCATGCCGTCGCTGCCTCCGAAGTGGGGAATTACGCTGCACGATCTGCTGCGCGAAGCGGGGATCGACCCGGGCGGCCTGTCGCGCGGGCAAATTACGAAAGCCGCGGAAGGCACCGGCGTACTGTACGTTCCGGCCGAGGAATGGTGTCCGCCGTTGAAGGCGCTCCGCTCCATTCGCGTGGAGCTCGACATGCGGACGGTGCTCAATACGGCCGAGAAGCTGATCGATTATTCGTATTCCCCGTATTTGACGTTCGGCGTCTACCACAATACCGTATTCGAGCGGATGGCGAAGCTCGCGAACAACCTGAAATACCGGAAGGCGCTTATCGTGCAGGGGGCGGAAGGGTCGGAGGATCTGTTCATCGAACGTCCGACGCGCACGTACTTCGTGGAGGAAGGCGAGTCCCGGCTTCATATCGTCGATCCCGACGCTTACGGGCTCGAGACGGCGCTGCCGGACGTCGTATGGACGCCGGCGGTGCAGCTTCGCGTATCGGAAGCGGTGCTGCAGGGACGAGGTCATCTGGCGTTCGTCAACCAAGTGCTGCTGAACGCCGCGGTCAGGCTGCAGCTGGCGGGCAAGGTGGAGTCGGTCGAGGAAGGGCTGTACACGTGCAAAGCGCTGCTCGACGACGGCGCGGCGTGGGAGCTGTACCGCAAATGGCAGAATGTGATGAGAAGCGAAGGCGTGTTATCTCTTCCGAACTAATGAACGGAAAGGCTGCCGGGCGATGCCCGGCAGTTTTTTTATACGAATGGCGGCGTTTGCATGGCGTGAAACAGTGACGGTTGATGTCAATGTCATGTTAAGTTTTTTTCAGATAAAGGCGCTGCCGGAATCTCTGCATCTTCGTGCGGGGCGGAAGCTTGACGGGTCACCTGCTCGACGGCGAGAGCGACGCCGGATTTTTGTCCCGGAACTCCTTGTTGAACAAAATCGGGGTAAGCTTGCCTTTGAGCGCCAAAAAATGCAAATACTCCTTCATGCTGCCGCATTTGTACATGAAGCCAAGCTCGCTCGCGCTGTCCGTCATCATCGGGCTGCGCACGATGGCGTCAAGGTCGGCCGGAAGGGGGGGCGAGGGGCCGTTCTTCAAGTTTTTGACAAGCATGCCGTAGATCGATCTGACGTAATAGTCCGCCATATCCTTCCGGTAATGACGGCATGTCAGCAGGCCGAATTGCTCGGAGAGCCGTTTGCGCCATTCGTACTGCCGGATCAGCACGGAGGCAAGCTGGGGCTTGTAGGCGGCGTTCATGATGCTGCCCGGATTGTCGACGGTATAGCGGTAATTCGGATCGGGGATCGCGCATACGCGCCCGGAGCGGAGCAGCGCCTCCAGCGTGAAGATCGTATCCTCGCCGATGGAGAGCTCCTCGCGGAAGCGGATCCGCCCGCCGGCCAGATGCTCGCGCTTGAACAAGCTTCTCCACGCGAAGCACAGATCGTTATTGGAATGGACGGCCTCGGAGCTGAGCACGAAGTCCGCTCCGTTCATCGGCGCGCGCAGCTTGAACCTTGGCGTGACGATCCGGCCGCCGGGCATCGCGACATAGCCGCTTACGACGACGTCGCAAGCCAGATCCTCGGCCGCTTCGTACAGTGACGAGAGGAAGGGGACGGCCACCTCGTCGTCGGCGTCGACGAAGGCGATATAGCTGCCGGCCGCGTTCGCGATTCCGGCGTTTTTGGCTGCGCTCGTCCCGGCGTTCGCCTGGTGGATAACCTTGACGCGGCGATCCAGGGCGGCGTACCGCTCGCAGACGGAGCCGCTGTCGTCGGTGGAGCCGTCGTTGACGAGCAGCAGTTCGAAATCGCGGAAGGACTGACGCAAAATGCTGCTGATGCACCGATGCAGCCGCTCCCCGGCGTTGTAGATCGGTACGATAACGCTAATGGCACAGTCCATTCCACTCACCCCGGCTGTAAGGTTGGTTACGTTCAGGCCGCGTGCCCGCGGTCGTATCCCCATCATAGCATATTCGTTATTAAGAACAAAGATGAAGTTGGCCGAAGGGTGGGAACATATTTTCGCATTTTGTTGTTGCATAAAACAGGAAATTCAAGCATTATGGAAGATGGCGGCTCGCCCGCATAGGAAACGTCGTTTCATTATCCGGAAGCGAAGGAGGATTTTATGACTTTCGTACATCGTTTGAAATGGTTTTTCAAGGATAGATGGGGGAGCTACGCGGTTGCCGTCAGCATTATGGCGCTTGTAAGCATTCTTTCCACAATACCGCCTAATCTGATCGGAAGAACGGTCGACCAGATTCGGGACGAGAGCCTGACCGGATCCAGCCTCTCGCAGACCGTGCTGCTGCTAATCGGGCTAGCGCTGCTGCTCTACGTGCTTGTCTACGTATGGATCACGACGCTGTTCGGCAATTCGGCGCTCATCGAGAAAGTGCTGAGGGGCAAGCTGCTTGCCCATCTGACCCGAATGACGCCGGGCTTCTTCCAGCGCAACAGCACCGGACAGCTGATGGCGCTCGCGACGAACGACGTGCTTGCGATCGGGCAGACGGCGGGCTACGGCGTCATGACGCTCGTCAACACGCTTGTCGGGGCTTCGGTCGTCATCGTCATGATGGTCTCGTTCGTCAGCTACAAGCTGATGATCGCCGCCCTTATTCCGCTGCCGCTGCTGGCGGTCGCGATCAGCAAGCTGGGCAAGCGGGTAAGGACCCGCTTTCTCGACGCGCAGGCCGCTTTCGGCAAAATGAACGATCACGCGCTCGAATCCATCTCCGGCATCCGGGTCATCCGCTCGTACGTGCAGGAGAAGGACGATACTTCCGCCTTCGACGAAGTGACGACGGAGGTCATGCATAAGAACAAGCGCGTATCGATTCTGAACGCGCTCTTTCAGCCGATCATCTCGATCATCGTCGGCGTCAGCTATTCGATCGGCATCGGCTACGGCTCCTATCTTGTTTTTCGGAATGAAATTTCGCTCGGGCAGCTGATTTCGTTCAACATTTATTTGGGCATGCTCATTTGGCCGATGATATCCTTCGGCGAATTCATTAACGTGCTGCAGCGCGGAAGCGCATCGGCGGACCGGCTGGACGAGTCGCTCGCGCAGCAGCCGGATCTGTCGGACCAGGATCGGCCGACGGACGTGGAAGTGCCGACCCGGATCGAGATGAAGCGGCTGACGTTCACGTACCCGACCGCGTCCCGTCCGAGTCTTGAGAACGTTTCCTTCCGGCTGGAGCGGGGGCAGACGCTCGGGATCGTAGGCAAGACGGGCAGCGGCAAGAGCACGCTGCTGAAGCAGCTGCTGCGTCAGTATCCGGTAGCTTCCGACATGCTGTTCGTTGCCGGCGTGCCGGTCGAGCGGATCGCGATCGAGCGGATGAAACGGTGGATTGCGTACGTGCCGCAGGAGCATCTGCTTCTCTCCAAGCCGATCCGCGACAATATCGCGCTGGGCAAGCCGGACGCTTCGCCGGAGGAGATCGACCGGGCGGTCCGGATGGCTTCGTTCGCCGAGGACGTCGCCCAGATGCCGGAGGGGCTCGGCACCGTCGTCGGCGAGAACGGGGTCATGCTCTCGGGCGGGCAGAAGCAGCGGCTCTCGATCGCGCGGGCGCTGCTCGTCGATTCCGAAATTTTGCTGCTGGACGATTCGCTCTCGGCCGTCGACGCGCGGACGGAGAGCCGGATTTTGCATAACATCCGCACGGAGCGCGCCGGCAGGACGACGCTCATTACGACCCATCGCCTGTCGGCGGTCAGCCATGCGGATTGGATTCTCGTGCTCGACGAAGGCAAAGTAATCGAAGAAGGCAGGCATGACGAGCTGATGCTGTTCGGCGGCTGGTATAAGGAGCAGTGGGAACGGCAGCAGATGGAAGCGAGTCTGGAGGAATAAGGAGGTGACGAGCGTGCAGGGACAATCGACGGGGAGAAGGCTATTCGCCTACGCACTCGCCTATAAGTACAGGATGATCGGAGCGCTGCTCATCCTTTGCTGCGCGGTAGGGGCGGAGCTTGGCGGCCCATTCATTATCAAGACGATCATTGACAAGCATTTGACGGAAGGGCCAGGAGAGCTGGCGCCCGTTCTGTGGCTGCTTGCCGCGTATATGGGACTTTTGCTGGTTGCCGGCGCGGGCAATTTTACGCAGTCGTATCTGCTTCAGTCCACGGCGCTGCAAATTATCAAAAACATGCGCATGGATTTAATGCGGCATATTCAGCGCATTCCGCTGAACTATTTCGACAATACGCCGATCGGCCAAATCGTATCCCGGATCGCGAACGATACGGAGGCCGTCCGGGACCTGTTCATGAGCTTCATGGCGACGTTCGTCGTAAGCTTCGTGCAGCTTCTGGGCATCTTTACGGCGCTGTTCATTCTGGACGTTCGCCTAGCGATGTTCTGCCTGCTGCTGCCGCCGCTGTTCGCGCTCATTATGTACGTGCACCTGAAATATTCGAAAGGATATATTGCCGTCATGCGAGCCAGGCTGAGCGACATGAACGCCATGATCAACGAATCGATCGCCGTCATGCCGATCATTCAGGCGTTCCGCCGCGAGAAGAAGACGATCGAGGAATTCGAATCGCTGAACGAGGACCGTTATGCGAATCAAATCAAGCAGTTCCGGGTATTCTCCTTGTCCTCCCGGAACATCGTCGGGACGATCGGCAGCCTGGTCACGGCGCTCGTCATTTGGTATTTCGGCCGGGCGTCGCTGGAGACTTCGATCATGTTCGGCGTGTTCTATGCGTTCATCGATTATTTGGGACGCATCTTCCAGCCGATCATCGGCATATTCGACCAGTTGACGAACGCGCAACGGGCGTTCGTCTCGGCCGAGAAGGTGTTCGCGATCATGGACATGGACGGGAAGGAGGTCGAGGACGCGTCCGGCGCGAAGCGTCCGGAAGGCGTCGTGAAGTTCGATAACGTGACGTTCGCCTACAAGAAGGGAGAGAACGTGCTGAAGGGGATTTCGTTCGAAGCCCGCCGCGGGGAGACGATCGCGCTCGTCGGCCATACCGGATCGGGCAAGAGCTCGATCATGAATTTGCTGCTCGGCTTCTACGAGCCGAACGAAGGCGCCATCACGATCGACGGCGCCGATATCGCGGGAATGTCGAAGCAGGAGCTTCGCAAGCATATGGGCATCGTGCTGCAGGACCCGTATTTGTTCGCCGGAGACATCAAGTTCAACGTGAGTCTGTACAACAAAAATATTTCCATCGAGCAGGTCAAAAGCGCGCTGAAGGACGTCGGCGCGGCGCCGTTCGTCGAGCAGCTGCCAAGCGGTTACGACGAGCAGGTCGTCGAGCGGGGCAGCACGCTGTCCTCCGGCCAGCGCCAGCTCATTTCCTTCGCGCGGGCGCTCGCCTTCGACCCTGCGATCCTCATTCTCGACGAGGCGACGGCCAGCATCGACAGCGAGACGGAAGGGTTAATCCAGCGGGCGCTGAAGGTCGTCAGCGAAGGGAGAACGACGCTTGTCATCGCCCACAGGCTGTCCACCATCCGCGAGGCCGATCAGATTCTGGTGCTGCACCGCGGCGAGATCGTGGAACGCGGCAATCACGACGAGCTCATGGCGCAGGGCGGGCGGTATTTCAAGATGTACCAGCTTCAAAAAGGTGAGAAGGCGGCGCCCGAAGCGGCGAAAGAAATAAAAAACGCTTAAATGAACGAACGATGCGACACCCTTATTCGACATGTTTCTAACGCTAGGCGTTAGGGCATGTCTTTTTTCATGGTCGATAAGGCAGACCCAGTCGGTAGTTTCAGCGGATTGACTGGGGGGGAGGTTACGGAATACAATTTTAATTGTATTGTGTTAGGTTATTTAACATGGACTCATTCGACTTTGGCTCATAGCCGTATAATCCCCTTGCTTCATCGTGCGAACAATCTGCAACCGGATGGCGTGCATGTTTGGCGGCAAGGGGATTTTTGTTGCTGCCGCCGTCGATCGGTGCTTTCGTTTTACTAGAACTTCATTTCCGTTTGATGTCCGGTTTACATTTTTTTACTACTCTAGTAAAGGCAGAATAGTAGTTTGGTGCCAATATGGGATTGAGAGAGGAGAAAAAGGGACATGCGGCATTGGATTTCTCGCATAAAGAAGCAGACCGTCATGACGCTTGCGGCTGTTCTGGTCGCCGCAAGCGCGCTGGGAAGTTTGGGTGCGCCGGTACGGGCGGCGGAGGCCGGACATGTTGTTATTTCGCAGGTGTACGGGGGCGGGGGCAACAGCGGGGCCGAGTATAAAAATGATTTTATTGAGTTGTATAATCCGACGAATAGCAGTGTCGACCTGTCCGGATGGGACGTGCGTTACGGGAGTTCCAGCGGCGAATTCACTCAATCGACCGAGTTGAGCGGGTCCATTGAAGCAAAAGGCTACTATTTGGTTCAGCAAGCGGCCGGCAGCGGCGGAACGAAGGAGCTGCCGACGCCTGATGCAACCGGCTCGATACCTATGAGCGGGACGAACGGCAAAGTAGATTTGGTCGACGGCACGGGCGCCAGAATCGATTTGGTCGGCTTCGGTTCCGCGACTCTATCCGAGACAAGTCCGACTCCTCCGTTATCGAATACGACGGCGGCCATCCGCAAGACGGCCGAAGGGGCGGCGGTAGGCAGCCGCGGGGAGGATACGGACGACAACAGCGTTGATTTTACAACAGGTCCCCCTTCGCCCCGCAACTCCGCTTATGGCAGCGTAGTGGAAAACGTAACCGCAAGCCCCGGTTCAGGCATCGTGGCTGCAGGGACGGAGGTTGTACTTGAAACAGCGACGGTAGGAGCTAGTGTTTATTACCGCCTAAATGCGGACGAGCCTACGGATGAGTTCCTTCTCTACAGCAATCCCATTTTGGTAGATTCGGCAACGACAATCGAGGCTTATGCTGCTAGAGATGGCTTAACTACCAGCGAAACGAAGACCTTTACTTATGCGATAAGCGGCATCATGCAAATTGCGAACGCCAGAGTGCTGGCATCCGGCTCAAGCGCGCTTATTCAAGGGAAGGTCACCTATAAAGAAGTTTCGGGCGGACAAGTGAATTTATATGTACAAGATTTATCTGGAGGCATCGTCGTAAGAGGACCGGGACTGGCCGCGGAAGTTGGCGATGTCATAAGGGCATCCGGCACGGTACAGCAATACTTCGAGTTGGCTCAACTAATCGTCGATACTAGTGCGGTTACCATCGAAGATGAGAATGCAGGCGTTCCAGAGCCTGAGCTTATCCAAGGCTCGGGAGTAGGAGAGGCCGTTGAAGCGGAGTTCGTCACAGTCGAACAGGTAACGGTAGGAGCCGGAAATCAATATAACGAATATTCCGTTACAGACGCGAGCGGCAATTTTATCGTCAAGTCTTCGCTGCTGGAGCAGGGAAAAACCTACGAGCGGATTAGCGGCGTTGTCACCTATTCGTTCGGCAAATATATGATCATTCCTCGCTCGGCTTCCGATATCGTAGAAAAGGTGCTGGCCGTAACGGCCAATCCGTCGCCAGACGGCTTGGTTCCGGATAATACGACCGTTACTTTGACTACGCCTGCCGTTGGCGGGAAAATTTATTATTCGACCGATGGAAGCGTACCTGATCTTATTGAAGCAAACGCTTATTCGGCACCGATTGTAATTACTGAAGACACTGTTATTACGGCAATTGTGGTTGCGGGAGCGGAGACTAGCGAGACATTCACCTTCTCTTACAAGCTGCAACAATCTTACGATGGCTTGATGATCCATGATATCCAATCGGCGGCGCAAGTGTCTCCATATGTCGGCCATACGGTAACGGCTGTTGAGGGTATTGTGACAATGAAGCGCAGTGACGGCAAATGGTATATACAAGCCGCTATCGAGGATTGGGATAACGACGACGCTACGTCGGAAGGCATTCTTGTAGAGCCCAAAATCTCCAATACAGTCAGTATTGGAGATCAAGTTTCTATTTCAGGTACAGTTCAAGAGGCGAAAGAGGAAGGTTACGCGGATGCAAACGATTTGACCACGACGCAAATCGCGGCAACGTCCATTTCGGAAATCGCAAGCGACATCGCGCGCCCTGAACCGGTTGTCATCGGAGCGGACCGGCTTCAGCCGACCGGCACTATTGATAATGACGGAATGGCTGTGTTCGATCCTGCCGAGGATGCGTTGGACTTTTATGAAAGTCTGGAAGGCATGCGTGTGCAATTAAACGATGCGCATATTGTCGGTCCGTTTAATTTTGAAGTACCTGTGGTACTGGGCGAACCATCCGCGACGGGAGAGATGACTCCGGCGGGAGGCATTGTCCTGACAGGCGAAGACCTTAATCCACAGCGCATCCTCATCGCGAAGGACCCGACTCCGCAAAAGGTAAAAACGGGCGACAAGTTCAACGAATCGATCGTTGGCGTAATGACCTATGATTACAGCAATTTTAAGGTGACGCCTGAAGGAGCCCTTCCGGCTGTAACGCCTAGTACTAATTCAAGAATGGTGACTTCTATTGAACCTGCGGAGGATAAGCTGACGGTCGCTTCTTTTAATATCGAGAATTTCTGGAACAATCCCAGCAGCTCGGAAACGACGCGCAAAAACAATATTGCGAAAGCGATTGTCACGAATCTCAAAAGTCCCGACATTGTCGCGCTGATCGAGGTTCAGGACAATAACGGTACGACCAATGACGGAGTTACCGATGCCAGCCAAAGCTATGAAGCTTTAATCGCGGCGATTTCCGACAATGATGGTCCTAATTACGACTATACCGATGTTGCTCCCGAGAACAACAAGGACGGCGGGGCGCCTGGCGGCAATATCCGGGTCGGTTATTTGTATAATAAGGATCGCGTCAAACTGGTCGAGAAAACTGCCGGTAAAGGCAGCGCGACGACAGCGGTCAGCTATGGAGACGATGGACTGTCTCATAATCCGGGCCGCATCGATCCGAACAATGAGGCGTTTGAAGATTCCCGCAAGCCGCTTGCCGCGGAGTTCGAGTTCAAAAGCGAGAAGGTTGTTATCATCGCGAACCATTTTAATTCCAAAGGTGGAGACGAAGCGCCGTTCGGAGCGGTTCAACCTCTTCCGGATACTCTTGGCAGCGAAGCGCAGCGCCATAAAATTGCCGAGGTCGTAAATGGGTTTGTCCAATCGATCTACGAGCAGGATGCGAGCGAGAATGTCATTGTGCTGGGTGATTTGAACGATTTTCAATTTTCAAAGACATTGGAGTTGACAAAAGGCAATCTGCTAACGAATTTGGTGGATACGCTGCCTGAGAATGAACGATATTCTTACATCTATCAAGGCAACTCTCAAACGTTGGATCATATTTTGGTAAATAAAGCTCTTGAATCCTATTCCAATGTCGACATCGTGCATATCAATGCCGATTTCGATACGAGCCATGGACGGGTCAGCGATCATGATCCGCTGCTCGTACAGGTTGACCTGGAAGGGAAAAAGGAATCGCCGTTCTCCATGACGTTAATGCATGTGAACGATACGCATGCGCATCTTGAGAATGTCGCGCAGCGCATGACGGCGATCAAAGAAATTCGTGCCGAAGAAGATAACACGATTTTGCTGGATGCCGGCGACGTGTTCTCGGGTACGCTGTTCTTTAACGCTTACTCGGGACAAGCGGATCTCGAATTTATGAACAAAATCGGATACGATGCGATGACCTTCGGCAATCACGAATTCGATAAAGGGCCGAAAGTTTTGGCAGACTTCGTAAAGGCGGCGCAATTTCCGTTCGTGAGCGCAAATATTGACTTCGGCAATGAACCTGAGCTTAGCGGACTTGTAGCTGAGCAAGCCGTTGGCAAACCGGCTGCAGACGGGAAGATTTACGATGCAATCATTCTCGAGGTCGGCGGCGAGAAGATCGGCGTATTTGGCTTAACGACCGAAGATACGAAGTTCTTGTCATCGCCGGGCGAAAATATCGTTTTCGAAAATTATATCGAGAAAGCCGGGCAAGCCGTTGCAATGCTTAAAAATGAAGGGATTAATAAAATCATTGCGTTGACGCATCTGGGTCATGAATTCGATAAAAAATTAGCCGATGAGGTGGAGGGCATCGACGTCATTGTCGGAGGCCACAGTCATACGAAGCTGCCGGAGCCTGTCGAGGTGAAGAATGGCGACGTTCCGACGATAATTTTGCAGGCTGAGGATTACGGGAAATTCCTGGGCCGCGCGGACTTGACGTTTGATGCAGACGGCGTGCTTACTTCTTGGGAGGGTGTGCTGCTTGATTCTACGAAGTACGAGGCTGACGAAGAAGCGCTTCAGCTGCTGGCGCCTTACAATGACGGCTTGGCTGAAATGAAAGCCGAAGTCATTGGAAGAACGGATGTATTCCTGGACGGGGAGAGAAGCAATGTCCGTTCGAAGGAAACGAATCTGGGCAATCTGATGGCAGACGGTATGCTAGCCAAAGTAAAGAGCATTCCGGAGTTCCAAGCGATGGATGTGAAAGGTTTTGTAGCGATCCAAAACGGCGGCGGCATTCGTGCCTCGATCTCGAAGACGGCCGACGGCAAAACGGATGGGGATATTACGCTCGGCGAGCTGCTGACGGTTATGCCATTCGGCAATAACTTGACCGCGTTAAGGATGACGGGGCAGGAAATTGTAGAAGCGCTCGAGAATGGCGTAAGCGGACTCGAGACTGGCCAAGGACGCTTCCCGCAAGTGTCCGGCATGCGGTTCTACTATGATTCGACGAAAAAACCGGAGATTCAAGATGCGAATGGAAATGTAACGCAAGAAGGAGAGCGGGTTATCAAAGTCGAGATTAAGAACGCAAACGGCACATACAGTCCAATCGATCTTAATGGCTACTATTTTGTAGCTACGAATTCCTTTATGGCAGGCGGAGGCGATTTCTACCGTTCGATGAAGACTGCGAAGGAAGACGGCCGCCAGCATGAGATGAATATCGTGGATTACGAAGTATTCTGGGAGCAGCTGGATCGGGTCGGCACGATCACGGCGGCAACCTCCGCCGTCGAAGGCCGGATCGTCGATCTTCAAGGCGGTACGCTGCCGGGCGACGGGGGCGGGAATCCGACTCCGAATCCAACTCCGACGCCAACTCCGACGCCGACACCAACGCCAACCCCGACTCCGGAAGTCAATTTCTCGGATGTGGGCAGCCACTGGGCTTCGGAGTCGATCGTGGAAGCTGTGCAGACGGGCATTGTTAACGGCTATGGCGACGGTTCGTTCCGTCCCGACGACAACGCGTCGAGAGCCGAGTTCATCACGATGGTCGGCAGAGCGCTTAAGCTCGAGGATGCGGCGGGCGACGGACTGAACTTTGCGGATGCCGCCGAGGTGCCGGCATGGGCGCAAGCCTTCTTCGCCAAATTGGTAGAGGACAAGGTCATTGCAGGCTATGAGGATAACACGCTGCGTCCGGCGAATCCGCTCACGCGGACGGAGATGACCGTCATTCTGGTGCGCGCGCTGGGCCTTGCGGTCGATCCGAATGCGGTACCGTCTTTTGCGGACGCGGGCAGCATTCAAGCTTGGGCGCGACCGTACATTGCGGCCGCGTACGATGCGGGCTTAATCGAAGGGATGGGCGGCAACCGGTTCGAGCCGCTAGCAAACGCAACGAGGGCCGAGGTCGTTACGCTGCTCCTTTCCGTGCTGGAGTACATGAAGAGCAAGGAATAATTAGGCGTTAAGCAAGCTTTAATCCGTCTAAGCAATTGCCCCGGTTCGCCGCATTCGTGCGTGGCCGGGGCGTCTTTTTCGCGCTCGGAATGGTCATGGGCAAGCGGCGTACCCGGTGGCGAGGTAAAGGAGGGGCGGTCGATTCCGTCGGTCGAACGGGGAAAAACGGAATGACTTACGGATCGTATACTCGGTAAACTCGAACGATGGCAGACAGATCGCTTGCATCGGCAAGCGCGAACGATGGATGTAGGATCGGCTGACGGATCACATGCTGCGGTAAGTTCAACTATTGCATTTAAAATGAGAAAAATGACTGGTACTGAGCGCTTAGTTTCACTAATTGAAACTAAGCCGTGCCTGCGGGGTCGAATTCCGATGAGAAGGCGGCATTAGTCTCAATACTTGAAATACGTACCATCAAAAGGAAACGAAAATGGAGGGGGATTTCAATTTCTGAAATTACCCCCTCCTTTTCATTGCTGCAGTTTACCGTCCCGCAGTCGCAGCTGCCTTCTCCGCCGCATCCACCGTATGCTTTAGCAGCATCGCGATGGTGACGGGCCCGACGCCCGCGGGCACCGGGGTAATGGCGCTCGCGCGGGCGAGGCAGGCGTCGTAATCGACGTCGCCGACGTTTCCTTCATTGTAGCCCGCATCGAGCACGACCGCTCCTTCGCGGATCCAGTCCCCCTGAATGAACCTCGGCCTTCCGACGGCGGCGACGACGATATCCGCCTGACGCAGCAGGCCGGGCAAATCCGAGGTTTTGGAATGGCAGGTCGTGACGGTGGCGTTCCGGTTCAGCAGCATGAGCGAGACCGGCTTGCCGAGAATCGGGCTGCGGCCGACGACGACGGCATGCTTGCCTTCGATCGGAATGCGGTAGTAATCGAGTATGGCGAGGATCGCCGCCGGCGTGCAGGAGGGATAGGCCGCAAAGCCGAACGCGTTCTGCGCGAACCCAAGCGCCGTAACGCCGTCCACGTCCTTGCCGATGGCGATCGCCTCGAAGGCGGCCCGCTCGTCGATGTGGCGGGGAACGGGATGCTGCAGCAAAATGCCGTGCACGAGCGGATCGTCGTTAAGCGTTCGAATCGCCTCGGTCAGCTGCCCGGTCGTCGTGCCGCGATCAAGATGAATCCGTCTCGACTCGATGCCGAGCCTCCTGCAGGCGTTGCCCTTCATGCGGACGTACGTCTCCGAAGCGGGATCGTCGCCGACCAGAATCGTGGCCAGGCAAGGCGTCGTTCCCGCCGCGGCGAGCGCTTCGACTCTTCCTTTCAGCGTTTCCTTCATTTCGCCGGCAACCCGGCTTCCGTCCAAAATCATTTTTTCCGTCATCGTGTACCTCAGCTCCTTCGAATGATTGTTCGAAAAACAGAAAAAGGCAAGGGGTATGTCCCCTTACCTTCGCCCAGGCGTACGGCTCTTATATCCGCGCGCTCCCTCATGGTTCCCCATGTTCCGCCAGTCACGCGCAGCTTTGTATCCGGTAAATCTATCGTACCAGCCGCTTCCGCCAAAAACAACGCTTTTTTTGTTCGGACCCAAGGTCGGCGACCCGTGTTATAATAGCTTTACTACTAAGGAATCATAGGATGAAAGTTTGAGGTGTTCGTTTGCTGAAGCTTGCTTCGTTTTTGAAAAAATATTGGCTGCCCGCCGTCCTTGCGCCGCTCTTCATGCTGCTTGAGGTCGCGATGGACCTGCTGCAGCCGAAGATGATGGCCGGCATCGTGAACGAAGGAATCGTGAAAGGCGATCTCGGGCACATCGCCGCAACGTCGCCGAAGATGCTGCTGGCCGCCCTTGTCGGGCTGCTGGCGGGCGTAGGCTGCACCGTATTCGCGACGATCGCCTCGCAAAGCTTCGGCGCCGACCTGAGGCAGGAGCTGTTCGGGAAGGTGCAGGCGCTGTCGCTGCGCGCCCTCGATAAGTTCGGCACCGGCTCCGTCGTTACCCGGCTGACGGGCGACATTACGCAGATGCAGAACCTGGTGCTGCTGCTCCTTCGCGTCTTTGCGCGCAACGCGTTCATCGTGTGCGGCAGCTTCGCGATGGCGTACTCGATCAGCCCGCGGCTGTCGGTTATTTTGCTGGCCATGCTGCCGCTGCTCGCCGCGTTCCTGATCGCGATCACCCGCCTGACGGTGCCGCTCTTCTCGAAGATGCAGGAACGGCTTGACCGGGTGAATACGGTCATGCAGGAGAATCTGTCCGGCATCCGCGTCGTGAAGGCGTTCGTCCGGTCGGCCTACGAGGAGGAACGGTTCGGCCGGGCGAACGGCAGCCTGCTTCAGGCGAGCCTGAAGGCGGCCAGAATCGCGGCGCTGAACACGCCGCTCATGTCGATCATCCTGAACTTCAGCATCGTCGCCGCGCTGTGGTACGGCGGGCTGCTCTCCGAGCAAGGCGCGATGTCGGTCGGCAGCCTTGCCGCTTTTTTGACGTACATTACGCAGCTGCTGTTCTCGACGCTCGGGCTTGGCAACCAGCTCATGACGATATCGCGCGCGAAGGCTTCCGCCGACCGGATCAACGAGCTGTTGGCCGCGCCCGAGGACAAGGCGGCGCCGGGAATGGAACCGGCGGAACGGCACGCGGCTTCCCCGGCAATATGCGAAGGCCGCTTGACCTTCGAGCATGTCAGCTTCAGCTACGACGGGGACATCGCGAGCGCGGTGCTGCGCGATATCCATTTCACGGCGGAGCCCGGCGAGACGATCGGCATCGTCGGCGTGAACGGCTCGGGCAAGTCGACGCTGGCCGCTCTGGTCCCGCGCCTCTACGACGCGACCGAAGGCGTCGTCCGCATCGATTCGCGGCCGATCGGCGAGATCGATCCCGCCGAGCTGCACCGCCACGTCGGCATGGTGCTGCAGCAGGCGCACCTGTTCAGCGGGACGATTAGGGAGAACATCGGCTACGGCAAGCCGGAGGCGACGATGGAGGAAATCGAGGCGGCAGCCAGAGCCGCCGAGGCGCATGAGTTCATCGCGAAGCTGGAGCGGGGCTACGATACCGTCCTCGGGCAGCGGGGCGTCAATCTGTCCGGCGGGCAGAAGCAGCGGCTGTCGATCGCAAGAACGCTGCTTCTTAAGCCGCGAATCGTTATTTTCGACGATTGCACGAGCGCGGTCGATTTGAAGACCGATCTGCTCATCCGGAAGTCGCTGCAGACGATCATGAAGGACAGCACCTGTCTCATTATCGGGCAGCGCATCGCGTCCGTCGAAGCGGCGGACCGGATTCTCGTGCTCGAGGACGGCCGGATTACGGCTTCCGGCACGCACCGGGAGCTGCTTCGGCAAAGCGGCCTGTATCGGCAAATTGCCTTATCCCAGCAAGGATCCCAGCAAGGAGCGTAAGACATGAATCAGACGATTTCCACCTTGAAGAGACTAGGTTCCTACTTAGCCTATCAGCGCGTGAAGCTGATCGCGATTATTCTGCTAACCGCAGCCGCGGCCGGGCTCGCGCTTGCGGGGCCTTATTTGATCGGCGTAGCGCTTGACGATTATATTATTGCGCGGCAATACGACGGCCTTCTGGCGCTATGCCTGCTCATGCTTGGCGTATACGGAGCGGGAAGCGCCGTAGGCTGGCTGCAGGCGAATTTGCTGGCGGACGTGTCCCAGCGGACGGTATGGCGCCTGCGGGGCGATTTATTCGTTCATTTACAGAAGCTGCCGCTTCCGTTCTTCGCGTCCAAAAGCCACGGCGAGCTGATGAGCCGGACGACGAACGATATCGACAACGTAACCAACACGCTGAATCAGAGCTTGATTCAAATCATTTCGAGCGTCATCATGCTGCTCGGCTCCTTCGCGATGATGCTGCTCCTGAACGTCTGGCTGACGCTTGTCGCGCTGGTCGTCATTCCGCTTATCGTCTTCGTCTCGAAGCGCATCGCGAAGGCGACCCAGCGGCAGTTCAAGGGTCAGCAGCAGGAGCTCGGCTCCTTGAACGGCTTCATCGAGGAGGCGGTGTCCGGGCAGAGGGTCGCCCGGCTGTTCCGCCAGGAGGAGCGAACGGCCGCGCGGTTCGGCGAGTCGAACGCCAAGCTGAAGAAGGTCGGCATCAAGGCGCAAATTTATTCCGGCTCGATGGGGCCCTTCATGAATATGTTCGGCCATATCAGCTATCTGATCATTGCCGGCGTCGGCGGCTGGCTCGCCGTTCGCGACCAGGCGACCGTCGGCGTCATCATCAGCTTCCTCGCGTATTCCCGGCAGTTCAGCGGCCCGCTGAACGAGGTCGCGAATCAGTACAACCTGATTCAATCGGGCATTGCGGGAGCCGAGCGCGTGTTCGAAATGATGGATATTCCTTCGGAGTATGACGGTGCGAATGGAGGCGAGGAGGCATCGACGGTAGCCGGCAAGGTGGAATTCCGCCGGGTCGGCTTCGGATACGGCGAGGGCGCGGCGGCTTTGCGGGATATCAGCTTCACCGCGCGTCCCGGGGAGACGATCGCTCTGGTCGGGCCGACGGGCGCGGGCAAGACGACGATCGTGAACCTGATCGGACGATTCTACGAAATCCGGGAAGGCCAAATTCTGATCGACGACAAGGATATCCGCGATTGGGACAAAAACAAGCTGCGCAGCCAGCTTGGCATCGTGCTGCAGGACGCGCATCTGTTCGCGGGAACGATCCGCGACAATATCCGTTACGGCCTATTGGACGCGACGGACGCGGAGGTGGAGGAGGCCGCGGTACAGGCGAACGCGCACGGCTTCATCATGAAGCTGCCGGAAGGCTACGATACGGTGCTGTCGGCGGAGGGCGGCAACGTCAGCCACGGCCAGCGGCAGCTCATTACGATCGCCCGCGCCCTTTTGTCCGATCCGACGCTGCTCATCCTCGACGAGGCGACGAGCAGCGTCGACACGCTGTCGGAGCTGCAAATCCAGGAAGCGTTGAAGCGGCTGCTGAAGGAGAGAACGAGCTTCGTCATCGCCCACCGCCTCAGCACGATTCGCCGCGCGGATACGATTCTGTTCATCAAGGACGGCGAAATCGCGGAGCGGGGCACGCACGAGGAGCTGCTGGCGCGGGGCGGACTGTACGCGCAGCTTCACGACAGCCAGCATTTGCAGGAAGCGTAATTCGGGGCTGAGCGCCCCGCGGCCCCGCCGCCTCGCCGCCCCGCGACAGATTGCCTGTCTATGCTGGATTTTGTACAGTAACTTTCGCGCATCGCGTCACATTTTCGCTCTATCCTGTATTTTTTGCAGTAACTTTGCGGGTTCGAGGCCTTTTACTGGGGACTGCGGCCTTTTTTGCTGGATGAAATCCAGTATAGCGGCCAAACGGGACGTAAACCTGCTCTTATGCTGGAAGAAATCCAGCATAGGCTTGCGCCGGCAAGCTGGAGCAGTCGGAGGACGGGAAGGCGATGAAGCAACCGACGAAGAGTACCGCAGTCTCGCGGAAAACGCGGTTCTCGCCCAGCAGGAGCTTAAAAGCCGGCCAGGACAAAATGCTCGCGGAGCTCGAGCAGCTGCGCGCGCGCATGACGACGATGGAGAAGTTGATGATGAAGGAAGTCGAGTAGCGGAGAGGGACGCGCCATGAGAAAACTGCCGACTACGCCCAGGCGATGGATGGTCATCCTGCATATCGGTTTCGTCTCGTTCTTTATCGGCGGCAAGACGGTCAAAGCCGGCCAAAAGGAATGGACCGCGCCGCCGTTGTGGTACAATAGGGCGAGCCTACACTAAAGGAGATGTCGAACAATGAGCGAACAAATAAACGAGCGCGAGCTGATCGCGCATATCGCGGCGGAGACGGATGCCGACGAGAATCTGATCAAGCTCGTCCTGAAGCATGAGCAGGCCTACATCAACGGCGCCAAGGAGGACAAGAACGGCGAGGTCGAGATCGACAGCGACGAGCTGGTCGATTATATTCTCGGCCGGCCGGACGTGAAAGCAAGCGAGCTGACTGTCGAAGCGATCCTCGACGCGGAGATGGATTACTTGATGGACAAGGGCGTAGCCGGTTACGTCGACTAAGTCCGAAACGAAAGAAGACTCCACCCCTATGCAACAGGGAAGGAGTCTTCTTTTTTCAGCCATCCCGGCGAAAATGCTTCTTCACGACGTCGAAGGCGAGCTTCGGCCTGCGGTAGCGGTCGACGATGCCCTTGCTGTTCTGGGTGCCCGCGCGGGACAGAAGCCAGCCGTTGCCTTCCGATACGCGGCAATCGCAAAACTGCCAGATGAACATGCCGGAGATGAACGGCCGCTTCGTATAGGCGTCCAGATTGCTCTCGATAATGTCGGCATGACGCTCCTCCGACCCTTTCATGCGGACGATCGGATCGCGAAGCCCGTAATGGCCGTCTCCGCCGAACTCGCTCATGATCATCGGCTTCCCGAGCCCGCCGAGTTCGTCGGCCCAGCCTCTCGCCAGGTCGCACAGCTCGCCCGGATCCTCGTCGCCATACCACAATGGATATAAGTTGAACGATACGATATCGGCAAGATCGAAGCACAGCTCCCGGTCGCGGTGGTGGCTGGCGAACGTCAGCGGTCTTGAGCCGTCCAGCTCCCGGATTTGCTCGAGCTGCTTCTTATACATGACTCTGCCCTCCGGCGTATCGCTTGCGCATTCGTTCAGAATCGCCCATATGACGATGCTCGGGTGGTTAAAATGGCTCTCGACCATCTCGCGGTTGCAATCCTCGCACTGCCGCTCGAAATTCGGATTTTGCATCTGCGCCAGGCTGAGGCCGCGCGCATGGTTTTCCTCCCAAACGAGCAAGCCGCGTTCGTCGCATAAATCCAAAAACCGCTCGTCGTTCGGATAGTGGCTCGTCCGGACGGCATTCGCGCCGGCTTCCGCCATCAGCTCCAAATCGTGGACCATCAGCTGATAAGGGAACGACGCGCCGACGAGCGGATGGTCCTCGTGCCGGTTGAAGCCTTTCAGCTCGATGTCTTCCCCGTTCAGCTGGATCCGGCCGCCGCGCGTCGTTACCGTACGGAAGCCGACGCGCTCGATCAGGTCGTCGACCGGCTCAGCGCCGCCATCGGCGAACAGCCGCACGCCGAGCAGGTAGAGCCGCGGATCGGCGGGCGACCAGGCGGCGGCATCGACGGACGGCAGCCGGACGGAGACCGCTTTGGTCTGCCCGGCTTCGATTCGCTCGTCACCGGTCCGAAAGCGAACGCCGGCGAGGTCGCCCGCAAGCTGCACGTTCTTCGCGCTTGCGCCGATGTTGCGCACGTAGACGGCAATATCGGCCTGCCAGCCGTCCTTCGCCATCGAAGGCGTGAAAGCGATCCGCTCGATGAAAAGCTCGTTCACGTATTCGAGCGATACCGGGCGGATCAGCCCGCCGTACGTATAGTAGTCGTTCGGTACATGCAGCGCGGATGCTTCGCCGAAGCCGTTGTCAACCTCGACGACGAGCTCGTGCGTCCCTGCCGTGACCCCGCTCACCACGGCGCTGAACGGCGTATACGCATTGTAATGATGGGCGACATGGCGGCCGTCGAAATAAACGTCCGCCGTATGGCTGACGCCTTGGAAGCAGAGGCGAACCGCCGTATCCCGCTCGATCTCCACTTCCCTCCGGTAGACGGCCTTTCCTTGGTAGCTTGCGAAGCGCGGGTGGCTTTCCCAGCATCCCGGAACCGGCATCTTGAATTCGCGTCCGCCAACGCCGGCCGCCTGAGCGCCGTCCGGGACCGGCCGGAAAGACCATTCGCCCTCAAGCGATTCGAACTTGCGTACTTTGTGCGTGTTGAATAAACGAAGCAATGCCGTCACTCCTTCTTGCCGCTGCTTGATTGACAGCTTGGAATTGGTCAAATTACAATCAGTGTAACAAACGCGTTCGCCGTTTTACAGGGCAAAAAAACAGCTTTATTGGTCAAAATCAACAGAGAAGGGACTAGCGCATGAACAGCTCCGGCATCGTGGTCTACCATATTCATTTCATACTCGACAAGCCTCCGGTTCCGGGATGGGAGGACGTACGCCATCAATTGAACGCCCACAGCCTGTATTGGATTTATGAAGGGCAAGGCGTCTTTGCGACGGAAGAAGGCGCCTTCGAGGCGCGCAAAGGGATGATGGTGTATTTGAAGCCGGGGCTTCGGCTGAAGATGAAGTCGGACTTCGGGCAGCCGCTTCGCGTCCTTATGCTGCTGATGGATGCGGCCGCGCTTACGTTCGGCGATTTCGGAGCGCCGCTCCGGGTCGGCCCGATCGAGAGCCTGCAGCTGCCCCTCGCGCGATCGCTGACTCCCGAGCAAGAGAGGCAAATCCACGAGAAAATCAGATACATCGAGCGTTGCTGGGTCCAGGAGCGGGAGGCCCGCCAAGCCGAAATCGGGTATGAGCTCGCGTCGCTGATCGCAAGCCTGTCCGTCGCCGGACGGGCTTCGGACCCTTTCGAAGAGGCGTTTGCCGGGGTTCGCAAATGGATCGATACGCATTACGGAGAGGCGCTCAGGATCGCAGAGCTTGCCGCGCGGTTCGGCATTTCCGGCTCCCATCTCCGGGCCCTGTTCCTCCGGGAGCTGGGCATGCCGCCGAAAGCTTACTTGAATCGGGTCCGCGACGAGCAGGCGAAGAAATATTTGACGCTTACCGACGAGCCGATGAAGGTCGTCGCGGCGGCGTGCGGCTACGCCGACGAGCACCACTTCGGCAAAATGTTCCGCAAGCGGAACGGGGTTTCCCCCGCTAAGTTCAGGAGCAGCCGAAAGAACAAGTCGGATGTCAAATAAGTCGTGCTATCGTCACGGGAAGACAAGCGATTTTGACAGGAAAGCGCGCATATGATGGATGCGAATATCAAATTTGTCCAGTTTATATGCGGGATCATCCATTGAGCCTGGCCCGGCCGTGCGCCATAATAGAAGCAGGCAGGCCCTAATTCATTTCGAGGCGGAGAGGAAGATACCCATGCGCAAAATCAAGATCGGCGTCATCGGCGCCGGCGTGATCAGCAACGTTTATTTGAAAAACTGCACCGGCATGTTCGACAACGTCCTGGAGGTCAAGGCCATCGCGGATATGGTGCCGGAGAATGCCCGGAAGAGGGCGGACGAGTACAACATCCCGAATGTGTACACCGTGGACGAGCTGCTGGACGATCCGGAAATTGAAATCGTTCTCAACCTGACCGCGCCGGCCGCGCATGCGCCGCTGAATTTGAAAGCGCTGCAGGCGGGCAAGCATGTCTATACGGAGAAGCCGTTCGCGCTGAGCCGCGAGGACGCGGACGAAGTGCTCGCTCTGGCGGAACAGAAGGGGCTGCTCGTCGGCTGCGCGCCCGATACGTTCCTCGGGGCGGGCATCCAGACATGCGTCAAGCTGATCGACGACGGCTGGATCGGCACGCCTTACGCGGCAAGCGGCACGATCATTATGGGCAACGCCTCCGGCGGCATGCACCCGAACTTCCAGAACTTCCTGAAGCTTGGCGGCGATCCGATCATGGATATGGGACCTTATTATTTGACCGCGCTGGTCGCGCTGCTCGGACCGGTGCGCCGCGTCACGGGCTCCGCCCAGCAATTGAACAAGGAAATTACGATACTTAACCCGAAGTCGCACGCGTACGGACGCACCGTTCCGGTGGAAGCGCCGACGAACGTGACGGCCGTGCTCGATTTCGCGAGCGGCGCCGTCGCCAGCCTGCAGGCGGCCAAGGAAAGCTTCGGCTACGCGCCGCGCCTTGAAGTATACGGCACCGAGGGCAACCTGATCGTGCCGGATCCGAACTTCTTCGGCGGAACGATCCAGCTGAGGTCGGCGAGCGGCGAATTGAAGGAAGTGCCTCATTCGCATCCGTACGCCGAGGAAGGACGCGGGATGGGCATCGCCGATATGGCCTACGCGATCCAGTCCGGCCGCGGGAACCGTGCGAGCGGGCGCCTGGCGCGGCATATTTTGGACATTTCGCTCGGCATTTTCGAAGCGTCCGAGTCGGAGAGCCACGTTCGTCTGCAATCGACCGTCGACCGTCCGAAGCCGCTGCCGCTCGGGCTCAAATACAATATGCTGGACATGTAGCGTTATCGATTCGCGATTAAAATCGATTGAAGTCAAGCAGACAAGCCATATATCGATATCATTTTCGAAAGGTTGGGTGAATCCATCCATGAAATCATTCCCGGTAGCCGTACAGCCATACACGATTCGCGAGGCGCTGTCCAAAGACTATGAGGGCTCCCTGGCCAAAATCGCCGAGATCGGCTACAAAGGCATTGAGCTGGGCCGTCCGCCGCAGGGCATCACCGTCGCCAGGCAGAAGCAGCTGCTCGGCGAGCTCGGTCTCAAGGTCGTCGGCACGCATGCCGGCTTCGACACGCTCGATTTCGACGTCGACGCGATCGCCGATTACCTCGACGAAGTGGACGGCGGACGCTACGTCGCCATCTCGCTGCGCTTCGCCTCCCGCGAGGACGTGCTGGAGAAGGCGAAAAAAATGAACGCGGCCGGCGAGGCGTTCCGGAAGCGCGGCATTACGTTCCTCTACCATAACCATGACTGGGAGTTCGAGAAATTCGGCGGCGAATACGCGCTTGACCTCCTGCTGCGCGAGACCGACCCGGCCTTGGTGCAGACCGAGCTGGACACGTACTGGATCAAGAAGGGCGGGGAGGATCCGGCGGCTTACCTGCGCAAGCTGAAGGGCCGCGCGCCGCTGCTGCATATTAAGGACATGGAGGCAGGGGACGAGCGGTTTTTCGCCGAGATCGGCGAGGGCGTGCTCGACTTCAAGGAAATCGCCGGCGTCGCGGAGGAGATTGGCGTGCGGTGGCTCGTCGTGGAGCAGGACCAAAGCCGGCGCGACCCGTTCGAAAGCTTGCGGATCAGCTACGACAATTTGAAGAAGCTCGGCATCATGGAGCAGTAGCTTCGAGGGAGGAGGCCGGTTCCGGTGCACGGTCAATCGTTTCTGCCGGTTATTCACGTGTCCGGGGATGTCGTGAAGAAGCCCGGAACCGGCCTCGGCCCGCGGGTTCTCGGCGATTACGAGCTGCTGTTTTTCCCGGACGGCTCGGGCACTGTATACCGGGTGGAGGAGGAAGCCCACACGCTTCGCGAGCCCTGCTTCATCATGACCAGGCCGGGCGAGCGGCATCAGTACGACTACGACCCGCAGCAGCCGACGAGGCATTTGTTCCTTCATTTCGGCTTCGAGCGGAATGCGACGGTGATGCCCGATTTGGACATTTTGAAGCCGGGGGGCCCATCGGTAGTGCCCGGCGGCGGCGAGCTTCCGCTTAGCATGCTGAAGCAAATTTTATTCGTCTCGCATGCGGCGCCGGACCGCGTCGACTCGTGGGGCGGCGCGCTGCTGCTCGCCCTGCTGCACGAAGTGAACGGGCTGACGGAGGGCGGGCCTCCGGCGCTGCGCCAGAGCCGAATTCCGCCGCAGCTCGCGAAGGCGCTCGATCATATCGAGAAGCATCTGGACGAGCCGCTGTCCGTCGAGAGGCTGGCGCAGGCGTCGGGCTGGACGCACGAGCATTTTTCGCGGTCCTTCGTGAAGCATCTCGGGCGGACGCCGCGCGAAGCGATCATTCATAAGCGGATCGAACGCGCCTGCCAAATGCTGCTCCACGAGGAGCGCAGCGTGAAGGAAGTGGCCTACGCGGTCGGCTTCGCGGACGAGAATTACTTCAGCCGCGTCTTCAAGTCGGTGAAGGGGATGACGGCAACGGAATACCGGACGAAGCATTCGAATCCGATTTACAAGGATCTCGCTCCGATCGGCGACGGCGATTCGCTGTATCCGCCGAACCGGATTCTTTATAATAGTTGGACGAAATGACGGTATACATGTAGAGGGTAGAAACGCTAAGGGGATGATAGCTATGGAAAAAGCGATCAACGTCGGGCTGATCGGTTACGGCTTCGCGGGCCGTACCTTTCATGCTCCCGTCATCGCCGCGGTGCCGGAGCTTAAGCTTGCGGCGATCGTGCAGCGCAGCGGGGACAGCGCGAAGGAAAGATATCCTTGGGTGCGGATCGTCCGGGATACGGAAACGCTCTACGCCGATCCTTCGATCGATCTCGTCGTCGTGACGACGCCGAGCACGGACCACTATTCCTTCGCCAAAGCCGCGCTGCTGGCGGGCAAGCATGTCATCGTCGAGAAGCCGTTCACGACGACGACGGAAGAGGCGGACGAGCTGATCGGACTGGCCCGCGAGAAGGGGCTCGTGCTCAGCGTGTTTCATAACCGCCGCTGGGACGGCGATTTTCTGACCGTAAGCCGGCTCGTCAAGCAGGGCGCGCTTGGCCGGCTGACGGACGCCGAATTCCGCTGGGAGAGGTTCAGCCCGGCGGCCAATCCGGAGCGCTGGCGCGATAGCGGCGGCCCGGGGACGGGCGTCTATTACGATCTGGGCGTCCATTTCCTCGACCAGGCGCTGTCGCTCTTCGGCACGCCGAAGCAGATCCAGGCGGACATCCGCGCGATTCGCGACGGCGCCGTATCCGACGACGCGTTCGACGTGACGCTGACGTACGAGAACGGCCTGCGCCTGGCGCTTCGCTCGATGCTGCTGGCCAGGGTGCCCGGTCCGCGCTATACGCTGCACGGCACGGCCGGCTCGTTCGTGAAATACGGCGAAGACCCGCAGGAGAAAGCGCTCATCGCCGGGCTGGCGCCTGGAACGCCCGGCTGGGGGGCCGAGCCGGAGAGCAGCTGGGGCACGCTCGAGGCCGACGTCGGCGGCCTTCGCTACAGCGGCCGGATCCGTACGCTCCTCGGCGCCTATCAGGACTACTTCCGCAATGTGGCCGGAGCGATCGCCGGCACGGCGGAGCTGGCCGTGAAGCCGGAGGAGGCGCGCATGGCCGTGCGCCTGATCGAGCTTGGCCAGCAGAGCGCGCGGGAGCGGCGCGCGGTAGAGGTGACGCCGTAGCGGCGGAATCGGCAGGGCGCTACGCAGGTGCGCGGTAGAGGTGACGTAGCACAGTGTAGCGGCGGCAGCGCGGAGCTGGTCGCGAAGGGGAGGGGGCCGCGCATGGCCGCGCCTGATCGAGCTCGGCCAGCAGAACGCGCGGTAGAGGCGACGGCGCATTGGCGGAACCGGTGGAGCGTGATTCGCAGGTGCGCGGTAGAGGTGACGTAGCAGCGTAGCGGCGGCAGTGTATGGCGGCCGCGCGTAGCTGGTCGCGAAGGCGGAGGAAGCGCGAATGGACGCGCGTCTTTTCTGCAGAAGCTGGGCGATTGTTCGTTTATTGGGAGCGCTAGGGGGGCGGCAGAGTGGATTTTATCCAGTCAAACGGCGCCGAGCTACATGTGGAGGTCGTATAAGTAGCATGCGTAGCAGCTTATCTTAGTAGTATTGCGTGAGCAGCTTTGCATGGGGAGCGGCCTTGGCGGTATAGTGGATTTTATCCAGTCAAACCGGCTTCCATCGACGGTTGAAGTAAGTTTGATTGGAGTTTGTCCAGTCAAATATGCGATGAGGGCATGCCTGAGACCGATAACGGTCGATTTGATTGGACAAATTCCATGCTAATGCGTTTTGCGTCTGTGCAGGCGGCCGTTTGGATGGATAAAATACAGGCAAACGGCGCCGAGCTACATGTCGAGGTCGTATGAGCAGCATGCGTAGCAGCTTATTTAGTAGAATTGCGCGACCAACTGTGCATAGGGAGCGGCCTTGGCGGTATAGTGGATTTTATCCAGTCAAACCGGCTTCCATCGACGGTTGAAGTAAGTTTGATTGGAGTTTGTCCAGTCAAATAAGCGATGAGGGCATGCCTGAGACCGATAACGGTCGATTTGATTGGACAAATTCCATGCTAATACGTTCTGCGTCTGTGCAGGCGGCCGTTTGGATGGATAAAATTCAGTCAAACGGCATGCAGGCGTAGTGTGCAGAGCGGTATGGGGTTTGCCATGTCAAACGTTAAACGATGTAGAGCGTAATAACGGTAAGCGTCGCGGTCCGCTGAATATCATGTGGTGCAGATCGGTGCGGTTCGCCGAACATCATGTGATGCAGAGAGTCACGGTCCGCTGAATATCATGTGATGCAGATCGGTGCGGTCCGCCGAGCATTATGCGGTGCATCGCGGCAGGCGGTAAACATCCCATGCCGAGCGATATGCGCTGTTGGATGACATGCAGCACGCCGAGCGACAAGCGGAGAAGTCGCTGGGCGAAATTCGGCGTGCCGCGCCAAGCCACGAAGTACCTCGTTGAAACTCGGCTAGTTCAATCCATTGCGTAAAATAACGAGAAAGAAGGCGTTTGTTCATGACTTTTCCATTCAAGCTGTCTCTAAATGCGTCGACGCTGTTTCCTTTTAAGCTGGGCGTCGAGAAGCAGATCGCCGTCGCGGCGGAAGCCGGCTACGACGGCATCGAGCTGTGGGTGCGCGACATCGACGCGTACCTGGAAGCGGGCGGCCGGCTCGCGGAGCTTCGGCGCCGGCTCGAGGATTCGGGCATCGCGGCGGTGAACGCGATCGCCTTCTGGGCGTGGGCCGATTCGGACGAGAAGGCCCGCCGCCAAGGATTCGAGCTGGCGAAGCGCGAGCTCGAAATGCTCGCCGAGCTGGGCTGCGCGGCTGCGGCCGCGCCTCCGTTCGGCAGCGTGTCGGACGTGCCGCTCGACGACATGGCCGAGCAATTCGCGAAGCTGGCGGAGCTGTCGCGAGGCATCGGCGTAGAGCCGTACCTCGAGTTCTGGGGAAGGGCAGCAAGGCTGAACCGGCTGAGCGAAGCGGTATACGTCGCCATGCATAGCGGCGTCAAGGACGCCAAGCTGCTGCTCGATCCGTTCCACATGTACACCGGCGGCAGCGATTTCGAAGGGATCGGGTTCCTGAACGGAGAGCGGATCGGCATCGTGCACGTTAACGATTATCCGGCCGAGCCGGCGCGCGCCGACATCGCCGACAAGGACCGAGTGTTCCCGGGCGACGGCATCGCGCCGTCCGGTCGGATCGCGCAGCTGCTGCATGGCGCCGGCTATAACGGTTACTTGTCGCTGGAGCTGTTCATCGAAGATTTCGGCGGACGTTCCGCGCTCGATATCGCGAAGCTGGGACTAGGGAAGGCGAGGGCCGCCTACTCGGTCCAAACTGTCGGTTAAACCGATGGCTTCAGGCAGTCGAACCGCTGCAAGCCTGTCGCTTTTTGCGCTGACTTGGCCGATCTTCGTGGAGTCGGCGCTGCAGATGTTTCTGCGCGTCTCCGACACGTTCATGCTAAGCAAGGTGTCCGACGAGGCGGTAGCCGCGGTCGGCGTCGCGAACCAGATCATTATGTTCGCCGTGCTTCTGTTCAACGTGATTGCCGTCGGGTCGGCGGTCGTCATCACCCAATACCTCGGGGCGCGGCGGAATCGGGAGATCAGCAGTCTGGCTTCGGCATCCGTCGCGATCAACTTTCTGTTCGGCGTCCTGCTCAGCGTGCTGATCGTCAGCTTCAGCGTTCCGCTGCTGCATATTTTCAAGCTGGACCCGGCCGTATTCGACATCGGCTTGCGCTTCCTCCGCATTGCCGGAGCCGCGCTCGTCATTCAAGGGGTCTTGACGGTCGTCACGGCGATCATCCAGTCGCACGGCTATACGAGGCACACGATGATGGTTACGATCGGCATGAATGTATTGAATTTGCTCGGCAATTACCTGGTCATTTACGGCCCGCTCGGTTTCCCGAAGCTCGGCGTAACCGGCGTTGCCATGTCTACCGCCTTCGCCCAATCGATCGGCCTCGCGATCAACCTGGTCATCCTCCGCAAGGTGGCCGGCGTCGAGCTGACGTGGGCGCGGCTGACGCGCTGGACGAAGGAGCATGTCGATAAAGTGCTGCGCGTCGGGCTGCCTTCGTCGGTCAACAACTGCTCCTATTCCGCGAGCCAGTTCGTGACGACCGCGCTCATCGCGACATTGGGCACGGCGGCGCTCACGACCCGGATCTATACGATGAACCTCGTGTTCGTCGTCATGATCCTCGCCATTTCGATCGGCCGGGGCGGACAGATCATCATCGGCCACATGATCGGGGCGGGCGAGCGGGAGGAAGCTTACCGGACCGTGTATCGCAATCTGCGCGCGAGCATGCTCATTACGCTGGCTGCCGCGGCGATCATCGCGCTGCTCAGGGTGCCGCTGCTCGAGCTGTTCACGCACGATGCGTCCATTATCCAAATGGGCGCGACGCTGCTGCTGCTCGGGCTGCTTCTGGAGCCGGGGCGCAACTTCAACATTATTATCGAGCGGTCGCTCGCCGCGGCGGGCGACGCCCGGTTCGCCATGTACGCGGCCGTGTCCGTGAGCTGGCTGTTCAGCGTGCCGATGACGTATTTGCTCGGCATCCATCTGGGGTACGGGCTGCTCGGCATCTGGGCGGCGTTCATCATGGACGAGTGGCTGCGCGGGCTGATTCTGCTGCTGCGATGGCGCAGCAAGGCATGGCAGCGGAAGGCGCTCGTGCAGCGGCAGGAGGAAGCGGCGGTTTGAGGCCGGCGGTAGCCCAGCCCGGCTGGCATATCCGTTAGGAATGAGGCAAATGCATGCAGCCGGATTATGGCTGATCAGACGGTCCGGAACGCCCCGCGCGTTCCGGACCGTTTTTTATTTGCGCAGCCCCCGCCACCGCAGCGTTCTCCATTCAATCGGCTTTCCGTCGTCTTGCGAGTAGGGAAGGTGAAGCTTGAAACACTTGTCATAGAGGAACGCCGAACGGCGGGACGGAAAAGCCCGGTGCTCAAGGTCAGGGGGCTGAATCGCGGCGGAGATCGTCGGCTTCGCCGGAAGGATTGGAGCGGTTCGGAAGGAGGCGGCGCGAGTGAAATTCGGGCGCGAATCGCACCGGCTCGGAGGAAACCGCGATGGGAAAAGCATTCGCAAGCGGTAAGCGGAAGCCGCCGTTTCCGTACGCCGGAAAGTCATTTTTTTGAAAAAGACCCCTTTTTGTGCTAAAATTTAATGATGAATTCGGTTAAGCGGAGGTTGGTCTGTTGGCAAAAACGCACAAAAAGCTATCATCTTTAGAAATTTTCAAACGATTTATTTTCATCACGATCGGATCGGTGCTTATGGGCGTCGCCTTGGAATTGTTCCTCGTTCCGAACAGCGTCATCGACGGCGGCATCGCGGGCGTATCGATCATGCTTGCGCACTTGACGCCCCTGCCGCTCGGACTGTACCTGTTCATCGTGAACGTGCCGTTCCTCATTCTCGGCTACAAGCAAATCGGCAAAACCTTCGCGATCTCGACGTTGTACGGCATTATCGTCATGTCCGTCACGACGTCGCTGCTGCATCACGTTCACGCGTTTACGGACGAGAAGCTGCTCGCGGTACTGTTCGGCGGCCTGATCCTTGGCGCGGGCGTCGGACTCGCGATTCGGTTCGGCGGCTCGCTGGACGGCGTGGAAATCGTTTCGATTCTCATATCGAAGAAATTCCGGATGCCGGTTGGCCAGATCATCATGATTTTCAACATCGTTATCTTCATCATTGCGGGCTTCGTGTTCGAATGGGATTCGGCGATGTACTCCATGTTCACGTATTACATCGCGATCAAGGTGATCGACATCGTGGTGGAAGGTCTCGACGAATCGAAGTCGGTCACGATCATTTCGAGCGAGTACGAGGAAATTTCGGAAGCGATCATCGACCGTCTCGGACGGACGACGACGCTCATGCAGGCGCGGGGCGGCTATTCGAAGGAAGAGACGCAGGTCATTTATTGCGTCGTGTCGAGGCTCGAGCTAGCGAAGCTGAAGTCGATCGTGCAGTCCATCGACGAGAAGGCGTTCATCGCGATCGAGCATGTCTCCGACGTCATGGGCGGCGGATTCAGCAAGGGCAGCATTCATTAACGAAATCGTCCGGACCGTGGTCGACAGACGCGGTGCCGGATTTTTTTGTATCGGCGCAATTGGGGGCTGGGATTCTTGCCGGTATTTAAAAAACGATCCGACGCGAAGCACCCGAAAATCGATTCCGGCGTGGAGCCTGCTAATGTACAGGCTTTTTCTTGCGATTACGGGTGAAGGCGGTGAAAGCCTGCAATCGTGCAGGTGATTTTACGCAATCCTCCTCTTAATTGAAGGATAATGTTTCAAAACCTGCTTTTTCGCAGGAATTGATAAATCGTAGGTGAAGGTTACGCTCAAAGATGCACAATTGCAGGTTTTTGGAGATGGCAAGTTGATAGGGCTAGAATGGCCAGTGAAGCGAGGGTAATCGTTCAGGGCTCGGAAGGGCATCAAGTGAGGGAGCAAGTCGTGATTCTTTGCTTGATTATGTCGCAGGTCTTCGGCCAAAAGGCGCCTATTTGTTGGTTCAGGAAAAGGTGACCGTCAATTGGCCCTAAGGAGTACGGTTTCAATTTCAACTTTTGAAATTAAAACCGCAAGGAGAACGGAAAGATGGATTTGAGTTTCAAATTTTGAAACAAAACCAGTTGAAAGAGACCAGAGTAGCTCTCGCTTCTCCGTTTAATTTCAAATGTTGAAGCTGAATCGAATGTGAAGGTGGTTAGAGACACTTTAATTTCATTTTTTGAAACTAGCATCTTCTACCTATGGAATGCACCATCGACATAGGCGAGCCAGTTTAGGACGTGCACAAATGTTCCTTTACAGGGGAGAGCGCCCTTCGGCAACGCCGTCAACCAGAGACTTGGGAACTCGCAGCAAGGAAGGGTCATTACGCTATAGCGCGGGAAAGTGCCGATCTGGTCGCTTTGTTGCGGCGGATGCGAAAATGAAGGAGGGCCGAGGCCCTCCTTCTTCGTGCTTAGGCGGAACGGTTCGCGTCCGGGGCGGCGACGCCCCTCGTCATGCCGCTGTCGCGGACGCCGAGCAGGAACAGCAGCGCGACGACCATGCCTCCCGTTGCGACGTAGAATAGCGCCGAGTAGCCGAACAGGTCGATCAAGCCGCCCATCAGCGGCGGAGATGCGATGGCGGCGAGGGAGGAAAACAAATAATAAATGCCGGTGCGCGTGCCGATGCTTTCTTCCTTGCCGAGCGAGACGACGAACGGGTAGGAATTGATGTTGATCATCGCCCAGAACAGTCCGCCGACGATGAGCAGGACGCGCAGCGGCAGAAGCGAGTCGATGAAGGAAATCGCGGCGAAGCACGCGATCAGGCCGGCGACGCCGATGGCGATGATGCGCTTCTTGCCGAACCGCTTGCCGAGCAGGCCGCTCGGTATGGCGCCGAGCACGAACGCGAGCGAGAAGAACGCCAGGGAGAAGGAAGCCTGGCCTTCCGTAAGCTGCAGATGGTTTTTGCCGTACAGGGTGAAGAACGCCTCGACGCCCTGGTACGAGAGAAACCAGAAGAAGATCGCGCAAAGCAGAAAGACGGTAGGGCGGTTCCACTCGCCGCGGAACGAAACGGAGCTTTGCCGCTCGGCGGGCGCGAACGAAACGGCGTCGCGACGCTCCCGGATCGCATACAGAAGAATGGCCAGGCAAATCAAGGTCAGAACCGAAGAGGTCAGGAACGGAAGGGAGATATGCCGTTCATAGAGGAAGGCGCCTCCCCCGAAGGCGATAATGGAACCGATGCCGCCCATGAAATTAATGACCCCGTTCGCCTGCGTCCGCTTCCCTTCCGGGGTAATGTCCGGCATGAGCGCGACGGTCGGCGAGCGGTACAAGCTCATCGACAGGTTCATCAGCACCATGAACAGGACGAGCGTCAGCAGACCGGTATGCCAAGGAATTAACGCACCGAATACCGCGGCGAGCGGCATGCCGAGGAGCAGGTAGGGCATTCTTTTGCCGAAACGGCTTCTCGTGCGGTCGCTGCGGCTTCCGATCCACGGCTGCAGGAACAGCGCGAAATAATTATCGATCGTCATCATGAAGCCGATGAGCGCCGTGCTCGTCAGAAACTTCTCCAGGAAGAAAGGGACGAACGCGTTATACAGCGCCCACGTAATACTGATGCTGAAAAAGCCGAAGCCGAGAAGCCATGTTTTTCTCATGCCGATCCTGCTCCTCTCCCCGTAAGCGCTTCGGCGAGCCGGTCCGGATAGTCCGTAATGATGCCGGCGACGCCGCAGTCGATGAGACGCTCCATCTCCTCCCGGTCGTTGACCGTGAACGGATGGTAGTCGATGCCGTGCGCGGCCGCCTCCGCCACCCACTCCGCCGTAACCGCGGGCTTGAACGCGTGGAGCGCGTCCGCATGCAGCGACATCGCGTAATCCCAAGGACGGTAGAGCCCTTCCATGTACAAAATGCCGGTGCGGATCTCCGGAGCCAGCTGCTTGCACAGCGCGAGCGAATAATGATTGAAGCTCGAGATGACGACCCGTTCGGTCATTTGATGCTCGCGCACGAGGTCAATGACCTTCTGCTCGAGGCCGGGATATTGGACGTAGCCATTCTTAAGCTCGATATTCACAATCGTGCCCGTATCCGAGACAAGCAGAAGCAGCTGCTCCAGGCTTGGGATGCGCTCTCCCCGGAATTCGGGCGCGAACCAGCCGCCGGCGTCGAGCGTCTGCAGCTCGTCGTACCCGGTATCCTTGACGAGCCGGTTCAGGCCGGCCGTGCGAGCCAGCGACTCGTCGTGAATGACGACGACGCGGCCGTCCTTGGTAAGCTGGACATCCGTCTCGATGCCCGTCGCGCCGAGCTCGAGCGCTTTCTTGAAGGCCGCGATCGTGTTCTCGGGGCAGTAGGCGCTTGCGCCCCGGTGTGCAAAATTAATGAGCGATTTGATAACCATCCATCCTCTCCGTCTTCCGGAATAATCAAAACCACTATACCGGACAATTGATAAAACAAAATTATCGTTACGTTATTCATGACGCTTGCCGGGCAACGAAGCCCGCCTGATCTTTATGCGAAGCGGTAATGGATCAAGACGAACGTCGCCAGCATGAAAATGAAGTTGAGCGAGACGAACACCATCTGGCCGATAACCGTACGGCGCATGGAGACCGGACGATAACACGGCGGTTATCGATGCTTTCCCGGGGACGACGTCCATAGACCATTTGACATGCGCATAATAATCCATATGTACCATACCATCTATTATGTATTGGTCGTTTCTGCACTTGACTACTTGGATAGTAGCATAATGACAACCGTAAGGAAAGCGCTCCGGACGGATTGCGGGAAGAGAATCTTTACATACCCCCAGGGGGTATGTTATGATCGGGTTGTCATTATATACCCCATGGTGGTATAGGTTAATAAAAGAAAGGCGGGATAAACGAATGGCGAACACGGTATTGAAGGTGGAAGGAATGACCTGCGGCCATTGTGCCGCTTCGGTAGAGAAAGCGGTGAGCGATGCCGGCGCGACCGGCAAGGTCGATCTGGCGGGCAAGAAGGTTAGCGTGGAGTACGACGAGAAGAAGGTGTCGCTGGGCGCGGTCAAAGCGGCGATCGAAGAGCAAGGCTACGACGTCGTATAAGGAATGCGGCATTTCACCCGTCGTGCGCGACGCGGGATGCTCGAAGATAGGAATAACGAGCTTATGACGCCAACGGACGGCACAGAACCGAGCTGCGCAAGATGCAGCTAGCGGTTCGTGCGTAGCGTCGGCCGTTTACGCTTGCGCGCTCGAATAAGCGTATAGAAAAAAAGCGTGCGCTCGCGCCCGCGATTACTCGATCCGCTCGTAATAGAGCTTGAATACGATATCCTGGTTGTAATTGCCGAATCCCGCGCCGAATAAGGTTACGCCGCCGACATGCTCGGCATCCGGCTCCACGGCGATCCGGAATTTCAATTGCTTGTTCCCTATCCCGACGTCGTCCAGCGTCACGCGGGAAATGCGGCGGCCGTCGATGTACGTGCCGTCGGGCGTGATTTTGAGCACCTTCAGCAGGCCGTATTGATTGATATCGTCCCGCCACCATTCGGGCGTGAATTTGCCGCGCTTGCCGCCGAAGTCGCCGGGGCTCGTCCACATTCCGATCTTCGTGTCGTTGAGGTAGAATGTAATGTCGGAGGGCCAATTGTCGTTGGCTAGCGGCGCCTCGGACGAAATTTCAAACGAGATTTCGAGCTCGGCCGGCTTCTCGCTCTTCAGCAGGAAGTTCGCGATTTTGTATTCGATATAGCCGCTGCCGAACCATAAAATTTTGGCGTTCATCCGCTCCGGGTCGAGGAAAAACCGCGGCTCGTCGAACATGCCGATGACCTTCGACGTCGTGGCGAGCCCGCAGGTCGGCTCGATCTCGAAGTCGGTATAATGGCCGACGGATACGATCGATTCGTGATAGGCGCGGAACGCCGGACGGCTGCGGGTAGGAAAGTCGATTTCGATGCGGTCGGTAACGAGCTTGCACATCTTCTTCGTGCCGGCGCCGCCGGATACCATCTCGGAGCTGATCAGGCCGGCTTTCTCCAGCTTTTTCACGTGCATCGTCATGATGGGGCTGCTAAGCTCGAGCGCTTGGGCAAGATCCTTGATATTCATGTCCTGCCGGGCCAGAAGGTGGATGATTTTGAGCCTGACATCGCTGGCCAGCGCTTCGTATACGGGCAAATGCGATTCGGAAAGATCGATCTTCATTGGTTTCACTCCGCTCTGCTGATCATTCCCTTATTTTATATGGAATCAAATGTATTGACAAATACGCGGCAAACTCCCTTCCGATTCGCGGTGACCGACTGGAGGCGCCAGCCGATCCATCCGGATCGAAAAGGAGTTTGTTCTTGAGGGATTTAAGTTAAATCGCCTGCAAGCCGGCTTGGTTCAGCAAGTTCCACGGCTTGTTGTAATGCGGCTGGAAGAAGAAGTCGACGTAGCTCAGTTCGTCCATCGTCATGCCGTTCTGGATGCAGACCGACAGCGTGTTGATCGCTTGCGTCAGGTCCGCCTTCGAGAGCACCTGGGCGCCGACGATACGGCGGCCGTCCGCCTCGTAGACGACTTTCAGCAAAACCTGCTCGTAGGTCGGCATAAATTCGGGCCGGTAATTGTCCGTGATTGTGACATTTTTCACATTCATGCCCGCGGCAAGCGCGGCCGTTTCGGTCATGCCGGTCGACGCGATGTTGTAATCGTAAATTTTAATGCCCGACGTCCCTTGCGTGCCCATGTATTTGACGGTCGGCCGCAGCAGGTTTTTGGCGACGAGCGTGCCCATTCGGACGGCGTTGGTCGCGAGCGGAATATACGCATGCTTGCCGGTCGGGTTATACAGGACGGCGCAGCTGTCACCCGCGGCGAATACGTCCTCCTTGCTCGTTCGCATATATTCGTCGACGACGATGGCGCCGTTCGGCAGCATGTCGACCTGGCCGGCAAGAAGCTCCGTGTTCGGCCGGAAGCCGATGCAGAGCACGACGAGATCGGCTTCGTATTCGCCGGCCGTCGTAATGACGCGAGTGACGCGCCCGTTCCGGCCCTCGAACGAAGTGACGGTCTGTCCGGTCGCGATCGCGATGCCCCGCTCGGCCAGCGTCTGTTCGGTCACGTCCGTGAACTCGCGGTCCAAATATTTGTACAGGATCCGCTCCATGTTATCGATCAGCGTCACCCGCTTGCCGAGCTGCTCGAACGCCTCGACCAGCTCGATGCCGATGTAGCCGGCCCCGATGACGGCAATCCGGTCGGCCTTCTTCGCCTTCTCGATGATGGCCTGCGCATGATTGTAGTTTTTGCATAGCATGACGTTCTCGAGCCCGATTCCGTCCATCTGCGGAATGATCGGCCACGAGCCGGTCGTCATGACGAGCTTGTCGTACGCGTCGGTAAATTCCTCCCCCGTTTCCAGATTGCGCACGCGAACCGTCTTCGCGTCGGTATCGATCGCCAGCGCGTCGTGCTTCATATGCGTCCGCACGCCGAGCTCGGCCAGCCGGTCGGGATTCGAATAAAACAACTGTCCGGCGTCCTTCACGACGCCGCTGACATGAAGCGCGATGCCGCACGATAGAAACGAAATGTTGTCGTTCCGCTCATATACCGTAATCCGGGCTTCCGGATAAAGCTTTGCCATTTGCGTAATCGCTGCGGTTCCCGCGTGCGTGCAGCCTACAACCGTTATTTTCATTGCCATGATGATCGCCTCCAAATGGTTTGGGCGCAGGGCGCGATCGCTTTTCTCCATCACGCTCCACCAGGTGAAACTTTTCACATAGTAGGTTATTATGTGATTTATTTCACAATCCCTTCTTGCTTTTATCATATGCGCTCCGGCGTCCAAAGACAAGGGTCAAATGTGACAAATTTAAGACTTGATCAAATTTTCTGACTGCTTTGTTCTAGGGTATGTCGGGGAAGCCTTCCGGGATGCGCGGGGCCGCTGATCAAGGCAACGAGTAAGGCGATCCGGACGTAACGATACCGGCAGCTTGACTTCGGCCGCGCATAAAGGTATATAAGGGGAGAACAATGAAGAGGAGGGATTCGATCATGTCGACCCATACCGACAAAATCGCGCTCATTACAGGTGCGGGAGCGGGCATCGGAAGAGCGCTTGCGCTGGCGTACGCCGGGCAGGGCGCCCTCCCCGTCCTTGCGGACCGAAACGAGGAAGGACTGGAGGAAACGGGCAGGCTGCTGGAGCAAGCCGGCTGCGATTCCTTGGCGATCGCGGCGGACATCGGCAAGCCCGAACAAATCGAGCAGCTGTTTCGCGACTTGGATGCGATGCTGGGGCGCCTCGATATTCTCGTCAACAACGCCGGCTTCGGCATATGGAAATCCCCGTACGATCTGACGGTCGAGGAGTGGGACGGCGTCGTGAACACGAATTTGCGCGGCGCGTTCCTCTGCTCCCGCGAAGCGGCCAAGCTGATGCGGGCGGGAGGAGGCGGCGCGATCGTGAATATCTCCTCGACGAGGGCGGTCATGTCCGAGCCGAATTCGGAGGCGTACGCCGCGTCGAAGGGCGGAATTCTGTCGCTGACGCATGCGCTCGCGGTCTCGCTCGGTCCCGACCGGATTACGGTGAACGCGATCTGTCCGGGCTGGATCGAGACCGGCGATTACGGGAAGCTGCGTCCCGAGGATCACGCCCAGCATCCCGCTCGGCGGGTCGGCAGGCCTGAAGATATCGCCCGGGCATGCCTGTATTTGACCGATCCCGCCAACGACTTCGTGACCGGCACGCATATGACGGTCGACGGCGGCATGACGATCAAAATGATTTACGACGAATAAGGCGTCCCGGCCGGGGCCTCTCTAGGCGCCACGTCCGGCTCGGGCAAGTCTGCTTCCTTGCGGTAAGCGATTGACGTCATGCCGGTCAGCCGCTTGAATACGCGGTGAAAGTGCTTCCTGTCGGGCATGCCGACGAGCTGGGCGATTTCGGCCGCCGTTTTGCCCGTATGCTTCAACAGGGAGCAGCTTTGCTCGATTCGTTCCTTATGCAGCAGCCCCGTGAACGTTATGCCCGCCAACCCACCAACCCACCAACCCACCAACCCACCAACCCACCAACCCACCAACCCGCCAACCCGCCAACCCACCAACCCGCCAAGCCGCCAACCAGTCCAACCGCCAACCCACCAACCCACCAACCCACCAACCCACCAACCCACCAACCCACCAACCCGCCAACCCGCCAACCCACCAACCCGCCA
>NZ_JACXIY010000013.1 GCF_014705655.1 Paenibacillus arenilitoris | reverse complement strand
GCTAGCTACGAGGCGGCTTGGCCCCTACCCCGACCGGACTTTCACCGGCTAGTTGTACCCAGCTTTGCTAGGCGCGCACGGACCCAAAAGCCGTTATTTGCGTGAAATCGTGCATGTCAGGACTGTAACGGACTTCAAAGCCTTTATTCGGCGGCATTGAGGCGTGAATTGATGATTTTTGCGGCATTAGCGTCTCTGTGGTCCGTTACAGCGGAAACGCCGCTCGCAGCATGGAAATAAGAGCATCTCGGTCCGTTAGGACGGGTGCGTCCGCACCCGATCTACAAGCCGTCCTCCGTGCAAACCAAAAAAGGCCAAGCCGGACATTCTGGCTGACCTTATCAGACAAAGGCTGCCGAAGCAGCCCGGGTTCCTTACCGTTTCTTCAAGTAATGAATGAACCGGAACAAAACAAAGCCGATGAATAAGAGAGAGACCGTAATGGCCATCCAATTGGCCTGCGAAGGGACGGCGTTGTTCGAGCTTTCGATGACCATCGATTTGGCTTGCGGGGCCGGCTTCAGCGGGATGTCTTTGCCCTCCAAATAAGGATCCACGTCCGCTTGGTCCGCGACCTTCTCCGTCGGCGAGCAAAGCGGATTCTCCCAGCCGGTCGCTTTCTCGTATAGAAAAAAGAGATAGGTTTCCCCTTTGACGCTCGGTCCATGCCAAGAGCCCCATGTGATGTCCTCTTGTATCGTTAAGCTTTGCGCCTCGATCCCTTTGAAGCTTCTGAGCACCTTTACCTGCAATTCATTGCTGACCGATGTGGCGACGATCTCCTCCACCTTGCCGACGACGACCCCGTCGTATCGTTCATAGGCCGTTTCGATCGGCGGTATATTCGCGCAGGACAGCGCATAGGAAGCATTTGGATAAAATATCGTGAATAGAAATAGCAGCATCAGCGAAAATAGCATGATCTTTCTCAATCTCCCCACCCCTATGTTATAGACGAGTCGGGGGGCCGTTATGTTTCGGATTCGCTATAAAACCGATACGAGCCAATGAATCCAATGCGCGGCCGGGACCAATAAGAGCTGAGCAAGCAGCGTGCCCGCCAGCCGCGACAACATGAGCAGGCCGAAAACTTTGTTCAGCGCGGCGACTTCCTTCTCCCCTCTGAGCACCTTATCCGTCACGAGTCCGATCTGAGGATCGATAAGGATGGTGAGCAGGATCGTTGCTACTCCGTTAATTAGTCCGGAGGCTTGCGAGGCGGCAGTCGCATGCTCCGTCGTAAGCGTCGATGCAAGCAGCGCGGCAAGCACGCCGATCGTATAGATCGCGGTGACGAGCGCGTTAAGGAGCACCAGCCTTTTCGGTATGCCGCCGACACGGAGGCGAGACAGCATCGATAATTTGGGTACGCGCAGATGATGGCGGGCATTCGTTATTTTTTCAAACGAAACCGAAGTTCGGATCATTTGAGGAATCGATCCCGCCACTTCCAAATGGGCGATTACTCGGGCCGCAAGAAATACGGCGGACGGGAATAGCAGCAATGCCGCTAGCGTCCCGATCGTAGAAGCTCCAATAATGAGGCGGAATTGATCGACGAGATTGTAATCCGCATGCTTTTTAGCGAAATCTATGATTTTGCCGGTAAGCGGCGCCTGCACCATATTCGCCGTTCTTGAAACGAGAAGAATGATCCCCGAAAGGGAGAGGGCGACCGCCAGCTTCCCTAGACGGACGCCCGCCAAGCGAAGCGAATAGGTGAGCGTCTCGGAGAGATGGATAATGAACGTAAACAGGGCTACGACTAGCACTTGCTCCAGCAATGGGACACCTCACCGCGTTTATTTCACCAAAACCCGCCGTCGGAATGGATGATCTGGCCCGTAATCCATTCGGCATCATCGCTTGCCAAGAAAGCAATTAATCGCGAGACATCCTCTGGCTGACCTATACGCCCCATCGGGAATCTTGGCAATAGAAAATGTTTAAGATCCTCCGTCATCCAACCGGAATCGGTAGGACCGGGGTCAACGGCGTTCACTGTAATTTTGAGCGGAGCCAGCTCGGCCGACAAGGATCTCGAGAAAGCGGATATCGCTCCTTTTGTGGTGACGTACGCAATATTTCCCGCCATGGGAGCTTTATCTTGGCCCGATACCAGATTAATAATGCGCCCGCCGTGCCTGCCGTCAAGACGACGGGCAAATTCGACGGATAACAGGCATGTACCTCTAACATTAACGGCATAATGGGCATCCAGCATGTCGGGGGTTAACTGCCGAAAATCGACGTCCACGCTATGCGTCGCATTGTTCACGAGAATAGCCGGAAGACCCAATCTTGCTTCCACCTCGTCCAAAAGCGTTGAAGGCGAATCCGTTACCGATAAATCCAACTCCATATGCTCGACTTGTATACCAAAGCCGCGTAACTCTTGCGAGAATCGTTCCGGCCAATGGTTCTCGGCATCATCGTAACGAATGACATTTTGATCATAGCTCGTAAAATGGGTGAAAAAGATGTCCGCCCCTTCATTAGCCAGCGCTCTACAGATGGCGGTGCCGATCCCTCCTCGACGGCTTGCTCCGGTAACAATGGCTATTTTCCCTTTTAATCGGCTCATTGGACAACTCCTTTAATCGTTGATCGACGATACTAGCGGGTCCGCTTCGCTTGCTGAAATCGGATCGCTGGGCAGATCGACTCTCATTTCCTTGCTTACTCGATTCTCTAACCAAGTCACGCTTACCGTCGTTTGATCGGCAAATGCTTTAAGATCTGCCTCATTGGCAAACGTGAAGGTGTAGTAATACGTATAGGATTCATTTTTGCATCGGCCTCCTAACCACGGCGACACTTCCAATATTTAGACGAAAAGGAGTCGGATTTGTTGCGCAAACTTTCCTTTCAAGATCAAATCCGACAGGACCGGCTGCGGAATCAGGGAAATCACCAATTGGATAACGCCGTTACAGTGGCTTATGAGGCAACCTCACTAATTACTGAGCCAAAACTCACTAATCAGGCGGGATTCGAGAACCATTCGCGATTTAGTGAGGCTACCCTCACTCCCCATGAAGCCAGCCTCACGGCGAGTGAGGCTAGCCTCATTATTTCGGAGAAGCCCTGTTGTAGGCGAACAAACAATGAGGTTTGCCCCACAATTCGTGAGACAAACCTCATTGCTCCGCCCCGCCGAAGCTCCTTCCTTCAGATTCCGCCTCATGTCCCCGGACATCCGCTAGAACTGGAACCTGGAATGGCCTTTATTCGTGTACTCGTCGAATCCTTCCAGCCGAAGCAGCTCTCCCTTCACCTGCAGCCCGCCTCTGTACCCCGTAAGCGCCGAGGATTTGCCGATCACGCGATGGCACGGGATGACGAAGGGAATGGGGTTGGCGCCGTTGGCCGCGCCTACGGCCCGGACCGCCTTCGGCTTGCCGACCGCTTCGGCAATTTCCGAATAGCTTTGAATATGGCCGTAAGGAATGCGGGTTAACGTCTGCCAGACGGAAACCTGGAACGCGGTGCCGCGCAGATCAAATGGAAACGCAAACGATGTCCGATTGCCGTCAAAGTACTCCCGCAGCTGATGCGTATATTCGGCCATGCGGCCGGGATCGTGGACGAGCTTTGCGCCGGGTATTTTTTTGCCGATCCATAGCTGCAGCGTCTCGAACGGTTCATGCGGCTGGGTAATCAGGCATAACCCCTGACGGGTTGCGGCTAAATAAAGAGGCCGATTTTGAAAGATCGGATGGACTAGCGCGTCCCAATACACTTCCGTTACCGATTGACTCATAAGGATGACTCCCTCCCGAGATTATGCCGTACCCGCTCCCTTTGGCTCCCCTGCGCAAAATCGCAATCGAGCGTATGATCGTTGACCATGCCGCAGGACTGCATGAGCGCGTAACAGATCGTCGAGCCCACGAATTTGAAGCCGCGTTTCTTCATATCCTTGCTCATCGCATCCGATTGGGGAGTGGTCGCCGGCACCTCGCTTCGATCCCGCCATCGGTTCACGATCGGTTCGCCCCCGACGAACGTCCAGATGTAAGCGTCAAAGCTGCCGAACTGTTCACGGGCCTTCAGGAAACATTTCGCATTCGCGATGGCTGCCTGAATCTTCAACCGATTGCGGATAATGCCGTCGTTGTTCAGCAGCTCGGCCACCTTGTCCTCGCCATAGCGGGCGACCTTCTCCGGATCGAATCCGTCGAACGCTTGCCGGTAACTCTCGCGTTTCTTCAGCACCGTATACCAGCTTAGGCCCGCCTGCGCCCCTTCCAGCACAAGGAACTCGAACCAGGTTCGATCGTCGTGGACCGGAACGCCCCATTCGTGATCGTGGTACGCGATATATAAAGGGTCGTCATTGACCCATGCGCATCGAGCCGTCATTTTCCTGCTCCCTTCTCTCCCTTCAATGTTCCTCATCCCAAGCCATCGCAGAAGAACCCTCCGCTGCATTTTCGCTCCATACGTTCTTATACAGCTCGGTAACGATTAATTCAACGACGCCTGATTCATCTAACGAGACCTCTTGCGATTCGTAAGCGTCGTAAGGAAAAATATAAAATCCAAAATCGTCTCCGTCTCTGTAATTAATTCCGCTTACTCCAAATTCGGAGCTGGTGAAGGACTTGCCCTTGTATTGCGCCGCCATCCTCGCGGTCATCGTCATCGTGAACGAATGGCCGTTTACCCTCGCATGATGGACCCCCGAAATTAAAGAAGCGCCCGTTATTCCGTAACGTCCGTCGGACCTGAACCCGATTCGGTATCCGCCTGAATTCATGCTGCCGGTATTGTCGATCCAAGATACGTACACGCGATGGATGCCATCATTGTACAACTCCTTCCCGACATTGCTTTGCAAATCGGAGAGGTCAATGGAAACCGCATATTGCCCGTCCACGAGATGGCCGTTCGTATCCTTGTATTTGTCGGTGTTGTTGGCGATGTAGGCCATCCCTTCCGTCCATAATCCAATATAACCGACCCGCCAAAGCGCCAACAATACGACAACGGCCGCAAGCGCGCCGATATAGGAAGCTTTTTTCCATTTCATCTATAATGGCCTCCCATCTAAAACTAAATCCCTCTCCTGCGTAATCCCTCCCATAATACCATGCCTCCCCAAATGACGGCAAAAAAGCCCGGAATCCCGTAACGCGCGCGGGATTCCGGACTCCGTAAGACGACAAGTTTTCCTGCCGTGACGACCGGCACTTCGATTAGGCTTCTTCCGCGACCGGAAACCAGCCCGGAATGCTGAACATGAGCTGCCACATTCCGTCCGGAATCGTCAACCGCTGCCGATCGTTTAACGAAATCGCGGTGCGAATCCCGTCCTCCCGTCCTTCCGCCACGAGCTTCATCCAGTCCGGCTCCATGACGAGCTCGCGGCCGATCGCGACGAGCCGGGCCCCGGTCTCCAGCGCTTTGACTGCGTCTTCCGGCGTATGGACGCTCCCGACTCCGATGACGGGCAGCTGCCGGCCGGCGCGTTCTTGAATGATCGCAAGGCGCGTGCGGGAGTCGTCGATCCCCGGCGCGGTACCGAAGCGTAATTGATCAAGGAGACATGTAAGTAGTCGAGTCCTTTCGACGCGAGGGCATCGATGAACCGAAGCGTCTCGGCCATCGTGATGCCCGGTGTCTCCGGCTCTTCGGGCGATAGCCGGTAGCCGACGATGAACGGCGTCTTCGCATGCGCGGCCACGACCCGCTTCACCTCGTCCACGATCGCGAGCGCCAGCGTCATCCGCTTCTCCGGCGAACCGCCGAACCGGTCGCTGCGCCTATTCGTGAATGGCGAGAAAAACTGGTGAAGCAAATTGCCGTTCCCGCCATGGATCTCCACGCCGTCAAAGCCGGCCTCGACCGCGCGTCTTGCGGCCTGGCCGTAAGCAAGGACGAGCGCGTCCGCCTCTTCTTCCGCAAGCGGGCGAGGCACGGAGGCTCCCTCCTTCTGCTCGGGCACGTCGCTTGCGCTCACCAGATCGCCGGTTAACGTGCCTTGGCGGCCGGCGTGGAAAATTTGCAAAATCGCCTTCGCCCCCTGCTCCTGAATAGCGGTCGCCAGCTTGCGAAGACCCGGAAGGAAGGCGTCGCGGTCAGCCCCCGGCGCGCCCGGGATGCCGCCACTCGGCGCAACCCACGTCGCGGCCGTAATCACCATTCCCACGCCATGGGCGCGGCGGGCATAGTAGGCGATTTCCGCGTCTGAAACGGAACCGTCGGCATTGGAGGACATATGCGTCATGGGGGCCATGACGACGCGGTTTTTCAATCGGATTTGATTCGGCAGATGAAGCGGTTCGAACAAGGATGGATAACGTTCGTTCATGAGCAGGCAGCTCCCTCTCTTCTAGGTTTACCCGGATACAATGGCTAACCCATGCCGTCGAGCTCGGCACCGCCACGTCTGGCGGATCGGTTACTTTGAAGTATAAGGGAGCAGCTTCCTTTATGTAAGAACGCAAATTATTTTGTTCTAATCCAAATAAATGGACTAACTAACTTATTTATAGTTAGATGTGCAGGACGTCGCCAGGATTTGTTCCCCCGCTGACCTACCTCTCCAACAAATGGATCAACAAGCTCTTCTGCACATGCATCCGGTTCTCGGCCTGCCGATAAATAACGGATTTCTCCGATTCGATCAAATCCTCTTCGATTTCGAAGCCGGGATGAATCGGCATATCGTGCATGAGATAAGGGGTATAGCCGCCCAGATTGCTTTTGTTAATTTGAAAAGGCAGCATGAGCGCAACCCTTCTGTCCTTCTCTTCCCGATATTCGGGGGCCGCGAAAAACTCCATGTCCACCCAGGTATCCGTATACATAAAATCCGTCCGCTTCGCCGCCTCGGCTACGCTCTCAAGCGTCTCGATATGACCGCTCCGGTAAGCCCGCCGCATCAGCTCCTCGTCCCAAGAAGCTTCATTGACGATCGGCGTGACGAGCAGCAGCTTGACGCCCAAGGTGACGCAGCCCGCGATCAAGGAATTGGCCACATTATTATGAATGCCGACATACGCGATCGTCACGCCTTCGAAGGTTCCCTTCACTTCGTAGACGGTCATCAGATCGGCCAACGCCTGGCAGGGGTGATACTTCTCGCAGCAGCCGTTAATGACCGGAACGGCCGAGTACTTCGCCAATTTCGCCAAATCGGCGTGCTTCTTTAATCTCGCCATAATCGCGTCGCAATTCCGCGATGCGTATCGGGCTTCATACCGGATCGGCGACAGGCTGAAGTTGCTCGAGTCCCAATCCATCGTTACCGCATAACCGCCCAATTGATTGATGCCGGATTGAAACGACAGATTCGTTCTCGTAGACGTCTTCTGGAACAGCATCAGCAGTCCTTTTCGTTCGCACGCCTGGTCATAGGCGCTCGGATCGCGCTTGATCTCGATTGCTCTTCCAATAATGGAGAGCAGCGCGTCCTTGTTTAGTTCTTGCAAAGATAGAAGATGATCGCTCAATGGTTTGCCTCCTTGATAAAATGAATAAATATACATAAAAATGAGTATTTATTCATTTTAAGAAAGGTTCCACTTATTGTCAATAGCTTTAAGGGGTACCGTAGAGGCTAATAGCAACCTTTACTACCTTTTACTCGTCTTCTCCATTAGCGCAAGGAGGAACTGAAATGAAGATGCAATTGTTTTAGGAAAACAGGATTCAGAAGGGGAGAGGATGATCCTGCTTGCAGAAGACATACACAACTCTGAATTACTGGTGGATTTAGAAACAATATCCTCTCAGACAATCGAAGAAATCATAAGAGCTGGCAAATATGATTTACGCTGGTTAGATGCAAGCGAATTAGGGATACCCGACCTCCGACTTCCATTGCCAAACAAATCGACATAGTGAACTGAACGCCCGCCACCTGCGGAAAGGCTGCACATCAGCATGGCCAGCCAAGCGCAAATGCTGCGATTGTGCAGCCTTTACGGCGTCAATGATGCAGCCGGACGGAGTGCCTGCGTTTGTGCAGGTATTTTGAGTCCTGTGACCCCTATCGAGCGAAAGAGCCGAAAAAAGATGCGCATTTGCATGCATTTGCTACACAAGCCTGCATGGACCGGTCAAAAGCCTGCACATTTGCAGCACATTTGCAGCACATTAGCAGGCTTCGGCATAAGACGCGCTGCCTGGCGATCAAGCAACCTGCGGCTTAGGCTCGTGATGCAACGTCTGCCAACAAAACAACCGGCCGAAAATGAGAAAATGAGGAGCAGTAATAACTCCCTGGCATCGCCATTTTCCTCCTTTATGATCTAGCGAACCGTCTACCAAGCCAATCAGCTTTATGGGACAGCCCCTAATATGACTCCCGCACCGCATGCACTTGAACGGTCAGCTTGCTGTCCACCGTGGCCAGGATGACGTCTTTTAAATCGAGCGGCCGGATTTCCGATTCCAGCCATGCCCGGTCCTTCCCGATCTCGCGCAGCAGCTCATGCTCCATGTGGCCGTCGGTAATGATCGGCTTCGTCAGGTTGAAGGGCTGAACGGCCAGCTTAAGGTCCTTCGGCGTGACGGGCTGATAATCCGATTGGACGAACACGGACAGCGTACCGCCGGGCTCCCATGCCGCGAAGGCAACCTTCGTCATATCCTCCACGTTCGATTTGCGCAGCTCCGCATACAAAAATTCGATCGGCAGCTTCGCCTTCGACAGGTTGGGGTAATTGAGCTTGCCGTTCTGAATCAAGGTTATCGCCGGCGGATCGAAAAACCGCTTGAGCAGCGGGATCTTAAGGCTGAACCAGATTGCGGCTATGTACAAAATAACGAGCGACACGGTCGTAATCATCGAGCCCGTAAGGCCCAGCTGCTCGTCGGACAGCGGATGGGCAATGATATTGCCGAGCGTCAGCGCGATAATGAAATCAAGAAATCGGAGCTGCGAGATAGAGCGCTGCCCCATCAGTTTGGCCGCTACGAGCAGAAATCCAAATCCGACGACGCTTCGCAATATCCATTCGACTGCCGTCAACGTCTCCTGGCCTTTGAAAAAATCCACCATCAGTTCCTCCGTTACCCTGTTGTCGGCAATTAGGATTTCCTATTATTCCCTAAACGATGCAGACGGGCAGACGGGCTAAAAGGGGGAGGATGCCAGCCGCTTAACGTAACAGTGCCTCGGCTTCCCCCCGTACATCGGACGCGTAAACCGCCGGGCAAAGCCTGCGGCCTCCAGGTTTCGTATGCTTGAGGCGTTGTCCGGATGAACCGTCGAGTAGAGCCAGCCGGCTCCATACGCAATCGCCCGTCGCTCGCGAAGCGCATGGAAGCGACGCTGCAAACCTAATCCCCGAACGGATTCATGGACGACCGTGGCTTCTAGACAAGCGACCTTCGGAAGCTCCTTCTCGGGCACGCCGAATTCTCTTCCGAGATTACTCTCGCTATGTTTCGGGAATGACAGCGAGGTGTAAGCGACGAGTTTGCCGTCCAGATACACGCCGTAGATTTCGCCGTTAGCCAGCAGATAGTCACGGAAATAAGCTTCATCGTCCATGGCAAATAGCTCCTGCGATGGGAGACGGGAAATAACGTCGCGCATGAGCGCCATCACCTCCGGAATTTCCCGCTCTCCTAATCGGCGAAGGTCCATGCTAAGTTCGTCCGAACGAGTCATGTTTGCGTTCTCCTTCTGTATGACGGGTGAGTCACGTATGCTGCCTAATTGCCTCATCCGTTATTTCGTGACGCATTGTATTCATCCAGATCGACCGCTTCCTTGAAAAAGCTGCGGAACCTGCGGGACAACTCGTCGTCTTGGCTTAGCAACAACGTGCACGACGAGTCCCAGCATACGATCTCCACCTTCGCTTTCGGATGCTGGATAGCGGGCGCTCCATTCCAGTGCTCCGGATTGCCTGCGGACGGTTCAACCTGTAAGCCTGGCATGTCCACTTCAACCGTCTTATCGAAGCCGGATAGTACGCCCCAAATAAACTGAATGTCGTTCTCCGAGACGACCTTCGACAGCTGTTCTCCGGTAAGCCATAACGGTCTGCCTTCGTCATCGTACGGAAGAACCGGTTCGGGATAGTGATTGCACTCCAAATCCGTCAGCAGCCAATTATAGTTCAGCTGCCTTCCGCCGAATGCTTCAAATACCGTTCTTAAATCCGTATGGTAGGGCATCTTATCGGAACTTTTCAAAATGGTGTTCAGATGCATTCCTCCTTCGGACGCTCTATCTCATAAATTGAAATGTAATACGAATAACGGTATAATCGAAGTAATACTGAATTTTATGCATTACAATTTCCCATGTAAGAGGCGGTGAATACAAATGCCAAAATACGTTACAGGAAAAATGACAAGCAAAGGCCAATTAACCATTCCGGCGGAATTAAGAAACCAGTGGGGCCTCAATGAAGGAGACAGACTCATGATTGAAATCGATGATGAGACAGGAGCTTTCATCGGCTTGAGACCGCAGAAGAAAAAATCCTTACGCGATGTGGTTGGCATACTTAAAACTGACATCAAACATGATGAGCAAAAGATCGAAGATGCTATTGCTAAAGAAATAACAGATAATTATTTTAAGGAGTATTGAGCTTTGAAGCAAACATTCTTAGCTGACACTAATATCATTACTCGCCTGCTCCTGAATGACGATCCATTACAATCCGAAGCAATCGTTCGGCTCATTGATGAAGATAAAATTACCTTGGTGGTTACTACGGCTGTCATTGCCGAATTATGTTGGCTTCTTAAAAGCTACTATAAGTTTTCCCGCGAAAAAATTGCACACGCATTGTTGGAATTGTTGGATCACGAGGACATCATTGTACAGGAACCCGTTGTTAAGACCGCACTTGAAGTACACGGCGAACGAAACGTCGATTTCGTGGATGCCTATTTGGCAGAGAAATCTAGAGCAGACAAGCATCCTGTGCTTACCTGGGATAAAGATTTCAAAAAGCTGCGGTGCGAATATTATAAGCCCGATAAGATTTAACGATAGCTGACCACCTGTTAGCGAAGGGGCTGCAGCTTCGACAGCCTCCGATCAAACAAACAAACAGCTTAAGCTTTGGCCATGTTTGCAACCACCGCTTGCTCTCCACGCGCGTTAAGAAATACGGTTGATCGGCAAAAAAAGGGCTTCTCCGAACCGCGAGACCGAGCAAATCATCGAATCCATGAGGGGCGATAACGCGCACTTGTTCGTTATGATCGAGCGTTACCGCAACGGCGGTCGCCGTCTCCGGCCATCGTTTCATTGCCTCGGAAATGTTGCCGTAAGGCGGATCGCCGTTTCGAAGATGCATTCTGGCCTGATTTTTGACCGACCACCGATACCCGTTATATTGACTGCTTAATTGATATTCATGCTTCTTTTCCGTTTCTTCCGAAATGTCGGAAGGATCTTCCTCACGTATCCCGCAGCGATGCACCCGTTCGGAAGCCGCAAGTCTCGAACCATTTTGAGAACGATATCCAGTCTATGATACGTACTCATGATGGCAATGACCCTTTGTTCATGGATGTCAGCGACCGTCACCATTCCGATTTTTCGATGCCTCCTACTCTAAAGTAAAGCAAGCAGCTGCCCCAGCTCTTGGATCGAGCCCGCCGGAACGACTCCCCTGCTCTTCATCTTTTCCGGATCGCCCCGGTACGAGACGAATTTGATGCCCGCGTCTTGGGAGGCCCTTCCGTCGATCCACGCATCGCCGACCGATATCCACTCATCCGGCGAAATCGTCGGATATGCGCGCAATACGGGATATACGGCGTCAGGAGCCGGCTTCATCCGCTTCATCTGTTCCCTGCCGATGATGAGATCGAAGCAGTCGACGATATCATTCCTCGTCAATGCCGTTATCGCGGCCGAGTAGGCGTTATTGGTGACGATTACCATTTTGTATCGGCCAAATAACTGCCGCAAAAGGTCCTTCGCACCCGGCTCCAATCCGGCATTCTCCATGCCAAGGAGCTCATGCTTCGCCGCGATGTCCCACACGTCTGCCTCCGCTTGTGGATTCCAACTTCCCCTGCGCTGCGCGTATTGGATAAGCGTGGAGGAAGTATGCTCCTCGAGCTTTATATCTTGTTCCAGCATATTATGATCGGCCAAATAGGCATAAATCTCGTTTCGCATCCTGCCGAAGTCGATGCTGGACCGAAGGAGCGTGTTATCCATATCGAAAATAATGCCTTTTATTTTGTAAGACGTCACGCTACTCACCTGCCATTCCGATCGAGCGAGATGCTTCCGGGGCTTCATGATCGGGCTCCGCTCTTTCGTCTGCGGGATATTGAATGTTAAGCAATTCCGCGTTCTCGTCCAAAGATACATATTCGTAGCTTGCAAAATACTCCTGATCTACTTCGATCAGGTTCCACGTACTCCTGCTGTCGATCGTTAGTTGAAACTCCTGAAGCCCGCCGGAGTACGGATCAATCGCTTTCGCCCAGTAACGGTTATCGGTTGAGCCCTTATCGGTAATTTTTATATAAGATGCCGTATTCGTTGTCGGCTCCGAGCATCCCGATGCAAGTATGCTCGCAAGACAAGCCATCAGAACGACGGCTTTCCACTTGCCCATATGGCGAACGCCCCCCAGCCTGCATGAACTTGGAAAACTTTACTCCTGATTCCCGGACCTCCGCTCCGCTATTTTCTGAAGAGAAATATGGATAGCCCTTAGATAAGCAATTACACAGACGAAGCCGATTACTACAACCCAGCTTAGAAATAGCATTGGCAGCACGCTCCTTATCGGTTTTTCCAATTCCCTCCTCATATTACCATACCCGGATCCGAAGCGAGCTTAATTTCGAGTTTCTGTTTCAGCTCCCCTGAATCCATTTTTTAGCCAAATGATTCCTCAGCGCGCTTGCTTGCTACGAATTTGCAAAATAAAAAAGGCTCTTCGGAATATTTGGTTGAAAGTCATAGAATGACATAGCGATCTAAAATCGGATTATATGGTTGATAACGAAACGAGTAGAGTCGCGAAGACTTTGAATATATTGACAATAGTCGAAACGTTTATGAGTGATTGGAAAAGAGACCTCTGCGGGGATATTTGTTACACAGAAGTAGAGAAGGATTCGTGTGTTATTTGGGGGATAAGGTCTAACAGATTAAAAATACAATGAGATTTTGTTCCTGCGGCTCAGTTTATGATTACACTTTAGTAATGTGCAAAATAATGAGCTAGTGAAGGACTGTGGCTATATAGAGGTGTAAAAGGTCATGCAAGATTCTACAGGGGGTAAAAAAAATTCCGATGTATTTTCAAATCCTGACAACTATGTTGTCAGGATTGTTAGTTTAGGATAGGAAACAGATGACCCACACTTCATTGACCGAGGGGAGGGATGCCCATGAGACTGGATCGTTTGCTTGGGATCGCGTTGGAACTGATGGCCAAAAAAAGGGTGACCGCTGCGGAACTGGCCGCCAAGTTCGAAGTTTCGATACGCACCGTCTACCGCGATGTCGAACTGATCAATCAGGCTGGCATCCCGGTCGCTTCGTTTACCGGCGCGGACGGCGGGTTCGAGTTGTTGAACGGATTTTTCCTGACGCGGCAACACTTCTCGGTCGATGACTTGTCAGTGATCTATACGCTTTTGAAGGCGATGGAAAGGGCTATGGGAGGTGCCGTGGCACCCGCAATGCGGAAGCTGGCCAGTCTGAACCCGGAACTGGCGAACGAAGGAAGCTGCGAAGCCCTCATTCTGAGCATCAACACGTCGGACTACGAGAGGAATATCGTTCAGGAGCTTTTCCGAGCTGTCCGGCAATCCCGCGTCGTCAGGCTGGCATACACAAGCGCATCCGGAACGGCAACCGAGCGTAGCGTGGAGCCGCTAAATCTCCTGTGGGAGAAAGGCGTCTGGTACCTGGAAGGGTACTGTCGATCGCGTCGGTCGAAACGGTATTTTCGCGTGTCGCGAATCGCCTCGCTCGACGTGTCCGAGGAAATGTTCGTCCCTCGACAAATTCCGGACGAGCTGGAACGGGACGAAATTCAAGGGATTCGCGCCCATCTTCGCTTCGACCTGACGGTTCGCACACGCGTATTAGAGCAATTCCCGGGTGAATGCAAGTATCAGGGGGATTGTATCGATGTGCACACGACCTTTTACAAGAAAGGGTATGCGCTATCGGTCATCGCAAGCTACGGAACGAATGTTGAGATTGTATCGCCGGCTGAGCTGCGGGACTACATCATCGCCCATATCGAAGCCATCCGCCGACATTACGCAAGAAAACGAGGAGGAAATGGAACATGACGATTTTGGTGACAGGGGCAACAGGAACGGTTGGACAACATGTGACGGAACTGCTGGTGCAGCGGGGAAGTTCCGTAAAGGCGCTGACGCGCAATCCGGAACGGGCGAGAGCCAAGCTGCCGGAAGGCGTACAGATCGCGGCGGGCGATCTAATGAAGCCGGAGACACTGAAGGAAGCGTTGCAAGGGATCGAGGCAATGTTCCTGATTATCTCCAGTGACGAGCCGAATGCCGATCTCAACACGGACCCGCAAGTTGTGGCGCTGGCGGAAGCTGCTGGCGTGAAGCGAGTTGTCGTACTGGTCGGCTATGAAGAAGGTCCGGTAGAGGAATCGCTGCGGGCCAGCGGCATGCAATGGACGCTGGTCAAGCCGGCCGAATTCATGGCCAACGTGCTGGCGGATTGGCGGGAGACCATCCGAACGGAAGGCGTGGTGCGGGAGTTTTTCGGAGACGCGCTAAGCGCACGGGTACATGAGAGCGATATTGCCGCCGTCGCCGTCGAGGCGCTGCTGGGCGACGGTCATCACGGCCGAAGCTATCCGTTGACCGGACCCGAAGCGCTGACGCGCCGCGAAGCGGTGCAAGCGATCGCCTCGGCGATCGGCAAAGACATCTCATTCATCGAGTTGGCCGAAGAAGACGCGCGGCAACAATGGCGGGAACAAGGCTACGACGAGGAGAGCGTTGAATTTTTCGTGCAGATGGCGAAAAATCCTCCAGAGGCCGGCTATACCGTGTTGCCCACGATCGAGCAAGTACTCGGCCGGCCGGCTCGCAAGTTATCCGAGTGGGCTGCCGAGCACAAACGGGTGTTTCTATCATAACAGCATGGGAGGATTGGAAGATGGCCTACGCAATTGAAGCGCAAGGCTTGCGCAAATCGTTCAAGACGCGTGAGGCGGTGCGCGGAGTGGATCTGGCGATTCAGCAAGGGGAGCTGTTCGCGCTCCTCGGGCCGAACGGCGCCGGTAAGACGACGACGATCCATATGCTGACAACGCTGTTGCATCCGGATGAGGGAACGGCGAGCATCTGCGGATACGACGTGGTGAAGGATGCCGCTGTCGTGCGCAGGAACATCAGCGTCACAGGCCAGTATGCGGCGCTGGACGAGTCACTTACCGGCTGGCAAAACCTAACCCTGTTTGCCGGACTTCACGGCTATTCTCGCAAGGATGCCCGCGCGCTTGCGGTGGAACTTCTCGAATCGTTCAATCTGGCGGAGGCCGGCGACCGGACGGTCGGAACGTATTCCGGCGGCATGCGCAGACGGTTGGACCTTGCAGCCGGCATTCTCTCGGAGCCCAAGGTGATGTTCCTCGATGAGCCGACGACCGGGCTCGATCCCCAGAGCCGGCGTGAGTTGTGGGATGCGGTGCGCCATCTGGTGAAGAATGGGACAACTGTGCTTCTGACGACACAGTATCTGGAAGAAGCTGACCAATTGGCCGATCGCATCGGTTTCATCGCCCAAGGCAGGGTCATCGCCGTCGACACGCCGGAGAAACTCAAAGCGTCGATCGGCGGCAAGACGCTGACGATCAAGCTGGCGGAAGGGACGGATCCGGCTAACGTCTGTCGTCTGCTCACAAGCGAATTCGGGATGGAGGCCCATTCGGACGAAGGCGGGCTGATTGTGAAAGCGGCGGTGCGGGAAGCAGCGCTGGCGCATTCCGTCATCGGCACCCTTATCGATCAAACGGCAGCGGTCGACGATTTCGCCTTGAGCGAGCCGACCCTCGACGATGTGTATTTCGCGCTTGCCATAAATCGCGGAAATGAGGTGGCATCATGAGTTTTACCCAGACTTCTGGAGCCCGAACACCTCGGCGAAGTCCGGGCTGCCTAGCCTCGACTGCGCTGATTATGCGGAGAACGCTGCTTCATATGAGGAACAACGGCTTCGGCCTGGTTGTTGAGGCGGTATTGTCGCCGATCATCATGCTGCTCATCTTCACCTTCTTGTTCAGCGGGGCGATTGCTGGCTCCGTCAGCGGGTATATTCAATATCTGCTGCCGGGCATCCTCGTGCTGACAGTTGTGCCGATGACGGTGTATAGCGGCACTACGCTATGCACAGATATCGCTAGAGGCGTCTATCATCGGTTCCGCACGATGCCGTTCTGGCAGCCCGCTGCTCTCTTCGGTCCGGTCATCGCCGATGGATTGCGTTACTCAGCAGCGCTGCTCACCGTTCTGTCAATGGGACTTGCGCTTGGATTCCGGCCGGAAGACGGTGTCGCTGGCGCTGTGCTGGCAGCGATTTACGTTTTATTTTTTGCTTATAGTGTCAGTTGGGTGTTTGCGCTCATCGGCAATGTGGCCAAGCAGCCGGAGACAGTATCGGGCACAAGCATGATGCTTGTATATCCTCTCCTGTTCGCCAGCAACGTACTCGTCGATACATCGACGATGCCCCGATGGTTGCAAGTGGTAGTCGATGTGAACCCGATCAGTGTGGCCGTTGCGCTGACTCGCGGGCTATTTCACGGAACTGCGGACGCGGCCGACCTCGCGGCGGGCATGGGTGTCTGCCTGCTGCTGGTCGTCGTCTTCGCTCCGCTCACAATATTCGTTTACTTAAAGAGGCAACTGCGGTAGGAGAGTTCCCGTTTCATCGAACACTATCCAAAGGAGGCGGCAATGAATCAGGAATATATCGAGATACGACGCGCACGAGAGAACAATCTGAAGGATGTGTCGCTTCGCATCCCCAAACGCAAAATCACAATCTTCACCGGCGTGTCCGGCTCCGGCAAATCGTCGATCGTCTTCGACACGCTCGCGGCCGAAGCGCAAAGGCTGCTGAACGATAACTTCAGCCTGTTCGCCCGTAAGTTTATGCCCCGCTACCCGCAACCGCAGGCCGACGCGATTGAAAACCTAAACATGGCGGTCATCGTCGATCAGAAGCGGCTCGGCGGCGGCGCGCATTCGACGCTCGGTACGGTCACCGACATTTCGCCGGTATTGCGCCTGCTGTTTTCGCGCATAGGCCAGCCGTGTATCGGCAATGAGAATCTGTTTTCCTTCAACGATCCAAAAGGGATGTGTCCGAACTGCAACGGTGTCGGCCGGATGGCCGGCCTCGATTTGGATGTTGCGCTGGACAAGAGCAAGTCGCTGAATGAAGGCGCCATTCTTTTGCCCGAGTACGCCGTTGGAAGCTATGAATGGACGATATGCGAACATTCCGGTTATTTTGACCTGAACAAGAAACTGACAGACTACAGCAAAGCCGAGATTGAGCAGTTGCTATACAGCAAGCCTTGCAAGATTGAGATGAGCGTCGGCGGCAAAATGATGAATTTTACCTACGAAGGTATCATCGAGAAGTTCGTTCGCAAGTACATCAGACGCGACGTTAAGTCTTTGTCCGAACGCACGCAGAAGATGGTCGCGCCGTTCATTACGGACGGCCCGTGTGTGCTCTGCGGCGGCGCCCGGCTCAGCCAGGAAGCGTTAGAATGCCGAATTAACAGCTACAACATCGCCGAGCTGTCAGCGCTGGAGGTTGGCCGGCTGATCGGCTTGCTGCGGGAGATCGACGACCCGGTCGCGGCGCCGATAGTTGGGGCGCTGAAGGAGCGGCTGCAGCATCTGATCGATATCGGATTGGATTATTTGACGCTAGATCGACCGATTGACACTCTGTCCGGCGGCGAATCTCAGCGCGTTAAGTTAGTCAAGCATCTCGGCGGCAGCCTCGTCGACGTGATGTATATATTTGACGAACCGAGCGTCGGTCTGCATCCCCGCGATGTGTATCGGCTGGGCGACCTACTACGCAAACTGCGTGACAAGGGCAATACGGTCATTGTCGTCGAACATGATCCCGACGTGATCCGGATCGCCGACCATATCGTCGATGTCGGTCCGTATGCCAGCTCCGGTGGTGGGATGATTGTTTACGAAGGCAGCTATGAAGGCTTGTTGCAGGCGGACACGCTGACCGGTCAACATCTCAAACAGGCGCTGCCTGTCAAGACCAATGTGCGCGTGCCCACTGGCAAACTGCCGATTCGGGGCGCTGCGCTCTACAACCTCAAAGATATTAATGTCGATATCCCGACGGGGGTCATCACTGTCGTTTCCGGCGTTGCCGGCTCGGGCAAGAGCACGCTGATCAACCGGGTGTTCATGCAGAAGTATCCCCATGCGATCGTGATCGACCAGTCTTCAGTCGGCGTCTCGACCCGTTCGATTCCGGCCACTTATATAGGGATCATGGACGACCTGCGCAAAGCGTTCGCCGCTGTCAACAAAGTAAACGCAGGGTTGTTCAGCTTCAACTCCAAAGGCGCTTGTGAACAGTGCCAGGGGCTGGGGGTCATCTTCATGGATCTAGCATACCTCGACGAAGTGAAGCTTCCGTGTGATGTATGCGGAGGCAAACGGTTCAAGGAGGAGGTGTTGGGTTACAGGCTGTACGGTCGATCAATCGCCGACGTGCTGGCGATGACGGTGCGCGAAGCGCTCGACTACTTCGACCCAAGTCATGGCGAGATTGTGAGGAAACTGATGGCGATGAGCGACGTCGGACTCGACTATTTGACGCTCGGCCAGCCACTCAGTACGCTGTCTGGCGGCGAATGCCAGCGGATCAAACTGGCTAGTGAGTTGCACAAGCGGGGAAGCATCTATGTTATGGATGAGCCGACGACTGGTCTGCATATGTCGGATATCGAACATTTGCTGGCGACCATGAACCGTCTGGTGGATGCCGGCAACACCGTCATCGTGATCGAGCATAACCTCGAAATCATCCGTAGAGCCGACTGGATCATCGAAATGGGACCCGAAGGCGGTAATAAAGGTGGCACAATCGTATTTGAAGGTACGCCCGATCAGCTGCTGCGGGCGGAGTATTCGCTGACCAGCCAGTATTTAGTGATTAGCGGACAAGCGGCGCGGGCCAGATAGGATAGTTTTTACAGATCAAATCTACCTGAATAATCGAACCCAATTCAACCCCGATTATTGCGGGCATTAATGCTTGGTAAATTAATCGAATCATAATTGATCTCGCCCGCGAGAGCGGGCTTTTTCCTCGATATAGAGGTCAAGCTTAATACTCGGTAAAGTTTTGCCCAAAAGTTTGATGATAGCCGCAGATCTCTTGAAAGAATCGAAATGAACAAGGTGAATCGATGGACATACTAACTCAACTTTCGCAGCTATTAATGGACAGGTAAGCTGCGGCTAGCCCATTCAATTCGAGAGGGGGGACAGTCTATGTTCAAGAGCAAGCTTTCAATGGCGTCTTGCGGTTTCGAATAATTGTGCCGAGGTCACATCGATTTGGGTGCCCAAGCGTTGTTTCCACTTGAGCTCAGACAAGTTAGACAATAGGTAAATGTGGCTTTAAATCAATGCTTCCTTACTAACGACACACAGCACTCCACATGTGTCGTCGGGGGAATAGGAACACAGTAGCTTTTTCAATTATAGGTGCAGCGACCGGGGCATTAGCTGGCAGTTTTGAAATACTGATGATAGCGCGTATATTTCAGGCAATCGGAACAGCCCTGTTACTACCGTTACTGTTCAACTCTGCTTTAATTCTATTTCCACCGGAGAAACGTGGAACGGCAATGGGACTTGTTGCACTAGTGTTCACAGCGGCGCCTGCGGTTGGGCCGACCGTTTCGGGAATGTTGATTTCGAAGCTCAGTTGGCTTTGGATATTTTGGGTGTCGCTCATTTTTATGTTGATTGCATTGATTTTTGGCGCGATTTTTATTCAGAATATAACTAACACTGCAAAGCCACGTATCGATCTGTTCTCCTTATCCTTGTCTGTCTTTGGATTCGGAGGACTGGTGTTCGGCTTCAGTAACGCTGGGGAAAGCGAGAGTGGTTGGATCAGCCCCAAAGTTTTAATCCCCATTGCAGTTGGCATTATAGCACTTGCATTTTTTGTATTCAGGCAATTGACGATGAAGAAACCATTAATGAATCTGAGAGCATTCCAAAACCCGATGTTTATTGTCGGAACATTGTTGATTCTTGCTTGCATGATGGTAAATCTCTCATCGATGTTAATTCTTCCAATGTATCTTATCCGCGTTCTTGAGATGAGTGCTCTATCTGCTGGTCTTGTTCTTCTTCCTGGCGGACTCATTTTCGCAATTCTTTCCCCCTTCATTGGGCGAATGTTTGATAAACACGGTCCCAAATGGCTGGTTATTCCAGGACTAGTTATGGTTACAGTTTCTCTTTGGTTTTTAACAGATCTCTCTACTGTGTCAACGATCGCTCTAATCGTGATACTTCATTGCTTTCTGATGATTGGTATTGTAATGGTCTGGAATCCTGCTCAAACAAATGGGATGAGCGCGCTTCCCTACGACATGTTTCCTGATGGTACAGCTATTATGAATACGTTGCTGCAGGTCGCAGGTGCTGCCGGTACAGCAATAGCGGTAAGCCTCATGAAAGCAGGAGAAACTAGGTTCCTGAAGGATGCGCCATCTTCTGATGCAACGCATGCATTAACCGTTGGTATTCAAGAGGCATTCTTCTTCGCAATGATCGTTGCAGCAACAGGCCTCTTGATTGGGCTATTTATCAAAAGAGTAATAATCGCTAGGTTATAACAGATACACACCCTTATAGGTCGGATCAGCATACATTCTGGACATTTCCACCTTAATTGAGAAATTAGAGAAGGGCGAGTTATAAGCCCTTTTCCACTATAAAATCCGAATGCCCATAAAAAAAACCGCGAATGATCGCGGTGTAATGCTCAAGAGAGATAATTGATTTTTGAAATAATCGGCGTTCTCGGCTTGGCCGCCGGAGCTTCCGCAGGGTAGCCGATGCCAAAAAAGCCAATGACATCGTAATCGGGCGGCACGCCGAGAATGTCGCGATTATGGGGCAAAGCGCCCGATGATGCCCAATAAGCGCCGACGCCCGCTTCGTGAGCGGCCAATAGGAAATTTTGGGCGAAGCAAGAGGCGGCCATCACATTCTCGTCCCGTTCGAAGGGCGTGCCTGCCGGTTTCGACAATACGGCAATAACGACGGGCGCGCTGCCGAAGTCCGTCTTATGATTCAGCTTCGCTCTCGTCTCCGCTCCGACGAACAGCAGCTCCCAAGGCTCGTTCATCCGATGGTTAGGCTCGTAGCTTGCGGCTTCCAGCCAGGAAAGCAAATCCTGCTCGCCGATCGGATCCGGCTAAAACCGCTTGACCGTTCTGCGGGTTTTAATGGCTTCAATTATGTTCATCGTTCGGCTCCTCGCTTGGATCAGATTGAACCGCTTCGGTGTTCGAGGCGACCTCATGCAGCTGGAACATCTGGATAAACTCTTCGATGATCGCTTCCGTCGCTTTTAATTCGCCGCTGATGACCGGCTTGATCGCTTCAAACGCCGGATCTTCTAGCTGCCGCTTCAACGTCGAGCGGTTAACGTTCAGCTTATCCAGGAAGGCGACCGCCCTGCCGCGGCGAAACGTTTGGGCGCTTCTTGGGGGATGGTGCCCATGATCCCGATGATGTCCTTGATCGCGATGCTCCCCATGCCCTCTATGGTCTCGATGACCGTGCCTGCGAATAACGCCCGAACAAGTAAAAAGCCTCTCGAGCGCAAGCTCAAGAGGCTTTCGTACACTATCGATTTAGATCTTTACAAACGCCTTCGTTTCTTCAATCAAGTCGCTCAGCTCGCTCAAAGACGTCTCCAACCGTTCCCGATCCTCTGCGATTAGGCTGATGATTTGATTGACTCTCTCGGCGTAATGCCTTGGAGCCATTCGAAAGGAATCCGCTATGGCGGCGGCCCCTTTCTCGTTCATCCAGTAGCATTCGTTGACCGCGAACAAAACCTGATTCAAGCAGGATATCGACCGAAAACAGCATCCGGCGACGTACGCCAAATCCGATTTGTAAATCCCTTTTCTCCCCGTATCCAGCGAGAAAGCCGCTTCCCATAGAAACGTTTGAATCATGGCCTGTTTCAATTCGGCCGGATACGGAATCGTCTTTGCCTTCATTTCCCCGACGATGCCGGAAGGATCCCATAATACTTGGCATAACGCGATCTCCGAGAAATAAATGGCGTTGATAAATCCGTGCGGGTGCCCGGGCTGGTAGTCGACGGTAATCTTTCCCGAGTGACATTGCTGCATCACGGCTGATACTTTGCTCAGGTCGCGATATAGAATATCGACGGGATACCGGTCGACGACCAGCCAGCCGCCTCCGTTAATCCATGGGCCCCAGCTGCCGATTTCCGTTATTAAGTTAAGCCTTCCCGCATCATCCAGTTCGGCGGCTGCCTGTTGAAGCCCCGCAATATCCAATCCCTTACCGGAATCGTAATAAATGCCGATATCGATATCCGAATGTTCGTTATGACTACCTCTGGCTCTCGAACCGCCAAGCACGATGGCGTTCACGCCGTTTATTTCCTTCAAACGGTTAACAAGTTTGGAAATCGTATTGTCTGTCTTCATAAACCCTCCACGGTGAATTAAATATGACTTTTGAATGTTAGCCCTTCTCCTCCATTCTCGCAGCTCCTTTCCTTAACGGTCCATATAACCGCCGTTGTCGCGAAGTCTAATCAGCTTTTCTTGGTATACGTTCAACTTGTCCTCAAGCCTGCTCCTATTTCGTTCAAAATCCCGCGTCCATTTAAACATCATCTTCAGCATCCAAAAGTCCGGTTTATACTGACACTTCTCCAATCCAAGCCTCTGCTTGCAGAACCGGGATACAATCCTTGTATGACGCTTCCACAACGGGGTATCCAGAAAGATGATCGTATCGGCCATTTGATACAGACATTGATAGGATTCTCGATCCGTCCCTTCAAAAATCCAATTGTCTTGTTTATCGATTTCCTTGATCGCATCGACTTGTTCGTTCGCTGTTCGTTTATTTCGTCCCGTTGAAGTCCGATGATGAACGAAAGAGTCGAGTTCATACCAAGGAATATCCATCTTCATGGACAAGCGTTTGGCCAAAGTCGTCTTGCCGCTCGCTACGCTTCCGACAATGAAGATCTTCCGCATCTCGTTAATCGTAATTCCATACGAGTTGTCCTCTTCTTATTTTGGCCGCATAGATGATCTGTCCCGTATGATAATGGACCTCTCTCACCATCGCGATCATAAGATTGAGAGCTGTCGTCTCGTTATTGACTTGGCTATAGGTAAGGGGAGGCCGATTAAGGAAGGGCTGTGACATTAATAACGCAGGACGGGATTTGAGATGTTCAAGATATTGTATAAGAATATCAAAAGCGTCATTGGTCATTTTGATGGCTTGTTCTTTTGACATTTTTAGCCCTTTTTCAAATTCTTTGTCTCTATCTCTTGTGTCCGGAATATCCAGGAGAACGGTTTCAATTCGAGAGTGTACCGCCCCTCTGATGTGAGCAACTAAGTTAGCGATGCTGTTGCTTTCCGATGTAGGGGAAGAAGTAATGTCTTCCTCGGACAATTGTTCAAGCGCTTGAAGAGTCCATTTCTTCTCCGATCTGAACTTAACCAGCATACTGTCAATTAGCTCTAAGGCGACCTCCATCAAATGCCCTCCCAATTATATAATGGTAAAGCAACCCCCTACCGCGTTAAACTGCCTTTAGCGGACATTAGAACCTCCGATTTTTAATTAGAGTTTAAGCCCATTATATCCTTCTAAAACCGGCTCGCAAAGAACGTTTGTTCCTGTTTTGATTTTTTTGGGGCACCCGCCAAAGTGTGCCCTTTCCTGGACCGCGCATTCTAATAATCCAGCAGCCGCCCATTATCATGCCATTGACCGTACATTTTATTTTCCCGAGTGTTCGTTAAAAATTTGTCCAGTCTGCTCTTGAATAATTCCGGATCGTTTTTAACGCTTTGGATCGTGTCGATCCGAACTCTTCGGTAAAGAGCCGGAAAAGCCAAAAAATTTTCGTAAACTTGCCGTTCCTCTTGCAGCCTCTGCTCGATAACCTTATCTATTTTAAAAGAATCGGGGTCCATATCGGGAAGCGCCTTTCTTCCTTCGTCTCTCATAAACCCCAGCTTTTCGAGACGGCGGACGCGTTCTTTATTCAATTCCGTCCACGAGCTTATTGGGCTTCTGGGGGACAGTCGCTGCGCCGGCCCCGTCTCTGCGATCTTCTTCTTGATCCCGTCGATCCATCCAAAGCACAAACATTCTTCAACCGCATCCAAATAGAGCAGCGTGTCCGGGGTTGGTGCCATACTCACCTCGACCCAACAAAATTTCTCGGTCTTGCCGTTCTCCTCCAGCCAAGCCCTCAGCTCTTCTCTTGATTTGATCGGAATCAGATTTTCGATTTCCATAAATAAGCTGCACTCCCCTTATCGAGAAAAAAGGGTCGATTTTCTGTTCTCAGAAAGATCGACCTTTTTTAGACGATATTATTATACCATGGATTCGGCAGGTGCCTGATACCAGAAAAGCGCATAGTCGTTCATCGTGGATGCATGGCCGAGCTGGCGCAGCATGGTCGAAACATTGCCCCTGTGATAGGTCCCGTGATTGGCGACATGCAGCACGATTTCCGACAAGCGCGTTTGGCGGATTCCGGCGAACGGATTGTCGAGCAGAACGGTTTGCTCCAAATCCGCTTGGCTTCGGAACCATTCTCTGTATTGCTCCGCTAACCGGGCAAACCGATCGGCATATTCATCCACCGTATCCAGAACGCTCTCGTTCATCGATATGCACTCCTGCAGCGCCTCTGGCATACTCATCCCCGTTAAAACCAGATACCACATCGTATCCACCGCATAGATATGACTAAGGGCATGGGCGATTGTGGGATACGAGCTGTTCACTTCCTGGCTCAGCACGGAGGCCGGCAGTTCCTTGATTCTCCCCAGGATCGTTTGAGTCGCCCAAGCGTGGTAATTAAACATTTCTACGGGATGATTCTTCATCATTAATCGTCTCCTTTTAACTCGTAATGGATTTGTTTCGGCTTCTGTTGTCATTATAAAAAAAGAAGTATGACAACAGACTGTCATACTTCTTCATAAAGTTTGAGCGCATTTCGAAGCTGTTCGGCTATGATGCATCGCAGAGCCGGAGGCTCGAGCACTTCCGCGCCGCTGCCAAAGCCGAGCAGAATGGACCACAGCCAGCGCGCTTCGTGCGGCCTGTAAACTGGAATTCGAATCGTCATGCCTCCATCCGGATGAAATTGCCTATCCATCTGGTGAAACTGATCCATCGCTTCCGCCAAACCCTCGGGTCCGACCCGGATCACGACATCCTCCACCTGCTCTTGCCATGCCCCGTTTGAAAGAGCAGCCTTCCTCGCCTCCTCGCGATGCGGCTGAAAGGTGTTCGGCGTCGGAATCAAATTCAGCATCCGGGATAGCCGGAACTCCCGATAATCCCGCCGCGTCCGGCAATAACCGTATACGTACCAATTGCCAAATTTAAAATGAAGCCTCACCGGTTCCATTTCGCGGGTGGTGCGTTCGTTTTTTGTATTGATGTAATCGAAACGGACGATATTTCGCTCCGTAATGGCCGTACGCAATTGAGGAAGCGCGTCGGGGTCCGTACGGCGGGTTTCAAAGTCCACCGCCACGCTCGGAGTCTGATGCTCCGGTCCAATCGTTTGCAGTCGTTCGATGGTTCCTTGCACGCGCTCGTCTTCGAACACGGAGGAGAGGCTGCGGAGCACGGTGATCAGGGAAGCGACATCGTACGAACCGAGCAGGCTTTTATCCATTTTGTATCCATCCATCATGCCGTATCCGCCATTCTGGCCCTGATGCGATATGACCGGGAAGCCGGCGGCGCAGATCGCGTCGATATCCCGATAGATGGTTCTCGGGGAAACTTGAAACTCTTCGGCCAGCATGGAGGCGGATAAAACTTCGTGGTTCAACAGCTTGTAAATAATCGCGATCAATCGTTCCAATTTCAAATGTATCCCCGCCTGCTACTCCATTTCGTATTGCTGGTCCTTATTTTACTATCGCGTCCCCGTTAACTCAATCATTGACTGAAAATCGGAACGAGAAAGACCGCCAATCCGGCGGTCTTTCTGCGCATCGCGCTTTATTTTTGGCTGAAATCGTAATGGAACGTCGCCCTTTCCCCGAGAAGGACCTTGTAGATGTCGTTGTTGGTCGCCATGACCTCCTTCAAGTATTCCTTATAAGGACGGTCGGCGACATTCACAAGGCCCGAGTTATAGCGTTCTCCCGAGTAGCCTTCCCAATATCTGCCCAGTGCGGCTTGATCCACATAATTGAACACATGAGCGCCTACAACGTTGTCCAGACTGGCCGCCGCCTCTACATAATTCCGGTAACGCGTTCCCCTCTGGAGCTGATTCAAGGCCGAGTTCGTTAGGAGCGGTTCCAATCCTTGCTCCGTCGTGCCGAAACCGAATTCGCTGATCAGAATCGGTTTGCCGCCCGATTTCGCATAGACTTCCTTCAGAAGCTCGGAATCCAGGTTATAGCTGTAATAATTGATGCTGATGACATCAACATATTTCCCTTCCACCTCCGCCATAACGCTCCGAAACTTCTCATTATGGAACGGCGTCGTTAACCAGCGGTCTCCAAGCAGAAGATGATTCGGATCGTATTTGCGGTAGAGCCTGGAGACCGTTCCGTAGAACGTTTCCAGGTAATACCGGAAGAAGGCGTCCATGTCGCGCCAAGCCGCCGATGTCTTTATCGGGAGCTCCGCTTCATTCAAGTCGCTGAACGATTTGAAGTTTGTCTGCCACTCGCTGTTGAATTTGTCCAGGTCCTGATACTTATCCTTCAGCCTCTTCACCAACCGCGCCTTGATCGCCGCTTCGCTTGCCTTCAGCTTCGGCACATGGGAATAAAACTTGTGGAAATCGTATTCGTTGTCGATGAAATATCCGATCAGCATCGGATCGTCCTTGCTCGGCTTAACCGCTTTAGCAAACGCCATATCGATCTTGGCCGCCGCGTCCGGCGCGAAAATGTCAAACAGCGAAAGACCGTCCAGCTTCGCCCAGCTCATGCCGCTAAGCGGCAGCATTCGCACGTAAGGCAAGTTGTTCGCGCTGCCGTATTTGTCGGGCGAGAAGCCTCCCGCGCTGTTGAACCCCCATTTTTTGATGCGCCCGGCCGCTTCCGAATAGATCGCATGCTCGGTTGGAACGACCCCGGTTTTCCGGTATTTGTTCGCCAAATAGAACGAAAAATGAGCGGTCCCGTTATAAGCCGATTTATATTCTTCCCGAATGGACGGAATCGACTCGAACAGCTCCTCCCGCCCCTTAACCATCGTAAAGGTTTCATTGGCCGTCAGTCCGTTTACGCCCAAGCTGAAGAAGAGATTGCCGTCCGGCGTGGTCATCACTTTGCGGCTTCCCATCTGCTGAATGGCGAAGAAACCCTTTTTTCGCAAGCCGTATTTCGCCGCGCTGCCTGCCAGACCGCCGAAACGGTCCCGGCCCGAAGGAGGTGTCAAGCCGGCGTAATAAGAAGCATCCGTCACGGCATCCGCTTGCAGCTGCTGCTCGCTTGTTACTTTCTCGGGAAAGATGGCCGATTTCAGCTGCCCGAACCTGTCCACCTGAACGTTGTCGCTGCCGTTGAGCTTGGTTTTGCGGATGGGACTCGGTTCCAGGCCGTCTTTCACGGCATACGATTCGAGCACGCTGTACCCCGTAAGCCGGAATGGGCCGGTGTATGGCTGAAACGCGGGAGCGTTGTCCTTGCGGTAATAGATTCGGGCCCCTTGATCCGCCGAAGACAGTTCGATCTGAAGCGATTCGGCGCTTCGGGTCGAATGAATGTCGACGGAAGCGGTGCTTCGATTGATCGATACTCTGGAAAGCTGCGGCGACCAGGATTTCGCGGCTCCGTGCAATTCGATTTTCAAATAGCGCATCCCTGCCGGCACCGAAGAAGCTTCGTAGGCGTACTGCTGCCAATCACCTGAAGGATTGCCGGCCGCATAGACTTTGACCTGAATTTCCTTATATGTTTTTCCGTCCGCCGAGGCGAACACCTTGCTCTTCTCCAACTCGACTCCGGTAAAAAAATAGCTGTAAAAGAGCACGGAAGCGATATCGTATTTCGTATGGTATAGGATGCTTCCAGGCGCCGTCGACGTTCGCGCCAGCCGCTTCGCATCGCCGCCGAAGGCAGCGGGATGGTCCGCGGCAATGTACATATTCGCGCGGGTTTTCATCCGTTCGAAGTTTTCGAGCGGGTCGTAAAGGCCTGCGGACGGCCCCGGCGGCGATACGGCCATGTCCTCATACTCGTATACGGAAACGCGGCTGGCTTCCGTTTTGCCGGGAGCGGGATGATAAACCGCATACGTCTTCAACTGAAGCCCTTTTAGTATCGGAATGGGCGCAGTATACGGTTTGCGGGTGGATGATGTCCGGGGATCGCTGCCATCCGTCGTGTAGTAGACGGTTGCGCCCGGTTGGGCGGCGCGCAGGATCGCCATGCTTCCGTACGGCACACTGCCGGGCGGCAAGCTGGACGTTACGCCGTCCGTCGAATGGCTGCCGGTCATCTCGTTCATCGACTGGTCGATCAAGGCGGCCGCTTCCTCGCGGGTCATCGCGTCCCGAGGCCGGTACGACCATACGTCGGAATGTTGCGTAACGTCCGGACCGTACCAGCCGTGAGCGATGATACCGCTGACACCTTCTGCCGCCCAAGTATTCGGCTTAACGCTGAAATTCAGCGCGCCGCCTGGAGCGAGACCCTGCTTTTGGGCATATCGCCATACCATAGCCGAGGCTTCTTCGCGTTTGACCGGTTCATTCGGTGAAAAAGTCGTATCGGAAGTGCCGTTAACAATGCCCGCCTGGTAGGCGGCACGTACATGGGCGGCTGCCCAGTGATCCCGAATATCTGGGAAAGGCGCCGGTCCTCCCTGATCCTTCAGCTGAAAAGCGACAGAGACGAATTTGGCAAACTGGGCGCGGGTCAACGTCTGTTTCGGACCGTATACCCCTTCGGCGATTCCGTCCGCTATGCCTAGCGTCTTCAAGTCTCGAATATAAGCGTAATAGGGGCTTGTATCCGGGACGTCTTTAAAATCCGCCGTCGCTGCGCCGACTCCCGTGCACGGCCATGACGCAAGGATGATCATCGCGGCGGCTGAAATCGTAAATTTTCTCATTCCGGCTCCTCTCTTCCTAAATTTATCCACTTCCATTATAAGAATCGGGCTTGTCCGACGATATAGGGGGGTCCGCGACATAATGAAAACGGCAGCCGATCTTCTGATCGGCTGCCGCGGCTATTGAACATTCATAAACAACTTAAATTTTTGCCAACGCTTTTCTGTCGGGAGCATGCGGCGGTTCTTCTAACCATCCCCGGTCGATCAAGATATCCGCACCGTCTTTTCCGTATTTCAATATTTCCTTTATTAACTCTAAATATTCATTGGCCAAATCAACCCTTGAAGAAACGGAAAGCGCATGACCGATAAAGTGTACGCCCTGCGTATTAAGCATGGTAACCAGGTTCATGATTAACCGGTCCGAGAAAGGGGACTTCGTTGAAGCGGACACTTCGGAATTAACCATAATGGAGCCCATCAAGTCTTCCTTCATCAGCGTATCATTTAGAAACCGAATCTGTCTCTGCGCTAATTCTTTTCCGTCCGTCAAATATTTCTGAATCGATTTATCCTTCGTCACTTGAATGAAAGCATTGAGTAAAACCAACCCGAAGTAGTTTCTTTCAATGTTAAAGAACATCTCGGTTAGTTCGAGCACATTCAAGGGGCGTTTCCGTTCCAGCCATTTGGATAAAAAAAGTTCCTTTTGATGAACGAATTCAATGTGGTCCGGGTAAGGGATCATCGGCGGACGATCGTAAATTCCTTTGGACAGGAATACGTCGACGGACTCATTATATAGCTTTAGCGTGGATTGTACGCAGTTCGTGAAGAAGGCTCGAATATCCTCGCGGGCAACATTCGAGGTCAAAGCGCCGTAGCTCACCAGGCCGATTCGGCTCATCCCATAAACGTAGCTGAGCGGAAACAAATCGAAGAACAATGGAGGGGCGTTCAAATCGACATCTTCATCGGTAAAACCTTTGGGGACGGGGAAGCCTTCCTGTTCGAAAATGTCCTTGATTTCCTTTACATGCTGCTCCGATAAGTCCAGCGACTTTTTAACGATCGTTTTGACATCTTCGTCATTGGAATGATGCCAAAAGTGCTTGGAGATGCAAATCGCCATACTGTCGTTGATATAGGTTATCCATAAGCCGGCAATTTCCGTTGAGGACAGACCTACTTTATGCTCCACGTTCATTCGGATAAACTCCTCCTTGCGGGTCGTTTTTTTGTAGAGTATGCGTTATCCGAATAAAACTTATGTACGAAATTAGACGATTGCTTCTAACTGATGCGGATGCAGCTCGTGTATACAGTACTCAAGAAACTCTTTTTCCCTCAAAACCTCTTGAAGCCTGCATTTATGGATTCTTTTGATCGTACTTTCTTTTAGTTTTTCAAAGGTAGCCAAGACTTGTTTATCCTTCAAGCTTTGCGAACGAGACAGCCTGTCGATCTCCTTCTCGATCCAGTCCAAATCTTCCAGGTAATTCGTCACTTTGTTCGAGGAATAGTATAAATCAAGATAACGGATCTCTTCTTGATATAAGTCCATGATTTGACTAATCAAAACAATGTCCTCCATTCATATAAAAAATATATAAAATAATGACTGGTTTGCTGTCTTAAGCCTCTCTAAAAGATATTCGTCGGTCATCCTTATTTTCAGTCCAATAACAGCAAAGGATGTCAATTTTATGGTAAATTGGGTGCCCGCTAAAATAGGGATTGCCCGGCGGCGTTCACCGTGGTAATATGTGTAAAATAAATGGAAGGGCATCTAGGGATCCGATCCTGCAACGGAGGCGAACCGAGCGATGCCAGCGACGGCGCGTACGCCCGAGCCACACCGTAAGGAATAAAAGACCTTCGGAAAGTTCCGCCTATTAAGGGCGAGACTGTCCGTTGGTCTTTTTTGTGTCCGCCCCAGCCGTACGAAAATAGAAAAGGGGGATCGCAAAATGTCATCCATCCGCGTAGAGCAATTAGGCAAGGCATTTCGCATGAAAAAAAAGCAGGAGGGCTTGGCCGGCAGCGTCAAATCGCTGCTGAAGCCTCTCTATGAAGACAAGGCGGCCGTTGACGGCATTACGTTCTCGGCCCGGCAGGGCGAGACGGTCGCCTTCCTTGGCCCGAACGGCGCCGGCAAATCGACGACGATCAAGATGCTTACCGGCATCCTTCACCCGACCAGCGGCTTCGCCGAAGTGCTCGGCTGCTGCCCCTGGACGGAGCGGACGAAGCTGTCGTACCGGATCGGTTCCGTCTTCGGGCAAAAATCGCAGCTGTGGTACCATTTGCCGCCGATCGATACGTTCGAGCTGATGAGCCGCATTTACGAGCTGCGCCGCGGAGATTACTTGCAAAGGCGCGACGAGCTGATCAAGCGGTTCGAGCTGGAGCCTTATATGCACACGCCGGTTCGAAAGCTGTCTCTTGGCGAGCGCATGCGCTGCGAAATCGCGGCCTCCCTGCTGCATCGCCCCCAAGTGCTGTTCCTCGACGAGCCGACGATCGGATTGGACGTTATCGTCAAGCAGCGCATCCGGCAATTGATCCGCGAGTTGAACGAGCAGGAAGGCACGACGGTATTTCTCACTTCGCATGACGCCGGGGACATCGAGCAGCTATGCGAGCGGGCCATCGTCATCAATTACGGGCGTCTCGTATTTAACGACCGCGTCGAATGGATGAAGCAGCGGTATATGACGCACAAGACGATCCGGCTTGTCCTTGCGGACGATTCCGGCGGCATGGACGTACCGGGAGCGACGATCGTCGAGCGAAGCGGGGCGAGGCTGGTGCTTTCCGTCGACACTTCGCTTACGACGATCGAAGCGGCGCTGACGGACGTCATGTCCAGTCGCCGGATTCTGGACGTCACCGTCGAAGATCCGCCGATGGAGGAAATCATTACGCGCATGTACGGCGATTTCGGAGAGGAGGTCCGCACGTCATGACCGTCTTCGGCAAAATGGCCAAGTACGCGTTTATCGGCAAAATCACGCTCAGAAACCAATTGGCCTATATGATTGATTTTGTTGTCCGATCGCTTTTTCTGCTGCTTATTCTGTATATCTTTCTGCAGCTTTGGCAGGCGACGTTTCATGGCGAAGGGGACGCCGCCCGGATCGCGGGCTACAGCTTTAAGCAAATCATGTGGTATTTGGTCATTACCGAGACGATAACCCTCGCCTGTCCCAGCCTCTGCACCCGGATCGAGGAGGAAGTCAAAAACGGCGACGTCGGCTACCGGCTCGTGCGCCCGATTCATTACATCGCCTTTCATTACGTCGAATATATGAGCGAGGCGGCCATCCGCTTAGGCGTCAACGCCGCGCTGGGCGTTGCGATCGGGCTGCTGATGATCGGCCCGCCGGAGCTGAGCGCCGGCTTTCTGTGGCTGCCGGTTGCCGCGGCATTCGGCTTGACCGTCAATTTTATGTTGAACATGACACTCGCGCTTTGCGCGTTCTGGGTAGAGGAGACGCGGGGAATCGAGTTCGTCTACAACAAATTTCTGTTCACGATCGGCGGCATGCTGATGCCGCTGGAGCTGTTCCCCGATGCGCTGCAAGCGGTCAGCCACTGGCTTCCGCTGCAGGCCGTCCTGTACATTCCCGCCAAAACCGCCGTGGCGTTCGATGCCGGAAGGCTTGCCGGCATGCTGGCCGTGCAGGCGCTATGGATTGTCGTCATCGGAGTGGCCGTCGCCTGGATTTACCGGAGAGGAGTGAAAAAACTGAATGTCAACGGAGGATAGAGCAAACTCGGCAAGCGCTTATTCGATAAGCGAGCACGACCAGCCGGGCAGGCTGCGCCGTCAGCTGGTATTCGTCCTGCGCAGCTGGACGCTGAACCTTGCGGGAGCGATGGAATTCCGGCTCAGCTTCCTGCTTACGGCCGGGATGATGTTGCTTAACAATGTCGTCTGGATCGTATTCTGGGGGCTTTACTTTGGCAGGTTCCAGGTGCTGAACGGCTGGGAGCTGCATGACGTCATGATGCTGTGGGCGATATCGGCAGGCGGTTTCGGTCTGATGGCAACCTTCTTCGGCAACGCTTCGCGGATCGCCAATATTATCGCAACGGGCCAGCTTGACGTCTACTTGGCCCAGCCGAAGCCGGTGCTTCTGCATGTGCTGATCAGCCGCATGTCCGTCAGCGCCATCGGCGATGTGCTGTTCGCGCTGCTCGTATTCGCCCTATTCGGCGACAAATCGGCCGCGGGCATCGCCAAATTCGGGCTGGCGCTGGCGATTGCCGCCGTCATTTTTATCTTTTTTACCGTTATCGTCAATTGCCTGGCGTTCTGGATCGGGAACACGGAAGGCCTCAGCTTCCAGCTGTTCAATGCGCTCGTGACGTTCACGACGTATCCGACCGCCATATTCAAAAGCTGGGGCAAGCTCGTATTGTTCGCCGTCATTCCCGCGGGCTTCATCAGCTATTTGCCGATCGGACTGCTTCGCGAAATCGATCTTCCTTTTCTAATCGGCGCCCTGGCCGTCTCCGTGCTGCTCGCCGCCGGCGGAACGCTGCTGTTCTACAGAGGGCTGAAGCGATACGCATCCGGCAATATGATGACGCTGCGCCGATGATTCATTGCCGTGGGCGAGCGCCTAAACCGCATGATCGGCCCCGGCCCCCAGGCAGCGCGTCTTACGCCAAAGCCGCGTGATCGGCCTCCGCCCCAAGGCACCGCGTCTTTACGCCCAAGCTGCGTGATCGGCCTCCGCCCCAAGGCACCGCGTCTTACGCCCAAGCCGCGTGATCGGCCTCCGCCTCAAGGCAGCGCGTCTTACGCCCAATCCTGCAATTGTGCAGGCATTTGATCGCTTCTTGCGAGCAGCGAATCAAATGCCTGCGAATGTGCATCTTTTCTCGCTTGGTACGCACAAAAGGGGGCTCACGTCCCGAAATGCCTGCACTTACGCAGGCTTCCCTTTCGGCTGCCTCATCGATGGAGTAAAGGCTGCACAATCGCATCAATTTCGCTTAGCTGTCGTTACCTTTCAGTTGAACAGCAGCTAGCTAGTCTCCCCAGTGCACTCGAACCTTCGATTTACGTTCCTCATCATAGTTTAATTCGTTCTCTAATGTACAAGACCGATGGCAACAATTCCAAGCAGCGCAATAGCAACACGTTTCAATAGGCTCCCCCTCCCCCTCCAAAAAGTTCATAGTCGCAATACGGTTATGTTCTCGTTATGGCAGACTTCGCCGTTCTCGCGGAAACCGAAGCTTTCGTACAGCTTTTTGGCGGTGACGTTATCGCCCCCATACGGGATCCAGCAGTATTGTGCAGGACCGGCCGGAAAGGTGCGGATAAATGCCAATATTTTTGTCATGGCTTCCCGGCCGTAGCCCCGTCTCTGGTAACGCTCGTCGATCATCAGTCGCAGAATGCAATAGCTGCCGTCCGCTATCGACGGGAGATCGTATCCGGTTATTCCATAAGTCAGCATAACAAAACCAACCGGCTGTTCGTCCGCATAAATGGCAAACGGAAACGGATGTCCCCCATTGGTTGTCAGAACATAGCACGAAGCCACGCTTGAGAGATTGGACGCTACAAAGCGACGCTGATCTTCCGAAACTTCCAGGTTGAATATGGCACGCCGATTGTCCAACGTGATCTTTCTGAGGGTAATCATGCAGAGCCTCTCCCTTCATTGATCGTTTTGCGCCGCGGTCGCTTATCTAACATACAATTTTTGCAAAAAAAGAAATAGACTTATGTTCAATTTTTTTATAGACTAATATGTATCCATGGCTTTTTTAGGGATAATCCTTTTTGGGCATAAATGATTGACCGGCACATCATAGTGCCGGTTTTATTTTTCTTAAACGCCTATCTCCGTTAGCATAGAAAAAAGCAGCCGATCGTCTTGACCGGCTGCCGCGGTGTTCGCATCTTTTCTCATGAACCATACCCTAACATATTATTAAGCAGGATTACGCTACAGAAAATTTTCTGAACAAGAGTTTTCATTGAATCACATCCGCCGGCGGCAATGTCATATAGACGGCATCCATTTCGCTTTTTTCATCCATTAATGCTTTTGCGATTCTGTGTCCTCCATCAATTAATTGTCCGTCCGAACATAATAGTATAGGGTACTCCATGTTTGCGTTGATAATCCGCTGACAATGAAGCGCGACATTGCGTATAGATGGAATGGGCGTACTCTTACTATCTGCAAACCAACAATCCTGATCAAGTTCCTTAATGGAATCAATCTTGATTTTTTGAACGGGTAAGTTCTTAGACAACTCCCACAGTTTTTCTACGTCCCAGACATGTCGCTTTCCGTCAATTATCCTTCCGTGTTTATGCTTCATACGTGAAAGTAAGTCTCCCACAATAATCACCTCTATTTTCATAATAATCAGTGGCACGATAGGGAAATCGTAATTAGACATTCACTACACGATGGTGTCATGCTCGTATTACGAACAATTGGACGCACCTCCTCGTTATTAGCGATCTTCTAACCGTGTACTCCTAATTTTCCCGAGTAAGTTATCGAACAACAAACCGATGAAATACCAGAACCCGATAGCCAATAATACGGTTAGTATTCTGAAATTGTAATTGACGACATCATCGTATCCAAGACAAAGCTTAATGAAAAATTCAATATTGCTCACAAGGTTGGCCCATACTTGATTCGCTCCCTCGCCAAATCCGTTATGGATACTCCGGTCTATGATGACAGCCGCCATCGTCATTATGATTTGGATGCTCGGCAAAATAAACTTTAATTTCAATTCTTTACGCATAGCTCTCCTCCGATTCCTGGATATTCTCTATCATAGTAGACATATAAACAGAAGGAAAGTTGCAATTTCCCACGTATTCGGGCCATAAAAAAAACATCGCCTCAGCTGGAGGCGATGTTTATGCATTCCTTCATATTCCTTGAGAATCTGTAACCGATTCTGCGTAAAGTTCTCTCGTTAGCTCGATTAACTGCTCCAGATTCAACAGGACGTCTCCCCGGTACCAGTTCGCCCATTCGCCTTGTTCCGCGTGCAGCCGAACGATACAGGCGTTCTCCAGTTGAACGCAAGCGTCCATCAGGCCCTGCTTTACCTGCGCCGGCCATTCCGCTTCTCCCTGGCCACTGAAGACATGCTCCGCGACCAGGCAGAGCTGATGTACCCATGCATACAAAGCCCGAATAATCGTCACCTGTACGATCAGATTATTTAAGAAGAAGGGCTTGCGCTCACTCGGAAGACTTCTGTACACCCGATAGGCCTTATCGTAGGTCCGATTGAACCGGGCCAATGAATCCCGCGTCGCCAGCTTATAGAACGCCACAAAATCCGAAGCCGTATCAAAAGCGAATATTGTCTTGTTTTGAATCCTGTCCCGCTTGAAGGGTTCCCCTTGAATTACTTTCATTAATTTGATGCCGATCCGTCTGCACATCCCGTCGAGCAACACCATTCTGCCCTGAAAGCCGTCGTTGTCGAGCGGGTAAAAGGCGTCGAAATAATCGTCGTACGCCGCCGCCGCATCTTGGGCGGCATCCGCGCCAAAGTACGTCGATGCCCACCGCTTCTTAAACTCGGACAATTCGAACGCTTCCGCATTCCACGCAAGCTCGCTCACGCAGGCTATGCCCATCAGCATTTCCCGGAAATTGGCCACATTCAATATACAATAGGTGTCGTTGCCCTTTGCGATCGCATCCTTTATATTTTTAACCATTTTATCCGGATGCGTGCCTTGGACGAGATGAGGGCCGCAGCTCCAGAATCCGACGTGATAGTAGACGCCATAGGATCGCCCCGCATCCCGAACTACGTCGTAGAACCCTTCGCCCCACATTTGGGTCGGACCAAAGTCGGCCTGCACGATAATCGTATCCTCGGGGAAGGTCAGAAACCCTTGCTTCAGCAAGCCCATGCCTTCCATCCATAGCGTTGCCGTCGATTCGAAGGATCGATGTCCCAAAGCAACGCTAATGATTTCCTTCTGCTTCGCGATCGCTTTGGAAATTAAAGCGCCCCGCTCCCTGTCGCCGGCCGGCGCATGGGGATCATCCTCCCATACGGGCTTGTCGCCGTGGCCTCTCAGCCCGAGCTGCCAGATGACGCCGTCATACTTGGCCCAACGCTCCGCATAAGCCTTCCATACCTCCTCGTATTTCTCCGGATGAGCCGTATACGACAGGACGGATTCATCGCCCCGATCCGACCAGTATTTGACGATTCGTTTCGGCATTACGCCTACCGGCTCGATGTGATGCTGGGAAATGAGCAGCCCCCTTTCCGTCACCGTTCTTACGATTTCTTCATCGACGGGCTCCATAATGTCCAGCAAGGAAGCGGGAATAAGCAAATTTTGCTTTAACCGCAAAGCCGTCTCCATAATCGGAAGTAAGGCGCGGATATATTCGGGATGCTTCCGGAAGGCGTTGTTCGCGAAGGTGGTATCGAATGTGCCGGTCCAGCCCAGAAGCAAGTCTTCGTCGTTTAGAAACCATCCCCGGTAGCAGAACGTAGACGCGCTATCTTCGATATCGCATTCCGATATCGTCAATTCCCGAATAGGCTCCGGCTGTTTCCCGGTCCATAGATGAAGCGGGTCGATCCCGAGGTACCGGTGACTGAACGCATACAGGCCATAGATTGCACCTCTTTGGTCAGAGCCGATGATCGCGATATGTTGACCTTCGCTCCCGATCGTCTGGATGCGGTAGCCTTCGACCGCATTCGCGATCGATTGAACGTCCACGCCTTCGTCCGCCAAGAACCGTTCGAACCGTTTATTCTCAAGCGACCCGGCATAAATGCTGCACGATCGCGCCTGCTCGATGGCGTGCCGATACCGGGGCTCGGCCAGGCCTGCCGTCCGGAAATCGCGGATGATGTCCCGTACGGCCAGCTTTACGCCGGAGCGCTCTTCGTCATCGCAATAAATGTCCGTCGTCATCGTCTGCGTTAAATAAAACATGCAAGCTCCTTCCTGTCCCCGCTTCCGCAGCCTTCCGCCCTTCCGGGCTTCTGCGTAGGGCGGCGGGGCCCAAACTCGGCTAATCTCGCTCCAGCCCTACGCGGGCATATTGCCATTCGGGCGCCTGATACCGCTCCATCAGCTCGCGCAGCTTGCCTTCATACTGCCTATGCAGCCCCTCCTCGCGGATAGGCGAGCCTTGCTCCGGATCGGCAACCAGATCGTATAATAAATGCTCATCCGTTGCGTTATGATGCCGATGCGACGGCCGGGCAACGCGATATACCGGCATCTTCGTCTGCGGCAGGAAGCGGCCGACCTCGCTGGTTTCGTAATCGGCCGCCCGGCCGCCCGATCTTGACGGAGTTGCCGTATGATGGTACGCCAGGCTTCCGGCGAGAGGCTTGCGGCAATACGTATACCGGCCGTCCGACAAGTTGATATCTTTGCCGAAGTAGCCATACAGCACCGCATCGTGATGCGATTCATCGCGCTCGAACAGATGCGTCAGCGATCGGCCGTGCACATGCGCCGAGGGCTTGGCCCCATGCAGCTGAAGCAGCGTCGGCATCACGTCCATCGTCGAGGTCAATGCGTTCACCCTGCCGCCGTTCATCGGCGCACCAGGCATGTAGGCAATCAAGGGAATATGAACGAGCTCCCGGTAATCGAACATATAATTTTTGGCCCAGTAGCCGTGTTCGCCGAGCAGATGCCCGTGATCCGTCGTCAAGACGACCGCCGTATCCCGCCACAGGTCGAGCTCGTCCATCGTATCGAGCAGCTTGCCGAGCCACGCGTCCGCCATCGTCAGCGTTCCGGCATAACCTTTGCGAATATGCGCAATCGCCTCCTCGTCCTCCTCGTTCGGTTCCACGGGAGCGTACGCCGGCCAGTCGAAGTGAAACCGGTCGTCCCAAGCATCGTTATACCGCTCGCGGTACTTGGCCGGGCACATGAACGGCTCATGCGGGTCGAACACCTCCAGATGCAGATGCCAGTTCTCCTCTCCGTGATTGCGCTCAAGGAACTTGACGGCCTGCGCGAAGCATTGCGGCGTCGGATAATCTTCGTCGCGTTCGGGATTCATACGGCTGCGGTTAACCCAATCCTGCCGCTTGCTCTTGCCGCGGAATGTCGGCACTTCCGGCTCCTTCACCCCGGGATGCCAAGGATCGCCTTCTTGGCCGCGCAGAAATTCCCATGTATGGAACGGCGTATGGTAGCCCCAGCCATTCGCTTCGAAGTAGTGGTAATGATCCGTAATCAGATGGCTGTAGACGCCCGACTGCCGGCGAAGCTCTTCGGGATACGCTTCATCGAACGGCTGCAGCGGGCACCATTGCGATTCGAGAAAGTTGAGCCGCCCCGTCATCAGCTCCCGCCGCGCGGGCATGCATGGCAGCGATCCGCCGTAATGCCGGTCGAACACCACGCCCTTGGCGGCCAATCGGTCCAAATTAGGCGTCTGCACCCAGCTTTCGCCGTAACAATTCAGATAATGGCGATTGAGGGAATCCATAAGGATCAATATCGTCTTCAAGGCGCACCTCCCGTCAACAGACGCAGACTTTTATAGCAAGCCGCTATAAAGTCTGCATCCAGCCTACTCGGTTATTGTCCTTCCTGCTGTCTTACAAAATCATAGATGTCTTTGGCCAGGAACGCCGTATCCTTGTTCTCGGCATACCAATTGCTCATCCATTCCTCCGCTTCCGGTCCTCTTCCGTTCTCCCATATTTTTTTCGCGTCCTCCAGCGCCTGCTGCGCGGAATATGCGGAGCCGCTCACGATGGCTTTCACCCACAAGTCGTCGATGGCCTTTCCCGTCTGCCCCATCGTAACGTCAAGATCGCTAGGCAGCTGAGGCATATGCTCGGAATGGGTAATTTCCGAATAAGGGCGGCTCAGATCGAAATAGATCTCTTTGCCCATCTCGAACAGCTCGAGCCCTTCCTTCTCAAGCGGGATATCCGTATTAAACAAATTTGCCGTACCGCATTTGCCTTCCAGCACGAGGCTGGATGACGACAACATGGTGGCATCCGTCATATAGCCTACCTCCGACTTATGTTCGCCGTCCATAATAACAGGGCAGCCGCTCGCATCCCGCTCATGGTGTACGCCTTCCAATCCGAATTGCAGCGTCGTTGCGGTGGACGGCTTCACCAGGAAATCGATGAATTCGACGACGGCTTCCGGATTTTTCGCTCCCCTGTTCACCGCCGCCGTCATTTGCACCGGGTTCTGGTACGTCGGATTGAACGCCCCCGCCGGACTTTCCGGATAGGCGATCGGGATAATTTCCGCATCGGGCACATTTTGCTTCAACGTCGCGTATTCGTTTTTCGTGAATTGCTCCCACTTCAGAAGCACCGGATAGATCCCCAGCTTGCCGGTGACAAAATCCTGCTTGGCCTTCTCCCCGTTCTTGTCGTTCAAGTAATCGCGATCGATGATGCCTTCATCATATAAGCGTTTTCTAAACTCGGTAGCCGCAACGGCGCTGTCCCAGGCGCGCACAATCTGATCGCCGCGCAGGACAAATCCCATATTCTGGAACACTTGATCCAACGTACGGGAGGATTGATGGCTTATGGCCATGCCGTACGTATCGTCCTTCCCGTTGCCGTCCGGATCCTGCTGGGCGAAAGCTTGGGCGACCTGGAACATCTCTTCCGTCGTCGTCGGAACGTCCAGATTCAGCTTGTCCAGCCAGTCCTTGCGAACGAAGATGGCCCGTATCGGCGTAACCTCGTTCAGCCTGCCCACATAGTATAGCTTGCCGTCGCTTAAGGTGCCGGCTTTCTTCAAATAAGGATACTTCTCAAGCAGCTGCTTGTATTCGGTGCTGTGTTCGTTGATCAGATCGTCGAGCGGCAATAATTGCTTCTGCTGATACCAGGTATCCTTCGGTCCCGCGCTGTATTCGAACAACAGATCGGGCGCCTTGCCGGACGCGAATAACGTGTTGAATTTCTCCGTCGATTCCCAGCGCGGAATAGGCACATACTTGACATTGACCGGACTGTTCTCGTTAATCCAATCCGTCCAGCGGTTGTCCTCCATCGTCCCTTCCTTCGCGGGAACGCTTCCGCGGTCGTACAGCGAGCTCGTAATGCTGCCCTTGGCCCCTCCGGTTCCCTGCTCTCCGGCGTCGTTATGATTATCTTTCGCCGAGCATGCTGCCAGAACCGCGCCCGCCAGACAGACGGTCATTCCCATTGTCAACCATTTGCGTTCTGTTCTCATATGAATCCCCTTCCCCTGATTGAAATGCTTTTTATACTCCCAGACGATCCGCCATGGTCAAGCTATACCATCCCCCCCTTTACGAACTTTCCTCAGCCTTTGATCGAACCGATCAATACGCCCTTGACGAAATATTTCTGCAGGAACGGATACACGAGCAGCATCGGAATGACCATCACCATAACCCCTGCCGATTTGATCGATTGCGGCGTAATATTCTGAATGTCCTCCGGCTGAAAATCGCTCAACTCCTGCATGACCGACTGGCTTTGCACCATCTGCTGCACGAGGACGGACAAGTTGTACTTGTCCGACTCATTAATATAGATCAATACATTCATGAACGCATTCCAATACTGCACGCCGTAGAACAAGGACAGCGTGGCGAGCATCGGCAACGACAGCGGCAGTATAATGCGGGCCAAAATTTTTATTTCCCCGCATCCGTCAATGCGCGCCGCTTCCTGCAGTTCTTCCGGCAAATTTTCGAAGAAGCTCTTCATGACCAGCATATTGTAGGTGCTGATCAACCCGGGCAGCCACAGGGCGAAGTACGTATCGATCAAGCCCAGGCTCTTCACGACCAGATAGGTGGGAATCATCCCGGCTCCGAACAGCATCGTAAACACCATCAGCAGCGTAAACGACTTTCTGGCGTAAAAGTACTTGCGGGACAACGGATAAGCGGCGAGCGTGGTGAGCAGCATGCTCAGCACGACGCCGACAAGCGTGATGATCAGACTGTTCTTGAACGCGCCGAGTATATTCGTTCCTTGCAGCAAGGCGCCGTAAGCCTCCAGCGACCACCCTTTCGGCCAGATCGTGACAAGACCCGACATAATCGCGCTTGAATCGCTTAACGATAAAGCGGCAATATGAACAAGCGGGAACAAACAAGTGAGTGCGATAATCGTCAGAACGGTATAATTGACCGCGTAGAACACTTTGTCGCCATACGATGCTTTCATGCCATTCTCCCCCTAAAACAATCCTTGATCAAACTTGCGCGCCAGCCAGTTGGCCGACAATACGAGCACCAGTCCGACGAGCGCTTCGAATAATCCCATTGCCGCGCTTAAGCTGAACTGCGATCCCTTCAAGCCTACGCGATAAATGTAGGTGCTGATAACTTCGGAAATATTGGAGACGACCGGATTCTGCATCATGAACACCTGGTCGAAGCCGACCTCCATAATATTCCCTGTCGCCAGAATAAATAAGATGATGATCGTCGGACGAATGCCCGGGAGCGTAATATGCCAGATTTGCCTGAATTTATTGGCTCCGTCCATGCTTGCCGATTCGTAGAGACTCGGATTGATCATGGTGATCACCGCCAGGTAGATGATCGTCCCGAAGCCCATCTCCTTCCATATCCCGGAGCTGATGAAGATGGCGATCCAGGAGAAGGCCTTGTACAGGAACGGATAAGGCTCTCCCGTCCACTTCTCGATCCAGTGGTTGATAAATCCCGACTCCATCGAGAAGATCGTCAGGACGATGCCTCCGATAATGACCCAATTGAAAAAGTGAGGCAAATACACGATCGTCTGAACCGCCCGCTTGAATATCATCTTCCTCGCTTCGTTCAACAGGATGGCGAGAAGGATAGGCGCCGGAAATCCGAATATCAATTGTAGAATGCTCAGCAGCAAGGTGTTGCGAATGATTCCGACAGTCTGTGTTTGGCTGAATAACAGCTCGAAGTTGTGTAAGCCGACCCATGGACTGCCGAATATGCCGTCGAAAAAGTTGTAGTCCTTAAAGGCGATCACGTTCCCCAGAATCGGGGCGTATTTGAAGGTTGCATAAAAAATGATAACCGGCAAAAACATCAACAGCAGCGGTACGTTCTGCTTGAATCTTCTGGACCTTTGCAGCTGCCGCGCATGCTTGCCGCTTTGTATCTCGCCGATCGGGTTGGGCTGTGCAGGTTGCATGGTTGTATTCATTCCACCTCTCCACTGTGTCGAACACGGAATTCCCCGTGCTTCGCATAAGACGATAAGGCCATTGTATTCGTTTGCAATTCCAAATTCCTCGAAATATTATCGGTAGAACTTGAGAAATTACCGTTCTTGACGGAGAGATGGAAAAACCCGCCGGAAGCGGCGGGTCGGTCTTAACCTTTATGGTTCGATTGCTTGCGGTATTCCCTTGGCGATTGCTTCACGAATTGCTTGAACACCGTCGTAAAATAATTGGGGTCGTCGTATCCGACGGACTCGGCGATCTCGGAAATTTTCATCGTCGTATTGCAGAGCAATATTTTCGCTTTATCCATTCTGACGCTCGTCACATAGTTGACGAAGCTTTCTCCTTTTTCTTTTTTGAACATATTGCTGAAGTAATTGTGGCTCAGATGAACGACACCCGCTACTTCCGTCAGGCTGCAGTCCTCCATGTAATGATTTTCGATATAGCGAATCGCTTTGGCGATAATATTTTCGTTTTTATTTTGCAGCCAGCTCCCGAATTCCTTGTAGAACAGCTCCTCCTGTTTCCTCGTCCAATTCAGCACATCGCCCAAATCATCCATGGAACGCAGCTCGCCGATCGGATCGCCGATATCCAGGGCGGAACGATCCGCGGAAAATTCCTTCTGGATAATGACGAACAAGGAAAGAACCAACGTCAACGCTTCCAGCTTGGCCGCTTCAACGGACATCGCCTTCAAGCCCGCGATATAGTCGGCCACATAGCTTTTTACGAGATCGGATTGTCCCAGCATAATTTTCGACATAATCTCGTCTTGTACGGCCCTGATTTTATTCTGATTGACCGTTTGCAGCTCCAGTCCCGTTTCCGGCATAGCGTCCGCACGTATCTGTTCGCTGGCGATTTCTTCAAAGCAGGCTGGCAGCTGCGCCACATTCCGGATCGGCCCCGCCGGATGAATGACGATCGGAAGTCCGAGCACCTGGTCGAGCGCTTCCTTCAACGATCGTACGAAATCGGGTATCGACGAATGGGCGTCCAGGAAGACGGCATACACGTTGTGGACGACGGGCAGCAATGTACCTGCAAGCTTGAAGGCTTCCATTAGTTCCTCCACGACGTTGGTCAAAGCGAACTGCAATAAATGCAGATCGCTTTTTTTGTAGGTTTTCGTATCCGGGAAATAGGTCGTAACTTTTAACAGCAGCAATTCCTTTTGCACATACTTCCCCTCGATGTCTTCCAGCTTGCCCGGATCATAGGGCAGCCTCAGCATCTGGGAACGAATCGCATGCTCTTCGATCAATTGCTGCTCCAGCAGGTGAACTTCCCTGTTCTTGAGATCTTTCATAATCAATTGGCAGGCTTTATCGAGAACCTTGAGCAATTCCTGTTCGGGACAAGGCTTCAGCAGGAAATCCAGAACGCCGTACCGGATCGCGGCCTGCGCGTATTCCAGGTCTTTGTAGCCCGTAAGGATGACGACCTTCGTATCGGGAGACCTGTCATATATATGCTTGGCTATGCCAATTCCGTCCATATGCGGCATCCGAACGTCCGTCATCACCAGGTCTGGTCTTAGAGCCTGCAGCTGCCCAATCGCTTCAAGCCCGTTTCTGGCTTCCCCGACCACGCTCCAGTTCGGGGCATTTCGTTCGATTAATTTGGTTAGTCCTCTACGGATCGTAATTTCGTCATCCACGATCATCACGCTGCAGATTTTCATTCGGCTTCTCCTTTACTGTCATTCTGCACCTGATAGGGCAAGATCAGCTTCATCGTTGTCCCCGCTCCGCGTTCGCTGGACATCTCCAGTCCGTAGGGCTTTCCATATACGAGATCGATCCGTCGAATGACGCTTTTCACCCCAAGTCTCTCCCGCTTCCGCTCTTCCGTCGCGCTAGCGCTGCCTGCCGTCAATTGTTCCAGCATTTCCGAATGCACGCCGCATCCGTTGTCCGTTATTTCGATCCGCAGCTGATCGGAATGACGATAAGCGTGAATCTGGATAAGCTTGTCCGTTTCTTTATCGCGGAAGGCATGTACGAATACGTTCTCCACTAACGGTTGAAGCAGCAATCGAATGAGCAGGCAATGCTCCACCTCTTCGTCCATTCGAATGACGGCGTGCAAATCTTCCTTGAATCTGGCCTGCTGGATGTTCAAATAATTTTGAATTTGATGGATTTCATCCTTCAAGGTAATCATTTCGTTCACGGGCTCAAGCGCGGACCGGAGAATCTCCGATAACGAAACGACAAGCTTCGCGGTCTCCAAGTCATCCTTCAAATATAACTCCCAGTAGATCGTATCCAGCGTATTATACAAAAAATGAGGATTCAACTGCGCTTGCAACGCCTTCAGCTCCGCTTCCCGTTCATTCAGCTGCCGCTCATACACTTCCCGGATCAAAGAATTGATATGGGCCGCCATCGTATTGAAGCTTTGTCCGATTAACGCCAGTTCGTCTTTGGTTTGAATCTCAATGTGCGTATCGAAGTTTCCTTGCCGCAGCTGCTGCATTCCCTTCATAAGCAGCTTCAATGGCCGAAGCAATTGCTGGCCTGTTACGGTGACGAGTATCCCGGCCAAGACAATGCTCAAAATCGCCGAATAGACCGCTACCTCGAAGATCTTCTGGCTGTCCGCCTGCATGTCTTTCAAGGAAACGGAGCTTACCAGCGAGAAGTCGATTTCCTCGGACCTGCTTTTCGTTAACAGGTAAGGAACCTTGTTGACTGTCCGGATATCCGTCTGATGCAGAGCGAGCAGATCGGAAGGGGGAATGCGATAAGGGCTGGACTCATCCGTGTAGAGCAATTGATTTCTTTGATCGAATATATACACTCTTCCGGTTTCCCTCTCCGCAAGCGTTGTCAAAAACTTGGAGAACAACGTTTCGTCGAATATCATCACCATGACGCCGTAAGTGACCAGCTCGGGCGTCTTCATCAGACGGGATGCGACGATGACATCCTTGAACCCGCTTTGTTCGACGGAGCTTGGCAGCGTCACCCTGTCCCAGACGATTCCCCCTTCCGTCCCCTCCAAGTTGCTTGCGATTGACCGGTATTCTTCTTCTCCCAGAAGGTTAACGGAGAGGCTGTTGTTGATATAAAATCGATTCCCGTTCAAATCATACAAATATAACGATCGGAGCTGGGGCGCGTCCAGTTTGACCTTGTTCAGTAACTCGTCCAGTTCCTTGCGATCCAAATATTGCTGGTACTTCGTTCCGCCTTCCTCGCCGGACGAATTCATGATAATCTCTTCAACGTAAGGGTTGAATACGACATAATCCGATATGCGGTAAATGTCCTGAATGCGAAGCTCCAGCCTAAGCAAAGCCTGCTCATTCGCCTTGGCGAATTGCTTGCTTAATTCCGTCTCGAATATGTCAAGATGAATCCGGTAAGAAATATAACCGCTCAAGCAAAAAACGACCAAAATGACCGCAGATAAACTGGCGATCAGCTTTACTTTGAAGCTTCTGCGCGAACGAAAGCCTTTCGGCTGAGATCGGGCCACAGCCGCCACCTCCAACCATAGCTGGATTTTAGACCGCCATCTTGCGCTCTACTCGTCCCAGCATAGCAGAACCCGCCCCCGAATGTGAAGTCTCCGGTCCCCGACTCCAGACTCGCCGTGCATTCGAAAATTATGGAAGCATATTTTTTTTCGCTTTAGATTTTTTCGCAAGAAACAACACAACCGCTTGAGGTTTAAGCAGCCTTCCGCCGTCTTCTTCAATCGCTTCTTTGATCTCCCCAAACAATTCATATCGCACATGATCGGGAATCAATCGATGCCTGGAATTCGTGTTTAATAAAGAGATATACTCATCGGCTGTATAGGTGTGATTACAAATGTATCGCTTGACCTCTAAATCCGTAAACAACCCATCCTTTAGAGTTAAAGCCGCCCTTTCCTCCATCATTTGTTCCAGCGTCGGGTTTGTCGAATCGTCCAGTTGAGGCGCATATTTCTTGTAGCTTTCACGAATCCGGTTGGAGACCTCATCGAAGGAAGGAATATGAACGGTCCAAAACAAAGCGATGGCGCCATCGTCACCGAGCAAGTCCAATACTTTGCAATAGCCCGCTTCTTGCGGCTGAATAAAATGAAAAGCCGTACCGGATATGGCCAGCTTAAATTTCCTCTTTTCACTCGGCCACGTTTCAAAGGGGGAATGAATGATATTCACATTCGGACTATTTTTAAATTTTTCACGAGCCCGTTCCGCTAAATTTTGACCTAATTCAATGCAAGTCACATGATCATAGCCTAAATCAACAAAGCCTTTCGTAGCCTGGCCCGTGCCGCAGCCGATTTCAAGGATGGCATCGCCCGGTTTGATCGCCGTGAACGCTAGAATATCCGTAAATAATTGATCCGGATAGCTAGGCCTGTACTTGTCGTATTCCTTTGCAATTTCGTTAAACGTGTTTTTTCTCTCCATCTCAGGCAACCTCCCTATTGATAAAAAACAAAACTCCCGCCCCCAAAGGGACGAGAGTTAATACTCCGTGTTACCACCCAAATTCATCGATGCGCCGCATCTCTTTCTCATCACAGCTTTTCAGGAAAATATTGGTTTGAGGAGATGATAGCACGATTATTCGTTGGGAGCAACCGTTTTTCAAGTCGAACCCGTTTTAGGTACCTTCATGTATTTGATATTCCAAAATATCGCCGGGCTGACATTCCAAAGCCTTGCAAATCGCCTCCAAAGTGGATAATCGAATCGCCTTTGCCTTTCCGTTCTTCAATATGGAAAGATTGGCCATCGTGATGCCGACCCTCTCCGAAAGCTCGGTCACGCTCATTTTCCTCTTGGCCAGCATTACGTCAATATTGATGATGATCGCCATGTTCGTCACCTCAAACCGTTAAATCATTTTCCGATTTAATCGCGATCGCATCTTTCAGCAGCCTTTGAAGAACGGCAGCGAAGACCGCGATCACCATGGAGGCGAAAACAATGACCAGCCCGAGCGCCGCGAGACCCGGGGCGTCGTCTTCCTCCGACATGAGAACGAAGAAGGGCATGCATGCCGCATACAAAATACTGATCGCGATCGCGCAGTACTTAATCTTTTTCAAAGCCGTTACGGATAATTCGGAGAAAGCTTCGTTCTTGTCGATATAGGTTAAAAGTTTGAAAGCCTGATACAAGGCGATATAAAACGGTATCGCCGATCCATACATGCCGATTATAGCAGGATACAGCCAATAAGCCGAAAAAATTTGTGCCGCTTCTTGTGCCAGCCAAGGCAGCCAAAATAGACACAAAGCAAGAATCGGAATTCCGATCAGAATTACCGTTATCTTTAGAAAAAGCGTCGAGCCTCGTTCCACTCCGCGCACCTCAATTCGTTAGGGTCGACTTGAATTTATCACAAAATTTATCGTTTTACAATATATCTTTGTTGTAATATAATGCATTACACTGCTACAAAATCGATTCGGCATCCGTCTTATAAGCGAAAGGGGGGACGCCAGCAACATGGAGGAAGGCGCGCAAATACCCGATCTGTTCCAGCGCTTGTTCCGGGAGCATTACCCCGGGGTGGCGCGAAAGCTCTATGCCTTGACCGGCGATTACGCGGCGGCGGAGGATTTGGCACAAGAGGTATTCCTGCGTCTCTACCGCAGCCATCCGGAGAAGCTCGAGGCCATCGGCGCCTGGCTGCACCGGGTGCTGACCCGGGTAGGCTACGACTATTTGAGACAGCGGTCGTCGGGCAAGGCGTTATTGGAGAAGGAAACCGCCCGCGTGGCGGCTTGGTCGCAAGACGCCGCTCCTTCGGGAGAGACGGAGGCCATCCGCGAGTGGGAGAAAGACGTCGTCCGCAGGGTGCTGCAGAAGCTCTCGGACCGGGACCGGACCGCGCTTCTGCTTCGGGAGGAAGGGTACAGCTACGAGGAGATTGCCCTCCGGCTGGAGGTCAACCCGAAGATTGTCGGCACGCTGCTGGCCCGGGCGGAGGAACGGCTTAAGAAGAAATACGGGCAGGAGGAGGAGCGGTACGATGACGGACGAAGAGAAGCGGACCGGCGGCGAGCCGATATTTGATACCGGCCGGGCTTGGGACCGGTTCGAGAGATTGGCGGCCCGGGAACCGGTCCCGGCATTCTGGAGACGGGCGGATGAAGGTCGGCGCTCGAACAACGCTACAACGATAGAGGCAGCATGGGATGGGAATCCAAAAGATCATGAGAAGAATGGAGTGGTTGGAATGAAGCAGAAGACGGAACAACTCCGTACGGCACAAAGGTCCTCGGACATCATGGCGACGGAGGGGGTAGGCGCGGCAATGGCTGGCGGAAAATTCGGCGCCTGGCGGACGGAGAGACCGGCCGCGCGCAGACTTCGGAGGCTGACCGCCGGAGTTGCCGCAGCCGTCGTAGCCATCGGCCTCATCGCCACCCCTCTGGGGGATCGGGCGCTGGCCGCCATGCAGCATACGTTCCGCATTCAGCACATCGTCGGGGTCGGGATCTCGGCGGATGACATGGCGACCATCTCCGGCCTGCTGGACAGCGGCTCGCCCGAAGGAGACCGGAGCTTTAACCTGGCCCAATACGGCACGTTGACCCAATCGGGCGGCGGGGAAGCCCGAACCGTTACCTGGGAGGAAGCGGAAGAGAGAATGGGCGGCTCCCTGCTCAAGCCGGGGAACCCCGCCGAACCCTCATTCCAGCCGGCTACCACGCTAACCTTCCAGCTGAACGTGAAGGCGGTCAACCGGCTGCTCACCCGATTGGGCAGCAGCACCACCCTGCCTGTCGAGGCGGACGGCAACGCCATCCGCCTGCGCATTCCGAGCGGCGTCGCCGCAGAAGGCACCTTGTCGGGCAAGCCGGTGCGGCTGCTCCAATTCGGCACGCCGGAGCTGACGGTGGATGGCGGGATCGATCCGGCAACCGTCCGCGAGGCGGTACTGGGGCTGCCCGTGCTGCCGGATAATCTGCGGACCAAGCTGGCCGCCATCGGCGATTGGCAAAGCACCCTGCCGATTCCGTCCCGAGACGGCGTGACTACCAGCCTTCGGCTGGGCGGACACGATGCGGTCATGACCGTCGACGAAAGCCATCGCTATCTGCTCTGGCTCAATGGGGACCGGTTGAGCCTGCTAAGCGGCGCAACGAATGATTTCCCGGCGGAATCCGACTTCCGGCGGGCAGCCGAGGAGCTTATCCGGTCATGATGATGATCGATACGGCGGATTTGACCAAAACCTACAACGGCCGCGGCGGCTGCCGCGGCATCACCCTGCAGGTGCCGGAGGGCTGCATCTTCGGCCTGCTGGGACCGAACGGCGCCGGCAAAAGCACCTTCGTCAAAATGCTCGCCGGCCTCCACCGCCCCGATTCCGGGCGGGCCGCCGTACTGGGGCTGCCGCTGGGACGGCCGGACGCACGGCGCAAGCTCGGGTATTTGCCCGAGCTGTTCCGCTTTCAGGATTGGCTGACACCGGTCGAGGTGCTCCGCCTCCATGGCCGGCTGGGCGGGCTGCGCTCTCAGGAAACCCGGTCGCCCGCCTTCCGCGGCAGGGTTCGGGACACCTTGGAGCTGGTCGGCCTGTCCGAGGCCGCGAACCGCCGGGTCGGCGGCTTCTCCAAAGGGATGCAGCAGCGCCTCGGCCTGGCTGCCGCCCTGCTCCTGGATCCCGAGCTGATCATTCTCGACGAACCCGCCTCGGCGCTGGACCCGATCGGCCGCTACGAAATCCGCAGCCTGCTGAAGCGGCTCCGGAGCAAAGGCATGACGGTTTTTCTAAACACCCATCTTCTCGAGGACGTGGAGGAGCTGTGCGATGAAGCCGCCTTCCTCTACGGAGGCGAGCTGCTGGCGTCGGGCCCGCTGCACAAGCTGCTTAGCGGCACCGGAGATAGCGGGGACAACTGGCGCTTCCGGCTCGGCGGCTGGCTTCCGGAGACGCGGGCGGAGCTGAATGCCGAAGCCGGCGATGCCCTCTCCTCCCTGCTGCGCCTGGTCGAGGCCGACGAGAGCGGCAACGCCCTCCTGTCCGCCCGCGTCGCCGACCGGGAACAAGCCGGCTACCTGTGCGCCGCATTCATCCGGTGCGGCTTGACGTTATATGAATCCGGCCCCGAGCCGAACAGCCTCGAGGACTGGTTCCTCCGGATGGCCGGGTCCCGCCAAGGAGGCGATCCGCAATGACCATGTACATCTCCGCCACCTTCAAGGAGCTGACCCGCAAGCGAGTGTTCCTGGTTACGATCGTTCTGACCTTCGTCTTTCTGGTTCTGTTCGCTTTCGGAGTCAGGGAGATTGCCGGCATGAGCGAGCAGAACCCGGTCTCCCCCGCCGAACGGCTGCTGAACAGCATGGTGCTGACGGTGCTGGGGCTCTTTTTCGCGCAATTTCTGGCGTCCTTCTTCGTGCTCTTCTCGGCCATGGGGACCGTCACGGGCGAGGTGGAGAACGGTCTGCTGCTGGCCGTCGCCGCCCGCCCCATCCCGCGCTGGAAGCTCTATCTGGCCAAATGGCTGGGCCACGCCGTCTGGGTCTCCGTGTACAGCACCGTTCTGTTCGTCTCCGTGGTCTGGACGATCCACAGCCAAACCGGACTTCCCCTGCGGGCGGAAGAGCTGCTGCGAGGCTATGGGCTGTTCCTTTGGATGCCGCTCCTTCTCCTCACGCTGACCATGCTCGGTTCCGTCTATTTGCCGATGCTGGGGAACGGAATCTGCGCCGCCCTGCTGTACGGGTTTGCCCTCTTCAGCGGGTTGGTCGAAGGGGTAACGATCTATGAAGGGACCCACCCCGCAATTGAAAAATTCGTGTTTCTGACCGGGCTGATCATTCCTACGGACTCGGTCTACAAAAGAAGCCTCTACGAGCTTCTGGGGGGAGCGGATTGGGCCGGGCTGGCGATGTCCGACATGGGGCCTTTCTCCATGCCGAGCGTTTCTTCGAATGCCTACCTCGTTTACACGGTGGGATATGCGGCGGTTCTGCTCTTGCTGGGATGCCGGGCGTTCAGCCGGAAGGATCTATAAATAGCGGACAGCGGCAGCTCCGGACGAAATAACGTCCTGGACTGCCGCACAATCTCTTCTAATCCATTGTCATATCGACAACCTGTTTCGCGATCGCAGCATAGGATTCGATCTGGTCCGGACTTCGGTCGATAGCCCACCTGAGATTATCGAACGCTCTTAATAACAGCAAATGCCTCCTATCGGCAAGGTCATCTTCATGGATGCCGTACCCGTCTAGAAACGCTTTGAAATGTTCGCTATCCGGATCTCCGTCCAAGATATGGCACTGCAACACGTTAATGATATCTCCATTCACCGTGCTTACTGCCGCATTGCCCCAATCCAACAAGATGACTTGTCCTGTCTGATCGACGATCGTATTTATTCTACCACCTAGAGTCATTAGCACTTGGGCACCGAAATGTTCCAATACCTCTTCGCTCGGCAAGTTAATTTCACTATTCACAAACAATATTCATCCCCCTTCAAATACAAACCAACCAAGCCATATATGTGAGCATTTTGCATAAATCTGAAGCCTTACTACACAAAGGTTTTTGAGCATAAAAAAGGGACTTCACCCCGACTTGGAGAAGTTTTCAAGTGACCAAACCAGAAAACCCAAGGGAGGGAAGTCACTTTGTATATTCTCCAAGAAACTCTATTTTCCTTTGATGAGCTTCAAAAACTTGAATCAAAGGAACGATTACCTCTCTTTTTCAGCGCCCTTAGACTTACGACCCTATGTCTAAGGAATTGAGAAGTCATTCACCCCGAGGTGCCGACGGGCACTGCAGACAAGGGATTCTTCGTGCGCTGCTTGCTGCACCGCTTGAGAATATCGATACATTTACGGGTCTACATCGTCGTTTGGATGTCGACCTTCGCTTTCGTTATCAGTGTGGACTTCGATTGGACCGTGAAGCTCCTTCTATCGCGACATTAAGCCGCGTATTCGCTGAATTAACCAGCAAGGGGCTGGCTAAGCACCTGTTTAAAGATCTCGTCGCACAATGCAAGAAGGAAGGAATCATTGACGGAAGTCATGTTGCGATCGATAGTGCAGCGATTCATGCCTATGAGGTGAAGCAGCCGAAACGGAAAAGCGAGCTAACGGGCAATGCCAATTGGGGTGCGAAGTTCGACTCGTTTGGCAACAAGGTCAAGTGGTTTGGCTACAAGCTCCATCTTGCTGTTGACACCTCAAGCGAGCTGCCGATGGCGCTCTCCGTTACACCGGCTCATGTCAACGACGGCGATATGGCTCCGTCGCTCATGGGACAAGTGGCCGCGGGAACAAAAGTGAAGATCTTTATTCTTGATGCTGGCAGCGCGGAACGTAAAGGCTCAGGCGATTATTCCGATGAACCTCCGCAATGAAAAGGAACCGCCTGCGGGCATGACATCCAGTGGTACGCCTTGCTGCTCAATGGGTCTCCCTATGACCTATTGGGGAGTCGATGGTGATTACCTGAAATTCCGCTGTCCTCATGCCACAGGCAAGGTCGACTGTCCGCTCGGTATGGCAGCCTGTTCATCCTCCAACTACGGGATGGTCGTCAAAGTCGATACGAAAAGCGATTTACGGCGCTACTCGAGTCCACAGTCTGCCCATTTTTGTCATTGAAGTCAGCAAGGCAGAAAAATCTGTTCAACTAAGCCTGGGATTCTACGACGTAATTCTCAAAAATGGAATTATGCAAAATGCTCATGTAAAAAACTTGCGTCATTTATGAAGATAAGGTTCACTTTATCACTGTTCAACTATCCTGCCAGTTACTTCAAACGATCAGAAGCAGGTCGCCGCGGCGCCTGCTCCAGTCATAATCATTTCACTATCGTCTCCGATAGTTCAATCATAATAGCTTCTAAATTACACCCATTAGTAAACACATTCCGTACAACATTAGTAGACTTCCAAGTCTATCATGAGGAAAATAAAGCAGGGAGTCAAACCCATTTGTTCTTAATCTCTGGCACTATGAATTAACAGAATAGTCATATAACTTCGCGACAGCTTCAGCATTTTCAAGTATGATAATCTCATCACGGGATGTGGAGGGGAATAGAATGTTTCTTTGGTTCAAAAAGAAGAACAATCATTTTTCTGCAAACAATGAAGATCATGATACTTCGATAATTGAAGTGGATAAGACTCATCCTCAACCTTCTGATGTAATAGCTGAAACTGACTCCTCGCTGGAATCGGACGCCGGTGAGTCTGCGGTTCATCAAAATCAATATTGGAATACGAATGTATCGCAAAGCCATTGGCTCGATGAAATGTACAAGGAGCAGCAGAAAAAGGGCGCATTCGATCATCTTCCTGGCAAAGGAAAGCCGTTGAATCTCGATTCTGGCGATGTTTTCACCAGCATACTCAAAAATGCTAACGTGCTGCCAGATTGGTTACAGCTGCAGCAAGAAATAAGAGAGCAAATCCGCAAGCTGCTAACCTCTCCCCCTGATAACAGCGATAATAAATGGGACCAGGAAATAGCCGAAATCAATATAAAAATAAAGAAATACAATACGATGGTCCCGACAGCCATTTTGCAAAAAAGACAGGTCGCAAGAGACACGATACAGGAACAATATCAGCAATGGCTTTAGAGGGTTGACCGTATTCCGCTTTGTCCGCGAATTATAATCTGATGTCATCAGCCTTGAACGAATAAGGCTGCCATCGATGGCAGCCTATGTTACTACTAATCTGCCCTTTAGCTTAATGAAGAAAAAGAGCAGTTGCCATTGCAAACTACTCCTACTGTCGTTCAACTGCCCGATAGCTCAGCGGCAGCCAGAACAAAAAGCTAAGCGATGGATCGGTGCCATCGCTTAGCTCTTGTACCCGTTAGTGCGACATGGCGGTCGTACAAATGCGGAATTCTCGTGGTGCATCAATCCTCTCTATAAGCGGCTTCCAAGGCACCTGTATCTTCAAAGCCCCGGAAATACTTAATCTTGCCGTCTTTCACTTCGCAAACCACCGCCCAATGGCTTTCAAACATTTTGCCGGTAGGCCGAATCCGATGCTTGAATCTTCCCCAAGCTAAAGCAGTGGTTTCATCAGCAAGTATCTTGCGGATCTCGAATTCTTGGGTATCAAGATCTTTCTGGAACTTGGACAATAGCGTCCTTACGCCTTCTATCCCATAATAGGTTCCATAGAAGTAATGTCTGTCCGTCTCCTTCTCGAATGCCGCGATAAACTTGGCATCATGATGTACATAACTAAGGGCTTTGTCGATATCCACCAAATTGTGGAAGTATTGAAGTAACACTTGATCCGGTTTCATCTAGCACTGATCTCCTTTTTTAGAGATGGAACATCGGGCGGCGGATCAGATCCACCTGCTATTCGTATTGCCACATCTTATTGCATGGCTTTAAGCTGGCTCGAAATGATGCCAAGGTGTATGGCTTCGTGCATCAGAGCGAAATTGAACAACTCGCCGGAGGTAATGAATTGGAACGGGCCCATGATGTATGGCGATTGCAGCTTCATGTCCAGCATTTCGGGCGTCAGTTCGGAGAGACGGGAAAGCTGCGCCATTAATAGTTCGGTCAGTTCCTCCTTCGAGGGCGGAGTAATCGTCCATTCCGAAGGTTTCGTTCCGGAGCCGAACAACGATTCATAATGAGGCGGAATTGCAGACGGGAGTCCGAAGGATAAAGTGGAGTATTTATCCATCCAATAAACCATATGACCGACATTCCAACGAATCGTGTTATTGAAGCCTTTCGCTTGAATATCGAATTGATCCTCCGAAACGCCTTGAAGCTGCCCGATCACGATCTGATGCAGAACTTTTCCGCTTGTAATAATCGAATAGCCATGGTTAAAACGCCTCCCGTTTAAATTGTTGTAAGCGTATCGCTTTCACATCCAAAGTGTACTCCTCTCTCCACAAAGCAACAATCACGAGATTCCGATTCAATTGATCGGTTTCAGTAATGATTGAATAAAGGATTGGGATAAATTGGATTTTCATTTATAATGATGAATGGAGACCGCTTATTAAAAGGGGGAACGAGGAGTGGAGTTCAGGCAACTTGAGTATTTTGCCGCCGTTTGTAAGGAAATGCATTTCTCAAGAGCGGCCGAGAACCTGTGCACGACACAGTCGAATCTGAGTCAGCAGATCAAGTTTTTGGAAAACGAGCTTGGGATGCCGCTGTTCGATCGCATTGGCAAACGGATTGCATTGACGGAGGCGGGTAAGATCTTGCTGGATCAATGTCATATCATCTTCGAACGCATCGACTATATTAAGGGAGCGATTACGGATCTGAAGCGTATGGAAGGCGGCAGGCTGGACATCGGGATTCTTCCTGGAGATGGGGATTTGCTGTTCGATACACTGTTGATCAATTTCCACCGTACATATCCCAAGCTTTCCATACGCGTTACGGAGACCGTGGATGTGTATGAACAGGTTGTTGACGGCACAAGAGATCTTGGCGTTACTATTGTGCCTGCGAATCCGGATGATCGCATCTCGATCATTCCTTTGTTCCACGAGGAGTTTGCATTGGCCATCCATTCGGATCACCCCTTTGCTAAGTCAAAGGCGATCCTCTTCGAACAATTACAGCAGCTTAAGATGGTCATGTTCGGTCCGGAGCATCAGATTACGAAGGTCATTCATTCTTGCTGTCAAGAAAAGGGGATAGAATTAGACAATTCAATCGTAACCTCCACGTTATCGACGCTTTTGTCCTTAGTCGAACAAGGGATAGGAGCGGCAATTCTTCCGCGGCTGCTGCTAGATTACCTCAAAGGCGATAACATCTCAGCCGTAACGCTGCTCAATCCAACGCCAAGCCAGGATATTTGCATCCTATATCGAACGGATAAATTTATGGGGCAAGCTGCAAAAATTTTTATAGACGAGTTGCAGTCTTTCGTTCAAAGTGTAATGGAGCTTTCCACTCGGTCGTTGGGGTAAAATAAGGCGCTGGGTAGGCCCTCACAAAAATAGCCGGCAGCGTGAAATTGGCAGCCGATCAATTATGATCGACTGCCGTCGTTTCTTTATTCAGCTATCGTTCTCCGTTAGCGGAACATCTATGTAACATAACACACCGTTTGATCGCAATGTAATCAAACTCTGTTTATGTAAAATGATTCGAAATCAGCAACAGAGTCGAACTGGTTCAAAGATACACCTTCTGTTCTTAGGTGATTCTCTAACTTTTCTATAAGCTGCAGAACGGCTAATCGTAACGGTTCAAAATCTGTTGGATCCAACAGCGCGACAAGATCTGGATACCCATAACGAACGTAAAACTCTCGATGCTCACCAAAATCAACAATACCAGGCCAACGTCCTTTTTCTGCAGCGTACAAAATTCGAGCTAACCCGTCTTGTACACCAGTAGCAACGAAGAAAGCTGTTTCGTAATGTCCTTTTTCGCACGCGGTTAACAGTTTGTTCATCATCCCCTTTTCCTCTTCGTAGTACCCCTTCAATCGCTCTTTATAAGAGCGATTCTCTTCTTGGCTGTTTTGTCGTTCCGATATAAGGCAAAGTGTATCTGCAGTCAGTTTCTCACACGCTGACATAATTTCATCTGGAATAAGGCTGAACATAATGGTATCGAGGTATTGATCCAGTTGGTCCGGCTTAATAGGGAGATTTCTGACTTGCTCGCGATAGTGGCCCCACATGCGCTTATAGTAGATTTGGTTCAAGAATCCAAGAGACTTAAAAATGTTTACCGTAATCTCTTGAGCCTGGGTTCGAAAATAGGACAGATCATTGGTGTTTTCGGTAAGCTGCATTTTAGCCATGCTGATAAGGCAATCCTTTAATACTGATTCGGCTTTGCTGATCAAATCAGGTGCTTTGGATTCACTGCCCATGTTGGTTATTGTCTTACGAAGTTCCATGAACCTCGCAAGATCATCTTCTGATCGGACATATAATAGCTCACAGTCTGCTATAATCGTCGTGCTCCACTCCTCAGATGTTGCCATTCTCTCAGCACGATCCCATCCGATTGGCCAGAAATCAAAACTTATACCGTCGATTATAAATTGGCATTCTACTTGTCTTCCTCTGGCCGTGCCCGGAATGAAGAAGAAATCCAAATCCGATCGTTCATTCGCTCGCCCCTGCAAATATGATCCGTAATATCCGACAATAGCAACATCTTGGGGGTAATGAGTCTTAATATGTTTGACAATAATGTCAGCTACAGCAAAAACATCAACCATCAGATAACCTCCTTTTTGTACTTCAAGTTTAGGTTGTTATCCCGTTGAAGTAAAAAGAAAAGATAATTAAAATCAAACTACCCCTGGATGTTTACCACTACGTTGAACTCCCTCTATGGAGAATAGTTTTCCTCTTAAATACGCTTGTTTTCTTAGGTTTTGAACGTTTTTCTTTCGTACGAAACAACAACTGAATGGAACAAGGTTGTAGAAGATGCAGAATATGGGGCGGGAAAAGTAAAAAAAGCATATCCAACCAGACCACTCGTTTAAAAAAGTGGACTTTCTGGAGATTTATGGTCGCACCTTAGGATCTCCACATCGCCTCATGGAGGTCAACCCTCCCATGTCTGACAGAGTCTTCGCTCCCACATTCCTTCATTCAACCTGTCCATGAGGTGGAGGTCGGATATGCTGCCCGACAGGATCTTCGTCCGTATGATAGTGTTATTCCGACTCATCCGTGCTTCAATTGTCTGTACCTTAGTTATTTACGTTCGTCTTTTATGAAAAAGCATGAATTTAAGCTGCCCCACGAAACTTCCGTGAACCGAGGAATATCCTGCAACATCTTTTCTTCACTGTACCGATGACCTTTTTTCAGGACACCAAAGAGAATTCGAACCAGCTTACCGCAAAGCGCAATGAGTGACTGCATCTTTTTCAACGGATTATCTGGCCGTTTGGTGTAGTGCTCATGCAACGCCTTAAACGCTCGGTTCTTGGCCACCAATGGCATCATAACGCGAAATAGCAGCGCTCGTAACCGCTTACGCCCTCGCTTCGTGATCTTCGTTTGTCCCTTGTGTTTACCGGACGTGTTTTCTTTTAGGTTCAAGCCTGCGAGCTTAATGATCTGTTTTGGATGCCGGTAATGTTCAATGTCGCCAATTTCAGCGAGGAAACCGGCTATACTGTCCCGGCCAATTCCTTTAATGGCCAGTAGTTGCTTCACCTGCGGGATTTGCCCCAAAAGCTCATCCAGCCTTGCCTCAAGCTCTTCAAACTTACACTCAAGCTCATCCAACTCTTTGCTTTTCTTCACGTGGAGCGGATTAACCACAGTGCACGTAACGCGCTGTTCTCTTAGAAAATGGGCCAGGTTCAGCCAGAAGTGACCGGTCGGTTCCATGCCAACGACGGTGTCCTGGAACCCTTGCTCCGTCGCAATCTTTCTGAACCAGCTAACGAACATTGCAAAGCCTTCACGATTGTTCTCAAACGTAATGGGCCTCCCGAACTCGACTCCGCGGTAGTCTTGTACTCGAGCGACGTGTTTAAATTTAGCGATGTCTACGCCGACAATTAAGGTAGAAGAAGTGATTTGATTAATGCGTTCATTTTGAGTAGAATTCATCTTGTAGTCTCCTTGGTTTGTATTTGGATCCGGTCGCTGGCCAGCATCTGGGACCCATATACATCTTACCCATTCATTAAATTTCCCTTCTGCTTCTTCGTAATCACACGCTTTAAAAATAACAATACCAAACAATTCATGTCTTTGCTGATTCTCTTTAAACAAGCCTTTATCATCACTATCATCGAAGTAAAAAACCAATTCGTCATCTTCAAAAAAACCAACAGCTTCTATATCATTATCATTCCTGTAATAACCTAAGTGGACATGACTCAATTCCATAACTTTTACTCCTTCACTTCTCAGTATCCTGCCCGATCGTATTATGAGGTCACCAAGCGAAACTGCAATTCCAAGCTATTCTCGATCAGGTATTTCCCGAATATCTCGGCGTGTTTGGTGACCTGTATTCAAAGGTTTCCCTTAGACTGCTGGCTAAGTACTCAACATCCAAAGATGTGCTAGAAATGACCGAAAACGAAATTACAACAGCAATCCAAAGCCTTATTGGACGCGGCCGATCCGCTTTATGGTGTCTGGAACATGCTCAAATTCTAATGGCTGCAGCAAGGCGAAACCCATTCAAAGAGACGGCTTTTCCAAGCCATCTGATTTCCATGCAGCTGCTCATTAAATTGCTTCTTCAATACCGGGAACATTTAACAGACCTCGAAAAATCGGTAGATGCCCTGGCTGAAGAATTGCTCGAATATGATTTAATCCAATCGATTCCCGGCATTGGTACTAAGATTGCTGCAACAATCTTAGCAGAGATCGGAGAGATCGATCGGTTCGAACACGCCAAGAAGCTGGTGGCTTTCGCCGGTGTCGATCCAAGTGTTTTTTCTTCAGGCAAATTTGTAGCAACCCAAAATAGAATCACGAAACATGGCTCAAGGAGGCTTCGTACAGTTCTATTTCAAGCTGTGCGATGTGGCATTCGTAGCAATCGGAACAAAAAATTAAGAGCATTCTACCATAAAAAACGAGCTGAGGGAAAACTGTTTAGAGTAGCCATAATCGCTTGTGTAAAAAAACTCATCCACTGGATCTTTGCCATTTTGACCAAGAAAGAATCGTTCCGTCTAGACTAAGTAGCAGGCTATAGAAATGCATGATGAATATGCCATTAATAATTAAATATTGACAAGCTATTAGCTGGAATAGCTCAATAAATGGTACAAATATAAGAACAACGCTTTAACCATCACGATACCTCTTTGATCATCAGTTATTGTACCTTCATTTGACCACAGGAAAAGAACCGTTCCGCGCCAGCGCGCGGAACGGTCCTTCTTACCGGTCGTCACTTCTTTTCCGTCTTTGCATGGGTTTCCTTGGACATGGCGGATTCGCCGCTTTGGTTCACCGCAGTTACTTTGTAATAATATTTCGTTCCCGCCGACAGGTCCGGATCGGTGAACGAATTCGTCGTGATCCATTCTTGATTGATCTTCACGTAATTGCTTTCACCCTTGAGAGACCGGTACACGTTGTAGCCGGTTGCGCCTGAAACCGCCGTCCAACTGACTTCGATCGCAGCCGGACCGGCCTTCTTCGCGGAAACCTTCGACGGAACCGCTGGTACCGCTACCGGCGTGGCCTTCGCCTCCGCCACCGCGCCGCTGCCCGCGCTGTTGACTGCTCTCACCGTGAATGTGTACGCCGTACCGTTCGTCAGTCCATTGAAGGTGTGAGTTGTGTCGGTATCCGCATCGATCCATGTCGCTCCGTTATCCTGTGATACCTCATACATGATAATCTCCGCGCCGCCGTCGCTGGCCGGGGCATTCCAGTTCAACGTTACCAGCCCATCACCCGGCGTCGCCGTAACGTTCATCGGCGTGCCTGGAACGATTGCCTCCACCGTCAGCGTGAACGTCAGCGTCGCATTAGGCAATATGCCGTTAGACGCCATAATGGTGAACGAATAAATACCGACCGTTAGGGTGTCCGCAATCGTGATCAACCCTGTTCTGCCGTTGATCGTTACGCTGTCCGGCGCTCCGTCCAGCCTATAGCTGAGTGGAGTCGTGCCTGTCGCCTCAACCTGGAATGTGCCGCCTTCGCCGCTCGCCACGCTGCTGCTGCCCGCCGATGTGATGCTTGGAGCCGCGCTGCCATTCAATGCGACATCCTCGAAATTGTACATAAAAATAAGTCTCTCGTTCGTTGAGATGTCCGGTATATCTGCGATTTGCGACAGTTTCTTCGTTCCCAGCCGGAGTGTTAATACGGCACTGCTTCCTGATCCAGCCGCGTATTGATATACGATCCGATTATCATACTTGGGAGAAACCAGGAAGAAGGGGCCGACCCCGCTGGAGCGCAAAATAAACTTTTCATTCTCGCCTATCGCTGTGGCGTCGGCTTTAATAATATTTAGACCGTTTACCGTATCATCCTTAACCGATAAATAGGTATTCGACTTAACCAGCCGAATCGAAAAGGTGCCGTCATCGTTAGCGACCATTTGATAGAAGGGCGCGTCCATCTTCATGACGCTGGTAACAAGCTCGCCGTTTTCATTGATATTGTAGTAAGAGTTCAATGTCTCGGCGACCCTTTGACCGTCCACGATACTCCAATTCCTCTGATATAGAGGCTCCCATCTCGTCCGCATCTGAAAATACGGCCCGCTTGCATGCAGCGGCTCGCCATTATAGTACGTCAGGGTGCCAAAGTTCAAATTATCAAAATGCACCATTGCCTGCGGGCGCGAACCCGCCGCCGCCCTCGTCGTCCATGTCATATCGACGCCGCCTGCCTTGGTATAGAGGGCAAGCGCTTGCTCAAAAACAGGCCTGAGCTCGCCTCTGTTAAGCCCGTTATTCTCCCTGTCAAACCCGGCTCCATAATATCCTCTGCTGGTATCGCCAAAAACATTCGGCATCGCAACGAAAGGTACATCCTCACCGTAAAGCTCCTTCGAATACAGGTTGTATTTCGCCGAATATTCGAAAGCTTTGGCCAGCCTGTTATCGTACAGGGAATACAAATCCACATCTTGATTGTAAGCGATCAGGCATATCTCGGCCATATATCCGATACCCAACATGGCATGGGCCTGATCACGGCCGGTTTCCATCGTCTGGCCTGAATCGTTCACATAGGCGAAGATAGAACCGTTCACATGAATGTCCTGATAGAAGGCCGTCGCGCGATCAAAGATTTCCGAATTATCGCAAAGAACGCCAATAGACATCATGCTGACGATGGCCGCCACGTCCCAGTTGCCGTTGGCGAGCATGGGAGCGGCTGCATCCTGGATAACCGGATATACCACGTTGATCATCATATCCTGGAGCGCTTTGAAGTCAGCGTCGCTGTATCCGCTGTATCCCCCGTTGTAATACCTTATGATTTCCGCCGCGCTGGCGTATTTGTAAGCATTGATTCCTGCGCCTAGTATTCTGTCCCTGCCGTCAATCACTTTCAAGGCCTTCGCCCATTTACCGAGGATGTCGACGGCTTTATCCGCATATTTATTGTCCCCCGTGATCACCCACTGCAGGGCGTTGAAGTAAGCCGCATTGCCGCCCTTCTCAAAATAGCCGATATTGGCGGAATCCGACGGAGCACCTCCGCGTCCGACATTCGAAAAAACAGTGGTTTCGTAATCGAAGCTGGATAAATTGTACGAAACACTGTTCAACAGTCTCTGGTAATCGGAGTACCAGGGCTCAGCCTCTTCCTGAACACGAAGCTTCATTCTATTCAGGTCTTCCGCGGCAAGCAAAATACCCGGATGGCTGAAGATTCGGACCTTCACGTCCGTGGTCGCTTGATATCCGTTTCCGTTATATTCAACGGTATACCCGTGGTCGCCGGCGCTCAAGTCCGAAAGCGTCACGTGCATCAAGCCGTCGGCAAAAACAACGTTTGCTGCGTCCGTCCCAACGACACGGTAACTTGCAGGGTCCGTATCGCCGTTCACGGGACGCCAGAACAAATCGGCGTCGTCTCCGGATACCTTTTGGCTTACCTCCAGCTGATCCCTGCCCGTTACCTCTTCAAAATAAAATCTGTATTCGATATTCTGAGCGGCCGTTCCGGTGCTCTGCATGGAGTCGTCGGTCATTGTGACATTAAAACGATTGAAGCCCGCATCGTCTCTCATCGTGGATAAATGCGACCAGATACGGTAATAACCCGATTCTACGTAACGATCTACATAAAACCGCTCGTTCCAGTTCGGGATGCTTGCCGACGCCTTGACCTCGAACGTCCTTTCGGTGCTGGTGCCGCTTTGGGCGCCGCTCAGGATATTGAAGTAACGATGCTCATTGTTCAGGAACTCTTCAGCCGTAAAATAATTTTGGATGGTAAGATATTTGCCATTGTCCAGCGATTTGATGGAATAAGCCGTCCTGGTCGCTCCAACCTCCGGCTCCTCTTTGTCCACGGTGGCGAAATAGTCAAGGACATACAGCGCGAACGCGGAAGCCTCGGCGGCATTTGCCGTAAGCGACAGTTTCTCCGTGACGGGATCAACCTTTACATATTTGCCATCCCCATTTTTCATTTTAAAAATCATGGACGCGCTCTTGCTGTTGTTAAAGTAATTTCCCATGTTCGGACCCGTAATCTTGGAAGGAAGCTCCGCATCCTTAAGGTTGTTCATTGCCGTTTGCAGCAACAAGAGCGCTTGGTTAACCTCGTCTTGCGTCGCACTGCCAGCACTTGCTTCTTGTGCATTATTAAGGGCTTCTGCAAATACCGCCCAGCTTGCCGCTGTGTAATCGGCTTCCATTAACTGATCCGCTTCGGCAATCAGCGCGTTGAGCGCCGTTCTATCGATCGCGTCGTCCACAATAGGATTCCCCAGCGTGACGGCCAAGAATGGTCCGGGCTGTCCCGATGTATTCCTTGAGGAATACATCTCGCTGGCGCTTACCGCGCTATCGTCCACTTTCGTTGTCGTAAGGTGTATACTGACTACTTTTCTTCCATTATTTAACGCGGATCGGAAGATCGTGGACAAATCAACGGAAAGGTTTTGTTCACCGTTTGACGTAACGTTTTGGGTTACAACCGGCGATCCGGCAATATCGTTAGGGCGAGTATTATAGGTAAGATTGTTAACCGTCCACGCGAGGCCAGAGCTTCGCAAGGTCGGTTCGCTTTCCGTAAAGACCAACTCGTTGGCCGCATGCGTTTTTCTGAAGCTCAAAATCACTTGCATCTCGTCTACATTATATTTTTCCGTATCGATGGAGGATAAATCAAACTTGAGATACGTATGCCGGAATTTCCCGTAGATTAATTTATTGGCGTTTAAAGCAATCCCCAAGCTGTCTCCCTGCGTTCCGAAATTAGACACAAACGCGTCTTGCACCACCGGGAAGGATACTGTCTCACCGGCGGCCGCAGCTTTAGCTGTTGATCCCATGAATAGAGTATTACCTATTAATAGTACACATAACAGTAACGACAATCCCTGTTTCATATGCTTTTGCATGATCGAACACCTCGTATCATCATATTGGAAGCTAGATCTTGATCCGACAATTAGCACAACTGCAGTCGACCGAGCGCGGCCGATGCAACCCCCTCCTCACAGCTTAAGTATGCGCTTACAAGGTTAATTGTGATTTATTATATAACACGGACAGTTTTGAATGGATGCGCCTTTTTTAAGTTCCATCTGCTGTTTTTTAAGTTATTGTTCAAATACTGATATGCTGCGAGAAACTACCTGACATTTCTTCAATGCGAAAAGGAGCAGCAGCCGCACGCGGCTTCTGCTCCTTGATTGGATTGGTCTTGATTGGCTGCCGTCTTGTCTTTATTAATTATCGTAACCGTTCGTTCAATACGGTCGATTGCTCATTTCATCCTTGCGTGTTTTCGTCCATTTTATATTCCAAAATATCTCCGGGCTGGCATTCTAAAGCCTTGCAAATCGCCTCTAAAGTGGCTAATCGAATCGCTTTTGCCTTTCCATTTTTCAATATAGAGAGATTGGCTATCGTGATTCCGACTCTCTCCGCAAGCTCGGTAACGCTCATCTTCCTTTTAGCCAGCATCACGTCAATATTGATTATAATCGCCATGTTATGCACCTCAGATCGTCAAATCATTTTCTGATTTTATATCGATGGCATTTTTCAAAAGCTTTTGAAGAACGGCTCGCATGCCGCATATAAAACACTGATTGTGAGTGCACAGAATTTGATATTCTTTAGAGCTTTAACTGACAACTCCGAGAACGCATTGTTCTTGTCAATATAGCTTAAAAGCTTGAAAGCCTGATACAATGCAGCGAAATACGGTATCGCCGATGCGTACATGCCTATTATAACGGGATATACCCAGTATGCCGGATAATGTTCTGCTCCTTCTTTTGCGATCGAAGGCAGACCCCATATGCACAAGGCAAGAACCGGAATTCCCATCAGCAACAGATCCTCGTTCCTTCACAACATGCACCTCACTTCATTTTTGTCAATTTGATCTTAGTACCAAATTTATCGTTTTACAATATGGGGTAGTACCAGCTTGGCTGACACCAGGGGCAAAGCAGCTGTAATCATATTCCAGATTTAAATGAAAATAAGTTCCGGTTTTCGTGAGTATCGGAACTTCGATCCCCCCTCTGAGCTTCTTCAAGTGCTGGATTGAAGCGCGTTGCACACGAAAAGCAGCTTAGTTCTACTTTGTGAAGATGTAAAAAGAGCTGCCGCAGCAGCTCCTTCATCATTTTTAGCAATCTCTGTTCTGTGCTTTAACTTATAAGCGAAATATACTTTAATTTTGTTTTTTTTAAATAGTTTTATCTTTTTCTAGTACCTGGACATAGTTGACCATTTAATTCGAGAAAATTGTGTGCTTAACGCTTATCACTAGGACATCTGTGCAAAATACCCTATTTTGTGAATAAATGAAAAAGGACTTCATAATACCACATATTGGAATTATCCTGCCCTTTAGCTTAATGAAAAAAAAGCAGCTGTAGAATTCCAACCCACTAAGAGTTATCGAACGATTTCACCAGTTCAGAGGAGTCTATAGAATACCCCCACAATTTCTCAATTTGTTCGATGGCTACCTTAGTACGCCATAACCCTTTTACAGTTTCAGCCGATTCATATGTTGTCGTGCAATCTCGAACGATATTTGTCATGTATCCATAAGAATGCATATTCCGAATGCCGTAAGTGCTGCTTATAATGCATTCGTCCGTCTCGAATCCCATATAAAACAGCACTCTAATTCCCTTATTCCTGAGAAGGCGGTCAAATTGTTCTCTAGAGTATATGAGCAGATCTCCCTCTTGTGGCTCGACTTCAATTGGTATCCTAATTCGGTCGTAGACATGACCTTGCACATTCATCCAGGAGATATTAAACACATCGTCTCTGTGTCTGGATTTCCAGGTTTCCTGCCATTCTAATTCGGGAAATGCCGTGGTCTTCTCATCCCTACTCATTTCATAAATCTCCTGAACGTCAGCCATATGAGACCGCTCTTCCTCAGTCGTCGATATGTGCCACTGGGGGTAATGACTCAAAAACTGAGGATGATTGCAATGGAAAATCTGGATGCCCTGTTGTCGTAGTGAACGTACTACTGGCGTTATTTGATTGATAATGATCTCTTTCTTCCTTAACGCATGAGAAATACCTCTTTCCGTGCTTAACTCCAATCCTAAGGAATCAACGACAGGGCCGTCCTCCCACCCAAAGTTCCATAAATCCACGAGAGCAACTCCGATTTCCTCACTTCGAATTGTGAACCGAGATGATGAACGTACAAAGGTTGATTCCGTATATGGCATACCGGGTCGTGGTGATCTCGGGGTAAAATCTAAATCAATTTTAACTTCCATAACAAACACCTCTTGTATCGAAATTCGCGCGGCGGTAAACTGCTCCTGGATCGTTGAACTAAAGCTCTCCGTTTAGCTTAATCAAAAATCCCCATCAACATCGCCCTTGCCCTTAGTGGTTAGTCCTCTTGTTCTTTCGGTTCCTTCAGTGAATGGTGATTCAGCATGCCTAACCATATAGATGATAGTCTTCATATAATCCTCCTTGAATTGTTAACTTATTATATTGGCTTTGATTTCACATCAAGTGATAATCAAAGCCTGTGAATATTCCATCTCATAAATTATTCGCGAAGTCATTTAGCTAACATGCCAAATAGCTTAATAAGGCCGCCGATCGGTTTCCGCGGCAGCCTCATGCTGATGCTGGGTTTAATCCCTCAAGTTCTTTAGTAACGAAGTAACCATTTTCTCTTATTAGGACATCATCAAGCCATATTTGCCCACCGCCGTATTCTGCACGTTGATTACAGACGATATCCCAATGAATAGAAGATAGGTTTGAATCCTGACATTGAACGGCGGCACTGCCAATTGCCAAGTGAATACTACCCCAAATTTTTTCATCAAACAAAATATCGTTCATTGGCTCCCATATATATGGGTTTAGACCAATACCAAATTCACCTATATATCTTGCCCCCTCATCTATCTCTAATATCTCCAAGAGCTTCGCCGTGTCATTTGCTTTTGCATCAATAATTTTTCCATGTTCAAAGGTTAATACGATATTGTCGAATGTAGTCCCTCTAAAATTGACGGGAGTATTGAATTTAATCACTCCATTAATGGAATGTTTTATAGGAACGCTATAAACCTCACCGTCAGGCAGATTTTGTAGGCCAGCATCTTTTCTGACGGGCATTCCTTTAATGGACATCGTCAGATCAGTCCCTTCCCCCTTAATCCTCACTTTATCTGTTTTACTTAGAAGACTAACTAAAACATCCATTTGCTCTGATAATTTTGAATAATCTAGATTACACACGCTAAAGTAAAGATCCTCAAATTTTTCCGTTGACATCTTAGCGCGTTGCGCCGCAGCGGCATTAGGGTAACTCAGAATACACCATTTTGTTTTTGCCCATCTAGGTTCATGAACATGGTGATAATACACCTTCCAGTATTGATCAATTTTTTCTGAAGGAACATCGGATAGTTCACTGTCGTTGGCATCTGCTCTAATTAGCACATAAGCATCCATATCATTCATGCGGACAAAATCATATGATGCTAATCGTTCTAATTGTTCCGATGAACTATGCATCAATTGTGTTCGAAGAATATCCTGATCTGTGAATACTACAAAAGGATAAGCGCCTGCGTTATAAGCTTCTAAGACAATTGCTTTAGCTAATACGGTATCGTGGCCCTCTACTTCAATTAGCAACTTCTCTCCCTTTTGAAGATTTACAGAGTATGTAACAACGTTCCTCGCAAGTTGTTCTATTCTTAGGTCTTTCATAATATCCCTCCTGGAGTTGAATAATTCATATTATTAGACACATCAGATTGTTAAAAAGCCACATTATGAGTATTAGGGATATAGAATGTAAAAAGGAGCTACCCAAAAAGGCAGCTCCGATTAATCCTTGTTTGCTTTTTCAACAAGGTTTATTCGTACCGCATTCCTTGGTAACGGTAAAAAAGGGCGCACTAATCCCGTCTTTTAAATTACAGGATTAATAATGCATTTCCCTTACCATTACTGGAACACTGGCATGAATAATACCCCTTTCCATATATCCCCAACAATTTAAATATAAGCTTGTCTCACCAAATAATCAACAACTATTTATCTAAAATCATATCGTACCTAGGAAGCAGCTGAACAGGCTGCCGAAATGATCGGCTGCCTGTTGTTATTGCACTATCGTCTCCGTTAGCTTAACAGGACCGAGAACCGAATGACCCGAAGCGTGAATATGGTGCTAGCTACTGGATACGCCTTCTTTGATTTCCCCCTTAATTAACTTCTTAAAAGCAGTGTATTTTTTATTAGATTTTATAAAGTTTAATATCTCGTTGGCACACTCACTCGATCTCATTATTTCTGTATTGAATTCAAGATCATATTCATTAAAGCAATACACGTTATCGTATTGTGAACTTGCTAAACCAACCTCCCTGTCTCCTCTAAGTTGTTCTCTTCTAGCAAGTTCTTCCTTTGAACATTTAACTACTACGAATATGACAGGGTGATCCGAGAATAATTCAATACAAGTATTGAACCATTGGTCCTGTTAGCGAAGCGAGGCTGCCGATCTTGGGCATCTGTTCATTTGGATTATTCAATTCTTGTGCCCGTTAGTTCAATCTTCTGGATTTTCCCATTCCTCGTCTAATACCAGCTTACCTGTACGTCCCATTTTCTTTGTCGCTATGTTCAATTTCTTCTTCAGAACCCGACTTACTTGACCGGCCCCATCCAGGTTGAAATCGTCTTCTGCTGGTGCGGCAACGGCGGTTTCAACTTCCCGTTATCGATCAAATGCTTCAAAATATAAGCGACCAGCCGGCCTCCGCCGGTATTGCCTCTCACCATGTAAGCAAGCTGCGGCTCCAAATGCTTCGGCTGATTTTGCAGGAACAGCTTGAGCATTTTATCGTAGAGCTTGCCGACAGCAGGCGCATACAGAGCGGACAAATCCGGCATTGCCTTGTTCAACCGATCCAACGTTTGCGGAGAGTCGATCCAAACCGCATTGAACTTGTACCCCTCCTCCGTCTTGCGGATGTACCCCTTCTCCAGCAGGAACGAATATTGCTCGCTGTTCTCTTCGTTGTCGGGCAGTTCCCCTTGTTGGAACGCATGACAAATCTCGACATCCCGGTATTCCAGGAAACGCCAATCCACCTGGCGGTCGCTCCAGTACGTATTGAATTGCCACAAGTATAAGGGAGTGTCTTCGACATAGCGGAGCGACGGACCGAAGGTGACGTAACTACTCAAATCAAAACCCGGATCGGCATTGCGGCTCCGGTTCAACGCCGCATAGGCAATATACTGCCCTCCGTCCTTTCGCATTGGTGCGACCGCATCGAAGTTGTCGCCCGCCGGCATGCTCCGCCAAGATTGCTCCTCGACGTTCTTGGGCAGCAAGGTCCAGAGCAGGAAGTTATAGTCGCCGTCCGGAACGTACACTCCGCTATCCTCGACTTGCCGGCGAACTTCCATTAACGCGTCGAAATGAACATCGGCCACTTCGGCGGCGCAATCTTGCCAGAATTGATGACCGGCTACGACCAACTCGAAGAGGTCCCAGACGATGGTATTGCTTTGATATTTGCCGGGAGAGGTTTGGATGAGAAAATTGTAATCGGCCAGGTGCCGGACTTCGCCTTCCAGCAAAGACGGCGGCATTCCGAGCTCCTCCGCGATTTGATGTACGGTACGCGCCTTGTGATAAGCCGCGTAAACGATATTTTGCGCCAAGGCGCGTCCAAGAAAATCGTTGGTTTCGCCCAGTCTGCCGGCCGAACCGGAATGGCCCATTTCCCCCATGCTGACCGGATTGACACTCAAAGTTCCTGTTGCACGCATACGTTTCATCCCTTTCCTTAACTCCTTTTTGGCCTCGCTCAAATGCCACTTCACCGTGTTGACAGGAATGTTCAGAGCAATCGCGATATCGCCGATTTTAAGCTCGTCGTAGTAATGCATGACCACGATCCGGCGATGGATGTCGGACAGAAACGCGACTTCTCGGCGCAGCTCGCGGTAAGCTTCGGTTACCAGCAGCCGGTCAAGCGGCTCCCGGGAAGGGGCGGCCGACAGTTCAGACATGCCGTTGATTTCGATCGCTTGGGGAGCGTGCGCACGCTTTTTCAACCAATTCACCCAAGTGTATCGGGCAACCGTCCAAACGTAAGCCTCCAGGCATCTAATGTCCCGCACCCCGGAGAAGGATTTCAACAACTGCAGCATAATCTCCTGAGCCAGATCCTCCGCCTCCGCCCGCTGCTTGACCCGGTTCAACGCAAAACCGAAAATCGGTTTGACATAGCTCCGAATCGCTTCCGCCGCTTCTTTTCCGTTCTTCCCGATCGAATCCATCTTTCGCCTCCGCAGTTGCATCTGTAATTCCTGACAATCAAATAGTGTGCCAGGTGAAATAAAGGTTGGGATATTTTTTAAAAAAATTTGGACGTTGAACTCCCTCCGTACGATTCAGTTTTCTCACAAATGCTCGCTTATTCGCAGGATTTCGCCCGGTTGATAAAGGATGGAAGACAAGAAGGGGAACTCCGTGTCAGACTTTGGCAACATGAAAGCACACGGGAATAGAGGGGATATATGTTCCCCTAGATAATTCCCTTTACTGCACGCATTCTCCACGCCGCCCCTGGAGGTTATCACTCCCATGTCTCAACGGGTCTTTGCCCTCTCATTCCTTCGTTACGCCTGTCCAAGGGGTGGTGGCCGGTCTTGCTATCGTTACGGGTCGGTGCCCTTTGGTTCAATGCATCCGGTACTCCGTGCTTTCTTTTGAAATCCTGCGAATAAGCCAAAATTCGTACGACGAAACGGTTAAATGAAGCTTAAGCTGCTAGTTGAATTGGCATCGTTTTATGCGGATGGTATGCCTCGTTGCTACGAGCCATTCCAACTCAACCCAACGATGAATTTGGTTTTTAGCGCTTACGAGTCTCGTCACTACAGAATCTCGGTTAGAAAGAAAGACGCGCAGCTCTTCAAAAGCTTCTGGCGTGTTGCGAATGAATGAATAGTAACCATTTTTAACCATGTCTGCAATGACAAGAGCATCTTTTTTGTCGCTCTTCGATGGTGTATTGTCTCGGTTTTCCTTGTTCTTTTTCACGAGATGAGGATTAACAAGAACCACTTCAAAGGCTTCTTGCAACGATTGAATCCAGCGAAGAAGGATCTGGAAACCTTCTTCGTCATTAGAGAAAGATAGTGGATTGCCAATTGCGATCCCGCGAAAGTTTACTGCACGAGCGACATGCGTTTGTTGTGCAATGTCGATTCCGACGACGAGATGCTGAGGGGTAATTTTTTCAATGAGTTGATTTTGTCTGTCTTGGGCTTTAAACTTCATAGTAAAGCGTCCTCCTGGATGATGGGATTTTAAGGGCTATGACCCGTTGCGTACTCCCATCGTACCGAGGCGCTCTTCTTTTTGCAAAGCTGATAATTAACGCTCTACAGGAATGCTATCGTCTCCCGTTACCTTAACAAAGGCAGGATTAGAACAAATCGATCCAGCTTCGTAATATACTTATTGTCTTAAGAACTCAAGAACCTGAATAGAATCTTCTCCCCCAGCTTCAGCATGATTTATAAGTGGGATACCGTGCGGTCCAAGTGAATGTTTCAAATCAGGATTATCAGTAAGTACAGCTCTGACAATGTCGATCTTCCCTAACATAGCAGCTGCAAATAGATCCATGCGAGCCCCTTTACTTAAAAGAAAACTAGCAATGTCTTTTCTGCCCATATGAGCGGCAGCCCCTAAAGCAGTCTCCCAATCACCATTTCCCCAATCCCACGATGCATTTACCAGTCCTGGTTCTTGATCCAATAGCTGCTTAATTCGTTCTAAGTCACCATGAGCATTACCTACGAACTCTTGAACAAGTTCAGGATTGATAGTTTGTTTGTTCTCCATTAATAATCTCCTTTAATTTAAATTATTTTAAGAGTTCGGCTGACTCTGGATGCCCTTTTAAAATGGCTACTGTATATGCTGTTTCCCCATTATCATTTAAAGCGGTTTTGTCAGCATCATTTTCTAATAGAAGTTTAATGATCGATTCTCTGCCAAAGTATCCAGCAACATGAAGTGGAGTAAACCCTAAACGCCATTTCCCTTCACATTTAGCATTAATATCCGCTCCTTTAGCAATAAGAGTCCTTACAACATGCTCGTGATTCCCTGCGATCGCAGCGTGAATCGCCATGTTATTTAAGTTATTATCTTTGCTCCTAGCGTTCACTTCTGCGCCATGATCCAGTAAAAAATTTACGGTTTCCTCGTTACCAAAATGGGACGCTAACCCTAGGGGAGTAAAGCCATCATTACTATAGCTATGTAAAAAATCAGGAGATTTTTTCAATAACCTCTTCAGTTGGGGGATGTTTCCGATTGCTGATGCTTCAAAAACATTTAGTTCTGCACCATTACTTATAAGCAGCTCTTTAATCTCATTTGTTCGATAATAAGCGGACATGAGAACTGCTGTTTCTCCCTTGTCATTTCTTGCATTTACAAGCATCGAATCTTTATTTATTAGCTCAGCAACTTTTTCAAGATCGTTTATTTTTACAGCTTCAATCATTTCATTTTTTAGTTGATGAACATTATCTGCAAGACGCTGAGCTTTTATTAGCAGATCTTCTGATGATTTAATACCAGCATTAATGAAATGGGAAACTGCCCTAGAGCGATTTGATTCTAATCCCGATTCAATTAACAGATCGACAGCACGTAACGATAATTCATCTAAGCGGATAGATATAACTACACTCTGTTTTTTATTTTGCATAATGGTCTCCAATTGTAATTTTAATTACAAAATTACAATATCACAATTCCATTTTTTGTTCAACCATCCTGCCCAATAGCATAACGAGGCTGCACGCTTGATTCCGCGGCAGCCTAATGGTGTTATTTATTGAGCTCTCGTCTCCGTTAGCGTAACGAACTTTCTTATTCCGAGGAGGATGCTTTGCGAAGAAATGTTTTTATTAATGGATGAGTAATATTTTTCAGCGCCGAACGCTCAGGTTGAAATAAAGTCCCGATAAAAAAAGGATGTCGATCCAGTTCCATAATACGCACTTCGCCATCAAGGTCTACTCCGGCAACGCTTAAACCCGCATTTTCTAACCTGGAGCGATACTCCGAATTCAACCCGTAATTACAAATTCCATACTGTTCAACTATTTCAGGAGAGCCATAAAAATCTATCGTTTTTGAACCGGAGGCCAGCTTAAACGTATGCGTTTTTTCGCTAACCGAACAAGAGAGCGGAGCAACTAAAATCAACGAGGCGTCAGGATTTTCCTCGGCATGCTCTGCTGCAGTAAGTCCTACTACATTCCTTGCAAACTCAATGATCATATGTTGAAATCCACCGCACGTACCTAAAAAGGGAATCTGTTGCTCACGAGCAAACCGGATACCGTTGAGAGCTCCTTGCATGCTTCGGTAAGGACTGGCAGGGACGACCCAAATCGCATGATATTTAGATAACTTTTGTTCGAAATCCCGATCCAACGAAGGCGTTGGAACCCATTCGAAATTGAATTGAATACCCAGTTCATCTGCCGCCAATTGAATTGCTAGCGGTATAGCCACATGTGCTACAACATCCTCATCGTAATCCCCGATTAAACCGATACAATACACATCTAAACACCCTCTCCTCATTAAATAAAATAAAAATTGTAATCCAAGACTTGTATCAAGTCAAGAGCTTATATCCGTTATCCTGTCGTTTCTTCAACGAAAATAGCGCCCTATCGTATGACCGGCTGCCGTCTTGAAGATTGAACTATCGTATTCTTTAGCGTAATGACATTTTAATGACATTTCTTAATCAGCGAGAGCACGTTTTATGTTCGCTTTTGCCTCATCAACTAACCTCTCATCATTGTCATCAATTGCCTGCATCATTATCCCAGTTGGAATATACATGGCAATCAATCGAGCTAATATCTTCGTTTCTTCATCTACATCCCCATATACATTGAAAATGTCAGCACGCGCTTCCGGAGGTAAAAAGCTATACACAACATTCAAGTCACAAGCAGGATGTCCTATATTGACATCTCCCCAGTCAATAACCCCTGAAACTTTTCCATTTTTTTCTACCAGTATATTTTTAAAATGAAGGTCACCATGTAGGAATACGTGCTTTGGTTTCACTCTTTCAGTTCTGAGCTGTTCCAAATAATTCGTTATGGCATGATACTCTTCTTTACTAAAATGACGGGCAAGGTCGGTAATGCATTTATGCATTTTTTCCTTACGCAGCGCTATATCAGTCAGATTTCTATGGTCATGTTGAACTCCAATTTCTCGAGCTACTTTCACGGGGAATGCATGCAAACCTTTTAAAAATTGTGCGAGCGTTGTTGCTGAGAACGCACGTTGTTTGTCAGTTAAGCCGACTGGAAACTCCCCGGATAAATAGGGGTAGCCAAGGAACGGCATAGGATAATCATAGTCCCCTTCCCCAAAAAACATAGGTAAAGAATAGGCTATGGAAATATAATCTTTAAGCTTAGGTAATATCTTTCCTTCCATCCTTAAAGAACTAAGTGCAACTTTCCTTCTTGGAAAGCGAAATACATATTCAGCCCCGACAAGAAAAACAGTGTTATCCCAACCATGTCCTAGTTTTTTTACGCTTTTTGAAGCTAACTGTGGAAACTGATTGCTTATTAATTTATGAGCCAATTCTTCTGATACTTCCCATTCTGCATCCCATTGATTCGAACTTCCCATTCCCCTTTATCGACTCCCTCGCAAGCGCTTTTATTCGTCTAATCTGTTCGTTACTTCAACGATCAGAAGCAGGTCGCCGCGGCGCCTGCTCCAGTCATAATCATTTCACTATCGTACCCCTTAGCGTAACGCTCCTTCGAAAGACTGAGATCCACCAACTGCAAATAATGCAATCTTCTTGGCTTATTTGAGGTAAGACCAAGCCACCATAGCTGCTGCGACAAGAGCAACGCATGTTTCTTTAATATATCAAGACAAGGAGTTAACGAAAAATGAAAACTATTGCCATAGTTGGTGCATGAATATGGTCTTAGACGAAGATAACGCTTCTTTGAGCCGCTCACATACGATTTAAAAGCTTTTTCTGGTTCACTTCTTTTTCCAATTGTGTTATCATATTTTTAAAGAAGCCGAGTGCGGCTAACACTCGGCGAACAATCGGCTTGGATGGGGTATCCCTTCTTAGTTGAATAGGACTAAAAACCCACCTGGGCGCTCACCATAGGGTGGGTTTTTACTTTCTCTTGTTGTTTGAGTTGATGTATGTTAGTAGTGCAAGGATAAACGATCCAAACAGAAACATGATCGTTAAGGCATCCTTAACCTCCATGGCCTCACCTCCTTTCGAAGGGAAACCATGCCCACCCGAGATTCAATTGTCTTTCCCTATTATACCATCATCTACCTTGGGAATGAAGAACAAATGTTCCGGTTATGCACTCTGCTCAGTAAGCATTTCTGGTCGATCCTATTAACCAACTTTCCAACAATTTCTCAGTTTTTGAAAGGATCTGATCACAAGCCAGCAAGGGAAATTCGGGGTTTTCAGCATAACCAACAACTCGTGCTTGAGCCTGTCCCGAATTACGCGCAAAAAAATCTTCAATATCGCCGTTTTGGCGAAGATGAAGATTCTTTTCGGGAATGAACAGCCGCAGCCGGAATGTTACGAATTAAACTTGGGGACAGGGCCATTCCCTTTTTAAGCTTTGGGGGTCAAATCGACGTCGATCCGGAAAACGGCCCGCCCCTTTGCGCTACCCTGCTTGACGATCGTACGGAGCTTATGGACCTTCGTAATATCGGTCTTCCCGCTGCGGTCCTTCCGAATGGTCAGTGTCAAAATCATGCCGCGGAGCGTGTGTACGTTTCCGCGCAGCCGGTCCGAGATGAAGTTGCCGAGCGAATAGGCGGCGACCCGCGTGCGGACCTTGCCGTACCTGTCTTTCACTTTGCTCTTCGTGACGGGCTGAAGCACGTGAGGATGCGCGCCCAGCACCGCATTGGCGCCATGCCTCAGCAGCAGCCGGACAAGGCTCCGCTGCCTGTCGTTCGGGACGCGCTTAAATTCCTTTCCGAAGTGCAGACAGACGATAACGGCATCCGATTGTTTCTTCAACCGCCTTATATCCGCAATGATTTGCTTGTGCCTGATTCGATTCACGAGCCACGGCTCCGGAACCGGCAGCGAATTGGTCCCGTACGTGTAGGCGAGAATGCCGAGCTTGATTCCCTTGGCGCGAACGATGAGAAGCCGCCTCGATTCTTCGGGCGAGCGGGCAGTGCCCGTGTGGCGCAGGCCTTGCTTGTCGAGCACGCGCAACGTTCGCTTCAAGCCGGCCGGGCCGCCGTCCATGCAGTGATTGTTCGCCGTCGTCAGGACGTCGAAGCCAAGATGCTTCAGCGTCCGCGCGAGCTCATCCGGGCAATTGAACATCGGGTAGCCGATGCGGCTTTTCCGTTCGTATTTGTAACGCTTCCCCGCGCCTTGCTCGAACCAGCGCCTGCCGGAGAAGGTCGTCTCCAGGTTTCCGATCGTCACGTCCGGCTTCCTCAAATGGGGCGCTACCTTCGCGAACATTGGTCCGAATGCGTAGCTTTCCTTCTTCTTGGTGCGATCCGACCGCCTCGCCGACTCGATGATCGCCCCCCTCATCAGCAGGTCTCCGACCGCCGCCAACGTAATGGTTGCCATGTGCTGTTCCCCCTTTCGGCCTGTTCTATTACTGTATTCGCCGGAGAGGAAATCGTTCATGCCACTTAGGGCAGCGATTCAGACAGAACCTAGTTCATGTTCTCATGCTGCTCGCGAAACTGGGTTGGTGAAAGGCCCGTTGTTTTTTTGAATAGCGTGAAGAAATACGTCGTGTTTATAATACCGACTTTCTCGCTAATGACGGCAACGGATTCATTTGTGGAGAGCAGCAGCTTCTTCGCTTTTTCTATACGGATATTTTTTAAATAATCATTGAAAGACGTTTGTGTATGGCTACGGAATAGCTTGCCGAGATAACCCGGCGACAATTGAACCATTTGGGCGACCGTCTCAATGCCGAGATCGGGATTATGATAATGCTCCTGCAAATAGGCGCATACGGAATCAATCATGCTATCTGATCTGCCCGGCTGTTTTTTCTCGCCAAGCATTTGTATGAGCATACAGAATTTTCTAAGCTGCGACTGCACCTCTTCGAGCGTTTCGACATGTTGCAGCGCATGAACCGTAGTGTAGTATTCCTTGGAATGTTCCTGCATAATGGGCAGCGTTTCCTCAAAGTGGCGGTGCAGTGAGCCAAGAAGCTGGTTGGCGCATAAGAATGCCTGATAATAGTTCATGACTTGTAGCTGCTCAATAAATTGACTGAGCGTCTGCTCGATTTTTTCGGCATGACTCAGCCTTAGCGCTTCGATTAGTTTCTTCTCTGTCTGTGCAGGGTAGGCGTGGGACGAGTATGGCTTGTTTTGCAAAAGATTCGCCTGGATGACCGATTGTCGACCATAGAAGAAGCGGTATTTGACGTATTCATACGCTGACGCGAACGACTGCTGAATATCGTTACGGTCAGTCACCAAATTGCCTACCCCGAAAGAAACCGTAAAGTGGAAATAGCTGCGAATCACTTCTTGAACTTCCGTCAACGTAAGCAGAAGCTTGTCCGGATCAATCGGAGCTTCAGGAAGCATTAGAATGCCCATCGTTCGTTCATCCACTACGATCGATTCGTTAGGAGCATGCTTGGCAAGCAATTCGCTGCTAATGTTGTTAATTGAAAATCGATACAAACCTTGCTTGGTCTGATCGTTTTTCCGTTCAAATTCCTCGTAGCAGTCGATGGCAGCCACAACGACCATATAATAGGCGCTCGAGAATGCCTTGTTAATCGCTGAGTTGAGGATATGCGTCGATGAAAGATCCGCGTGCGTGCCGCGCAGCAGATGCTGCAAATAAGTCTTCTTCAACACCGGAAAAGACTGCTTTTGAGCCGTCTCTACCGTCATCGCCTGATCTACGACGTTCGTGAACGCCTCAGAGAGCAGAGAGAATTCGTTGCGATTTTTCTTTTCGTCCGAATAGACTCTCCCCGTGACGTCATTCACTTTGCCAATGAGCCGCCCAAGTGGGTTATACAGCTTATTTGTGGCGACATACGCAGTTAGGGCGCCGAGTGCTAGAATGGCAATTGCAACAAGCATCGTATACCCTCTTAAGGCAGCAATATCCTTTATCAGCTCATCATAGGGCTTGATGCTGACAAAGTACCAATTCATCTGGCTCGATTGAACGAAAGTTACCAGCTGGTTTCTGTCGTCGATGTTTGCTTTGAAGTGGCTGGATGATCCTTCATAATCCAGAATGCGCTGAATATAAGGCTGCTCGTCAAATCGTTTCATGAATTGGTTGGGGTCCGTATGGGATAAAACAAGCCCATTGCTATCCATGACGAAAACGTTGTCGCTGCCACTGCTGATCGACCGGATGGTTTTCAGAATGTATTTTTCATCCACGTGAATGAGAATAGCGCCTTTATCAGAGGACGTAAGCGCGTACTTGGGTCTTAATATAAAAGTAATCACATTCTCTACTGCTTTTGTGTTCATGGAATAGGATGGAAGGAGTTTTTGTGAGAAATAGCTCATATAGTCAAGCTCGGTCATACTCGTCAATTGCTTTTTCTCTTTATCATTCAACTCGTAAGGTGTTCCCGCCGTGCTTAAATAACGTTTCGTATTGTCATTGTAGATGCCTAAATGTTTGATGAAAGGGTACGTTGACTGAATGTCGGTCAAAATATTCATCGCTTCATGCTCCTGAACCCGGTCAAGATGCTTGTTCATCAATACCGTTATAATGCGGTGGTTGTTGAGCAAATGACTACCAATCGTTCCGACTTGCTCCTGTACGACATTAGAGGTATAGCTTGTCTGCTGCAGCATGGATATGACATGTTTGCCAATCGTTTGCTCGGTCTTGGATGCAAACATAAAGTAGAGCGTGCCGCTAACGGCTAGTACAGTCAAGGCAACGATTAGAACGAAATACATGAGCATTTTACGGTATACCGCATAACGAAAAAACGATTTTCCCCACATAAGATGTTGCCCCCTGATTCTTCCCGGTTCCGTTTAAAAACGTTTTCAATTTGATTATAAAACTTTAAATGAGATAGCTGATTTTTGCAATCCGGAGTGGCTTCATTTCGCAAAAATTAAAGGATGACTGAAATTTAAAGGGTCAAAATCTCTTGATTTTAAACGGTTTCTAAACCTTTTAACTACCCAGCGAAAACTAGAGAATTCATACTACAAACAGGTGAAACGAACACCAACAGATGACGAAAGGGGATACACGCAATGGAACACGCCATTCCAAAACGATTAAAACGCTACGGCTTTTTGACCGATATCCGGAGGAATCCGGTTTCTTATTTACTGGTGCTGCCGGCCTTGCTTTACACCATTATATATGGTTACTTGACGCTGCCTTATATGGTCATTGCGTTTCAAAAATTCAATTACACGAAAGGGATATTCAACAGCGAATGGGTAGGCTGGAAAAACTTCGAGTTTTTTTTCAATTCGACAGCGGCGTCGATGGTCACCTGGAACACAATTAAGTTAAATGTACTGTCTATCTTCTTTGGTACGGTCGTTGCGCTTGCTTTTGCCATCTTATTGAACGAGATACGATCAAAATTATTCAAACGTATTTCGCAATCGACCGTACTGTTTCCATACTTTTTGTCGTGGATTATTGTCAGCTACATTGTATATTCGTTCTTCGGAACGGAGCATGGTTTGATTAACAACTTTATTGAGAGGCTAGGCGGTGAACCCCATAACTGGTATGCCGATCCGAAGCCTTGGACATGGATCTTGGTTGGTCTTAGCGTATGGAAAGAAGTGGGCATGTCGGCGATCATCTATTTGGCGGCGATCACGTCCATTGACGATTCGCTATATGAAGCGGCGAAAATGGATGGAGCAAATCGCTGGCAGCAGATCAAATCCATCACGATACCTATGCTCATGCCTACCGTATCCATCTTAACTCTGCTCGCCATCGGGAAAATTTTCTACTCCGACTTCGGCATGTTCTACGCTATTATCGGCGATAATGGCTTGCTGTATTCGACAACCGACGTTATCGATACGTATACGTATCGCACGCTTCGAACTTCTGGAAGCCCGGCTATTGCGATGGCAATCGGCATGTATCAATCAATCGTTGGTTTCATTCTCGTATTATCCGCGAACTGGATCGTGAAGAAAGTGAACAAAGACAGCGCAATGTTCTAATGGGGGGAGGATATTCGGATGAACATAAGAATCGATCTGTTTCAATCAGTCAACACCATATTTATTACCTTATTCGCACTGGCATGCACATTGCCAATGTTGCTTGTTCTCGTCGTATCGTTCACAGATGAACAGACGATTATGCAGAACGGCTATAGCTTCTTTCCAGAGCAATTTTCACTTGAAGCCTATAAATCCGTTTTCTCAAGCAACGGTCAGTTGCTGCAGAGCTATAGCATTTCCATTTTCGTAACTTTTGTTGGTACGCTAGCAGCCGTCGTCATGACAGGAATGGCCGGATATGCCCTTGCGAACCGTCAAGTGCGCTACCGCAACCGACTGGCCTTAATCTTCTTCATTACCATGCTCTTTAATGCCGGTCTTGTGCCATGGTATATGATCAATGATCTACTCGGTATCAAGGACAATATATATGCGCTCATTATACCCTCGCTGTTATTCAGCCCGTTTAATTTGTTTTTGGTCAAAAACTTTATGCAGGAGTTGCCGGAATCGCTCCTGGAGTCGGCCAGAATCGATGGCGCAAACGATGCTTATATTGCTTTTCGAATCGTGTTTCCTCTGTCGCTGCCGGTATTGGCTACGATTGCATTATTTTATGGGCTAGGTTATTGGAATAATTGGTTTAACGCCATCATGCTTATTGATTCAGAAAACCTGTATCCGCTTCAATATTTGCTGTACAAACTGCAGTCGGAAATCAACATGATTAATCAAATGCAAGGCATTGCGGCTTCGAATATAACGGCGCCGACCGAATCGTTCAAAATGGCGATCGCGATCATAACGATCGGTCCAATCGTTTTCCTGTATCCGTTCCTGCAGCGTTTTATTATCAAAGGGCTTATCGTCGGCGCAGTCAAAGGGTAAGTTAGGTATATCGCTGAAAAGCTATATATAATAGATAATCTTAGAGAGGGGAAAAAACATGAAGAAGCTTTGGGGGATTCCTGCATGTCTGGTCGTTGCCATGTTATTCACATTTCTGATGGCATGCAGCAATACAGGTAACAACAACGAGGGCAGTTCAGGCAATGCAACGAGTAATAACCAGGAGGAAGTTTTGCCGGTCCGTTATGTCGTTCCCGGTACGGCTAAGCCGTTCTTGGACGACGTCGTGAAGATCGTGAACGAGAAGTTGATCGCGGACGGCGTCAACGTCAAACTTGAGATTAATTATATTCCCTGGGATGCCTGGGATCAGAAGACGAACTTGATGTTGAGCACCGGTGAAGAATTCGAACTGCTTCACGTCATGGAGAACGGAACCGTTCCTGTTGGATCGTATGTAGGCCGTGGAGCGCTCCAGCCTCTGGACGAACTGATCGATCAGTATGGCCAGGATCTTAAGAAGATCATTCCTGATTACGCATGGGAAGGCGCAAAGATCAATGGCAAAATTTACTCCATACCGGCCGTCTGGCGTTTTGAAACTTCTGGCAGCGGCGAGATGGGGACCGTTGGTTACAGACAAGATTTACTCGATAAAGCGGGCGTAGCATTCCCGCAAACGGCAGATGAATTCATCTCAGCTGCGGAAGCGATGAGGAAGGTCGCCGATAAAAATTTGTACATTCAGACGGAAGCTGACGGTTCGCCTAACTTCCTGCATCGCACGTATGATTCCTGGCCGTTTTATGTCGATTACCGCGATTCCATCGTCAAAGTCGATCAGGATGGCAACGTAACATCATGGTTGGAGAGCGAGGAATTTAAGAAAGATGCTGAATTTTTCCGGAAGCTGTACGAGAAAAAGCTGATTAACCCGGATATTCTAACTTACAAAAAAGAAGAGCGTGACAAGGTCGTGTCGATGGGGGACTTCCTGTTCACCACGAACGCAGCGTTGTACGCTTCGCTTGCGATCTCTAAAAATAACCCGACAGCCGTTGTTGCCGAAAATTACCTGGCATCTGAAAAGCCGCTGCTTCAATTTTTTGCTTTCGGCAACACGAATGCCGTTCCGATAACGGCCAAGCATCCGGAAGCGTCTATCAAATTTTTGAACTGGCTCTACAGTAACAAAGATAATCATAACCTGTTCCTATATGGTGAAGAAGGTACGCATTACAATAAAGTCGGTGATCGAACGATTGAATTTATCGACGACGAGAACGATGAGAATTACTACTTCGATTCATGGATGATTGGTAATATCAACTACATGCTGTTCGATGCGAACACACCAGAAGCGCATCTTAAGGCGCAATCTGTAGAACCGACCAATCCGGTTGAATTCTCGCCGGTTTTAGGATTCCGTCTTAATACGGAGCCTATCGCAGTCGAATACGCCAATGTGCTGTCTGTCGTCAAATCGAGTATCATTCCGATCAAGATGGGCGTCGTTCCTTACGATAAGCATTTCCCTGCAGCGCTGGAAAGCTTGAAGGCTGCAGGTCTCGATAAAGTAGTGGCCGAATACCAGAAGCAATTCAAGGAATGGCAAGCCACGCAGAACAAATAGCGTAATTGGAGAAGGTGGAAGGTATGAAATTTGTATTAATCGGCGGGGGCAGCTTCGTCTTCGCGCCTACTGTGCTGGAGGATGTTATCATTAAACACCGGCTAATGGAAGGAGAGCTTGTCCTAGTCGATCCGAACGCGGAAGCCGTAGAAGCGATGGCCGGCGCGGGTCAACGAATTGCGAAAATCGTCGGCTCTGCCATTCGCATTACATCGGCCGTCGATCGGCGAGAGGTGCTTGCAGGAGCAGATTATGTCATTGTGTCTGCATCGCCGCAAGGAGCGCGTCGATGGGCAATGGACTTCAACATATTAAGCGAACTGGATATGCCGAATCAGGCACGGGAATGCGGCGGCCTCGGAGGACTCATGAACGCGTTGCGCTCGATTACGTTGCTGCTCGATGTATGTCGCGATATGGAGGAACTATGCCCTCAAGCCATATTGCTTGACGTGACGAACCCGATGCCGCGCGTAGTGACGGCTATCGATAGGTATACGTCGATCCGGGCAGCAGGCTTTTGCAACATTGCTTATTTAGGTCCCGATGGTTATGCGTTTTTGCCGGGTCTCGTTGGCAAACAAGCGGAAGAGGTTGAGATTGTAACGGCAGGACTGAATCACTTTGCCTGGGTCGTATCGATGAAGGATAGAAGGACGGGTAAGGACCTAATGCCGGAACTCGTTTCGTTCGTGCGTGAAGGCGATTGGTCGGCATTGCCGCTCAACAAGCAACGAGAGCTTACGGTCATGCGTCGATGGTTGAAGCAATACGGTGCGGTAGCGGCTGGCGCCGTCGATCACCATGCCGAATATTTACCAGAGCAACCTGACATCCATTATGCGACAACGCCACCTTATCACGGCACGGAGGAAGAGCGTAAGCTGCGGCTGAAGGCATTACAGGACATTGCGTCCGGCGAAAGCTCCGATTGGCAAGCACTCTTTGGTCATCCAAGCTGGGAGCATCCTGTCGATGTTGCGCTAACGCTCGGAACTGGTGCATCCCGCACGTTCGATATCCTAAACGTGCGCAATAATGGAGCGATTCCGCATCTGCCAGCCGAGAGAATCGTCGAGGTTACGGTTCATGTGGAGAATGGTCAATGGAATCCGATTGAGATTCCCGCTTTCCCGGACAATCTGGCTTCTGTCATACGTCAACTGTCAGACGTTCATGAGATGATCGCTGAAGCAGCCGCTACTGGAAACGTCGAATTCGTTCATAAGGCAGTTGATCTTGACCCGGCAATCACCAATAAAATAGCGGCTCACATAGCAGTTGACAGAATGCTATCCGTTCATTCGGATTTGCTCCCTCAATTTAGCTAGCTAAAACCATACCCGGGCTGTCAATTTTTGAGGTTCACCCTTTAGAATAGTCATTGGAATAACCCCTGGTTATTTTGATGTCTATTCTAAGGGGTACTTTTTTACTAGCCAGCTTGAGCTGTGTTCCAAGTTTTCCAAGTTAGTTGAACCAGTAAGCAGCTTATAAATGAGCGAGAATATTGACAAGCTTGCCAAATGGGTCGCGGACATAGAAGCGCCTAACGCCCCAAGGCTCATCTACTGGCCCGTATTCAATCGGAAACCCAGCTCCCTGTACGCGTTCAAGTGCAGCATCGATATCATCGACTTCAATCGATAAATCAGGCGTAGGCGTATTAGAGCCTCCCTGTGATGCGAAACTAATTTGGATGCTCATCTTCTCACGAGAGCCGTACGTTCCTATCCAACCATGATCCATCAATAATTCGAGGCCGAGCACTTCCTCGTAAAAGCGTTTAGCTGCCGCGATATCCTGCGTATCAATATTGGCGACAATACGTTTCACCTTCATTTCTAACCTTCAGCCTCCTATATGAGGCCACCGATCTTGCCGGCAGCCTCGTCTTTAATCCCAAACTTTCAGACGCTTGATTCCAGCCGTTCTTAAGTAATCTAATCTTTGGTATTCGGTTAAAACAAACCCCGGCGAATGAGGTTAGCCGTCACGGGGTCTTTGCCTATTTCCCTCGACCATACGGACAATTGACCGATATGGTGGATTTCATGGGCGATAACATGCCGCATGATTTCACCATATTTGAAGTTTACGGTCTCCCCCTGGGGCGATAACTCCAATAACTCCTTCAACTCCATTTCATTGGTCCACGACATGACAAAAGGACGAACTTCCTCGTGGAACCTGGCGGATAAATCCGTCACTTTCTGCAGACTGGCATAGTGTTCGAACGGCTCCGTGAACTCCGGCCTCCCTTGCAGACCGGATATCCAACTGAATTCCACATCCGCAATATGAAACAACGTGTGCAAAATGCCTCCGATCCCGCCTGTCCGCTTCTTGAGCAACTCTTCTTCGGAAACGTCTTGGCACCAAGCGAACCAGTCTTGCCGAACTTGCCAGTTATACTCGAATAGTTTCAACATCTGTTTGCCTCCATAATCGCTTCTGAATTTGAAATCATAAAAAAAGACCATGGGCAAATCAACCCATAGTCAGATGAGAGCAGATACGCGCACGGCGTATCCTAAACGCAAATCTGTTCCGTAAAGGGGGCTAGTTGCGAAACAACATCTATTCGGTTTTTATTCATAGCGCCCACCTCCTTTGTCGATGCCATAATCTTACATGACGACTTCCGGTGCGTCAACCTCTTTTGCCTATCCCGTGAACAGATTACTATGAAAAAGGATCTTTTTCACGATCGTACAACCTCCATCCAGATTCAATATTTTAAAATGATGCGACACCGTTGCGATTCCATAAGCTGCTTTTCCAACTTAAAGGATGGGCTGCCTAAAAACAACAGGGCATCTCAGCCCTTTTATAGGCTCATTTCACTAACTGCCCGTTTGAATAGAAAAGGCAGCCGATCGGCTGCCTTAGTGTCTGTATTCAGCTGACGTACCCGTTTAGTTCAAACGCCCGCACTCTTGTTTTAAGCCAGAACTTTTCTCAAAAACGCAAGCATCGGGTCGTTAAATAGTTCGGGCCTCTGCAGCGGTGCAAAATGGCTCACACCATATAGGTTAACGAATTCCGCGTTTGGAATGCTTCGAGCAAGATACTCGGCGTGTTCGCGCTTTATGAATTCATCATGCTCGCTATGCACAATCGCCACCGGTACGCCGATCCGAGCTAAATCGGACGCCGAATAGTTTGGCTCCGTTTGCATCATGAGGCTGACCGCATCAGAAAATGCCTCGAATTGATCTGGCGTAGCCGATAGCTGAGCGTAGTCCTTCGCATGTCGGCGGAGACACCGGTCGAGGATCGGAGTGATCTCCTTCATTTCTTTTGCACCGCTCGGATCCATGTTGCATCCAAAGTAGAAGACACCCGCAACGCGTGAGGGTGCTTGCATAGCGAGAATCATTGCAATGACAGCCCCGTCGCTCCAGCCAACCAAACCCGCCTTCTCAAGGCGCAAAGCATCCATTACCGCCAAAACATCGCATGCCATCCGTTCATACTTAAACGGCCGCTCATCGCGCGTGCTGCGGCCGTGGCCTCGGCTGTCTACCAAAACCGCACGATAGCCGCTCCTCACCAGCGATGGAACTTGATAACCCCAATTGCCGCTATGGCCCAGGCCGCCATGAAGCAGGATCACGGCCGGGCCGGACCCGTAGGTGGCGTACCAGATTCGCGCGCCGTCGCGTTCAAGCCAGCCTTGATCCATCTTGTCCGGCAGCGGTGCGGCTCCTTCCGCTTCAAACTTATAGAGATCGTCGTCGTACGTTTCCATAGTAATCTCCTTTCTTTGCCAAACGACGAGGCCACCGCTTTTGCCGGAAGCCCCGTCTTTAATCCCAAACTTTCGGACGCTTGATTCCGGCCGTTCTCAAGTAATCTAATAGCTGTCCGGCATGGACGGCTTCATGGTAGGCTACTCTCAAAAGCATATCGCCTAATGGGCGAATATATCCGACGTCGCTTCGATCGATCTTTATGTTCGATAAATCCTCTTGCGAGTACGATTTTACCGTATCCATGAAGCCTTTCCGATATGAATCTGAAAAGCTGAGTTCCTCTTTGAGAGTTGTAAACGTACGTTTTTCATAGGGGGATTCATAGTCAGCCAGACTTCCTTGATTCAATATGGCAAGATGATAGTAATGCTCGCTATCTAATACGTGCCGGATCATTTCTTTCACGCTCATGGCTTCTCGATCCGGTCTCCAATCAAGGTATTCGGCAGGTATGCTTTCCCATATCATCAAACTTCGGCGGCGAACCTCTTCCAAATTCCATACGATGGCGTCTACTGAATTCATACGGGCCCTTCCTTTCAATCCAAATACTCTTCTGTTATTGTAACGAAATCTTTCTGACCAACGTTAAATTTTTGAAAAGTCCAGCTCTATATATGGCGTGTTATTCAGTAAGTTCAAATAATAGAAGCGCCGAGCTTGTTCATTCCATTCACTCCAATCGGGAGCATTAAAATCTCTGCTTCTATATAGCGCGGCTAAAACTCTAGCCTGTCTTAAATCGATAAATAAAGGTATTTTCTTTATCCATACTTGACTTATCGTATTTTCTTTACAATAGCCGTTCATGAAGTTGGAGAAAAAGCGCTTTGCAATCTCCTTCCTTGCCTCGCCGTCCACAACCCACGGGATAGGGATTTCGTATAATAATGGCGTGGCAATATCGGAAACAAACCAGCAATATTCCGCCTCGTCAAAGTCGATAATATGGGCCTTATCCCCATCATTCAGATAATTACCGCAGCTAATATCCCCATGAATAAGGCCGTAAGCATCTTTATCTTTGGAAAGAGCGCCAACTTCCCCGATTAAACGGTCGAAACGGTCATGTAACTCTGACGGACAATAGTTTTTAAATGAAGCCAATAAAGCATTCTCATTCCATTCGCAGCGTACATGTTGGGAGGGATAGCGAAGGGAGAGCTTATGTATTTTTCCAACAAATTGACCTATATTCTCATAAAACGTATTGCTCTCCTCGGCAATTTTCGCATTTCTGCCAGGGACTTTCTCAAAGGCCGTCGCAACAAAAGCATCGTCAATGCTATGAAGAAGATCACCGGTTAGTGATTGAATCGGTCTAGCTGCTTTTACGCCGGACTCCGCCAAAAACATAATAAAATCTAATTCCGCTTTCGTTAATGCTTCATTCCGATGCGTGACATGGGCAATTCTTAGAATAACTTCACGATCTCCGGCCATTCCGGAATAAACGAAGTTTTGAAACCCATTTAATTCGTTCAACGAGTCTTCGCGAATTCCGTAACGTTCCGCGGCTTGTCTTAATATATCTTGAGTGAATAGCTGTTTGATCTTCTTATCCATATGATTCTTCGATCACACTCCAACTGTAAGTGATCTTATTCTAATCGAAATCAATTCATTGCGATCAATAAAAAACGTCTTTAATTAAACTATCCTTCCAGTAAGTTAAACCATCGTACCCTTAGTTCAAACATCTGAATAGAGCGTAGCAACAGAATCGAACATAATACTCCCCCAAATACTCAGAACTGGTGTTCGGACTCCATTATAAACCAAGTTATTAGGGAAGTCATTACTCGCTGCGCCTCTGAAGCAAAGACCGCTCGAACAATTGTCCGGCGGTCCTTTGGAAGGGCTATTTATGATTGAAAAACCGACTAGATACCTCCACTAAGCTTTTCAATATCTCTAAAGACTGATGCAAATCGCTTACCTCTAATGCGTGATTAGCATCTTTTATTCTAAGCACTTCTGTATTTGGAAATCCTTCGATATGTTCAATATCTTCCTCATGAAATACTGGATCTTTTGTGCCGCTTACAACTAATCCGCCAAATTTCTCAATGATCGGGATTGTTGATCTTATAGGTGTTAAGAACACATGTCTTATCGATCTTTCTTTAAATAATTCAGCCGTTTTACCAGCTATGTAAGTTCCAAGACTTTTGCTGACAAATACGACATCATTATAATTATTGATTATCTGGTTTATTGAGGTGTAGCATTCTTGAATCAACTGATCAACCTTCGCTTCTTCAAAAGCAGTTCTTGCAGATTGATAGCCATACTCAAGCATTAATAGATCATGGCCCTCATCATATGCGGATTTGCCCGTATAGTATAAAAGAGGTAATTCACATGAGTAATTCTGCCCAGGGAAAAACACAGCAACAGTGGTGTTATCATTTTTTATGTGTTTGTGAGAAATATCCCTGCCCCATTCCGAAGGTAAAATAATCTTATCAATATGCATCCACGTTACCTCTTTTCAAATGATTTGGTAAAACATTCAACATTTACTGTATTATACACTGCCTGTTCCACTAAACTGCCAAATCGTTCAAAAAACGGCAGCCTCTTATTGAAGGCCACCGTTCTGTTCCTCAAGTATTTGTTTTCCTTGATCTCCAGCACCTGGGTTAACCTATTCTTCTAATCCAGCGCTTCTATCCACATATCCCAAGATCTCTAAAAAGCGCTTATTTTCATTAATATCCTTCTCTGTTAATTGTCCCAATTTCAACTTAGCAAGAAGAACCAGCTCATTATGCTCAGTGTATGAGAAGTCCTTATATATATCCTGATTTTTCTTATGAAAGAGATGAATTAGCTCTGTAAGTTCAAAATATCGCAAAGAGCCTGATTTCCATTCCATAAAAGACTGATACAAGGGTTCCAGGGCTTCTTCAGTTACCAATTTGTGATATTCCTCAATAATTTCACGCTCCTGTTGCCGTTTTTGTTGTCTAGTAGTTAATTTGTTATCCAAGTTTCCATCCACCTTTTTTCATTCGTTTGTCCATTTTTGGTTCACGAAGTTTTAAAATATTTCACATGTTCAGAGGCCCACTGTGCGAAGGTTCGTGCTGGACGACCAGTAACCTGCTCGACGGTTGGAACCACGGTGTACCCGGATTTTGGAGGGTTCGCATGCCATCCTAAGACGAAATCGATGGCGTCCTCTGACGCTCCCTGCTCCCGCATACGTTCTCGTGCTTGATCTTCGGTGAGCTCGACAAACCGAATTTCCCTGCCGACCACCGCACCGAGAATTCGAACCTTATCGAACACCGTCAGTACCTCCGGACCAGTCAACGTGTAGGTTTTTCCGGCGTGGCCATCACCGACTAATGCGGCTACCGCTACGCTAGCGATGTCGGCAACGTCGATCATAGCGCTGGGCGAGTTGCCGAATGGTTCCCGGACAATACCTTCCAAGCGGATAGATTCTGCCCACCCAAGCGCATTGGACATAAACTCTACAGGCTGGAGAAGTGTCCATTCGAGGTCACTGGCTTCTACAGCCCTCTCCACAGGCCCATTCTCGCCATTCCATAAAACCGTGATTCGCCGCACTCCTGCCTTTCGAGCAAGTTCAACAATCTCGGGTCCGGTTTGCAGCGGGGTGTAACCGTCACTATTGAAGGTGATCAAGTGTATAGCCGTAACTCCGTTCAACGCTGGCGCAACAGTCTTTGGCTCCGTAAGGTCGCCATACACGACTTCCACGGCTTCGGGCAGCTTAGCGCTTGACGGATTGCGCGTGAGTGCGCGTACATGATGGCCAGCCTCGAGAAGCTGGTTGACTATATGACGACCGACATTTCCTGTTGCTCCCGTTACTAGAATGGTCATTGTTCATCCTCCTCTTCGTGTACCCATTTATCCCGGTTTTCTTTCATTAGGTTGATTTGTTTTTCCAAACGGACTTGCGCCTCATCGAGCGCCCTTTTTTGCCGGATCACTTCATTCAGTTTGGTTTCATAGATTTGCAGCAACGCTTCGCAATACTCGTCTTCTGTTTTGTCATACCTTAGATCTTCAGGGCAATACACAATATCTTTAATCTGGTCGGTTGTTAGACCTAAATGAAGATAAAGTTGGATTGTATTGACAGCTTCGATAATCGAATCATCGAACTCGCGATAATTATTGTCGAGACGAGAAACCGTTATCAGCCCTTTTTTCTCATAATGCCGTAAGGATCGAGAACTGACCCCGGTCATTTTAGCGATTTGACTTATTTTCAAAGCTCCACTCCCCTTCCTTGTCATTATGAATATCATCATAAAGGATGACACTAGTGTCAAAGTCAAGTTTTTGTAGATATTAAAAAGCCGCGTCTTACGCATAACTGCTTTGTTGACGGATCAGTTGTACCTGCGCAGCGTAAAGGCTGGCGGATCGCCGGAGCCTTCGCTTAGCTCCATTGTCTCGTAATAGCCCGGCGTTACCTTGCGGCTTACGGACAGCGACTGCAAATCGAGCGCCACGATCTCCGTATACATCCGCTGGCCCGCCTTCAGACCTTCCTGCAGCAGCTTGTAACGGTCGTTCTCGTTGCTTCTAAGCAGAAAGTAGAGGCTGCCGTTAAACTTCACAGGCTTGCCGATATCGGCGTAATTTTGGCGAAAAACCGTCTTGACTTCGTTCCGTTTCCAATCCAGCGCAAGAATACGGTAGCCTTGAACGAGGTACAACAGGTCTGCTGCTTCGTCAACGATCAGTGTGTTCTCCCCTTGCGTCGTATGGTCGTAGATGCCGTCCGGCTTGGAACGCGGATAGGCCAATGTGCTCATCCACTTGCCCTGCCGGTCAAAACGCTCCAGCCGGCGGTCGAGCAACACAAGCACCTCGTCTTCATAGGGAACGATATGCGTCTGCGCGCGCGCATTCTCGTTATAGCCGATGTAGAAGGTGCGATACTCCCGCTTCGCTTCCGCATATTGATACAGCCAGCCGTCGAGATAATACCACGTGAGCCCGCTGACCTTATCCCGATACCACTCCTGCGGACGGAAATGGTCGTACGACGCCATGTTCACAGCCGTTGCGGTCTGAAACGGCTGCGGCTCGGCGTTCATAAGCTGAAGCTCCTCATCCGTAGTGTAGCGGTACGCCGTCGATGCAATGTGCAGCATTCCTCCCTCTACCGTGATCCGATAAGGGGCAGGAATCTCGAGCCTCTTCACAATCTCGAGCTTATCGTTCAGCTTCAGCACGCGCGAGCCTTCCGTATCCGCGACGATCCAGCCGTCATTCACGCGGGTGAAATCTCTCGCTCCGCGGCCGCTGAAGCCTTCCCCGACCGTAACGGAAACGGTAATCGGCAGGTCTCCGATCGCCGTAAGCGAACCGTCCTTATACTCGTAGAGATGCTCGTCAACGAGCGCGAACCACCGCGAACCGAATTTCCGATACGTTTTCGCAAATCCGTAGTCGGAATCTAAGTGAGCCTCGTTCACCGCCCGTTCCAGCTCCTCGGGAACCGGAGCATTCGTGTTCATTTGTTCGAAGTCCCATGCAAGCACCTGATGACTGACCCAATCCGGATCGTAGGGCGGCCGCTCTTCTTGTTTGAAGTCGGCATTGTCAAGAGGCGCTGACCACAGCGTCTTCGGATCGGCGTTCTCCGTATGAAGAAGATCGTACCAGGAAATATACTTCGTCTCGCCATCCATCTCGTATTCCAAGAGCGAGCCTTGCGAGGACTTCCACGTTGCTCCGTCCAATGGATACTGCTTATAGCGAGGTGGAGCAGTTCCTGTTTCCGTCGAATCACCGCTAGCATACTGAATGATCTCCAGCTTCTCTGGCGACCTGTGCGTGAATGTGTAGGCATTCAGCGCCTGCCAATCCTCCTCCCACAATCTCGGCTCTCCTTGAAGAATAGTATCGAAGTTGCCTCCCACGAACGATGCGACCTCGTCGCCGTCCTGGCTTCGGAACCGTCCGAGCAGCTGCGGCGGTTCCTCCATGAACGCCATCAGCTTCATATCGATCAACTCATATCCTGCATACCTCCACACCAGATAATGAGGAGCTTTGCTGTAAATGAGGCCGCCATCGTTATCGACGAAAGAATAAGCAGTCGTTCCATCCGATAATTGGAACACTTGCGCATCGGTTATGACTTGCAGGCCTTCAACCTTATCTGGTATCTTTCCCGGGACGTCTCCCGGGACGCCTCCCATCGTATTCCGATTCAGCGACTCCCATTCGCCACGGGACAAATCAAATACATGCTCGGAGAAGCTTGATCCGTTAAGCGTCTTGATGACAAACCATTCAGGCTGTTCAATTGCCGTCACCGACAGCAGCTCTTGCGGGCCAAAAAACTTCTTTTCCCGCGGAGCGATGATCACCGGCTTCGGCTGCCGGATACGTACGGCCATCCACGCTCCATGATTCCCATCTTCACGCGAGCCCTTCTCTATAAGCTGCTCGCCGATAAGAAGGTGCTCGCCGTTCAGCCATGCATGCGCGGCATGCGGCTCCGTCCATTCGTACATCACTTGCTTATCGACTCCGTCTGAGGTGTAGTAGAGATGGAGATTGTGCACATAAATGGATTGCTGCTCCTGCCGCCACAGCACATGCGGCTCGCTCGTATCCGTCGCAAACTCGCTCACGTTGAAATTCCGTTCCGGCTTCGCCGACGCTTCCGGCTGAGCGGTACCGGTTGGCTTTGCGATGGACGCCTGGCTAGGGACTTTATCGCTTCCGACATAAACACAGATGACAATGACGAGTGAAACCATGACCAAGCACCCGATCAAGATCAATGATTGTCTGTGCAACCTCATAATAGGCCCCCCGTTATTTTAAAGATACCATCATCTTTTTTGACGATATGAATTGGTAAAAGTTGCAATTAACCAGCCGACCCTCCCGAGCAGAAAAAAACCGATTCCCGGCGGCAATCGGCTTTTTCTCATTAGGCTTCCAAGTTAAACAGCTTGTCTAGCGATATCTGAAAATCCTTGAACACGTTCGAATCGCGAAAAGAGTGAATTTAGCTATCGTACCCAGTTCGTTCAAGGAAATTGTGCTTACATAAAAATACTTAAGAAGCATCAACCTAACTATGAGGTGTTAAAAATGACAATTATAAGAAATAGCTTTGCGATTAGTATATCCGTATTATTAGCTTTCTTCGGGTTCGTCTCAAGTTCTTATGCACAAGCATTGCCGAACTCCCATACAAGTGTCTCAGAAGAGGTAAATAAACGGGTTGAAGAGCTGGAAACACGATTGGACCGGCTTGAGCCATCCGAACCGACATGATTGTATATGAAGAACATTGGCATAGCACCTATTGGGGAGGCCGATGGAGTTATGTTCCTAATCGAATCCATTACGCGCTGCATCGGCTGTTTACTACGTATGACATCGGAATATCCGGCGAGCTGAATTTCAAACAACATGTCGGCATTGATTTTCCCATGTTTCAAAATAAAACCGACCTTGATCTGTATATCGTTGTTTTTCAAACAACGGTCACCGATGTCTATACCAAAGGAAACCAAATCATTGTCGTGGGGACTCCCGAACGAAATGGAGTTCAAGTGTTGACCGTCAAAACAGGCGATTTGCATCCTTCCGATTTAAAGAAATTGCTGCTTATTCAATTGGCGACTCCTCTTGGTCATGAACTTGATTACTCGCTCATTGTCTACGAACCGCCTGATTTTTGGTTAAAGCAAATCCAAAGGGCCCATTGTGATGTTTCACAAATAAAATAGCGGAGCCGAATAACATTCGGCTCCGCTGTTGCAGCTACATGATCAATTTGACTTACGAATCACATTCAGTTCTCTATTTATGACGGCCAGTAATTCCGGGGGAATATTAAAATGTGCCAATTGGGCCATCTTCTCGATAGACATGACGCTTTTCATCACCTCAAAGAAAGGGTTATCCGTCCTTTCCCCGAAATATTTCTGATAAACCTCTCTAGCCTTTTCATTACTCAAAAGGTCTTCGATCGTGTCGAAAGTCGAGTAGTAACCTTCCTTCAACTCTATTTTTTCGACATTCGATAAGTCGAATTTTTCAAACCAATTCACGACATTTTTAGCCTTCTCCAGATTCACATGGACATAGCTTTGATCGAGTTCGGGTCTGCGGAATATCCGAATTTCATCTGTATGGACACCGCCCTCGCCATCGATTCCCTCGACTCTCACTATATGTTCTCCTAATGGAAGCGGTACGTCTTTTACGATTTTCATCGTTTGATCGTTCTTGATTTCGGCAAGGAGTTGAGTACCTTTATATACGTTGACATGGTGCAAATTGGTCAAGACGACGATATCGTTCAGTTCCATATGCCGATTTTCAAACCGCCGGCCGGCCAGATGAACGAATGGAACCTTGGACCAGTATGCCTTATACAGGTAAAAGGCGTCTTTTTTCAGTTTACGATCGATCGTAACAAGACCCTTTAGGTTTTTACCGGTCTCGCCTCCTTCCCGCCGATTCGCGCTGCCGAAATCGAACATATTCCATACATAACCGCCTTGTACGTAAGGTCTCCGATTAATGGTTTCAAGGGCATTATGATGGAATAATAGCTGATATTCCTCCGTATAATCTTGAACTTTAGGCGAATAAGCGTGAAACCTGGGGTTTGTATCCACCCCGTATTCGGATAGAATGACAGGGACATCAGGGTTAACACGGTGAAAGGCATCGAACCGCTCTGCCAAATCTTTCATTTCGCCGTAGTACCAGCCGTAATATAAATTATAGCCGACGATGTCGGTATATCTGTTAATGATGCTTTCGTCTTCAACCCCATTGATATTGGCTTGCGCGGTTAAACGATTAGGGTCCAGCTGTTTGGAGAGCGCCGTCAGCTTCTTGATCGCTTTATGGGTGTGTTCCGTTTCGACGGCAATCGTAATTTCGTTTTGAACGCCCCAGCAGTAGATGGAGCAATGATTATAGGCTTGCTTTATAAGTTTTTCCAGTTGCTCGACCGCGTTATGATTATCGGGATCTTTGGTAGACGGAACACTGATAAAAGGAATTTCCGCCCATACTAACAAGCCATATCGGTCGCATAAGCTATAAAAATAGTCATCATGCTGATAATGCGCAAGTCGAATGCTGTTCGCTCCGACTTCGCGGATCAAGGACATATCTTCATCCATTTGCGCTTTGGTTATCGCGTTGCCCATACCGCCGTAATCCTGATGACGGCAAACGCCGTTTAGCTTGATCGGCTTCCCGTTTAAGAGTAAGCCGCGGTCGGTCGTGGCTTCCACCGTACGAAAGCCAATTGCGATATTTCGCTCATCGCATATTTGCCCATTTGAGTGGACGGATACCGCCGCCGTATAGAGATAGGGCTGCTCGATGCCGTCCCATAACACCGGATTGCATATCTCGCCGCGAATGCGAAATTTCGCTTCACCTTCAAGCACCAGATCAGAGTCCGCTTCAAATACGGTGTTTCCCTCTTGGTCTATAAGCCTCACCTGAATCGTTCCCGTTTGAGGTTTCATGGATTCATTGGCGACTGTACCGTGAACGAACAGTTCAAAGGTATCACGACCGATTTTTCGCTGCGTCAAATAAACGCCATCACGACCGCTGTCCATGACGTCGAAATGAATATCGTCCATGACGAGAAGTTTTACTTCCCTGTATAGGCCTCCGTAAAACGTAAAATCCGCCATAAGAGGGAACACTTCATTATGGTAGCTGTTATCAACCATAACAGCGATCAGATTACTCCCCGCCTTTAAGTAAGGATTCAAGGCGATTCGAAACATCGAATAACCGCACCGGCTCTCGCCGGCCAGATTACCGTTGATATACACTTGACCGATATTCCCTGCTGCTCCAATCTCCAAGTAAAACCGTTTCGTCAAGTTCTCGGAAGAGATTGACAACGTTCGCTGATACCAGCATTGACCGCGATAATATTGCTCGCTTCCGCCTTGCCCGTCGGCTTGATTCCACGTATGCGGCAGGGTGACGGTCACCCCCTCTTGAATGAACTCCCTAGAGAAGGATGGGTCGTTCTTCTTGGTGAACAACCATTGATCGTTGAAAGAAATTTCTTCTATCATTGCGTTACCTCTCCTATGAAACGAATTTTAAATCTATTCGATTCCTCCGTCTTGGCGCCTCCAAAACATTTTACTTCAATGCGCCGATTGTAATGCCTTTAATGAAGTATTTTTGAAAGAACGGATAGGCGATTAGGATCGGCAGCAAGCCGACGACGGCGATTGCCATTCGGACGGACGTGCTTGGAAGCTCGGCCATTTCGTTGCTAGCTGCTGACGATAGGTTGCTGTTGTTAGAAAGAAACTGAATGTCCGTGATGATCCGGTTCAGTATGTTTTGGATGCTGAACAGCTTTGGATCGGTTACGTACGTCATCCCGTTAAACCAGTCGTTCCAATAGAGAATCGCTTCGAATAATCCAATCGTAGCCAGAATCGGCATTGAAAGCGGAATGACGATTTTATAGAATGTCTTGATTTCCCCCGCTCCGTCGATATAAGCTGCTTCCATTAAAGCCGGCGGAACGGAAGTGATGAAGAACGTTCGAACCAGTAACACGTAAAAGCCGTTCATAAGCAATCCGGGCACGATCAACGCCCAAATCGTGTTCTTGATCTCAAACACTTGCGTATAGATTAAATACGTCGGGACAAGCCCTCCATTAAACAGCAGCGTGAAAAACACGAAAAATGCCCAAAAATTTCTCATCGGGATATCTTGCCGCGACATCGGATATGCGAGCATGGTCGTCATTGCCAGGCTTGCCGCGGTACCGATTACTGTAATAAACGCGGTTATACCGTACGCGCGCCCCAGCTCACCCCGGTGATTCCATAAATATTCGTAAGCCATCAGGCTGAACTGTTCGGGCCAAAACGAATAGCCGAATTGAATGATGCTCTCTTCGCTTGAAATCGAGGACATGATCAGCAATACGAATGGAATGATGCATGCAATGGAGAATGCCATTAGAAATGTGTGTGCGGTCCATCTGACCCATTTGCTTTCGTGCGCCATTGTCTGTTACCTCCATTAGAATAAAGCGTTTTCTTTGCTGATTTTTCGAACCGCATAGTTGGAGAGGATGACCAGAACGAATCCGACAATGGATTGATATACACCCGCAGCCGATGACATCCCAATATCACCCAAGTTCATGAGCGCGCGGTATACGTACGTATCGATGACGTTGGTCGTCTCCGACAAAACGCCCGAGTCCATAGGCACCTGGTAGAACAACCCGAAGTCGGAATGGAAGATGCGCCCGATCGCAAGCAAGGTCATCATCGTAATGACCGGAATAATCAGCGGGAGCGTGACGAACCGGATCTGATGCCATTTCGACGCGCCGTCGAGCGTGGCTGCTTCGTAATATTCCGGATCGATGCTAATGATCGAAGCCAGGTAAACCACGCTCAAAAAGCCGATGCCTTTCCAGATATTCACCGCTGTCAAGATATACGGCCAGTATTCTTTGCTGGAATACCACGAAATGCTTTCTATCCCAAGGATGGGCAGAATCGCTTTATTGATGAGTCCCGTCTCGCTGCTAAGCACCGCGAACACGAGATAGCTGACAATAACCATCGAAATCAGGTGCGGCAGAATGATGATGCTCTGATAAAACCGCTGAAAAAATTTTTTCCGGATTTCGTTAAGAATTATCGCTAAACCTACCGCTCCGATCGTGTTGATGGCGATGAACGCTACGTTATACAGAATCGTATTGCGAGTAATGATGTAAGCGTCCGCTGTCTTGAACAAATATTCGAAATTTTGGAATCCGATCCAATTACTGCCCAGGATGCCCTTCGAGAAATTAATATCCTTGAACGCGATGATCATCCCGAACATGGGCAAGTAGTTGTTGAGCAGCAAATATGCGAGCCCCGGGAGCATGAGCAGGAACAGCGGAGCGAATCGTTTCCATCTTCTAGCCCTATAGCCCATAATGTTCACAACCCTTTCATAGATGCTCAGTTACCGTTGGAAGCAGCCCATGCGTCCAACTGCTTCTGCTTCTCGGCAATAACTTTGTCGATGCCCGCGTCCTTGAGCTTCGCGATGAACTCGGGGAGCGCCTTCTTCGGGTCCAAAGCTCCGCACTCCAATGCGATTCGATATTGGCTCATAACGTTGCTGACAGCGGCAAACTCCGTTTTCACCGAAGTGGAGTCGAACGTAAACCCGAGTGCCTTGGACTTAATAGCGCCCGAGTTAAACTCTTTCATCTCTTCCCACAGCTTCTCGTCATCGCCTTTGAATATATAGGACAGGAATTGATTGCCGAACAGCCATCCCAATCCCGAATAACCTACTGTAGAGGCGTCCACGCCTTCCGGGTAGTCGATGACGTTCTCGGATACTTTCACATAATGCTTGCCTTCGATCCCCCAGTCCAGCAGATTGACGACTTCCTTGTCCGTGTACAAAAGGTTCAGGAGTTCCATCGCTCTCACTGGATTTTTCGAGTTCTTTGCGATTCCCCACATGATGTTCGTCACGGTATTCGTCTTCGCTACCGCGGGCAGCATTTCGACGGATACGATCGGCATGCCGGATTGACGAGTCTCTTGGGCGTCGAATCCCGGTTTCATTACGGCTAGGTTACCTGCGCCTTTTCCGGCTTTGATGATATCAGACTTGGATTCCTTGACCGTAATCGCGTCCTTGGCGATATATCCGGCCAGATACCATTCCCTCATCTTCTCTAGCGCGGCCGCGTATTCTTCCGTTTCGAACCAGTTCACTACCTTCAAGTCCTGACCGTTATTGAGCAGTACGCCCATATCGTCGCCGAGCGAATCCCGCGTGTTATACGAGGTGATCGGAGAGTTGCCGACACCGTTGACCAACGGGATCATATTCGGCTCGTTTTCTTTAATCGTTCGTAAGATCGGTTCCAAATCGTCCAATGTTTTTACTTCGCCCAGTTTGAGGTTGTATTTATCGACGAGGTCTTTGCGAATCAAGAAACCATACTTTTGAGCCAAATCGCGAATAGTCGGAACGGCATACGTTTTACCGTTAATTTTGGACGCGTTCGCATAATCCGGGCCGAGCGCCTCGACGATTCCCTCACCTTGGTTGGCTAGCAAATCGTCCAGTTCGTTCAATTGGCCTTTAGCCACTTGGTTCGCGTACATATTTCCGAATATCGGCATCAGGTCAAGCTTCTCGCCGCTCGTCAGCATCAGGTTGGTTTGATTTTGCCAGGCGCTGAAGCTGATCGGAAGCAATTTTACATTCGTATTCAGTTTCGCTTTCGTGATCTTATTGAGCTCTTCCTCAATAAGCAGCTGATCCTTCGGCACGCTGCCGAAACTAAAGTACGCCATCGTCAATTCGTAAGGCGCTCTGGTTTCTTCATCCGAAGCAGGATCCTGTGCCGTGTTGTTTCCGGATGAGCCCGTTGCTTCGTTCCCCTTGTTGGAAGCGCATGCGGAAATCAGCAGCATGATCGCAAACATCGCGCAAACCCAACTTAACTTCTTTTTCATATTTCTCCCCCCATATCTTGAAAGTGTGCATCCGATTCGGCTTGAACGACATCGGCCGTTCTTCCTTTCGAATCTACATTCATCATAAGATAGCGATACTATCTCCAACTACCAGGATGTCGACTAACAATGTCACTGAGTCGACCTCCTATCGATCTTCCGATCGGGATCGCTCTTCCTGCCGGAATTCGAGCGGATTTCGGTTCGTGTATTTTTTGAATACGCGAGAAAAATACGAAAAGTTGGTCATTCCAACCTGGATCGCAATTTCAGATACAGGAAGATTGGATTTGCTTAACAAACGTTTGGCGACGGCGATCCTTTCTCGAACGACGTACTCCGTCACGGACAGCCCTACCTTTTTCTTAAACATTCTGTCCAAGTAATCGGCATTCAAAAAGACATGCTTCGCGATATCATCTCGCGACAACGCGCTGTCCAGATGCCGGTTGACGTACGCTGTCACGCGGTTGACCACCGACTCGGACTGTTCGACAGTATGGATATATTCCATCGCTTTCGCAATGACACGTCGACACCAAGCGATCGTATCTTTGACCGATCGTGATGCATTCAGTGACATCTCCATGGATTCGTCGTCACTGAAAAGCTGACGAGCTTGAATGCCTTCCGATTGCAAAAATGAATATATCATTTGAAGGAAATCATGGTGAAACTGATGCAGCCGCTTTGCGTTCAGACCGGAAACCTGAGTTTGACCCTCCAAGTATCGTGCGATCTCGGACGCCAACTTCTCGCTTGCCCCCTCCTTCAACATGAGCGACCAAACCGGAAACTCCGGTTCTCGAAGCGAGATCTGCGCAGGCTCCAGTCTGTCCATCTGAAACACGAGATTTTCTAACGTTACATTATTCCGATCCTGGGCTCGAAGCAGGTCAGACATCGTCGGCAGCTCATGAGCAAAGGAAGGATGTCCGATATAGCAACTTATATCGCAATAGAAATACTGGCGGCAGGAGCGAATGAATGCTTCACAGCTTCTCAACAGTCGCTTCGCTTCAGTCTCTGTCCAAGGCTCGATGGAGAGAACCGCGAGCAAGCTGCCTTTGCCGAATGGAAGAAGTTGGCGGTAGTTTCCCAGCTTTGCCAACAGCTCTTCGGCAGAATTTTGAAGCGCGTATTCGAGTATTTTCTCGTCTCGCATGCTTAAGGTTTTGTGCCACCGCTTCACGACGATGAAAACGGGAATAAACTTCATATGTTCCGAATAAGGAATATTCCGCTCCTCTGCAGCCTGTTTGATCGACTCCGGACGGGACGGTATGATGCGGTTCAGAATATCCAGCCAGAATCGTTCGATAAGCAATGGTTGATGCTGAATCCAATATTGACCGTACTGGCTGTACTCCGATTTTTTACTTTCCTCGGCTTTCTTCTCGATCGCTTTGGAGATTACGATTTCGAGTTCGGCGCTCGGAACCGGCTTCAGCAAATAATCGAAACTTCCTAACTGAATCGCTTGTTTGGCATAATGAAAATCCGCGTGGCAGGTCAAGAAGATCGACTCCGTATCCGGGTAATGCTCTCGGACCCATGCGAGGAGCTCCAGACCGCTTCCCATAGGCATTTCGATATCGCATAGCATAAGATCAACAGTGTCAAATGACGCAAATATTTCCTTTGCCTGCAAAATATCATAAGCAGTGAGTACCTCTGAAATCCCCAGCTTGTCCCAATCGACAGACGCCTTAATCCCTTCAACCGCATGAACTTCGTCATCTACGAGCAGTATTCGGACCATGTTCGACTCTCCTCTTTATGATTTTGGTTGAAGGGGCAGCAGCAGCACGATTAGCGCTCCCGTCGGCAAGCCATTCGAGATAACCAGGCAAGCTTCATCGGAATATAGCAGCCTGAGTCTCTGTTTCACGTTCCAGATCCCGATATGCTCCCCCTGTTCGTCCTCGATCCGGTTGCCTGCTTGAATTTCATCCAGAATGTCCTGATCGAAGCCCTTTCCCGTATCCTGGATTTCGATCATGAGCCGAGGCTCCGGACCGGAATCATCCAAATCGATTCGTACGGAAATTTGAATGGAAGCGTTGGGGGAAACGGCATGCTTGATCGAATTTTCGATGAATGTCTGAATAATAAGCGGCGGTATTCGCGTGTTCAGTAAATAATCGGGAGCCGTCAATTCGAAATTGAGCTTGCCGGGAAACCTTAGCTCCTGGATCCGGACATAATTGCGGACATGCTGCAGCTCGTCCTTCAAAGCTACGAAAGTTAGATTGCTTTTGAACATGTACCGGAAATATTGGACTAGGCTCATTGCCATCTCCTGGATCAACTCATATTTCCGTACCAATGCCAGGTTGTAGATAATATTTAAGGAATTCAGGAAAAAATGCGGATTGATTTGCAGTTGCAGGTGTTGCAGTTCAGCCTTCTGCTTGCTTAACTGCTCCTCGTAAATGTGTATGCGCAGCTCCTGTACCTGGCCGATCATTCTGTTAAACGTTTCGTTGACGAGACGGAATTCATCCGAAGTCCGAAACGGCTCGATACGCGTGTTCAAATTCCCCTCTCCGATCCTCTTCATAGCCGCAAGAATCCGATTGAGAGGTCTTAACACCATCTTTCGAAGCAATAGAAGGAAAGCCGGCACCAAAATGATTGCGCCGATAGGTATTGCCGCAGCAATCATCCGGAGATAAGGCAAGTTTTCCAATATCTGTTTATCCGGGATGAGCGAAATAAGGCTGAAGTTGCCTTTAGCCGATCTCTCCCCGATCACTAAATAGGAATTTGATTTGCCCGAAATATAATAGTTATTCAAATCTCTATCAAGGTCGATTCCGTTCTCGCGAACGGCTTCCGCATGGGTCATCGGTGTTCCGTTCTCGGTCGCGAATAACGAGATTCCGTGTTCGCCATATTTCAACAGTTTGAGCGGAATGTACAAATTTTCTACATTAACCCAAGCTCCGACATAGGCATCGCTAGTCTTCAACACCCTGAATAAGTAATAATTTATACCGATTTGTTTGACATACCATTGCTGGTTTCGCAACTCTCCATCCTTCTCCAGTTCCTCCAACAGCTCCTGAATATACCTTCTTATTTCATCTCTCTGCTGCCAGTTATAGAGTTCTTGAAAGGCTTCAAGGTAGTCCTTCCCGGGGATCGAATAAACGAATAAAGCATCGACCGACCCGAACGATGCGATGTCCCCCCTTATCCTGTTGTCCAAACGGACTTTGGCCAAAATCCGATCATGTTCCGTGGAACCGTACTCCATGGCATGAAGATCTTTATCGTTCACGAGCAGGTCCGTCATATATTTGTCGACATCATTTAAATTGTTATCAATTTGTCCCATATACATCGAAATAAGGTTCCGATTGGACTCGGCTACCTGATTGTGAACGACGCGTATGGCGTACAAATTGTTGTATATAAGGAAAGCGAAAGCGGGCAGCGTGATTAGCAGCAGGCCCACGACTAGCTTAAGACGAATAGAATGCCAGGAAAGGCGGAAAAGCTCGCCCCTCATCGCGATCACTCCTTACTTACGAAAAAATGACAAGCCGCATTGTAACCCATATCATATGAGAATCCGCCGCTTTCAACTATCAAAATCTCGACTTTTCATGTCACTCAGTCGACCTTTTTGCAATATTTAAAATTCCATATTGTTTGTATACTATACCCCGAGTCGAGACAATCGATTACTGCCTATAACACTGTAACGGTTTCTTTCCATTCCGGACCCCCTCTCCTTTATACCGTCATTATCAAGCTTCACGTAAGAGGTGTCCAATTTTATTCTAATGGCAAAAAAGCAGCCAATCGGCTGCCTTGGTGTTTTTTATTCAGCTAGCTTACCCCAGTGTTGAACAACCGGAGTTGGAGAACCTCACTTCACGGCAATGGCCTCGATCTCAACGAGCAAGGCCGGCGAGGCGAGCGCTTTGACAATCAATAACGTCGTCGCCGGAGGAGGGGTAGGCAACGATCCCGCGCCAGCCTCCATGAAGGGACCGATTAGACTTTCGTCCGTTAAATAGATCGTTGTTTTTACGATGTCGTTGGCTTCCATATCTGCGCCGGCAAGGACTTTGTATACGTTGCCGATCGCGAGCTCCGCTTGTTCCCGAATATCTTGGCCGGGAATTCCGTCCGGACCTACGCCTACTTGACCTGAGACGAACAGCATGCGTTGAATGGATGTAACGTCTACGCCGTGGTTATAAACGTCTGAGGCTGCCATTCCCGGAGGGTTGAATTTTCTTAACATCACTCGATCTCCTTATCATTCCATATTTTAAGCGTGCTTTAAATTTTCCTTACGCCGAACCATAGTTCTACGGAATGAAGCCCGGCTTTCTCGCCGAAAACTTGCAATTCCATACCATCCAACTGCTCATAGCCCGACGTTGGAAGCCATTCCGTATAAAATCGTCGATACAGCGTCTCGATGGTTCCGCCGATCTCATCCCAGGCAATGGGTTCCGAGGGGAAGATGGCCCATGTTTGCGCGGGAATCGTTATGACGGAATATCCGTTCGCGTTGCTGGTTCCGCTCTTAAAGGCGCACAGCATATACGGGAAAGTATCATTTCCTGTATGTTTGTAGCTGCAAAGCGCATGTACCTTGTAGGAATCTTGGCTCACAAAGCGGGGCAAGTCGCCGGCATTCGCGGCAAGTCTCTCTACTTCGCCATTGGCATGGCTTTGCTTCCAGAATTGTTCCGGCGTGTCCGGTTCATCCCCGCCTCCATCGGTACGAAAAACGCGTTCCATACCGAACACCTCGAATGATTCCTTCGTTTCAATACGATAATTCATCGCATCTACTCCTTTGATCGTAATCAGGAAGGAAAGGCGAGGATAGGCTTTCAGAGCAATACCGTCTTGGCGGGCCATTGTCGGTGTAATCCCATGAAGCGATTGAAAAGCCCGCGCGAAAGAAACCGGGGATTCGTAGCCGTATTTCATGGCAATATCGATCACTCTCGCCGCCTCGTTATTCTGCAATTCGAGTGCGGCAAGCGTAAGCTTCCGGCGCCGAATATACTCCGCCAGCGTTACATTGGTAATGAAGGAGAACATCCTTTGGTACTGATGAGACGAACAGCAAGCTCTACGCGCGACTTCGCTCAGTTCAATCTCCCCCGCCAAGTTCGATTCGATATAGTCCATCGCCCGGTTCATCCGCTCAAGCCAATCCATCCGACTCCCTCCTCTCGACCAAAGTATAAATTACCGGCCATATCGCATCGCAACTATTTGTGCACAACTAAGTTGCCTCTTCTTTGACCGTTGTTATTCGCTTCCAATTGCATACGTAATTAATAAACGTGCGATATAGAATAAAGTTTCTCAAAGCCTCAAGCGGATTGCCCTTGTGTCTTATATGGATTTTCTTGGGAATAATGAATGGGGAACGCTTATTAGAAAAGGATCGGTTGCCGATGCGCTTAACCATTTCGCAGTTTTTTTGGACGATTGCCACGATGGAAATAACGATGAATATTTGGCTAACGATTTCGCCTACCATTACTTTGGTTGGGCAAGATGCCTGGATCGCCATGCTGATCGGAGGGATGATCGGTACCGGCGTTACGTACGCGGCATCTAGAATAGGCGCGCATCATCCGGGGAAGTCATTGATCGGGCTGTCGGAGGATCTATTCGGAGAGTGGTTGGGCAAGGCGGTATCTCTTTACTATTTGCTCGGCTGGTACAGCGTCACCATTATCATTCTTCGAGCGATGGCCGAGTTTATTCAGCTCATCCTGTTCTCGCGGACGTCTGCCGTCGTCCTGTCCGCAATCATGGTCGTAACTATGATATACATCACGCATCGCGGCGGCATTACGGCAATCGGAAGATTTAGCCAAATTGTCGGACCGCTCTTTTTTCTCGTTATTTTGATCACGTTTATCTTGAATAGCCCGAATATCAATCTGCAGCACCTGCTGCCTGTCTATGCCGACCACGGTTTTGCCGCCATAATGGGAGCAGCGGTTCCGCATGCGTCTTTTTTATCGGAGTCCATTCTCATTATGATTCTGATCCCATTCCTGCAATCGAGGAAGGCTACGCGTCCCGCCATCATTGCGGTTATCGTCTCCTCGCTGTTCGTTACGGTCGCGACGGCTTTAGTTATTATGACCTTCGGTCCCCACTTTTCCGGAAAATTCATCAATCCGTATTTTAATATGGTTCGGTTTATTTCCGTACTGGAATTCATTCAGAATATGGATGTATGGGTGATCTTTGTATGGCTGTTATGCGTATTCGTAAAATTGTCTCTCTATCTGTTCATAACAAGCCATGCAACGGCCGAGCTGCTTCGGATCAAGGAGTGGAGAAAGGTGGTATGGTATTTGGGCGGCATCTATTTGCTCGTGTCCGCGCTGCCGCCCAATATCGTCACCGTGATAACCGATTACTATGAAAAAATGTGGATTCCGCTCATTTTCTGGCCCAATATGATTGTCCTTCCTTCGATCATGCTGGCGATAAGTCTGGCCAAGAAGCGCGCCGGCGGGTGATTGCACGGTTCAGACCCGTTTCCCTTGCGCTCCGATCCGTTTGATCTTCAGATGGACCTCCACGGATACTTTCATTTTCGGAAAAGCAGCCAGCCAATCCTTTTTTAATTCTTTCCACAGATAAGGATGCTGCCGGTGAACGGCTTCGCCGAATCCGAAAATGTCGGTTCCGTACTTTTGCTGGACTTCCCGAATCGTCTCTTCCACGGTTTCTTTCGTTTGCTCCTCCATGACCTGTTGTACAAGGAGGACATTGCCGGGTCTTAATAGATCGAGGGAGGTACGGTTTTCTTTGATCGTGCCTTTGCCGGTTAACCTTACGGCGACGGTGATCTGGCCGTCTTTGACCGAGGTCCGGATAACGCTTGCCATATTGTTTTCGCTGACGGTTACGTACCCGCCATTGCCTTTGCCTTCGGAGATATAACCGGTCAGAAAGGTTCTTTTCAGCTTGTTCATGATCCATAAGGCGTGAAGCGATTCTTTTTCATCCAATAAGCCGACCATTTCGGACTTCCGGTTAAATAACGCGAGCCGCTCTATCTCGAACGTCTTCCCTTGCTCCTCTTTGCTTAAGGGTTGCAAATCGATCGCCGAGAGGATCGGGCTCGTTGTTTCGCTTTCCATGGCGACGATAAAATCCCTTAGCGCCTTATCCCCGATTCTGCTGTAATTGTCCTGATCGACGGCCGCGTTGGCGGAGAAAGGATCGAAGGGACTATTCAAGGTCAATATTTGCTCCGGATGCTCGCCTAATACGACGAACACGCTAGTCCTAAGCGACGTATCCATATTGCGCGTATACATATCCAGACTGTCGGAAATCCCTTTCTTGGCAAGCGATTCTCCCAGAAAAACCGACCTGCGGTGGCCGATGAACAACCGTCTGGGCAGCTTGCTTTGGATTTTGTCGCAAGTATCCATTAAGGTACGTCCGACGGCACTGATAATAATATTGCCTCTTTGCTCCTGAGCCGTTCGGTTTCCCGAAAATCCGATCCGCGAAGGGATGGCGATTTGCGCGCTCACCTTCAAGTCCCCGCCTTCCAATCGTTCAAGCAGCGTGCCCATCCAGAACGCATATTGATTGATTTCGGTCCGGTCCCAGCAGCCGGTCAGCAGCACGGTCAAGCCTATTATTGCGAATAGGACGGCTTTCTTTTTCATCCACTAAACTCCCTTATCATCCTAAGATCGATTGGGCTTCGGTTTGCGGTAAAACGTATCGCCCATTCCTTTGTCCCCGATTGTCGAGGCGGGGGACAGGTAAGGAACGCCGAATGATTCCAGCATGCAGAGATGCCCCAATATGAAGATCGTACCGATCGCAATCCCGTAGAAGCCCAACGATCCCGATAGCCCGAGCAGAGGAAAGCGGAGCATGCGGAATGGCAGGCTTAGGCTGTATCTCGGAACCGCAAAGGAAGCGATACCCGTGCTCGCTACGATAATGACGATGGGGGCGGATATAAATCCCGCTTGGACGGCCGCTTCTCCGATGACAAGCGCGCCGACGATGCTGACGGCCGATCCCACGGCGCGCGGCATTCGCAGTCCGGCCTCCCGCAGTCCCTCGAACATAAGCTCCAAAATAAGCATTTCGATTACGGTCGGAAACGGGATCCCTTCCCGGGATGCGGCAATGCTGATCAATAAATTGGCCGGTATCATTTGCGGGTGAAACGTGGTCAGCGCTACGTAAAAGGACGGAAGAAGGAGAGACATCGCGAATAAAAGAATCCGGATAAACCGAACCGCCGAAACATACAAAAATCGTTCGTAGTGGTCTTCCGCGGCCTGAAATCCGGACCAAAAGGTCATCGGAACGATTAGCGCATTGGGCGAACCGTCGACCAATATGGCCACCTTGCCCTCCAGCAAGCTGGCGGCGACCGTATCGGGACGTTCGGTATTTTGCACTTGAGGGAATAAAGAGAATGGCTTGTCTTCTATTTGTTCTTCGATAAAATTGGAATCGATAATCGCTTTGGAATCGATGCGTCCCATTCGCTCTCTGACCAACCGAAGAACGTCGGCGTCCACATGTCCTTCCAGATAAGCGAGCACGACTCGGGTTCGGGTCAGCTTGCCGAGTTCGATCGAATCCAATTTTAAAAGATGACTGTTTATTTTGCGGCGCAGCATACTGGTGTTGGTCCGCAGCACTTCGGTAAACCCTTCCCGCGGACCTCGAATGGAAGCCTCGATGACCGGCTCCTCGATGGATCGCGACGGAAAGTCCGAGAGGCCGACGATTAGCGCGCTTGCTTCCTGATCCGAGAAAACGGCGGGATTTCCGTATAGAATGCTTTGAACGGCATCCTCCAGCCATTCGACCTGTTTCGAATCCGCTACCGGAACGAGCTGCCGTTTCAAAACCTCCTGCAGAGGTTGATCGGATGCGGGATTGCGTTCAAGCAAAGGCTTGATGACCATTTTTTCCAGCTCATTCGTGTTTGTCAATCCGTCCGCATAGACAACGAGCGCCTTCGTGCCATCCGTCCAATCAAGATGACGAAAAACAATATCCGAACAATGGCTGAACGTTTGGCGTAAGACCGATTCATTCCGTTCCAGTTGAAGGCTGATCCGCTGCGTACCTTCCTTAAGTAACATGGGAAAACTCCTTCAAAATGATTATTGAGCCTTATTATAAGAAATGTTGGCCAATTTATGCGCGTTGCAAGGGCACCGCTCATTAAAGAACGATCGTTCAAAAATAATTCTTGACCGATCGTTCTTAATATAGTAAATTGATGTTGAAAGGAGGGAGGACACAAGATGGCCAGGACAAAAGAATTCGATGAAGATGACGTTTTGCTGAAAGCGATGCTGTTGTTCTGGGAGCAAGGCTACGAGAAAACCTCCATGCAGGAGCTGGTTACCCATATGGGTATTCATAAAGGGAGCCTGTATGATACCTTTGGCGATAAACAATCCTTGTACGTCAAGGCATTGAAACGCTATATCGATATGTTCGAGCAAGCGGTTAGCGAGCCGGTTAAGCGCCGCTTGGCCGATACCGGCTCCGCCAAGGAAGCCGTCCGATTGATGCTTGAAATGGCGGTCAACCGAAACGAGGAATATCCTGCCGGCTGCTTCATGGTCAATACCGCGGTCGAGTTAGCCAAGCAGGATGCCGTGTCCCGGGATTTGGTTCAGATGGGCTGGACCACGATCGAGCGGTTCATACGCAACCTCATTGCGGAAGGCCAACGATCGGGAGAAATTCCGAGGGAGCTGGACGCGGAAGGGCTGTCCCATTTTTTCAACAACGCATTAATAGGACTTCGCGTCATGGTGAAGACTACAACGGGCAGTGAAAAGTTTCGACAAATCATTGACATGAATATGTCGGTTTTGCAATAAAACGAGCGCATGACAACAAATCCAAACCTAAAAGGAGAGTTCCCCACATGACGAAAATGGAAAAGAAATTGTACACGGCTACCGTAAACGTTCAAGGCGGAAGGGATGGGAAAGCCGTATCCAGCGATGGCGTCCTGAACCTGGACCTCAGATACCCGAAGGAACTCGGGGGCAACGGAAACGGAGCCAATCCGGAGCAGCTGTTCGCCGCAGGATTTGCCGCATGCTTCGAAGGCGCGATGGGTACCATTCTTCGGAAAAGGAATATTAAAGCGGAAGGAATCTCAATTGATTCCAGCGTTACGCTTGGCAAGGATGCGAACGACGGCTTCCTGCTTGCCATCCAAATGGACATCACGTTGAAAGGCGTAGAAGCCGGCGTTGCAAACGAAATCGTAGAGGAAGCCCACAAGGTGTGCCCATATGCCAAAGCAACCCGCGGCAATATCGAAGTCGTCACGAACGTCGTCGGTTAATCGGCGTCGACGACGGATATGGAACTCGAAAAGAAGAGCGCTCATTGAGGCGCTCTTCTTTTTAAACATTAAAAAATCGGTTGAATGCTTTTCGTTGATTCTGTTTACGGCTGCAGAAGCATTCGCTTCAAGCCGGCTATTTGCTTCTCGCCAAGTCCGATCCTTGCCAAATAGCTTTCCGCTCCGCCGAAGGCGTCGTGCAGATGATCAAGCATCAGCGCCATGTTGCTTGGCGCGCTGCCAAGGAAGAGCTCGTACATATCGGCCGGAATCTGCTCGGGACGATCCTTGCGCAGTTCATCCATGATCGGCGACAGATTGGCTTCCGTCTCCGCATAATCGGCAATGATGACCGAGCGTTCAACGCCGGCAAGATCAAGCAGCAGGGCGGCCACGACCCCCGTCCGGTCTTTGCCTGCCGTGCAATGGAACAGCACGCAGTCGCCCTCGGCTTCCGCCATCCGTCCGAACACTTCCTTAAGCAGCGGTCCGCATTCATCCAGCATATTCACGTACAAGTCGCCCAAGCTGCGAATCGCGGCATTGCTTGAGGCAGCCGGGTTTATCAAGCTAATATTGTAGTAATTGGCCCGCTCCGAGCCGTTGAACACGTTGCGCTTCTGTTCCAGCTCCCTGGCATGCCGAAGATCGATGACGGTGCGGATGCCCATACCGACAATTTTATCCTGATCGTCGCTCGTCAGCCGATGAAGGCCGTCCGCGCGCAGGAAACGGCCCCATTGAACCGTGCGGCCTTCAGCCGCCTCGTAGCCGCCGATATCCCTTACGTTATAAGCTCCCTCCAACCGGAGCAGTCGCTTGTTGCCGTCTATTGAGGTTGTCATTATTTCAGCCCGCCTTTTACGAAAGAATCGATAATTTGTCGTTGCAGCAATAAGTAGATTAGGAGCACGGGCAAGCTTGCGATCGTCGTGGCCGCCATGAGCGCCCCCCACATGTTGCCGTCGGAAGAGATGAACATTTGCAGCCCCTTCTGCACGGTCGTGTTCTCCAGCTTCGTCGTCACGAGAAGCGGCCAGAAGTAATCGTTCCAGGAGGTGATGAATAGCAAAATGCCGATGGAAGCGATCGAAGACTTCAAATTCGGCATGATCGTGCGCCATAATACGCCCCAGTCCGAGGCGCCGTCCAATCTTGCGGCTTCGATCAATGTTTTCGGATACGATTTGAATGCATTGTACAGCTGCAGCACCGCAAAAGCCGAGGCGATGTTCGGGACGATAAGCCCGGCCAAATGATCCCGCCAGCCAAAGTCGCTGATGGCGACATAGTTCGGAATCATAATGACTTGGAACGGAACAAGCCAGGTGAGTGCGATCAAGCCGTAGATCAGGCTGCTTCCCCGAAATTCCCAGCGCGTGAACGCATAGGCGGCCAAAATGCTCGTAAGAAGCTGCATGACGGTCTGGATCACGGCAACAACCATGGAATTACCCAGCATGCGGCCCATCGGTATGGCATTCCAGGCATTCGCATAATTTTCGAATGTCAGATGAAGCGGAATGAAGCTCGAGGTGAACACTTCGCTCTCCGGCTTCAAGGAGGTGACGATCATCCAATAGATCGGAAATACCGCCACCAGCGCGAGCGCGATCAACGCGGCATGCTTAATCGTAGCGGCCGTGTAAAATCCGGCATTGCGTCCAACCTTCTCCATCGTCGTCCCCCCTTTAGTTATCGAAGAACGATAGCTTCTTCGTCAATTTCATGAACAGCCAGGCCAGCAAGCCGAAGCCGAGGAAAAATACGACCGCCGCAGCCGAGCTTGCTCCGATATTGAACGATTGGAAGCCGTACGTCCATAGCAAGTAGTAAATGTTCGTCGTCGTGTTGAAGGGCCCGCCTTGCGTAAGAACGTTAATGTACGAGAAGCTCCATTCCGATGCGAACAGCGTGCTCATCATCGCCATGAATAAGATCGTTGGCGACAGCAGCGGCAATAGAATATGCCAGATGATTTGGAGCCGGTTGGCCCGATCGATTTTGGCCGCCTCGATATATTCCTTATTGATGCCCGTCATGGCCGCCGAGAAAATAAGCGTACTGAAGCCGATGAGCTTCCAGCCCGTAATAAACGTGATCGACCAGATGGCCCAATGCTCGTCCGTGAAGAATCGAATCGGCTCGGACAGATGGAACCAATCCGTTAACGCCTTGTTCAAAATACCGTTCGTCGGATGCATGATCCACCGCCATACGGACGATACCGCGACCGGCGCCATAATCATGGGCAAGAAAATAAGCGCGCGATATACATTGCTCGCTTTTCGTCCGATATTATCGGTGGCGATCGCGATGATCAGCGGAATAATAAGCGAGAACGGAATCACGCCAAGCGTGTAGATCAGCGTGTTCCATAACGCGATACCCATCTCCGGCAAGCCCAATAGATTGGTGAAATTTTTCATACCAACGTATTGCTTCGGCGATGTAGGAAGCAAGTTCCATTGATAGACGCTTAGATTGAACGTCTGCAGCAGCGGCTTGTATATCCAGAACCCGATCGACACGAGGGCCGGCAGCAGATAGATATACGGCTTGATGCGGGCAAGCCGCAGCAGGAACGGCTTGCGTTCCTTGCTCTGCGGCTTGGCGCCCGATGCGTGACGGCGAGTCACGCCTACCGCTTCATAGCTCATTGGATCAGCGCTTGCGCGCGAGTTTGCGCATCCTGCATAATGGAGACCACATCGCCATCGCTCACGATCGCCTTCGATACGGAATCATTCAAGATCGTCTCGATCTGTTTCCAATTCGCGCCCGGATACGATACCCATGGCTGCAGAGCGTCGAGCTGCTCCAGATTCGGCTTCACGAGCGGGTTCGCTTCTACCCAGCCCTTCAAGTAGTTCGGGTCGTCCACGATGGCCGGACGAAGCGGCAAATACCCGATTTCCGACGTAATGATCGTGTACCCGCGCTCGCTCGTTGCGAACTTCAAGAACTCCCAAGCCGCTTGCTGCTTCGCTTTGTCGTCCGTCAGAATGAATAAGGCGCTGCCGGAGTTGACCGGCGTCGTCGGCTTGTCGCCGAATGCCGGCATTTTCGCCGTCTTCAGCTCCCAGCCTCCGGCTTCCGAAGCCGTTACGAACGAGCTTTGGAGCGCGCTTGTGAACAGCAGCATGCCGACCTTGCCTTGGCTGAACGCTTCGATCGCTTCGCCGTCGTTCAGCTTGCTGTTCGCGCCGCTCTTGATCAAATCCTGCCACATTTGAACGGCTTCGACCGCCTCGGGCTCGCCGAACTTGATCGTCTTGCGGTCGTCGGACAGCGCTTGACCGCCGTTGCTGCCGATGATCGCCTGGATAATCCAATCACCGCCCGTCGCGCCGCCTACATGAGTGCCTGTCTCGCCCGTCTTCTCCGCGATCTTCAAGCCGTATTCCTTCACCTGCTCCCACGTCGCCGGCGGAGCGGCCGGATCGAGGCCCGCTTCTTCGAACAGCTTGGCATTGTAGAACAGAACCGGCGTGCTGAACGTGAACGGCAGGCCGTACGTTTTGCCGTTCAATTGTCCCAGCTTCATGCCGTTCGGCGAGAAGCCTTCGAAGTTGCTTTGCAATTCATCGGCCGGCACGATATCTTCGAGCGGCTTGGCGTTGAAGTTGTTGACGGCAAAGTCGAGGCCGTCGAACGTCAGCTGCGCGACGTCCGGTGCCGAGCCCGCAACGATATCCGCCTGTACCTTGGCGTTAATATCCGTCGAGGGAACCGGAATCGCATCGATCTTAATGTTCGGATTCGCCTCTTCGAATTCCTTGATCAGCTTCTCCGTGCCGGGAATTTGGCTGGCAATGGCCAGATTATAGCTGTAGAACTTCAACGTAACCTGCTCATTCGATACCGTACTCGCTTTGTTGCCGGCAGCAGCCTTGTTCGCGTTCGCGTCCTCCGCATTCGAGCCTGTCCCCGCGTTGCCGCAAGCGGATGCCAGCAGAGATAACGATACGAGTGCCGCAGCCGCCGTTTTTTTGTAAGCCATGGTTAACTCCCTCTCCTTATTGGCCCGTGAGGGCTATTTATGTTTATCGTTGCTTTCGAAACCTGTCGATCCGCTCACGCATGAGCGTGAGCCGCATCCATCTTCCACTCGAATACGATGCTTTGATCGCCCGCCATCGCCATCGGGTGAACGATCATTTGTCCATTCTTCACCAGCACGAGGTTATATCCGCTGTTGTCCACGAACTTCATGCTGTCGTTGCCCGTAGGCTCGATTCCGAACGCGACGCCGGTAGCCGCCGCGCTAATGACGCCTTGGAATAGTCCGATATTGTTGCAATGAATATGGCCCGACAGCAAGCCGATCACGTCGCTTCCTTCAATCGCCGCGGCCAAGTCTTGCGGGTTGTCCAGCAGATGGCTGTCCATCAACGGCGTCATCGTCGGAACGACGGGATGGTGATGGACGATAATCGTGCCGTTCGGGGCCGGCGCGGCAAGCACGTCGCGAAGCCAAGCCAATTGCTCTTCGTCCAAGCGGCCGCCATGCGTGCCCGGAACTTGCGTATTCAGCACGACGATACGAAGACCGTCTTCCATAAAACTGTAGTAGTACGATTCTTCCGACGGCTGCTCCCGCAAATAGCCTTCGCGGAAGAACGGGCGCGAGTCGTGATTGCCGAGCGCGACATATACCGGTACGCCGAGCTTCGCTTTCTCCTCGTCCAGCACCTCGCGCAGATGACGGTAGTCGTCGACATCGCCATCCTGCGTCAGATCGCCGCTAATGACGACGAATGCCGGCTTTTGGCTGAGCTTGCCCAGCTCCGCGAACATATCCCGCAGCTTCTTCGTTGCATCGATTTCAAATAGCGGATTTTTATCGGGAACGTTAATGTGGGTATCGGTAAGATGGGCGAACATAATCGGTTGTCTCATGACTTGGCCTCCTCGGCATGGGCTTTCGGTTCGTAGCTGCCGATTTCTTGGATGCCGTTCAAATGAATCACCCGGTACGAGGGCTTGCCGTTCCGTACGTTGACCCACAAAAACAAATTGTCGCTCTCCGGTCCGTTGCCATGCGCATGGCCGCCGGTTCTTCCGAGCTGAATGCGCTCGCCGCTGCCCGATACGGAATATTCCATCGCGTGCAGATGTCCGGCAAAAATGGTATGCGGGCGGCCGTCCAGCAGCTCGATCAGCTTGGCGTAACGCTTGTCTTCCGACTTCCATCCCGGCTTGTGCATGCTGATGAAGGTCCACTTCGCGTCGCGGTTCTCCTCTAGAACACGCTCCGCGAACGCCATTTGCTCATCGCCGAAAGCAAGGTCGATGCGCCCCAGCTCCTTGAGCTGCTCAGGCGACATGCGGCTTACGATGTCATCGTAGAAAGCCTGCATATGGGCATCCGAATTCTCCGGATCGTTCTGGACGTTGTAGGTCGCTTTTTTGATCATATCGATAAACTCGTCGGACAGCTCGGACGGCGGATCTTCCGTGTTCAGCACGAGGAACAGCGCGTCTCCCGCCCGGAATGCGTAATACTCGAAGCCTTTGCGCTCCCGCCATACGTTCAGCATGACGTTATTGCCGTAATCGTGATTGCCGACGACGTGGAAGAACGGCAGCCCCGTTGCCCCGATCTTCGCATCGATATCTTCCCATTCCGCGATCGCGTCGTTAGCGTCTCTCCAATAGCCCTCGATCAGATCGCCGACCGATACAACGAAATCCGGCTTCAAATCCTTTACGACCTCGAGCGCTTTCTCGAATACGCCCGCCGTCGCCATGCCGCAACGGTCGCCCAACACCGCGAAAGAGAAATCCCCCGTGGCCAGCTCCGGCAATTGACCGAACCATGGACGCTTGTCCGTTAGGAACCTTGCGTCGTCATACCATATTTCGCCTGCACTGCGACTTGCTTGAACGATTGTCACTGCGTTCTCTCCTCTCGGATCTAGAAATGGTTAATTCTCCATCTGACGTAAGTATGCAGGTTGTATGTAAGTGGATTGTTATCGCGTTCTAAAGGATCTGTAAATGACTAAGCCGGCTTAGAAGACAAAAAAAGGATGCCTGGGAAGGCATCCTCATCACCGCTATTCCGTTCGTCGCTTCGTTAAATGACGCCGCTCAGCATAAGCTGCTGCGTCGTAAAGCTGTAGTTTTCCTCGATGGCCGCCTTCGCTCCGTCATAGTCGTTGCGAAGCAGCGCCTGATAGATTTTGGCGTTCATGACATTGGCCCATTGCGGCTTCAATTGCGGAAACTGCTTGCGGAAGGTGACCATCTTGCAGATGAACTTGCCGCGGTAGGATTCGAGCACCTGAAGCATATAGTCATTGCCCATAGCGCTAAGTATCGTCTCGATGCACTTCAGCGAATTGTTATAGTAGCCAAGAAAGTCGCCCTCCTCGCGGGAGACGTCTTGCTGCTTCAAGTAGAGGCCAAGCGCCTCCAGATCGAATGTCAGCTCTCTTTTCTTTGCGATCTCCAGGACGAACACCTGCATCGACACGAGCACCTCGAGCATTTGGCAAAACTCGCGGAACGAAATTTCCTTCACGAGCACCCCGCGGCCTTTGAAGCTCTCGACATGCCCTTCCTTCTCCAGCATCGCAATCGCTGCTCGGATCGGCGTTCGACTCATGCCAAGCTCGCCTGCCAGCTCGTTCTCGGACAGAAGCATGCCGGGCATTACGTCCGCGCGCACGATCCGTTCCTTGATTTTAATGTAAGCTTCCGATTCCAATGAAGTCGCTCGCATGCTACCCTATCCTTTGTTTTTCATTTTGGACATTATCCTAACAAATCGGTCGTGAGATAGAAAGTTAAGATATTGTAAATGAAATCGCTGGCCCGCGCGTCAGAAAGGGGTAGGAATCGGCGGACACGCTACGGCATCGATGAATCGCGGGTCGATACCGTAGAAGTACCAGTATGATCCGCTCCATCTATATCCTGCAACACCGTCCATATCGATAGAAGTCGGATAAAACCAGAAGTTCTCGCCAGACCTGAGCCAAACATAGGTAAACTGGTAAACGCAGTCCACGATATAAGAAACAGCGGGTTTCGGCGGGATGAATGCGGGAGGAGGGGACAACGGCGGTTGTCTCACGGGTCCTTTATTTCCCATCTGAGCCATAACATCACTCCTAGCGGGAGGAATTCATACTTTTACATGCCTCTTATACTACGTAGGTGATTAACCATTTGACTGTACGCATGCCTACAAATGTTCTACGGATGCAAAGACATCCAATTTATAATTTCCTTTTTCGTAAATGAGTTTTGTTATCGAGCACTCCGAAACCAGATTGCTTTGAGCCGCCACAAAATCAGGGTGCCATCGATTTAGCCGGTCCTCTGAAAAGGCGTGAACCAAAAAATCGGTTATGAGTCCCCCATGAGTCACCAGTATGAGGTTGCTTTCAGGCGGATATGTCTTTGCCAATTCCTTCAATAAAGAGGATAAGCGGGCACCGGCCTGCTTCGCGGAATCGCCTACCGGCGGCACATAGTCCGGATCGCGAGTCGATCTCTCCCACATCGCGACGAATTCGTCAAAGGTTTGTTCCGGCAGATCCCCCCAGTTCGCCCGTTCCCGCAAACGACTATCCTCCGAATGGGCGGAATTTGTTGCAATTGCAATATATTCGGCGGTTTCCTTCGCCCTTCGGAGCGGACTCGCGACGATCGCCGTTATCGGTAAGCTGCTGAAACGCCGTGCTGTCGATTGTGCTTGCAAAATACCCTCGGGCGTAATCGAGACATCGCCGATCGCCTTTTCTTTTATCGCATGTCTGACAAGAAAGAAAGTCGTACTCATTCACTAGCCTCCTGCTGATTTATTAAATGAAATTAGATGAACATCTAATTTAAAATTCATCTAATTACATTATAATACTTCTGCTGCAGGTTAGGCTAGGGTTCCTTTGTAGTTACATTAATCGTCGAATTAGATTGCGTATAGCTATCGCTCCCCAACGCCTGAACATGAATGTGGTCATGAAGTCTCTCATGGCCGAACTCCCATGTTAATGACCATCCATCATGCCCATCCTTGTCATAACCGATGAGTTTTCTTTCACTCCAAGTCTCCGTCCCCGTCGGGATTAACCAGAAGAGGACGGTTTCTGTATTTTGGGCTTCCGCATGGATGGTCATCTTGGTTACGCCTTTTGGAACCACCCACCACCCAGATTCCTCGGGTAAATCGGTATATACTCGCAAAAGCTGAGCCTGATTATCTTCATGATTTTGAGTTTGTCCTATAAAAAAGCTAATGGCTAAAAGTACATAACTTAGCTTCACTAAAATTCACCTCACTGGATAATATACCCAGTAACATGAAATGAATTACATCGATCGCGACTTTCGCTCCATATAACCTAGTAAAAATTCTCGATCCTCAGGGAATGAGAGTTGAAGTTCTTTAATTTGCTCCGCCGATTTCCAAGCAATTTCATAGATGAGTCCATCCGGATCCTGTATCGTTGGTTCACCCTCTATTAGCTCAACCTCGAAATATGTTACTTCGTACGCCAAGGCGCCATATCCCCCTTTCTTTTCCTTGATTTGATGAATCACCTTAACCCGGTAACCCGTCTCTTCAAAAACTTCCCTGATGCAGCAATCCTCTAACGCTTCTTCCTTTTCTTTGCCTCCGGAGGGCACCGACCACCGTTTTTCCTCTTCCGGCTTACCTTGCAAGACCATCAGCAATTGTCTATCCGAATTCATGCATATACCCGCTGCCCCAAGCCATTTGTTCAATCGATTTCAACCTCCCGATTTCGGTCATAGTCCCAATCTCTTTCGCAATCGCTCCGCCTCTATCCCGGCTTCCAGCTGGTACTCCGCTATTTGCAGCAGCCGCAGACTCTCGGACGAATGCTCGTCTTGTGCCAGTTTTTGCAGCAGCTTCGGTACTTCCCACACGGACCGCAGGGCAAAAGCGGCCAGATAACCGAAACGCGGAAGCGTCTCGTCGCCCCGCCATCCCGCATCTCTCATACCTTTTAAATACGATGACAGCAATAACTCCCTGTACTCCCCAAATTGATCGATAGGCACTTGTCCCACGCTGACGGATAACCCCAGAAATCGGCCCAGATCCTCTCCTATTCCGGATATGCTGGCGAACTGCCAGTCAATTAAGGCAATTCTTCTTTCTTGGCATCGATCGGCATGCCATAAAATATTGAGCTCATAGTAATCTTGATGCGCGAACGTCTTGGGCAGACGGTCCAGTGCCGCAAGCCAGTCAACGATCGATCCCTCCAGTTCACGGAACGGATCCAGGAGGGCGTACACTCTCTCGCTTGCTGCCGTCCAGTCCTCTGTGCGGGGCATCGTCCGATAGTTCTTGCATTCGTTTATCCAGGAGCGCATCCACCCTCGATTCACCCATGGCCATTCGGGCAATGGCTGGCCGTGCAAGTAGGCCGCTTGGAACTCCCCGAGCTTTTCCGCCGCGTATGCATAATCGTTCCGCTCCCACGCTCTAGGCTCATGCTTCATATCCTCCAGCCACAGCCATACTAACCCGTCGTCCTTCTCGTCGACGGCATAACATTCCGGTACAATAAATTGAGCCGGCAGACGGCGTAGCGCTCCCGACTGGTAAGCCATCACTTCTCGCCGCCAGTAGTTATAATGAACCGGGTCGTCCCGCTTCGGATCGGCTATGACGACTTTGAGGATGAGGGTCCAGGAGAGGACCGCTCCGTTGCCGACCTCCGTATTTCCCGATATCCGGTAGACTCCGCCGGTTACGAAATTGCCGTTAGGCGATCCGATCGGGTCGCAGCGCCAATCCGTTAGGCAGCCATTTTCGATCCGAAGCATTTGGTTAGCCAGCTCTTGCAGCCGAGCCTTGTCGATTCTTTCCGAAATCGCTAATTCATCTGTATGTCCCACTTGTTTTTTGGTCCTCCTCAAAGGATAGATCAGGCAGTCGATGCCTTAGACAGTAATTCGTCTTCCGCATCGCTTTCCCCTTCCTCTGCTTCGTTCGGTGCCTCTCTCGGCCGAGCAACGCGATGCCGCAGACGAGACTAAACAAAAAATGCAACGCAGCCGCTTCTTTCGAACGCGGCTGCGTTGCATTTTGTACAATGAAATGGCGCTGTTCAGGTGCGATCCCCGCATGCAATGAGGCCTCATGTCAGGTTTCTGTTGCACCAAACTACAGCGTAGCTGCGCGACACGATCCCTCTACCTCCTGCCGCGTTCCACGAGGTTGATGCCTACCCCCATACAGATGACCGCGAATAGCAGCAGCTTGGCGAGCGGCAGGAAAATGTCTCCCCATCCCGCGTCGTAGAGCGCGATGCCCAGCAGCGCGTCCATCGCATGGGTAAGCGGCACGAACTCCCCGATGACGAGCAGCACGTCATTTGTAATCGTGCCGGGCGGCATGTAGGCGCCGCTGATGAGCGGAAAGATCGGGACGACGGAAGGATACACCATATTGAATTGTACGGGCGTCTTCGTCATCCCGGCGATCAGCATCGCCAAGGCGACAGCCGCAACCGTATATAAAGCGGACACGATAAGCAGCATGCCGAATCGGCCGCCCAGATCGAATCCGAACCCGTACAGGAAGATCAAATAGACGATCGCAAGCTGCAAGAACCCGGCGGCGAAGCCGTACGTCAGGTGACCGAGATACATCTGCGTCTTGCGGACCGGCGACAAAATCATGCGGTTCCAGATGCCCGACGTCTTCTCCGCGTTTACGGCGTTAATCTTGGAGCCGATCGTGAACATGGCGAGGAACAGCGCAAAGCCGAACATGAGCTGCAGCCCCATATCGTACGAGACGATCTCCCCGCCGTCCGGCGCGGCGGCATGCAGCGTTAGAGGCGGATTTTGCAAAATTCGCTCCGCGTCCAGGCGGAATCGTTCCGGATCGCCGGACCGCTCCGCCGCTGCCCGGAGCTGCAGCTCCTGCCGGAACACGGTATCCACGTGCCGCTCCGCCAGCAGGCCCTGAATTTCATCCACCGCGGCAACGATCCGATAATCGTCCGGCAGCAGCTGCACGGCCGCCATCGCGCGGCCTTCGCGCACTTCTGCCCTGGCCGGCTCCTCGTCCCGGAGGACGAATTCGAACGCCTCGCTCTTATTCAGCCGCTCGATCCAGCCTGCAGCCTCCGCTTCGCTCGTTCCCTCGGCGAGGAATACGTCGATTTTCGTCTTGCCCTCCGAGCTCATCCCGAACAGCACGACGGCTAGCACGCTAAGCCCGATGAATGTCAGCAGAAGATACGGCGAACGGCGTTCCTTCATCCACTGCGCCAATAGATCGGGAACCATCAGATCCGCCCCCTTCTCGGAAATAAGAGTATGCTTGCGCCGATCGCGGCGAGGGAGAATGCAAGCAGCTGAAGGAGAGGTGCTGCGACGACTTCCGGCGAACCTTGCTGCACCCACTGGAGGAATGCGGATAACGCCCGCCCGTTCGGCGTCCATTCGCCGACCAGCTGAATCCATTGCGGCAGGACGAACCTCGGAACGAAGCTTCCCCCGACCGTGCCGATCATCATAAGAATAATCGTCATCACTCCCCCGGCCGTCGCTTCCTCCAATCGAAACGCCAATGAGGTAAAGACGGCGGACAGCGACGCCACGCTGAAGCAGAACACAAGGGCGACCATTGCGAGACCGAGCCAGAACTGTACGGTGCGCGCGGGAAACAAATCAAGAATAAAGTGGCATACGATGAAAATGAATGTCATCTGCAGCAGCGCCATGCAGAAGGTCGATCCGATTTTCCCGGACAAATACCGGATCGGGTGGCTTCCGGTCAGCACGATGCGGTGAAACACGCGCTCTTTCCGCTCCGTGGCGGCCTTCAGCGCCGTCGTCATCGCGACAAACAGAGAAAACACGACGCCGATCGCTAAGGTGTAGTATTGAAAAGAAGTGACCATCTCGAAGCCTTCGATCGTCTCGCGGCCTCCGACCGGCCCGATCAAGCCAACCGAATTCGATGCCGCCGCTTCGCCGCCGGATGCAAAGCCGATCGCCGCCTGCAGATTAACCGTCTGCATAAATCCTTCCAATAGATTACGGAGCATATCGACCTCCGTCGACGATTGTTCCGCGGTAAGGGCGACCGCCATCCCTTCCCCCTCGTTAAGCAGCCATTTATTTAGCGTACTCAGCGTATATCCCTCGGGGAACGTTACGATCGCCGAGACGTCTCCGTCCTCCAGCTGCCGCATGGCGGCTTCCTCATCCAGCTCGATCGCCGAGACGAACGCCCTCACTTCTTCGCTTTCCAGCAGCTGCATGAGCATGGCGGACGGCAGAAGCCGCTCAGCGCTGACGGCCAGCGAAGAAGTCTCCTCGGGAGCGAGAGGCAGCGCATCGAGCGAATTTCGGAAACGCTCCAAGCCGTCCTCCGCATCGTCTTCCGTCACGACGGCCACCTTCAAATCCAGATCCCCGGTCGGATTTTCCACCCAGTTCGGCATCGCAAAGCCAAGCACCATAATAATGACAATCGGCGTAAGCAGCGCAATCGCCATCTCTTTGCGGTCGCGCCAATAGACGAGAAAATCTTTTTTGAAAAAAGGCAGCAAGTCTCTCCCTCCCCTCAGTCTCTCAATGTTCGGCCGGTGAGATGGAGGAATACATCCTCCAGGCTCGGCGTATGCACGTGAATGTTAATGATTTGCACCCGCTGCCGCTCCGCAGCCTGCACGACGGCCGTCAGAATGTTGCTTTGCTTCGTTACGATCAGCTTCAGTCCGTTATCGGTTTCTTCCGCCCGCCTTACCGGTTCAAGCTGCTGCAGCTCCTGAATCAACCCTTGGCTCGGCGCGTTGAGCTGAATGAGCAGCGTGTCTTCGCCGGACAGGATACGCTGCAGCTCCTCATGCGTCCCCGATGCGATAATGCGCCCGTGATCCATAATGTACATGCGGTTGCATAGCTGCTCGACCTCTTCCATATAGTGGCTCGTGTATAGGACCGTGGTGCCCTTCTCCCGATTGAGCAGCCGGACCGTATCGAGGATATGGGTTCGGGATTGCGGATCGATGCCGACGGTCGGCTCATCCATAATGACGATCTCCGGGTCGTGAAGCAGCGCCGCCGCAATGTTGATCCGTCGCTTCATGCCGCCCGAGAACGTCTTGATCAATTCCTTCTGCCGCTCCCTGAGACCGACCATTTCCAGCGTCTCCTGGATTTTCGACTCGAGCGCGGCACCCTTCAGCTTATAGAGCCTCCCGAAAAACGTCAGGTTCTCATATGCGCTTAATTCTTCGTATAAGGCGATTTCCTGCGGCACGACGCCAAGCACCTTGCGGATGTCCTGCGGCTGCTTGATAACGCTTCTCCCATGCAGCCGCACGTCGCCCTTCGTCGGCTTAACCAGCGATGAAATCATCGAAATCGTCGTCGATTTCCCCGCTCCGTTCGGTCCGAGCAGGCCGACCGATTCCCCTTTGTTCAAATACAGACTGACGTCGTCGACAGCGGTTTTCCCTTTGAACTCCTTGCGAAGTTCGACCGTTTCCAGCATGCGTTCCGCCTCCCGCTTTTTTCGCTATGACTGCAGTTTACATGCAAAAAGACAGTGCGAGCACTGTCTTCCGTCACAATCTTTGCCGATACCCATGACCGGAGTCATGGTGTCCTTGCCGTCATACCACGTTATGGCGAATCGCGTATATCGCAAGCTGCGTCCGGTCGCGCAGCTCAAGCTTATCCATCACCTGGCTGATGTGATTTTTGACCGTTCCGACCGACAGCCCGAGCTCGTCCGCAATTTCCCGATTGCTTCGTCCCTCGCCGACGAGTCGTACGATGGCAAGTTCCCGAGGGGTAATCGACGCGTCGACCGTCGCCTGCGGCTCCTGCCCTTGAAGGAGGCGCGGAATGACTTTGGCCGCCACATCCTCCTGCAGTGCCATGCCGCCGGACAAGCAGCTGCGGATCGAGCGGATGAGCGCCTCCGGCTCAGCGTCCTTCAGCATATATCCGTGCGCCCCGCTCTTCAGCGCGTCGAGTGCATATTGATCGTCGTTAAAAGTCGTAAGCATGAGCACCTTGCAGCGCGGCCACCTCGATCGGATGATTCTCACCGCCTCCAGACCGTTCATCTCCGGCATCCGGATATCGAGCACGGCGACGTCGAACGCGTGCGTCTCGCACAGCGCCACCGCTTCCTTCCCGTTGCCCGCCTCTCCCGTTACGCGCATCTCCGGGTCGGTCTCGATCATCATCTTCAGCCCCTGGCGCACCATCGCCTGATCCTCCGCAAGCAATATTCGAATCATGTCTCTTCCCCCGTTCCCATCCGCAACGACACCGTACCGCAAATGACAAAACGATTGTCGTACGCTTCTACCTCCAGCTGCCCGCCGGCCTGCTCCAGCCGCTCGCGCATCGATCGCAGCCCGAAGCCTTCCTTGAACGGCTTGCCGCCGGTCCGAAGGTTCACCACTTCAAACCGGAATACGCTTCCGCCCCCGGGCGCCTCGAACATGATCTTGGCCTCCCTGGACTGACCATGACGCATCGCATTCGTCAGCGCCTCCTGTACGGCGCGGTACACCGCAATCGACTGGGCGTTGCTGAGGGGCGCCGACAGCGCTCCGTCCTTGACGGTAAAATGAATCCGCATGAAGCTCTCCGCCTCCAGCCTCCGGATGAGGCTCAGGATCGCCGGCAGCCCGCCGGTCTCTTGCTGCTTCAGCGCTTTAACGGCGTTTCTTGTTTCATCCAAGCTTTCCTTGGCAAGCTCTTTCAGCTTAAGCAGCATCTCTTGCGCCTGCTCGCCGGACTGCATCCGGTACACCTCAAGCTGCATCAGCAACGCGGTCAGCCTATGCCCGACCGAATCGTGGATTTCCCTGCCGACGTGAGCCCTCTCCTCCTGCCGCGCCGCTTCCTCGTCCGAGATGAGTCGGCGCTTCAGCATTCTGTACTCGCTGAGCAGCGCTTCATACCGCGCAACCGCCGCTTCCCGCTCCGCCGATAAGACGGCGAACACCGATAGCGCGATCGCAAGCAGCAAGGCGTATAAGCCGATGAACGGCAGCGGCAGGCCGGACGATCCGGCCAATCCGTGACCCGCCGCCCCCGCGAGAGCGGCAGCGCCTGCGACGGCCGCCATCTTCGCGGGCAGCCGGTAGACCGCTTTCCCGGCGAGCACCGTAAACACGAGAAGCGGATACGGATTGAACGGTCCGCCGGCAGGCGGCCAAAGCGCCGCAGCCCCAAGCAGCGCCGAGGCGCTCAGCAGGACCGTGAGGGCGACGGGCTTCTCCCTACAAATCGGCGACAGGAAGAACGCCGTCAGCGATAAAGCGCTAAGCAGCAAGCGCCAGGCCAGTTCGGCCCCTTCCGGGGCAATCCGCAGCATCGAGCCAAGCCACGCGGCGATCAACAACCCAAACCACAGCCAGAACGAACGCACGCGATCCCCCGCTTCCCATTTAAAAAGTGTTCCGATGCCAAAGTAGTAGGTTACCTGTTCAAAATTTATCATAGCAAAGCATGACAAAGGAGTCAGGTTTTAAATGAACATTCTATCAAGGGTTCTGTTAAGTGTGGTAGGTTTAATTCTTGTATTTACAATGAAAAGAAAAATCGTGAACATAAGAAAAATAAGGAGTAATTATTAAACAAAGGTTTCATTTAAAAAAACAGCCGGCCTTCCGGCCGGCTGCCCTCGTATCGCGGAGCGGAATTTTGCTATCTATTGCTGCGGCTGTTCGCCCGGGACGTTCACTTGGAACGTAACCCCGAACTTGTCCTTTACGATTCCGTACAAGGGGCTCCAATCCGTCTTCTGAAGGGGCATGACGACTTGTCCGCCGTCTTCCAGAGCGGCAAAGATTTCCCTCGCTCTTGCCTCTTCACTCGGATGGATGGCAATCTGAACCGTTTCGCCCGGTTGATGAGGCATACCCGGGAACGTATCGGAGAACATGAGAACCGCGTCGCCGACATTCAGAAGCGCATGCATGACGCGATCCTTCGCGTCATCCGCTAACGGATAATTCGGGTCCGCCGGCATATCTCCGAACGTCATGATGCTGACCACATTCCCGCCCAGCGCTTTCTCGTAATAATGGACCGCTTCTTTCGCTTTGCCTTCAAAAACCAAATACGGATTCAAACTGATCGACATCAGTCAACAGCTCCTCTGGAACGAAATGGACATCCTCTTTCAATATACACCAAAAAGAGCCGCGCAATTTCTTCTCGATTGCTGGTTTCAGTGAACCGTCATTCCTAACCGATATTTTCCGCGTCGATTTCCAGATTCAACGTACTCTCCCACCATACCGACCTATCTCCGTTAACGAGCTGCGGAATCAGCTTTCTGAACGGGAACGGTTGCAACCGGTAATTCTCAAGCTCATTAACGGACACCCAAATAAACTCGATGTGAGATTCGCGAGACGGCGGATTTCGGGATACGTCCAGCTCAGGTACGATCACTTTGAAAGCTTGATTAATCTCGCAATGCAGTTCATTGTTTTTTAGCCACTGATGCTCCACTAATCCCAAATACCCCTCAATGCGGCACGACAAGCCAAGCTCCTCTTCGATTTCCCGCTGTAAGGCTATTGGCGCGCTTTCGCCAAACTCGACATGACCGCCTGGCAAGAATGTGTTTTTATGCCCGATCGCCCGCGCCGCTAAGACCTTTTCTCCGTCCGTAATAATGCCTCTGACCAAATGATGAAAATTCGAGCTCATCTATTCCTCCTGTAAAGCAGCTTTTTTATTAAAATAAATCGTCAATTAACGAAAGCCCCTTAACGATCCGCATTCGACTATCTCGCAGAAAATCGCGTGTCCAATCGTCCGGTTGACTTAAATCCCAGCTCCGGTGCATACCGACGAATACGATTATTTCGCGAAGTCTAAGAAAGAGCGCCAGCTGCTCCTTCCAGCCGGCAGGCAACTGTCGGCCTTCCTCTGAATAGCCTCGTTCGAAATGTTTAATGAACATTTCGTACTGCGCCTTCCGTTCGGACTTCGAATCTTCACCAAATACATACAGCAAATAATAGAGCTGGATGGCAATATCCTCGGCATACCAACTGTACTGGCATTCGTCGAAGTCGAAAAGCGTAATTTTACCCGATTCATCGACCGTAAAATTGCCTACATTGATATCCCCGTGAATCAAACCGAAATGGTCCGGAGTAACAGGCAGCCTGACCAATTGTTCTTTAAGTTCATCAAGAGCCTGAAGAATGGGTTCATGCTCTGTCGGTAAATACTCTCTGGCTCGTAAGAGGTAATCGTTACCCTCCCACGTGTGCCGTCTGGCCAAAGGTTTATAGCGCTTCGCCAGTTCATGAAGTTTGCCTGTCATGCGTCCGCATTGTTCATAAAGTAAGGGATTTCCTAAGCATTCAGGGTATCCGATTTTCCGGCCGGGCGCATGCCTGAAGGCGGTCACGTAGAAATCCAACCTTTTTGCCGGGATTCGTTCAATGTCCTTCCCGTTAACTGAACATATCGGTTCTGAGACGGACATCCCCTCCTCCGCCAGATAACGAATCCATTCCAATTCGGCTTCAAGTCCTTCCGGCTTGCGCAGGGTGCTGGGGGTGAAACGAAGAATGTATTTGACTTCTTCGCGATTGTAGGAGTAGATAAAGTTTTGAAAGCCCCCGATGAAAGATAGGTCCTTTTGGCTGACACCAAATCGCGCAGCACCTTCTAAGACGTGCTCGTCCAGGAACAATAATTTTATTTGCGGATCCATGGGTCTTCCTTTCCTGATGAGATGAGATGCTTTTTTTATATCCACAATAAGCCGGCAATGGATGGATAACAAGGGATTATTTTTTTTAAGATCGAACACTTCCTATTTCCGGCTGCACGAATACATTCGAAACAGCTGAATGTACAACAAAATACTGATGAATGAACATACGAAAATAATGCTGAATATGCCCATAGGCGGCACCCAGCCAGACAGGAAAACCGTCACCGGCGCCAAAAATTTCCCGATCGTGAACTGCAGGCTATTCGCTCCCATGTACTGTCCTCTTGCATGCTCGGGAGCATAGCCGCTAATAAAGCTCTGGGTCACCGGGGAGCGCACCATCTCGCCAAAGGTGAACATGATCGTCACGATAAACAAATACCATATGTTGGAGTTGAGCCCTACGGCGAAGGTGCCTGCTCCGGACAACAGCGATGACAGAATAAAAACATTGCGCTCTTTCCAATTGCCGAACCACTTCGTAACCGGAAGGATGAACAGAACGAACAAAAGACCATTAAGCCCCAGTATCCATCCGAATATCTCCGTACCGGACAGCGTAAGGGAATCACCGTTCCATGCGATTAGAGTCTGGGCAGGGATTTCATGAATCACGTAAACAGGCAAATAAAGATCCAGCTGCATGATGGGTACCAGGGCAAAGATGCCTGCCAAAATATAAAGCAGGAATACTTTATCCCGAAAAATAAGGCCATACCCCTTCCACTGTTCCGTGATCATTCGGGAAACCGAAGTCGAGCCTTCCCGGCGTTTCGTCGAATCCGGCCATGTTTCACGAACCATGATCGAAATGGCAATCGAATACAGCAGCAACACCAATGCGCAAGTCCATAACAATTGTTGCCTGTATTGGAAGAAGAAAATAGCCCCAAGCGCCGGCCCAAGTACCGCGCCGATGTTATTGGCCGTCGTAAATGTTGCAAATACCTGGCGGCGGTTTTGCGCAGGAACCAGATCAGCAACCATAGCCGAGCTGGCCGGACTATAGAAGGCGCCCCCGAGCCCAATGCCGATAAAGGCGATATAATCCATCAAATGGGATGGTGACGCCGCAAACCATGTAAACATCGCCGTCTGAAGCACAGCACCCAGCAGCATAACCGGCCGCCGTCCTAACCGGTCCGCCATAGCACCTCCTAGCAGCGTTCCGATCATACTGAATAGCGGAGGGACGATCATCAGAAGGCCTGCGATATGATTGCCTAAAGCCGCGCCAAAATATACGGTTATAAACGGGAAGTATATCCAAAACAGCAGGTTAAACAGTGCTTCGCCGATTAGCCGGACTTTCAAGCTGGTATTCCATAAACGTACCGGCACAATCCCCCTCCTCTATGCGTCACGCACCTAACATTTTTCCAGGCCTGGTCCAAACTATATAACTTTACCCGGATAAAATATAGACTTATAATTTAGGCTGGTTTATACTAATAATAGGTAAGTCGAATAAGTGCCGATTTCATTTAATCGCTCCAAGAAACGAACATCCGTTCTGAAAATGGTAAAGACGCTCCCATCGGAAGCGTCTTTTTTGATGCAGATCGATCATCATTTAGATTCAGGCAACCTATCCTGTAAGAGAAGATTTATTATAGGTGTTCATACAGATTATCTAAAGTTGTTATCATTCGCTGAACAGGCCTCTCAAGACGTTCATTCTGCCTGTTTAACCAGATACCTCTCATATTGAGCTTTTCACAAGGAGCGATATCTGTAGAAAAATCATCTCCTATATATGTAATCGCATGCAGATGTTGACCCGTCATTTCAGATGCTACTTCAAAAATCCTTGTGTTCGGCTTTGAGACTCCAACGTCCCCCGAGGCAATTACAACCTCGAAATATTCCAAAATCCCCATTCGTTCCAGCTTTTGCTTTTGTTGATTTAGATCGCCATTCGTAATAATACCTAGTCGATTACCTTTTAAGCTCTGAAGACAAGGGATGACATCTTCATATGGCCTCCAATTGTATTCGAAGCTTTTTAAATAAAATTGAAAATACTCCGCAGCTTCACAATCCTGAAGCTCGCCTATAAGTTCTTTCATCCTCGCGATTTTTTGTTGCTCAAAGGACAGCTCGCCTTGTAAAAACCGCGAATAATGTTTTTTTCCGATACTGCACCATTCTCGATAAAAGTCACTTTGATTACCAGAAAAATTGAATAAAGAGCTGAATTGGTTGTGAAACGCAAGAACGGCTAAGAACTCTGCACCTTTAAAATCTAGAAGCGTCCCATCTAAATCAAAGAAAATCATTCCTATTCCTCCATTGGAGATTGAAATATTTCTAATAGTGTTTGTAGCCGGCAAAGGCTTCAAATACCTATCCATAAGGAACATAGTGCTTTAAATCGGCTTCGGTAATCCCTTTTTGTTTTCCTTCATCCGAAATGCCGTATCCAAATTGCAGTACGTCATTATGCGCAAAATAAATATATTCAACAAACGGTTCATCATTAAAAACAACAACCGCATAAAAAGGGGGTAGTTTAATTCCCCAAACTCCCTTAACGGACCTTATTTCCTCCGCCTTGTATCCTTCTTCTTCAATGAGGTAATTCGTTACTCTGTCATCGTATACTATTTTATTTATTTGAACATATACATACGGAGTAACAACAAGTGCAAATGCAAAAACCAAAACCATTACGATGAAGAACTTTTTCGTTTTGCTCATACCGAAACTCCTCCTGCTGCACTCTTGGTGGCATTTGAAGCCTCTCATTCTAGAACTCTCACTTCTTAGCAATCATACTAACCCAGCTTTTTACAGTCAATTACCTCAATGAAAAAACAGCCGATCGTTCTGAGCGGCTGCCTTGGTATTTCCTGCAAGTCATCACAAATTGCATCGGGTAACTTAGTTTATGTTATCAGGGTCCATCATACACGACTTCCGTTCCCGCGATAAAATCATGAATCGACCGTTTGTCTTCGCGGACTCCTACCATGATCGCACTTACTATAAAGGCAATGCCGAGTGTTATGGCGTAAATTAAGCCTGTCACCACATTTCGCAGCAGCATCGTGCCAAGACCCGGCGGCTGCCCGTCGCTCACCTTCACGATTCGAATCCCGCAAATCCGTTTGCCGATCGTATAGCCATTCCATAGGATTGGCGTAAGCAATGTATACAGGAACGATAAGATATCCGTGACATACTCCTCTCCCGTTCCTCCGGTGAAAACAAGCGCAATAATGGCCAGCGGGACTCCGACGATAAGCGCATCAAGAATCGATGCGCCGAATCGAATCCAAAAACCGGCAGGGTCCTTTGTGTTCAAGTCAAAACCCACTCCATTCGATTGTTCTAATTGCCTGCCAGTAGCACCATCTTTTTATTCCATTTTATATGCGGATACTCAGCCTGGTATTCGGTGTTGCAACGGATTTGGGCGCAGCGCTGGCAGCCCGGTAGGAATTACGGAGTGTATCGGGCCATCCAAGCTTTCTGCCATTCTTGAAACGACTTTGGTTGAATTTCCTCCAGCGTCTTGCCGTCCATGGACCAGTATCCGCCGTCGTCCCGTCTGCGATAAGGAACGGACGTTCCGCCAAATGGTTGGCCTTCGCTGGAATAAACATAGACTTCGACTTTTCCTTTGGCAAGCGGATGATCTTCCACGACGAACTTGTCAATGATAATTTCTTTTCCCACATAATTCAGAGGGTCGACGGACTGCAGCCCCCAATACATCATGTAGGGAAGTTCCGTCAGCTTTTCTTTGGTCAGCGTGTAAGAGTGAGCTACTCCTTCATAGGAATTAACCTTGTAATCCTTCGCTTCCAGAAGCGCCTGCGAGGCGTTTGCTCGACTGTCGCGAAGCGGCACTTGCTTTTCTTCGTTGGCGGCAGCGGCGCAAGCCGTGGACATTGCTAACAGTAGGAGCGCGACGATCAACCTCATTCGCATTCTTTCAACCCCCTTGTATCCTCTCTAACCACCAGACGAACGCACGAACGTGGTTGTTGCACTGCCACTTCGCATGCGAAAGGAACTTGCCGTATTTCCGTTTGCATAGTCGGCTTAATAATCATTATTGTTCATGTTCCCTTGTTCCTTCTGAAAGTTCCTCATAACTGCCCTGATCATGTAATAAGGACCAGCTGCCGTGGCAACTGATCCTTATCAAAGTTCTAATGTCCTTTTAACAAATACTGTTCGATGATCGGCAAATCGGGCGGACTGATATCAGCCGGCATTTCCTTCGCATCAAAAAAGCGTAATTCCATCGTTTCTTCTCCATCCATTTCTAACGAGCCGCTATAATCATGGCATTGATACGCGGTTACGACATTATACACTTCGTCGCCATGAGGATATTTGTAATAAAACGCATGGCCTGAAAACACATCAAACAAGGTTAACGCGTTCGCGATTAAACCTGTCTCCTCAAAAAGCTCTCTCTTGGCCACTTCCGGGAGACTCTCGCCCGGCTCTAATGCGCCGCCAGGCAGTCCCCATAACCTATTGTCGGTTCTGCGCTGCAATAATAGCCGATTCTTATCGTCGACCAATAACACGCATGCGCCAGCCATGATTATGGGGCGTGTGCCTATAAGCCGTCTTAATTCCTTCATGTAACCCAAGATCATTACTCCTCTGAAAGTGATCGAATTCTACGGACTGTTTACCAAAAAACGGAGCTCCCGATTATCCGAGAGCTCAATTCGTCCGAATACATTATAGATTTCCGCTCCATTCCGGTCAACACTCAGCTCATTAGTTCGGCCGGCAATCCGTGAAGGCACATTTGGACGCAGTCCGTGTTTTGTTTTAACGCCCGAATCGTATGGGGATGCGGATGCGCATAGATTTTCGGATAATCTATTTCGTTGCAAGCTTCCCGTACGGGGAAAGCGAGCTGTTCCCCATGCAGCGAAAATTCGGCATGAACGCCCGGCTTATTGCCCCGCGCATCGAGTCTGATCCAGCGGCCAAGGGACTTCAAGAAAACGGCATTTAGAGCATGAACGCAGTAGCCGGTATCCGGCGCATCGCCCAAAGTAAGCTTCTGATAACAAAAGCCCGCAGGAACCCCTTGGCTCCGCAAAACCGCGCATAGCAAATGAGACTTGGCGTAGCAGATGCCTTCCTTGAAATAGAGAACCTCCGACGCTTTGCGCGTAATTCGCGGGCTTTGAATATCCCAGGAATGCGAAATTTCGTCCCGGACGAATCGATATGCATGCCCTATGAACTCTTCATCGTTAGACGAGATTGCATATAACTCGGCCGCCTTCTCTCTGATGGAAAGATGGCTGAAATCTACTTCTTCCGATTCTGCCAAATAGTCTTCCAAGGAATCGGATTCGGTTATGAATATCAAAGAGGCCACCTCCCTATAAACTAGACAATACCGAGAACAAAAACCAACAATGCTGCATACCTTTTTTTCATGCTCCCTCCGATTACGCGATTATCTAAAAGCGTTAATCATCCAGCGAAATATCGATCCTGCCGTCTTTCGTTTCAAAACCGACTTCCTTCTCGTCTCGCCAAATCGGATGATCAAGCCCTAAGGTTTTCCGTGCGTTTGGGTATCGATCTCGATCTTGGTAATGAACAATGATTTTGAAGTTCTGTTCGGCCAGCTTTTTCATTACAATTCCCGACTTTCGATAAAACTCATAAAAGTATTGGCTCTCGCCCAAAGTGGCAACCCGATGCTTGATGATCAGCGTTTCAGTCCCTTTTGGGGAAACCGCATAGTCGTAATGCCAGCCATAAAATAAAAATCCTAATCGAAATAGAATTAAAAATAAGATTAGCACGGAAACGGGAATCCATAGGATCTTCTTTTTGGAGATAAAGAATAAGATTACTAACGACACGACATTAAACAGAATGGGCATATGCCATCCGGAAGTGTGCAAGAAATAAACCGCATAGTCATTAATGCTTAATAGGATGAATATTACATCTATCCCGGCCAGTGCCGCCAAGAAGAAAAATACGGTTTTGTTCTTTGTTCCCGTACCCCTTCGAATCATATTTGCTCCTCCTACACATTGATGTTCCAAATCCTTCCTCTTATTCGACGCGCGGAAGGAAGCCATTGTTGCGCAAGAGGTTAGCGGCATTAAAAAAAGCGCCTATTCAGGCGCAATGGTCTTGCCGATAACGCTCGTCATATAGTTGATCACCGAATGGGATACGACATGCCGGTCGCGGTATATCGAGCTTACGGCATCCGGATTGGCGCTGAGAATGCCCCGCTGCAATATGGCGGCAGGGAATCCTCTCTCCGCCGCGCCGTTCGCGGTAAACGTGACGCAATACTCGGCGGAGAAGCCGGAGACGACGACAAACTCGACGCCCTGATCGCGAAGCATCTGCTCCAGATCCGTTTTCCAGAAGGCGTTAGAATACTCCTTCTCCACCCGCAGGTCATTCGGTCCTACGACCACCTCCGGGATAATCGATCTCGCTTCCGGATCGGCGTCGTGCTGCGCCCCTTCCATATCCTGAATGTGAATAACGGGCTGCCCCGCCGCTCTGAGCAAGCCGGACACGTAATTGATATATTCGCAAGTTTCCGCCACTCGGTGCTTGTCCGCCACCTCATTCATGAACAAGCGCTGCATGTCCACGATCAGCAAACCGATTCTCATCGCTATCCCCTTCCCTTCATCAGGCTTCATAGTAGATGATACTCCCGCCGGCTAAATAAAAGCAACCGGTTTCCCATCCGTACGCGATCACCCGCCATGAAGCGCCGCTGCCGGTCAGGTCAAAATAGTATCGGTCGTTATATACTCGGCCCCGGCTTCTATGAAGGGCATAGCGTCCGCACGCGAATTGAGCGTCCACATCGAAACCTTCGTTCCGAGCTTCGCCAGCCTCTTGATGTCCGCCGCCGAAGCCGACTTGTAATCGTAATCGAGAAAGGCCGGGCTTAATTGTTCAACGAGATCCAGATCGGCGAACGAGGGGCGGCCGGCCGATAAATATCCGAGCGGAACGTCGCGGTCGATCGCCCGTACCTTCTTCAGATCGTCGGCATTGAAGCAGATGAAGCTGCACTGCCGCAGCATGCCGCACCGATCGACAAGCGCTACTAGATCGATCAGGTTCCGATCATGATGGTACAGCTCGATTTCAATGAATGCGTGCAGCTGATAGTTTTTGCAAACTTCCAAAACCTGTTCCAAAGCCGGGATGCGGAGTCCGGGATATTGCTCGATCTGACGGCCGCTCACGATATTCAATTTGCTTATCTCTTCGAAGGAGAAGTTTTGTACGATTCCCGTACCGTCGGTCATTCGATCCACCGTACGGTCGTGGTGAACGATCCAGCGGCCGTCCGTCGTACAATAGGTATCGCATTCGATACCCCAGAACCCGGCTTTTCCCGCCAGCTCGAAAGCGGGAATCGTATTTTCGGGCGCTTGCATGCTCAGCCCACGATGAGCGACATATTTGGTTGGCACAATGTAACCCTCCCGTCTTCGTTTCCTTACGTTCAACCTTTGACGGAACCCAGCATGGCCCCTTTATTGAAATGCTTTTGCATGAACGGATAAATCAATAATAACGGAAATGCCGTCAATACGATAGCCGCCATCCTCGAAGCCGGCGTGTAGCGGTACGAAACGCTCGATGCGTTGGTGATCGTCGTATCGTTCGATATACGAAAATACCTTGACAGATCCTTTCGGTTCTATCAAGGCATTTGTTGTTAACTTATTGTAAATGGCCGGTCGATCGATCCAGGCCATACTTTCCCGGCACATTAGACGTTACAAGGCCCGCATCCGGTTGTTTCTCGGATGATGCTCGACCTCTGCAAGCCCCAATGCTTCCATCAGCGGCGGAATGTACATGCCGAAGCGGCCGCGGTACCCTTTCTTCAAGCCGTACCATCCGCCGGCCGGATTGTCGGCCGAACGTCCCCATGCTTCGACGGTGCCTTCCTTCGCGGGCTTCTGCTCGTCCGCGCTGCCCAGCTCCATCCAATCGCCGTGCCGCTTCAGCATGGCATGCAGGTCGCCGATGCAGCGATAGTCGTAATACAGCACCGTTTTGCCTACGGTACACACCAGTATTTCCTTCCCGTCCTTCTCGTCCATGTACATTTCGTACTCCGACGTCTGCGGCGGCGTCTTCAACTTCCAGGGGTTTTCTTTCGTCCCCGATTCGGTTGCCATGATGCGTTCTCCTTCCGAATATTCATTAATTGCTGCATCGCTTCAATATAACATAGCCGGCGCGATTCCGCCTTAATCTTTGTGCGGGAGGATTGATCTCTCGATTCCAAAGTCAAAAAAACGGAGCCGTCTCTCCGGTCGCTGGATGACCTTTGGAGACAGCTCCGTATGACCTGATGAAACGGCCCTGTGTCTAAGCCGCGACGCGATTCTACGCCTCCTTGCGAGCACGGCGATGGTTGTCCCCGAGGACACTGGAAAGCTTGCGTTCAAGCGCGATCGCCATTTTTTCAACCGGGGAAACCGGCTCTTATTCAACCATTCCGTAAAATTTCCAGTTAGGAACTGCTTACCTTAGCAGGTTTGTTGCTCGGTGCAAACCACCCAATTAGAGCTATCGCTACCAATACGGTATAGAAGATGGAAGTCCAAAGCGTGCTATGAGGAAAATGATGATCCAAAACCCCGATATCCTCATGGGCAAGCGTAATGACGGCAAGCTTGACCCCGACCCAGGCAACGATCGCGTAAGCCGTTGTCTCAAGTGCCGGGCGTTGGCCAAGCAGTTTTACAAACCAAGTAGCCGCATATTTGATTAAGATTAAGCCGGCGATTCCGCCAAGCACCACGACAATAAATTGTCCGCCGTCCATCCCGCCGAAATCTCCGAGCGGCGAATCTGGCAGTCCGAGGGCAAGCGCGACCGCAGCTAGAATGGAATCGATCGCAAAGGCGAGGTCCGCCAGCGCAATTTTTCCAACCGTCGGCCAAAAGCCTTTCCCTGCCGCTTCCCGCTTCTGATCCTTGTGAATATTCTCGTTTTTCTTACCGAAACGCGCTTGGATGATGTGCTTTAGCCCAAGGTATAGAAGATAGGCTGCACCGATCGCCTGCACCTGCCAGACATTCGCGATAAAGGATATCGCAAAAAGGGCAGCAAAACGAAAGACAAATGCCATGATGATGCCATAGTTAATCGCCCGTTTCCTCTGTCCGTCCGGCAAATGCTTCGCGATGACCGCCAGCACCAACGCATTGTCAGCAGACAGCAATCCCTCCAAACCGATAAGAATGAGCAATGCCCACGCATACTCCAGCCACAATGTTTCCAACTTTAATTACTCCCCTCTGTATAGGCAGTCCACAAGTCATGTAGATAATATTCACCTGCCAGACAATAGGTATACGTAAAAATTCGCCAATGGCATTCAATTTTTCCAAACGCCTTCAGGCGGCTCCAAGTTTAACAGGCGGTCTACTGAGGAATTAATAAAAAAGCTCTCCGGAAATGACTTCCGGAAAGCTCTGTTTTGTACGGAGTCGTTGAAAAAAAGCGGTTGCGCCGTCAGCCGGGGCCGGAAAGCTTCCCGAATGCCTGATCGACGAACCGCCGGTGCCTCTCCCGCATCCGCCGCTCGACCTCCGGGGCGAGTCCCCAGGAAGACAGCCTGCAAGCCCGCAAAGCCGCGCACAGCTCCCAGTACGGCAGGCTCGCGTCGTCCAAATCCGGCATCCGGGCAACGTAGTGCCGCGTGAGCGCCCGCATCGCTTCCTCGCCGAACGCGAACAGCGTCTCCAGCCGCGCGTTCGCGAGATCGGCCAGCGGATCCCCGAGCGCCGCGTCCTCCCAATCGATCACCGCGGCGAGGCGTCCGTCCCGCCACAGCACGTTGCCCGGCCAGAAATCGCCGTGCAGCAGCACGCGCTTATTACGCCGCTCCGGCGGCCACCCTAGTTCCAGGCAAGCCCGGATGCGCCCCTCGTCCAACGACTCGTCCAGCCTGGCGGGCCTTGCGGCGATCATCCCGGCGCAGACGGCTTCCTGCGCAGGCAAGTACCCTAGCTCGTCCCGCTTGCCTTCCACGCGGTGAATGTCCGCCAATACGCCGGCCAACTGAGCGATAGAACCGTCCAAATCCACGGGGGCGAAGTCCGCCTTGCCGTCGACGAAGGCGATCGCCACATAAGGCGAATCGAAGATTTCGCCCGATTCGTCCGCGAAATACGGCTCCGGCACGGGCAAGCCCGCGCCGCGCAGCAGCCGCAGCAGCTTATATTCATCCGCGGCGACGCGCGGATTCCGCTCCAGGTCGGCGGCGCCGTGCCGCCGCACGACCATTTGTCGCTCGCGTCCCCCCGCGAGTACCGCAAGCTCCGTCACCTGCGCGGATACGCCGCCGGCCAGCTCCCGCATGCCGAGCAGCTCGGCCCCCGGGAATGCCTTCCGGGCGATCTTCTCGAACGCTTCCCTCGTCATACTCCAATCACCTTCCGCCTTCTCTCCGCTAAAGCTCCATTATACGCCAAACTTGCACACGTGCCGCAAGTACTCCTCCATCTCGTTCAAGTCGTATTGATGCCGGATGAAGGAATCCGGGTGGATGACGATCGTAAGCTCCTCCGTAAATTTATTGCCCTCGACCGCCTGCACGAAGGTACGGACGATGTCGTGCATCAGCTCGAACCGGTTTATATTGATCCGATGCCTCCCGCTGCCCATGATCGGAACGACGAGCGGCTCCCTGCTCCCCCTTGCCGCGATATAGTGCCAGACGGCCGTTAAGCCGTCCCTTAGATCGTCCCGGCTCGGAACCGCTCTGCCGTAGTCGTTCAGCCGGGCCGTCGCGACCAGATAAGCCGCCTTGATCGTCCGGGACGCCGGCTCCATCCGAATGACCGTGCCGACGGCATATTCCTTGACCGGCTCGCCGTTGAACGTACGCATAACGTGGGACTCGCTTGCCAGCAGGCTCCCGGCCTCCCGCTCGAATTCCGCCGCGCTGCCGTAATAGCGGCTGCAGAGCTGCGCCTGCACCGACGCTTCGGAGACATGGCCGACCTTAAACCAGCCGTTGGCGGGAATAATGGCCGCGCAGCCCTTCTGCCGGAACAGATCGTCCACCTTCAGACGGATCGCGACATCCTTATCCCGCAGTCTGACCGTGCGCGTCAGGCGCGGGCGGCTCAGCCACCCGGCGATCAGAATGCCGGCGAGCAGCACGCACCAGACCGGCGGATTCCATAGCTCCACCTTCGCTTTGGACGCGTAGAAGTCGGCGAAATCGATAAACGTCCACAGAATCGCGAACGTAGAGAACCATTGCAGCAGAAACGTCCGCAGCGAGAACGAAACCTTCCAGGCATGCCTCGAAAAAAACGCTTGTACCCGCTTCACCACGAGCCCCTCTCCTCCAATCCGGCGGATGCCTTCCTACAGCCGGAAGCTCCGCACCGGCTTCTCCCGCTGAGGGACGAATTGCTGGACCTGAATCCGGACCGGTCCTTCCGGATGGCGTTCGAACCGATACGCCCGGAAATCGTCCTTGAAAAAGCTGAACTTGCGCCGGAACAGCGTCGCGACCTGCGGATTGGCCGTCGTAAAAAAGATTTGCGTCCCTCTCGCGACCGCCAGCTGCCTTAAAAAATCGAGCAGGCCGAGCACGTTCAGCTCGTCCATGTTGGCCACCGGTTCGTCCAGCATCAGAAACTTCGGCGCCGTATCCATCGCCAGATGCATGACGAAGAAGATGGCCAGTATGACCGCCGTTCGCTGCCCCGTGCTCATCTGGTAGAGGGCGCAGCGGCCTCTCCCGCCTTTTCGTACGGCCGTCAATTCGTTGTCTTCGGACAGATGAAGCCCGGCGAACTCGTTCGGCGCATGGAGCGCGACGAACAGCTTGCCGATCGCTTCGAAATTGCTCTTCACGAACTCGGCGCCGTATTCGGTCAATGGCTTCAGCCGGGAGAAGGCTTCGAGCGCCTGCCGGCACCGGGCGTTCCGCTCCGTCAGCTGCCGGAGCTCGCTCTCGCATTCCTCCAGCCTTCTCGCCTGATGCTCGATCAGGATCGCGGGCTCAAGCGCCTGTCTCAGCGCGTCGGATTCCCTCTGCAATTGAAGCAGGCATGAGCGCCATTCGGACCAGGAATCCGCGTCGCTTAGCGTAACGTTGCGTTCGGCGAGCGAAGCGAAGGCGGCCTGCATGCGGCGGAACGTCTGCAGCCTGCTTGCGGTTTCGTTAAGCCGCGCATCGGCGGCCTCCAGCTCGTCCCGGTATTGCCGCCGCAGCTCCTCCGTCCGATCGGCCCGCTCCCGAAGCGCCGCCAAGCCGGCGGCCAGCCGGTTCCCCTCGTCCGTTAACGACTCCCGCTCGCGCTGCAGGCCGGTGATGGCCTGCTCGCACGTTCCACCGGATTCGCCGGCCTCGCCGGCGAGGGCAAGCTCAGGATCGGCAAGCAGCTCGTCCAGACCGGCGAGCGCCGCCAGCGTGAAGCCTTCGCGGTCGAGCCGGCCGATTTCGTCGTCCGCGCGGCGAAGCTCCTCGCGCCACGCCTCCAGCCGGCCGCTCATTTGCATGAAGTAATGCTGCAGCGCCTCGGGGGCAAAAGACGGCCGGGCGTCGAGCCCCGCCTCCCCGGCCGCTGCCGTAATGGCGGCAAAGGCCGCCCGGTGCTCCTTGTACCGGCGAATATGCGCCGCAAGACCGTTGCGGTCCGATTCGGCCTGCTCGGCCGCAGCCCGCTTCCGCGCCTTCTCCGCCAGCCCCCTAGCAAGCGCCTCGTCCTCGGCGAGCACGCCCCGCTCGACAGCCTCCTCCAGCATATGGCGGTCTTCATAGTCGTGCCCGCATAATGGGCACTGCTTCTCTTCGCCGTGATCATGCAAGTACTGCTTGCCGAGCTGCTTCAGCTCGGAGGCCAGCCGCTTCAGCCTGCCGACCTTCCGCTCGCGCGCTTCCGCCTGCTTGGCCGACTCTTCGTACCCGGACAACGCTTCCATATAATCCGCTTCGAGCCGGGCTAACCGCCGCTCCGCATCGGGCAAATCCAAGCGTTCCACCTTCTGCCCGGCCAGATGCCGGTATTCGGCGAACAGCCGCTTCAGCCGGGCCCCCCTGCCGGTCAGCTCGGCCTTGCGCTCCTGCAGCTCCCGCCTTAACCGGCGCAGCTGCGGCTGATCGAAGATCGCTTTCGCGCTTTGCAGGCGGGCTTCGAGTCCGCCGAGGCGTCCGATCCGCGCCGTCAGCTCCGCCAGCCTCGTCTCTTCCTTGCCCGCTTCGGCCCGCAGCTCGCCGGAATCCGGCAGCTCTTCAAGCTTCGCGGCGATCGCCGACTTGTCGCCGGCAAGGCCGAGCTCCGCCTCCGCCAGCCGGTCCATGGCGGCGCCAAGCGCGGCCCCGTTATCCGGCAGCTCGCCGCTTCCGTGGAGCAGGGCGGCGCTCATGACGACGAGCCCGTCGACGATCGGAGCGAAATGCCGCTGCCATTCTTCGATCTGGCGAAGCGCGGCCTGCTCGTCCAGGGTCGGGTACGCCAGCTTGCTCGCATGGATCCATTTCTTCATGCTCATGGCGGCGGATACCGCGCGTTCGCGCATCATCTCCGACGCCCGGAAATCGTCGTTTCGCAGCGACTCCATCGCCGCCATCCGCTCGTCGATGCGCTTCTGGTCGCGGCTGCTATGCAGCTCGAACTCCCTTTTATACTGATTCCACCGCTGCTCCATCCGCTCCAGCTGCTCCCCGTAGATCACCCTGGCGAAGTCGCCGCGGAAGTCCGAACGGGCATCCGGGTTATAGCAAAACTGATAGAGGGCTTCGGAGGAGAAGTAATTATACTGATGGAACGCCCGGTTGATCTGGCTGCGCGCCCGCGGGGCGACCTTGTGCTTGTAATACGCCGTCTCCCGATCCCGCTTCTCCTGCTCGTCCGGCATGCCGTCGAACGCCTGCCCGTCGCCGGCAAAGGTGACGATCCCGTCCCAGCCCTCCGGCTCGCGCGACTGGGAGAGCAGGTTCCGCTGCACGCTGCCCGTGAAGGACAGCTCGATGCCTTCCAATACCGACGTCTTCCCCATGCCGTTCGGGCCGTGCAGCAAATTCACCTTCACGAAATCGAGCCGCGACGCATCGGCCAGCAGATGAGGCCGGAACGCCGCACCGAACTCCAGCGAGCGTATGGGGCCCGCGGGCTGCGCGGCCGGCGCTCCTCCCTGGTCGTCGCCGGCCGGACGAACGAGCGGCTGCTCCTCGCCGCGCAAATAGGATTCGATTCGGGCTTCCCGGTAATCGTCATGCAGGCAGAACGCCAGCCCCGGCGGGGCAAGCTCCCGCAGCCAGTCGGCCGACGGATCGGCCGCCGCTTCGCCGGGCAGGCTGTCCGGGATTTTGGCCGCGGGGAGCCTCTCCCGCAGCTCCGAGAAGCCGAGCACGATTTTTTTGCCGTACTTCTTGCCCCTCTCCACCTGGGCAACCTTGTCCGGCGGAAGCCTTGGCAGATCGTCGTCGGCGAGAATCAGGCATAAGTACAAATTCCAGCCCCAATCCCCGCGCAGGCGGAAGTAGAACGGCGACAGCGCGCTTTCCTCGAAAGCCGAATACGCTTCCGGACTCTCCGTCGCCGCGAGGAACCGCGCAAGGCTTAGCGGAACGAGCAAATATTGGCCGAACGCCGCGTTGTCCACCTTGTGAGTCGCCTCATACAGCTCGATGTCGCCCGGCAGCCGGTGCTTCCGTACGTAAGTGAGGCCGCAAGCGCGAATCGTTTCAATCATGCGGTCATTCAATGGAAATCCCTCCCTGCGTATAATCGGCGTCCGGCTCGACCCGGAATGGCGCGGTCATGTCGTCGTTATGCTTCGGGCAATGGTCGATTTCCCCGCTTCCCCCTATCGTCGTGAATACGCATAGCCTCTCGGCCATCCAATAGCCGCCATGCGCGTCGATCATCCGCTGCGCGATCCGTCTCATCTCCCGGCCGTCGGCGGCATAGGCAACCAACGCGCCTTCGGTAGCGTAGGGCAGCTTCGAGCTTAAGTTGAACGGCAATCGAGGCGGCGCGGCGAACCGGAACCCGCCCGGGATGCGCCGGATTTGCGACGGATAGCCCTCATGCCGCAGCCGCTTCAAGCAGCGGATCAAGCTGACGATCCGCTCGACTTGTCCTTCTCGCAGACTCTCGCAGGCATCGTCGATATGGCGGCTCACTCTCGCGCTCAGCTCGCCGTCGTCGAGCGACAGCTCCTCCGCCGCGTCATGTCCGAGGCAATGGCCGTAGAACCGGTCCTCCGCCTCGAAGCCGAAGGCGGACCGCTCCGGCAGCCGGTAATCGCCCGTTGCCTCCATGGCCAGCGGCTCCGGCACGTCACTTCGGAACGGCAGCTCCGCTTCGCCCCACCCGTCGTTCGTTTCGTTCGGAACGTACGTCCGGCAGGCTTGCACCGTTCCGCCCGGCCTGCTCATCTCCGGCCCGCCGCCGTACGGCTTGCGCACCAGCAGGAGCTGCAGATGCTCGCCCGTATGGGCGTACCACACCTTGAGCTTTCGCCGCTTGGCGAAGCCGAAGCCGAGCCCGTGCCGGCCGTTATGCTCCCGATGCCCGCGAAGCTCCTCCAGCCAATGCCCGCCGCCGTAGCTGACGTACCGCCGGTACAAGCTCGACCAAGGGGTTCGAACGGTAATAACCGGCCTCTCCTGCTCCTCGAGGCGCACCTTCGTCCCAGCGGCCCAATTGGCCGTTATATACACCGCGTGGCCGCCGCGCTCCTCGAAGAACAGGTTGTTGCGAAGCGCCGCAAGCTCCTCGTGCCTGGGCCGTTCGTTCAGCTGGGGATGCAGCAAAATGTACCTCCGCTCCCGGTCCTCCGGGAACAGCAGCCGCGATCCGCGCACGTCCGGGTGAAACGCGTCCGCGCACATAACGGAGGCCAGCCGGTTGGGGCTGTCCTGCCCGACTACGATGATCCGGTTTCCGCGGGTCATCCCGGCGCCCTCGCAGACGTACCGCTCCTCCCGCATCGGCTGCAGCTTGCTCTGCGGCACGAGGCAGAGGCGCCCGCCTTCCTGGGCCTGGAACACGTACAAGAGGACGCAGGCGAATCGATTCGCCGAAGGAATGCCGTCGATCGCTTTTCGCCCGACGCAGGCGTAGTCCCCCCACCGGCTCAGATGCTCCTGGAACTCCGGCCATGACGCCCCTTCGCAGCAGAGGCACCATAATTTACGGGGAGGAGGCTGCAGGGACGGATCGCGCAACAGCTCATCGATAAGCGCATACGGCACGCAGTATTCCGGGGTAACCAACAGGTCCGCGTTCGTCTCTCTCGCCGCTCTAAGCGCTTCCCGGCATTTGGCGATATGCCGCGGATCGGCCGTCTGCACGCCTTTGTCCGGAGAAGCGGTCAAGTCGGCCTTGGGCTGCAGGCGCATGAAGCGGAAGTCGGGCGACTCCGCCTCGAGCGCGTCGAACTTAGGAATAAGCTGAATATCTGTCTCATAGAAAGAATCCTCTAACATGAAGATCGAAATACTCATCGCGTATACTCCCTTGTTTTTGATCGTGAATGGTATAATTTACAATTCGATGCGGATCCCCTCGAACCTTCCGCGATTGAAAACCGATTTCCGTTTTTTAGTCGGCCAACCGGACCATAAGACTGAATTGGTTTTAATCGGCTCCATCTTCTCCATTATCATCATCGCCGGATTCAAATGAAAGAACACCGTCTCGGCGGGAATTCTCGATGGGTACCGGGCGTACATGAAAGAGGGTCCCTTGGCCGCGCTGCGACCTAGGGACCCGTCATTGGGCATAAATTACTCCGATAAGGTGACCGGCCATGCGCGCAAGACGTCTGCGTGAAAAGGAAATTCCCCCTTCTCTACTTTCGCCTTCAGCCTTGCCAACGCTTGAACGGCATTGTCCTTTAACTCCGGGGGATATCGGAAGGTCTCGCTGTTCGCTTCAAATTCGTCCTCGTCAACGACCTTCCACGGCTCGTCGCGGCCCTGCACCAAATCCAGATCCAGGTCGACAAAACGAAGCTCGTCCCCGTCCAGAACCGACGGCATCGCCACATTGCAATAATACGAAACCGCCCGGCCCTGTTCCAGCCCGATCGCGACGGTATGCCACTCTTTTAAGAAAAAGATTTCCAACGAGGTGTTGTCGATCGTGAACACTTTGTTCTTGGTATAATGCACGAGCCGCCTGCCGGGCCTGCACAACACGATGACGTAATCGTCCGTCTGCTCCAGCAGCTCCCCCTCCCACTCGTAATGGTTGCGATCCGGGTACTTTAACGCTTTAAGCCTGATGTACTTGCCCATCCTGTTTCCCCCGCTCTCCCTATGCCGCTTCTTATTCGGACGAATCGCCGATCCGCTTCTCGTACTTGCTGTACACCCCCATCGCATTGGAAGCCGAGCCTGCATACGTATAGCCGCAGCGCTTGTACAACTCGTTCAGCTTCGGGTTGCTCGCGATGCAGTCGAGCCGGATGCGGTCCTTTCCATCGAAGGCGATGCCGGAATCGGCCCAGCGGACGATCGCCTCGCCGAGCCCTCCGCCCGCGGCTTCGCGGTTAATGTTAAGGCGATGCAAGTAGACGGAGGACTCGTGCCCTTCCTCGCCCCACAGCTGGCGATCCCAGGCGCTCGCCTTCTGCATGAGCATGACCATGCCGGCCAGCATGTCGCCCTTCATGAACAGGTAAACCTCGCCGCGTTTGATCGCCTCCGGCGTATTGTGCGAATCCTCGCCCCGCAGCAGCGCGTTCCACTGGGCGGAGCCTTGGCTCTTCAGCCACTCGGCCGTGCGGACGAGCAGCTGAGCGACCGCCTGCGTATCCGCTTCCCTCGCTTGATAGACCTTGATGTCCGGCTGTATGATCCCGATCGGATCCGGGCGGGTAAACGTCGTCATGTCGTTCGTCCTCCATCTGGTTCTTTTGCTGCTGCCCGCATACCTTTTTCTTCCCGATCCCGCGAGGGCGCGTCCAAGGAACGGGCATTTCGGCAAAAACGGCCCGGACGTCGTCTCCGCCGGGGCCGCAAGCGGGCTTGCCGCTATTTTTTTAATACGCCTAAATATTGGATCCACGGGCCTACGTCCGACTTGTACCGTTCGGCCATCACCCGCACGATTTGCGCCATATGCGTCAGATCGTGCACGACCCACGCCGACAGCAGCTCCCTTGCCTTCACGGGACCGAACGCCGGGTGCAAGCCCGTCTGTTCCAGGTCGGCTTCGGCACCGACCAGCTCTTTCAGCTTGCGGATATTTAACGCCCGCATGTCCTGAAACTCGCGCAGCTTCTGCTCGATCGTCGCCTCCGGCTTCGCGCTCAAGTGGGCGAACCGGTCGAACGGCGGGAACGGCTTGCTCTCGCCCTCCCGCAGCATGAACGCGAGCCTCGGCATCCAGTTCGTCCGCTCCCCCTCGATAAGGTGGCCGATGACCTCGGCCGCGTTCCAAGTCCCTTCACCTTCGTTGCCTTGCAGCCAGCCGTCCGACAACCCGATCAACCATTGCGCAAGCGTCCGCGGCGTGCGCTCCAATACTTCAATCGCTTCGTCGAGCCTAAATTGCATCCGGACTTCCCCTCCCCTGACCAACGCTTGCTTCCATTATACCGTAACGGGGTGAGCCAGCGCCTCCTCCGTAATCCTTCGAATATCGACGGAAGAGGTAATCTCGTCGTTAACCATGTCGGGCAGGATGTGATTCAAAAAATACGCCACGCAGTACAAATCGATATTTTTTATTTTTATTAAAGCATCTCGGTACATTTTGACGAATTCCTTCTCCGTGTTCCCCCGCTGCAGCTCGGCAAACGCCTCGTACACCTGGTCCATCTTGTCCGCCGCTTCCAGAATCAGCCCTTCGGTGGAATCGTCCTTGCCTTCGCGGAGCTGGCGGTGGAAAATCTCCTTGAAATCCCCTGGAATGTGCTCCTCGATAAAATTGTACACCATGCCTTCTTCGACCTGCTGGATCAACGAGCGCAGCTCCGGCGAAGCGTGCTTGACCGGCGTTTTGATATCCCCGATGAAAATTTCGCCGTAGTCGTGGCTGCTCGTAATTTCATAAAGCTTCTTCCAATCGATAGTTGCGCCGTTCTTCTCTTCGATGTCCGCGAGCGTCTTGGCGTATTGCACGACTTTCCAGGAATGCGCCGCCACGCTATGCTCTTCGAACTTGAATTTGCCGGGGCACCGAATAATTCTCTCCAATTCGTTCAGCGACCTGAAATAAGTGTGGATGCCCATCATGCGTACCCCCTGCTCCATAAGTTGTACAATCGCGATTCGTACGATCAGTTTAGTATCCGCATGTTAAGGCAAAATTAACTTTTATCGTCGCGAACATTAAAATGTTGGAATTATCAAACAAATAGGCGCAAAAAAGAAGGGCCGCATTCCATGAAGGCCATTAAATCAACCTCAAAGGAACGCTCCCTTCTTCCGCCGTGCATTACTTGCCTTCTTACGGCGCCTGCCCCGCGGCCTTCACCGCCGCCTTGTCGATCGCCTTCTTCAGCGCCTCGTAATCCGAGAAGTCCGTAAATTTCACCCCGTTGATGAACAGCGTGGGCGTGCCTGTCACGATCGCTTCGGCCTTCTCGTTATGCGCGTTCACTTCTTCGGCGTACGCTTCGGAAGCGATGTCCTGCCGCAGCTTGTCGTAATCGACCGGCAGCCCCTCGCTCTTCGCCAGATCGACGAGAAAGTCCTCCGTCGCCCAACGGACGGTCTCCGCCCCTTGATTCCGGTAGATCGCGTCGTAAAACTGCCAGAACGCCTCGTTGCTCTGCCGATAGATCGACTGGCCGGCCATCGCCGCCGCGAACGAATCCGGGCCGATGATCGTATGATTCATGAAGTAGAGAGCCGCCTTCCCCTGATCGATATAATCCCGCCGAAGCCGGGGCTTGATCTGCTCGCTGAAATAGCGGCATGCCGGGCACTTGAAATCGCCGAATTCGACGATCTTGACCGGCGCGTTCGCCTCCCCGAGCACGGGCAGCTCCCCGTAAGCGAATTCGACGGGCTTCGGCTTCGGCGCGTACGCCGCGGCCAGCGCGAGGAGCGCGACCGCGGCGAGGCCCGTCAGCAGGATGAGCCCTTTCATCCGCGACTGCCGCTTGAGGAGCGCCGCTTCCCTCCGGCGCTTCCGATCCAGCTTCTCCGTTGCTTTGTCCGAATGAACCGCCATCGCCATCGTCCTCGCCTCCCTTATTCGCGTCTCGTTATCTCGGCCAGCGCCGCTCTGCCGGCGGCAGCGCCGGGAACGGGGCATGCGGCTCCGCCTGATACCAGTAGGCCACCGAAGAGACGTCGTCGGTCCGCTCGAACAGCCCGCGGCTGTTATGCCCGATCTGCTGGATCGTGACGCGAAGGTCGTTCTCGAACCGGATCGGATCCATCAGGTGCCAGCGGTACAGCCCGTGCATCGGCACGCTGTCCTCGCCGAAGATGTCGCTGCGCGTCGTATCCGTCTTCGAATAATACGGATAGCCCATATACGGCGTATTGTACGGCACCTCGACGATTTTGCCGTCCCGCTTCTCGTAGAAGCACCAGGCACCGCCGAAGTAATCCTCGGTGCCCGTCCCGCAAATCGTCGGCCACTCCTCGTCGCCGTCCATGAAGAATTTGATTTCGCCCTCGCCCCACCAATAACGCTCCAGCGCCGCCCAGGCCAAATAAGTGCCGATATAATGGCCTTTGCCCTTCACGTTGTCGAGGATCGTGTAGTCCACGCCCTCCGTCGTTATATTCTCCCTCCGCCACTGCGCGTGGAAGTAGCCGGCTTCCTCCGGAATCCGGTCGACCAGCGTGTAATTGAATTGATAAAAAAACCCGCCGATGTCGGCCGCGTGCTGGTTCTCGACCGTAATTTTGGCCGATTTGCCGAACGGCATCGGGAAGTAGCAGTTCATGCCGCCCGTCGGATTGACGACGATCGGCAAGGAGTTAACGATGCTGCGGGCGCCGAACCCGTTGCAGAAAAAGTCGCCGAGCGGCACTTCGACCGATGGCGTCGCTTCCCCGTCCCAGTACATGCGGAGCACCAAATCCCGCAGCACGAAGTAGCCTTTATCGGTCCGGTCGGTCACCGTCATCCAAAATTGCTGGATGACGCCGGGGCCGTCCACCTCCATCAGTATCACCGTATCGCCTTGCGGCAGCGTGATGCACGGCCGCCCTTTCCGGCCGGCGCCCAGATTGCTCGCTTCCTTGCCGCCTCCGCCGGCCTCTCCCTTCGGATTTTCCGCGCTGATCGAGCGCGTCTTCCCGTTTGTCATAAGCGGCGCCGTGGCCAGCCCGAAGCCCAATCCTTGATTTTGCAGCATCGTTTCGTCCTCCTACATATTGAGATGGGATGTGTTGCCTTGCGGAACGTCGCGCGCGCCGGACCGTTCCCCGCCCGTTACGGCCTGATAGTCGCTATGCTTGAAGCAGAGCACTTGATGGTCCGGATTCAGCTGCAGCATGCCCGGCGGCGTCGAGCGGCAAATCTCTTTGGCGTAGACGCACCGTCCGGCGAATTTGCAGCCGCCGAGCCCGTACTCTTTGCTTTCGAAATCGAGCAGCGCCATATCCCGGTCCCACTTTTTGCCGACCCGCGGAATGGAGTCGAGCAGCAGCTCCGTATACGGATGCGCCGGGTGGTTCAATATTTCCTTCGCCTTGCCGAATTCGATCAGCTTCCCTCTATACATGGTCGCGATATAATCGCTAACGTAGTAAGCCGTGGACAGGTCGTGCGTAATATAAATGAAGTTCACGTTATATTCGTCCTTGAGCTTCTTGAACAGGTTCACGACGTTCATCCGAAGGGACGCGTCGATCATGGCGACCGGTTCGTCCGCGACGATGAGCCGCGGCTTCGGGATGAGCGCCCTGGCGATCGAGATCCGCTGCAGCTCCCCGCCGGAGAACTGGTTCGGGTATTTGCCGGCGACGCCGGCAAAGTCGAGGCCGACGGACTTCAGCACGTCCGCAATGATCGCCTTCGCTTCCTGCCTGGTGGCCGCGACGTCAAGATTAAGCGCCGTTTCGTACAGGTACGTATCGACGGTCTTCTTCGCGCTGAAGGTCGAGAACGGATTTTGAAAGATCGGCTGCACCTTTTGCAGAAACGCCTTCCTCTGCTTCCGCTTGGCGTAATGGGACAGCGGCGTTCCTTCGATGACGATGTCGCCGAACGACGGCGCGAGCAGGCGAAGCACCATTTTGGCGAGCGTCGTCTTGCCGCAGCCGGATTCCCCGACGATGCTCATAATTTGCGGTTTGTCTCCGGGCAGCGTCAGGTCGAGCCGGTCCACGGCCGTTATTTTGCTCCCGAGCAGCATGCCGCCGATTTTGAAATGTCGCGACAGATTGCGGATTTCCAGTAGGTTCGTCGTCAAGAAACAACCTCCTCCACGCTTTGGCTTCGCGCCGCGCCGGGCGCGCCCTAATGCAATAAATGGCAGCTGGCGTAATGATCGTCCCCCACGCCGACCCGCTCGGGCGCCACCAGGCGGCACAGCTCCGCCGCATGCGGGCATCTGGCGGCGAACCGGCAGCCGGCGGGCGGATTCCGCAAGCTCGGCGGCGTGCCCGGTATGCCTTCCTTCTGGCTGTTGTCCCCGATTTTCGGAAGCGCATTGATCAGCATTTTCGTGTAAGGATGCTGCGGGGCATTGAAGATTTGATCCGTAGGGCCGACCTCGATCATTTGGCCGGCGTACATGATCCCCATCCGGTTCGTAATTTGATAGTGCACCCCCATGTCGTGGGAGACGATGACCATCGCGTTTTTGAGCTTCTTCTGCACCTGCGACAGCATCGTCAGAATTCCGCGCTGCACGACGACGTCGAGCGCGGTCGTCGGCTCGTCGGCGAGCACGATGCCCGGATGCAGGAAGGTCGCCAGCGCGATGAGCACCCGCTGCCTCATGCCGCCGCTCAGCTGATGGGGATACGCCTTCAATACTTCCGGCGGCAGCTCCAATTCCTTCAGATACGCCTCGATTTCCTGCTCGAGCCGTTTCTTGTCCTTCACGGCGTGATACTTGCTGATCGTATCGAAAAACTGGCTTCGCACCTTCGCCACCGGATTCATGACGTGCATGGCGCCCTGCGGCACGTAAGAAATATCCTTCCACCAGCTCTTGTGAATGCCGCCGTTGCGATAGACGACCGGCTCGCCCTTCTTATCCAGCGAATGAAGCTCGACCGAGCCCGACGATATTTCGAGCGGGTAGCTGATCAGGTCGTACATGACCTTGAGCAGCGTCGATTTGCCGCAGCCCGATTCGCCCGCGATGCCGAATATTTCGTTCCTGCGCACCTCGAAATCGACGCCGTCGACCGCCTTCACGTACCCGGTCAGCATGTTGTACCGCGCGCTTACCTGGTTTAATTTCAGCATGTCACTTCCCTCTCCTTAACGCGGAATATTGCTGATAGCCCGTCATGACCAGGAACAGGGCGATGAAGATGAGCGCGATCGCGGCGACCGGCGAGCCGATCCACCACCAGCGCCCTGCCAGCATGGCCTGATGCTGGTTCGCCCAATAAATCATCGTGCCTAGCGTCGCCTGCTCGTTGCTGGACATCCCGATGACGGCAAGTCCCGATTCGGCGCCGATCGCCACGAGGATCGTATTGATGAAGTTCGCGACGGACCAGCCGGCGACGAACGGGAATATTTCCTTGACGATGATCTTCAGCGTGCTTTGGCCCGAGAAGAGGGCGGTGCTGATGAAGTCGCGTTCGCTGAGGGAGAGCGCCATCGAGCGAAGCTGCCGGGCCGGCCACGGCCAGTTGAAAATAATGAGCACGGCCGCGATCATGAGCAGGGATGCTTTGCCCTGCATGAGGCTTCCGAGCAGGATCAGGATCGGGAGCGTCGGAATGACGATGAACGAATCGGTCAGCACGGTGATCAGCCGGTCGGCGAAGCCGCCCTTGAAGCCGGCCCACAGCCCGAGCAGCGCGCCGATCAAGGTGGCGAAGAATGCGACGAGAATGCCGATGAGGAACGAGTTCTGCACGGACTTGGCGAGCAGCCAGAACGTATCCTGGCCCAGGTTCGTCGTGCCGAACGGATGCTCGCCGCTCGGCTTCAAATTTTTCAAATACGTTCCCCATTCGATCGGGTTCACCGGGGAGAAGAGGGGAACGACGAAACCGAGCACGATAAATGCCGCTAAAATGACAACGCCCAGTCTAAGGCGGAAATTCCAATGCTTCACTTCCTATTCACCCCCATCGTTCGAAAGCGTTCGCTTACTTATATCGCACCCTCGGATCAAAGAACGGATACAGAAAATCGACGATGAACGTCGCCCCGGCGACCGCGACGATGGAGATCGTGATCGTCCCCATGATCAGGTTGTAGTCGGCCTGGAGAATCCCCTGATAGATGAGGGTGCCGATGCCCGGATAACCGAACAGTATTTCCGTAATTAAAGCGCCGTTGAAGATGGACCCGACCTGCAGCGCCAGCATCGTAACCTGCGGCAGCGCCGCGTTCGGCAGCACGTACTTCGTCATGATCTTTCGTTCGCTGAGCCCCTTGAGCCGGGCGAATTGCACGTAATCCTCCTCCGCGATGCCGGAGGACAGCGTCTTCATGCTGATCACCCACCAGCCGGTGCCGACCAGGATCATGGACAGCGCGGGCAATATGGAGTTGTAAACGATGCTTCGAATGTGCTCCCATGTAAACCCTTCGCCTTGAAAGGTCGCGGTGAGCGGAAATATCGGGAAGATATAGGACAGCAGCATGATGAGAATGAGCGACAAAATATAGTACGGGATCGGATAGATGACGATGGACACGCCCTCCAGCGCCTTGGAATACGCCTTGTCCTTCCGAAAGCCGGCCAGCAGGCCGACGACGTTGCCGATAAGCCAGGCGATCAGGGTCGAGATGAGCAGCAGCCCCATCGTCCACGGCAGCGCGCGGGCGATCAATTCATTGACCGGGATCGGGTAGCTGGCAAGCGAAGGGCCGAAATCCTGGGTCAGAATGACGCGCTTGACGAACCCGAAGTATTGCTGCAGGACCGACCCTTCGAGACCGAACGATTCGTTCAGCGTCTCGCGCAGCGTCACGATCGCCTCCGGCTCCATGAACGCCTGGTTCGCGGTCATCTTGCCGATCATCGCCTCCACCGGATCGGAGGGCATGAAGCGCGGCACGAAAAACACGGTCGTAATCCCGATAAAGACAACGAGAATAAACGTCAGCAGCCTTGTGAGCAGAAACTTATAAAATCCCATAGAACGGCATCTCCCCGCCTTCCTCTCTTGTAGGAAGCATGCCGGGCCGGTTCGGCCCGGCATGCGCGAAAGCAGAATCCAGGCGATACGCCCGCCTTATCTTCCCGTAGGCTTCAGGTGAGGCGTGTAAAATTTAAACTGCGACCACCACCACCACGGGCCTTCGAACGCGTCCTCGGACGTTTGGTAGCCTTCCCAGTAATACGTGTCGACCGGCACGAACTTCGACGTGCCGAACATCGGCAGGAACGGAATGCCCTTGACGAATTCCTGATTGATTTCCGTAATGTTCCGAACGACCTTCGGATCGTCCGGCTTCAAGCCGTCGAGCTCGTCGAGCAATTCGCTCACCCGGTCGTTCGCCCACCGGTTGCGGTTGCCCGGCGCCTGCTCGCCGATCGGCACGATGTACTGCTTGTGCCAGCCGGTCATGTTCGCCGTCGTATCGGGCAGCAGGCCGCAGGCCGGCCAGTAGGAGCCGATCTCGAACGCGCCCGTCGACTCGCTGTCCCAGAAGGAGGCGCCTTCCATCTGCTGCACGTTGACGTCGATGCCGCCCTTTCGCCAGGAATCGGCGACCGCGAACGCCAGTCTCATCGACTGTACCTCGAAGTTGGCGGGCGCGTTGATCGTCATGGTCCACGGCTCGCCGCTTGGCAGCAGCCACTTGTCCCCGTCCTTCTTGAACCCGTTCTTCTCGAGCAGCTGCGCCGCCTTGTCCGGATCGTACTTCCACCAGCCGACGCCGAACGTGTCGGCGATCGCCTGCGGATCCGTCGGCAAGCCTTCGATGCCTTGCTGCTTCAGCATATCGACGATGCCTTCCGCGTACGTCTCGTCGAACGGCTTGTAGCCGTCCTCCAGCTGGAAGTCCTTCAGCCAATCGAGCATCGGCTTATGGTACGTCTCCTGCAGCACCTGAATCGGCGGCAGCTGGATCGGGGACACCCGCAGCATGCCTCCGAACGTCGCCATCGAGACGTTCTTGATATCCGTCATGAGCGCGAGCGCCCAGCGGACGTCCGGATTGTCGTACGGCTCCTTCGCCGTATTGAAGGACATGCCCCGCTCGCACGGATCGTCCATCGTCGCGTACGGGAATTCCTGGTACCACGCCCTGGCGTACTCGTTCTTCTGCTTGAGCACGTCCCAGCTCTCCGGCGTAATATCCTGCAAAATATCCATGTCGTGCTGGATCATGCCGATAATCCGCTTCTCTTCCGGTCCGAAATATTTGAAGAGGATGTACTTCGGTCCGGGCTCGCCGACCAGCTTGCCGATGTCGCTCTTCTGCCAATCCTCGCGCTTCTCCCAGAGGAACCAGTTCCCCTGCGGGTCCCGCTTGGACAGCTTGTACGGTCCGACGCCGATCGGATCCGGGAATTTGAACGTCGCGGGATCCTCGTTCTCCCAAATATGCTTCGGCATGACCCGGAAGTTGTTGCCCCAGATGACGACGCCGAGCTTCTGCGACAATCGGGTCTCGGGGTTCACGGTCTCCACTTCGATCGTATAATCGTCGATCGCCTTCATGCTTTTCACGAGGCTGGTGTAGTACCCGTTCCAGCCGAGCTCCTTCGTCTCCGAAATCATCTTGGACGTGAACTCGACGTCGTGCGCCGTGAACGGCGTGCCGTCGGACCAGGCAAGCCCTTCCTGTACCTTGAAGCGGAACTTCGTGTTCGTGTCGTCCAGCGGCTCCGGGAACGTCGCGGCCAGATCCGGAATTTGCGTGCCCTTCTGCGTGTCGATTTCCCACAGGTTGGAGAACATCAGCTGATGCACGCCCGCGTCCATGGCGACGGCTCCCGGCACGTACGGATTGAACCGTTCCGGATCGGGGCTTCGTCCGCCCAGGATGTCGACGATCAAGGTCTCGCTTCTCGGCGTGCCGACGTCCGTCATCTTGCCGCCTCCGCCGCCCCCGGCGGCTTCCGTGCCGGCGGGCTCGTTGCCTCCGTCCGCGCCGCCTCCGCCCGCGCCGCCCGTCGGCTCCGGCCCGTTATTGCCCCCTCCCGTACATGCCGACAACAGTACCGCCATGAGCAACAATCCGGTTGTAAGCCTTTTCATTTTGCTCATTTGCTTTCCTCCTTCGATCAGGATAGGCAAATTGTAGCACGGCCTTCATTCGAAAAATTGGAATAAACTTTGATTTCTTTAAGAATCATTGGGTGTTGCGCGCCCCGTCTAGAATGCCTTCTGAAACTCCTTCGGGCTCATATGCTCGATGCTCTTGAACACCGTGCTGAAGTACGCCGCGTCCTGGAACCCGACCATCTCCGCCACCTGGTACACCTTCAAATCCTTCTGCCTGAGAAAATCCTTCGCGATCCGAACCCTGACCGCGTTCAAATATTCGCTGAAGGACAAATTCGTATGCTTCTTGAATTGCGAGCTGAAATACCACGGATTCAAATAGACGGCGTCCGCGACCGTCTTGAGCGAAAGATCCGACATGTAGTTCATTTCGATATAGCGGATGGCCGACTGGATGTACTGCGGATTGCGGTTCTCGTCGTTCATGCACATGACGATCGCCATCAGCTCTTTTTTGAGCCACGCCAATAACGCCTGGAGCGTAGACGCGTTATGCAGCTCCTGCGCGATATCCGATTGCCTGCCGGCGTAGAGCCCGGAGCCATGCTCCTTCTGCATATGCTCCAAGTAGACGAGCTCGCTTAACAATTCCCGCTTCAGGCGCGCCGGATCAAGCAGCAGATCGAGCCGGTACAGCCGGTGCAGCGCCGCTTCCACGTACTTCCGCATTTTATTCGCGTCGGCCCCGGCGTAATAGTTCCCTAACTCCTTGCCCGATAAATAAGCGCCGACGGCGAAGCCCTTCTGCAGCTCCAATAGCTTCAGGAACCGGTCATGATCCATCTCGGCCGACAGCTCGTTGAATCGCATGAACTCGTTCATTCGGCTGCAGACGGCATAGGCGTCGGCAATGCCTCTTGCGCCCGGTTCAACGGCGTAAAGGCTTGAATACAGCTTGTAATTCTGCGTCCGCATATGCTGCCGGTAAGCTTGCAGGTGCCGCTTGACCGTCGCCGGGTCGGCTCCGCCCGAGAATAGAACGACGCATTCGCCCTCGCGGACGACCGTCTCCGGCGACGCGCCGTCAAAGCGCCAGCTTGCGATATGCCGTTCGATGCTGGCCTCCGGCAGCGGGTCCTCGCCTCCTTCGCCGGCGACGACCGCCATCAGCATGCCGGCATGCCGCTCCGAGCCCTCCGGCATCTCGCCCTTGCCCGCGAGCAGCTTCTCCAGCTGCTCCTTGCGCGACTGCTTCTCGAGCGCCTGCCCTCTCTCCTTCGCCTTCTCTTCGATTTTTTGCATCATGTCGATGACCGTCCGGTAGTGGCACGGCTTCAGCAAATAATCGAAGGCGCCGTCCTTCATCGCTTGCCGGACATAATCGAAGTCGGCGTGGCCGCTCAGGATGACGACGGATATGTCGGGGTAGGCTCGGCGAATTTCCCGTGTGAGATCGATTCCATTCATGCCGTGCATTTTGACGTCGGTAATGACCGCGTCCACCTTCGTTTCCCGCAGCAGCCGAAGCGCTTCCTGCGCGCTCTGCGCCATGCCCGCGATTTCGTGTTCGGGACAATGCTTTGCAAAAATATGGCGAAGACCGTGCAGCACCGCCTTCTCATCATCGACGACGACGATTCTCATCTTAACGCTCCCCCTCCGCATGAGTCGATCAGGCTTCCAATACATCGGTCCGCCACGGTTCCTCCTGAAGCGGCTCCGGTTTTTTCCTCAGCTTGACGATGATGCTCGTTCCCTTGCCGATGGCGCTTGCTATCGTTATTCCGTCCTCCTCCCCGAATCCGTATTTGATTCTTTGCCGCACCAGATGAATGCCGAGACCTCCTTCCCTGCCCTTGTCCATGGACGGGGCCAGCAGCGACGCCACCTGCTCGCTCGTCATGCCTACCCCGTTGTCCGCCACCTCGAACACGAGGTCGTCCTCCTCCATGAAGCCGCGAATCGTAATGGCTCCGTCCCGCGACATTTCCTGAAAGGCGTATTTAATCGAGTTTTCGACCAGCGGCTGCAGCAGGAGCTTCGGTATTCTCATGTCCGCCATGTCCTTGTCGATGTCGAATTCGTAGTGCAGCTTGTTCTCGAACCGCATGCCCTGGATCTTCAAGTAGTTGTCCAGCTGCTCCATGTCTTCGGCGACGGTGACGAACTCGTTGCTGTGCGAGATGGAGTAGCGCAGGATGTTCGACAGCGACAGGATCGCGTCCCCGATCTCCTCCTCGTCCTTCACGACGGACATCCAGTAAATCATATTCAGCGTGTTGTACAAGAAATGAGGATTGAGCTTCGCTTGCAGATTGACGATCTCGGCCTTCCGGTAGCTCAGCTGCTGATTGTACACCGTCTTGATCAGGCCGTTCACCTTCTCCACCATGTAGTTGAAATGGCGGGTGATCACGCTGAATTCGTCGTTGCCGACGTCCTCGACGATGACGTTCAGCTTCCCCTGCTGAATGCTTTCCATGCCCTTCATGATTTTCTTCAGCGGAACCAGGATCAGACGAAGGATGACCCGCGCGAAAATAAAAATAAGGACGAGCACGAGCATTTCCATCAGCAGCATGATGCGGTTAACCTGATTCACGCCCTTCGTAATTTCCGTGTTCGGCACGATGCCGATCAACTTCCAGCCCTGATAGTCGAGCGCGTAGTCCACCCGCGTGCCGGAGAGCCGCTCCAGCGCGGATGCGTCCCGGTTGACGAGCCTGCGGTCCTTCGCGAAGAGGACGGTCTCCCGATTCACCAAATAGACGCTGCCGCTCTCTCCCAATTTCACGTCGTTCAGCTGATCGTGGAAATTGTCGTTCAAGTCGACCCGGAGCACGCCGAGCGGATCGTCCCCGTCGTACATAAGCGTCATCATCGAAATTTGACGCGACTCCGCCTGCACGGTCCAGACGACGCCTTCCGGCCGGTTCGCCGGATCGGCGCTCAGCATCCGCTTCGTTTGTTCGTCCGTCTCGAAGACCGCCTTCGTGTAGAAGAGATTCATGGGCGCGTAGCCGACCGGAAAAATATAAATGTTGTCGATCATCTCGAGGTCCGGCAGCCGGACGATTTGCCGCGCGATTTGATATTTGGCGATCTGATAGTTGATCCGGTGGCTCTTCAAATCTTTCAAATAGTTTTTGATCACCTGGTTGTTATGGATGACCTTCGCGTTCTCGTCGATCTGGCGGTACTGAAGATCGACGCGCTTGCCGATTTGACGGACAGTCTCCTGGAAATAAGCTTCCGTCTGCCGCAGCATGATCGAGTCGATCCAGTGCTGGAACACGCCCATCTGCAGCGTGATCAAGGCGGCCGAGATGACTAGAAACGCCAAAATGATTTTGTGCTTCAGCGAGCGGATTCTGATCCGGTTCATCATGGGCATCCATCCCGATCGGTCATTTGTTGGCGAACATGGAACAGACAAAAAGCCTCCCGTTTCCTGCGCCCGATCTATTCGTTCGTAGGTGTTGCGGGAGGCCCGAAGCACGATCCGGCAGCTCGCTTCCAACCTTCGACAGGCGACAGCGGCGACTCGCATCGGCAATTGCTATGTAGTCGAAAGCACATGAATAATGCGATGATTGCGCTTTCACTTTAAGGGTAAAGTTATTATAATCCATAATCCGCGACTCTATCAATACGAGAATCGATAAGCAAGATTTTATTTTTACTCGGCTAGCGATTGGGCGTCAAAACGCGTTCTCGCCGCTTCGACAAGCGGAAGATTCGCGGCCGCCCATGTTTTCAGCTGCCGCATAAACGGCAGCAGCGATTCGCCGAGCGCTGTCAAACGATATTCGACGGCCGGCGGCACCGTCGGATGGATGTCGCGCTCGATCAATCCGTCCCGCTCCAGCTGCCGGAGCGTTTGCGTAAGCATCTTTTTGGAAATGCCCTCGATTCTTCGCGAAAACTCGCCGTAACGAACCGGACCATCCTCCATGGCGTAAATGACAAGCACGACCCATTTGCTCGAGATCATGTCCAACACCAGGCTGTAGCTGCATTTCGCGACGGATATATCCGGCGTGCGCGGCATTCGTTGTGCCATGCCATTCCCTCCTCGGCTAACTGGTTACTTAAAAGTTCCTACTTACTTAATTTTAGTTCATGTATTATCGTGTGTCTATACAACGAATAAAGGAGCGATTATCTATGAAAGCTTATGAAATCCAAGGTGAGCTTCGCCTAGACCAAGTTGCCTTAACCGAACGCCCTACGCCGGTTCCCGGTCCTAATCAAGTGCTGGTGCGCATACGTGCCGTATCGCTGAATGCCCGGGATTTGGGCGTCATCGGCGGCTTTTATGCGCCGGACCTGCCGCTTCCCTTCGTTCCGGCATCCGACGGCGTCGGCGAAGTGGTCGAAACAGGAGACCGCGTATCCCGCTTCCGCATCGGCGAACGCGTAAGCGGGATCTTCGCGCAGCAGTGGCTGTCCGGCGAGCCGCTCCCTGCCTATTCGAGCAGTACCCTTGGCAGCCCGCTTCCCGGCGTGCTTGCCGAATACGCCGTATTCGATGAAGACGGGCTCGTAGCCGTACCCGCCTATCTCTCCGATGCCGAAGCGGCCGCGCTTCCTTGCGCCGGCGTCACGGCCTGGCACGCCATCGTTTCGGAAGGCGCGGTCAAGGCCGGCGACACGGTCGTCGTGCAAGGCACGGGCGGCGTCTCCCTCTTCGCCCTTCAGTTCGCGAAGCTGCACGGCGCCGTCGTCATCGTGACCTCGAGCAGCGATGCGAAGCTGGAACGCGCGATCGCACTGGGCGCGGATTACGGCATCAATTACCGGGACCAGCCGGACTGGTCTCAGGCCGTCCTGGCGCGAACGGACGGCCGGGGCGCGGATCATGTGCTGGATTTGGGCGGCGCCTCCACTTTGAATCAATCGATCGCCGCGGTGCGCTTCGGCGGGCGGGTAAGCGTGGTCGGCATTCTATCTGGCATGCAGGCCAACGCCGTCCATTTGATCGCGATCATTCAGAAAAAAATCAGGCTGCAGGGCATCAACGTCGGCAGCCGAGAAATGTTCGAAGCGATGAACCGGGCGCTCGCGGCCAGCGGACTTAAGCCGGTCATCGACCGTGAATTCCCGTTCGAACAGGCGGTCGATGCGCTTCGCTACTTGGAGAAAGGCGCGCATTTCGGCAAAATCGTCATTACTGTCCCTTAATGGGGCCGGGGCCGACCCGTTATCCCGTCCGCAAGGAGTATGGCAGCGCGGCACCGAATACTAAAACGGAGGCGCGTAAGGAAGCCGCAGACGAGAAACGGAGGACGACCGCATGAGAACCGAACGGGAAATGATGAACACGCTGCTGGACTTTGCCAAGAACGACGAACGGATCCGGCTGGCTACGCTCGAGGGGTCGCGGACGAACCGCAACATCGCGCCCGACGCTCTTCGGGATTACGATATTTCGTATTTCGTGACGGATATGGAGAGCTTCAAGCAAAGCGACGAATGGCTGGACGCGTTCGGCGAGCGCATTATGATGCAGAAGCCGGAGGATATGGAGCTGTTTCCTCCGGAGCTGGGCAACTGGTTTTCCTATCTCATCCTGTTCGAAGACGTCAACAAGGTAGACCTGACCTTGATCCCGGTCGGCGAGACGGAGCAATATTTTCGCGATAGCGACGGCTTGGCGGAGGTGCTGCTGGACAAGGACGGGCTGATCGAAGACGAAGTGATCGCAAGCGATCGGCAATACTGGATCAAGAAGCCGACCGCCAGAGCTTTCGACGATTGCTGCAACGAGTTCTGGATGGTGTCGACTTATGTCGCCAAAGGGCTCGCAAGGAAGGAGCTGTTGTTCGCCATCGACCATTTGCACGAAGTCGCGCGGCCGAATCTGCTGCGCATGATGGCATGGCGGATCGGATGCGAGCACGGCTTCGCGTTCAGCGTCGGGAAAAACTACAAATTCATCGACCGTTATCTTCCGCCGGAGCATTGGGAGGCGCTGCTGTCCACCTATACCGGGCACGACGTTGAAGCCGTGTGGCGCGCTCTCTTCGAATGCCATGAATTGTTCAGGACGTATTCGAAGGCCGTGGCCGGGACGCTCGGGTATTCGTATCCGAATTACGACGGCGTCGTTACGGCCTATATCGGGAAGCTGCGCGAAGAATGGGGCTGAAGCGCCCCAATCGGACGGGAGAATCGATTGTATAGAAAAATGCCCCGAAAGTGCGGTTCGGAACCGTTCTTTCGGGGCATTCCTTCTTCTATTCCGACCGCTCCAGCAGTCCTTTGTTTTGTCGAAATTCGCTCGGCGACATCTGAAAGTAGATGGCTAATCGTAGCTCCGGACAGGACAGTGTGCCACGGAATGGACTAAGAAAGCCGGTATCGGCAACCTGTCGCAGCCCCCAAACCCGCGTCCGACGCGGCCTCTCAGCGCTTGCTCTCTGCGAGCTTCGGGGCAGTTTCCTCTCCCTGCCATAGAAGCCGCATTTCCTCGCTCGTTTTCAGCAGCTCGGACAGGCTGCCTTCCGCCTCGATTCGGCCGTCCTTCAATACGATGATATGATCGGCCTTCGACAGCGCGGCCCGCCGATGGGATACGGCGATACAAGTCATATCGCGTTCCTTGAACAATCCGTCCCATACCTTCTGCTCCGTCTCTATATCGAGCGCGCTGGACAGATCGTCAAATATATACAAATCAGCGCCCGTCATCAGCATGCGGGCAGTTGCGGCCCGCTGAATTTGACCGCCGGACAGCATGACGCCTCTTGGGCCGACGAATGTCTCCAGACCTTTATCCAGATCTTGAATGTCCTTATCCATAACGGATAAGTGAATCGCGCGTTCAAGAGCGAGCTCGCCGTCTTTCTTGCCTACCGCTATATTTTCCCTTAGCGTATCGCTGAACAAGCGCGGAACCTGCGGCGTATACGCGGCATAGGGCGGCATCAGAAAGCTCGCCGGGTCAACCTCCTGGCCGTTCCAGCGAATCATGCCCTGCTGCTTGGGCAGCAGCCCGAGCAGCGTCCTTACCAGCGTCGATTTGCCTGAGCCGATACGGCCGGTAATGACGAGGAACTGGCCTCGCTTCAGTCTGAGATGAATATTCTCGATCCCGTTGTCCGAATTCGGATAACGATAAGTCAAGCCGCTTACTTCTAATTCACTCAGCTTGTCTCGATCAACCCGTAAGGTCTCAGGCTGTGGAGGCGGGTCCTTATGGAGATACGTTTCCCGAAACTCCATGATGCGGTCCTCTTCGCCGGATCTGAACAGCTTCCGCATCCGGTCGAACGAAACCTTTAGCCGCTTATGCTGAAACACCATATAACCGAACAAAGAGATGCTGTATCCGATATTCATCAAGTAGCTTGTAAATAACGCAAAGTCGCCTACTGTAAATTGGCCGGCCTTCATCTCCGCCGCGCACATGAGTAAAACAAGCCCGGTGCTAATGCTCAGCACATGCTGGCTAAGCGATTTCATCCACTGCTTGAACAAATCATCCTTGAGCGCCGCCTGACGGCGGCTTTCGTTCAAATGCTCGAAACGTTTGGAGACATGCTCCTCAGCCTGCCCAAGCTTCAACGTCTGCACCGCTCCAAAGGTCTCTGCGATGAAGCTCGTCACTTTCCCTGTCGCCTCGCGATTCTGCTTGCCGTAGCGGCGGGCGCGGTTCCCTGATAAATTGTTGATCAGCGTCACCAGCCCGAACGGGAGCAACGCAACTAGTGTGATCTGCCAGTTGATCGAGGCCATAATGCCGACGGACATGACGCCGAACACGAGCATTCCCCAAAAGTCGACCCAGGATTCCACATATTCGACGGCTTCATTAACGTCATCCCGAAACCGGCTCATCGCCTCGCCCGGCGACGCCGGCAGATTCCTTCCCGGCCAACGCATAATGCCGGCCAGCATGTTCGTGCGCAAGATCGCATGAATATGATAAATATAAGTAATCCACTTATAAAATGCCGCGAAAAAAACGCCGACTCTTGCAAGCCTGACAACCGAGATAAATACAAGCGGCGCGGCAAGCCACATAAACGCCGAGCCCTCGACAGCCACCCTGTCAAAAAAATGCTGCATGCCGAGGCCGATCAGCAGCGGCAGCGAATGAAAGGCGCACCACAACACGCCATTCACAAGAAACAAGGCCAGTCTGAATCGAAAGAGCCTTCCGATAAATCCGGTGATGGTCATGCAAGCTCCTCCTCTCGTCCGCTATGCAGCAGCTTGGCATAATGCGATGCCGGATTCGCCGCCAGTTCTTCCCGATTTCCGAATTCCAATAGCCGGCCGTCGCCAACGACCATAATTTTATCCACCTGCTCCAAGGTAGCGAGACGATGAGCAATGATGACGCCCGTGCTGTGCTGCAGCAATTGATCCACCCCGGTTTGCAGCATCGCTTCCGTTGCGGCGTCAAGCCTGGAGGAAGGTTCATCCAGAACGATCAAGCTCGGTCTCGCAAGAAATACTCTGGCAAGCGCGAATAGCTGCGCTTCTCCTGCCGACAGCGACGAGCCGCCCGACGACAAATGCGTATCCAGCCCTTCCGGCTGAGCCAAAATCCAGGGACGCAGACCAAGCTGTTCAATCGTCTCCATAATGGACGCGTCGGACACGTTCTCGTTGAACAAGGTCAAATTGTCGCGCAGGGTGCCGTCGAACAATTGAACATCCTGCGTCACCATGCCGACCCGACGGTACAGCGCCGGCAATGCGAGCTTCGTTATATCAACCCCGCCAATGCGGATAACGCCGCTGTCCAGATTATAGAGGCGAAGCAGCAATCGACTAAGACTGGACTTCCCGCTGCCTGTTCGCCCAATGATGCCGAGGCGCTCCCCCGGCTGCAGCGAGAACGATATATTTTGCAAAACCGGTTTATCCTTGTTGTAGCTGAAGCATACTTGTTCAAACTTTAGACTGAGCGCACCCTCTGGCAGCCGCTTCTCTTCGCCGTCCATGATCTCCGTGCGCTGTGAGAGCAATTCCCGGGAACGAAGCATACCCGACTTTGCCTTTTGGAATTCCTGCACCTGATCGCCAAGCCTTTCAATGGGATCATTCAGCATTTGCGTATATTGGTAGATCAAATACAGCATGCCCAAGCTGATCTCGCCAAGCATATAGGAACGAACGCCCAGCAGCATAACAGCCGTCACCGCCAGCGCAAACAAGGCAACCGTCACATTAAATGGCACAACCCGAAGCATCCATGCTTTTCTCCCTTTCAGAAAGACGGCGCGCATGGAACGGAAGAAGCGATTCATAACGTAAGGGACATGCCCGTTCGCCTGCACATCTTCGATGCCGGCAATCCGCTCTTCGATCAAGCTGAACAGGGCGGCGCTTGCTTCACGATCTTTACTGGAAGACTGGACGCCGACATTGCGGATGATCATCATCGCCAGAACGGATAGAAGCGTAAACGCCGTCATCACAACAGCGATCGGCACATTGACCGTGTACATAAATCCGAGAATCCCGGTGAGCAGCACGAAGCTGCCGATGACTTGCACAATAAACATGGCAAAAAAATTAGAAATGCTGGACACGTCTCCGTCAATGCGCTCGATCATTTCGCCCGGCGTCTTCCGGTTATGGAACCGCATATCGAGCCGCAGGCAATGCTTCAGCAAATCGCCGCGAAGCCGATTCGTCGTGCGCCAAGACACATCGCTCCCCAAATAAGTGACCGCGACCCCTAGCGACTGATTGACGACGGCGAGTACAAGAAACAAGGCCGCAAGCTCCAGCAATTCTGCTACTCCCCCGCTCCCCGCCGCCGTATCGATAAAGCGCCCAATGACTTGCGGATTCATCAATTGCAGCCCCGTCGTTCCGAGCAGCAGGATGAACAGCAGGAAGATCCGCCCCTTAACCGGCTTCATGTAACGCAGCAGCCATAGCGTAGATATCTTCTGTTGGTCACCCATGGCATCCGCCCCCTTCTCATTAGCAATAATGAATAGTTTATTTGATATTTGGCCGTACCGCCAGATAAAAAACATTTATAATCATAGTCGAGAAGACTCCCTCTTCAACGAAGTAAGCGGGAGATATGAAGCCATCGGATAGCCTAATCCACGATTTGCCCGTTAGGGTGAAGTTCTTAGGAATCCCCTTTTAAACATTAATATTGATTTTAAGAAGGGGTAGTTCAAAATTGGAAAAGATCAGCGCTTTGATTGACTCCTGTTCGAAGAAAAGACTTGCTGCCGCAAAAGCATATTTGGCTCTGTATTGACGTAAAAGCACAAAAATACATCGCCAAATGGCTGTATGCATTTGGCGATGTATTCATCAGTAAAGCGCTGTTCCCTCTCGTTGCCATGTACTTCAACGGCTTCTACAAGTTTGTCCGCTTTTCCTCTTCCCCCGTCGCCATTTCGATCTCGGAAGCTTGGCGGCTTAGAAATTGTCAAACCGAATCATCTGCACTTAGTCCTAGAGCACGGCTATATGCTGAAAGGGCATCTTCTTTGTCTTTGGTGAGCTGATTAGCCATTAACCAATCCATTAAGTTATTTCGCTCATCAAATATGTGAATCTGCATATCCCAAGTCTACTCAGACAGCTGTATTTCCGCTAACGGGGTAGACTTGTTTTATCTAGTTCTTGTCAGAATCTTAGGGCAACCTCGCGTGCTTGTTGAATTGCCTTTTCTTTTATTGCAGGCTCTAGCTCAGGTTTCGCAGCCATACCTTCTACGAATATCGCTTCAAGACTAGGAACTCCAACGAAATCCATAATGACCTTCAAGTGGCGGTGACCCATTTCTAAGTCTGCATCATCCGAGCCTGATGACAAGAAGCTTCCGCTCGCTTGAATATGAACGGCTTTTTTATCACCGAGCAAGCCAACCCGTCCGATATTCGGCAAATAGTTAAAAGTCTTTCCCGCTATGCAAATGGAGTCGATGTAGGACTTCATAACGGGCGGGTACGAGTAATTCCAAATCGGATTAACAAATAAGTATTTGTCAGCGGCAACAAATTGGTCGACCAACTCTCCGATACGGCTTAGTTTCATTTTCTCCGGTTCGGTTAACTTTTCAAATGCAACACCCTCTTTCAGCTTTCCCCATCCACTAAAAACATCTTTATCAAGTTGCGGTATATCCCTCTTATACAGATCAAGATGGATCACTTCGTCATATGGATGTACTGATCGATATGCCTGTACAAACTCTTTACCTACTAACATGCTGTATGATTTTTCTTCATCGTGCGGATTTGCCGTAATATATAACACTGTTGCCATAATGAAAATACCCACTTTCACTTTTTTAAAAGCGATGATTCAGAGGGGCTAATTCCTGCAGACACGGTTACAACTTGTCTTGTGGAGACGTTTAATCGATTCCAGAGGTTGGCCGTTGCGATCCCGGCGATTAGGGTGGCCAGTGCCGCCACATTGAAGTGTCGGGCTGCCTCGTTCGATTAGAACCCTCTGTGGCTCTTTACTATGCTGACGAATCGACCCTCGGGAAATGTGACTGCATTTTACCGAAAAATGAAAAACAACGCATGTTTGGTACGCTGTCACATTGCAGAGATTGGATTCGTCAGTATCTATAGAGGTGTTTTACTTCTGTACGAAGGGGTTTGGATAATGAGCGAACAGGTTTGGTTGGCAGATACATTCGAAGCGCACCGGAAGCACCTTCGGGACGTGGCTTATCGAATGCTCGGATCTTTGAGCGAAGCGGAGGACGCGGTACAGGAGTCTTGGTTTCGTCTTAGTCGTGCGGATGCAAGAGTCATTGAGAACATAGGAGGATGGCTGACCACCGTTGTTTCACGGGTATGCATCGACATGTTGCGATCGCGTAAATCCAGGCGCGAAGAATCTATAGAAGCTCAGTTGCCCGAAACTTTCGGAAGCCAAGCGAATGTAATCGATCCCGAACAAGAAGCCATAATGGCTGACTCCGTCGGTATTGCACTACTGTTCGTACTTAGTAATTTAAAGCCAGCGGAACGGATCGCGTTCGTGCTGCACGAAGTTTTTGCCATGCCCTTTAAAGAGATTGCTACTATTATAGGAAAGTCGGAGATGGCAACAAGACAACTTGCGAGCAGGGCCCGTCACCGGGTTCGTGGAACGAAAGCAACGCCGGAAATCGATATTGCTCTTCAACGCGACGTTGTTCAAGCTTTTCTTAATGCAGCACATGCAGGCGATTTCGATACTTTAGTTGCTGCGCTCGATCCAGACGTTATTCTTCGTGACGATCGTCAATCTGGATCCACTAGAGTAACACGAGGTGCGATTGCTCTAGCGAAACAAGTTTCGGGACGTGCACAGAAGACTGCAGAACTAGCCCTCGTAGACGGAACCGTAGGAATCATTGTGGCTCCCCTTGGCCGGTTACTCTATGTACTCCAATTTACGATGAATCACGGAAAAATTACTGAAGTCGACTTGATCTCCAATCCTGAACGCATAAGCCAGCTTGGTCTAGCAGTGTTGAGCAATTGAACACAGTTACGGAAAAACGGGCCTTTTCACCCTAACGACCGAGCGGAATGCGCCATGACGCTTCGAATGAAAGACTGCAATTCTTCTATTAATAGTTTTGCAGCTTGCGAAGCCATGCACCTATAGCACGAGGCTGTTGCATTTGCGCAACAGCCTCGTTACGATCCAGTTGGTTCATCGAATGGTTGTTCATTTTCGTGAAAAGAGTTTTTCATTTCCAAAATCAAATACCGCTTTCATCAAATCGTGCCGCCCGCTTCTCCGGTTCTCCACACACCGTCGTAATGCCGACTAAATCACACTGTGGCTCTTTTAATAAATAGGCCGGACATATTGCATCACTTGAAGGGGCTCCGCTTTTCGTTGTACTTATAAACCTTATACCTTCAGGATGCCGCGAAAACCCCTGGCACCATAGTAGGATTCTGCTCCATTATGGTACACAAAAACAGTGTCGTAGCGGCGGTCACAGAAGATGGCCCCGCCGAGCTTTCTAATAGTAGCAGGTGTTTTCACCCAGCTCGATGTTTTCATATCGAAATTTCCGAACTCCTGCAGCTTCCGGTATTGTTCTTCCGTTAATAGCTCAATGCCCATGTCGGCAGCCATATTCACAGCGCTGTTTGCCGGTTTATGTTCTTTCCTTGACTCCAGCGCTTCACGGTCGTAACAAACGCTTCTGCGGCCTTTAGGACTTTCCGCTGAACAATCAATAAAGATGTATTCGTCCGTCTTCCTGTCATGACCAACAACATCCGGTTCGCCGCCGGTTCCTTCCATTTCATGGATCGACCACAATTTTTCAAGATTAGCTTCGAGCTTTGCTTTTACAACAGCCCATTCAAGGCCTTCATGGCGGTTCATGTTTTTTTCAAAACGACGTTGTAACGTTACAAGCAGTCCTTCACGTTGTTCTGCTGACAATTCCTTCTTTGTCATATGAAATTCCCCCTCAGATATAGGTTTTGCTCCAACAGAAATCATTATTTCCAATTTCCAAGAGAGCATTATGGCTTGAAAAACCGGAACGTTAGGTGTAGTAGAGAAGGTAAAGCATCAGCGCAGGTATATAATAACTTGGACACTTTTGCGATAAGTCCTGTTTTTTCTTTCCGTTCCCGTTCCAAAGGGACAATAATCACGGTGACGGCGGCAAATCCTTAAGAAGCTGGGAATCAGGATCAGGATAGCACGCACTTCTTTTTTCATTGTGTCAAACAAGAGGTGAATGGAGGTGCCATCCACCACCTGCGAAAGGGCTGTGTATCCGTATGTCTAGCCAAGCGAAATGCCTGCGATAGTGCAGCCTTGTAGCCATCGATTGGGCAGCCGGAAGAAATGCCTGCGTTGGTGCAGGCATTTCGAGACGAGAGCTCCCTTTTTTGCTTACCAAACGAGAAAAGATGCACATTCGCAGGCATTTGCTCCGCTGCACGCATGAAGCGCCAAAAAGCCTGCACTTCCGCCACAATCGCAGCCTTCTCGCTTTCCTATCGGTGCTGATGCGCTGCCTCTCCTTAGGCGGCTGGATGATGCCTCCATTTGCCGAGGAATTCGGTATCCCCGTCACCTCAGCGCTTCGTCGAACGCCCGCTCGATACGGTCGGCCTTCATCGACACCGCGAATAACACGAACCGCCCCTTCGCCTTCAGCACATGCTTCTCGACAAGCGCGTACTCCTCCGGGCGATAGTCTTTAAATTTGGCGATCTGCGCTTCGATGTGTTGCCCGATGTTGGTCAGAACAAGCTCGGCGTCCTTCTCGTCTTTCAGCTTGATGACGGCCAGCTCGTCCGCCTTCACATTGGACGAAGCCGTATACAGGATGAAGTCCTCGACTACCTCCGCTTCGATCCGATACAGCTTCTCCAGCTTCTCCGAATCTCCTTGCTTCATATCGGGAAGGGAGACCGTCTGCATAATGCGCCTCCCCGCTTCGGCGGCCGTGAGCCGTTCGAGGGACTCGCCGTTACCGTTGCCGTTGCCGGAGCCGGAGCAAGCGGCCAGCATTCCCGTCATGGCGGCAATGGCAAGCAGTATCGTTACATATTGCTTCATCTTGGTTCACTCCGTTAAGTTCATAATCGAAGGGTCGGCAAAAAACGTGTTCGTATTGTAAAGGATGAGCATGTCATCGTAATGCCGCTCTTGTACGAGGCTCGTCAGCGACTCGCCGTAATAGCGAAGATCGACGACGTCGATCTCGGCGAAGTGCTCCGTCAAGAACGGAATGAGGCTATTGGCGTACGAATCCTTGACGACCAGCAGCTTCTTCCCTCCCGGGACTGCTGTCGCGATTCTTAGCAAGGCGTGGTTGCCGTTCAGGAACACAGCGTATTTATCCTTCTTGCTTAGCTGATCGAGCGCGTACAGCGTATCCGCGGTGAGGCCTTCATCGACATATTTCACTTGGATGAAGCTCTCCTCTCTCGGAACATAGAGATCGATCCGGTCGGGTGGCAGATGGCGGAAGCCGCTTTTCGAATGAAGCGACCCATAGAACGTATCGGTCGCTTGCCGGATGTCGAACGCTTCCTCGTCTTTCGGCGTAATTCCCATCAAGTCGCATAACGCCCGATAAGCGAAATAAGCGCCTTTGGTCGTCCAGTGATGATCCGTTCTGTAGTAAAGGTACGCCTCCCGCTCGGCATCCAGCGCCGAGTAGACGTCCACGAACGGAATGCCGGGCCCGAGCGCCTCCCGAACCCGGTTCAGCGCAGCCCGTTCGTCGCCGACCGGCGCGAAGGCCGGCAGCTTATCGCGATGCAGCGCTGCGGCGGTCGGTACCAACATAACGTACTTGCGAAGGCCGGGCGTCGCGCGGTTGAACGAACGAATCGCCGAAGCCCTGCCGGCAATCTCCTCGTTCGTCGGCGCTTCGAAATGCTGGATAAGAACGTTATCCTCTCCCAAATAGACGCCGTTGCTGTCCCGCTTGCCCATAAGCCGATCCGTGTCGGTCTTGAGCCCGATCCAGACGTCCCGCAGCGCGAATTGATCGGTTGCATAGTCCTCGTAATCGGCGGCAAACGTTCCCGATAAGAACGATCGCAGCGTAAGAGCCGGAAGGCTCTCCAACACCCGGTTTTCCGATTCCGAGAATGACCGGTCGGGCGTCAGGAGGTTGGCAGCGGCCATCGCGCCCACGAATACGAGCAGCGCTAACGCCGTTATGGACCGAAGCTTCGCGTCGCGTCCTTGCAATGACATTCCCTCCCTCAGAACCGAAAGTATAAAAACGGATTATAGGATTCGTTGACCAAACAGGCCGTCGACAATACCAAGGCGACGACGTGCAGCGCCAAAACGGCAAGCCCGCCTCCCCGCTTCCACCGGGTTTGCAGCCGCTCGATCGCCTTCCGGGGATAGGGCGTCGCGCATACAGCCGCCAGCGCAAGCAAGCCTCCGCTCGTCCACAAGTCGTACATCGCATGGCGATCGGCCATGCCGTGCGCGTCGAAGCCGAATAGCGTTCCGACGAACGTCCATGCGGCGGGCAGCTGCTCGTATTCGAACAGCACCCAGCCGACGACGACGACGAGCAGCGTGTAGACATGTTTTACCCCGCTCGGCCAGCGTTCCATTCTCTTCAACAGAAGAAGCTTCTCGGCCGTCACGAACAAGCCGAAATACAAACCCCACGCAACGAAGTTCCAGCTCGCGCCATGCCACAAGCCGGTTAACAGCCATACGATCAATAGATTGCGAAGCTGCTTGCCGAGGCCGAGCCGGTTGCCGCCAAGCGGGATGTAGACATATTCCCGGAACCAGGAGCCGAGCGAAATATGCCATCTGCGCCAAAATTCCGTAATGCTCTTCGCGATGTAAGGATAGTTGAAGTTGGCCGGCAGGTCGAAGCCGAACATCTTGCCGAGCCCTCGCGCCATATCCGAATACCCGCTGAAATCGAAATAAATTTGCAGCGTGAACGCCACGATGCCGAGCCATGCGGAGAGAACGGTCACCTCCTCCACCGGCGCCGCCTTCACGCTCGTCCATAGCAGCCCGGCATTGTTGGCGAGCAGCACCTTTTTGGCGAGTCCCCGGATGAATAATTCCGCGCCTTCCCCGAATCGCGCTAACGTCACATTACGGGAGACCAGCTGCCCTGCGACTTCTCCGTATTTCACGATCGGTCCGGCGACGAGCTGCGGGAACATCGCGACGTAGGTGCCGAAGGCGACGATATTGCGCTGCGCCTGCGCCTTGCCGAGGTAGACGTCCGCCACGTAGGACATCGTCTGGAACGTATAGAACGAGAGGCCGACCGGCAGCGGAAGATCGGCCGCCTGCAGCTGCAGGCCGAATACTCCGTTGACCTGCTGAACGGCAAAATCCGCGTATTTGAAAAAGCCGAGTATCGCCAGATTGCCGCCGATCGAGCCGATAAACACGGCTCCGGCCAACCGTTTGCGCTGCCTGTATCGGTCGATTAGGAGCCCGTTGACGTAATCGAATACGGTGGAGAACACCATAAGCGCGATATAGACCGGCTCCCCCCACGCATAGAAGAAGAGGCTCGCGGAAAGCAGAACGGCGTTTCTCAGCTTCTTGGGCGACGCGTAGTACGCGAGCAGCGCCGCGGGCAAAAATTGAAACAGAAAGATCAGGCTGCTGAATACCAAGGTCCGTTTCCTCCCGTACCGTTACTGCGCGCCGCTGCGCCGATCCAGCTCGTCCTTCAAGTAATCCAGCAAGATCGGATAAAATTCCGCTTGAAAATGAATGCCGTCCGCATCGTACAGATCGGCATGCTCGGCCGTTAGCGGCGACAAATCGACGTAGCCTACATCCTCCCTGGCCGCCAGCTCCTTCAGTCCCTCGTTGTAATCGCCGATGTTCCGGTAACGGGGTTCCTTTCGCGTCGCTTCTTCCGTAACCGGAGTAACCGATAGCAGCGTCACCGCCGCATCCGGAAGCCTGTCCTTGATGCCGTCGATCAATTGGGCGTAATAGGCCAGCGAATAGCTCTTCGGATCGTCGGTCGGCCATAAAAGGTCGTCCGAACCGAGCTGGATAAAGATATGCTCCGGCTTACGCTTGGCCAGTTCCTCCACGTTCTCTAGCGCGAACTGCGCCGTCTTCCCCGCGCCCGCGAGCACGTTCTCCTCGTTCAGCGCGTCATGGTAAGCCAGCCCTTCCGTAATCGAATCCCCGAGAAACACGCTCGTTTCGTACAGGGATGTATAAGCGGCTTGCACCGGCTCGGAGTCGCCGGGCTCCTTATCGATCAAAGCGGGCGGCCGCCCCTCATTGCCGCAAGCCGTCGCCAATAACGCGACGAGCCCGATCAGCAGCATTCCCGTCCCTTTCTTTCCCATCCCTATCACTTCCCCTTTCTGGTTCGAGATTAGAGTAACGGGCCGAGATAAAGATCGGATGCAGATAGCGTGCAGTCCGCGTGCACATCCGCAAAAAAAATAGCGCAGAACCGAAGTTCTACGCTTGGGACGCCTTCTTTAATTCAAAATGGAACAGAACGCCCTCCTCCGTATTGCGAACGCCGTAAGGCGCTCCATGCAGCTCGAGAATTTGCTTGGCGATCGCGAGACCGAGGCCGGTGCCTCCGGTCGAACGGTGGCGGGATTGCTCGCCGCGGTAGAAGCGATCCCATATTTTGTCCAATTGCTCGGCCGGGATATGGACGCCTTTATTCTCGATGCCGATGATGACGGTATCCTTCCGTTCGGTTGCCGTAACGACGATCTCCTCTTGCTCCGGCGTGTAGCGGATGGCGTTCATCAAGAAATTAACGGCCACCTGCTCGATCCGCTGCCGATTGGCGACGACCTCGGCCGGGGCGAGCCGGGTATGCAGACGAAGCTGCTTCCCCGCAATGTCGGGCGCCAGCTTCTCGCAAATTCGCTCAAGTAGCGCATCGATGCGGAACGAATCGGTCTCCATCCGATACGTCCCGGACTCATATTTCGCCAGCTCCAGCATGTCCTGGATCAGCAGGCTCATGCTCTTTACTTCGTCTTCCATCGCCGTAAAATAATAGTCCCGTCTCGAGCTGTCCGCCTTGTCCTTCAAGATGTAGAGGCAGCTCTCCATGACGCTGAGCGGCGTCTTCAACTCATGCGACACGCCGGCGATAAACGCTTTACGCGTTTGCTCCAATCGCTTTTCTTGCTCGATATCTTGCTCCAGCCTGGCAAGATGCGCCTGCAGCATATCCGACAGCCGATTAATATTCCGGGACAGATTGCCGATCTCGTCCTCGTTTTGGATCGGGATCCGCTCCGTGAAGCTCAGCTTGGCCATATTTTGCGTCATCGCGTCTATTCGGAGCAATGGAGCGGCGATCGTGCGGGACACGTAGAAGGAGGCGAGCAGAACAAGCAGCAGCGTTCCGATCGCGATATAAACGTAGTAGTTTTGCATGACGCCCACGGCTTCGCTCACAGGCTGCAGCGAGGTCATGGCGAACAGGTAAAAGGGCTTTCCCGTGTGGTCGGTGACGGGCTCCACGAAAATTTTGTAGCGGATATCGTTGTCGTAGTAATCGGTTGTCGAGCCGGCCCTCCCCGCGGCGTCTCCGTACAGAAGGTCTGCCTGAAACGCCGTCACCCTATCGAGAAACAAGCGGTTCGCATACCGGGACGCCTGCGCGCCCTGCGGCAGCCGGATGCTCGTAATCGTTCCTTGCACAAGAACGCTGGGATAACGTTCGCGGTACGCGCTCGGGCTTTCGAAGCGCGGGACGACCTCGTATTCTTTGCGAACCAGCTGCCGGTTCTCCAGCCGGTTCTCCTCTCTCAGGTTGGACGGGCTCCTCCCGATCCGCTGCGGATACCATTGCTGCCCGATCATAAGGCCTTCCATCGCGATCCGCTCTCCTTCCAGGACGAACCTGCTGGAGAACAGCGGATGATCGGGGCTCGCCTCCTCAACGTCCATCATCGCGTACAGCGGCACGTCGATCGACGTGCCGGATAGGGCGGGGAACGAGTCCGAGCGATCCAACCGGACCTTCATTCCGAAATTGCCCGTATGTTTCAAATAGCCCTTGTCGTCCAGTATCGCGAGCCACGAATTCGTTTGTTCGTAAAACGCCCGCTCCGCCCTAACAACAGCCTCCGGGTCCCCGGAGCGGATCGCCTCGCCTTCCCGGACGGAGCGGAGCGCATCCTGCACCTTCTCCACCTTCTGATGCACGTAATATTGCTTGAAGAACACGGCTTGTCCGATCAGAATGCTCGCGATTACGAACAGGCATAAACCGGTGATGAGCAAAAACAGCTTGAATACGATGCTTCTCCTCATGCCCGGTCCTCGAATTTGTAGCCGGCACGGACGACGGTGACGATCAGCTTCGCATGCTCGCCCAGCTTGGCGCGCAGATTGCGAATATGGCTGCTGAGCGTGCGCTCGTCGCCGTCGAAGTCGTAGCCCCAAATTTTGGTGATGAGCTGCTCCCGGTTAAGGACGTTTCCTTTGTTCTTCATCAGATAAGCCAAAATTTCGAGCTCCGTATGCGTAAGTTCGCAGATCGTCCCCTCGATCGAGACCGACCGGGACGGCAAGTGAATCGTAATCCCGCCTCCGGTCAGCCGCTCTCCCTCAGTGCTCATCCGCCGGTGTTCCAGCAGCCGCTTCGCTCGCGCCAGCAGGATGGGAGGGCTGCACGGCTTCACGACGTAATCGTCGGCGCCAAGCTCGAAGCCAAGCAGCGTATCGTCCTCGTCCGAGCGCGCTGTCAGCATAAGGATCGGGACGTCCGACGCTTTGCGAATCCGCCGGCATACCGACCACCCGTCCAGCTCCGGCAGCATAACGTCCAGAATGACCAGATGCACGTCATGCTCTTGGAACAGCGCCAGCGCCTCGATCCCGTCGCCCGCTTCCAGCACCTCGTATCCTTCGTCAACCAAATATTCCTTCATGATCTCCCGCAGCACTTGCTGGTCTTCTACAATAAGTATCGTTTTCTTCATGGCTCGGCCCCTTGTTCTTGTCCCTCCTTAGGTATCTATTGAAAGGTTACCATGTTCCGTGGAGATGTCACAACAAGCGGCTACGATGGGATAACAAGCCTAACGTTTTTAATGGCTTACTCTAAGGCTAAATTAACTTGCCTCGTTCCTTGAGCGATTGCTTTCGTTTCATGAACTGTACCGTATGGATGCTCGGGTGGGGCGTAGATAACGTAAACTTTAAGAGGGCGATTGCCTGTATTGGTTATATTGTGCCATTTTCCGGCAGGTATCATAATTGCATAGTCATCATACGCCATTGCTTGAAAATCCAGGTAATCTCTTCGGTCACCCATTTGAACAAATCCCTGACCTTCTTCAATCCGTATGAACTGGTCAGTTGTCGGATGAACTTCCAAACCAATGTCTTCGCCCACATTAATGCTCATCAAAGTCACCTGAAAATATTTCCCCGTCCATAAAGCAGTGCGGTAATTGTTGTTTTGCTTGGTTGCGCGGTCAATATTCACTACAAATGGTCTCGTTCCATAGTCCTGCAATGTCATGTCTCCATAATAAGGATTATAGCTGCGATTGTTCCAATGGTAATAATGGAGATTCCAATCATAACTCCATTTGTTATTCCAGTTGCATTGCATCGGATTATGGCCTCGATGGTCATAGGATGTTTTAGGATGCATATTCATGCTCCTCTCGGTAAGTTTCTTATTGACCATTTATCCTATGCGGCTGCCTAGCTGGAGGAAAGCAAAATGGGCAAGAGTCTACGGAATCTTTTATACCTTCACCCTCAGCTCCTCCACAGAAACCCGTCTCGCTCCCGCGGAGACCGGCTCTGCCGGCTCGATGACCGGCGGCCGCTCGCCCGCCTCGGCCATTCTGGCGATCAGCCGTTCCTTCAAGTGATCCGCAACGCTCCGATACGATTCCATGCCGGCCAGGTTCGTCTGCTCATACGGGTCCGCCTGCAAATCGTACAACACATCCTCCCGGTACCGATCCGAACCGGAGTCGTTCCAGCCGTCCTTGTCCGCCGCGACGACGGCGTACTTCCACCGCTCGGTCCGGATGGCCCGTCCGACCTGGGATTCGCTGATTTGCAGGAAGACCTCGCCAGGCCAAACCGTCGCCTCCCTGCGTACCAGCGGCATAACCGATCTTCCCTGCATGCCGGCGGGCACCTCGATGCCGGCCGCGTCCAGCAGGGTCGGCGGGAGATCGAGCAGGCTCACCAAGCTTCGGACTTGTCCTCCCTGCATGAAGCCGGGGCCGTAAAGCGCCGTCGGAACGCGAATCGAAGCTTCATGCGCCGAGCGTTTGTACTCGCCGTTGCGCGTTTTGAAGTGATTGCCGTGGTCGGACGTGAACAGAATGATCGTGTCTTCGAGCTTATTCAGGCTCTTCAATGCGTCCATCAGCCTGCCGAGCGCCTCGTCCAGCCGCTTCACCATGCCGTAATACCCCGGAAGATGCTGAGGAGCGGTTCCGCCGAACTTCTTCAGATCGGGCGGCATCCAGCCGTCGATATAGTTGCCCTCGTAGCCGTCAGGCGCGGGGTAGTTATCCGTATGGTTCTGATGATGCGGCTCCAGGTAAGACAGGAACAAGAAGAACGGCTGCTCCTGGTACCGATCAATGAAACGGATCGCGGCATCCGTCTGGGCATCGACGCGGTAGCCCGGCAGCTTGACCGGCCGGCAGTCCTCATCGTATAGCACGGTATCGTAGGCGTCCGAAGAAAACTCCAATACATTGGACGCCAGCCAATATTCATAACCGCCTCTTTCTTCGGCCGGGACCGGCTCGCGTCCGCTTAAGTGCCACTTGCCGATATAACCGGTCTGATAGCCGTTCTCCTTGAAATAATGGGCCAGCGCCTTCTCATCCCGCGGCAGCGGGATGCCGTTGCGGTAACAGCCGGTCGTCGTGGCGTATTTCCCCGTTTGCAGGCAGGACCTCGCCGGTCCGCAGACCGGCTGGCACGTAAATGTATGATACAGATGGGTCCCTTCCCGGGCGATCCGGTCGAAGTTCGGCGTTAAGCCTAACGGGTTCCCATGCGCGCCCGTCGTGTCCCACCGCTGCTGATCCGTAAAAAAGACGATGACGTTCGGTTGTTTGCACTGCTGATTAAGATTGGACATCCTTCCCACTCCTCGCATCCGTATGATAGTTCCATTATAGGGCGCCCAGTCGGTTTTTCTTAGGGCGCAAACGAAGATATAATAGAACAAAACGGAGATACCGAGGAAAGGAGCGTACGGACCGCCATGCTGCCAGGCCTTTATCCGTCCTTGGCGGACAGCTTGCAGAACCAGTTTTATTTTGCCTTCGAATGGGAACGGGCGCCGGATTGGAATTTTACCGAGTATCAAATTCCGGCTATGACTATCTGGCATATCCTTGACGGGTACCGTGCGCTTCATGTCCGGGATGAGCAGCTTCTTCTCCAGCCCGGGGATCTGCTCGTGCTGCCGAACCAATCCGTCATCACGACGAGGCACGCGGAGACGAAGGGTCCGTCCCGGCCGTTTCATTATTTGTCGCTTGGCCTGCAATTCACGATCGGCGCGCGGGAATGGCCCGAACTCTACGGCATTCCGATCCGGATGCGCCCGGACGGCCGGGAGGAGCTGGTCCCCTGGCTCGAGCTATGGCGGCAGCTTGCCCGGAGATACGCCTTGCAGCTTCGCTCCCCCGCGAGCGATGCCGCTGCGCTGGCCGCCGCCTCGAGCGCGACGGAATATTTGGAATGGGGAGCCCGCTACGGCGCGTGGCTCGCCGGCCTGAATCGGATCGTTCAGCCCTTCATGGCCGAGCCGGAACCGCGGACGGACGAGCGCCTGTTCCGAATTTGCAGCTTTATCCAAGCGCATTATGCCGCCCCGCTCACCGCCAAGGAGATAGCGCGCTACGCGTGTCTCAGCGAAGGGCATTTGCGGGCGATTTTTCGCAGGTCGCTGCATATGTCGCCTTATCAGTACGTCCTTCATACGAGACTGACCAAAGCGAAGCAGCTGCTCATCACGTCGAACCAGACGCTCCTGGAAATCGCCGCCGCGGTAGGCTTCGACGATGTTAGCCATTTCATCAGCCTGTTTAAGCGAAAGATCGGTGCGACGCCCGCCCAGTACCGGAAAAAAGCGAACTGGAGCGTCTGACGCGAGCATGCAAAAAGTAGAGCGCCCCATAAGTCATCGCTAGATGACGGAGGGACGCTCCTTTTTCATTTGTCAAACAAAAGAAACCTTACCTTGGTGAATGGAGGTGCCATCCACCGCCTGCGCAACCAAGTGACTAGCCAAGCGAAAAGCCTGCGAATGGGCTGCGTATCCGTGAGTCTTAGCTAAGCGAAAAGCCTGCAATAGTGCAGCCTTGTAGCCATCAATTGGGCAGCCGGAAGAAATGCCTGCATTGGTGCAGGCATTTTGGGACGTAAGCCCCCATTCTTGCTTGCCAAACGAGAAAAGATGCACATTCGCAGGCATTTGCTCCGCTGCACGCATGAAGCGCCAAAAAGCCTGCACTTCCGCAGGCTTCAGCTTGCGACGCCCGCCTGTGGTCCGATCGCGGCTGCATCGGCATCCGGCGCCTCGACGGCGGTCCGATCTCGGCGGCTTCAGCTTGCAACGCCCGCCTTAGGCCTGATCGCGGCTGCATCGGCACCTGGCGCCTCGCCTGCGGTCCGATCGCTGCGGCTTAGGCGCGAGACTCCTTCTTCCGATGATGTCCCCCTACCCTTGCATTGGGCCGCGCCCGCTTGCCGACGGATAGGGCTGCGGGGTGAGCGTCGGCCCGGAGACGGCGATCGAGCCGTCCTCGCGGAACGTCATCCTGTCGATGCACACTTGACGGTCTCCGCCGCCCTTCGCCGGGTCCGTATGGGTATGGTAGACGATAAACAGCTCCGAATCGTCCGGCGAGCGGATGACGCTGTGATGGCCCGGGCCCGAGATATCGGCGTTATCCGTGAACAGCACCGGATTATTCGCATACTTCGCGAACGGACCGAGCGGCTCGGTCGACGTCGCATACCCGACGGAATAATCGCGGTGCGCGAAGCAGTTCGCGGAGTACATCAGATAATAGAGTCCATCGCGCTTCAGGACGAACGGCCCCTCGTTCCAGCGCCACTCCTCCCCCGACTTGAACTCCCATTCCTGATCCGGCTTCAGCAGCGGAATGCCCTCCTGCTTCGGCTGCAGCAGGTCGTCGGTAAGCTCGAAGCCGTATATATGGCTCTCGTGCCTGCCGTCCACGATATGCTCGGAGCAATCCCGCGAATAGTACAAATACGATCGGCCGTCGTCATCCGTCAAAATATGGGCGTCGATCGCGGCATAACCGAAGTCGAACATCGGCTTGTCGTAGACGTCGATGAACGGTCCGGCCGGACGATCGGCGATCGCGACGCCGATGCGGAGCGAGTCCTTCTCCTCCCATCTTGCCGTGTAGTACATGTAGAACTTCCCGTTTCGCTCGATGACCTCCGGCGCCCAGAACTGCCGGTACCCCCAAGCAAGCTTATTGGCCGCTCTCTCGTAGACGAAGCCTTCCGGGGTCCAGTTCACCAGATCGTCGGAGGACCAGGCATGGAAGCCCTCGCCTCTGCTCCCGGAAGTGGGGTAGCAATAATACTTGCCGTCCGACGCTTTCAGAATGTAAGGATCGCCGATCTGCTTGATGTCAAGCGGATTCGCGTACAGCCTTGTCTCCATGTCCATCGCTCCTTCCTCAACCTAATCGATTAATAAGAGTCCAACCGCTCCGCCCATTCATTCAGCCGTTCCTCCGCATCCGTCCCCCGCATCGCAAGCGTACGGGGAGCGAGCCTTCTGGCGACGGGACCGCCGCCCCGCGTCGTCTCGACGAGATGCTGCACGTCCGAGATGTCCGAGCGCCAGTGCAGCAGCGCCGTCAGCAGCTCGCCGCGAACGCCGCGATGCGCGGGATCGTCGTACACGTCCCGCTGCTCGTGCGGATCCTGCCGCCGGTCGAACATTCGGCCACGCCGTTCCTCGAAATAATACTCGAGCTTCCATCGCTTCGTCGCCAGTGCCGCCGATTTATACAAGCTGCCCACCGCGCAGCGCCGCGGGGAAGGCAAGCCTGCTGCAAGCGGCGTGAACAGGTCGAACCCTTGGATATAGGGACTTGCCGTCCCGGCAGCCCCCAGGATCGTGGCCGGAATATCGTTCCAGATCGCGAAATCCCTGCGTTCCCCGGAAGGCAAAGTGCCCGGCATGCTCATGATGAACGGAACCCGCCATGAGGCGTCGTAATAATTATGCTTGTCGTTAAAGCCATGGTCAAACATTTGCAGCCCGTGATCCGACGAGAAGATGACCAGCGTCCTCTCCCGGATGCCGGCCCTATCCAAAAAGGCGATCAGTCTCCCGATTTGCTCATCGCAATAGGCGGCCAAGCCGTAATACCGCTTGCGTATGCCGTCCACCTCTTCGGCCAATGCTTCGGCATTCGTCACGCCATCCTTCTCCGTGAAATGCTTAAGCTCGGCCGGCTTGTCCGGACCGGCGCCCGTCATACCCAGCATGACTTTTAACTGCTCCGGGAAGGCGGCCATCTCTCCCGGCGAGTAATTGATCGGGGGAAGCTGCGCGTCGTCCATCGCCCGCATGAACCGGCCCGGCGGATCGAACGGCTCATGGGGACTGACGAGGGAGCAGTAAGCGAAGAACGGCTGATCCCCATGCTCGGCCAAGCTTTTCTCCATCTCCGCGATCGCGGTATCCGCCAGGAAGGCTTCCATGAACCGCTCCTCGGGAATCTCGTTCGGGTGGTCCGACACCCTCGAATACCCGAGCGGACGAATGTACCTCGCGTACGCATCGTCGGCGTCGTTCGACTTCTCGCTCACCGCGTGGACGACGTCGAAAGAAGGCGGAACGGGGCCGAAATGCGTTTTGCCGATCATGAGATTACGGTAGCCTGCCTCCTTGAGCGCATCGGTGAACATCGGCAGCGGCTGCCTGCGCCCGATCCCGTTCTCGATGCAGCCGTGGATCGGCGTATGAAGCCCGGTCATCAGGCTGCACCGGGCCGCCGTGCAGACGGGCGACGACGTATGCGCCTGCTCGAAGAGCACGCCTTCCTCCGCCAGCCGGTCCAGATGCGGGGAGAGCGCGAAGGGGCTTCCCATGCATCGCAGTGTATCCCAGCGCTGGGAATCGGTCGTAATGAGAACAATGTTCGGTTTGTTCGGTCTGCTCATCCAAAGCCTCCTTGGCCGCTTGTCGTTAGAAACATCACGATTCGGCGATTGCCGCTTCAAGGGCTCGAGCCAGCCGGCGGGAATCGTCGCCCGTATCGTCGAACCGCTTCATATTGGCCAATAATCGGGCTCTCATCTCGGATAAGATCGGCGCATAAGCAGGATCGGAGCAAAGATTGTTCATCTCGAACGGATCCGCCTGAAGATCGTACAGCTCGTGCACCCATTCGTCGCTTGCGACATATTTGTAATTCTTGTAATAAAGAGCTCTCTGCACGGCGTGCACGTCGAAGTGGCCGTAATGCTCCGCCATGAAATCCTCGCGCCGATTCGCGGCCGCGCCGCCGAGCTCGGAGACGAGACTCCTGCCGTCCATCCACTCCGGAACGGCGGCTCCCGCAAGCTCAAGCACCGTCGGCACGAGGTCGAAATTGCTGACCAGCGCTTCCGACCGCGCTCCCGCCTTCACGCCGGGCCCGCGAACGACCAATGGAATATGCATAAGCTCCTCCATCATGTCGCCCGCTTTATCCACCATGCCCCCGTGACTGCCGAGCGAATCCCCGTGATCCGCGGTATAGAGGACGACGGTGTTATCGGCCAGACCGAGCGCCTCGAGCCGATCGAGGAAGCGATGGACCGCGTTCTCGATATAATTGTAGTGCTCGTACGCCCGCTGCATGACGGGCTGCCATTCCTCCCATGACTGCGCGGCGTTGCGATCGCGAATATTGGCATGATACGACTGAACGAAGCCCGGCCGGTCCTTCATTTCATCGGCGAAGCTCGGATATTCCTCGATCGCGCGAGGGTCGATCGTATCCTTCGAAGCGAGAGGCACCTGATACGCCTGATGAGGTCCCCAAATGTCGACGCGAAGCGAGAACGGCTGCCCGGCGGGGCTCGTCTCCGATGTCAGCCAATCCTCGGCCATGGCGAGCAGGAAGTCGGATTCATGGACGGGACCGGGCGACTTGATATAGCCGGAGGAATACGTATTGAAGTTGTTCGTCTCGGTCAGATCATATTCGCCGTTCGGGAATCGCCCTTGATTGATCCCCCACTCCTGCACGAAGACCGGCGCCTCCAAGCCGTTACGCGTTAAATACCGCTTGTATTCGTCGGTCAAGTAAGGATTGCCGTAGCCGCCCGGATAGAAGCCTTCCACGCCGAGGGGCTGCAGCTCGAACCCGCTATGGTTTTTGCCGAAATAGCCGACCCGGTAGCCCTGCTTCGCGAGCGTCTCGAAATACAGCGGGTAACCGGCATCCTCCTGGCCTTCCCGATTGCGATACTTGCGATGCTTATGCGCGTAGACGCCCGTCATCATCGACGCTCGCGCCGGCAGGCAGAGCGGATGGACGGAGCGGCACTGCGTAAACTCCGCCCCTTCTCCGGCCAGGCGCTCATAGGCGATCAGCGCCGGTTTGGCCCCGCTTGTCATTTTATAATGGCGGAATGTGACATGGTCCAGCATGATCCATACGATATTCGGCTTTCGATCTGTCATTTCCGAATTCCTCCTCTATTGGATGACGGGAACCGCCGTCGACCGGCACGGCTCACGGCTTCCCCATAATTTGACGATACTGGCTCGGCGTCACGCCTTCGATCGTTTTGAATTTCCGTACGAAGCTGGGCACGTTCAAATAGCCGATATCGAGCACGATATCTTGAATGAGCTTATCCGACCGCTGCAGCTGCAGCTTCGCCTCGTGCATCCGAAGGCTCGTCACGTAATCCATGAACGTCACGCCCGTCTCTTCCTTGATGAAGCGGCTTACATAAGACGCGGACAGGCCGTATTGCCGGGCAATATGCTCAAGCGACAGCTCCGATTCCTTGAAGTGCTCGTTGATGTACGTGATGATGCTGTTCTTCCGCTCGAGCCGCCTGCTCGATTCGAGCTCGTTGACGCGCTTGCAGAACAAGACGGTAAATTCCTCAAGCCCGGACTGAAACTCCTGGAGCGTATTGAATTTCAACAGCTCCTTGATCTCGCCCGCGAAGCTCTCCGCATTCAACTGATTAATCGCTTTCAAAATATGATTGACGACGTCGAAGCACAAGCAGCGGACGATCAGGTACGAGGTCGTGCCTACCGTCATCTGTTCGATAAGCGCTTTCACCGCTTCCAGCGCGATCGCCTCGTCTCCCTGCTTCAAGCTCTGGATATAGAGCGCCTGCTCCTTCGTCGGATACCAATGCACCTGCTGCTCGCCGTTGTCCATCTGATCGAACAGATGGACCGACTTTTTGTCGTTGATCTGATTGTCGAAGAGCACCGCCGACGCTTCCAAATAAGAAGAGCCGATATGGTCCAAATCCGGGTAAAGCTTGCCGATGCCGATCGTTAAGCTGACGCCGGCCTTCTTCCTCGCGGTGTCGATCAAATTTTTGGCGATGTCCGACCGCTTCTGCACATGATCCTCGGGCGCTTCCTGAAGCGCGACGATAACCGCCGTGTACCGCTCCTCGGATATTTCCACCCCGTAGCCCCAGCCTCCGGGGAACATGATCGTTTCGAGCAGCGAGGACAGCTCCTCCTCCAAGAAAGTCCGATCCGCCTCGGCGGCCCTTGCCGTAATGGCCATGCAGAAGTAAGCCTCGCCGGTCATCATGACGTTGGAGCATTTCAACAAATAATCCCGCTCCGTCTTGTCGACTTTCCCGCCCTTCAGCAGCGTCAGCAAGCATTGATCCTTGACGAACGGTCGCTGTGCGTTCATCTGGATCAGCATTTCCTCGTTCTTCTGCAGCGTGCTGTCGAACGTATGGCGGATGATCTCCCATTCGTTCTTCCCTTCCGCGGGATCGGGCGCATGCGGCGTCATCGCGAAGTAAGCAAGCAGCGACTTGACCGGCCGATAGCTCCGGGACGAGAAGAGCAGCGCGCCGAACACGCCGATGACCAGCAGCACGATCGTAATCGCCATGATCCAGGCTCTCATCGCGTAGACCTGTTCGTAGAAGACGGCCGACGGAACGGCGATGACATAGCTCCAATTCAACTCCTCGGAAACCATCCGCGATACGACGAACGGCTCGCCTCCGGATTCCAGCTGGAACACGCCCGTCCCCTTCAGCTTGCGCAGGTCGAGGCGAAGCTGCTCGGACGAAACGGCCTGCCCGGGGTCGCTGTACGTGACGAGCGGCTCGTAATACTGATCGTAAATGAAAATATGGCCCTTCATATCTCCCATAATGTTGGTGAACTTCGAGAGAAATTCGTCCTCGTTAATCGTGAATAAGACCGTTCCTTGCGGAAAGGTCTCCAAGTACGGTACGGGAAACAGGAACGCGATCGTGCTGCCTTGGACGGACAGCCCCGACTCCTTCGCCTCGACGCGCTTCGCCGCCGGCCCGGACAGCTCGTTCAACTCGCGGAAAAATCCGGCCTTGGTCCAAGCGTAGTCCTTCTTCAATTCATTCTCGAACGTATCGTAAGCATAGCGGCCCGTGCTCAAATACATGCGGGTATCGCCGCGGTAATAGAACATCATGTCGTTAATGAACGGATAATGCTCCGTATAAGCGACCAGCTGCGGAATAAGCAGGCCTTCCCTCTCCATCGGGTCGGTCGTCGAATAGATCTCCTCCTGGGAAGAGAGATGGTAGATCACTTCCCTTAACGACTTCAGCTCCAGATCGATCTGGTTCCGCACTTGCGTCAGCTTAGCCGTATTCGCTTCGGCGACCTCCCGTTGATAGCCGACGACGTTCACGTAATAGAACACGCCGATCAGAATGAGCAGCGGGATCGCAAATATGACGAGATAAGAGATAAACAATTTGAAAAACATGCTGTTTCGCCAATTGCGCATGCCGATTCTTCCCCTTCTGGATGACGTGTTCGCGCCGGACGAAAGCACGAGCCTCCGTCCGGCGCGATTCATGAATGATCGCTTATTTCGTTAAATAACGGTCATAAGCGGCTTGCGTCAGGCTGACGGCCTTGTCGATGCCGAGCTTCTTCACCTGGCTGACGTAATCATCGAATTTGCTCAGCGGCTCGACGCCAAGAATGAACTTAAGCACCATTTCGTTGCAATACGTATTGACTTCCGTCATGATTTTGGCTCGTTCGTCCGACTCCTCCGAGGTGAGCTGCAGCGTAGGCAGGAACATGGAGCTGTCCACGTTCGGATCGTCCGCCCATTTCATCCGGATCGCCGCCGATTCCGGCGACTTCGCCAGATTCGGATTCGAAGCGATGTCGGTATATTGCAGCTTCGGCGCAAAGTGAACTTTCAGAATGAAGTTCGCATTGTCCGTTCCGAACTTGGGGTTATTCAGAATATAGTCCGTGTACTGCGGCTTCCCGTCCACCATGTTGTACGTCTTGCCTTCGATGCCGTAGTTGAACAGCATGGCTCCTTCTTCCGAATACGCGTAATTCAGCCAGCGGATCGCCTCCTTGATATGCTTGGACGAGGCGGCTACGACGGTTTCCTGTCCCGGCTGGGCGACCTGCTCCAGCGGCATGTACCGCACCTTGTCGTCCGGATTCACTCGCGGATAGGGGGCGGATACATAGGTCTGGCCCAATTGCTTGCCGCGGTTGAACGAGCCTACGATGGCATCTACGTACATCTCGGCCTTGCCGCTGTCGAACAACGCCAGCACCTGCGGCGTCTTCAATCCGGCGAAGTCCTTATTAATGTAACCTTCAGTATACCACTTGTTCATCAAAGTCAGGTACTCCCTGAATGCCGGCTCCGTTTGTCCGAACGCCACGGTGCTCTCATCCTTCAAGAAGAAGTTGGAGACGACGCCGAACGGCCCCATGAACTGATCTTCCAGTCCGGACCCCAGCAGGGCGTAGGGAGCAACGCCTTTGCTTTCCTTCACGGCCTTGAAAAACTTCTCGTAATCCTCGATCGTACGGGGTTCTTCCATCTGCACCGATTTGAGTGTCTCCTCCCTCAGGATGATTCTTCGGAACGGAGGATCCTGCTCGGGCTTGATCATGTAGAAGGCGGGGAAGCCTCCTTCGTCGTTCGTAACCTGCCGCTTGACTTCCTCGTCCGTAGTGACCAGCTTATAGTAATCCGGCGCGTATTGCTCCAGATAAGGCGTCAGATCGGCGAACACGCCGTCCCGTACGCCCTTGTTCGCTCCTCCGACATAACGGTTCGCTCCGATAATAATGTCCGGCACTTCGCCCGAGGCGATCATCAGGTTAAACGATTCCTGCTCCTGCCCTTGCGCCGGGTGAATGAATTCGATCTTGATTCCGGTGCGCTTCTCAAGCTCCATATAAGCTTCATTCTCGCTGTAGCTCTTGATGTATTGCGTGGCGTTCGGGTGAATCGGCGCCCATACTTGAAGCGTGATCGGCTCGTCCGTAATGGGATAGCCGGTCTCGCTCACGGCAGCCTCCGTCTCGCTGCCGCCCGCGTTGCCGTCATTGTTCGTACCGCTCGAACAGCCGGCCGCCACGCCCCCCAGCATCGTGACCAGGAGAGCGAACGGAACGATTTTTGTCCATCTTATTTGGTTGACGCTCATCTTTCTGCCCCTCTCTAAGCATACATTAGTCTTCCCTTAGCTTTGGCTTCCGTCTGCGTTACCCCTTCATCGATCCGAGCATCACTCCCTTCATGAAGTACTTTTGACAGAACGGATAGATGAACAGGATCGGCACTGTGGCGACGATAATCGTGCAATATTTAATGACGACGTAGACGAGCGCCTGATCGCCCTCCATCAACGAGACGCTCTCGATCGTATTGCCGCCTGTCGAGTTCGCGATCAGAATTTCCCGCAGCAGCAGCTGAAGGGGGTACAGCTCCCTGTCCCTCAAGTAGATCATCGCGTTAAACCAGGCGTTCCAATGGCCGACCGCATAGAACAGGACGATAACGGCGACCGTCGCCTTCGTAACCGGAAGAATGATGCGGAACAGAATCGTGAAGTCGTTCGCGCCGTCGATCTTGGCCGATTCCTCGAGGCCGTCCGGGACGGCCATGAAGCCCGTTCGCATCACGATCAAGTTCCAGGTCGCGATAAGGCCGGGAACGATCAGCGCGAGGCGCGTATCGTACAGCCCCAGCTCCTTGATCAGGAGGAAGTTCGGAATGAGTCCGCCGCCGAAGTACATCGTGAACACAACCATGATGACCATCGGCTTTTTGAGCATCAAATTTTTGCGGGACAGCACGTAGGCCCCCATCGCCGTCATCAGCACGTTCAGGACCGTGCCGACGACGACGTAAAACAACGTATTGAGATAGCCGGTCAAAATATTGGGATTTTGCAAAACGACCTCGTAGCCGACCAGCGAGAACCCTTGGGGTCCCCACAATATGCCTGAATGCTGCGCAAGCCGGGACGGAGCGCTTAAGGACGCAAACAGCACATGCAGCATCGGATATAAGCAGACGAGGCCGAACAGCAGCAGGAATACGTGGTTGGCGGTGTCGAAGGCCGCTTCCCCGAGCGAGAACTTACGCTTCATCGCGCGCATTCGCCTCCTTGACGAATAGTTTTACCATAAGCTTTCCTTCGCGTACTTGCGGCTCAAATAATTGACCGCCAGCAAAATAATGAAGTTGATGGACGAATTGAACAGGCCGACCGCGGCGCCGAAGCTGTAATTCGCCTCCTGGATGCCCCGCCGGTACACATAGGAGGAGATGACGTCGGCCGTCTCGTACGTCAACGGATTGTAGAGCAAAATGATCTTCTCGAACCCCTCGCTCATAATGTGGCCCATGCGCATGATCAGCAGGATCAGAATCGTCGGCACGAGCGCAGGGAACGTAATATGAACGAGCTGCCTGAACCGTCCCGCTCCGTCGATCGACGAAGCCTCGTAGAGATGCGGGTCCAATGTGGACAGCGCCGCCAAATAAATGATGCTGCCCCAGCCGACCTCCTGCCAAATGCCGCTGGAGACGAAGATGGTGCGGAAGAGGTCCGTATCCATCAGCAGATTGGCGCGCTCGCCGCCGAAGAAGACAATAATGTCGTTAATGACGCCCTCGCTCTGCGTGAAATCGACGAGCATCCCGCAAATGACGACGAGCGATATGAAATGCGGCATATAGCTGATCGTCTGGATCGCGCGTTTGAACAATTGGACCCTGATTTCGTTCAGAAGCAGGGCGAGCAGAATCGGCGCGGGAAAGCCGAAAATAATTTGATACACGTTAATCATTAACGTATTGCGAATGACCCGGAATGCGTAAGGACTCGTCAGAAAGTCCTGAAAGTGCTGCAGTCCTACCCAGTCGCTCCCCCCTATACCTTTGAAAGCGCTGAAATTTTGAAACGCGATGACGAGGCCGCCGATCGGAGCATAATGGAAAATCAGAAAGTAAGCGATTACAGGCAAAGCCATGAGATAAACGTACTTATTCATGACGATGTCCTTGCGCAGTCGGCTTACCTTGGCGTTTGGATTCCGTTTTGCCCCGGGCGTCTTAGCCAGCTCCATGGTGTTCCCCCCTTTTCGGTATAGCCCGATTGTAGGGGGAAGCCCGCCAAGCATGCAATTTGCGATTTTTTTCGACTATGCGTTTCTTGCGAGGCTTGATTTTATCGGGGTTTTGGCGGATTTGCAATAAAGAAAGAGCCGGTTCGATGGACAGCTCGCTTGACCAAAAACAAAAGATAAAAACGAAATGACGATGCCGGGATTATCCCTTCACCGCCATCTCGATTTTCCATCGGTTGCCTTCTGGAGCGGATGATGCGTCTCGCGCCTAAGCCGCCGCATGGTCTCCCCCTCCATAAGGTGCGTCTCGTGCTGAAGCCTGCAAATGTGCAGGCATTTGGTCGTTCCATTCGTGCTGCGAAGCAAATGCGTGCGAAAGTGCATCTTTTTCGTTCGATATGCACGCAAAAGGGGGGCGCCTCCCGAATTGCCTGCACTTACGCAGGCATTCTATCCGGCCGCTGCTTCGCTGGCGCTAAGACTGCACAATCGCAGGCTTTGCGCTTGGCTAGCCGATGATGCGCAGTCAGGGAGCATCTTTCCGTCATCTTGCGATAACGATCGAGACAGCCTCGGGTCGATTACGCTAGCAGCTTCTTCATGAACAGACTTGCCTCCGCGTTCCGCAGCTCCGCCAACTCGGCTGCGTATTCGGGCGAATCCGCAACGTTATCGAACTCGTTCGGGTCCTTCTCCAGATCGAACAGCTCATAATGGGTGCGGCCGTTCTTCTCGATATGAATATATTTCATCCGGCCGTCGCTGACGCAGAAGAAGCCTTCCCCTTCGCCGTACACGTACCGGTATCCGCCCTCGGCCATCAAATGCTTGAAATCGCGGCCGTCCGTTTCGTTCTTCATCATTCCGGCGGCGTTCAAGCACGTTGCCATAATATCGGTCAGCATCACCTTCGCCTCCGAGCGGACGGCCTGCCGCTCCCGCGGATATTGCACGAGCATCGGAATGTTCAGCACGTCCTCGTAGCCGCAGTCTCCTTTGCCCCAAATGCCGTGATTGCCCAGCATCTCTCCGTGATCCGCCGTGAAGATGACGAGCAGATTGTCCCCGAATTTCCGGTATGCCGTTTCGAGAATATGTCCGATTTGGTCGTCGATCTGCGCAATATTCGCATAGTAGCTCTTCCGCAGGTCATGCCAGTAAGCTTCCGTGTAATTTTTCTGCGCGAATTCGTCGGCGGAGAAGCTGCCGTCCGAGATTCCCCGGCCATCCCCGTGATAGCTTCGGTGATGAATTCTTCGCTCATCGTCGAATTCGCCCTCCAGCAGCGTCCGCGGCTTGTCCTTGGCCATGTCGACGCGGTCGAAATACGCCTCCGGCGGATCGAACGGATAATGCGGCCCGCTGAACGAAGCCCAGCAGAATAACGGCTCCTCCGGGTTATGGCCTTCCAGCCTCTCGACGGTCTTCCGGCCGACCCAGCTGTCCGGATGCCACTCCTCAGGTCCCGGGAACGGGAATACCTTCCGCTTGTTTCGATCCCATGTGAAGTCGCGATAGGCTTTCAAGTAACCGGCCTTATCCAGCTCCTTGGCGTAATCGTCGTAGAACCAGACCGATACTTGCTTGTCGTCCTGCAGATCCAGATGGTCGATTCCTAACGATAAGTAGTAGGCTTTGAACTCGTCGTACGGGAGCGTACGATCCGCTCTCGTCTCCCCGTAGGGCACTGGCGCGAAATGGCATTTGCCGTGAACCGAAGTCCGGTAGCCTGCCTTCTTCAATTCCTGGAACAGATTCGGCACCCCGGTGCTCAACTCGCATTTGCGGAAGTTGCTGTACGCGCCGCTATTGTGCGGGTACCGTCCCGTCAGCAGGGCGCAGCGCGCGGGCAGACACCACGGACTTGCCGTGTAGGCCTTATCGAACTGAATGGCTTGCGCGGCCAGACGATCCAGGTTCGGCGTCTCGATCGCTTCGTTCCCGTAACAGCTTAGCGCGTCCTTGCGCAGCTCGTCGGCCGTAATAAGCAGAATGTGGGGCTTCGTCGACATCGTCTTTCCCTCCTGTTTGTTCGGAAATGAGCCGAGGGGCTCTTTCCCTGCAATCTACAAGTTCACCATACAACACATAGCGGGAATGTCAATTTGCTATTTTTGACTCGGAAAGAAATGGGGTTATGATCGGCATATCGCCAGACTGCGTCCGGCAAATTTCGCAAGGGGCTTTTCCTTGGTGAATGGAGCTACCGGCCATCCGCTTGCCAAACGACTGCGCACCCGCAAGGCTAGCCAAGCGTAAAGCCTGCAATTGTACATCCTTTACGCTATCGATGAGGAGGCCGGACGGAGTGCCTGCGAATGTGCAGGTATTTCGGGACGCAAGCCCTTTCTGAGCGCTTACCGAACGCCAAAAGATGCACTTTCGCACGCATTTTGCTTCACCGATCGCATGGAGTGACCAAACGCCTGTACATTTGCAGGTTCCGTTCGTGATACGCACAGATGGGGACACAGATCACGGGACTGTCCCGTAAAGTAAGCAGACCTGCTTTTGGAACAGCCCCGTTCGGAGGCGAGTCACCTCCACTTTTAAATCAATCGCTAACTTAATTTTCCTACCAAAAAGCAGTTTTCCGAAGATTTATTCTCCGAAAAACTGCTTTTTCCTTGTCACATCGATTCCGATTTATTCATACCTTGACCGATTCGTTCGGGCCGCAGCGCCTCGACGCTCACCATACCGCCCTTCGCTCGGGAAGCGGATCGACCGTCTCCGCCATTCGATCGCACATCCGCTGCAGCATCTGCAGCTTCACGTCCGCATGGCCGGGGTCATGCCACAAATTGTTCGTTTCGCCCGGGTCCCGTTCCAAATCGTACAGCTCGCCTTCATTGCGCTTATGATACAGCGCCGCCTTGTACCGGGCCGTCCGCACCATCGTGGCGAACCCGCCGATTCCGCCTTGCTTCGAGCTGGCGTTATAGTGCTCGCAGTAGACGTCCTCCCGGAACGGCTCCCCGCCCTCGGGACGGCCATCTCGCAGCAGCGGCAGCAGCGACTTGCCCTGCATCCCCGGCTCCTTCGGCAGCCCTGCCGCTTCCAGCAGCGTCGGAGCCAGGTCCACGAGCTCCACCAGCTCCGCGCAAGTCGTCCCGGACGCGAAGTTCCCCGGCCAGGAGACGATGAGCGGCACGCGAACGGACGGCTCATAGAAGTAAGCGCCCTTCAGGTATACGCCGTGGTCGCCCAGCAGCTCCCCGTGGTCCGACATGAAGACGACGATCGTGTTGTCCTTCTGTCCGGTCCGCTCCAGCGCGTCCAGCATGCGCCCGACCTGCTCGTCAATGAGGTCGATCATCGCCCAGTACGCCGCCCGGATCATGCGATGATCCGTTTCGTTCATTTTCGAATACGGGTACAGCTTCGGTTCGCCGTACGCGCCGTTATGGTCGAATTGCTGGAAGTAGGTTTTGCGCTCCGGCTCCCCTTCCGCGTAATTGGGCAGCGGGATGTCCTCCAGCGCCTTCACATAGCGCTCAAGATGGCTCGCCGGCGGATTGAAGGGGTGATGCGGATCGAACAGATTGACCGAGAAAAACCAGGGATGATCATATTGCTGATTGGCTTCCATGAATGTAATCGCTTTTTCCGCGCACCATGTCGTTTGGTGATCCTCCGCGTCCGGGCCGATCTGCACATACTTGCTTTGCTCCGAAGGAACGGGGCGATACCGCTTCCCCTTGCTTTGCAGCCACTGAATGTATTCGTTCGTCGGCCAGTGGTCGTCCGGATGATGGGACCAATGGAACTCGTCGTAGCCGTCCTTGATTCTGCGCTCCGTGCCCCGAGTGACCGACGGGTTGCATGCGGAAATATGCAGCTTGCCCGAGAGCCCTCCGACGTATCCCGCATCGGAGAGCACGCGCGTAACGAGCCGCTCGTCCTCGGGAATGTCTTGCCCGTTCTGCCTGCAGCGCGTCGTCCGCGGGTAACGCCCGGTCAGGAAGCTGGCCCGGCTCGGCGTGCATACCGTCGCTTGACAGAACGCGTGCTCGAACCGCACGCCCTCGCTTGCCAGCCGATCGATGTTCGGCGTCCGCACTTGCTCGTTCCCGTAGCAGCCAAGCGTATCGAAGCGCTGCTGATCGGTGCATATCCACAAAATATTAGGCTGTTTCATAGTCCCCTCCTGCAATTATTGATGGTACTGCGCGTTGTAAGCTTCGTTATTGATGTCCAAATACCTTTTTAGATTCATATTTTCCAACGTGCTGACGTATTTGTCCCAATCCTTCTCGATCGACGTATCGCCGATAATGAATCGGGTGCGCATCTCGCTTACGTAATCCATAATCGTTTTCTTCAGATCGCTAAGCTCGGCGGATTGCTGCTCGTTGAAGAAGATCGGCGGAACCTTGAGCTCCTGCTTCATCTTGTAAGGCTCGTAGTTTTTCATCGTCTCCTCGTAGAGAACGCGAGGGATCTCGGTTGGTCCGGCAGCCAGCCCCTCGAACATTTCGCGGGGGAAGTGGAAGGCGGACGTCTGCATCCAATGATTGTTCTGCAAGGTGCCGTAAGAGATTAAGCGAATCCAGTTCGCCGGCTCGCCGTTCAGGCCAAGCTCGCCGTTCTCCGGCTTCTTCCAGCCGACGCCTTCCTCCCCGATGTTGGCCCGCATGTTAATATCCGCGTTGTACAAGGCGTCGGCCCAGCGGAACGCAAGCTCGGGATTCGCGGCCTCCGCCGTAATCAGGAAGTTGCCGCCGGCAAAGTTGTAGTAATTGTACGGCGTCTGACGCAAGCCCGAAGGCCCTGCGAGCGCCGGCACCGTCTTGTACGCCTTCCACCGCTCGCCGGCAATGTCGGAGAACGTCTGCGGCACCGTCGAGGAAATGACGCCTACCTTCGGCTCGCCGTTCTCGACCATCGCCTTCAGCTGATTGTTGTTCTGCGTGAATGATTCCGGCGCGATCAGGCCTTGCGCGTACAGCTTGTTCAAGTAGGCCAAGCCTTCCTTGTAGGCCGGCTTGTTGAAGTTGACGTCGACCTTCCCGTCCTCGCTCATCATCATAAGATCGGTGTTTTTATCGTGAAGCAGGAAGGCGTTCATCAGAAAGCTGTCGATGGCGGTATTCACGTTCTGGATGCCGCCGGCCATCGGAATTTCGTCGGCTTTGCCGTTGCCGTTCGGGTCCATTGTCTTGAACGCCTTCAGCACGTTCTCGAACTCCTCCGTCGTCGTTGGCATCGAGAGATTCAGCTTCTCCAGCCATGGCGTGTAAATCCACATTTTCTGCCCAGTAAACGTATGCGGGTTGCGGTCGATCGTGCTCAAGGAGTAAATGTTGCCGTCTGGCGCCGTCGACGCCTTCTTCACTTCCGGGTACGCCTCGAACAGCTGCTTCGTCTCAACGCCGTATTGCTCGATCAGCTCGTTCAGCGCGAGAAAAATGCCTTGCTGGCCGTACACCATCTGCTGCGCGGGAGAGACGTTGAAGCCCATAATGACGTCCGGCAGATCGCCGCTCGAGAGCGCCAGATTCAGCTTCTCCTGCCCTTCCTGGGACGTTGCGAACTCCCATTCCACCTTCACGTTCGTAAGCTCCTCGTACCACTGCGTAAAGGCGTTCGTCTCGTAATCCTCTACGAAATCGCTGTGAATCGCCAGGACGCGAAGCGTCTCCTTCTGCTCGGCCAGCGGGAAAGCGCCGGCCCCTTCCGCGGAGCCGCCTTGGGAGCCGTTCGCCCCTTCCGCCGCCGATTGGTTCCCCTCCGCCGCATTGCCGGCTTGATTGCCGTTTGGGCTTTGGCACGCCGTCAGGAACAGGGCGGCCGCCAGCAGGACGGCCATAAACAGGGACAAGCTTTTTCTCATCGAAACCCCTCCGAATAGTCATATCAAAAACCGGTTATCCGAGCTATCCCTTCAACGCGCCGATCATGACGCCTTTCACGAAATAACGCTGAACGAACGGATAGACGATCATCATGGGCAAGGTAGCCACCACGATGAGCGAGTATTTTAACAGCTCGGCCATGCCTACCATCTCCGCCACTTGCGCGGCGTTGCCGGCAATCTCGATATCCACCTGGCTCCGGATCAGAATTTGCCGAAGCACGAGCTGCAGCGGGTACAGATCCGGCGATTTCAAATAAAGCAGCGCGTTAAAATATTGATTCCAGTGCTCTACCGCATAGAACAGCGTTATGACGGCCACGATGGGACCCGACAAGCGCAGCGCGACATGCCACAGAAACTTGTAGTCGTTGCAGCCGTCCATCTGGGCGGCCTCGAGCAATTCGGTCGGAATCGTGGTCTGAAAGTAGGTGCGCGCGATGATCATGTTCCAGATGCTTAGCGCGCCCGGAAGCCAGAGCGCCCAAGGCGTGTCCAGCATTCCCAAATCCTTCACGAGGATATAGTTCGGAATGAGCCCTCCGGCGAAAAACATCGTGAAGCCGAACAAGAGCATGATCCGGTTCCTTCCGGCCAAGTCCTTGCGCGACAGCGGATAAGCCGCAAGAATCGTAATGACGACGTTAATGATCGTCCCTGCCGCCGTGTATCCTACCGATCTTGCGAACGCTTGCAGGAAGGTTGGCTCGCGGAATACCGCGCGATACCCGTCAAGCCCGAATTCGACGGGCCACAGCAGCACCCTGCCGGCGTTCACGGCTTCCTTCGAGCTGAGCGAGGAGCTGATCACGAATAGGAGCGGGTACAACACGATGATTAAGGCGCAGCTCATGACGACATAATTGATCACATTGAAAACCCGATCGCCTTTTGAATCCCACAGTCTGTTCGTTTCCAAACGCGTTGCCTCCCGTTGTTACCATAGACTGGATTGTCCGACCCTCTTGGAAATTTGATTGACGGTCAGGACTAGAATGAAAGCGAGTACATTTTTGAACAAACCGATGGCCGACGCGTAAGAGAAATTCGGCATCATCGACTGAAGCCCGACGTTGTAGACGTAAGTGTCTATAATTTCGGACGTCCGCGCGTTAAGCGGATTTTGCAGCAGAAGCACCTTCTCGAACCCGAGGTCGAAGATCCGCCCCATGTCGAGAATAAGCAGGATGACGATGATCGGCAAAATGCTCGGGATGTCGATGTGCCATATCCGCCGCACCTTCGACGCGCCGTCCATGATCGCCGCCTCGTGCAAGGCGGGATCGACGCCCGCGAGCGCCGCCAAATAGATGATGCAGGCAAATCCCGTATGCTGCCATATGCCGGACCAGACGTACACGCTCTTGAACATTTCCGGATCGCCCATCATATTCGGAAGCTCCCAGCCGAACCAGGAAGCGATCGCCGCAAGCGGTCCCGTCCGCGGCGACAGAAATTGGAGCACGATGCCGACCATGACGACGATCGAGATGAAATGCGGCGCGTACGTCACCATTTGGATGGTCTTCTTGAAGCGCGCATGACGGATGTAGTTCAGTCCCAGCGCAAGCATGATCGGGAACGGGAACGACGCAACCAGATGATAGAGGCTCAAGGTCAGCGTATTGCCCATGATCCGCCAGAAATCATACGAGTTGATAAATCGGTCAAAGTGCTTAAGACCGGCCCATGGGCTGTCCCACACGCCTTTGATAATGTTGTAATCCTTAAAGGAAATAATGGCGCCGTACATCGGCACGTATCGAAAAATAAGGAGATAGGCAATCGGAAGCAGCAGCAGCGAGTAGAGCTGCCATCCTCGTAACAGCCTTCTCGGCTTCGCGGTGGAGTACGTTCAAATCCCCTCCTGTCTGTATCGGTATCGCCCGGCCGAGGCTTGAGTCCAATATAGACAAGGAGGGAATCGACGTAAAGAGGAAGAAAAAATCGGTTGTGCAATTTTTGCGGAGGGGAATGTGCAATGGTTGCAAGCGCTTCAATTCTTGCTCTCGGCCATGATTTGATTGCGGTAAGCCATCGCGCTGACGCCGACGGACCGCTTGAAAGCGCGGCCGAACGTATTGGCGGAGCTGTAGCCGACCGTCAGGGCGATCTCGCCTACGGCCATGCCGGTCTCCGACAGCAGCGTCTTCGAGCGCTCAAGCCGACGATGCTCCACATGTTCAAAGAAATGAAAGCCGGTATGCTCCTTGAACCACCGGGACAAGTAGGTCTCCGTCACTTGAAACCGATCGGCCAGCAGGGCAAGCGACATCTGGGCGTCGGCATAATGCTCGTCGATGTAGCGAATGTATTCGTCGAACCGCCGGTGCTGTTCCGTTCGCTTGCTCTGTTCCACCGTACGGCACATGGCCAGCAGCCTGTCCTTGATGAGAAGGAATTGTTCCTCGATGCTTCCGGCGGAATCGACGGCGGTCAAGCCGACGGAATCGAGCTCTAGGCCCGGCATGCCCGTCTCGTCGGACAGCTTCACCACGCTGCCGATAAAGTCGAACAGAAACACCTTCAGAACAAAAAAAGACAACCGCCGGTTCGCGAAATTTTGCCGATGCAGCTCGTCGAGCAGCTCGGCCAGCTCGTCCACGTTGCCGGTGCGCAGCAGATGAATGAGCCGGTTCTCCATATTTTCCGGATACGAGTAGCCATCCCTTTGCGGGCCCATGTCCTTATGCCATGCAACCCCTCGAGTTCTGCCGCCCATGAGCGTCTGCTGCGCTTCAAGGAACGAGCGGGATATCGCCGTCCACCTGCGGCTGATGCCGCCCGCCGCGATCGACATCGCGATCCCGTACATATGCTCCATGTCGAACAGGAGGCATTCGAGCTTCGCCGCGGTCTCCTTGTAGATCGCTTCATCCGTGCCGCCACCCGGGAAATTGAAGATGAGCGCCATCTTATCGTCATCCGTCTCGTGCGCGTATGCGGGTCCCTGCGTGCCGCGCTGCACGTATTCGCTGACGACGGCCTTGCACTCGTTCAGCCGCTCGACCCTAAGCTCCCGTGCGCCGCCTTCGCCGGACGGGAACGACAATACCGCGACGACGAAGACATCCCCGTCGTCCCAATGCACCTTCAGGTTGCGCATGGCCGCCTCCATGTCCCCTTCCGAGGAGAACTGGCCCCGCAGCAGCCGTTCGAAGAACGACGCGCGCAGGAAAGGCAGCTGACGATTCACCTTCTCCTGCAACTGTTCGTTCGATTCGATAATTTTGGAGACGGTGACCTGGATGCTTCCAAGCGCGTTGCCTCCCGCTTTGACCGGCTCGGGGGCGTATTTGGACAGCGTTTGAAGCAGCGCCTGCACCGGCCTGCTGTTTCGATAGGCGAAATAAACCGCCACGAGCGATGCGGCAACCAGAAATAAGAAGAGCGCCCCGTATATCGTTTTTCGAAAATAATAGATTTTGTCGTACACGACCTGCGACGGCTGCGCGGCCGCATACGTCCACCCGTTGTACGGCGATTTGACGTACGTCACGATCAGGTCCTCGTCGCCGAGCCTCTCGCTTGCCATGCCCGGCGATTCCGACGGCTGATGTGGAGGCGCCGTCATCCCCGAGTCATCCCCTGACAGGCTGGTCAGGATGCGGCCTTCCTCATCCGCGATGTAAGCCCAGCCGCCTTCAATGTTCAAGCCGCCCAGCAGCTTGCGGATTTCATCCTCGTCCAGCAGGAACAGCATCGTTCCGTTCGAATGCATCGGAAACCCGAAGGAATGGGCGTAGGTGAGCACGTTGTGCGCCTTGCCGTTCAAGACGGCTCGCTTGCTCGGCAGCATTTCTTTGTAGTAATAGGATTTCTTCAGCGCAGGCAGAAGCTCCGCCTCTTCCGGGGAGTATGAGAGCGTATCCCCGAAATCCCCGAAGCGCGCAATAAACTTGTCGTTCAGGACAAGCTCGTTGTTCTTGTACAAAATAAAAAAGTCCAGCACGAGCTCGTTCAGGGCGGCATATTCCTGCAGCCGGTTCCTCGTTTCGATGACCCGATACAGGCTATCGCTGCCGAACGGCTCCGCGATTTGCTGAAGCCTTGCGACCGAAGAATCCTCCCCGATCTTCCGGATCGTCGCGTCAAGCTCCTGAAACCTGCTGTCCAGCGCGCCCATTCCTTGCTCCAGCAGCAGCCGGTTCGTTCGATTCGCCTCTTGTTCAAGCACATGAAGCGTTCGCTCGTAAATCATAAAGCCAACGACGATGGACAGCAGCATAATGATCACGAACGGCATGCTATATTTCATTAACATGATCATCGTCATTCTTCTTTCGTTTCCGCCGATGCCTGTCGCCGATCCTTCCCTTCCCCCTGCCATCCGAATTCCCCGTCTCTTCCATGATCTATTGGACATGCTGCGCCGATAACGATCCGCAATTTTGTAAGCGCTTGCTTTCTTTGAGCGGCAGAAGCGCATTCCGCTCTATCTTTCCTATTTTATCATAACTCGCATTTTGAACGCAGCAAGAAACGCTATGGCCTGCTGTTACAGGGCATAGCGTTTCTTGTTGCATTCCGCCTATTTCCATACGCGCGCTATCTGCCTGATCGCTCCATCGGAGGGCTGCCCGCCAACCCGAACAGCTCGCCGAACGCCTCATTCAAGCCCGCTGCGCCGTAATCGTTTCGAATATCCTCCGTCTTCCCGTCCAGTACGACGGCGCCGCTCTGCAGAAACACGATCCGGTCGGCAAGCGCTTCGGCGATGTGCAGCTGATGCGTGGAGAACAGCACGGTCTGACCGTCGGCGGCAGCCTTGCGAACCAATCCGACGAAAGTCTCCATCCAGTACGGATCGAGCCCATTGGTCGGCTCATCCATCATAATGAGCGGCGGCTTCGCCAGAAGCGCTTGGGCAAACAGCACGCGCTGGCGCATCCCCTTGGAGAAGGAAGCGACCGGCTTGCTGCCGGTATCCGACAAGCCGACGAGCGACAGCGCCTCTGCCGCCTCCCGCTTGCCAAGGCCGCGCAGCCGGGCCCAGAACAGCATCGTCTCCATCGCGGTCAGCCCCGGACTGAAGCGGTAATCGTCGGGCATATAGCCGATCTGCCTCGCGTAACGCCGTCTGTCCTCCCGCCAGCTGCGTCCATCCACCGTAATGGAGCCTCGGGTCGGCAGCATAATGCCGGCGAGCATGCGCAGCAGCGTGCTCTTGCCCGCACCGTTGCCCCCGCAGAGCGCAACGGTTTCTCCGCGTCCGATCGCCATGCTTAATTCCTCAATAACCGTCTTTTCCTTGAACGCTTTATGAACCGCATTCAGTCTGACCAGGTCGTCAGCCACGTCCTCTCCTCCTCTCCCAGATGAGATAGGCGACCGTCAAGGCGGCTCCGATCCACAGTAGGGCGGCGCCGGCAAATACGGGCGTGCCCCAAGGCGATTCGATCCAGACCATCCACTTGTAATACTCCGGACCAAGCGTAGAGCCGCCTCCCAGCTTTACCACCGTGAACAATCGGGTCAATTCCGCAGGATTCAGGGACGTCATTCCGATCACGGCGGGCTTGATCCATAAATAAGGCAGCATGCCAAGCGCGGCGATGAGCAGGGAAGGCCAGGCAATAATCAAGAAGAACCAGATCCCCACGACAATCGTAAGCGCCTGCCAGCGATTGCGGGCGAGCGTGCCCGCCAGCATCGCCACGCTCAGAAAAAACATGGACAGGCATGCGGAGAACAACAGCAGCGTGATATAGGTAGAGAAATCAAAACCGCTGCCGAGCAGCCAGCCCGCCGCGCCGGAGAGGCCAAATCCCATGGCCACAATCGTCAACAGGACGACCGCGAGACCGATGTATTTGCCGGCCAAATAAGGCCAGGTGCCGAGCGGATACGTCGACAGCAGCTCCCAGTTGCCCTCCTCCTTCTCCCCCGTGAGAGAGAAGGAGCCCAGCATCAGCGCCATAAGCGGGAGCAGATAGAGCGCCAAATTCAGCATCGTTCCGCTGCTTCCCGAATAGCCCTTCACATACCCTTGCGCGTTGATCAGCAGCAGGCTGAACATGAAGAGTGCAAAAAGGGCCATAAAGGAATAGGCCCATGGATTGCGAAAACCGATTTTTATTTCCCTTGACGCTACGTGGATCATCTCGCTCACGAGGCTTGGCCTCCGTCGTCATGCCCCTCTTCTTCCGCGGAATGCCCGTTCTCCCCATCCGACATATGACCGTCCATTCCGGCATCCCCGGACGAGTCCGAATGGCCGTGTCCGTCCATATTCATCATATCCCGGTTGACCTCCCAGGAATGATTGGCCAGATCATCGGCGGTCATCAGCTTTCCTGCGCCTTGCTCGTCGATGAACGACTGCGCGTCCTCTTCCTTCTCGAACGAAACGATGCCGTACGCCATCGGCGTCTGGATAGAAGAATCGTACACGTAATAAGCTTTCTCGTAGCGCAGCCACTGCTTGCTGTTATAATCGCGGACGAACGCGGCGCCGATCGTATCCGTGCCGTTCTCCGTCTTCCACGTATTCAAGCAGCCGATGTCGTCAAATTTGAGCGACTGCCCGTCCTTGGTCACGATCTGGGTTGCATATTGATCGTCCTTGACCGCCATCTTGCAAATGACGCATACATCCGTCGCTTCATTAATAGCCTGCGCTTCGTACTTCTCTCCGCCGCATGCCGCCAGCGTCAGCGCCAGCGTCAGCAGCAGCGCCAAGAGCCCCGTCCTTTTCTTCATATCCTTCGTCTCCTCATCCTGTAAAATATCGCGCACGAGCAGGCAAGCAATGCCGCGCCGACGGCTCCCGTCGCAGCCGTGCCCGCTGTGCGCTCTTCGTTCGCCCCGCTGCCGGGCGGCGCCATAAGCGGCGAACGGTCCGTCGCCCACAGGGCGCGCTCCGATTGATAAAGCCCCTCCAGAAACACCATTCCCGGCGATTGGAAGAACAGCTGGAACGCCGGCCGCTTCTTCGTCAGCCCCTGAAAAAAAGGATTGATCGCATAGGCCAGATCGCTGCGGCCATCCCCGTCCGCGTCGATGCCGCGGAAGCTGTCCCAATAATTGCCGGCAATTTCATTATCCTGGCTGCCGCGCGCCTGGGCATCCGCCACATTGCCCTGGAACCGGTTGCCCGAAACGTCGTTCATGGACGCGTCAATCAATTGAATGCCGACAAAATTGTAAGCCACCCGATTGCGCTCAAGCCGATTGCCCGTCGACAGCTCCACATACAGGCCCACCCGGTTCCCCTCGACGGTATTATCCGCGAAGAGCGACTGATGGGCGTCGTAGAGAAGAATGCCCTGGGAGTGGACATTCTCGTTCTGCTTGGTGAAAATATTGCGGGTGACCTCCACCTCGCGCGCAGTCATGACCATCGCGCCGGTCACGTTCCGGTTCCCCTCGTTGTCCCGGATAACCGTTCCCGCCGTATACATGCAATGAACGCCGTAACGGGAGCCTTCGATCCGGTTGCCGGACACAACCGCGTCGTCGCTGCTTTCCATGTAAATGCCGTCATGCACATCCTCAATGGCGTTATCGGCGATCTGCCACCGATGCGCATTATACAAATCGATGCCGTTGCCTTTGTCCGCCATGGGCACGCCGTCCGGCGCCCAGTCGATCACCGTACGCGTCACGATCCCGTCGTTTGCATCCCGGGCGGCTATGCCGTCCGCGCCCGTCTCGATTCGCAGCGCTTCAAGCCTGGCCCGATCGCCCGCAACGAGAACGGACGGACGCTCCTTGTACGCTTCGTCGCGAATATGCAGGCCAACGATTGCAACGCCGTCGGCCTCGATTCGCAGCGCGCTTTCCCCGCCTTCGTTCAGCAGCACCGCTTCCCCTTCCCGCTGTGCCTGAAGCGTTACAGGCTTGGCGATGACAATCGGCCCCCGGTAAGTGCCCGGCGGCAGCACGATCGTGTCTCCGGGCTTCGCCTCGTTCACGGCGTTTTGCAGATCGGCGCCGGCAGCCTCCGCGACTACAGGAGCAGCCGCCAGTTCGGCATCGCTTATGGCGGCCGTCTTGACGCCGCTTGGCGACGATGCCGCCGCCTCTTGGATCCCCGTCAAAGCGAATGCGATTAAACATCCCCCAAGCGCCGTTACAAGCGCCCGTCCGAAGCGCAAAGCCGTCATTTCACTTCCACCCATTTTTTCTTCGTAAGATGGAGATCTCCCTCGTACAAATGCACATATACCGTCTGAATGCCCTTATCCGGGAAGGTGAAGTCGGCATCGAACCCCTCCCCGGAACGGACGGCGTCCACCAGCTTCGGCTCGTCTCCGACCCGGAAATCGAACGTGACCTGGGCGTCATCGCTTAACTCTACTCCGGAGAAGGTTGCCTGCAGTTTGGCCGGAGTGCCTGCCGTTACCGTCTCCGGCTCGGTCGAAAGCGTCATCTCCACCAATTCCGGATCTATAGGCGGCTCTGCGGAGCATGCCGTCAGTACGCCGAAGACGGTTATAACCGCCATTATCGCCATCAGCGCTTTGCTCGCGCCGTGCCCTAACCGAATGGTTCTCATTTCCTCACCGCCCCGCCTGTCAATAATTGCAGCCACTCAAATTGTAACAATGCCCGTTGCTTTCTTGTATGGCTCTTTCGAGTCATTGTCCCCGTCAACATCGACAGCTTTGTGACTTCTATCCGAAATATTCTTTTTCCGCCAAATCCGCAAGCGTAATCATACCGATCATATCCCGCCTTCGCGCACAGCGCTTATCGCCGGCCCATCCAGCCCTGCTCGTAGGCGTATCGCGCGAGTTGAACCCGGTTCTCCAAATGAAGCTTCTGCAAAATATTTTTCAAGTGATTTTTGACCGTATGCTCGGAAATGTCCAGTGTCGAGGAAATGTCCTTGTTGCTCAACCCTTTGGCAACAAGCCCTAATATTTCCTTTTCGCGCCCCGTCAGCGGGCTGTTCTGCGATTCTCCCGCCCCTACCGGAGACAGCTCCTTCAGAATGCGGAACGCCAGCTCGCGCGACATCGGCGCTTCATCGACCGCGATCGCCTTTAAATATTCAATCCAGGCTTCCGGATTCAAATTTTTCAACAAATAGCCCTGCGCGCCCTTCTTGAGCGCATCGAACAAATGGGCGATATCGTCCGATACCGTTACCATGACCACCTTCAAATACGGGTATTTCTCCTTCAGCCGCTTGGTCGCTTCCAGCCCGCCTATGCCCGGCATTTGAATGTCCATGAGCACCAGATCGGGCATCCATTTCTCGCTGAGCGCGAGCGCCTCCTCGCCGCTGCTTCCTTCCCCTATAACTTCAAATGCGGGATCTCCCTCCAGGATGAGGCGCATTCCCTCTCTCGCCATTTCACTGTCATCGATGATCAGTACCCGAAATACGTTCATGTCAGCTCTCTCCTTTCCGAACCTCGACTATCGTCTCTCCGCCCGTCCGGGAAATATCGAACCGCCAGGACATCATTCGGGCGCGATCCTGCATCATCTTCAGCCCGTAGCGTCTGCCGTCCGACACCTCTTCGGGATTAAAGCCTTTGCCGTCATCGACGATCCGGCATGTCCATCCGCTCCCGGCCGTCATCGTCTCCAGTCGAACATGCTCCGCATCCGCATGTTTATGAATATTAAGCAGCGCTTCCCGGATAATCGCCAGCAATTCCACCTTTTCCTTGGACGACAGCGCCGCTTCGGGAATGGACCATGTCGTCTCGAAATTCATCCTCGTCTCGTGACGCAGCTCCGCGATCAGACTGTCGACGCTTTGCAGCCACGGGATCGAGCCGGCGTCTGCGGCATGCCGCAAACTCGCGATGGCCTGTCTTACGTAGTCATTGGTGCGATGCACGCTTTCTTTCAGCTTCTGCAGCGCCCCGCCGTCCGACGACTTGTTCTTCTCCAGGTTCGTCAATTGGGCGTTAAGAAAGAACAGCGACTGGGCAATGCCGTCATGAAGCTCGCGCGCGATCTTCTCCCGCTCCTCCAATACGGCATGCAGAGCCTTCGCCCGGTTAAGCTCCTCCTGATTATGTTCGATCATGGTGAACAGCTGGGTCAGGAACAACAAGGAAACAATCAGCACAAATACGGGAGCCAGCCAATTGCCGAGCTCCATGGATATATAGGGCAGCAGAAATTCATGCCGCACATATTCCCATACCCCGATCGTCAAAGTCGGTATGGTCAGGATGAGCCATTTGATTTGCTTGTAAGTCATTCTCGCGGTCCCCTCTCTTGCAGTCGTATAGCGTTCATCGTACACGGAAGCGGACAAGACCGCCGCTTGCGGCAAGCCGGACTTGCTTCCGTCCCTTCCGGCGGCTACCATGACCACGGGGACGGAAGCACTCCCGTACGCTCCCGGATCCAGTTCCACAACGAGACGGGAACGGGCTTCAGCCTGTCCGAGGTGCAAGCCGACTCCGGTCTGTACCCGCTGGCCTTCGCTTTGGACCAGGTGCTCTCCGTCAAATAGTTGGTTGCTCCCGCCTGCTCGAAGCATGGGGGAGCAATATACACTTCTTCCGTATGGTCCAGAATGAGGCGGGTATCCGCCGGTGGCCGGAACGGCCAAGGAATGACAAACAGCAGCAGCACCATCGCGATCAGGAGACCGCTCGCAATCCCTATCTTGCGCTTGCTCGCATTATTCATCCTTCAATCGCTCCATCAAGCGTAATATATCGGCCATATCCTTCAATTCTCCCTCATGCCTCTCTATCACTGCCCCCTGCGGATCGATCAGCACCGTTAACGGAAGACCGACGACTCGGTACCGCTTCTTGACCTGCTGCTCCTTGTCCAGCGCGATCGGAAACGCCAGCTCGTAGCGGTCGACAAACTTCTGCGCCGCCTCCGCGTCTTCCCCGACGTTGATCGCGATCATTTCAAAGCCGGCCAGCTTGTAGGCTTCGTTGAGAAGCGGAAGCTCGTTGACGCACGGATTGCACCAGGACGCCCAGAAGTTAAGCGCAAGGCCCTTCCCTTCATAATCGGCAAGCCGGAGCTTGCCGCCCTGCACATCCTCAAGCTCGAACGACGGAGCGCGGCCGCCGGGCATCGCGCCGGACTCCTTCGTGGCTTCCTGCTGAAACAGAGCGTACAGAACGGCTCCCGCCAGAACGATTAACAGCAGCGATTGAAACCATATTTTACGAAAAGGATTGTTCAATTGCACACACCTCGTTTCGAACCCTTTCCTCCCGGAAAAGGACTTCTCCAGCATTTCTTATTAATTGTAACAATACCGCAAGTTCTATCCTATGACTCTTTGTAGCTATTGATCATTCCTTATGCGCTCGGGCGCGCATCGCCCTATAGCTACAAAGAGTCATAGCTAGATGGAACGAGTATCGTCTAAAATAGGAAGCGTTATCCAAGTGGTTTCTTTTATTTTCACCCGCTGCCCGGACATATGCCCGGCAACTACGGCCAATATGGTGCTGCTGCAGGATTCGCTCCGCGAACGGGGAGTATTCGGCAAGGACGTCGAATTCGTATCGATCAGCTTCGATCCGGATAACGATACGCCGGAAGTGCTTCGGCAGTACGCCGACAGAATGGGAGTCGATCAGAACGGCTGGACGCTGCTTAGAGGAACGGAAGAGGAAGTAGGCAAGCTGGCCTCCGGCTACAACCTGTCCATTGCCAAGCTGGAAGACGGCTTGTTCGCTCATTCCGTCACCTCCTTGCTGCTCATCGACCGACAGCAGCGGGTCCGCAATATTTATCGCATGGGCGAAGATATGGACAATGAAATCATCTTGAAGGAAATTGACGACCTGCTCAAGGAGCGGCAGCGCAATTCATAACATGCGCTGCCGTCCTGCATTTATTCGATAACCTCCGTCTTCTCGTACGAATGCCGGTTCCGCTCCCCGTCGGTTACTTCAACCGTCATGCGCCATTCGCCTTGCTCGCTTATATAGACGCCCGCGGCTTCGTAAGAATATTTATCGAACCCTTCGAATCCGTACGGATCCGGCCCGCCCGACTTGAAGGCTACGGGTACCGCAATCCGGCTGTCGCCATGCTGCAAGGCAACCTCGACCATGGCCGGCTCTCCCATTCCGCCGGGCAGCCATACGTCCAGGCGAATCCGCTGGCCGGCTTCGTTCCCCCGGTTCTGGTTAAGCCGTAGCGACATGTGCGCCTCGGTTCCCATCACATGCCAATAAACCGGCTCTTGCGGGATGCGCAGGACGGAGCCGAGAGGCGAAGGCGTACACGCGGCGATCACAACGGCGATCGCCGTAAGACTTAACGCAAAGCGCAGCCGCTGCCGGAAGCGAAATAATCGGATGGCCCATCTATCGTCTCCGCCGCTTCGCCACCGCCTGAGGCCGCTGAACGCGAGCCAGGCAATTCCCGCCAGAAACAGCAGCTTCAGCGGAAGCAGCGCCCGGGTTAATGGATCCGCTTGTCCGGCAGCAGCGAATAATCGCAGCGCCAGATCCGCGATCGACGAAACGACCGCTCCCCCCAGCGCAAGACGGGAAGCCTTCGCAAATCGCGAGAACAGCCGGTTTATCGTTTCGCCCTGCTCCTCGAGGGAAGGCAGCGCCACGTACAATGATAGGCCGCCGCCAAGCCATACCGAAGCGGACACTGCAAGCAGCACGCCCGAGAACGCGCCCGCTGCGGCGGACAATGACGTATTGGCCCCTTCCAAGTGAAAGAGCGCCAACAGCGCAAGCGCGCAAGCTCCCTTAATGACGCCTGCCGCCAGGGGACGAGGGCGCTGGTACAGCGCGAACAGCAGCCATACGGCGGCGGCTCCCATCTTGAGGGGAGCCGATGAACCGGTCGTATCGGACAGGATGATCGTGATCAGCATGACCGCCGCAGCCCAGCGCTCGAGCCTAACGACGCCGGCAGGCGCTTCGCCCGCTCCGCTCCCGGGCCAGATGAATGAGGTAAACAGGCCTATGCCGCCAAGGAGCATGACCGCCCCGGACGCGGCGATTCCCTTCAGCGTATCCAATAGCGCAGCCCACTCGATCTCCGCAGCCGCATGCAGATGCTCGTGGTCGGAAGCGCCCTCCGCCCAGCCGTCCAACAACAGCGTACAGACGACCGCTATAACCGGCAGCATACAGATGACGATCTTTGCCGGCCCTTTATAATGCAACATGCTCGAACCTACTTTCTACTTGAACTATCCGATCGCGCTTCGCCGGCGGCGAGCCATTCCGCATACGGCCGCGCTCCCGGCTTGCTCATTCTTCCGCTTCCTGCCGCTCTGCTCCGGCAGCCAGGCGGCAAGCGAGGCAATCTCCTCTTGGCTTGGACATTCTCTACTATTTTCACTGAAATGGCCCCTTATTTAAATAGCCCCTTAGAGCTATGCGGCCATTCTCGAAGCGGCGCCGGATTCCAAGCCTTGCTGCCCTGCCGTCAGCCGAACGTTCCAAATCGGCTGATTTAGCACCTTACGTAGTTGCGTTTGAAGCCGATCTGCCCTTTGTCCACGGCCTTTTGAATAGTTTCGGAAGCGAGCAGCCATTTGCTCTTTCCTTTGTCCCGTTTGAGCTCCACCGGGCCCATTGCCTTTGCGGTCACGACCGCTTTATCGTGAAGCGGCAAATAGGACACCGCCACCGTGTACACAAAATTATTCATGGCGGATTTCGCCCGTTCCGGAGCACCGTGAATCGTCCTTTCGACCATCTCGAGCATATTGGCGATTTTGCTTTCGGAGAACTCAACATCCGGCCGGCTGCCGAGCAGCCAGCAGTAGCAGCTCCAGCCCGCCGACATTCTCAGCTCTTCGCCGCTTTCGATCCATTTATCGGAAACCTCTTGCGCGATATCGGTTTCGGCCAACGTCACCGCCACTACAAAGTCGGACAGCATATAAAAATAAGCCGAATCCATCCAGCGATCGAAATCCGCTTCCGTCATCGCTTTCGGATCCGCAATGATGCCGGCAAAATACATGGCGTCGTAATTTCCCGTGGCGTAAAGCTGCTCGGCCAAAGGCTGATTGATTTTGATTTTCTTCGCGAGCGGCTTCATCGCGCCTGTAGCCGCGCCAAACAGCGGTTCGTGCGCGCCATTGGATATGTACATCTTTTTGAGCCGCTCCTTGCCGAGCGCCTCAAGCTCCTGCATCACCGTTTCTGCGTTCATCGTCTATCACTTCCGTTTTTAAATTTTAGTTTGATCGTCGATAACGAGCGCTTGCTTCTGTTGCACCATCATCGTATCCCAAACGGCTTTGAAAGCCAAGCCTTTGGCATATCGGCTATATTTTCGCGCGAATCGTCCAAGAAAACGCCATCCCCTCGCCTTATTCTTGTAAGTAGGAAGTGTCATTCCTCATTCAAGAGAAGGAGCGTTGAAATGATGAATACCGTTAATGTACTGAACGCCAGGCAGCTGCAAGCAACGGAGCAGCAAATCCGCTATTACCGGGAAAACGGCTTCGTCCAGCTTGACGATGTCATTACGCCGGAGGAGCTGGCGGAGCTGCGCGAATATTTGGATGAAACGATGGGAGCGGCCGGCAGCAACGCCGTTCAGACGGATAAAGCCGGCGGCGCCTACTACAAAGTGCTTAATCAGCGGGTAAATACGTGGCGCGATCATGGCGGCATGGGCAAATTCTCGTTGTCGGAGCGCTTCGCCGGGCTGGCCCGACAATTGACCGGCGCTTCCGGCATGCGCTTGTTCCATGACCACGCCTTGTACAAAATGCCGCAGGATTCCAAGCCGACGCCTTGGCATCAGGACTTCCCTTATTGGCCGATGAAGGACTCCGGCGCCCTGTCGCTGTGGCTGACGCTCGATGACGTGGACGAGAACAACGGCTGCATGATGTTCATTCCGAAATCGCAAAAGCTGAAAAACTTGAAAAGCGTCGATTTCCTGGAGCCGCACGACCTGTTCGATGAGACCAAAGGACAGACCGACCGCAACACCGCCGTCGTGGTGCGCATGAAAGCGGGAAGCTGCACCTTCCATGACGGGCTGACGTTCCATTATGCCCATGCCAACCAAACGGACCGCCCGCGCCGGGTACTCGCCATCATCTTCATGCCCGACGGCACCATCTACAACGGCAAGCCGCATGTCGTCAGCGACGGACAAAATTTGGCCGCCGGCGAACCGTTCCGCGGACCGATGTTCCCTCTGCTGGCATAGAGGGGCGAACGGAATACCGTCATTCATTCATCATAAAAAAAAGAGGGGCTCGTCGCCCCTCTTTGCTATTTCCGCCAATATATCTCCTGTTATCGTACCAGCCAGCGATAATCTTGTCTGCAGTCTACGATGTGATCCACATACACCATTTCATCTTGAATCTGATACAACACCAGATACCACTTCTCCACAAACATCTTGTGATATTTGTTTGGAGGTATAAACTCCGCATCCAGAAAAGGATAGCGTTCCGGCATCAGCGCCAATGAACGTATCGCTTGAAGCAATTCGTTTTTCGTGCTACGCGCGGCATCGGGACTCTTCTCGGCCAGAAAACGTATATGACTGGCGAGCATCTGGCGGGCCCGATCAGAAACGATTACCTTATATCGAGGTGTTCTTTCCATGTTCAGCCTCATCAATAATGCTATCCAAATACGTATCCAGTTCGTCCGGCGTTACGCCTGCGCGTCCCGCCAAGCGATCCTCTTGAACAGCCAACAGATCTTCACGCAGCTTCAGCATCTTCTCGCGGCGAGAGAATGCTTCAATGTCCATCACTACGAGATCTCCTTCACCATTTTTGGTCAAATAGACCGGTTCACCGGTGGTTTTGCATAAATCTGCGATATCATTATAGTTTTGCCGAATGCTGGCCGATGGCTTGATTAACATCCTACCCGCTCCTTGCATAGCTATATTTTAGTTTTATTATACCCATTTTGTGCTATGCATTCAATGACTTCCGCCTTCCCCTGCGATGGGAATAATCCGACAAAGCCGACTCCAGCACAGTGGTCCTTTACCGCGATGAGCGTACCATCGCGGCCATGGATTCGATTACCTTAACTCTAATAATCTCGCTATGATCACGGCAGCCTCGGCTCTGGTCGATAAGCTCTTCGGAGCAAAGCCGGTTGCGCTTCTTCCTTCCAGAATGGCATATTTGACGCTCAAGGCTGCGAGATTCTTCGCATAATCGGAAATTTGCGATGCATCCGCATACTTTTCAAGAAATGGATTCGTTTCGGCCGGAAGCGACTTTCCTTTAAGCTTGATCAGCGCCCTGCCAATCATGACGGACATATCTTGGCGCGTAATATACCCGTTCGGGTTGAAAGAGCCTTCTCCGCTGCCTTCGATAAGCTCCGCTTGGACAGCCGAGGCGACCTCTTCATAGAACCAGTCGCTTTCCGATACATCGTTGAAGCTGCTAACGGCATCGTTATCCATCAGCTGGAAGGCTCTCACAAGCAGAGCCGCGAATTGGGCTCTTGTCACGTAGCCAGACGGCTCGAAGGCATTTTTTCCAGTCCCGTCGATGATTCCTCTTGCAGCCAGTGTCTCGATCGCGTCTCGTGCCCAGCCGACTTTACCGAGATCGGCGAAAGTTTTATCGTTCTCCATGGCGTCATAGTAACTGAAGTGCGAAGTCTTGAAGCTGATCCAGCCGGTCGCTTCATCGTAGACGCCCGCCATATTCTCAAGCTCGCCGCTATCATTGATGTACAATACCGTCATTTTATTCGGGTTCTCGCCCGGCTTCAGCGTGTACGGCAGCGCAATGTCAAGCGGCTGGCCGAAACGGCTGATCTCCGCGTCTCCGATAACCAGTTTGAAATCATATACGGAGCTGCTGCCCGCAGCCGCTTGAACCTCGGCAGAAAGTTCCGACGCATCCGCCTTTGTTACGGTAAGAGCTACCGCCTCATCGTCCTTGGCCACAATAGTCTCCGGCACGACTGCGACCTTAGCGATTCCTGTATCAATGACGATTTTGCCGATCGCATGATCCGATGCTTGTGCGATCAGGTGCGCCGGCAGCCGCGTTTCCGCTTCTTTCACATCGGCCAAGCCAGCAGCCTTGATGACAAGAACGGCATCTACCTGAGCATCAGCCCCCGCTGCCCCAAGCTCTTTGTTCAATTGATCGGCGGCATGCCGAATGTCACCCATTCGGGCGACAAGCGCCGCTGCCGTATGATCGTCAATAACCGCACTTGACTTGCCTTCGGCAACAACCGGTTGGACAGGTTCGGCAGACCATTTCGCCATTGCCTTGTCGGCCGCACGCCATAACGAGGCGGATACGGCTTGGCCGCTTATCCCTGCCGCTTCCGCATGGCGGATGACTGCCGAGGCGCTTTGAATGATGCCGACTGTCTTGTTCAAAGCTTCTTTCGGGTCTTCTATCTTATCTATCGCAAAGGCGGCCGCACCTACAAGCCTTGCCGCATCTGCCGCCGCTGCCGCCTTGTCGGCTGTCGTCGCTGCGCTTTCGGCCGCTTTGCCCAGTTCGGTCACAATCGCAATAGCCGCTGTCAACCCGCTCTTGGCATCGGCGTCTGAAGCTGCATTTGCAAGATCGTGAATGACCGCTTCCATCCTTTGTTCCGTTACCCCGTTCTCGTCAGATGGCGGCGGGGCAACCGGAGGCGTACCGTCGCCTGAGCCGCCGCTTACTGCGGCAAAGCCCGCAACCAGATGAACGGCTTCCGTCCCCATCGTAAACGTATAGGATGCTCCAGTGCCTGCCTCGGCGCCGTCTATCGTCCAACTTACAAAACGATATCCCGGGTTGGCCGCGGCAGTTACCTCTACGCTGTCGCCCTCGGCATAGCTTCCCGCCCCGCCTACTGTTCCTCCATGAGCCGGACTGGCCGTAACATCAACGGGATAAACAGCGACCAGTGCCGCCATCCCCGCTTGCAAACCGGCTAACGCCTCATCGATCCCTTCTTGCGTTAACGCATCGTCGTCCAGTTCGGCCTCCGCCGCCGTAACGGCCATTTGTAAGGCCGCCCAGCTCTGCGGGGAATAGTCCGCTTCATTCAATAATCCAGCCTCTATCAGCGCCGCATCGAGCAAGGAAGTATCGACGGACGTCTGCGATGCCAGCGCCCGAATGTCCTCGGCGTCCAGCCCATAATTATATAGACGCACTTCATCGATTTTTCCGTTCCAAGGACGGTCGGCGCCGCTCCTCGCCTTTCCGATTCGCAGCGTATTCGAACCGCCCGACACATGAAGAGGCAGCGAAGCCTTGTTGACGATTTCTTCTCCATTCACATAAATATACAGCTGATTCTCTTTTCTCTGGAAGGCAAGATGCGTCCATTCATTCTGCTTAATCGCATCGTTAGCCGTCCATACAATCGTTTCCGTGCCGCTAAAGCCTGTACTGAATTGTACGGCAGTTCCCGACGTTCGGGCCCACCATTGGCTGACGGGAGCTGCAAGCTCTCCGTACCAGAACAAAAATCTTTGCCCGTCCAGCTGATTCGCCTGCACCCAAGCCGTCACCGTAAAGTCGCCCGTACCGAACCGCATGCCGCCATCGTCCGATCCGGTAACATCGATATAATGAGAAGAATCGCTGAATGCGATAGATTTGCCGATATACCCCGTCGAAATAGCGGCGCCGTTAATGACCGCGCTGTCATTCCCCCGTCCCGACGAATCATGGATCCCGCTGTCGCCCGGTCTTTCAAACTTCCAGTTCGCAACAAGCTGCTGCTTGACATAATGCGCAGTTAGCTCGACATCCTCGGCGCCCACTACAAAGGTATAGTTCGGATTGTCGCTGACAGCCGTCCCGCTCTGTGTCCAGTTCACGAATTGATAACCGGCTTCGGCTTCGGCGCTTACCGTTACGCTGCTCCCCTGCACGTATTCCCCGCCTCCGGTTACACGTCCTCCGTTAGCGGGATTGGCGGAAACCGCAACGGTACGGGTAATCGTCATTTCAAAATTTGCGGTCAGATTGACGGCTTGCGCCCCCATCGTAAAGGTATAGGTTGGATTCGCGCCCACTTCCACCCCATCCTTCGTCCAATTAACGAATCGGTAATCCGTATTAGCCGCAGCGGTTAACGTTACGCTGTCGCCCTGCTCCGAATAACCGATATCGCCGGCCACGCTTCCCCCTTCTTCAGGAGAAACCCGGACTGTCACCGGATAGCCGGGCTCCAGCTCCGAAATAGCCGCCTGCAACTCCCCCTCGGCGTGATTGACGTTTGCTTGCGTCATGGCCTCGCTGTCCAATAAGACGTCGGCAGCCGTCAAGACCGCCTGCAGATTAGCCCACGCTTCGGCAGGATAATCATTGGCATTTAACGCCTTGGCCTCTCCCATCTTCGCTTCCAGCGCTGTCGTATCGACAGACGGCATTCCGCTCAAAGTCTGTATCTCCGCCTGGCTTAGCCCGTAATTGTACATACGGATTTCATCCATCTTGCCCAGCCAGCCGCGATCTCCTGACTTTGCTCTGCCGACATATAAGTTCGTCTCGGGGCCTCTGGATATATTTACTGGAGTCGAGCCTTTCCTGACCTTCCGAACGCCGTCTACATAGATTTCCATAATGCCGTTTTTTCTTTGAACGACGATATGATGCCACACTCCGGCCTGAATAGGAGCGTCTGTCGTTCCCGCATTAATCTCGACGCCGACGCCACCGGGTTTATTGCCGTTCGAGAACTCAAGATTCGCCCTTCCCGCAGCCGCATTCGGCTTTATACGTACCCACCACTGGCTAATGTCGCTTGTATTTCGTCCGTACCAGAAGAGGATATGCTGTCCGCCGATTACATCATCGGCATTGATCCAAGCGGATACGGCAAAATCCCCTGTCCCGAACTTCGTCGCATCAATGCCCGGGACGTCCAATAGCTCCCTCTCCTGAGTCGTTTGACCGGTCGGCAAATCATCAAACTTCAGCGCTTTGCCGATATAGCCTTGTTCGAATGCAATGCCCCTGAAGGTTGTAACCGCCTCATTGCCGAATCCGGACGAATCGCGCAATTTGCCGGCATCCGACTTTTCAAATTTCCAATTGGTTACAAGCCGTTTCTTGACGGGATGCAGCGTGTACGTATTGGTCTGCTCATTTGCCGTAACCGAAATCCGAATTTCTGCGGACTCCCCGGGAATCTCGACTTCGAACACTTCTCCGCTTCGGGCAGGCTCTCCGTTAATCGTAATCTCCGGATTGCTGTTCGGGTAAGCGACAGGAGTAACCGAAATCGTGGAAGCGGTTGCATCAACCCTTACGTCATAGTCGTAAACTTCGCTGATGAAGGTCGGTGCAAAATCGGCTCCAGGTATTTCGATATCGTTCAGCTGCGCCATCGGCGGCGGAGAGGTAAGCCACTCCAGATCAAACTTTTTCACAGTCAGAAATTTATAAGGGTCCCGCTCATAAAAAACGTAAATCGACTTATCCGGACCTACGGCAATATCGGAATAAGCCGCTCCTCCGAGCTGCAGCAGCCTAGAATAGGCCCAAGTCTGCCCATTGTCCTCGCTCATTCGCAGCGTCAGATGCTCCCTTGCCGTCTCGCTATTGGCATTCACGAACAGAATGCGGTTTTCGTCATAACGGACGATGCTGCCGAAGCATAACGGATCAACCAGCTCCTCGTCGAACACCGGCGTCGACCACCCGCTAATCCCATTCGCGCTGACCGAAACCGCTCTACGATTGCCGGAGTCGTTATTTCGCATATTAATCATGACGCGCCCATCCGACAGCTCCACCAGCGCCGACTCGTTCGGGTTGGACAGCTCAGGGCTGTCCGCCGCAATAATCTCGCCCATATGCCATGTTTCGCCGAGGTTGTCGCTATAAACCGACGAAACGACCGAAGGGCTATGAGCGGTAGGCTGCGCCGCTCCTCCATTCGCCATCCAGACAGCAGCCAGAAGCCGCCCGTTCTCAAGCTGGATGCCGTGGCCAGGGCCGACTGCAACAACTCTCCACTCATACTCGGATTCACGGAAGACGTCCGTGATGTTTTCCGGTTCGCTGGATTGCGGATCGAGCGGATTCGTCCATGTCGCGCCGCCGTCGGTGCTCTTCAAATGGAAGGTTTCCGCGTATTCCTTGCTGTACAGCAAATGCACCGTATTCGCGTCCTTCTCCGCGATCATGACCGGATTATTCATCGTGTTCCCGGTTGATACGCTTCAACAAGCTTTACCGGAGCGCTCCACGTCTGCCCGTTATCCGTGCTTCTCATCATCAGAATATCAATATCCGCCCAGTCCGAGGTTGTCGTCCTTGCTTCACAGTAGGCGATCAGCGTCCCGTCATGCGTAACGATAATTCCCGGTATTCGAAATATTTCGTAGTACCGGCCGTTGATTGTCGTTTTTTGGGCAAACAAATCGGTGCTGACCTCCACTTGATCCGAGTTTGGGGCTGCTTCGGCTTTCGCCGGCGAAAAAGCATAAAAATGAGTAATAAGCATGCATATGCCTACAAACAAGCCGATGAACTTGTTGAATTTACGCATGGTCTTCCTCCTTTTTTCTAATGTCGCCTATCCGGTCGCTATGAATTTTGACAACCAGCTTTACTAAGGCCGTACCGCCCTCCGGACTGCAATTCGGACGATGGTACTCCCCCGGCCAATAGACGGTGAATGCCCCTGGTCCGAGCTTAATGACCGTTTCATCTTCAACATGATCAAACAAAGCGTAATCGCTGTCTTCAAGCCGGTCCAATACCGGCTGATTGCGATTCGAGGCTGGCGCGAACGCCTGCCACTCCTCCCCCTCCAGGACGATATGGATATCGGCGTGAAGCGCATGGACTTCGGACGGCCGCTTGTCAAATCTCTCCGTCGTCGGCGTTTGTTTCATAACATACATCTGGCTTCCTACGATCTCGACGGTCGACGGCATTTCGTCGGTATTCAATGTTTGAATAAACGCCAATGCCTGTTGCACCGCCTCCCCATATTGGCTTTTGTTGCGCTCCCAATTCCGGATCGTATCAACGATCAAACGGACTGCCTCCCCTGCTGGTCGATTAGCATTCATAGAAAAGAGCTGTCCCCAGGTCCATATTTTCCGCCTAAGGGACAGCCTCTTTTCGTCATGTTCTATGAACCGGCTTATTGATGCGTTTTATAATATTCCTGACCATAAGCGATAATATCTTGACCGCCTGCTGCAAGCCACTTCTGCTGCAGTTCATTCCAATCCTTGTCAAAATCTTTGCTCATGATCGCCTTGAGCCAGCCTTCTCCATACGCGGATCTCAGCTTGCCCTGATCGCCAAGAAGATTGTCGTCAAATACGTTCATTAACGGCGGAGCGATAGAATACTTGGAGTTGATGGCAAACCAGTCCGGGAAGGAGCCTTTCGCCATATCCGTCGTAATCCAAGGCTGCAGGTTCGTGAAAGCTTCGTCGTAGTTGAAGTTGTTTTCTTCAATCGGAATGTAGCCGTATTCGAAATAGTTCATCGCGCCCCAGGACAGCGGATACAAGAAACCGTTTTTGTTCGTATCCCAATCCTTGGACATTTCCTCTTCATTGATCGTATAAATTCGGTTGCCATTCTCCTCTTTCACATCGGTGAAGTGGGTTCCTTCTATACCGAACAGCGTGAGCTCTCTGCCTTCCTTCGTATGCGTATATTCGATGAGCTCCAGCACCTTCTCGGGGTTTTTGGAGGTCTTCGGTATGACCGTTCCTCTCCAGAAGCCGCCGGAATGCCCCGAGTTGGCGGGAGTGCCGTTCTCGCCTTGAAGCGGTGGAAGATACGCAATCTTGGCATCAGGATTGACGGACTGCGCCTTCTGTACAAACAAGTCGGGCTTGGAGGTTACCGCGATGCCGTATTTTCCAGCGCCGAAATCATCGGATTCCGGTCCTTGGGCGCCGTCCGGCTTCAGGCTGAGCCAATCCTTGTTAATAAGATTTTCATCGACCAGCTTCTTGAAGAATGCGGCGGATTCCTTCGCATATGGAGAAGCTTCGAAGCGGGTAATGCTTCCGTCCGGCATCGTTACCCAGTTGTCTGTCCGTCCGGCAACCACATAGGCTCTGTTAATAAATTGTCCAAGCTGACTGATGGAAGGATCGGACATGCCGCTTGCCCTTGTATAAATACCGTAGGTATCGTCTTTGCCGTTCTTGTCCGGATCCTCTTCTTTGAAGGCTTTGATGACATTGTAAAATTCCTCGATCGTCGTCGGCATCTTAAGCCCCAGGTTATCCAGCCAGTCTTGGCGGATAATCCATCCCCACTGCATCGGAGCAAGACCGAGCGGCTTGAAATACGCTTTGCCGTCGATTCTAAAGCCCTTGTAAACGTCCGCGTTGATCACGGCCTTGAGGTGAGGATAGTTGCCGCTTTCCAAAAACTCATCGTACGGATAAATCAAATCATTTTTGGCCCATTCGATCATGGCCTTGCCGGCATCAACCGTCGCGAGGTCAAAGTCTTCCCCCGATGCGATCATGAGGCTGACTTTGTTGGCAAATTGGTCATTCGGAATGCTGATGATTTCGATTTTCGTGTTCGTTCTTTTTTGCAGCTCCAGCAGGATACGGTCCTTTTCCGGATCCTGCTCGTTAGCCGCGCGCACCCATTTGATCGTCACCGGTTCGCTTGACTCCGCTTCGTTCGAAGCGGCCGGGGTGCTCGTGTTCGAATTTTTCGAGCTGTCTCCGCCATTGGCCGGCTCCTGCTTTTGCGCGCATCCGCTCAAGACGGTACCGGCAAGCAGTGCGGACATTAACAACATCGTCATCATTTTCTGTTTTTTCAATTTCCGACTCTCCCTTCAAAGTACATGCTTCAACAACAATGTATCTATAACCCACCTGGTGGAGGATTACCGCTATTCCTTTACCGCGCCGAGCATAATTCCTTTGGTAAAGTACTTCTGTACGAACGGATAAATGAGGAGCACAGGGACCATGCCGATTACGATACAGGCCATTTTGAACTGCTCCATATTCGATCCCGTAGTCGATATGCCAACCTCCGCCGTCACCATGTCCTGAATAATCATCTGCCGCAATATGACCTGAAGCGGGAACCTATCATTGGAATTAATGAACAACGTGGCCAGGAAGTAGTCATTCCATAGCGCGACGCCGTAAAACAAGCTGACTGCGGCAAACACCGGCGCGGAGATCGGAATAATGATCTTAAACAAAATTTGAATGTCGTTATAGCCGTCGATCTTTGCCGCCTCTTCCAGACTCGGAGGGAGACTGGAAAAATAGTTTTTCATAATGATCAGGTTATAGGTCGAGACGGCTGTAGGCAGCACCAGCGCCCAGATCGTATCGATCAAATTCAGGTTTCTTACCAGCACGTAGAAGGGAACCAATCCGCCGCTAAAGAACATCGTGAAGATCAAAAAACGGAAAATGATGTTTCTGCCCGGCAGGTCAGATTTGGACAGCGCGTAAGCGCCGAGACTGGTAAGGATCATGCTGAGGGCCGTTCCCAGCGCCGTAATTTGCACGGTTTTGAATAAGGCGTTTGCAATCCCTCCGATGTTGCCGAACGCTCTCTTGTACTCGGTAAGACTGAAGCTCTTTGGAATCAAGTTATAGGTATCCGTTAAATACACCTCTTGCGAAGAAAACGAGATAACTAGAATTCTCCATAAAGGGATGAGTATAAGTAACGACCCCACAGCGAGCATGAGATAGATGAAAATATCCGCCATTGAAAATCTTTTTTGTATAGACACGTCTTACATCCTCCCGCGTTAGTAAATGCCTTCTCGCCCCATCGCCTTGGCCATTCGGTTAGCACCGACAAGCAGTACGACGCAAATGAGCGATTTCAAGATACCGGCAGCCGCTGCAAAGCTGAATTTGCTGTCGCTCAGGGCGGTTCTGAAAATGTAGGTATCCAGAATGTCGCCGGTGGAGTAGACCAATGGATTGTAGAAGTTATACACCTGGTCAAAGCCCCAGCCCAGGATTTTACCGATCGTAAGGATAAACATGATCAGGATGACGCCGCTGATGCCTGGCAGGGTCACGTGCCTGACAAGCGCCCATCTTCCGGCGCCGTCAATCGTCGCGGCCTCGTATTGCTCCGAGCTGATCCCCGCCATTGCCGCAATGTAGATAACCGTGCCGAAGCCCGCTTCCTTCCAGAGATCCGTAGAGATCAGTACATGCCTAAATAATTCCGGGTTAGTCAATATATCCTGCGCATTGTCTTTGAAAATGGCGGCAATCAGTCCCGACTCCGGATTGAAGAACGTGATAAAGATGGAAGCGACAATGACCCACGAAATAAAATGCGGCAAATAAATAATCGTTTGAACGCTCTTTCGGAATTTCAAATGCCGGACTTCATTCAGAAGCAATGCAATCATGATCGGAATGGGAAACGCCGTAACCAGACGATAAAGCGCAATAATGATCGTGTTCCAGAACGCTCTCCAGAAATCTTCTTCCGCAAATAACGCTTCGAAATGCTTCAAGCCGACAAACGGACTGTGGAAAAATCCCTTGCTCATCGTAAAGTCTTGAAAGGCCATCACGACTCCGTACATCGGAACATAACAGAAAATGGCGTACCAAATGAGCACAGGGATCAGCATGAAATAAAAGTACTTGTATTTGGCGATTTGCTTCACGTTTTTCTCCTTCTTTTCTCCTTTTTGTTGTGTGGCTTATGTGATGTCTTTATTGTAAAGCGTTTTCATAAAGGGCAACATGCCCCTAACTTAGCATTTGTTTTGCTTATTTAACCGGATAATGAATCGTGACCGTAGTACCCCTGCCCCGTTCGCTGTCAATCGTAATTCCGTACTCATTGCCAAAGAACAAGCGGATTCGTTCATGCACATTGATGATCCCGATGCTTTCTCCCGCCGCTTTCCCATCCAGCCTCCTCTTGATTTCCTTCAGCCTGTCCTCCGGCATGCCGGCGCCATCATCGCGGATCGTAATGACCAGCAGACGCTCGCTTGCTTTGCGCACGGCGATATGGATCGTTCCGCCGCGTTCCGTAACTTCCAGACCGTGATAGATCGCATTTTCCACAATGGGCTGAAGCGTCAATTTCAACACCGGAAGCTCCATGATGTCGTCGCTTACGTCATATACGGCATGGATCTTGCTCCCAAACCGCATTTGCTGAATTTCCACGTACGTTTGGACATGCGCGATTTCATCGCGAATCGCCACTGTTTTTTCGCCGCGCGTAATGCTCGATTTAAACAAGGCGATGAGCAGCTTGATCATTTTCTCCGTCCTGGGATCTTTGGCAAAGGCCATATATTGCGCGGTTTTGAGTGTGTTGTATAGAAAGTGCGGATTGATTTGGGATTGCAGCAAATACAATTCATATTCCTTCGCTTTCAGTTCCGAAATGTATTTCTCTTCAATAAGCAGGTCGATCCGCTCCAGCATTTCGTTAAAACTATGGCCGAGTTCATAGATCTCGTCTACCGTGCTGCTCTTGAAGCGAATTTGAAGGTTCCCTCTCTTCACCGATCTGACGGTTCTCAGCAAGGCCGAAACATTCAGAAGAAGAATGGAGGAGAAGCCGTACGAAAATCCATAGCTCAAAATAAGAAGTCCGAACAGCACCACAATGCTGTACACAAGGAGGGAGCCGTTCTCGTTGAAATTTTTCAATAGAAATACCAGTCTCCATTGGTTTTCCTCAAAGGATTTGGAAATCATCAAATAGTTATTTCGGCTATCCCGGAACACGACCCGTTCATGCTGATCCAAGGATATCTTGTGGTCAGCGAGTACTGCCGGCAAGCTTTTCCTATCGCTTCGGTCCAGATCGCTGAATATATCTTGTCCGGAACGGTCTACGAGATATAGCTCCAAATCGCTATATTTGAGAAAGGCGTCCAGCATCTTCACAATCTCTTCGCCGTTGAAGTCGATCAAAATAAAGCCGAGCAGCTTGCCCGCTTCAATCCCGTCCGCAACGCCCCGGATTTGCATCCCGACGCGGATGCTCTTCTTGTTAAACGGGGAATCCGCGTAGCTGCGCCATAAAAACACGCTAAAGTTATTTTTCACATAATCGAGATCGGATTGCGCATCCGGGCGCATCATAAACGAGCGTCCATACGTAGAGGAGTACACCAGCCGCCTATTGGCGTCGTAAAGAGTAATATTGGATATTCCTTTGTCAAACAGATTTCGGGAAAGAATAATGTCGTTCATCTCATCCCGAATTTCTTGATCGACGTCGCCGGTCGTGTCGCTCACATCCAGCAGCTTCTGCACATTATCGTTGACCGAGGAAGTCTCGATGATCAGCATCCGATAGTTGTGATACACGAACTGCATCTGCTGATGGAGAATTTGCGCGCTGTATTCGAACACGGACCCGACCTTGTTTTCTACCGTTTGCTTGGCGGATATATAAGAGCTGCCTGTAATAAGCACAACCGGGACCGTTACGATGCCGGAATATAAAATGAGCAGCGTTAATTTGAAACCGATTCTCCTCTTGGACAGGACGATTGGCTTATTCTCAATATCGCGGTGATTCAGCTTGCCGATCTGAGCTTCCATGCTCTGAATAGGCTTGACGATTTTTTTGCCTGCTATCGCAAGCACAAGAAGCGATAATGACAGGCAAAATAAACCAATGAGCACATTGATAACCAAATTGTTGCGAATCGACCCTTGAAGCTTGTCAAATGTGAACGTATTGGTAATGGTCCAGCCCTCATAGTTCAACGGGTTTTTGAAGGAGTATTGTTGTTCCCTCATTTCTCCTTCGGCCGGATTGTAGGAAATTTCCGCCGAGTTCCCCGCAAGATCGGTAATAAAAATGCCGTTCCCGGCAAACTGCATCTCCTCGATCAGCTTTTGGCTCAATACGACAATCAGGTACGCGTCAATCTCATCGGCATCGGACTCCAATATCGGACTGATGACCGCGAGCCTTTCGTAGCTCCCTGTTATGTAGCGATCGAGTAAAAACTGGCTATCCTCGCTCAGGAGATGAGGTTTTTTCAGGTTGGCATAAAAATCGGCGGATTTGTATTTGCTGTAGTCCTGTCCGACCGTATTGCTGGCATGAATAAAAATTTGCTTCTGCTGGTCCACAACCAGCACGGCGTCGACCTTATCGTTGCTGAGAATCAGATTGTTCAGATACGCCTCATAATCCTTCTGATCTTTGACGAGCGTATAGGGATCGGTTTCATCCAAATGAATCATCCGGTCGAAATACTCGTTCTTCATCGACAAGCTGACAATATCGGCAATTTCGCCTAAATACGTATTGGCCTTTTCGACGGCTGCGCCCGTCGCGATTTCATTCACGCGTTCAAATTGAAACAAAATAAACCGGTTCGTGACCCAATAACAGGTGAACGTTGTAATCGTGATCGAGATTATTGAAAACAAAAGTCCGAATAAAAGAATCTTTTTTTCCAGAGATTTGACTCCCATAGGCGATCGGCTATCCTTTACATTTTTCTCTGTATTCCAAAGGGGTAAGTCCTGTCATACTTCTAAACAGCTCGCTGAAATAACGCGGCTTCTCATAGCCGACCAGGTTCGAAATCTCATATATGCGATAATGGATGCCCTTGAGATGTTTTTTGGCTTCTTCAATACGAACCTCGATGAGCACTTGCTTGAACGTCTTTCCGATATCCTTGCTGAACAGTCTGGACAGATGCACCGGATGGACGTTTACATACTTGGCCAATTGCTCCAGGCTGATGGGCTCGGCATAATGCTGCCTTATATAGGCAATCGCTTCATCCACTACCCTGCTGTTTCGCAATGGGGTCTCCTCGTTCAGCTCTGCAAATGCCTCCGTCACATACGCTTCGAGCTTGCTGAACACCATCGCGATCGTCTCGCAATAACCGATTTCCTTAATCAAACCGTTGGATTTCTCGGAAAGCGACTCGGATCTTTTCCCTCGTTCCGCCAGTTCCTTGTCCAGAGCGAACACCAGCTTCACGGCAAAAGCCGCAATCGAGTCGATATCCGTATACTTCGCGGCTATCCATTGATTTTTCAATGCTTCAAAATAGTCCATGACATGTGCGTATGTCTTGCCATTGATCAGAGGGATGATTTCCTTCATCCGCTTGTCTTGTTCGGAGAATGGAAGGCTCAGCTTGCCGCCTTGCCCGAGTTCGCTCTCGTGAAGGATGCAGTCTCCGATATACGCCTTGTGCAGGCAGATGGACGATCTTAACTGGACAAACGAATGGCACAGGTTATGCGCGTCGTCCTTCCGATCGCCGTAAATGCAAGATAATGCAAGGCATTCTTCGTCGTTTTCTTTGTTATTCCACAGCTCTTCCTTCAGATCCCCGTACAATTCCATGACAGCCGGCACAAACTCCGCTTCAGGCACGCTCCATACGACGCAGAACAACTCCTGGAACGGGATGACCGAACCTTTGCCTTGTCCTTCGATATGTTGATACAAATAGCCGCGAATTAACGCTTGAATGCTCTCTACCCGGTCCGCACCGGAAGAAAAAACCAAGTGCCTGTATTCGTCCAATTGAAAAAGGCTGAGGCGCAAATCCGGCCTATTCGCAAATAAGCGGTTCACCAAATTTGTAAGCGCTTTCTTATTTTCGGTGTCGGAATAAGCTTTCAGCATTTCTTTAAACCGGCTTTCCCGCTTCATCCAGAACGCTTCGTCCGTCATCCGCATCTGATTTTCTTGATCCAAAACCAGCTTCAGCTTAGTGAAATGACGAACAATCTCGTCTTCTCCTTCCGATTTCAAAATATAACCGTCGACACCGCATTCGATCCCTTGCTTGGCGTAGTCGAACTCGTTAAACGCGCTGAACAGCGTGATCTTCGTTTTGGGATATCGGCTTTTCGTCTCCATCGCCAGCTCGAGACCATTGATTACGGGCATTCGGATATCCGCCAGAATCGCATCGACTTCCGTCCGTTCCAGAAACTCAAGCGCCTTGCCGCCGTTCTCGCAAACTCCCGCGACTTCGAATCCGATCGCCTTCCAATCGACAATGACCGGAAGCACGTTTCGGAAAATTTCTTCGTCTTCCACGATCAACAATTTATACAATTCCTCTTCACCTCCCGGAGGCGCGACTTCCTCCTGCGCGCCTCCACCAGGAAATCCGATTTTTGCTTTCCGCTCGCGATTGCCGCTCGGCTACCCCTGAAGAACTTGACTCTCCGTATAGAACGCCTTGATCCGCTCCCGCTCTTCCTCGGTGAACTGCTTGAGCGGCTGCCGGACAGCCGGCGTCCGAATGACGCCTTGAAGATGCAGCATCTGTTTCTCATAAGGGATTACGTCAAACCCGAGCATATGCGCGATCACCCCGTTCGCCTTCCCTTGCAGCTCTTGCAAGAGCGGCATGTCCGTCCGTTCCTCCGACGTGATCAAATCGTACATTTGCACGAACAGGCTCGGCATCATGTTGAACGTGCTGCCGATCGCTCCGTCCGCTCCCGCATAGGCGCCGCCGAGATACACCTCGTCATGTCCGTTATAGATCAAAAATTCGCTGCCGCATTTCTCGCGGATTTGCTGCATTTCGAACAGATTGAGCGATGTAAACTTGACGCCGAGACACTGCGGGTTGCGGCTCATCTGCTCATAGAAGTCCATGGACAGACTGACGCCGGTCGCTCCAGGGAAGTGATAGATGAGCATCGGCAGCGACACGGCTTCCATAATCGCTTCATAATGCTCGCGGATCTCCTTCATCGACACTTTATAATAGAACGGCACGACCGCCGACACCGCATCGACGCCTTGAAGCTCGGCATGCCGCGCCAGCTCGATCGATTCCATCGTGCTGATGCAGCCGACATGCGCAATAATCGTAACGCGTCCCGCTGCGGCCCGAACGACCGTCTCCAGCACTTGACGGCGCTCCTCGCTCGTAATAATAAACCCTTCTCCGGTGCTTCCTCCCACGTAGAAGCCCTTGACGCCCTGCCCGATTTGATGCTCGACAAGCGATACGAGCGAATCATGATCAATGGCGCCGTTCTCATTCATCGGCGTCACGAGAGCGGTATAGATTCCGCGGAATTTAGAATGTTGATCGATTATTTTGTCCATTGCAATTGCCTCCCTGGGTGTCATACTTCTTCAGCTTTCCAGCATAAAATCTTCTTCGCGCAGGCTGTATCCGCGTATTTGCCCCATTGGCGCGTCATCTACGATATACTGCACGACGTAGATTTCTCCGTCATCAAACTGCACCCAGCCGGAATAACCGAGATCGGCGACCGGACTGCGATCGAAATCGATCGGCATGATCCGCGTCCACTGCTCCCGCCTCTCCAATGCCTTGGCGGATTCCTGATCGGTAATGGCCGCAAAAAAGTTTTGCGTCCACTTTCCGAGCCAGCCCTTTCCGCCTTGCATAAACCGGTAGGTAATGAGAATCTGCCCGCTCTGCAGCAAGCCGGCGATGGGACGGTGGCATCCCGGAAGCGGCATCCGATAGAGCCCGCTCCAGCTTTCTCCCTGGTCATAGGAAATCGCTTTGTAGCAATCCCAGCCCTCGCCTGAATTTTCCCGCAAAAAAGCGACAAGCGTGCCGTCATCCAGCGGAAGAATACTGACCTCGCACAGCTTCAGGCCGGGATCGTCCGCAATGAGCACCGGCTCCGACCAATCGATCCCTTGGTTGTCGGAGTACCGGAGCCACTGCCCGTTATAGTGCGCGGAGAGCAGCCAACGGCCGGACGGAAGCTCGATCAGCTGGTCGGGGACGATGCCCGTAAGCGGCGTCGCGATAGGCTCCGACCAATGCGTGCCTTCGGCATCGCCGATCCACATATAATTAATGCCGCCTTCCGTATAACCCTTCGCGACCTGATCCGCCACAATGACGAGCCGTCCGTCGCGAAGCCGGGAGATGCGGGCGCAGTTCCAATGAGGATCTCCGTTCGTCAACTCGGTCAACGGCCGCTTGTTTCCCCATGTCCGCCCGCGATCCGTGCTCTCCGTGATCATAATGCGCGTCTGCGAACGATTTCCATGATGCGTGCATTGCGAGAATACGCATACAAGTTTGCCGGATATAGTCAGCGCCAGGTCCGGCCATGCCTCGTACCAATTATCGTCCCGGCTTACAGGAAATTTTTGAATCATATTCGCTCTATCCTCTCTATCGTCTCGCTTTAATTTCCAGGTCTATTTTTCAGCTTGAACAGACCGATCAACTCGCCGACGCTAAGCTGAACCTCGGGATTAAACTGCTCGCTGCGCAAGTATTGGACTGTCTGCCGGAACAGATGGGCCGCTTCCGGTCTCTTGGAATCGTAACCTTCGCTGAGCCGGAAGGATGAAACGAACAGCTTCCCTTTGCCGATACGGACTTCGAAGGCATAAGCCAGCTTCTTGGCCCGATTGAAGTTGTCCACGACCTCGACGATCGGGCGCACCTTCGGCAGCGCGTCCAGTCCGATCGCAGGGATGCCGTCGACCAGATGGAACCACTGCCAATTGGACTTTCCGTCATGGGGGAACCGGGACATGAGCGGATGATCATGAATCACCATGCCCATCGTCGTGCCGCCTTGCACCGGGAACCACAAGTAGTTCCAGAAGATCGGCAAAAACTTCGTCTCCACCTCGTCGTGCAGCCTTCCCGGCTTCGCCATCAGCCAGGCGCTGCCTCCATCGAGCACATATTGCAGAACGTAACGCGACAATTGATCCGTAATAGCCAGATCGATATCCTTCTCTTCCCGGTAACTCAGCCAGTCAACGCCGATATCGTGTTTGAATACCGAGCCCGGCAGGGCGGGCTTCAACGCTTGTATGTTCGTCCATATGCGGCCCGGCTCCGCCAGCAAGCGAGGGCGCGGATACACCCAAAACTCCCAGCTGTTGAATACCTGCTGATCTCCCCACGTAAGCGTTGTCCGCAGCTCCAGCGCAAGCGCGCAATCCGAATGGACGGAGAGCGGCAGCTTGCCGATCAGCCCCAGGCTTCCCGGCTCCGCCTGCAGACCCGTGATCGTCCCGCTTCCGTGCGATTTGCCGCCGGACGTCAATTCCCAATGCAGGACGCCTTCGCGAATCGGCTCCGAGCCGTAGTGCGAGCATTCCAGCAGGACGTCCAGCGTCTCGCCTGCATGGAACGTGCGACCCGGCGCTCGCATCACGAGAACGGTCGCATCGTTGAAGGAGCGGAACTGCTCCGGTTCGATCAACCCTTTCGAGTCCCAGAACACGTCCAAAATTCCGGTTGTCGCATGACCTTGTCCGGGGAAGTCGCGGATGTCGAGCAATTGGATGCCGCTAAGGCTCGGCGTACGGCGAATCCTCTCCATCGTTTCCTTCAAGGAACGAACAAGCAGCGTTCCGCTCGCATCGCCGAATTCCGAAATCCGATCGACCATTTGCTTCGATTCCAGCGTTTCCATCGTCGTCCGCAGCCAGTTCGGCCGCAAAACGCCGGTATATTTGCTCTCCTCGGAGGGCCGGACATACATCGTGAATTGCCCGTGCTCATGCGCGATCACCGGAACATCCGACAGCCCCGCCACCGCTTCGTAATCCTCATAAGAGTCGGGAGAAGCAGCGTAATCAATGCTGTGCGGGGTATGCCAGTTCAGCGTAGGGATATAATAATCGCCTTCCCTGTCCAGCGCAGGCAAATCGCCAAAGCCCGTATTATCGGAATATAATCGGGACGCATCCAGCTCTCTGGCCGCGTTAACCATCTCGTTCAAGCCGGGATGACCCTGTCCGTCCACCAGCTCGTTGCCGAGCGACAGCATCACGAAGGACGGATGCTCGTTTAACGTGCGGATGATTCGCGCAAGCTCCCGCTGAAAAAACTCGTGAACGCCTTCCGGCTGCTTGCCTTCGCGCGGATTGTACCAGTTGGACCAATGAGGCAATTCCGCCTGCACCAGCATCCCTTCCGAGTCGGCCGCCCGCCAGAAGGGAGCAGGCGCCGTCCAGCCATGAAGGCGAACGTGGTTGAACCCGTACGACTTCGCGATTTGGAATTGGCGGCGGTAGTGCTCCTCGCTCCATACGGGGTAGCCGGTTTGCGGGAAGATGCAGCAGTCGACGTAACCGCGCATGTAGACCGGACTCCCGTTCAGAAGGATTCGTTTGCCCTTGGTCTCGATCGTTCGCAATCCGAAACGGTGCCGCCGTTCATCCACAGTCGTCCCTTCCCGCTGCAGCCGAATGATCGCGTCATATAAGTACGGATTTCTGTCGGACCAGCTTACAGCCTCCGCTCCCAAATCCAAACTCACCGCCGCCGACCCGTCGGCTTCGGCTTCGCTTGCCCTCTGAATCGGAACCGCTTTCAAAGAAACCAAATTTCCTTCGGCATCCCGAATCTCCACCGTCGCCGCATAGCTCGAAGCCGCTTCGCTTTCCGGCGCAGTCAGCGTGAAGGCCATGTCGACAGCGACGGTTTTGTCACGGGCGTCCGGCAAGAGGTATACGCTTTCAATGCGACTTAAAGGCAATACTTCAATGCGCGCTCCTCCGGTGATGCCTCCCCACATCGTGGCAGTATGGTAGGAATGAATATGGCTCTCCGCCAGCGGCAATATCATTCGGTTGTCAAGCCGGACCGTTATCATTTGCTTCTGGCCCGGCTTGATGTTCGGGGTCAGGTCAAAAGAATGCTCGCTTACCAGACTGTCATGCTCGCCAACCGGTTGACCGTCCAGCCACACCTGCGACTTCCAGCGTACGCCCAATAAGATCAACCGATAGCTTTGGCCTGACAAATGCTCCGGCACCATAATTTCCTTCGAATACCAGCCGACTCCTACATACTCCCGCAGCTTTTTCCATGTGCCTATCGGATCATGCTTCGAAGGTTCGCCGAAGCCTTGCTCCTCCCAAGAGCCCGGCACCTCGATGTGCGAGTCCAATTGCGCGGGCGACACGGCATCGCCGGCCAATCGCTCCTCCGCATCCAGCGTGAAGCTCCATTTTCCGTTTAACGATAATTCAGACCGAACTTCCGAGGTCTTTATAGTTTCCATGCTGTCCAAATCCTCCTTGGATGTAGCTGGCGCTAGTTGACTTTCAAATCAGGCATTTTCGCTTGCACTTCCCCCAATATCTTCGGAAGCACATCCTCCAGCGTCGCTTCGGGATCGGCGTTCAGAACGTTCAGCGCCACTTTGGCGGAAGCCGTAAGCAGCGAGTCATATTCGGAAATAGTAGGCAGCTTCAAATTCGGAACCGCTCTCTCCATCCAGAACCTTCCGACATCCTGACCGCCAAAGTACGGATCGACGGCAGATACGAACCCGGCGTCCTCATACACCGATTTGAGCGGAATAATGTAGTTGAACGTTTTGCTGATCTCGGCGCCTTCCTTGGTCAGCAGCAGCCATTCGATAAATGCCCAAGCCAATTGTTTGTTTTTGCTGTCCTTGTTGATGCCGAACGCCGTCCCGCCCCAGGAGAACGGTCCACCGGGCGGCATCATCAGTCCCCATCTGCCGGAGCCTGCCGGATCGTTGGGTTTGATGTTGGATTGCGGGCTCCAGTTGGCAGCCGCGTAAAAGATATGATGGCCGCGCGCGATACTGGCATTCCATTGCGGGGACCAAAGCTGCAGTCTATCCACGATCCCGGCGTCCCTCATTCGAATGATCGACATGAGCGCATCCTTCACCCGCCCGGTTACGTCGAGCTCGCCGTTTTGCAGTAATGCGCTGTGATTTTGACCTACGAACAGATTGTACAATTCGCCCGTGCTGGCAAACATGAACACTTTGCCGCCGCTCTTCTGCCGTACTTCCTTCCCTTTCTCGATTATGGCGTCCCAGGTTGGAAACATCGCTTCCAGCTCCTCTGGATCGTCCGTACCGAAATATTCCTTGGCAAGGTCTCGCCGGTAAGCAAGCGCAGCGGGAGACACAGACTGCTCAATCGTCACGATTTCACCGTTCGGCTTGCTGTTCAGAGCCGGCAAATAGCCGAAAATCAGATTGCGGTCAAAATGGTAGGGAGCCGCTTCAAGGTTTTCCCATATGTCCAGCTGAAAGGCTCTGCCCCGCCAGTCCATTTCTCCGACAAGAAGATCGGGAAGCTCGCCGCCGGAGACGAGCGTCGTCTGCAATTTCTGCAAGTAATCCCTTGCCGCCACATTCGTCACTTCCAGCTTGATATGCGGATACTTTTTTTGGAATGCCGCGAACGTTGTTTCGTAGTAGTTGTGATCCCATCCCCATAATGTAATCGTGCCGCTGTAATCTTCCGGCTTCTTCCCTTCGCTTGCCCCGCTCTCGTGTACGCCATTATTGGCGATTGCGGACGGCGGCTGTTCCAATTGGTTCTCCGCCCGTTCTGCCTCATCATTGCCGCGGCAAGCCGCAAGTACGGCCGCCAGCATCGACAACGCAACGAGAATGGAGCAAGCGGCTCTAGACCTCAACATCATCATGAAGCGTCCTCCCGTGATCAAATCAGAGTGAGCCGCACCTATAAATCTATCAGTGCGAATCCGTTTTCAAAATACGACAATCCGGCTATTCTGTATAAAATTCGGAGTCGTGCAGAGGAATGACAATCGCAATGGTTGTCCCCCTCCCCGCTCCGCTTTCGATCCGGATTTCGGACGAGAGACCGTAATAAGCGCGAATACGGTCCCGCACATTGGCAAGGCCGATCGGCCTCATGCCCGATTCAAGCTCCCCAATCGCATCTCCATTCTCGAATTTCTCAATCAACGCAGCGTCCATCCCTATGCCGTTATCCGACACCCGGATGAAAAGCTGCCGCTCGGAGCGGTTGAACGAAATCGTAATCGTCCCTTGTTCGCATACCGGAATAAGGCCGTGGAAAATCGCATTTTCGACCAAAGGCTGAAGAAGCGTGCGCGGAATTCGTTCCCGCAGCGTATCCTCGTCAACCTGCCAATCGGTCACGAATCTGTCGGGATACCGGTATTTTTGAATAAGCAAATAATCGCGAACATTCGCGATTTCCTCTTCCACCGTCGCGAAATAGTCGTCCTTCGCAGTCGATATCGTATCTTGAAGCAGCCGAATGAACGACTCCATCATCTTGACGATGTCATAGTTGCCCTGCCTTTGCGCCAAATAAATAACGGTGTTCAGCGTGTTGTAAATAAAATGGGGGTTGATTTGGGAGAGCAGCAATTCGATCTGCAGCTTCTGCTTGATCTTCTCGTCTTGAATCGACTGCTCAATATAATTTTGGAGCTCCTGCAGCATTCGGTTAAAGCCGTTGCCAAGCAGCTCGATCTCATCGCCGCTGCGAATCGATACTTTCGAATCCAATTTCCCCATCGCCACCTGCTTCATCGCCTGTGTCAGACTTAGGATGGGTCTCGTAATATTGACGATAACCGGCGTTAACGTCAGTAGAATGAAGAGAATGCTGACGATTGTAGAAATTACGAAAAAGTAGGAAATATCGTCGATTTTTTGGAAAACAATTTGCTTCGACTTGAACGTCACCAGCTTCCATTGATCCAGCATCGCCTGATTGACGTTCGCGATCTGTCCGCGCGTCTCCTCGGAGTAAGCGGGCATGGAGCCGCTTCTTGCCAGCAGGCTGTCAAGCGATACGTCCACGTTTCGTTTCTCTTCGGCATGCAAAACCGAATTGCCGGCGTTCAGCAAATAAATCGCGTCGTATTCGGACGTATTCATCGATACGGCCTTTAACAGATTGTCCAGATTGATATGAACGATCAGATGATGCAGCCTGCTGTCCGGATTGAGCGCAGGATTGTATTTGATCATATAGCTGACGGCGTCCATTTCCCTGAGATTCGACTGCCATACATGCTTGTCCGAAAATCCGTCAAATACGTTCCGATTCAATAACTCCTGGTGCCAGTCTTCCTGCAGGCTGTCGGAATAATAACTGTTGTATATCGGGTTCGAGGAAATAACTTTGCCGTCATTGCCGACGAGGACAACGCTGTCGATATAATCTTTCAGCAGCAAATAGCTTTTCAGCTTCGTCGACAGCCACTCCTCGCTGCTTAACCGTTCATATACGTTATCCGAATACAACACATTCAGGCGCATTTGAATGTCGCTGTCCACCAGAATATACTGGGCAAACTGCCGGATATCGTTCTGGAAGTACTGGATTTGCGCCGAGGTCTGCTTGATCTTGATCGCTTCGTCGCTCATCACCTGCGTCTTGATAATATCGCGGAAATATTCGATCGAAACAGCCCCGACCGCCAGCAACGAAATCGTAATGATCGCGGCCGCGCTAAAAATAATTTTTGTTTTGATCCTTCGTCTCATTTGCCTTGACCCGATCTTTCTGCATATTCTTGCGGCGTGAGGCCTGTCCATTTTTTGAACACTTGACTGAAATATTGACCCGTCCGGTATCCGACCCTCTCTGAGATTTCATAGGTTTTGTATGTGCCGGTCTTAAGCATTTCTTTCGCCTTGTCGATCCGGACCCCCGTCAAGTAATCCGTCACGGTTCGTCCGACCTCGGCTTTGAACAAATGCCGCAAATAATCGCCGCTGACCGACAACGATTCCCCGATCAACTCCACCGTCAATTCATCCATATAATGCTCGTGAATGTAGCTCATCGCTTGCTGGACTTTTCTGGAATACGGCGAACTTGCTTTCGAGAAGCTTTGAATGCAGTCGATTTCGTCCAAAAACCATAGTTCGATTCCATTGACGGAATACCAGGAATTCGGTTCTATTTCCTTCCGGATAAACAAATCTTCGTAAGAGGGCATCCCGTTCATCCTTCTCAGCTGTTCCAGAACGCGAATAAACGTCCTGCAAATGAGCTTGAGCCCTTCGGGATGAAATCGTTCCGGCCGAAGCTCCACGAACGCGGCACGTATGCACTCGGTGAGCTTGCCGGTGAGCTGATCCTCATTGTGCCCCTCAAGGAGAGTACCGATTTCTTTGGCTCTAGCCCGCCACTGCTCAATCAGATGGAAAGCAGGCACAATAAAATCATGCGCATATTGAATGGCCTGTTTACCGAACAACATCAAATAAGCGGATTTCTCCGCCAGCTCGCGGCATCGTTTCGACAGGACATCCATTTGGACGAACGATGAAGAAATCATAATCGAAATGGAGTACCCCCTTGCTCCCGCTTCGTTCTGCAGGAAAGAGGCGAGCGAATACGTCTCCGAATGGAACTGCTTCTCGCTCGTACAAGTTGCTGCGGACAGGAACGCAATCTGCTTATCCTTGCCCGTTGCTATGCACTCCATCCAAGTCAGACTCCGCCATTCGGCATTGCCGCAAATCTCCTCCCATTCGGCAGGCTGCGGCAGCCTTGCGGCAGGCCAGTCGTAATCGAGAACGGGGAACGGAGTATCGGATTGCATGTAGAGGAGCAGGAACCGGTTTCCCGATGCCTTTGCGTTTCGCTCCAGCTTCTTCAACGATTCGCCTGGCTGCTCGTCGCCCGCCATTACTTCCTTCAAATGCTGACGAAAGACGAACCGCTCCTGCTGTTCCCCTTTTCCAAGATTGCTTCTCAGCTTGATCAGCAGCTCCGTCAGATTGGCTTTGTTCGTCTCATGCTTGAGCCAATAGCCGACAACTCCGATCTCCAGCGCCGTTTTGGCGTACTCGAAATCTCTATAGGAGGTGCACAACACAATCTTGACGCCCTCGTAACGGGAAAGAATGCGGCGGCTAAGTTCAAGCCCGTTCAATACCGGCATGCGGATGTCCATAAAAATGAGCTTAGGCTGAACGGTCTCCATCTGCTCCAGCGCAGCGTTTGCCGTAAGCGCTTGTGCTGCTATTTCAAACCCCAGTTCATTCCAGTCAATCAGGTTCGTTAAATGGTCGATGGCCAATATTTCATCATCAACGATCATGACTCGGATCGGTTTCATCTGCTTCTCCCCTTAGCATTATGTCAATGTGTCTCCCGATTCTCGCTTCGGCTTTCGCCATTTTATCGTATTAGAGCGGGAGATTCATGTAAAGGCTTACTCGGGCTTTTGGCCATCCCAAAAAACAGGACGCAGCTTAACAACGTTCTGTTAGCTGCGTCCCGCTCCAAACCGCATATGCACTACAATCTATCACAAAACCTTTACCGCATTCTCTTTAATCTGATTTACGGTCTCTACAAGACGTTTCTGCTTCGATCCGTCGAACAGCTTGATAAAACTTTGAGGCTTATCAAATGGAGGCTTGGTTAGCTCAGCTACATTCTCGATATAGCCGTTCTGCACAATATAATCGATAACTTTTTTAACAAATACGATTTGCATCTGACTTAGCGATTCATCGTTGATGAACGCGGAGAATGCTGCGGTCGCAGCTTCATATTCAAGCTTCGCCACTTTACGCACCAGCAAGCCGAACGGCGTATCCTGAAATTCCCGTTTGTAATCCTCTGCCGTCCCAAGCTCCCCTGTAAAGATGTGCTCCAAGCTCTCATAGTCGAGAGCCGTAAGCGGAATGTTATTACGAAGCTTATGAATCGCAAGCGCATCCTACGTTATTGTTGCCTTGCTTGATTGCAAGAGACAATGCAGTTTCTCCACCTTCAATTCTAGCGTTTACATCGGCTCCATGTTCGATCAATAAGCGTATAATTTCTATATTATCATCATGGAATGCAGCAGTGTGCAAACTAGTATGACCATTGCTGTCGAAAATATTCGTCTGCGCATTATGTGTCAAAAGCAGTCTAATGACATCCACATTACGCTCCCCCGCAATTGCTGCATGCAATGCTGTATTCGAGGGAATATAAGCAAGCTTGGAGTGAGATACCGCATCAACATCTGCACCATGACTTAGCAATATCTGCACTGTATCTTTGTTTCCAAAATGTGACGCATACCCCAAAGGCATAAGCCCATCACCATTTTCCGTATTTGCAAGGTGCGGGTGAGATTCTAAAATGTCTTTTATCCGTGAAGCCTCGCCAGACTGAGCCGCTTGAAATACATCATCAATAATTTGTGTTAACTCCATTCGTTTAGCCTCCATTTCGACTGTTTTATGCTATGTAAATACGGTTGTACTTAAATTATAACTACAGTTTGAAACTTGCTTCTTGAAAATCACTTTTTTTGACGGAACTGCGAAGGGGTCATCGAAAAACGTTTGGAGAATAAACCACTAAACGAACTAGGACTTTGAAATCCAACTTCTAAACAAATATCTTTTTTGCTACAATTTATAAGTGGCAATGTCGACGTCTTATACAATATTGCGTTTGGATTTTGGATTTTGGATGTTGTTGTCGTCTGTTCAATAGAGTCCATTAAAACTGGAGGTACCATGATAAAAATTGAAACATTCTTACTTTTGTCTCAGCAGACACTAAACAGATTTTATACAGAACAGTCAAATATAAAAAAACTAAGTGAATGTTTTACAAGTATTGAGGATGATATAGAGTCATTATCTACGGTGTATTCAAGTGATCTTCATAAAGATAGTAATGACTTTAATATGGCTATTATTATTAATATGAAAGATGAAACCTTGCTAGGCTATGAAAATTGGGGGTATGACCTCTGGAGAAGTTACCTTACATGTTTATCGAATTATGTTCAAAGTAACTTTGATTATGGTCATACAATGTATGGAATTGACCCCTATGATATTTCCTTTAAAAATGTAGGTGATCATAATATTGAGTTTACTTTAAGATTTGATGGAGTAAAAGACAACATGATCGTTAAGAGATTCGTTTTAGAAGAAAAGAACTTTATTATTTCTCTAATTAATGCTGCAGAATACTATTACATGCTGATGCAAGATCACAACTTTTCAACCCCTCAAAAGTTAATAGATCTATTGAATCAAATGAAAGGAAATATAAATACAAAGTTTAATACATAGTCTCCTTATCTATTAATAGGAGAGGAATGCTACTGAAGAAAAATAATTTTGTTCAGTGAGCTTAATAAGTTTATCTAGGTCTTTGAATTTATCCATGGGTTTCACCTTGCCATTTATATGATGTCACGCGGGATTTCCCCCGGAATCTTTGTTCATTTGGGCTGATTTCCGATCGTCTCTTTAGCTTGACGTGCGGTCAGAAGATTGAAATCCGCCAATGACGAATAACGAAACCCTTCTGGCGACTTCTTCTTTGGTCATATCCGTATTTCCAACTGCCCACTGTAATGCGCCTTCATGGATAGCTTGCGCAAATATAGGCACAAAAATATTCTTCTCGTCTTTTGTATAGCTATGTTCGAGACTTTGTGACAAAAAAGCTTTTAATTCATTCAATATTTTATCCTTCATCTGCGGAACAACTAAGCCTACATAGCTGCTGCGACATTGAATGTTCGGTTGTCGGTAAAAATCGCATAACGCAAGCACGAGCTGGAATATACGGTCTTGATCAAATTTCACTTCGCCTTCGGTTCGATTTTCGATTGCAGCCGATGCAGAGTCCCCCAAAATATAATCCAATAATTCGTACTTGTCATTAAAGTGCGCGTAGAAAGTGGCACGATTCACTTTGGCCCCTTTCGTTAAATCAGCAATCGTAATTTTTTCAAAATCCTTTTCATTCACTAAATTAACAAAGGCGTTAATCAACGCTATCTGCTGCCTGCCATTCTTTCGGTCAATGAAGTAGTTCCCGATATGGTGAAAAATGGTTCTGGTGCGATCCTTTTTACAACAGGGTTATCTGCTATGTTTCCCATTCCGTTTATCGGGAATGTCGGAATTTCTCTCAATCGGGACCATGATACAACCCGGAACAGTCGGAGATCCGGATGTCATCGCTGAAGTTTGGTATAACCTGTATGAAACAAAGGACCGCTTTGAAGAAATATTCCCAAGTGGATTTGATCCGACCAAAATTTCGATTTAATTTCCTCTTGAACAAAGAATAATCCATGTGTTATGTTTGTTGGAAATATTTTTTTGGAGCTGAGCCTATGGGCACTACGAATACTGACCCCATATTGTTAGAAATACCTGAACGTTTCGAAAGCGAACGCTTATTGATACGTGCGCCATTGTGGGGAGATGGAGCGGCTATTAACGAGGCCGTTAGAGAAAGTATTGAAGAATTACGACCGTGGATGCCATGGGCGCAAACCATTCCGACTATTGAAGAATCCGAAGCAGGAATACGGCATTCTAGATTACAATTCATAGAACGTAATGACCTGAGACTCCTTTTGGTGCATAAAGAAACAGGTCAGTTAGTCGGTAGCAGCGGACTTCATCGAATAGATTGGCAGGCACGTAAGTTTGAAATTGGATATTGGGTGCGTACCGCTTTTGAAAAACAAGGATACGTGACCGAAGCAGTAAACGGAATTACGAACTTTGCCATACAAGAGCTGCAAGCGAATCGTATCGAGATTCGATGTGATTCACGCAATTCACGAAGCGCAAAGGTAGCGGAACGCGCGGGATTCACATTAGAAGGTATTCTTCGCAACGATAAGTGCGATGTGGATGGTTCACTGAGGAATACCATGATATTTTCTAAGGTTCGCGGTGTTGAATATTAAGGCGAAACGCACTGCGCCGTCCTCTGGCGGCGCGGTGCGTTTCGTTGTTTTTTTACTCCCTTCCAATCAATGGCTCAGTTGTTGCGCCAAGCGATAAAGCGCGCAAGCATGGCGGACACTTCGGCCCGGGACGCAGCGCCGGCAGGCGCCAGAAGGTTCCCCGGCTTGCCGTTCAGAATTCCCGTCTCCACGGCCCAGCCCATCGCTTCCCTTGCCCAAGCGGAAATCTCTCCGCTGTCCGCAAAGCTCTTGCTGTTGCCGTTGCCGTTCGCAGCGGCTTGACCGGCGTACCGGTGCAGAAGAGTGATCAGCTGCTCCCGGGTAATGGCAGCCTCCGGAGCGCTGCCGTCGCTGATCCCCGCATCCGCAGCCCAATCCTGCGACTTGCTGTACCAAGAGGCGCCGCCTTCGGTCTCGGCGCCGTCCAGCCGGGCCAACACGGTGAAGAGCATCGCGCGGCTCATGGATGCATCGGGGGCAAACACGCCTTGCTCCGTTCCTAGGAACAGTTCGCGGCTGGCGGCAAAGGCTATCGCCTCGGCGGCCCAATAGTCGTCTGGCACATCATTGAAGCTGACCTCATTGTCTATCAGCCTCACCGTCATATCGCCCTTGGCGAAGAAGCTCAATCCGTCTTCCGTCAGAACCGAATCTCCTATGATTGTTCTGGAGCCGTCTTCCAGGGCCGTATAGGCTACAGTCGAGGCGGTGGCCTTCTTAACCGGAATCGTAATCCGCGCTTGCGCTACGCCTTCGGGCAGATGGACGTCGGCCGTTACTTCCCCAAGCGCTGTCGTGACGGTCTCTACCTTGACCCCCAACGCATCGGTGACGACAGAGCGGCTGCTTCCGTCGGGCTTGGTCACGACCTCGCGCTTGCTTCCATCCTGTCCGGTGACGAGTTCCGTTACGACGCCATCGCGTTCTTTCGTCACGACTTTACGGTCGCCGTTCGGCCAGGTGGTAGTCTCGGTCACCGTTCCGGTCGTCTGGTCGGTGACGATAGTGGTCGTACTGCCGTCTTCATTCTTGATTGTCGTAGCAGGCACGGTTGGGTCGGACGAACCGCCAGAGCCGCCGCCCGTACCGCCGCCGGGCTGATTGTAGGCTGCCAGGGTCAACTCCACATGGGGACTTGCTTGATGGGTATCCGTCTCCTTATATCGAACCCAATACGTCCCGGGCGACAGATTCGCGATGGTATCCCCCTCTACACTGGACCATGTGCTCCCGTTGTCGGAGGACCATTCCATGGAGGCGTTCACGCCGGTGATGCGTCCATCATTGGCTCCTGCCGCTGTTTCGTCGGTTTTCCCAACGCCTTCAGGCGCAGCCTTCTCTCCTCCGATCACCATGACTTTGAAATCGTCGTAATCGATCGAGGCATTGGCGTAACCATCGATGCCGAACCGCTGACCGGTCAGCTTATTGCCGCCTGTATGGCGGAAGGTGAAGTCGGCGGCCACCGGAACAGGATCGTCGTTTAGATAGACGGTATACGTCTTGGCGTCCCAGTTGGCCTCCATTCTGAATTTGTACCATGTATGGTATTGGAAGTCCTGGACTTTGACCTTGTTGGAAGGTCCATTCTGCACGACAATTTTTCCCATATCGAATGCGGTGACCATGGAAAAATTATTCGCGCCGCTGTCGTTTCTCACCATGGCGCCATTGGCGTATTGGAAGCTGCTGTTTAATCGGGCGCGATATTCGATGATAATGCGCTTATCTCCCGTTGCCGTTACCTCGCCAAGAAAGGGCAGAAACAGGTTTGCTTTGCCCGCCGTTGCGGTTGTCGTCAGCCGAAGGAATTTATTCCCGTCTTCTTCCTGCACGGCAGCGGCAGCGCCGTTGGTCAAATTCTCGACCGTAATCCCGAAAGGATACTTGCCCGTCTCATCGCCGGAGAAATCCCGGTAGGCGTTATAGAACACGCCATCCTGTGTACTGATCAGCGAACCTAACAGATCCGCTTCCGCCCCGGCAAGGGAACTCCGTTCCTGGTTAAACTGCTCTTCCGTCAGACTGCCGTCCGCGGATCGTTCCTCCGCATGGTTCAGCTGAGCCAGCAGGGCATCATATGCAGCTTGGCTATAATTGCCCAAGCCTTCGCCTAGAGGGTATGAGAAGCTGTCTATTCGGTACCGAACCTGCTTCACAAGATCGTCAAGCCCCCATCCAGGGACGACTTCTACGGCAACGACAGCAGAAATTTCCTCATCGTTCAGCGTCAATACGACAGGCACCTGAACCGTGTCAAGCGAGTTGAAGTGAATGCCCTCAAGCTTCCAACTGACTTCGGCATTGCCTTCCTCCCCATTGTAGACGACGTCAACAACGCCGGGCAGCCTCGGTGTCACTCCTGAAGGGGTCTTCACTTGAGAAACAACCTGAGGAACTTGAGACGGATCGGGAGTAACCGTCAGGTTGAACTCCGCTTCCTTGCCGCCGTATGTGGATGTAATCACCGTATCCCCCGGCGCTGTGTCATATACCTGACCGGTGACCGTAACCTTAGCCGCGGCGGGGTTGCTGCTAACGTACGCGGCGCTGGCCGTCACATCCTGTTCCTCATAGGTGTTATAACGTGCCGTTACCTGCAGCTGCCCTGTCGATCCGCTGGTCAGGACGTTGTTCAATCCGCTGATGGCAACGGACTGCACGGACTTAGGCTCAGGTGAAACGGTTACCGCGGCCGTGGCCGATTGCCCGTTATAGGTCGCGGTGATCGTGGCGCTGCCCGCCGCGAGCCCTTTAATCGCCATCCCTTCGATGGCAGCGACTTCCGGTTTGGAGGACTGGAAGGAAACTCCGTTGTCTACCGGAGACGATGCAGTGCCTGTAAGCGTATACACGGGCAAGCTGCGGCTTTCCCCGAGCCCCAGCGTGTACCCCGGGGAATCGAACAGAAGCTCCGATGCAACCTCAAGCTTGAATACATCCATACTGTCAATGACGGCCATATTGGCACCCACCGAGAAGCGGATCTTGTTGTCGCCTTCCTTCAAATACACCTTCGCCGTGGAGGCCCCCCATCGATCCCAGCCGGAGTAGACGATGCTTAATCTCGCACCGGGACCGCCGTTGACCGACATCATATGGGAGGCATCCGTCCCGCTCGAAGAGCCGTTGGCATTGCGCACGGACAGCATATAGAATCCCGCTTCTGGCACGTTGACCGTAAACTGGACGGAATCATTGGCATTCTTCATATTGGCGATCTTCATCCCGCCGGAAGCGGTACGATCTCGCCATACACTGGGGCCGATTTCGCCGCTGGGATCTTTCACCAGCAAGGCTGTCTCCGCCTCATAGCGCTGCCGTGCCGGCTCCCCGGAAGGCAAAGCAATCGGCGTGTTCGGATCGGCGGGCTCTCCCAGGTTCGGCGTTCCGTCCGCGTTCCAGGTGAATTGCTGCGCGCGGACATTGCGGGTCCATCCCGATCCCGACCAGCGGGCGGAATGGTAGATCATCCAGTCCTCGCTTCCGTCGGGGGAGGTCGTAAGACTGTGGTGGCCCGGACCGTATACGCCGTTCGCGCTGGAGAAGATCGGCTCATCCCGCTTCACCCAGGAATCGGGGTCCGTCAAATCGTCGCCAATGTTGGCGGTAATCAATCCAAGGCAGTAACTGTCTGTCCAGCTTCCGTTCGCGGAATAGACCAGGTTGATCGTATTGCCCCGTATATTGACCTGGGGACCCTCATTAATCCTCGCCGGAGACGTTTCCCAATCATGCTCGGGCGTCGAGATCAATACCCTCTCCGAGCTAATGGTCCGCGGATCGCTCATCTCCGCAATATATAAGTTTTGGAAGCTGCCGTCCGTCTCCTCCCAACCGGACCAGATGAAGTATGGCTTGTCATTTACGGTCAGCACCGTGCCGTCGATCGCCCAGCGATCCGTGGAATCGGTTATTTTCCCTTTGAACGCCCACGTACCGGTCATCGGATCCGCGCTGGCGTTCTCCAGCACGTACATGCGGTGGTTCGCGTTGGTCCCGTTGTCAGCCGCGAAGTAAATATACCATTTGTGCGTACCGTCGGTATCTTCGAGATAATGCATCTCCGGGGCCCACACATTGGAGCTGTACATGGTATCCTTGACCGGCGTCCAGGCCAGGCTCCTCTCGCCCGAATCAATGCCGGTGATGGTCTTCGCTCTGCGGATCATAATGCCGCTGGCGTTGACATAGACGTTGTAATAATAGCCGTCCGTGTGCTTGTAAACCCAAGGGTCGGCTCCTACCTGCATGATAACATTATAGAAATTGGACACCTCCGCTCCCCCCGTTGTCGACGCCGACCTCGAAGCTGCCGCATCCGGCGTGGATTCCGCAGCCGCAGCTGCTCCATTCCATAGCGGCAGCATCAGCAGCACTGCGAGACAAAGCAGCAGATGTCTGAACCTTTTTTTGACCATTTGCAATCCTCCCGGGAATCGTATCGCCTCTTCGGCATTCACACAGCCGTCTCTTTCTTGAGAACCGCTTGCTTCCGGTAATCTCCCGGAGCAAAACCTACCTGTTTTTTAAACACGCGCCCGAAAGACACATGGTGAAGATATCCGCATTCTGCCCCGATTTCCTGAACCGACTTGTTGGTCGTGGACAGCAGTAATTTGGCATGCCGGACACGCAGCTCCGTTACATAATCCGTCCAATTGATGCCGGTCGCTTCTTTGATTAATCGGCTCATGTGGCTGTTGCTCATGCAGAAGTGTTCCGCAATCTTCGCTAATGAAAGATCAGGGTCATGGAAGCATGCCTTCATGTATTGCTCGATCTGCTTGAACACCTCATATTTCTGATTGCCCGATCGAAGCCGCTCCAGCTCGTCAGCCAATGCGCTTACCGCCTTCAGCCAGCCATCCCTATATTCTTGTACGGTTTCGAATCGGTCCAGCAGGTTGATCAGATGAGGTTCTATCCTCTTATCGAATGTGTCCCGGTAACTCTCCGGCCCTTCCTTGATGACTTTGGACAAGCAAAAATTCATATATTGAAACAAGGTAAGCAATTTGCTCCTTGACGTAATGGACAACTCGATCGTATCGAATACTTGAGTCATCTGCTCCCGCCAACCAGCTGTCCCCATACGAAGGGAATAAGCCGCCTGCGAAGTCGACTCGATGACATTCAGGAGCTCTAATTGCGAGCCTCCGGAATCAGGGACCGCGGTGAAAATACGATCGATTCCTTGCGTTGCCTTATAAGACAACAATTCCAACGCTTCCTCTCGAGATTCGGCGATTTGGCTCGGTTCGTTCACCAAGCCGCTGATTCCAATGGACACGGTAAAGGGCAGATGCAGCCTCACCCAATGCTTGATGCGCTGGGCTTGTTCGAGCATCTCGCCTTGCGCCATTACCGTAAGTTGTTCCGACGATAACCATGACATCCATATTCGAATGTTGTCCTCGCTAATCGTCTCCTTGACTACTTGTTCTATCGCAAACTTGAACAGCGATTGATCGTTAGGCGAGTATTGCTCCTGGAATTCCTTGTAACGATCGATCTCAAACACCATCACTTGCGAGGTCGTCCATTCTTGCGTTACTCCTTCTTCATGTACGCGCGCGTTCCAATCCTCCGTGGAAATCATACGTTCCCCGGTCAATATTTCACGAAGCCATTGCTTACGCGTAATATCTTGATACTGGTTGGAAGCGAAATGATATTCGCTTGCCTGATGGATGAGTTCATCCATCAAATTATCCAAATATTCGAAATCGAGACCATTGAATTGTCTTTTGCTTGTAAGCCGATTAATTAACGAGTCGATCGGATGGGCGAACCGCCGCAATAACCACAGCATTCCTATCGTGATCGCAAGCACGCAGGCAATGCCGACAGCCATCCAGAAATTCAGGAAGGAGTACATCTCTTCAGAGATATCCTTGCTCGTCCATCCGGATTCGTAGAAATACCCGGAAACGGAGGAATTGACTTCCGAGACGACCTTCGCCTCGCCGGGAATATTCGTTGTCGCCGCAATGATATGGCCTTCCGAGTCCACCATGCGGACATATCCGACAGAATCGCCCGCATTTTCACGCAATAGAGCTTCAAGTCTGTTCACATTAATATTAATCACTAACAGGCCATTCTTGCTCATAAACAGCGGGACTTTACGAACGTAAGAAATGACCCTGACATTCTGACCCTCCACTTTGTATTCAACCAGAGGATAATACTCGTTATAAGTCCGTACGGAAGACCATAGCTCGGGCAATGCCTTGGCAGCTAATCTGGAAACAAACTCTTTGTCGCCAAATTCCCCGAGCTGTCGGAAGCTCCTTGAACTTAGCACCGTCTGATCGATCTCGCGGTACACATAAATCGAATCGATCAGGGGATTGAACTGAACGACCTTATTGAACGTTTGGGATAGCTGCGTTTTGAGGAATTGAAAAGCTTCCGTCCCGCTTTCCGTTTCGTACAGGAACTTCCGGAATTTCTCGTCTCGATCCAATTCCATAATGACTTGTTGCTCGATTAGCTTAAGCCAGCTATCCATCGTTTGCGCGCTCGTCTGTGCGAATTTATAATTCGCTTGATTTGAATAATTACGATGGGTATCGATAAGCATGATGATGAAAATAGAACTAAGGAGCACCACCACAATATAAAAAGAAGGTAGTATTACGAATGCCAAGCGACGAGTAAACTTCGGTTTTCCCATATTCCCCCTCCTATATGTGCGAAAGCGCTCCTTGCCTGCACCGTTACTTTAAGGAATCGTTAAATTCTATCAAATCCTTGGCTAATATGGCATTACCGCTGTTTTCAGCGTACCAATTCGCATACCACTCTTCCAATTTCTTTCCTCCAGCGCTATCCCAAACTTTTTTCATATCCTGCATGGCTTGTTCCGCGCTATAGGATTTCGTAATAATCGCTTTCGTGCTGATCTCTTCCATTGTTGGCGTAATCGTGCTGGATATGATCTGCAGATCGTCGGGAAGAGTCGGCATATGCTCCGGATGGGTCAACCACGGAATATCTTTCCCGTTGAAAGTCTCCTCTGCCTGATGGTACAAGTCCAGGAATTCTTTCTGAATCGGCACCTCCGGATTCAATTGTCCTTCAAGCGTAGCGCAATCGCCAAGCAGCGTTTTCGAAAACAGCATTTGGAAGTCGGCCGTCCAAGACACTTCATTCTTGTATCGTTCATCATCTAAAATTTTGGGGCAGCCGGTCGCGCTTTGTTCCCAATGCGTTCCTTCGAAACCATACAATAGCGTTTCGCCCGTTGTTTCCTGCGACATAAAATCAACATACTTGATCACGGATGCCGGATCTTTTGCGGTTGAGTTGATGACGGCCGTCATTTGCACCGGATTTTGGAAATACGATATGAAACGGCCGTATTTCGTTTCCGGCCAAGGGACGACGATCAGCTCGGCATCGGGATTGTTTTTCCTGAAGGTTTCATAAAGATTGAAGTCGGCCATACTGGCGATTCTGCCGGTATATACGCCTGCCCGTCCTTGAAGGAAGAATTGCCGTTGCTGCTCGCGGTTCTTATCCGTCAAGTAATCCTTGTCGATCAAGCCTTCTTCATATATTTTCTTATGATAATCCAAAGCGGCTTGCTTGCGTTCCCAATCTTTCACTAACTGGCCGTCTTGAACGATCCATTCCACATCCTGAAACATCACATAAAGCCCTCGTCCCTGGGCATCGGCAATCCCGTAAGTATCAGCCTTGCCGTTTCCGTCGGGATCCTCGGAGGCGAATGCCCTCATCACGTCGAGCAGCTCTTGATCCGTCGTCGGAGCCTTCAGATTCAACTTGTCCAACCAATCTTTACGGACGAACATCACTTCGTCCGGCAGCATCGGAGACAATTTCCCGATCTCGTATAATTTCCCGTCAGGCTTCGTCCCTGCTTTCCGCAGCACCGGATAGGTCTCGAGCAGCTTCTTATAAGTGGTAGAATGCTTTTCAATAAGCTCGTCAATCGGAATAACTTGGCCGGTTCTGTACAAAGAATCGCGGAAAGCGGTTGCATATTCTTGAATCAAATCGGGAGCATCTCCCGATGCCAGCAATACGTTGAATTTATCGGTACTTTCCCACCGGGGTACCGTAATAAATTTCACGTCTGTCGGCCCGTTCTCCACAACCCAATCCGTCCAACTGTTTTTCTCGGCCGTACCGGCTTCGGCCGGCACATTCCCCCGGTCATACATCGATACCGTGATCGATCCGCGTTTCGCGGAGTTCTCGCCCGAATGACTTGGCTGTTCCTGCCCGCCGGTATTCCCATTGTCGGAGCAGGCGACAATAAACAGCATCGCTAATAAAATGACCGTTATGGTTGCTGTCGGTTTGAACTTCAACATAGAGACCTTCCCCTCGCCATCTTTCTGAGATTTATTATCCTTTAATGGAGCCAATCATGACACCTTTTACGAAATACTTTTGCAAGAAGGGATAAACGATCAACATCGGAGTCACTAATACAAGGATGCCGGCTGCCCGGATCGATTCCGGCGTCATTGGAATTTGCCCCGCATCGGGCGCGTTATTCAGCCCTTCCAATATGGATTGGCTTTGGATCATCTGTTGCACAAGAAGAGTCAGATTTTGCATATCCGCTTGGTTGATGTAAATGAGCACGGAGAAAAAATTATTCCAATAGCCGACACCGTAGAACAGCGCAATCGTCGCAAATACCGGCACGGAAAGCGGCAACACGATATGAAACAAAGTTCGAAGCTCGCCGCATCCGTCGATTTCGGCTGAATCGAATAATTCTTCCGGCAAGCTTAGGAAGAACGTTCTGATAATCAACATATTAAATGTGCTTACCAGGCCAGGCAACCATAAAGCCCAGTAGGTGTTCAGCAAGTCGAGCGAATTGACAACCAGGTAAGTAGGAATGAGCCCGCCGTTGAACAACATGGTAAATACAAACGCCAAAGTAAAGAAACGGCGTGCATAAAATCTTTTCCTGGCCAACGGATACGCCGCCGCAGTGGTAAACACCAAGCTTAGCACGAGACCTACTAAGGTAATGATCACGTTATTGAGCAGTGCCCTTGGAACCCGGCCGCCTTCCAGCAGCAATTGAAAGGCTTCCGTCGACCACCCCTTCGGCCAGAGGGTAACAAATCCGGACATCACCGCATCGAAATCGCTAAACGCAAGCGCGATAACATGCAGAAGAGGAAATAAACAGCTTAGAGCGGCCAGAAGCAATATACCTTCGTTTACGAGATAAAATAGTTGTTCGCCCTTGGTCGGTTTCAACCGATCAGCCTCCTTACCATAAGTTTTGATTGAAACGCCGGGCGACTCGGTTGGCTGTCACAACCAGGATAAAACCAACCAGAGATTCAAACAATCCAAGCGCCGTACTTCTGCTGAATTGCGCTCCGAGCAATCCGATCTTGTAAATATAAGTGCTAAGAACCTCCGAAGAGCTGTAAACCACATCATTTTGCAAGACGTAAACATGATCGAAGCCGACTTCCATGATATTGCCCATGGACAGGATTAACAGCAAGAAGATGGTGGGCCGGATCCCCGGCAGCGTGATATGCCAGATCTTTCTGAACTTGCCGGCGCCGTCTACGCTTGCCGCTTCGTACAACGTAGGATCGATCGATGTTAAGGCAGCGAGATAAATAATGGCACTGAAACCGGCTTCCTTCCATATCCCCGAGCCTACATAGATGGAGATCCACGTATTGGCCTGGTATAAGAATGGCAGCGGTTCGTCTCGAAACAAAGTGATGATTTTGTTCACGATTCCCGATTCTTGAGAAAACAAGGTGATGAAGATTCCTCCGATGATCACCCAAGAAAAGAAGTGAGGCAAATACACAAGCGTCTGCACCGATTTCTTAAACAGCATGCTCCTCACTTCATTCAGCATTAATGCAATCAGGATCGGGAAAGGAAATCCGACGACGATATTTAGCAAACTTAGAAAAAGAGTGTTCCAGACAATCTTCAGGGTAAACGGGTCGTTAACGATAATTTCAAGCCATTTCAAGCCTACCCACGGACTTCCGAATACCCCTTTGGCGAACGTGTACTCCTTAAAAGCAATAACATATCCGAACATTGGAGCGTATTTAAAAATCAAATAAAAAGCCACAACCGGAACGAACATGACTAACAAAGGAATATTGCGTTTGAATCTCGCCCATGATCTTGATGCTCCCAAAGCATGCATGCGGTAATCTTTCTCCTCCCTTCCAAAATGAATTTTATCTTCGAACACTTCATTCTTACCCCAACATACGATCCTAGCTCAATATACAATTGATGCGATATGCAACATTAACGGCCAAGGTATAAAATATTTCATAAGCGGCGAAGCGCCGGACGGCGTGCGAGCGGATTGTCTATACGCGCGGCTCCCTTCTACGCAAAAAAACCTCAGAGCATGGTCTCTGAGGCAAATCTTTTTCGTTTGCTAAATAGTTAAGCGATATCCGTCATACGACTAACCTATTACCTAACCGATTAGATCATCCGCATGCGCATGCGGTACTGCGTCGGCTGCTCTCCTGTCGACCGTTTGAACCATTTGCTGAAATAATGGACGCTCTGAAATTGAAGCCGCTCCGATATTTCCGTAACGGTCATCCCGGTTCCTTCCAACAGTTTGCGGGCCATGCCGATTCTTCGTTCCGTATGATACATGTGCGGGGAAACTCCGAAACGATCCCGGAATAACCGCGCCATATAATCATGCGAATAAGGGGTCGACAATTGTATCCAATTCGAATGGTACGGCTCCCCCGCTTTCCGGTCCAGCAAATCTTTTATTGCCGCGATATGCCTCTCCAACGCCGAAGCGGGCAATTGCCGCTCCCGTACCCATGCGGACAATTTCACGATAAATTGCATGAACAGCCCCCGGAGCATCAGCGGAGCCATCGGCGCCCGGTTTCGATATTCTTTGACCGCCGCTTCAAAGAAAACCAAGGGCCACATCCCGGTTTGTTGAATAAAAGGGAACGGTTGCCCGCTGTCGCAAGCTTCGTTTTCCATCTCCATTCCAGGCCGGTAGGGAACAATCGGCGGAGGTTCCGGCGGCGGATGCTCTTCCAGAACGCCTTGCGGCGTAAAATGCAGTCCATAGAGCACGAAAGGATTGACTTCGCTAGCTTCTATTAAATGCGGCTGACGCGGGCCATAGTAAAACAAGCATCCGGGCGAGGCCTTGTAGGTTTGCCCGCACACTTGAATCTTTCCCGTTCCGGCGCTGACGAACAAAAATTGGCAATCGCTGATCAAGCGCGGACCGAATCGTTCTCCCGGCCGGCAAGCGAGCCGGTTCGCGTAATGAACGACAGGCTGGAACCGGTTGTCCAATGGCGGCCATAGACTCATGACGATCCCCCGCTCTAAAAAAATGATTCCGGCAAATGACAAACAAAGAATGCCATATGCAAATACAGTCTTCCGAAACGATGATACGATGATAACAAACTTGCGCAGGGAGGTTGTAACCAGGTGAGTACCCATCCGGAACAAGATAACGACAAACGTCCGATCGGCGGACCATTCAAAAATTCTGCAGAGTTGCTGACGCAGCCGGAACAACTTAGACAACGAGCCGAAGAAGACGGTTATTTATTCATCAAAGGTATGCTGCCGGCCGATGCGGTGAATTCGGTACGGCAAGACGTCCTGGCCGTATTGGATCGGCACGGCTTGCTGGATCCGGCGCACGCAGCCGAAACCGCTATGGGAAATATCGAAAGAATCCGCCAATATACCGCGGAGGAGATCGCTTGGAACGGTGTAGGAACCGTCATCGACGTATACAGAGACGTCCAAAAGCTGGAGTCGTTCCATGCGCTGGCGCAGTCGTCCGCCATATTGAATATGCTTTCTACGCTTTTCGGCGAAACCGCATTTCCGCATCCCCGCAACATTGCGCGCATTATGCTCCCCCACCCGGACGTCCATGTCACTCCGTCGCATCAAGATTATCTTCATGTGCAAGGAAGCGCGGATACATGGACCTGTTGGATTCCGTTAGGGGACGTATCCGCAGATCTCGGGGGATTGGCCGTGTTAAGAGGCAGCCATCGCGAAGGCTTGCTCGGCGTCGCCCGGTCGCCCGGCGCGGGCGGATTGGAATCGATTCTGTGCGGGCTCGGATATGAATGGGAAACGGCAGCGTATGAGTCAGGCGACGTGCTTGCATTCCACAGTTATACGGTTCATAAATCGCTGCCGAATCGAATCCCGGGCAAAATACGCCTCTCTTGCGATTTCCGGTACCAAAAAATATCGGATCCCATCGAACAGGCCTCGCTGCTTCCTCACGGCCCGTTCGCATGGGATCAATTGTATGAAGGATGGTCTCGAACCGACCTTCCATATTACTGGAACAACCGTCAGTTCAGCTACAAAGATTTCGACGAAACCGTTCGATGGCAGAAAGAAAAAATTTGCTAGCGATGCGGTAACGAGGTTAGGAGAATGTAAACTCGCCGCCGCCGGGGATCGACCGCACCGTTCCGTCCGGCATTACAAGCGTAACCGGCACGGTAACCGGCGCCGTCCCCGAGATCGAGTACTTGCCTTCTTTCTTTTCCCACTGCACTTCAACCAGGCCTTTCGGCGTTATGACCCGTCCTTCCGCTTCCCGCAGCGAAAGGCATTGCGGTTCGATCCGAATGGCCTCCCACCCGGGAAGCTCCGGACGAACGCCCAGCAAGCCGTTAGTGAATTCATAAAGCGGCAGAGCGCCCCAAGCATGACAATCGCTTCGCTGCATGAACGGATCTTCCGGCCATGTCGTCAATCCGAGCTTCAGAAGCTCTCTCCACGGACGCCATAACTCCTCCGTACGATCGTAGCGTCCGGCTTTCTCCAAAGCCCGGAATAAATAATAGGACATGGCGTACGAACAGGAAAGAAGCCCCTGCTCCGCAAGCATACGGTCCATGAGAGCCGCGGCGTCCTCGCCTTCCACGAGTTCCGCCAATACAGCCCAAACTTGGCTATGTTGGCTGTATTGTTCCCATTCCGGTCCTTCCCGGTACAATCCCTTTTCCTCCGACCAACAGAGCATATGCAGCGCTCCCGCGGTCTCCGCCGCTCTCCGCTCATATTCGAGAGCGGTTTCCACCCGTCCGGTTAAACGGGAGAGTCTCGCAGCCGCCTTCAATCCGCATATGTACGCCGCGTTATGATTGGCTGACGGACCGTAAAGCGTCGCCCGCGGGGAACCTTGCAAATCGTCCCACTCCTTGACCCAATCGAAAAACTCCCAATAGCCTAGCCGCTCGACAAGCCCTTGTTCGCCGCGCTTCCGCTCATACCAGGATAGAATGGAATCAATGACGGGCCGGCAGCGGACCGGCAGCTCCATGTCCCCCGTTTGCCAAACGTAGTCTTCCACCATGAAGATCCAATGGAGGGCGAACACGGGAATGACTTGAGGTTCCATGGAAGGATATCTCGCTTGAATGATCCCTTCCGGAAGCAAAGAGGCCCCGAAATCCTCGATTGCCTTCCGCGCAAGTCTCGGATCGCCGGAAGTCCGGTACGTAAACAAGATTTGCAATCTTGTGTCCATGATGTATTGAAGCTGTTCGTAGTAAGGACAATCCTCATACGTTTCGTGCATGCAGCGTTGAAGCGTACGTACGCTGACGTCCCAAAGCGGTCCCGTCCAATCGGCCGAGGTGCGCACCGTCGAAACGACCTCCAGCGGATAACCGGTTTCCCGGTATTCCGGAGGATGGACGACGACAGGCTCGCTGCCCGTCATAACCTCCAATCGCAGGAAGCGGAATGTCCGGAACCAGAACGGTTCATAGGTCTCGTCTCCGCCGGCCGGCCGGTACACGTCTTCATGACCAAGCAGCTCGTAATGGACGGCGTCATCCCGATTTCCTTTCTCCGGAAACCCTTTCGCGCTTTTCCTTGAATAGCTTTCCGCATATTTGAGCCGGATTTGGCTTCCGGCGCCTCCCCTCGTTCGAAGCGACACATAGCCGGTCGTTAGCTCGCCCGCATCCAGAACGACCGCCCGGACGCTGTTCGGCGGAACGACGAGCGGCTCGAAGAGACCGCGGCCGAACGAGCCGCGCGGCGTAACGTCCCGGCCTGCAGGCATCTCGCTTCGAAACCGGCGCTCTCTTTCATAAAGCAGCGGTATGGGTCGTTCCTGGAGCGGAAACGGCGGGATGAGCCCGTACGGTCTTCCGTTGGCGCGCCATTTGACGTCCGGAACGATCCATAATGCTTCATCCGCCTCAGCCGCCCGTTCGGAGCCGGAAGCCGGCTTATTCCAGCCATGCGGCAGCAACGCGCCGTTCACCCGCTCCATCGGGCCAAGAAACGCCGTCCCCCGGTAAGGCTCCCACTCGACCGCACGACCCAGCATCGCTTCCCAAGGAACAGCGTTCTTCTTTCCGGTCGCGATGTCCGCCGTGACGTCTCCGGAAGCCGACGACGCGAGACCGCTTACGATTAAACAAGGGCCGGCCGCGCTTGTCGTAACGGAGAACGGGCCGCCGCTTCCTTGAGGCTGAGCTTCGTATGGCGAGTAGGAAACGACTTTCACCGCAAGAACATTTTCGCCCGAACATAATAGATCGCTTACGTCGACCGTCTCGTAATAATGCCGCCACCGGTCGCCCTTGCACGGTCCGGATAGGATCGGTTCCCCGTTCACCCACAGCCGGTAACGGCTATGAGCGCTAATCGAAAGCGTCAGCCTGGTATCCTCCGCTTCGGACAAATCAAACCGGCAGCGGAAGTAGGCGGCCTCATTGCGGATCGGTCCGGCCTTCGTTCCGGCTGCATACTCCGAAGCGGGAACTCCAATCCACGATGCGTCTGTCAACTTGGTTACAATGTCCATGTTCAACCTCCATTTCTGAGTACGATTCTACTCTTTCACGCTGCCAAGTACGATGCCTTTCATAAAAAAACGCTGCAAGAACGGATAAACGAGCAGAATCGGCAACGCTCCCAAAAAAATCTGCGCCGCTTTCGCCGTTCTGTCGCTCACCTCCATAAGCGATTTCATGTCGGACGAAGATACGAGGCTCAAGTCGCGGTTGATGACGACGGTCTGCAGATAGCTTTGGAGCGGGTAATGCTCCGGCGAATTCATAAAGATCAGTCCGTCGAACCAGGAATTCCAATGGCCCACCGTCGCAAATAACGTAATCGTTGCCAGCGCAGGCGCAGAAAGCGGCACGATCACGCGCCACAGCGTCGTCCAATGGCCGGCGCCGTCGATAAACGCGGCTTCTTCCAGTTCCTTGGGCAATCCGCGGAAAAAGTTGAGAAGCAGCACCACGTTAAATACGGGAACCACCGAAGGGAGCACCAAAGCCCAGATCGTATCCATAATTCCCGTGTATTTCACAATCATATATTGGGGAATGAGCCCGCCGTGGAATAGGATCGTGATGACGAAAACCCAGACGTATACGGTACGGTACGGAAACTTGGTCACTTCCTTGGATAGCGGATATGCGACCAAGATCGTAAGCAGCATGTTGACCGTTACGCCGATCGCGACCCGTTGCAGCGTAACGCCGACGGAAGTCAAGAATGCCGGTTTGGCAAGAACGAACTGATAAGAGCTTGCCGTGAATTCGACCGGCCAAAGTTTTACAAGCCCTGCAGTTGCCGCCTCGCTCGAGCTGAACGATACGGACAGCACGTGGATCAAAGGAAGCAAGCACAGAAGCGACATAAACAGCAACAACGCATAGTTGACGGCGACGAAAACTCTTCTTCCGGTCGTCAATCGCTCGACCATCCTTCTTCCTCCTCTCTGCCTTCACGAAACGTTAAAAAATTCGATAGTTTGCCAGCCGGTAGGCTAAATAATACGAAATCGAGATAAATGCGAACGACACGACCGATTTAAACAATCCGACGGCGGTCGCCACCCCGTATTGCGCATCGATGAGACCGATCCGGTAAACGAACGTATCGATGATGTCGCCCGTTTCGTACACCTGCGGGCTGTACAAATTGAACACTTGGTCGAACCCCGCGTTCAGCACGTTGCCTAGGCTCAGAGTCAGGGTGAGCACGATAATCGGCATCATGCCGGGAAGCGTGACGTACCACGTCTGTTTCCATCGGCCGGCGCCGTCTACGATGGCGGCTTCGTACAACGACGGGTTAATGCTTGTCAGCGCCGCCAAATAAACGATCGTGTTGAAACCGAACTCCTTCCAAACGTCGGACATGACGAGCACCTGCCGGAACCAGCGGTTGTCTCCCAGAAAGTAGATCGGCTCGATCCCCACCCAAGCCAGCAGTTGGTTCACGATGCCGCTGGAAGGAGATAAGATATCGATCAGAATTCCGCCAAGGATGATCCAGGATAAAAAGTGAGGCAAGTAAATCATCGTTTGGATGCCGCGCTTGAAAACATCTTTGCGAACCTCATTCAGCAGAAGCGCCACGATAATCGGAACGATGAAGCCTGCCACGATTTTGAATAGAGCGATGATCACCGTGTTCCACAAAATTCTGGCAGAGTCGGGCATGTCCAGAACGTATTGGAAATTATCGAAACCCGCCCAGGGTGAATCGAAGAAGCCCTTGGCCGGCTTAAACTTCTGAAATGCCATAATAATGCCGAATAACGGCCCGTAGCTGTAAATTACAACAAGCAGCAGCCCTGGCAGCAGCATGAGATGCAGCGGCCAATACGGCGATTTGAGCTTCTTAATCATCCTGACACCTCCGGCAAAAAGTAAAGAGGGAAGATCCGGACGCAACTCTTCCCCCGCCTATCGAGTTATTTGGAAGCGTACCACTCGTTGACTTCTTCCGTAATGTCGTCGCCGCCGAGCTTTTTCCAATCTTCAACGAATTTGTCGAAATGATCGATCGGATCGCCGAGAATAATTTTGCTGAACACTTCGAGCTCCATCTTAAGCAGCGTCGCATCCTTCTCCACCATCGTGTCCGTCGGCGCGCCGAAGAACTCGTTCTGCAAAATCAGGCCTTCGTCCACATATTTGTCGATCGTCTTGAACGAGCCTTCTTTCCCGAACACCCGGTTATAGGCCCACCCGATTTCGCTGCCTGCTTTGCCTTCAAGGAAATCCTTGATTTGCGCATAGTTGTTCTGTTCCTCCGGATTAAGCTTCGACTCGTCGCCGCTGTCCATCGCTTCCGAAATATGCAAATGAATATCGAGGTTTTTACGGGCCGGCCACGTTTGGAAAGGGGTATATTTATGTTTTTCAAATCCGTCTTTTGTAAAATGTTCCGCGTAATTTTCCGGAGTCGTCGACTCTCCCCATCCGGTTTCTACGAACAGGTTAATAATCTTGAGCAGCGCTTCCGGATGCTTCGCCTCTTTCAACACGGCGTAATACGTGCCTACTGCGAGGTTGACGCGCGACTGCGCCGGTTTGTCATCGACGGAAACGAGCGGATAAGCCTGCCATTCGGCATTCGGGTCATTCCGTTTGTTGTCCACAAGCGGCCACAACGGATTCCACATTTGCCCAAAATGAAGCCCTGCTTTGCCGGCGGCTGCGGACTCGGCCGCTTTTCCTTGGTCCTTCACGCCGAATTCTCTGTCGATTTGGCCTTTCTTATTAAGCTCTTGCAGCTTGGCGAGCGCTACCTTCATTTCGGGCTGGATGCTGCCGAACACAAGCTTGCCCGAGCTGTCCTTCACCCATTGGCGCGGATAAGCATGAAACCCGTTAAGGAAACCGTCGATTCCGGCGTATCCGCCATACAAATCTTTATTGAGCGATAGCCCGATCGTATCCGCTTTGCCGTTGCCGTCCGGATCTTGCGTCGTGAACGCCTCGGATATTTTGAGCACGTCGTCCATCGTTTGAGGTTCGGGAAGATTCAGCTTCTTCAACCAGTCGGTACGCACCCAAACCATGAATGCTCCGTCCATCGCCGATCCCGTGTTCGGAATCGCCATCAGCTTGCCGTCGAACGTCGCCGATGCGAGTGCGTTCGGACCGTCTTGGTTCATGATTTCTTTCGTAAAAGGCGATGCATATTGCTCGTAGATGTCGGTCAAATCCATTAGAAGATCGCCTTCGACCAGCTGCTTCAGCTGTCTGGCGCTAACGGGAATGATTTCGGGCAAGTCTCCGGAAGCGATCGAGACGTTCATCTTCTGCTCGCCTTGTCCGCCGGGTCCGTCGCCGCTGACGACCCAGTCGTATTGGATGTCGATGCCGAGCTTATCCATAATGGTACGGCTCCAAATGTTGTTGTCGATATCTTCGCCTTCCGCGTATTTGAAAGTGTCGTTCACGATGCGGACGGAAGTAACCTCGACCGGAGGATCGTATTTGCCTAGCGGACCGGCCGCTGCCGGTTCTTCGCCGGTGCCGGAGTCGGTGCTTGCCGTTTCTTCGGCATTCTCATTCGTCTCCGCTGCCGGTTCGGGATCCGTCGCCCCCTCGCCTCCGTTTCCCGCACCCCCTGAGCAAGCGCTTACAAATACGATTGCCATAATCAATAAAGCTGTGAGCCATGCCCTGCGACTTGCAGTCTTCATGAACATCCTCCTTCATCGATTGTGATGATGATCTTGGCTTTAGTATAAGTCCGCTCGTACGACGGCGATATAACACACTGTTTGGATTTGTTCTCTTTTATTTTGGAAATGCTTGATTCCGGTAATCCTGCGGCCCGATGCCGGTATGTTTTCTGAAAAACCGGGTGAAATAACCGGCGTTGTCAAATCCGATCGCCGCCGCGACTTCGTGGATTTTGAGCGGTGTGGCCGCCAGAAGTTCTCTGGCTTTCTCCAGTCGGACGTTCGTGATGTAATCGGAAATATTTTGGCCCGTCGTCTGCTTGTATAAGAGCGACAAATAAGACGGATTCAAATAAACGGCTTCCGCGAGTGCCGTAAGCGAAACGTCATAAGCGATCCGTCCGCGGATAAATTTATTGACTTTGTCCACGATTCTATCCGCTCTTTCGTCTTGAACGTTCTTCTTCAGCGCGATCAAATGTTCGGCCGTCTTCTGCAAATATCCGATCGCTTGCTCCCTTGAATGATGACTTTGAATGTCCATCAGCCTCTCCAGCCGGATAACCGGATAGAGACGGTCGACCCAGCCCCAACGGTTCACGAGTCCGATGAATTTGTTTGCAATCGTATAGTAAGCCTCCAAATAAACGGCGTAATCATGAGCGCCCTCGAACCATGCGGAGATGACGGCATGCGCCTCTTCCGAACGCCCGCCTTCGAGCACCGTGTCGAGCCGTTCTCTTAACCTCGCCAGCATCGTCTCTCCTCGATTTTCGCAAGAACCCTCGGTACCGCCGTTCGATATGAACAGCATCATCGTATCGCCCGGACCGGCGCTAAGAACAAGCGCCTTCTTCATCCGGAAATACGTCTCCGGCAAATTCGCCCAATCCGCCTGCTCATGCCCGCACATGACGGAAACAGGAAGATGAAGTAACGTGCCGCAAGTGCGCTGCACGGTTTCAAGAGTTCCTCGCACGAATCGAAGTATGCCTTCCCGCTCCGGTTCGGATCGATTTCCCGGCTGCACCAAGAGCATAAAGCAGGAATCGTCCAATGCGATCATCTGCAAGGCCTGCGCTGTAAAATACTCGGAAATAATGTTCTCCATTGCGTAGATAAGAAGCTGCCGGTCCATAACGGAAATGCGTACCGGCCATCGGTCCACGCGCAGGAGCACGGGAAGCACGGGGGCATCCGCATGCAGAGGGCATGCCAGATCGGCAAGCCTCGATTGCGTCAGCCCCGCGTCCTCCGCTCCGTCATGCAGCAGCCTGCGGAACCAATCGTTGCGAAGGACCGGGAGCGCCTCTGCGAACCGTTCTTTCGCAATCCGCATGAATCTGTCATTATGAAGCTCTTCCTCCAGCCGCTCTATAGCGGACCTAATGCTTGCAACAATCGGTTCGTCGCCCTCGGTCTTCAGTATATAATCGACGCCTCCGTCACGAAGGCACTGTCTCACGTATTCCGAATCATTCATGCCGGTCAGGAATATGACCTTGCAGCGAGGCCACCGTTGCTTGATCCGCCGGTGCAGCCCCAACCCGTCCATCCCGGGCATCTTGATATCGCTAAGCACGATATCGATCTTCACTCGGCCAAGCCAATGAAGCGCTTCGTCCGCTGAATAAGCCCTGTACAATTCGAGCTCCTCCAGATCCGTTTCCTGCAGCATCTCATACAACCCGTCGACCGTGTACGGTTCGTCATCCACAATGAGCAGCCGGTACATGCTCATCCTCCTCCCGCCCTAAAGGAATTCGAAGCTCCGCTCTCAGTCCGCCCGATTCGCCTAATGAAAGCGATACGCCGCCTGCTTGTCCGTATTTGATCCGTAAGCGGCGGTGTACGTTGATTAACCCCGTGCTCTCGGAAGCCTCCTCCGGTACATACAGGCGAATGCAAAGCGATTGGAGCTTTTCCTCGTTCAATTCCTCCCCGTTATCCTCGACGGCAACAAGCAGCATCCCGCCGTCCGCTCGAAAGCTGACGCGGATCCATCCATCCTTCTTTTTATTCTCCAAACCGTGGTTGTAAGCGTTCTCGATAAGCGGCTGCAAGATTAGCCGCGGAACCTGCAGGTTCCGTATTTCTTCCGGCAGCTCGCCGAATTCGCCGTGAATCCGGTTCGCAAAGCGGAACGACTGGATGTCCATGTAAGTCCTCGCATACTTCGCTTCCGTCTCCAGCGTAGTTTCATGTACCCCGTCGCGGGTGATGAATTGGAAGTACTCTCCTAAAAATTTCGTAAACCGCTCGATATTTTCGTTATCGTGCAATTTCGCCATCCGGTGCAGGATGAAGAAGCTGTTATATAAAAAATGAGGATTGATCTGCGACTGAAGCTGTCTCAGCTCGGCAAGGCGGACGCGGTATTTTTGCTCATAAACCTCATGAACCAACACGTTCAGCTCTTTGACCATCGCATTGAACCGTCTATATAAAAAACCGAATTCATCCTTCAAGGGGTAGGTTAAGACGAAGTTGAAATTGCCCTGCTCTACCTTATTGAGAGAACGCACTAACGTCCGCAACGGCCGCTGGATGATCCGGTAGATGCTGAAAGCGAAGAAGATAATGACGGCCACGGACAGCGACGTCAGCAGAATCAACCAATACCGGTACCGCTTAAGCGAACCGAAAATACGGTTTTCCGGCATATAGATCGACAACGTGCTGTCCAGTCTGGACGACGACTTTCCGACGACAAGAAACTTTTCGCTGCCGGCATCCGAATCAGAACTTTCCGAACCGCTGGAAATCGACCACGGCAAATGATTGCCGGCAAGCACGGCTTGCTCCCCGTTCGTCGTAAATTGCCGCAGCGCGTTCCGGAGCTCGCGTTCCGACAGCTCTACGGTCAGCAGGAAAAGCGGCTCCTTGCCTTCCAACACGACGGGATCCGAAGACGGCACGCTGATGAACAGTCTGCCGTTCCACTGGAGGAAAGGGGCTTCATAACGGTTCGTCGTTACGCAGAGCGCTTCAAATTGCGCTTGATCAAAGGCGGTGATCGAGTTATCGTTGGACGTTACGCTCCTGTTAAGCAAGGGAATGAAGGCGTTCACTTGGTGAACGAATCGGCTGGACTCCTCGAAGAGATCAAGCTTGCTCTTCAGCGCGAGAATGGATTGCGTCTTTTCAATATCGGTCATGATCGAGGCGGAGGTGCTTAATTTCATCAGATCTTCGTCGTTGACATAGGCTTGGATCAATTTTACGATACGTTCCACATCGGACTCGATCAAATTCATATACAGCTCGACCTTCGTATTCATGGAATTGACGATTTCCGAACGGACCGCATCCGCGCCCGACTCGTTCATAAACAAATTCAAGCTGCAAAGCGGAATGAGAAGCCCTAAAAAGGTCATGACGATTTTGCCGAAGATGGAGCGTCTCGGTGATTGCATGAACGATTTCATATAGAGCCTCCTTAAAGGTCATAGGACAAGTTGTATACATACTTCTGGTTACGTTCGACGATTCCTCCAAAAAAAAGCAGGGACCGCACCGTAATAAACAGTGCGATCCTTCCTTTAAGCCAAACGCGGGAATGTACGCTCTAATTTGAATTTAATAGAAGTAGGAAGCTGCTTTCTTGGACGATTTAAGAAAAAACTTAGACGATCTGCCAAGTATCTTCAACATTAGCACGGGCGACGTATTTATTCTTGAGCCGAATGTATATCACAGCTACACCTGTTCCGGGACGAATATGCCACCCAATCCGACGGCTATCATCACCACAACAATGAATATTTATGGCCACGCTCTCCGAACTGCTGATCAGGTGGCCGTCGATAAGTTCGAATCGCTCTTAACAACTAAAGCTGCACAAGCACAATAAAGAAGACGCGCAGGAACTTCCTGGCGTCATCTTTATGTTCATTTAGGCTAATATCCTTCCGAGTTTTCATCGGAACGCAAAGGAGGAAAAACTGGCGGAACCTACCGGCTCTTGGCCGCGGTCTCCTTGCGGCTTAGAGCCGGTCGTTCGCTTGGCCGGCCCGACTAAACGATATGGGGGATCCAAAATAAATAGGCTTCTGCATTCCTTATTGGAGCCGCATCAGCCTCTTCTTAGGATGTGAATGGCCTTCAGGAGTGAACACATCAATGTGATTTCCGTTCTTTATCATAAACCTCGACTTCGCCATGAAGGGGATCCTTGCTGTCAAATGCCTGTTGATGCAGCGCAATATATCGGCTGACGTTCATTTCTTCCAGCGTCTCAAGGTACTGACTCCATTCCTGCTCGATGTCCGCTTGACCCAACACAAATTTGGCGATCATCTCGTCAACGTAATTCATGATCGTCATTTTCAGGTCGGCCACTTCCATACTTTGCTCCTCATCAAACAATAGCGGAGGGAGCACGGTTTCGATGTCGGCAAGGTGAGGGACGTATTTTGCTGTTAACTGATCGAATAAAATAGCGTTTATATCCCGGCTTCGATCTTCCACCGCAACCTCCATCGTCGCATCTTCGGAATACCAGAACGGACCGATGGAAAACCAGTGATTATTGCTAGACTTGCCGTATTGCGTAATCACTTTTATTTTGGCAGGACGGCCGTCTAACCCGACCATTCCTTCATCTGCTTCCACCCAATCCACACCTGGCACGCCTCTCCTTGCTTGCAACGTAACTTCCGGGAAGTACAATCCCTCCAGCCACCTGAAAGCAACCTCTTTATGGGCAAGAGCGGAACTTGTGATCACATCCGTCGCGACAATCCCGTAAGGAGAATGAACGGCTTGGCGTGTGCCATCGGGACCTTCCAGAGGCGGTACCATCACGTATTCGAGGTACCGGTTGCTCTCGGAGCCAATCTCCGTAAAATACCCTTGATAACCGCCAGGAACAGCTCCCAGAACGGCGTATTCCGGATGCTCGCCAAGTTGCGTAAGCTGCTGTCTATCCATAGTGAATGATTCCTCCGCCAGCAACCCTTCGGCATACAGCTTGTGCAAATACTTCAACCCTTCCTTCCATCCGGGCTGCATGAAACTGGCTTCCACTTTCCCGTTCGACAAATACAGCCTTTCGGGCGGGGTATATACAAAGGCATTCATCAAGAATTGCTCCACTCGCGCTAGCAATCCTTCCGCCGGGCTGCCGGCGAGCGGGATGACACCTCCATGACCTGTCGGATCCTGATCGCGGAATGCACGCAGCACATCATAGAATTGTTCCGTCGTCTCCGGCATGTCCAATCCGAGCTGCTCCAGCCATGGTTCGTAGATCCACATGTTCACCGGAGAAACGCAAAAGTCGCACTCGCTAACTTGCGGAAGGGTATAGAACTTTCCGTCCTGGCTGCTGATGAAGTCGAGAACATGGGGATTTCTCTCGAACATTTCCTTACTGATCGAGCCGTGTTCCTCGTATAGCTCACTCAGATCAAGGAACACTCCCTGTTCTCCATAAATTTTCTGCTGCGCCCGGTCAATCGGCATGCCCATAATAATATCCGGCAAATCCCCCGTCGACAGCCGCAGATTCAAAGCTTCCACCAAGCCGCCTTCCGGCGCCACTTCCCAATTGATCTTCACATTGGTCAATTCTTCGTAATACTTGGTAAATGCATTCGTTCGAATGTCCTCCATTCGCGCATCGGCGCGTGTCAAGACGGTCAATTCTACCGGGTCTCCTTCTACGATTGGAAACGTACCTGGCTCGGTCAGCCGGATCGTATTCGCGGACATGTTTTGCTCGGCATGGTTGGGGGTGTCTTTCGAACACGCAGCTAATAAAACGACAAGGGTGATGAGGATGACCAGGCGCTTAAATTTGCATTTTCTTGTTTGTTCCATCTTATGATTCTCCTCTCAATTGATAATCGCCTTTCTAATATGGAGCCTCCGAGCCGATTTGCTTGCTCAGCTTTTTATCGAACCGAGCAGCGCTCCCTTTACAAGATATTTTTGTAAGAAGGGGTATACAATCAACATCGGGGCGCTGGCAATAACAATGACGGAATATTTAAGCAGCTGCCGCAATCCGTTTTGAGCCTCAACCGACCCTAATCCGGTCAGCAATGAAGAATCCACCTCATTCTGCACCAGAACATTTCTAAGAAAAATCTGCACCGGAAACAAACTTTCGTCTCTCAAATAAATAAGTGCCATAAAATATTGATTCCAGTGTCCTACCGCATAAAACAAGGACAGCACCGCAATGATGGGGGCGGACAACGGAAGAGCGATCTTGAAAAAAAACGTTAAATCGCTTGCGCCATCCACCTGCGCGGCTTTTAATAATTCCTCCGGCAGCGTAATTTCGAAAAAAGTTCGAGCCACCAGTAATTGAAATACGGACAAAGCGGTCGGAAAGATCATCGCCCACCGGGTGTTCATGATCCCCAGAGCATCCACAACAAGAAATTCCGGAATCAGCCCTGCCTGGAACAAGGTCGTAAAGACAAAGATCGACAGAATAAAGACGCCAAACGGGAGATCTTTCCTTGATAGGGCATAGGCGGCCATAATCGTTACGACGACATTTAAGAATGTGCCGACTCCCGTGTAGAACATCGAATTGGCGAATCCTAGCCAGAACTTTTCATATTCCATGACGACCTTATACCCGTCCAAAGTGAACTCGACAGGCCAAACCCATACTCGCCCGGACACGACCGCCTGGGGAGAGCTGAGCGAGGAGCTGAGAATATATAACAGCGGATATAAGACATTAACAAGGATGAGGAACAACGCTGCATAATTGGCAGCCAGAAACCATTTGTCTTGTTTGGATTCTAGAATATTCATAGTTAGCTCCTACCATAGCGTAGCTTGCTTTGCTTTTTTGGCAGCATAGTTGACGATTATCAGCATAATCAGTCCTGCGACGGATTTAAACAGTCCTATCGCAGTAGCGTAGGAATAATTCGTCAGCGGCGAATTAAGCCCTATCTTGTATACATAGGTGTCAATAACTTCGGAAGCCTCCAGATTTAACGGGTTTTGCATGAGCAGCACTTTTTCATAACCGACGTTAAGGATATGTCCCGCATTCAAGATCAGAATAATCATGATCACCGGCATAATCCCCGGAAGATCGATGTGCCAAATTCGCCGGATTCTTGATGAGCCATCCATTAAAGCCGCCTCATGCAAGGTTGGATTAATACCCGATAAGGCAGCCAGATAAATGATGCAAGCGAATCCGGTATTTTGCCAGATGCCGCTGAGCACGTATATCGTTTTGAAATACTCCGGTTTGGCCATCCAATTGATCTGCGGATAACCAAAAAACTCGATCAATCCATTGATCAATCCCAGCCTGGGATCGAGAAATTGCACAACCATACCTACCAAGACAACAACGGAAATAAAATGCGGGGCGTACGTCACCAGTTGCACAGATTGTTTGAACAGCTTCGCACGAACCTGGTTCAGCATGAGTGCGAGCAGGATCGGAAACGGAAAACTGACGATCAGATCATAGAGGCTGAGCTCGATCGTATTGCCAAGCACCCGCCAAAAGTCATAAGATGCGAAGAAGCGCTCAAAGTGTTTAATCCCTGCCCATTCGCTGCCCCATATACCGTTTAAAGCTCTATAGTCCTTAAACGCCATCTGAAGACCGTACATGGGATAAATCTTAAATAGCGCAACGTATGTCGCAGCCGGGAGCAATAAGATATACAATTGCCAACTTTGCAGAACTTGTTTCCGTAACGGCCTGCTGTTCTTCATATGTGTTTTAATCACAGTTGACGCACTCCTATCCTCCTCAAAGTTTACAACCCCGGCAGGTTTTCTTCGAAAATCGGATTACTCCAGGCCACCTTGCCGTGAGCATCCATACATTCAACCCGCACGTACACCTCCTTGCCCGTCAATGAATAGCTCGCTTCAGTCAGGCTCGTCCCGTCTTCCGCGGTCCAGTTTTGGCCAAAGCTGCCATCCGTAATAAACCGAATGCTTTGAACCGGAGATGTTACAATCTTGATCATTCCGTCATCTATGCCGTACTCGTAAATTTCCGGCCCTGTCGAGGAATAGAAGCTTCCTTGAATTAGCGCTTCCGCAAGTGCAGAGCGGGATAGCTCGCGGGCCTTCACCATAATCCAACCGCCAAAGGAGTCCCTGGTCCGATTGCCGGCTTCCTGGTTGTGGTTATCATCGTCGGCTACTCCATACAACCGTTTTCCTTTCCGCAAGAGCCAGTCCCAGTAAAACGTTGCTGTGCCATTGCCGCAATATACTTCACTTTTATGGTTATAGATTTCTAATGCGAACAAACCTTCCAACCCCAGTATCTCTTCAGGCTCCACCCGCGATATGCGGGGATGATTATAAATGGACAGGTGCCCCGCCTCGCGCAAGCAGTCGATGGCTCTTTGAACGGCTCTATGGCTGTGTCCGCTTACGGATTCAAGGTATTGATCGTGCCCCCACTTCTGTTCTTCCCGGAAATGGTCGGATAATGTTCCAACGAACAATCCTTGAAGATCATTCCATTGATCCGGCTTGTTGAGGTGTTTTGCAGACCATTCCAGTCCCGGATACACCAAGAAACCCGGATCATCGAATTCCGTTGAATCAAAGAACTTTTCATGATCGCTCAATACAAGAAACGAGTATCCCCGTTCCTTATACATTTCCACCAGTTTGGCCGGTGCATAAAAACCGTCCGATCTTGTCGTGTGGCTATGAATATTCCCTTTAAAAAATGTCCCGTTTTCTATAAACTGCGACTTTCGCATCGTTTTTCACTACTCTCTTTTCCTTTTATTTTTTGCAAGACAACAGTACGATGAGCATGATCGGCATACGTGCCTGACCAGTACGCCGGTTACGCGGCAACTGACGACAACTACTTGATCAGTAGTAAATCACTCCTCTAATCTCCATTTGGATCCAACTTGGATTCAATTAAATAATGCTTGTCTATTATTTCCCCGATATTATCGGAAGGTGAATAATTCGTAAAAATGACGGGGCGACCCGGTTAATTGTAATGGCTAGCAACATTCTGTATGATATTAAATAAAAAAACGAAATGGAGCTGTTCGATACGATGGCATCGGAATCGGTACGTATCGCTTATGAAAAAATTTTGAATCGCATTATGAACGGCGACTATATGCCAGGAGATTTGTTATCGGAGAACGAACTTGCGGAGTGGCTGAACATGAGTCGAACGCCGGTACGGATGGCTGTTTATAGACTGGAGAGCGAGGGCTATGTTGATTTATTAAAAAACAGAGGGATCGTGGTAAAGGAACTGTCACTTGAAGAAATGCTGGAAACAGTCGAATTATTTGACGCATTACTGAAACATGCGTTCGATAAGGTGGAGGAATATCGTATTGACTTCGATCTGGAGAAGATTCATGATTATTTGCAGAAACAAATCATTGCGACAGAAGAGAAAAATTATTATGAGTATTCGCTCAACTCCGTCGCCTTTATTCTTAGCATCTTTCAAGCTTTCCGCAATCAAGTGATGCTGGAGACTATCGAACGATTACTCAAAAAACTCATGATAACAGCTGTGATCAGTTATAAACGGGCACCTCATCTTAGTCACTTTTCCGCTACCCCTCTAAACAAAAAATTATATGACTACCTGTTAAACAAAGATTACGAGCGTATCAAGAAATGGGCGCAGCACTATGTGAATTCAGACTCGTACATCTCCCCCAAGGTGCGTTCTATAATTTCAAGTCATTCGAAAGATTGAGTTTACAACTGGGAACCACAATAACGAAGGTGTGGAGAGAGGCGTTCGTATCCTCTTCCACACCTTTTTCCTTCCAATTCCTAAAATAAGCAACCAAATTATATGCCAATCTCCCGCATTTTCACTGCTACTTTCTCTACTCTGCCATCCATATCCGCCCCGTCATACTTCGGAAGCTTCAGCTCGCTTACGATGGATCCGTCGCGCATAAACATAATGCGCTCCGTCCGCGCCGCAACCTTGGCGTCATGAGTGACAAGCATAACCGCAGTACCGTCCGCGTTGATCTCGGAAAATATGTCCATAATCTCCTCCGCGGTTTTTGAGTTGAGCGCACCCGTCGGCTCGTCGCCGAAGATGATCCGCGGGTTGTTCATAAGCGAACGGCATATTCCCGCGCGCTGGAGCTGACCGCCCGAAACCTGTGTAATGTCGCGCTTTTCAAGCTCTGCTATGCCTACCCTTTTCATAATTGTTCTAGCTTTCTCCGAGATTTTCGCGGCGTTTTTACGATTGTCGCGCATGGACGGAAGAATGATATTATCGAGGATATTCAGATTTTTCAGCATTGTCGGCTGCTGAAAAACAAATCCCATTGCCGTTCTGCGAATATCCGATAGCTCGTTCTCGGAGGCCGTCGATAGATCCCTGTTATCAAACACGACCTTTCCGCCGTCAACGTTATCCGTTCCGCTCAGCGCATACATGAGCGTCGATTTTCCAGAACCCGAAGGTCCCATAACCGCAACGAACTCGCCCTCGTTAATTTCAACGGACACTCCGTCGAGGACATTGCGCTTTTCATCGCCTTCGCCGAAAGATTTTACTATTCTGTCACCAATAATAATCTTAATCATTGTTCTACTCCTTTATATGTTCGAAAATTTTGATTTGTCCTGCGCGCGATGTGCCGAGTATGGTTGCGATAAGTACCGAGATGATCATCATCAGCGGACTAAGCAGATACGCCGAAAGCGGGTTGACCGCAAAATCAAACTTCGATGCTCCGAACGAGGAGATCACCATACCCGCAAGCATTTCTCCAAGCGTGTTCGCCAGAAGCGTACCGAGAGCAATTCCGACAATCAGAACGAATAACGAACGCGAAACAAACTGAGCTTTAACATCCGAGTTTCTAAAACCGAACGCTTTCATGACGGCAATGGAATATCTGTCCTTTGCGACAAGCATTTTCATAAATAACAATGTAACGAGCACAGTTATAACCAGCGCAACGGCAATTGCGGCGTAGGAGGCCGTTTCAACGGAGCTTATGGTCGAGCCAAGGGTCTGTGTAACAAATTCATCAACGTTCGAGGTTTTGGCAAAATCAAACTTGGCTGCATATTCCTCAACCTCCGCGTCAACAAGGGATTTATCCGACAGTTCGGCGCTGACAATGCTCCACATCATACCCGCCGAATCGTCGGTGAATACGGCCTTTGCGGTTTTGCCGCCGTTGGTAATGTCGGAATAGATTCCGCTTACCTTGAGATCTTTTTCCGTCCCTTCAATCGCCAGCGTAATGTCATCGCCGACCTTAAGGCTCCATTCATCGGCGTATATCGTCGAGAGCGCAATTTCATCATCCGCGGCGGGTGCCTTGCCCTCGGTATATGCGATAGGAAATATCGAATGATCGCCGAGTTCGATTTTCATATTTTCTTCCGATCCGTCTTCCATCTTTGCTTTGAATGTTTTTGTTGTAAGGACGGCAACCTTGGAAATAGCTTGATCGCTTTTCACCGTCTCTACGATTTCGGAGACTTTATCATCGACATTGTCGATATTGCCGGACAACTGTATGCGCAGATCGTAGTTTCCAATCCCCATATAATTAATGAAGCTTTTTGAGGAAATCGAGGTATACAGGTTTTGCGGAACAATCAGGATAAATGCCGAAATCACCAACACAGCAAGCATTGTGATGTAGAGTCTTTTCCTTGCGAGAACATCTTTGATACCGAGAAAAATATTCGTGTTGAACAACCTGTTCCCGCTTAGGGTAAAACGCTTTGTGCCTGCGGATTTTTCTTGCGCGGTGCCGAAGCGTATGGCTTCCGCGGCGGATATTTTCCGGAATCGTTTAAGCACACCGTTGACATAGACTATAATGGCAAGAAATACTAGAAGGATGCCGGCGATTCCTAAGACATAAACAAAAGAGGAATATTTGCTTTCTCCCATATAAAGCCGTATATTTTCAAGAAGCATGCCTTTGAAAACAAACGAAAGAGCAAAACCGAGAATAGAGCCTGCCGCCGCAATTGCCGCGTATTTTGCCAAATAAATCTTCTTGATGTCGGAGACGCGCAGCCCTATAGCCTTCATCACACCAATTTCGCGATAATCGTCTTCGATCTTCGCAAGGAGCGTAAAGCGTATGCACATGAACGCGACGGCAATGACAAGCAGGCCTACCAGAAGGATAACCCCAATCATAATCCCGTCGGAAATGGCATTCATCATTCGGAAAAGCGCATACGTAACCGTTGGCCCGTTCATCTCAAGTCCTGCGTTGGCATAGGCGGTTTCGAATGCGCCTAGCCCCGACCTATCCTTTAATCTGAACTCGATCAGATACTCCGGATTTCCTAGGGTTTTAACTTCTGCATAATCACTGCTGCTTACAAGAAATCGCTTTGAAGCGGAGAGTGATGAATTCATGGTGGAATCGCGCAAGAAACCCGCAACGGTAAATTCTTTTCCGCTTATGACGGCCTTGTCCCCGACCTTGGCGGTGTTGTTCTTCATATAGCTTACCGGAACATAAACCTCGCCGTCGGATACGTTAATTACGTTACCTTCAAGATCTAGCAGATAATCGAATTTCTCGCTCTGTACGCTTAACCCGTTGTCCTGCACGCTGTTCGCGAGCGATTTTTCGCCGAATATAAATTGCGCGCCATCGACGTTCAGAAATTCAACCACCTGAAACTCATCGACATTGCTGTTCTGCTTTGCGAAAGCCGTAAGCCGCGCAGTATCAATCTCACCTGCGTGCATCTGCATAAAATGCGGCGTTTTCGCTTTTGTCATTAACGTATCCAGCGCGCCATACAGATTGACGGCGAGTATCGCCGCGAGCGAAACCAGCATAGCCGCGGCAGCAACAAATATCATCGTTGTCACTGTAATCCATTTGCTCTTTATCATGTCATTGCGGATTATTTTGTTATACATAAGTCACCTCTGTGTTCTATGTTGAGCCACGAATTATTCAAGGCTGTCCTCATCTCCGTTATCAAACATCTGCATAACGGACATAAGGCTTCCCCTTTCGGCGCCGAGCAGCCTTTCCGCGTTGACAACTAACGCTTGAACGCGGGAAGCCCTCTCCTCGTTCGTCATTGAAACCAGGTCATCATCAAAAACGGTATTCGAATATACGACAATCATTTCCATGCACTCATACGGGTAAGGCGTGTTGAACAGTCCCTGCTGAGTACCCTCGCGGATGATTCCCGCCAGGATCGGCGTAACGCCGTTAATGATGACCCTTTGTATTTTCTGATGCAAAAGCGCGTTCTGCGGCTTGTGAATGTGCTCCATAATTTCCTTGCTGCTTCCACCGCTTAAGTTCAATGCCATAACGACGCGGATGATGCGCTCGACTACGGGTATACTCTTGTCTTTGGCAATTTCTTGCGCTGCACCTAAAAGACGGACACTATACCGCTCAATCAGCGCGTCCATAATATGCTCCTTCGACTTGAAGTGATAATACAGCGTTCCCCGCGCAATTTCGACCTTTTCGAGAATATCGTTTGTACTCGTGCCGTCAAAGCCTTTCTGACTGAACAGCTCATCCGCCGCGTCAAGTATTTCGTTCCTGCGTACCTCGGCTGTTTTTACAACTCTCATTCTTATACCCCCTTTTACCGACCGACTGCCTGTCGGTTTAATATTAGCATGTTTTATTGTTTTATTGTTTCAAGATTTTGTTAAATCAAAAAAAGAGCGAACCGAAGCGAAGTTTGGCTAATTACACCATTTAATGATGGTAACTAACCATTTTACGGTTCTCCCTAGTGCGTCACTTAAAAGAAATAGGTTATAATTTTAAAGCATTATTGTACGCACAACATATTTGCAAAAAAATCATAGAGGCATTACGACAGTTACATGGATGAGCTCGAAAAGCGATAACAATTTGTGAATTAATAAAGTTCGGATTATAGAGCCATATTTTCAGATAGAATGGTTCATTTAATCTTTTCATCTGTTGAGATCAAGATTGGTAAACTTCTATCATTGCCTCCAGTATTAATCGAGAATACCACATCGGAGGATTACGTCTAGTTAACCGGTAGAATGGGTCAATCCATAACTTTACATAGCCTCTATTGTTACGACTTAATCGTTCAATGTCCAATCAATATGACGTTGTTTCCATTGTTTAATCTGCTTAATTCTACGCTTCCAACCACGGATTTTCTTTTTATTAGAGAATGGATTTGCCATATTATCGTCCTTCACTTAATTTGTTTGAAATATATGGAGAGTAACTTTTCATGACCCACTCATGAAATATTCGATAAGCCGAACTGGAATCAGATACAGGAAAAATGAACGTGCCCTATACTTGTCTACGGCTTAATTTTGAATCGACAAGAAATTTGTCATCCTCTTCATTTAAGAATACATTATACGTTTTATCTTTATTTTTGAATCCCACAGCATGGATATCAAGCCCCTCCTTAAAAAACCTAAGTGAATTATGGGTGGCTCTGATTAAACATTTTCATTGAAAAGTGGATTTTGTAATTCTTCGTCAAAGTTGCTCTCATCAATGAGATAACCTTGAAAATATCCATCTACCAAGAAACTAAGTCGCTCAATTATTAAATGAAGTTTGTCGAAAGGAAAGTTTTTAATTTGACCTAAATTATTATCAGAGTACTCCCATATGATATGTTCTAAGATTTTTGCATGCGTGAAACTAATTGCTCTAGAGATTTCTCTATCTAAAGGTTTATCAATAGTTTCTTTAATTACTACCCTTACACTATTGTAGTAATCCCAAAATGAAGGAAAATCAAAAAAAGATTCTTCGCTCAATTTATGTATAAAGGTGTTCTCTACGCAATTATAGTTATTCATAAGTACCTGCAATTCGTTCTCCATAAAGCCCCCTCCGATTTTTTACTCTACTTAAAAAGTTCCACTCTAAAACGAAAAACCCTTCCAGTAAAAGGAAGGGTCTGAGCACCGATACATCTTAATATTAGTCTTTCCTTACCAACAGTGAGCAACACTCCACATGCATCGTCTGCGGAAACATGTCCACCGGCGTCACCTCAACCGTCCGGAAGCCGCCGTCCTCCAGCACGCGCAGGTCCCGCGCCAGCGTCGACGGGTTGCAGCTGACGTAGACGACCCGCTCCGGCCGCATCGCGATGATCGTCTCGAGCAGCGCGGCGTCGCAGCCTTTGCGCGGCGGATCGACGACGATAACGTCGGCCGCGATCCCTTCCTCGCGCCAGCGCGGGATGACGACCTCCGCCGGCCCCGCCTCGAACGCCGCGTTCGCGATGCCGTTCAGCTCGGCATTCCGCGCAGCGTCTTCGATTGCCTCCGGCACGATCTCGACGCCGTATACGCGGCCCGCCCGCCGGGCGAGGAACAGCGAGATCGTGCCGATCCCGCAGTACGCGTCGATGACCGTCTCCGAGCCGGTCAATCCGGCGTAATCGACCGCCTTGCGGTACAGCTTCACCGTCTGTGCCGGGTTCACTTGGTAGAACGACCTTGCCGATATCGCGAAGCGAATGCCGTCCAGCTCGTCGTAGATCACGTCGCTGCCCCACAGCGTAATCGTCTCCTCGCCGAAAATCGCGTTCGTGCTCCGCTCGTTCACGTTCTGCACGATGCTCTTCACGGCCGGCACCACCTCGCGAATGCGCTCTGCCAGACGGTCCGCCTGCGGCAGCTTCCTGCCGTTCGTAATTAGCACGACCATGATCTCGCCGGTCACGACGCCCGTTCGCACGACCACGTGGCGAAGCAAGCCGCGGCCGGACTCCTCGTCGTAAGGGGGCACGCCAAGCTCGCTCGCGATCCGCTTCACCGCGCGAATCGTCTCGTCGTTCCGCTCATCCTGGATATGACACTCGTCCATATCGATAATCCGGTGGCTGCCTTGGGCGTAGAAGCCCATGGCGAGGCCATCTTCCTCGGCGCCGGCGCCGACGGGAACGGCCGCTTTGTTCCGGTACCGCCAAGGCTCGTCCATCCCGACCGTATCGCGAACGACGACGCCCTCACCCGCCTCCTCCGCCACGGTCAGCTTCCCGATCCGCGTCAGATTGTCCGCGACATGCTGCCGCTTCCACGCCAGCTGCGCCGGGTAGTCCAGGTGCTGCAGCTGGCAGCCGCCGCATTCCTTATGAATGGGACAGAGCGGCTGCACGCGGTCGGGGCTGGCTTCGAGCAGCTCCTCCAGTCTCGCGTAGCCATACTGCTTCTTCACCTTCATAACCTTCGCGCGCACGCGCTCGCCGGGAAGTGCCCCTTGTATAAAAAGGGTAAAACCGTCCGCGCGGCCCACCCCTTCTCCGTCATGCGTCAAGCCGATGATGTCGGCGACGACCTGCTCGTTTTTTTGAAAAGGCGCATCCGCCGCCGCTGCGGCCGCAGCCGTTCCTCCCGAACGGGTACCGCCGCGCGCTCTGCCTCTGCCGCCTTTATGTTTTCCGCTGTTCTGCATCGCTTCTACTCCGCTCTTCCTTCCGATTTCCAGGCGCCAGGCCAGACCTACTCCTATCGTTATTCCCCTCGCCCGTGCCGCTTAGCCGCAGACTCCTGCCCGCCGCTTACCGGTACGTCGACGAGCCCGTCTCATCCGCGAAAATATGCAAATGCGACGGCAGCACCGAGAAGCTGCACGGCAGCACGCCGCCGTATTCGCCGTCGAGATTGATCTGCACGTAATCCGGCGTCGTCACCTTCAGCTCGTTCGTCCGAAAATGGATGACATGCGGATCGTTCAGATGCTCGCCGCGCAGCGCCAGCGTCACCAGCTTGATGAACTCCGGCAGGTTGCACTTTCGGATCAGCAGCACGTCGAGCAGGCCGTCATCCAGCTTCGAATCCGGCGCCAGCCGCTCGAAGCCGCCCACCGAGTTGCTGTTGCAGATGAGGAACATCATGAACTCGTCGTGAAACTCGCCTACCTCCGCCGCTTGAAAATGCAGCTCGGTCGGGCGGAGGCGGGTCATTTTCTCCATTCCCTTCATATAATAAGCGAGCTGGCCGATCATCGTCTTCAGTTTGCTCGGCACGTCGTACGTCAGCTCGGTGAGCGAACCGCCGCCGGCGATGTTGATGAAATAACGCTCGTTCGCCTTGCCGACGTCGATCGGCCGCGAGTATTGCTGAATGATCAGGTCGACGGCGTACTCCCAATGCTTCGGAATGCCCATCGCCCTGGCGAAATCGTTCGTCGTGCCGACCGGCAATATCCCGAGCGGAGGTCGATCCGCCTTGCCCGTGAGGCCGTTGATCACCTCGTACAGCGTGCCGTCGCCGCCCGCCGCGATGACCATGTCATAGCCGCGGTCCGCCGCCTCGGACGCCGCGAGCGTGGCATCGCCTTCGCCGATCGTCATATGGCAGCTCGTCTCGATGCCGCCTTTCTCCAGCCGCTGCAAAATATCCGGCAAGCGCCGTTTCATCTCTTCTCTTCCCGAAGTCGGGTTATATATAAGCCGCGCCCGTTTGATGGCCATTACGGTACACCCCCAGCAATCCATTCCGCTCTGTCTATTTTGACCCAACGCCGCACCACGCAACCGTAAGGCGCAGCCTATGATGATCGTCCCTAATGCAGCAGCCACTCCGTCATTTGCCGGACCAGCCAGCGCTCGACCGCCGGGTGAGGGAGCATCGCTTGTCCGTTGTAACGGTAGTCGAGCCCTTCAAGCCGGGATGGAATGACCTTATTCGTAAAATATCCGCTGCTCAAAAAAATCGGTACGACGATGACCGCCTCTCCGGGGCGCTCCGCCTGCATCGCCTTAAGCTTCGCCGCCGCCTGATCGGGCAGCAGCATGGCGGATTCCGCCCGCGCATAGCCGCCAAGCGAACGCAGCCGCTCGCCGAGAAGCGACAGCCCCTCCCGCCAGCGGTCGTGGAACACCTTCTCCTTGCTGCCGTGGCCAATCAGGAGAAGCGCTTCGCGCGCGGGATCCGTCGACAGCTCCGCGATGTTCGCGGCAAGCAGCTCGGCGATCTCCGGATCGGCGTCGATCGGCTTCCCGTAGCGGAGCTTGGCGTTAAACCGGAACATGCTGAGATCCCCCTCCAGATCCGATATCCGGGGGAGTCCAAAAGCTTGGCCGATCTCATCCACGTGCGTACTTCCGGAGGAGATGAACAGCGGTACGACGAGCATGTCCGTCACGCCCATCCGTTCCAGCTCGTCGATCCCGTCCTGAATCAGCCGTCCCTCGACGATCTCGAGGAAGGAGGACACGACCGGAACGCCGGCCACGGACGGCGAAGCGGCCGCAGCCTCGACCGCGGCATCCACGAGCCGCACCCACTCGGTTTCCCTGGAGCCGTGACTGACGACGAGAATACCGGGCTTCATCGCGCAGCCTACCTTCCGAGACGCTCTAGTGCCATTTTATAGCCGTCGTTGCCGTAATTCAAACAACGCTTAACCCGCGAGATCGTTGCCGTGCTGGCGCCCGTCTCCGCTTCGATTTGGTTATATGTACTGCCTTTGCCGAGCATTCTAGCTACTTCGAGCCGCTGCGACAACGACTGGATTTCGTTCACCGTGCACAAGTCGTCAAAAAATACGTAACATTCCTCAACCGATTTTAACGTCAAAACCGCTTCGAACAATTGATCGATCGCTTTATCGTTCAGCTTCTTCAGCTGCATCGTTATCCACTCCCGGTTTAGTACTAACTAATAATTTTATTGTAACTTTTTTATCCGTATTATTCAAACGTTAGCGTATTCACGCTTTAGAGAAAGGAAGAGCCCGGATTGGCCTTTTCCCGCTCTTAGAGCATATACGAGCACCGGGCATTTATCCATAAAAAGTTCCGCATTCGGGACATTCGTCCAATCGGAATGTTTGCCTAACCCATAAACTAATAAAAAAAGGGTTGTGATCCGTGTGAATTACCGCAATAACCCCGGACCGGGCAACCAACGTTACGGCATGCCGCATGGCTCGCACCGGCAACAAGGGCCGTTCCCGCCCAGCAAATCGTTCGGCGCCAAGTCCGGCGGATTTCCCGGCGCGAATTCCGGCGGCTTCCATATAGGCGGGGAATTGCCGACGATGCCCCCCGCCGGTCCGATGTATGGGCAGGAGCTGCTGCCTGCCGTCCATCCCAATTCGACTGAAGTATCCGAATTAACGTCCGCCCCTTCCAAGGGAGGCGGCTTCTCTCTTGCCAACCTGAGCGAGCTCAAAGGCTTAGTCGACCGGATGGGCGGACTCGACGGGATCCTCTCGACCGTGACGAAGGTGCAGAAGGTCATGTCGAGCGTCTCCCAGATGGCGCCGCTCGTCAAAGTGCTCCTCGGCTCCTTCGGCAAAAAGTCGAAGGCCGACTCGGATGACGATTCCGAGAGCATCGAGTGGAAGCCGAAGCGCCGCCGGAAGCGCCGCAAGACCGGCAAGGGCGGCGGCGGCAAACGTCCGGTCAAGCGCCGGCGCTAGCTTATCCTCGCATCCGGCGAAGCATAGCCCCGGCTGCGGCGTTTATCGCATGCGGATCGGGGCGCTGCCGCTGCTTGAGGCGGGCCCGAATTGTGGCCGAACGGGGCCGGCAGCCATCGGCGGGGCTTGCCGTGGCGCTTCCGCCCCGTATGAAACCCTGCGCCTGTCCGATACGCGGACCGACGACGTCCGCCCCTGTACCAGCGCCGGCAGCTTCGTCGTTTCTCGCGATTAACGGTTGCTTCCTCTCCGTTCTTCCGTTATGATGAACCTAACTACATTGCCCGAGTGAAGCACACCCCGGCTGCAAGCGTTTATCGCCTGCGGACCGGGGTGTTTTCGTTCCGCGGCGTTCAGGAGGAATCGGCATGCACCCGAACTTACTGCGATTTATTGAAGCATTTGAACGAGAGTCCGCCGTCAGCGGCTCCTTTCGGAACAAACTGGACAAATCCGCCCTAACGTTCCTTGAACTGGTGTGGGGCCCCGCCTTCGATCATAACTACGACGGGCTGCGCGCCGAGCATCCTTTCGTCGACCATAAGGGAGGCCGCCGCTTCGCGGATTTCGTCTACGTCAGGCACGGCATGCGCCTTGTCGTTGAGGTAGACGGGTTTACGACGCATGCCCGGGATCTATCCCCCGGCGAATTCAACGATCATCTGCGCAGGCAGAACGATCTTGTCTTAACGGGCTGGATCGTTCTTCGCTTCTCCGCGTGGCAGGTCGCCAATCAGCCTCAAGCCTGCATGTCCCAGCTCAAGCAGGCGATCGGACATTGGTGGTCGATTACGCAAGCCGGACATAACGCGGAGGCGTCGAACGTTTGGGACATCCGCAAGCGGCTTCTCGTCCAAATGGCGATTCGTAGAGACGGCATGCTGAAGCCCGGCGAAGTCGCGCGCGAATTTCAAATCAGCAACCGGACCGCGATCGACTGGCTGCAGCGGTTCGAACGGGACGGCGTTCTGCGCGGCGACTCGTCCGGCCAACGAATTACGAGTTATTTACTCACAACCTTCGCCTAATCGACGATTTTTGCACGTTTGCACCCATACCGTTTCGACAGTTGTTCCTCTGTGGATAAGCCAAAATCGCAATTTATCCACAATAATTCGAGCATGTGACAAGTCCTCCTATCGTTCGCCTGTGCACAAATGCACCCTTTTACATGCTTCTCCATCCGCATAATTGTGCATAAACGGTGCATGACCTCCCGGACGCGGCCGGTTAGGCCGATTTCATGCACAACTGTGCGTAGAATTGTGTACATGCGCATGATTCGCCATTTTTCGTCAAAGGTTATCCACGCCTCAGGTTATTGATGGCAAGATGGCAGGCCTGATTCGGAGGGGCGAACCAATTAGTCGCACAAGCAGAATGCAAGGCTAGCACAACAAATCGTATCTACTGAGGCAAGGCTCACTTTATATGAAGGAAAGCTCATTACGAGCTTGGCTGCAGCCGCGAAAAATAAAAATAGTGAGACAGACCTCATTCCCCATGAACCTGGGCTCATGGCGAGTGAGGTTTGCCTCACTATTTCACTAAAATGCACCTCATTCAACTCATTTCATGAGGTTTCCCTCACTATTTAGTGAGTTTGCCTCACTAGCCCATCATACGTAAAACGGAGGAGGAGGCATAGTGAGTTCGCCTCACTAAGGCCCACCGCGCATGCATATTCCGGAGAACGAGGAGGAAGAGGTGGTGGTGAAGAGGAGATAGAGGCGGCGGCACTCGATCGCAGCCAATCCGCCGGCTGCGTGCTAGTAGAAGTTACTGAGGGAAAGCTCACTGTTTATGAAGGAAAGTTCATACCGAGCTTGGCTGCAGCTGCGAAAACATAAAAATAGTGAGGCAACTCTCATTCCCCATGAACCTGAGCTCATGGCGAGTGAGGTTATCCTCACTATTTCATTTAAATGCACCTCATTCGAATCAGATAATGAGGTTCCACTCATTATTTAGTGAGTTCGCCTCACTAAGAGCCCTCATGCACAAACGAAGAGGAGCACTCGATCGCAGCCACCCCGCCGTCTGCGTACTAGTTGAAGTTACTGAGGCAAAGCTCACTGTTTGTGAAGGAAAGCTCATATCGAGCTCAGCTGCAGCTGCGAAAACATAAAAATAGTGAGGCAAACCTCATTCCCCATGAACCTGAGCTCATGGCGAGTGAGGTTATCCTCACTATTTCATTAAAATGCACCTCATTCGAATCAGATAATGAGGTTCCCCTCATTATTTAGTGAGTTTGCCTCACTAAGAGCCCTCATGCACAAACGAAGAGGAGCACCAGGTCGCTGACTCACCAGCCGGCTGCAAGATACTGAGTTTCCTTCTTAACCCCCATCATTCGATGCAAGAGAAACGACCAAATCCCCCGCAGGCCGCATCGAATTCATTTTCCGGTGAGGGAGAAGCCCTACTCCCTGCTCCACACTCCCTGTCACTGTCTTACCAGCCGGCTGCGTGCGTACTAGTTGAAGTTACTGAGGCAAAGCTCACTGTTTATGAAGGAAAGCTCATATCGAACCCAGCTGCAGCCGCGAAAAATAAAAATAGTGAGGCAAACCTCATTCCCCATGAACCTGAGCTCATGGAGAGTGAGGTAATCCTCACTATTTCATTCCAAAGCACCTCATACAACTCATTTTATGAGGTTACCCTCACTATTTAGTGAGTTTTCCTCACGAATGGCCATCATGCACTCCACTCCCCCTCTTACAAGAAGAACAAGTGGATCAGCCAGAAGAAGAACATCGCCATCAGCACCGTGATCGGGATGGTGATAACCCACGCGATCAGAATCCGGCCGGCGACGCCCCACTTCACCGCGGAGAAGCGCTTCGCGCTGCCCACGCCAAGAATCGAGGACGTGATGACATGCGTCGTGCTGACCGGCAGATGGATCATCGTGGCCGTCAGGATGACCGCCGCGGAACCGATGTCCGCCGCAAAGCCGTTGATCGGCTCGATTTTGAAAATTTTCGTGCCCATCGTCTTGATGATCTTCCAGCCGCCGACGGACGTGCCGAGCGCCATCGCCGTCGCCGCGGATATTTTAACCCAAAGCGGAACGTCCATCGTATCCTGCATACCGGCCGCCACGAGCGCGAACACGATGATGCCCATCGCCTTCTGCGCGTCGTTCGTGCCGTGCGAGAACGATTGGAACGCCGCCGTTATGATCTGCCCGAAGCGGAAGCCTTTGTTCACCTGATGCGGACTTGACTTGGCGAAGACGAGCTTCAGGATCCACATGATGATGAAACCGGCGGAAAAAGCAATCAGCGGCGACAAAATAAGCGCCTGGATAATTTTCATAATGCCGCTTGAGTTGATTTCGTCCAGACCCGCGCCCGCAATAACCGCCCCGGCCAGCGAGCCGATCAAGGCGTGCGACGAGGAGGACGGAATGCCGAACCACCATGTAATGAGGTTCCAGGCAATGGCCGCAAGCAAAGCCGCGATGACGATTTCGACGCCGTGATCCAGCTTCGAAGGGTCGGCGACGCCGCTGCCGATCGTCTTCGCAACGCCGGTGAACGTAATCGCGCCGACGAAGTTCATAACCGCCGCCAATATAATGGCGACCCGCGGCTTCAGCGCGCGCGTCGATACCGAGGTTGCGATCGCGTTGGCCGTGTCGTGAAAACCATTTATAAAATCAAACGAAAGCGCCAGAAAAACGACGATCCATAATACGATTAAATCCATTTCGAAGGACTCCTGCCTCTCCTAAACTTAGCTGTTGCGCATAATGATCGATTCCAGCGTATTGGCAACGTCCTCGCAGAAGTCGGTCGTTTCTTCCAGCATTTCGTAAATTTCCTTGCGCTTCATCAGCTCGATCGGGTCCGTCACATTGGCGAACAGGCTCTTGATGCAGATGCGAAGCAGGTCGTCGGCCTGGTTCTCCAGCTCGTTAAGGGCGATGTTCGGCTCGCGGATCGCCAGCAGCTTCTTCTCCGTCAACAAGTAGATCGCCTTCTTGATCTGGTGGGAGGAACGCACAAGAATGTCGCCGAACAGCGTAATGTACTCGTCCTTTTCCTGGATGTTGTACATCTCGAAGCGCGACGCGCAGGCTTCGATGCCGTCGAGCACGTCGTCGAGCGACGTCGTCAGCGCCATAATGTCCTCGCGTTCGATCGGCGTAATGAACGTTTTGTTCAATTCCTTCAAGATCGTATGCGTGTACTGGTCGCATTTGCTCTCGAATTCCTTCATGGTCTTGGCGAAGGCCGCAACATCCGATAAGTCCGATACGCCTTTAGAGAAAAACTCAACCGCCTCGACGAGCGTATCCGCCATTTCTTCGAACGTTTTAAAGAAAATGTCTTTTTTCTTGAACATCGTAATCCCCTTTACCGACTTTGGATGTTTAGGCGTCTAGCTATGAGCCCACAATATCTTAACATAGTTTACCTACGAATTGTTAAGAGAATGTAAAGGATTTATGAAAACTTTTCGTTTTTCAAAATATAATAATAAAGACGCCGATCCCCGTTACGGGACCAGCGCCTTCTTCTCCCTTGGAAGCCCATCCGTTAACGTCTGTTAACAGTGTTTCCAATTCGCTACGATTGTACCCACGTCACATGCTCGGCGAAGGTCGGTTTCGTCGGCACGATGTGGAAAAAGGTTTTGCCCGGAACGAGGGGCAGCTCCTCCCCGTCCCTCACGATCCGGATCATGCCGTCCGGCGCGCGCACCCATTCCGCCTCGATCGCCTTGCCCTTCTGGAACAGCACGGCCGAGCCGCCCGCCGTCAGATCGACCGCGAGCCGGCCTTCGTTGTCCAGCGTCCGGTGGCTCGCCCCGATGACGACGAGGTTCGCTCCGGACAGCTGCTCGCCGTTGTTCAGGTCGATGTGCGGCTCGTCGCCGATCGAGCGCTCGTAAAGCCCCGTCGCGGCGTCGTACTTATAGCCGACCTTGTAATTGTCCATCAGAAACTTGATGGCGATTTCCGTCGCCGGCTCGCCAGCCTCCGCCGCTCCTTCTTCCTTGAACGGATAAGAGGGAACCGTCACGTCCTTCCGGTACCCCTTCTTATCGGCACCCTCGCGCAGCTTCTCGAGACTCGAATAGAGATTATGAGGCGCCTTCCGGTCCTTGCTTCTCCAGTAAGAGCCGCCCGCGTTCGAAATTTCGTCCAAATAAGGCTTGTCCTGCCGCTGCAAAATCGCATAGCCGTCGTTGCTCGCTCCCGCGTGCGCAAGCACGGCTCCGTAACTGTCGCCGATGTCGATCAAATAAGGCCGTATGCTGCGGATCGGTCCGATGTTGTCGGTCAGCGCGTCCGTGCTTTGGAACACGGCCACGAGCCGCGTGATGCCGCCCTCCGCGAGCACTTCCCAGACGGCGTCCGCGTTCGTGAGACCGGACTGCGGCCTCGCCGCCGCATAGTTGTTGATCATGACGACGACCGGCCTCGCCGTCGCCTCCTCCGCGAGCTTCAGGCCGGTGAGCGGCGCATCGTACGGAAGAGGCGTCGCCTCGGGCGTCGGTGTCACTTCCGCGACCGTCTCGGTCGCGGCGTCCGTCGGTTCCGGCGACGCGCCTTCTCCGTCGCCGCCGCTGCACGCCGACAACAGAAGGCCGAGCGACAGAAGCAGCGCTCCGACCGGCGTAAGCAATCGTTTGTTCATGTGCAACCCTGCCTTTATCTCCGGTATATACGGCATGTTTTCGCTTTCACTTAACTTCCATTTAAACACATTTCGGGCAGGATGTCTCGTCATCCATTCCTTTTTTTCCGCCCAGGCACGAAAAAAAGCAGCGCCGATGCGAGCCGTATTATGCTCCGCGCTGCCTGATCCGGTAACCGTCAAATGCTCCAGTGATGCCATTCCTCCTGCTTCTTGTCGAGCCCGCCGAGCCACTCCGACGTCACGCGGATCGCTTCCTCCTGATGCGTGCGGGACGAATACGTATGATTCGCCTGAAAAATAATTTCCTTGTCGCACAGCCCCTCGCTCCGGGTCCAGAACACCTTCTGGTAGAGGAAGCTGTAATCGACCGGAATAAGCTCGTCGCTCGTGCCGTGAACGAGCAGCACCTCGCCCCCGAATTTCGTCGCCGCCTGGAACGGCTGATGCTGCAGCAGCGAATCGAAGAAGACGGGCTGCAGCGTGTAGCCTTGGTGATCCGAGCTCCCGGTCGTAACGGCTTCGTCGTAGCTGCTTCGGCCGACGATGCGCACGATATCGTTGAACGGGTAAGCGACGGGCGACCAAAGCACGAGCCGCTTCGCCCTTCTGTCCTTCACCGCCGTCATGATCGCGACCGCTCCCCCGAGGCTGTGCCCGAGCAGGACGATCCGGCGGAGATCGACGCATTCCATGTCCGCTACGTAATCGATCGCCGTCCTCGTCTGATCGACCATCGAATCGAAGCCGAGCGCCCCGTAGTCGCCGCCGCTCTCGCCGCAGCCGCCGTAATCGAATCGCAGCACGTACGAGCCCTGCGCGGCGAGCGCCCGCGCCGTCTTGACGAACAGCCGGTCCACGCCGACCCGCGAGCCGATAAAGCCGTGGCAAATAACGATCGCCTGCTTTTTCTCCGAACCGTCACGGCTCCCGCCGTCCGTCGGGTAATGCAGCGTCGCCGCCAGCTCCAGTCCGTTATGCCGCAATGTCAATTGCTTCTCCATTCCGATGGCCTCCCTTGCCGCCTGATAAATATAATAATTCCTACCCGTATACTATGAATTTGAGTAAAGCCATGATACCATCGTTTCCAAGCGCCTGTCAATCACCTTCACGCAGAAAAAAAGGCCATTCCAAAGCATCTCGCTTCGAATGGCCATGGCCGAACGTTTCCTGATCGCTTTGCCTTACGACGCATCCCGCGCCCAGTCCGCCGGAAGCTTCGGAAGGCCGCGGATAATCATCTCCAGCGCCTCGTTCACACCCGCGGCCGCGATCGTTATCCGCTCCTGCTCATATTGCTCGGTCGCGTATTGGTAACGAGGGTCGTAATAATGGAGCAGCAGCAGCCTGGCCGCGTCCTCGAACCGGTCTTCCGCGAGCGAAGCCCGAATTTCGGCGGCAACGGGCGTATGAATCCGCTTCTCGATCCGCTCGAAGGAACGGACAAAATCCTCCTTATGCTCAGCGGGCTTATAATCTCCGACGATATTCGCCACTCTCGCTTCGATCGGCATTTCGACATACAAGGAAGTTCCCGCTTCCTTCGCCTTCATCAGAAATTCGGGCAGCACGATCTTGCCGATCCGCTTGCTCTCCGCTTCCAGGATGAGGTAAGGCGCGTCTTTCAAGCGGATGAGCTCGTGAACGAGCCGCGAATCGAACGTCTTCTGGTTGCTTGGCGAGAGGCCGATGTGGCCGAAGATCGATCCGCGGTGCTGGGCCATCCATTCCAGATCGAGTACCGGGTAGCCGCGTTCGCGCAGCCTGGCCAGCAGCTCCGTCTTGCCCGTGCCCGTGAAGCCGTTGACGACGTAGCAAGGCGGCAGCTCGGCGATGCCTTCGAGCGTCTCGACGACCCATCTCCGGTAAGCGCGGAAGCCGCCGGTCAAGCGGTACATTTTGTGCCCCATCAGCGAAGCGAGCGTCGCCGAAGTCCGGCTCCGCATGCCGCCGCGCCAGCAGAAGACGACCTTGCGGGGCGGGCCGCTCCCCGCGATCTCCCGAATGAAGCCCGGCAGCTTGCCCGATACGATCTCCAGCCCCCGCTCCTTGGCCGCCTCCACGCTTTCCTGCTTGTACAGCGTGCCGATCTCCGCCCTCTCCTTATCGTCGAAGAGCGGAATATTGACGCTGCCCGGAATGGTGGACTCCGCGTATTCGGACGGGGAGCGCACGTCGATCAGCTGCGCTTCCCCTTTGCGCCGAAGCTCGAGAAGTTCTTCTACGGTGATGTCTTGAAACATGCGGTCAGCAGCTCCTTTTCGATCTCTTCCTATACCGTTATGCGTATGTGGCCCGGATGCTCGTCCGTCGCCTCTCCGATCTGATGGGCGTCGACGCCTGCGGCGCGCAGCTCGCCTAACAGCGCATCGGCCTGCTTCGGCTCGACGGCGATCAGCAATCCTCCGGAAGTGACGGCGTCGCATAGAATCCATTGATCGATCTGATCCAGCTCTTCGGCGAACGTCACCGAGCCCTCCAGATGCGCGTAGTTGTTTTTCGTCCCGCCCGGCACGAAGCCCGCCTCCGCCAATTCGCGAACCCGCGGCAGCGTCGGAACGCTTCCTTTGGCGATGCGAATGCCGACGCCGCTTCCCTTGGCCATCTCCGACGCGTGGCCGAGCAGGCCGAAGCCGGTCACGTCCGTGCAGGCATGGACGTCATACGGCTCCATCGTCTCCGCCGCAGTCTTGTTCAGCATCGACATGACGCGGACGACCCGGTCGATCTCATCCTCGGCCAGCTGGTCCTTCTTGATGGACGTCGTCAATATGCCGACGCCGATCGGCTTCGTCAGAATAAGCTTATCCCCGGGCCTCGCCCCGGCATTGGTGCGGACCTTGTCCGGATGGACGAGACCGGTGACCGCGAGCCCGAACTTCGGCTCCTTGTCGTCGATCGAATGCCCGCCGACAAGCGTCGCGCCCGCTTCCTTCACCTTGTCCGCAGCGCCGCGCAATATGTCGGTCAGAATCTGCTTGTCCAGCGTATGAATCGGGAAGGCGACGATGTTCAGCACGGTGAGCGGCTTGCCGCCCATCGCGTAGATGTCGCTGATGGCATTGGCCGCGGCGACCTGCCCGAAGGCATACGGATCATCGACGATCGGCGTGAAAAAGTCGACCGTCTGCACGAGCGCCAGCTCATCGCTAAGCTTGTACACCCCGGCGTCGTCGCTCGTATCGAGTCCGACGAGCAGCTGCGGGTTCGGCTCCTGCGCCGGCAGATTGCGAAGCACCGCCGCCAGATCGGCCGGGCCGATTTTGCAGCCGCAGCCTCCTTTGCTCGATAAGCTGGTCAATTTTATTTTATCGCTTTGGGACATCTCTATCGCTCCTCGCTCGTTTAGTGTGCGCCATCTTCATCGTCCGGCGGATAGATGCGGCGCAGCGCCGCGTCCGTCAGCTGCTTCGGCGCGCCGTTGAACACGACGCGGCCGGCGGACAGTCCGATGATCCGCGACGCGTAAGCGCGGGCCGCCGCCACGTCGTGCAAGTTGAGCATGACGGTAACCCCATGCCGCCGGTGCAGACCGGCAATAAACCCCATGACCCGCTCCGCGGTCACGGCGTCGAGGCTCGAGATCGGCTCGTCACCGAGCAGCAGCTTCGGCCGCTGCATGAGGACGCGGGCGATCGCGACGCGCTGCTTCTGCCCGCCGCTCAGCTCTTCGACCCGGCGCCTCGCGTACTCCTCAAGCCCGACCTCCCGCAATGCCGCAAGGGCGCGCTGCCGGTCCTCCGCGGAGAACGCGCCGAGCAGCGGACGCCAGAGCGGCATGCCGGCAAAGCCCCCCGCCATGACGTTCGTCCAAGCCGACAGCCTCGTAAGCAGCTGAAAATGCTGGAAGACCATGCCGATCTCGCCCCGGATGCAGCGCAGCTGCCTTGCGTTCATGCCCGTAACGGAGCGGCCGTTCCATACGACCTCGCCCTCGTCCGCCTCGACGAGCCGGTTGATGCACCGGATCAGCGTGGATTTGCCCGCGCCGCTCCGCCCGAGTACGACGACGAATTCGCCGGGCCCGATGCGCAGATCGACGCGTTCCAGCGCAGGCTTCTTCTCGCCTGCGTACGTTTTGCTTATTCCTCTAAGCTCAAGCAGCTTACTTCACCCGCTTTCGGATCAGCGCGCCCGCGTAATCGACCGCGGTGACCAGAACCATAATAAGCAGCACCTCGAACGTCACTTTCTGATACATGAACTGCTTGAAATCATTATACAGCATTTGGCCGAGGCCGCCCGCGCCGACGATGCCGAGGATCAGCGTCGTGCGGATCGCCACCTCCAGCCGGTAAAAATAATGGGAAAGCGCAAGCGGGAGCATCTGCGGAATAATGCCGTACAGCGCCACGAGCAGCCTCGTTCCGCCCATCGCCTTGACGGCCTCCTGCGGCCCGTCGTCCGCCGCTTCGATCGTCTCGGACAGCAGCTTGCCGAACACGCCGATATTATGGATGATTAAGGCCATGACCGCCGGCATCGGGCCGAGTCCGAGCGTCGGAATGAAGACGAGCGCCAGGACGAGCTCCGGAATCGACCGGATGAGATTAAACCCGAACCGGGTCGCATCGTACAGCCAGCGATAAGGCGCCCAGTTCCGGGCGGCCAGGAAGCTGAGCGGAAAAGCGATCGCAAGCGCGGCCAGCGTGCTGAATACCGCGATCTGCAGCGTATCGGCCATCGCTCGCAGCGCGGTTTTCCAATCGGCCAAGTCGGCCGGAAACCAGTGCTCGGCGACGAACGCGAACGTATTGCCGAGGTCGCCGAACGCTCCCGCCGAGAAGCCGATCCCGGCGCCCGACCATACGAGCAGGGCGACAACGGCTGCCGCGGCAGCTATCCTCCTCACGCTTACTCCCGCGGTTTGATGCGCCCGTCGGCAATCGCAGCCTGCCTGATCGACGCATAGTCGTCATTGCCGGCCTCGGTGAAACCGCTGGCGCCGCCGAACGCGCTCAGAATGTCCTCGTCCGTAATCGAGAGCATCGTCTCGCGGATGGTCGCGATGTCCTCCTCGGACATGCTGCCGACGACGGCCCACGGATACTGGAACAGCTCCTCGGATTGCCAGACGATTTTGAATTTCTCCCCGTCGATCTTCCCCTGCTTCGCGAGGTTGTTGAAATAAGCGCTGTCGATCGCCCCGACGTCCTGCATCCCGTTCTGGATCGCGAGCGCCGTCGCCGTATGGTCGCCGGTATAAGTCACGCTTTTGAAATCATGCTCCTGCTGGGATTTGAACACGCCGGCGTCCTTGAGCGCAATCCCCGGAATGAGACTGCCCGATGTCGAGCTGATGTCACCGAACGCGAACCTTATATCCTTTGCGTGCGCCACGACGTCGTCGAGAGACGCGTATGGGGTATCGGCCGGAGCGATCAGGTAGGAATAATAATAGGGCTTGCCCTCGATCAGCTGCGTCACGATCGCTTCGACGTCGTACCGCTCATGTGCCTCGACGTAAGTGAGCGGTCCCAGATAGGACATCTGCACCTTTCCCGCGCCCATCGCTTCGACGACGCCGTTGTAATCCGGATAAATTTCCGCGCGCACGCCGTAGCCGAGCTTCTCCGCCAGCCGCTCCGCGAGCTTGTCCGCCCCGAGCTTCATCTGATTGCTGCCCTGCGCCGGAATGACGCCGATCAAGAACTCCTTCGGCTTGCCGCCTTCTTCCCCGGCTTCGCCGGCCGGCTTCCCGCAGGAAGCCATCATCAGGCAAGAGACCAGAAGACATGTTAATACCAAAAAAAATTTTTGTTTTCGGAACATCTCTTCACTCTCCTCCATTTTCATAATCGTGTCCCAATTATTGAGATTAGCACAATTTTTGTCGAAACAGAACCGCTTTAATTGAAGCGTGCGCCAAAAAGGCGGCGCCGCCGGGCTGCCGCTCGCTTCGATAATTTCCTTGTCTTCATGGAATAATAAGAACGGGAAAATTCCGTATGGGAGGTGCGTTTGGCGATGCCTTTATGGATCGAATGGCTAAGCGAGCATTGGCTGTCTTTCCTCATTATCCTCGGCGCGGTGATCGCGATCATTTACGTCGTGGCGAGGCGGAAATTGCTTTTTTACAAAGAATGACGGCTGGGCGCCGCTTCGCTTACGCCTCGTGCATAAGCGGCACCCGAACCGTCACGATCGTCCCGGCTCCGCGTTCGCTGTCGACGGTAAGCCGTCCGCCGTGGAGCTCGATGATTTCCTTGCAGATGGCCAGCCCCAGGCCGGAACCGCCTTGACCCGTAATCGCCTTGTAAAACTTCTCGGTCACATGGGGCAGATGCTCTTCGCCGATGCCGCAGCCGGTATCCGACACCGTCAGCATCGCCTCGTCCTTCTCCGACGAGGTGGCGACCCGAATCGTGCCGCCCGCCGGCGTGAATTTGAACGCGTTGTCGATCAGATTGATCATGACCTGCTTCAGCCGGTTGGCGTCGCCTCGGACGACGATCGGCCCTTTGCCGTACGCGGCCAGCAGCCTCACCTTCGTCTGCTCTTCCCGCACGGTCAGCTGGCTCACCGTCTCCCGCACCGGACCGTTGAAGTCGAGCACCTCGGTGCTCAGCTCCATCGCCCGCGCAGACAGCTTCGAGAAATCGAGCAAATCCTCCACCAGCCCCGTCAGCCGCTCCGTCTCCTTGCCGATGATCGACAAGCCGAGCTTGACCTCTTCGTCGTCCTCCCCGGGCTTGCTTTCCTTCAGCGTCTCGCTCCAGCCCTTGATCGACGTCAGCGGGGTGCGGAGCTCATGGGAGATCGACGATATAAAATCGTTCTTCAGCTTCTCCCGCTTGCTCAGCTCCATGGCCAATGTATTGAACGTTTCGGCCAATTGCCCGATCTCGTCGTCGCTCTTCTGCAGCGCCCGCTTCGTCCAATCGCCGCCCGCCATATAGCGCGCGGCCCGCGTCAGCTCGCGGATCGGCCGCACGATCCGCTGCGCGAGGAACAGGCTGAGGCCGAGGAAGAGCAGCACGACGCCGATGCCGACGGCAGCCGCCATCCGGATGAGCAGGCTGACCATCGCGTCCACCTGCGCCAGCGAAGCCGAGTAGCGCAGCATCGATACGACGCGCGTCTCGTTCCAGAGCGGAATCGTCACGGACATGACGCGCTCCCCGAAGTAGGGATCGACGCCCCGCCAGCTTCCCGTCGCGCCGGCGATCGCCGCCCGCACGTCGGCGGTCTCGTACCGGATATCGGGAGCGAAGCCGTCCGAATCGATCCGGACGCGGCCGGTACTGTCCAGCAGCTGCAGGCGCGTGCCGCCTTCCACCATGTACTGCAGCATATAATCCGCCTGGTCCTGCACCGTGAGCGAGGACAGCGAGCGGGCATGAAGGTTGAGCGCAGACTCCGCACGCTGCTTGACCGAGCTCTGCGCGCTTCCGTAATAATAATTCCACATCAAGGCCGCGAATACGCCGCCCAGCACGCCGACGACAAGGACGATGAGGAGCAGGTAGCTCCACACCATTCTCGTTTGCACGCTTTTCATTCGCCCAAGCCCCGTTTCCAGCGGTAGCCGTAGCCCCATACCGTTTCGATGTACATCGGGTCCGACGGGTTCTTCTCGATCTTCTGGCGGATCCGGCGAATGTTCACGTCCACGACCTTCAAATCGCCTACGTAATAGCGTCCCCAAATCTCCGTCAAAATATGGTCGCGGCTGACGCTTTCGCCGACATGCTCCATGAGCAGCCTTACGAGCGCCCACTCGGTCGGCGTCAGGACGACTTCGCTCTCGTCCTTCCACAGCTTCCTCTCGCCGATCGACAGGCGGAACGGCTTCACAAGCAGCACCTGATGCGCGGCGAAGAAGGAAGCCGACGCCTGCTGCTTATGCGCCTCGATCTGCGCGGCGGCGACCGCCTCCGCCCGCGCCGCTTCGCCGGCCGCCGCCTCCTCCCGCCGCGCTCCCGCGGCGGCGGGCTCCGGCTGCATCCGCCGGTAGAGCGACTTGATGCGCGCGATCAGCTCGCCGGGACTGAACGGCTTCTGCACGTAGTCGTCCGCGCCGAGCTCGAGCCCGCGTATTTTGTCTTCCTCCTGCGACTTCGCCGTAAGCATGATGATGCCCATGCGCGGGTATCGCTTCCGCAGCTCCTCGCACACCTCGAAGCCGCTGATCGTCGGCAGCATGACGTCGAGCAGCGCGATGTCGATCGGGCCCTGCGTCTTAGCGAAGGCGAGCGCGTCCTCGCCGTTCTCCGCTTCGATCACTTCCATCCCGTTTCGCTTCAGGTTGATGCGGACGAAGCCGCGAATGGACTCCTCGTCCTCCAACAATAATATTCGCATAGGTCACCGCCGCTTCTTAATCACTGGAAATCGCTCCGAATCGTCAAGGAGGAGGCGAACCGCTTCCCCTCCGCCGCCATATCGGCGAACGCTTGCCTATCCTCGGCAAGCCACCCGGCCGGCGCTTCCTTCGCGAACGAAATCGCGAAGACGTTCCCGCTGTCCGTAAGGAGCTGCTCATAGGAGCGGGAGCTCTGCTTCCATGAAGCGAGCACATTCTCCCACTGCTTCTCCGGCACGGCGTACAACGTAGCCAGCCCGGCCTTGGCGCCGGTTCTTCTGTTCATATATTCCGCCTCGACGATCGCGTAAGCTTCGTCCTTGGGCTTGTTCAAGGTGTAGCGCCCGAACCACGGCTCGGGAATGCGCAGCCGGACGCCGTAGCGGTAATCGCTGAACTCTTCCGTTTTTTTCGTAAAGCCTTCCCGGCCGTCCCACTGCATCCAATCGTTGATCCAGATGGAATCCGAATAAGGGACGTTCGGATATCCCGAAGCCTCCCTTGTCCACTGCATCTCCAATATGCCGTCCCCGTTCATGTCCCTGCTCATCGTCGGCTTGCCGCTGATCCCGCCTTGCCCCTCGCCCGGACTCGGATAGACAAGCCTTAGTCTGCCCTTCTCCCACGCATACATAGCCGTATACGTGCCGTGCGCCCCGACGGAAGCCTCGAGAATGATGCCGTAATGCCTCGGCGAGACCTTCCCCATGATGAGCCGGTCATAGGCATTGACGTCGCTGAAAACCTCCGTGGCGGCAATCGGCTCGAGGCCGCCGTTCTTCCAGTTGTACAGCGACAGCCGAAACTCGGGAACGGAGACCTCCTTGCTTGTCCCCGTCTCGCTGATGACCGCGAGCTCCGGCTTGCCGTCGTCGTTCAGATCGCCCGTCTCCGCATACGAATACGGCAGCGATTCCAGCGGCCGGAGCGTAAGCTTGCCCGCTTCGTTGCGGACCGGCTTCGAGCGGAACGAATAGATCTCCAGCACGTTCGGGCTGTCGAAGCCGCCGATCCAGCCGGCGATCAGCTCCGGGCGGCCGTCCGCGTCCAAGTCCTCGAACTTGAGCCAGGCGATTTGCCTGGCGAGCGGCTGCTGCAAGAGCACCCATGACCGCCAGGCGGACGCCGTATATTTGAACGCCATAATCTCGGGCGTGCTGTATTCATTGTAATAGGTCACGATCGCTTCCTCCGTGCCGTCCCCGTCCACGTCCACGAGCCGGATCGCTTCCGTATGCTCCTCGCGGAGCGGCAGCGTCAGCTTGCTGTAGGCGGGCAGCGTCTTCTCGACCGCCGTCACGATCGCCTGCTTGCCCGGCGAGATGGACGGCTTCTGCAGAAGGTCCGCCGGAGCGGCCGTATACCGGCAGCCCGTCGCGAGGAGCAGGAACGCGAGGACGGCGCCGAGCCCGATGCCCGGCCGCGGCCCGCGGCCGCTTCCGCGCTTGCCGTCTGCCATGGTTGCTTCGTCCAACTTTACCGGCTCCCTCCCGTCTCCTTAGGTTTCGGTCGTTCAAGCGACCCGGTCGGCCGTTACGAACGTATAGCCCATCTCCGCCAAATCGTCGATGATTCCCGGGAGCGCCTCGACCGTATGCTTAATATTTTTGCCTCCGAAGGAATGCATCAATATTATACCACCGGGCTCCGTTTCTTTACGAATCATTTCGCGCATGTCCGCAGGCGACGTGCCCGCCCAGTCGCGCGTATCGACGCTCCAGCCGATCAGCTCGCGCTTGTTCGCCTTCAGCACGTTTTTGAGCGTATCGGATACGGCGCCGTAAGGAGCGCGGAACAAGGTTGGCGTAAAGCCGAGCGCGTCTTCGATGACCGCGTCCGAAGTGGACATTTCTTCGAGAATTTGCTGCTTGTTCAGCTTGGACAGATCTTTATGATTATACGAATGATTGCCGACGGCATGGCCTTCGTCTGCGATCCGCTTCAGCACGTCCGGATTCTTCTTCACCTGCTGCCCGACGACGAAGAAGGTGGCCGTAACGCCCTTTTCCTTCAAAATATCCAGAATGGCCGTCGTATAGTTCTTGTCCGGCCCGTCGTCGAACGTTAGCGCGACGAGCTTCTCCCCATCTTGTTCGCCGGCCGGCGGCTCCTGCGGATTCGCCGGTTCGTCCGGCTTGCCGTTCGCATCCGGCCGGTCGGCATCGTCCGGTTCTCCGGCCTGACCGGGCTTATCCGCGCCGTCCGGCCCGGTCGCTTGACTCGAATCGTCCTGCGATCCCGTCTGGCCCGTGCCGTCCGGCGTATGGTCCGTATCCGACTGCTCATCCGGCCGATCCGGACGGTCCTCCGGCAGGCTTACGTCCGGCCCGCCGTCTTGCTCGCCCGGCGGCACACCGTTCCCTTCGCCGTCATTCGGCGCGGGCTCCCAATCCCCGTGCGTAATGCCGCCTTCATTTGGCCCTTCCTCATTGCCGATGACGACAAGATCGCCGTCGCTTTCGGCGCCTCCCGCCGTCAACGGCCCCTTGCTGCCCACCGGGCCGTTCCCGCTTTGCATGAGCGCGGATAAGCCAAAGGAACCGTCCATCGCGCATCCGCCAATCCATACCATTACCGCTGCCAAAATGACCAATACCAACAAACCGCGACGACGACGCTTCCTTGCTTTCCTCATTTCGCTCACCTTCTATTCCTCGCTGATAGATTTATATTAAGGGAATGGAAGGTTAAGAGAGTTACAAATTAGTAACATGGTTCGAGCCGTTGCGACAAAAAAAAGAAGCCATCCGGACAACGCCTCTTAAGCGTTGCCGGATGGCCTATTCAGCGCGGGACGATGCCGCGATTTCGCCGAACGCGCGCCGTTAACGGAGCGCCTTCGCCGCGATGTCGGTACGGTTCTGCTTGCCCTCGAACTCGATGACGCCGACCGCCTCGTAGGCCCGCGCCCGCGCCTCCGCGATGTCGCGTCCGCGCCCGACGATGCCGAGCACGCGTCCGCCGCTCGTTACGAATTCGCCGTCCTTCTCGGCCGTGCCGGCGTGGAAGACGAGCGCGCCCTGCGCCTCGGCTTCGGCCAGGCCCTTGATGACGCGGCCCTTCGGGTAGGAAGCCGGATAGCCTTCCGACGCGACGACGACGCATACCGCCGCCTCGTCGCTCCACTGGATGTCGAGCTGGTCGAGTCTGCCGTTAAGCGAAGCGAGCACGATGTCGATCAAGTCGGTCTGCAGGCGCGGCAGCACGACCTGCGTCTCCGGATCGCCCATGCGCGCGTTGAATTCGATCGTCTTCGGGCCGTCCTTCGTAATCATGAGGCCCGCGAACAATACGCCGCGGAACGGGCGTCCTTCGCTGACCATCGCTTTCGCGGTCGGAATGATGATGTTTTGGATGGAATCATCGATAATGGCCTGATCGATATGCGGCAGCGGGGAGTAGGTGCCCATGCCGCCCGTGTTCGGGCCTTTGTCGCCGTCGAAGATCGGCTTATGATCCTGCGCCGGCGACATCGGCCGCACCGTCTCGCCGTCCACGAACGCGAGAATCGACATTTCCTGTCCCTCGAGGTACTCCTCGATGACGATCTGGTTGCCCGCTTCGCCGAACACTTTGTCGACCATCGCTTCGCGCAGCGCCTTCTCCGCTTCCTCGAGCGTCGCCGCCACGGTTACGCCTTTGCCTGCGGCGAGGCCGTCCGCCTTGATGACGATCGGCGCCGACTGCTCGCGCAAATAAGCGGCGGCCGCTTCGTAATCGGTGAACGTCTCGTACTTCGCCGTAGGGATATTGTACTTTTTCAGCAAATTTTTCATAAAAATTTTGCTGCCTTCGATTTCCGCCGCGCTTTTGCGCGGGCCGTACGTTTGAATGCCGGCCGCTTCGAACGCGTCGACGATACCGTCGGCGAGCGGATCGTCCGGACCGACGAAGACGAGGTCGACCGCCGCGTCCTTCGCGAAGCGGATCAGCTCGTCGAACTGATTGACCGCGATCGGCACGCATTCCGCAAGCTGCGCGATCCCGGCGTTGCCCGGCGCGCAGAATACTTCCTTGACCTTCTCGCTTTTTTTCAGCGCCCAGACGATCGCATGCTCCCGTCCGCCGCCGCCAATAACTAAAATGCGCATAAATGCCAACCTCCCACGTTACTTGGTCTAGCTTGTTTGTTCCGTTCGTCCGCGTCGCGAATGAGGCGAGACTCACTGTTTATGAGGTAAACCTCACTCTTTTCATCCTGTGCTTCGGACTTGACAGAATTAGTGAGGCAAAACTCATTAGCCATGAAGCTACCTTCACGGGGAGTGAGGTTTACCTCACTAATTGCCCCGAATGAAGAATACTGCCGCATAGTAATGAGATTTGCATCACTAATTAGTGAGCATCCCTCATTACGTTCCTAGCACAACGCTGGGCCGCTTTCCATACTCACCTGACGCCCTGTGCCCCGATGCACCTGATTCACCTTACACATCTGACGTCACTGTGCAACTGGTGCACCTATGCACCAGACGCCCCCGTGCACCTGATGCACTTAATGCCCCTGTGTACCTGTTCACTTGATGCACCTGATGCTCCTGCTTCACTTTACGCACCTGACACACCTGATTCACCTTACACATCTGACGTCACTGTGCAACTGGTGCACCTAAGCACCAGAGGCCCAGTGCACCTGATGCACCTAAGCACCAGACGCCCAGTGCACCTGATGCACTTAATGCCCCTGTGCACCTGAGCACCTGACTCACCAGACGCCGCACGCCGCTCCTATCCTTCCGAACCGGATACGGCTACGGCCATCTACCTGCTAGTGCTTGAAGTGGCGAACGCCCGTGAACACCATCGCGATGTTGTTCGCGTTCGCTGCCGCGATCGACTCCTCGTCCTTGATCGAGCCGCCCGGCTGAATAATCGCCGTAATGCCGGCTTTGGCCGCAAGCTCGACGGTATCTCCCATCGGGAAAAACGCATCGGACGCAAGCGCTGCGCCTTGCGCCTTCTCGCCCGCTTGCTCGATCGCGATGCGCGCCGCGCCGACGCGGTTCATTTGGCCCGCGCCCACGCCGACCGTCATGTCGTCCTTCGCGAGAAGGATCGCGTTCGACTTCACGTGCTTCACGACCTTCCAGCCGAACAGAAGCTGCTTCAGCTCTTCCGCCGTCGGCTTGCGGTCCGTAACGAACTGCAGATCCGCTTCGGCCAGGCTGTGCACGTCGCTTTCCTGGATGAGCATGCCGCCGTCTACCGAGGTCACGACCCACTCCGGCTTGCGCTCGGCGGCCGCGGACAGCTCGCCCAGCTTGAGGAGGCGGATGTTTTTCTTCTTCATCAAAATATCAAGCGCCTCCGGCGTGTAATCCGGCGCAATAATGATCTCGAGGAAAATGCTGCCGAGCAGCTCGGCCGTATCCGTGCCGATCGTCCGGTTCGCCGCCACGATGCCGCCGAAGATGGACGTCGGGTCGGCTTCGTACGCTTTTTGATAAGCCTCGTGAATGGTCGCGCCGATGCCTACGCCGCAAGGGTTCATATGCTTGACGGCAACGACAGCGGGCTCGTCGAATTCTTTGAGAATGGCCAGCGCGGCGTTCGCGTCGTTGATGTTGTTGTAGGACAGCTCCTTGCCGTGAAGCTGCTCGGCCGTCGTCACGTTGCCCGCCGCGGCAAGCGGCTTGCTGTAGAAAGCGGCCTTCTGGTGCGGGTTCTCGCCGTAACGAAGGTCCTGCACCTTCTCGTAAGTGACGGTATACGTCTCGGGAAGCGGCTCGCCCATCTGCTTCGAGAGGTAGTCCGAGATGAGGGAGTCGTACGCCGCCGTGTGGCGGAATACTTTGGCCGCCAGGCGCTTGCGCGTTTCTAGCGTCGTGTCGCCCTGCGCCTTCACTTCGCCAAGAATCGCGCCGTAGTCGCCGGCATCGACGACAACCGTAACGAATGCGTGGTTTTTGGCAGCCGAGCGCAGCATCGTCGGACCGCCGATATCGATGTTTTCGATCGCGTCCTCGTACGTGACGTCCGGCTTCGCGATCGTTTCCTTGAACGGATACAGGTTCACGACGACGAGGTCGATGTAATCCAGCCCAAGCTCCTTCATCGCTTTCTGATGCTCTTCGTCGTCGCGCACCGCAAGCAAGCCGCAATGTACGGCAGGGTGCAGCGTCTTCACGCGGCCATCCAATATTTCCGGAAACCCCGTCACGTCGGAAATGCCGATGACCGGCACGCCTTCCTTCTGCAGCAGGCTAAACGTTCCGCCCGTCGAAATGATTTGCACGCCCTGATTCGCCAGTTCGCGGGAGAACTCCACGATTCCCGTCTTATCGGATACACTGATTAACGCTCTCCGTATAGCCACACAAATACCCTCCTCATCGTTTTGACCCATTGCTATTTATCAAAAAAGGGAAGCTTCCCTTGCTTTGCGTATTACCTCGCCGCTCCGGCTCCCGGGACTATCAGGTCTACTTTCTAGACCTGATCTGTCCAAACCAGCCTAAGTTTGCGCATCAGAGCTAATTTCTAGCTCTGATTTGTCCGTCAGCCGCCGTATGAGCCCAGTTCCGCCGCTTCCGGGGCCATCAGGTCTACTTTCTAGACCTGATCCGCCCAAACCAGCCTAAGTTTGCGCATCAGAGCTAATTTCTAGCTCTGATTTGTCCGCCAGCCGCCGTATGCGCCCAGTTCCGCCGCTTCCGGGGCCATCAGGTCTACTTTCTAGACCTGATCTGTCCAAACCAGCCTAAGTTTGCGCATCAGAGCTAATTTCTAGCTCTGATTTGTCCGCCAGCCGCCGTATGCGCCCAGTTCCGCCGCTTCCGGGGCCATCAGGTCTACTTTCTAGACCTGATCTGTCCAAACCAGGCTAAGTTTGCGCATCAGAGCTAATTTCTAGCTCTGATTTGTCCGCCAGCCGCCGTATGCGCCCAGTTCCGCCGCTTCCGGGGCCAT